>NZ_CP108677.1:0-1425480 GCF_035994945.1 Streptomyces sp. NBC_01216
GAGCCGGGTCGCTGCGCTCCCCGGCCGCTCACGCTCCGCGTGAGCGGATGCGGCTCGCTCCGCTCACCGCCAGGCGGCACGCGCTGCGCGCGCCCCGCCAACCGCAGGGCAGGCGCCTCGCGTTGCGAGGCGCGGCCGGCCTCCGTCCGACCAGTGGCTTCCGCTGCGCTCCAGCCACCCGCAGTCGGCCCGTCAACTCCCGTGCGGACAAGGCGTGCCACGCTCCGCGCGGCCCACCCGTAGAGGTCACGCCACAAGCGGCAGCAAGAGGACGGTGGGTGACGGGCGATCGGATGAGAGCGGCAACACGGGGGGCCTGTCACTCGAACAAGAGAGTGAGCTGAGGGGCCATCAGGGCTCTGGATCGGCTTGCGATAAGTCAAGACCAACAGCTTTCAGCCACGTTAGGGGGATCTCAACTTTCGGGGTGTTTCATTTTGAGATGAGGATAGACTCTGGACTCAGAGCACACCACCTCGGACCGATCCGGCACTCCTTGGATCACGCCACCAGGAGGAACCAGTGTCATACCCGCAACCGCTCACCCCCGAGGAGAAGCTCGCCGACGCGAAGAAGCTGTTGAGCCTCCCGCGTATCGTCGTGATCTGCGGCTCCACCCGCTTCATGACCGAGATGAACGAGGCCGATCTGCGGGAGGCCAAAGCCGGAAGGATTGTCGTCAAACCGGGCTGTGACATGAAGTCGCCGCACGAACTCTGGTCCGATCCTGTCGAGGCCGAGGCGCTGAAGGTTCGACTCGACGATCTGCACCGGGCGAAGATCCGGCTCGCTGATGAGGTGCTCGTAGTCGGCGACTACATCGGAGACAGCACCCGAGCCGAAATCGCCTACGCCCGGTCGCTGGGCAAGCCCGTGCGGTTCACCCACCCCGAAGTCGACCCCGACGCCTGACCGTCCACCCCCACACCCTCCGCAGACACCCCTTGAAATTGATCATTTAGGAGAAGGCAGGCGAATATGTCGAGCACAGCCCGCGCTGACCAGCGCGAGGCAGCCCAGCGAGAAGCCATTGACGCGGTCCTGCGTGCCCTCGAATTGCCTGCAAGATCACTTGTGCCAGAGCGAGGGCTCCGAACGCAGGTGATCATGGCGACCGGGTCCGGGAAGACCCGGGTGGCGGTCCGCAGCGCGGAGGAGCTCCACGCGGGCCGCGTGCTGGTGCTCGTGCCCTCGCTGGACCTGCTCGCCCAGACCGAGGCCGCGTGGCGCGAGGGGGGCCGCCGGGGGCCGATGATCGGGGTGTCCTCGCTGCGGGGCGAGGAGGTGTCCTTCCCCAACACCACGGACGTGGACGAGCTGGTGGAGTGGACCCGCGGCCTGGAGAAGGTGACCGTCTACGCCACGTACGCCAGCCTGGGACTGGGCACGCTGGAGCGGGCGCACGCCGCGGGCCTCGCGGCGTGGGACTTGATCGTCGTGGACGAGGCCCACAGATGTTCCGGCCGGATCGGGAAACCCTGGGCGGTCGTCCACGACAACCAGAAGATCCCCTCCCTGCGCCGCCTCTACATGACAGCCACACCCCGGCTGTGGCAACTCGGAGACGAGGACGAGGCCGGCGCACCGGGCGAGCTGGTCGCGAGCATGGAAGACGACCCCGAGGGCCCCTTCGGCAGCAGGGCGTTCACTTTGACGCTCTCGGAGGCCATCGACCGGGGAATCTGTGCCCCCTACCAGGTCGTATGCGTCGACGTCACCGACACCGCGCTCCAGGCCGCGCAGCTCCTGGGCGCCGAAGGCCGCTCCGCAGAGGTCCGCGGGGCCCGGCTCGCCGCGCTGCAGACCGCCCTGGTGAAGGCGTCGGCGGAGGAGAACTTCCGGCGCACGCTCGTCTTCCACCACGTGGTCAAGGAGGCCGAAGCGTTCGCGGCCGGCCTCCCGGACGTCGCCGCGCAGCTGCATGCCAGCGACCCGGAGCTGTACCCCAAGACGATCTGGGCGGACTGGCTGTGCGGGGACCACAAGCCGCTCCACCGGCGCCGGCTGCTCGGGGAGTTCGCGGCCGGGATCGCCCCGGACGGCACCGTGGTAGAGAAGTGCTTCCTGTGCTCGGTGAAGGTCCTGGGCGAGGGCGTCGACACCAAGAACTGCGACTCCGTCTACTGGGCGGATGTGCGCGGCTCGATGCCCGACCTGGTCCAGGCGGTGGGCCGGGCGCTGCGGATGCAGCCGGGCGAGGGCAAGGTGGCGTCGCTCGTGGTGCCGGTGCTGCTCGGGCCGGGCGAGACGGCGGACAACATGCTGACCTCGCGGGCGTTCGGCGGGTTGGCGAAGCTGCTGGAGGCGCTGCGGGCGCACGACGCGCGGATCGTGGAGAGCCTCGCGGAGCAGCAGGCCCCGAGCCGCTACAAGCCCGTCAGCAAGGACGACAGCGGCAAGAGCACGGGCGGGAGCGGCGAGGGCTCCGGAGGCGTCAGCGCCCCCGCCAAGGCCCTGCTGAAGTTCTCCACGCCCCGCGACCCGGCCGCCCTCGCCGCGTTCATCAACCTGCGCGTCCTCAACCCGGAACACGAGCACTGGCGGCGCGGCGTGGAGGCCGCCGTCATCTACGCCCGCGAGCACGGCGACCTCCGCGTGCCGTTCACGTTCCGCGTGCCCGCCGCCGACGACCAGGAGGCGGAAGCCACCGGGTGGCCGGCCTCGCTCGCCGACTTCCCCCTCGGGCAGTGGACCGCCGACGCCCGCCGCTTCTACGCCCGCGGCGACATGGACGAGGACCGCGTCGCCCAGCTGGAGAAGCTCGGCATGATCTGGTCCCACCACGACGTCGCGTGGGAGGAGGGCCTCGCGGCCGCGCGCGGGTGGGCCGCCGAGCACGGCCACCTCCTGGCCCCGCTGGACGCCACCTACCAGGGCGCGAAGGTGGGCATCTTCCTGAAGAACGCGCGGGCCGCCGCCCGCAAGGCGCAGGAGAACGAGCAGCGGCGTGCCGAGGGGCTGCCGACGGGGTCTTCGGCCGGGGCGCTGTCGGACGAGCGGCGCGAGCAGCTGGAGGACATCGACGCGTCCTGGTGCCCGAGCTGGCCGGTGACATGGCAGCGGGCCTTCCACCTGGTCCGGATGCACCTGGACGCCGGTGAGGCGCTGCCCACCGAGGTGGGCGACGTCGTGCGCCAGGGCGAGGACCTCGGACGGTGGGTGCAGTCGGTCCGGCTCGGCTGGGACCAGCTCACGATCGTGCAGCAGTGGATGTGCGAGCAGGTCCTCGGCATCGAGCCCGCCACCGAGGACGAGACGCCCAAGCGCCGTACACAGGCCGACAAGTGGGCGCTGAACTACCAGGCCGCCCGCCAGTTCTACGAACGTGAGGGGCACCTTCAGGTCCCGAGGAAGCACGTCGAACGGATCATCGGCGAGGACCAACAGGAGCGGGAACACAAGCTGGGCGCCTGGATCAGCAACCAGCGCAGCAGGGCCGCGACACTGACCCCGGAACGGATCGAGCAACTGTCCGCGATCGGCATGCGCTGGGCATAGCCACGGCGGTGCCGGTCGCAGGGGCACTGGGCAGGCCGGGGCTCGCCGTTCCTGCGCTTCCGGCTCATCTCGTAGCTGGTGCCGGCCAGGTCGTTCAGATGCCACTCCAGCGTACGGAGTGCCTTGTCGACCTCATCCGGGAGTTCTTGGGCCAGCTCGACTTCGGCGTGGTGCGCCCACTCGCTGTGGGGGACCTCGCTCGTCTTGTCGGGGTCGTCGAAGTCCTCCTGCGCCACCGGTCGCGCGCGCCCCTCCCACCCGCAGCCGCAGACGACCTTGACGGCGGTGGGCGCGTGGGCGGCCGTCGCAGCCGTCTGCGAGCAGCCATAGCAGGCAACGAGCACCGGCTACCGCGGGAGCTACTGGCCGAACCCCCACGGCGTGAGGGGGCCCGCCGGCTCCCTCACCCCGTGTCACCAGCGGCAGGGACAGCCCCCTCGGGGAGAGTGGGCCTCTCCCCGAGGGGGCAGCGAGGGGCCGCCGCTGACGGCGGTCGGCAACCCCCCAGCACCGAACAACCCGCCGGCTCACCACGGCCACCAACTCGCACCGCACACACCGCGATCGGCCAGCAGCAGATCGTTCCCGCAGAGATGGCTGAACAGGCTGCGGGCCAGGGCTGGTTCGGACGACGACAGGGGCCCCAGGGCGGCGGCGGTGATGGCGTGGGTGCCGCACTCGGCCAGCGCCTCCATCTGTACCTGCGGATACGCACACCGTTCGATGCGATGGGTCTTCGGCCGCCCGAAGTGTGCGGCGTTCACATCGCTGTCGGGTGCGCCGAGGACCGTGCCATCGATCGCCACGAGCCTCCATCGCCCGTACCGGGCGCCCTGGGTCTCCCCGGTCGCCAACGGCCGTGCAACCTCGGCGAACAGCGCCTTCATCGGCTCCGGCCCCAGCTTCACCCGTGCCCTCGAGATCGCCGCCGTGCTCGGCACCTGCCACGAGCCCGACCATCGCTTCGCCCAGGCCAGACCCTGCGTCAACAGCCGTGCGACCTCCTCATAGCCCTGCCCGGAGAACAGACACATCGCCAGCACGAAGTAGACCACCACCCGCGGCGGCAGCAGCCGAGTGCGCACGCCCGGGCGACCGCACTCGGCGACCACCCGGTCCACCAGCTCCGGCGGAAACGTACGCGTCAGCAGCCCGACCGCGATCCGGTCCGACAACCGCTCATCCGTCTCCGGCTTGACCTGCCCAGGGCGAGGCTGATCCAGGACCCCAGGCGGTCCCGCAGCGATGACATGGACGCGGCGCGGCGCCCGAAACCGACCGGCCCCGACAAGCCTGCCACTCCGGGCCTGTTCCGGTGGTTGGTCTCCCGACGCGTACCGATCGGGGAGGAAGGGCGCGCTGAGACAGACCGCGAGGGCTGTTCGCGCACGTGATGATCAGGAAAGGGTCAGGCCCCGCCACTGCTGTCGGTGGCGGGGCCGAGCTGGCGCGGTTGTTTCTGGGACTTCTCGAAGGGCACTCCGTCAGGATGTTCGGATCATGATGATTTCCGAAGCACCCCCCGGCAGGTTGAGGGTGAAGCCGGTCACGGTCGGGGGTGACGTTCCGAGCATGCCGGACTGGCATTGCGTGTCGCTCGCCATGACCTCCACGTACGAGGTGGGTCCGGTGGGCTGGTAGACCGGCGCCATCAGCATCAGCCTGCCCACCGACTGGGTGGACATGATCTTCATGGGGCCCTGGACCTCGTGGGTGCCGCTCGAGCCGAGCACGGCCAGCTCCATGGCGTAGGTTCGATGCTTCGGGAACGTCAGCGTGTAGGTCACCTGCTGGGGGCCAGCGTTCACGAGCGCTGTCCCCGTGAACGTCCCCGAGTAGTCGCTGAAGGACTTCCCGCAGGCATTGGCTGCGACTGCCGTGGCCGCGGGGACAGCCCCCGGGACCATACCCCCGAGAGCCGCCACACCAGCGGCAACGGCAAGGCTCCTGCTCAGTACACGGGCAGACCTCATACAACCCCATTTCTCTCGTGGCCTAGGTGATCTGGCCACACTCATTGAGACGGGAGCACACCATGTGTTCCCCGGTGACCACGATCCTTACTGCGTCCTCGGCAGGACGCCACCTGACCAACCCAGACGAAGCATGAACGCTCACCACCCCATCCGGATGCCCGGAGGGAAGTGACAACAGGTCAGAAACGGCGTGCGAGGGAAGCGGCCGCGCCAGAACACTCCACCCCGACCAGGGCGACAGTAGGTACTACGCCAATCAGGCAGCCACCGAATCGGTGAATCTGAACCCATGCCAACCGGCGCTGAGGGTGACCGGTCACATCTGCCAGGGCTGTTGGCGCGGGATGTTCGAGGCTGAAACCGCCGGACTGTGCCAGTGTGGTGGCCGTACCGCAGCTACCGACTTCATCGAGAGCCGACACGGTACAACTCCTACCACGGCACATCGGCCTCGCTCAGTGCATTCCCATCGACTGCAAGGACGCGCTCGCGGTCAGAACGCCGATCCCCCCACCTCAAAGGCGACCATGTTCCCCACACCCCAGACGCCACCTGCAGTGCCCCCAGCGCACCTGAACATGCGCGCACTGCTCACCTACGTCATCACCGCAACGCTACTCGCAGCCTCCCTCGTCCTGGTAGCCGCAGCCCCCAGCCACGCGTCTCCCGGAAACCACCGCCCGGCCACCTGGAACATGCAAGGCGCCTCCAGCTCCAGTGACAGCAAGTGGACCAACACCGTCGCCCGCATGGCGGCTGGCGGAAGCAACTACGTCGAGCACGACGTGATCGCCCTTCAGGAGTCCGGCCCCCGCACCAGCCTGCCCGGCACCGTCATCGATACGGGTATCTTGACCGACTACGGAAGCAGGCACACATATTACCTTTACGAGGTGCGCAGATGGCGCATCGGCACTGCAACACGCGGCACAACCGTCTACGTCACCTGGCTGGATACTGATCCCACCGGCAACCGCAACAACGTCGCTTTCGTCACCCACGAAAGACCGACCAACGTTACGCTAGTCAGCGCGCCCCAGGCAGACAACCGCAACATGGGCATGCGCCCCGCACTCGGCATCCAACTTGCCGACGGCAGCCGATTCTGGAGCTTCCATGCCAGTTCCAACGGCGACAACCGCAGCAACGACGCACAGAACATGCTTACCGAAATCCAAAGGGCAAGCTCACCCGGCCTGTGGGCCGTCCTCGGCGATTTCAACCGCCGCCCCGAGAACCTCACCGCCCCCCCAGGCTCACAGATCTACAGCAGCGGCCAGGGAACACAGCAAAGCGGCGGCGAACTCGACTACATGGTCTCCAACGACCAACAGAACATGCAGGGATGGACGGGACGCCGACTCAACGGCGCAGGATCCGATCACTATCCCGTCGAATTCGCCTTCCGGGCAGCCTCTAGTAAGTACAAGGTATCCTCCGTGGATCATCCAGGCAGGTGTCTTGTCACACGAGACTGGAGCTGGGTCACAATGGAGAAATGCGAACAGGATCTGAATTGGTTCTACTATAGCGACATTGGTCATGATCTTCGTAATGCCGGCTTCCCTCGTCAGGTTTCGTGGTTTACTGGCGGCCAGACATGCATCTTCTTTCCCGAGCCCGAGAAGAATCCCGCTCACGCATGGATTCGCGCTTGCGATCAGTGGGATGAGAAGTACAGAAAGATCGAAGTTAAGGATGACGGAAGAATCATTCACAGCGCATCGGGGTACTGCCTCGACACGAGTGCCGATTGGGGCAATCAGTTGAGGCTCTGGTGGTGCGACGACGTCACGTATCCCGGTAACCAGAACTTCGTGCTCACCGGCAGATTCCCCTACGTCTGGAATTCCATCTGGCGCTTCGGCCCTGAGACCGGCACGGAAGATGCCGAGACCGGACTATCCGATAGAACTGCGGACCCCAGCCCCTGTCAGCACCCCCCGAATCCCTCCCTCGAGCCCTGCCACCACATCAGCAAGCGAGACACCCATGGCCACTTCGAGAATGGCACCGACGTCCCCATCCTCGACAACAACGAGAGTCACAGCCCTATCACGGTCAGCGGAATGACCGGAAAAGCTCCGGCAGACTTGAGTGTTGCCGTGGATATCGAGCACATGCGTCGCGGAGACCTTGAGGTCTCTCTCGAATCACCGACACGACGACGCTATTTGCTTGAATCCATCTCCCTGCAAGACAATGGCTACCACGTGTACAAGGCGTACACCGTTAACGCCTCCGCCGAAGACGCCAACGGAACGTGGAAACTCGTCGTCCACGACAGGCAAGCCCCTAACACCGGGAAAATCGATTCCTGGAGCCTCGTGTTCGATTGATCCTATTGATCCGAAACGCTTCTGATTCCGGGTCGTTGGAGGGGTGTGAGCGATCTGGCGGGGGACGCGCGGCATCTGTCGCCGTCGGCGCAGGAGGCCCTGCGGCTGCGGGCGGTGGCCGCGTTGGTGGCGGGGCAGGACCGTGAGGACGTGGCGGCGGTCTTCGGGGTGTCGCTGAAGGCGGTCGACACGTGGTGGGCGAAGTGGCAGGCCGGCGGGCGGGAAGCTCTGGTCATGCGGCCTCGCGGCAAACCGGTCAGGGTGCATCAGCTGCTCGGGGAGGCCGAGCAGGCCGCTGTGCGGCAGGCGGTCCTCGATCACCGGCCCTGCGACGTGGGGCTTTCCGGGCAGTTGTGGACGCGGCGGCTGGTGGGCGAGCTGACCGTGAAGCTGTACCGGCTGCGGCTGACCGAACCGGGGGTGGGCAAGTACCTGAGGCGGTGGGGGGCTGCCCTTCCGGCGTCCGGACAAGCGGGCCGTGGAGCAGGCGCTGACCTGGCCTTTTCAACCTGTGCCCATCGCCCGGCTGCCGCCGACGGCGCGGGCTTGCCCAGGGTGCCTTGGGCTTGCCCGCAGCCGCTGGCGGCTTGCCCGGCTCAGCCACGCAGGCGGGAGAACCAGCCGGCGGCCTTCTGCTTGGGCACGGCCTGGTCCTGCTCTTGGTCGCGCTCCTCCTGCCGGTGACTCACCCCCAGGTCTGCTCCAAGTCGGCCTCGAACCGCTGGTCGCAGTCGCCGCACAGAGACGGGCGCTTCGCTGGGGAGGGGCTCCAGCCGACGCGCGCGGTCGCCTTCCATCGTTCGTCGGTGAACGCGGCACCGCATTCGGTGCAGACGGGGCGCTGGGGGGCGGGCCAGAAGTCGTCCGGCCCCTCGCTGCGTTCCGGCTTTCGGCGCTCCTGGGTGGCAGCCGCTGGGCTGACGACGGCGCCGACCTTCTGCTTGCAGCTGTCGCACAGGTGCGGGTGGGAGTCCTTCGGGGTGCCCCAGTCCGTCGCCTGTGCCGCCTCCCAGCGTTCGTCGGTGAACTTCGCCCCGCAGCCGGTGCAGACGGGACGGCGGGCTTCGCGCTCGGCGGCCTGCTTCGCCGCCTGCTCCTGTGCCGCCCGTCGTACATCTGCTTGGTACGCCGCTGCACGGGCCTTGGCCTCTTCTGCCTCGCGGGCTTCGGCGGCCTCGAAGCGCGGGTTGCCGATCGCCTCCAGGAGCGGCTGCATGTGGTCGCGGCCGAAGCGGAGGAACACCGGGCCAGCCGGACCATGCTGGCGCAGCTGGTTCAGGCCGGTCGCGATGATCGGGATCTTCCGGTCGTAGAGATGGTGGCCGCCGCGCTGCCGCTCTCCCTGCCACGGGTGACGGGTCAGCTCTTGCAGGCGCGGGACGGTGCGGTTGGGGTTGCGCTCGCCGATGCGGTTGAACACCAGCAGCACGGGCGGATGCGGCGCATCGCCGTACCGGCCCTCGGGGACCGTCCAGCGGGTGCGCCACATCGGGCGCTCCTTGCCGTCGGTGTCCTTCACCTTCCGCCGGAAGAACCGGGCGTACTTCTCCAGCTTGGCGGCGAGCTCCTCCGCGGTCTCGTGGCAGTTGTCGACCTCGATGAACAGCAGCGGCACCTGGTCCTGCGGTGCGGTGAGAACCAGGTCGGCCTGGGCACCGCCCTTGCCGGGCGCGTTCCACGTGCCGGTCGCGGGCAGCGGGACCTCGGTCCAGTACGAGGCGATGGTGCCGATCCCGTCCGGTCCGTCGACGGCGGCCTGGGCGGCTGCCTGGACGTGCGGCGGGTCGTCGGCGAGCTTGGCCATGTTCGGCTTCGGGCGCAGCATCGCGATCACCGTCTCGTTGACGGCCATCGGGTGGGAGGCCCCGCTGGAGCCCGCGCCGCGCGCGGTGGAGCCCATCTCCGTCACCGGGCGCCGCAGCTCGTAGGAGGCGGCCTCCAGGCCCTTGGTGGTCAGGTTGCGCAGCGAGTCCCCCGTCTCGGTGGAGCCGCCGTTCTCGGACAGGCCGTGCTTGCGCATGTCGGAGAGTGCGCCGGTGTGCGAGGCGGTGCGGGCCTGCTTCTGCTTCGACGGGGTCTCCTTGTCGGCGTGGCGGTGGGTCAGGTGCGGTGCGCCGATCCGCTGGATCTGATCAGCCGTGGCCACCTTCAGCGCTCCGAGCACGCGCAGCACGTCGCCGCGGTAGTTGTTCGTCGACCCCGCCGGGTTGGTCTTCCGCTTCCCCGCCACCAGCTCTGCTCCCTCGTTGCTCGCGACCGGCCGCCGGCCGACCGCCGCCGCTGCTGGCCGCGCCCGGCCTGGGAGGGCGTCCGGGCCCCCCGGAACCCGATGCTCTCCTCCACCACGGACATATAGAGGAGAGAAGAGGGTCGTGACGGTGCAGTTTTCGCGCCGATTGCGGCCCTGACAAGGGGGGTTTTCCTCCGGCCTCGGGTGCCGGGCACCAAAGGGAGTTCCCAAGTGGCCTTCGAAGTGGGCACCCAGGGAGTTCCCTTGGGCTTGCCCGCCACGGGCCGGCCTTCCGGTGGGATCGGCCCGAGCGGTGCCGCTGCCCGGCCCCCCGGTGAGTGCTCTTCATCGTCCGCTCTCCTTCGCTGCCCCCGGCCGGGGCGGTCGTTGCGAAAGAGCAGCGTGCAACCGACCCCCTTGACCGCCGTCTGACCGGGGCCGGTAACGGCCCTGGTCAAGGAGAAACGCGGCGGTCGGGGCGGTAGCAGACCTGGACAAGGGGTCGGAAACGGGCTCGTGGTCGGACCGACCACGCTGGACAAGGGGGCCCGGTTTGGCCCTTGCAGCCCGGATTCGCCCCACCCCGGGGAGCTGAGAGAAATCTCTGATCTCTGTCCACAGGGTGATCATCCGAGGCTGCTGGGAGTCGTCGTGATCCGCGCGGCGCCACCCAGCTGAGGAGATCTCCATGCCGTACCTGATCCCGCCCCGTACCCCGCTGACGCCCAAGCAGGTGGAGCGGGGCTTCGACTACCTCTTGGCGCTGCAGATGGGTGGCGGCGCCGCTGTCGCCGGGCGGGCGGAAGCAGACCCGGAGCTGGCGTTCGTCATGCTGCGGCTGGCCGAGGACATCATCTGGCCCGTCACGGCCTTGGACGAGGACGCAGAGCTGTGCGCGGACTCCTTCGCGCTGGACGAGGTCGGGTGCGCGCTGCTGTCCGCGCTGCGCGACTGGGCGCGGGACTCCCCCATCACGGCGGCGCCGGGCATCGCCCGCAGCATCATCCGGTTCACGGTGAACGTCATTCCGGACCCCGATCACCCGGACACCGCCGACACCCTGGAGGCGATGCGCGATGAGCACCTGGTGCTCGCGCACGCGATGCACTCCGCACCCGGTGCGCACTCCTGACCGCACCACCGCACCGGGTGGGAGCGCACCGGTGCGGTGGGTGCGCACCCATCCAGTGCTCACTGGTGCGGTGGTGCGCGCACCGGGTCCATCCGGTGCGCTCCACTCGGTGGGCGGTGCGCGCACCGGTGCGGCCGGCGCGCGGAAGTGTGCGCACCGGATGGACGGTGGGGCGGTGGAGTGGGCCCGGGTGGAGGCGATGGGGCGGTGCGCTTCTCCTTGACCTGAGCTGAGGTCAAGGAGAAACGCACCGGGTGGATGCGCGGCCCCACTCCCGTCGATGGCGTCCACTCGGACCCGGTGGGCCCCACCCAGTGGAGTGGGTGGCGAGCACGATGGAGTCCACTCCCGGCCGGTGGACTCCACTCGGTGGAGTGGACACCTGACATCGCGGCGCGCACCACCGCACCGGTGCGCGCCATCGGGGTGCGCTCAGTGGCCGGCCTCCCGGCCTCGGTGCGGTCCGGGTTGCTGTGGGCGGTGCGCCTGCTGGTCGTCCCGGCGCACCGGGTGCACTGCATCGGCATCGTCCGGTGCGGTGGCGCGGGCCGCGCGGGTGCGGGCGTCCTCGCCCGCCTTGGTGAACACGTCCTGAAGGCGGCGCAGCCGGTCGGCCGTGAGATCGAGGGCTTCCACGTCCGTGCGGGACTCCCGCAAGGCCCGCAGCGCCGTCATGTCGATCGCCTCCCCGCGACCGGCCTCCGGCTCTTGGTCGTCGTGCTCGACTTCGCCGGCCGCAGACGCGAGCAGCTGCTCGGGCATCGCCGCCTGCTGATGGGCGACGACGTCGTACGCCCGGCCCCGCACGACGGCGGTCGTGGTAGTGCGCAGCTTCTCCCGCACCACCGCACCGGCGAGGACAGCTCGCTCGTACTGGAGCGGGATGCGGGGTATCTCCCACTCCCCCGTGTCCTGGCCCGGCGGCCGGAGCGCAGCCGGCTCGCCGGGATCGGTCGGGGGCTGCCGGTCCGGGTCGGGGGCCGGGGTGGGTGGGCGGCGCCGGCCGGGGAGGTCGGCCAGGTCCCACCGGGCGGTGTAGAGGCGGTACTCCGACAGTCGGCCGATCGTGGTCTTCGGCTCGCTGATGTCCAGGCAGTGGGTAGAGATGGCGGCAGCCACGATCTTCTCGTCCAGGTCCGGGTCGCGGCGGCGGCCGCGCAGGATCAGGGCGAGGTGGCGTCGGGCTTCGGCGAGCAGGTGCCGGCGGTGGAAGCGCCCGCCGTCGTTCATCACGAACACCGTCGCGGCGACGTCGACGGCCGCCAGCGCTATGTCGACCACGGCGGCGACCCGGGCCCGGATCGCGGCAGCCGCGGCGCGGGCGTACTCGAGGAGGGAGTTGATGACGTCGGCGGCGACCTTGGAGGTGAGGATCGCGCTCGTCTTCCACCGCGCGCGCAGCTGCGCGAGCGGCCGGGTCTTCTGCTTGGGCGGGCGGGTCTTGCGGGCGGCGATGGTGTTCAGCTTGGCGCGGGCGCGCTCGGAGACCACGGGCAGGAACCGCGGTTCGCCGTCGTCGTCGACGGCGGTGACGTACTCGTGCTCCAGCTCCGAAAGGCAGGTGGCGATCTGGTCGCTGCGCCGGGCAGTCCAGCGGATCAGCCCGTACGGCACCCCGGCGATCTCCATCACCGGCCGGCGCCCCGGAGTGACGGTGCGCGGCTCGGTCGCCAGCCCCAGCGTCTCGCAGACCTCCGCGGCCACGAGCTCGTTGTAGAGCGCGGAGGCGGCCACGGTGTTCTCGTACAGGGCGGTGGTGTGGATGGAGCCCCACTTCCCGTCCAGGCGCTGCCCCTTCACCGACAGCAGCACATGGTCATGGAGCAAGGGCCGGCCGGAGCGCGCCTCGTAGTGGCGGAAGCGGGCGGCGACCAGACCGCCCGGCGGCCGCACCCGGTAGATCCCGTCCTTGCCGTACCGGATCACCGCGACCTCGTCCTCGATCCACTCCAGCACCCGTACGATCGCGCACTCGTGCGCGGCCTCGATCACCCGCCGGGTCTCCTCATCCCCCAGCGCCCACAACAGGTAGATCGTCGGCTGCGGCCGGAACACGAAGTCGACACCGGTGACCATCACCCGGCGTCCGAGGGCGCCGGCCTTGAACGCCTCCCTCGGCGAAGCACCCGCAGCGAGCCGCTCGGCTTCGATCCGGTCCGCGTACGGATGCCGGCCCCACTCGCCGAACAGGTTCCGCAACTGCGCCTCGGTGACCTCCTCACCCGGCGCGAGACCGAACGCGGCCAGGCCGCGGCCCATCCAGCGACCGGCCGGGACCCCGGCCTGATCCTGGGCGGCGCGCAGCGGCGTACGCGCCGGACGGCGGCCGTCACCGACAACGGTCTCGCGCAAGTAGTAGCGGTACATCTGACCGGCCCGGACGACCCTGATATCCACTGTCATGCAGACCACGCCACACGGCTCTGACCTGCAAGAAAAGGCCGGACAGCCGTACGTCCCGCCAGGCGGGAGCAGCGGCCGAACTTTCTTCGCCGGTGCCCGCCGGGCGGGAAGCGGCCCCGGGCCGGACGCGAATGTCATCGCTCTCCGGCAGCCCCCACCGGCAGCCCTCAGACCACGGCCCGGGCGACACCATCCAGCGCCACCGAACGAACACCACCCACGAGCACCGTGCCCACCTTCGAGACCCGCCCCCGCCTCACCGCCGACCTCCAGCACCTCACCCCTCGCCCAGCGCCGACGCTTCCACCGCGTCGTCCTGGACGCCTTCGTAGCGGACCTGCCCACCGGCCGCCAGTTCCGCCCCGGCTTACGGGAAGCCGGCAGGTCCTCGGTGCCGGCTTGGTGGGCTCGTGCTACGTGATGGAGACGTGTGCGGCCCCCTGACCTGTTTCGGTCAGGGGGCCGCAAGGAGTGCTTGGTGGGGATCAGCTGGGCTGGTCGCCGGTGTAGCGGAAGATGTCCCCTGCGCTGTTGATGTGCCAGACGGTGCCGTCGGCGCCGGCGGCGATGTCGACGGCAGTGCCGGGAATCTTGATCCAGGGATTGCCGCCGCTGGCGTCGTTGTTGGTGTACCGGTAAATGCTGCCGGCCGGGTCGATGCCCCACACGTTGGTCCGGGAGCCCACCGCGATCCGCTTCAGGCTGCCGTTGACGTCCGCCCACGGGTCGGAGGGGTCCTGGTCCCCGGTGTACCGGTAGACCCGGTTGCTGCTGTTGACCCCCCAGACGGTGCCGTCCGCCCCGGCGCCGATGTCACTGAGCGAGCCGGGGATCTTGAGCCACGGGTTGGCGTCGTGGTTGGTGTACCGGTAGATGCTGCCGGCGGAGTCGACGCCCCACACGTTGGTCCGGGAGCCCGCGTCGATACGGACCAGGCTGCCGTTGATGCCCACCCAGTTCGTCGTGCTCTGGTCTCCGGTGTACCGGTAGATCTGGTTGCCGCTGTTGACCCCCCAGACGGTGCCGTCCGCCGCAGCGCCGATGTCACTCAAGCCTCCCGGGATGTTGATCCAGGGGCTTCCATCGTAGTTCGTGTAGTGGTAGATCGCGCTCGCCGCGTTCACACCCCACACCGTCGTCCTGGACCCCGCCGAGATGGCCGAGAGACCTCCCGCGACCTTCACCCAGTCCGCCATGATGCAATCACCCTTCCTTGACCGGCATTTGGCACCATCCTGAGCGAACTGGGCACGCTTAAGGAGGGCGTGACTGCTTGTCCCGATGCGGGACCAGCCGGAAAGAGCCGGTTTCAATTCCTGCCCGCCTTGCAGGCCAGCGGTGGAGGCCCCATGGTGGCCGGGGTTTCGACCGGAAGAGTCGTCACTCCCGCCGGGGATGGACACGAGATCCGGTTCGTGCATTTCGTCGAGATGGCGCCGCCGGACAGTCTTCGGCACCAGCGGGGCGTCACGGCCGCGTTCCCGAGCGCACGTCTTCTCCGGCCCGGAGGTCGTCAGCCCGGCCGGGTTACGGCCGGGCTGACGTGCATGCGGAGTGCGTGGGGCAGGCCCCTGCCACGCGAGAGCGGGAGGCCTACCGGCGTGTTCCCACTGGCCCGGCCGCAGCGTTGGTGCGGTTCTGGTGTGTGTGCTGCCGCTATCCGGCGAGGCTGAAGGCTCCGCCTCCGGCGATCAGCGGGACGCTGCTGAGGCCGGGCGGTCTCAGCCTCCCGCCCGTACGGGTGATAGCCGAACCACCGCGCAGCGCGCACAGAGCGGCCAAGCACGGCTGGGCACGAAGTGACGCGACTTCACGAAGGTCTGTGAGCTGCAATTATGAGCCCGCATCAGCCCTGATTCGTTGGAGATCTCCGTGAAGCTGCGCCGCCTCGGCTCCTTGTACGCCGCCGTGCTCACCGCCGCTGCCCTGACCGCCTGCTCGGCCGAGACTGTGGAGGCTGACGACGCCAAGCCCACCGCCACCGCGTCCGGGATCACCAGCCCGTCCGGTGCGCCCGGCGGTACACCGGAGGAGGCGGGGCTCCCCCTGGTCGAAGCCATCGGGGCGATCCCCGTCGCCGAGGAGAAGCGGACCGGGTACGAGCGGGACAGCTTCAAGCACTGGATCGACGAAGACGGCGACTCCTGCACGACCCGGGCGGAAGTCCTGCTCGCCGAGGCGGTCACCGCGCCGGAGCAGGGCGCCCGGTGTTCCCTGAGCGGGGGCAGCTGGCTCTCGTACTACGACGAAGTCGAGGTCACCGACGCCAGGAAGCTGGACATCGACCACATGGTCCCCTTGGCCGAGGCGTGGGACAGCGGCGCCTACGACTGGACGCCCGAGCGCCGTGAGGCATACGCCAACGACCTCGGCGCGGACAGGAGCCTGGTCGCGGTCACCGCGAAGACCAACCGGTCCAAGGCCGACCGGGACCCGGCCCAGTGGATGCCGCCCGCCGAGTCCGCGACGTGCACGTACCTCGTCGACTGGACCGCCACCAAGCTCCGCTGGGCCCTGACCATGGATGAAGCCGAGAAGGCCGCACTCCTCAACCTCGCCGAGCCGTGCACCGACTCCATCGTCCAGTACGAGCCGGCCTCGTAGCTCCACCCACCCCCGGGAGGCGGACTTCACCTTCAGTGAAGGCGGATTCGACTCTGAAGCGTGCGGGCGGCCGCAGCGTCAGGAGCAGGCATGAAGGAAATCGACGAGCAACACCTCATCGAGTCGGGCCTGGTGGTGCTCGACATCACCGCGGCCGATAACGAGACCGCGCACCGGGTCGTAGCCGAGTTGGGCCAGCGCTGGGCAACGTCCGGCCCGCCCGTTCTCCGGCGGACACCCGGCGTTCCGGGCGTCAGCGCACGTGTCTACGCCGACATCCGGCGCACCGGGACCGAAGAACCGTAGATCGGAGAGCAGGGCTGGGCACGAGCGACGTGGCCACCGGGCGTCTGTGCGTACGGCACGTTGGTGGACACCCTGGGAATTCGAGCGGGCCGGGCTGTAGCGCGCAGCCTGCGGCCGGCTGGCCCCGAGCCCCTCGCCCCGAGCGCTCACAGTTCAGCCGAGGTCGTCGCGGGTGAGGTCGGGGCGCAGGCGGTGCCAGGAGGGCTGGCGCAGGCGCCCGGCCTTGGTCCGGGTCGTGTACCGGACTTCTCCGACCAGGCGGGGCTCCACCCACCGGGCACCGGTCACCGCGCGCCGCTCGGTGAACGGGCACGTTTCGGACGCCGCGGTCTCGAAAGGGCCGAGAGGGTGGTGCGCTCAGCATCGCTCCAGCCGGTGCCGACGCTGCCGACGTAGTGGAGCTCCCCGCCGGGGTGGGGTTGGCCCATGAGGAGGGCACCGGGAAGGGAAGTGAGCCTGAGCCTCCCGCGGCCTGGCACCCATCCGCCGATCACGATGTCCTCGGTCCGCACGTGCCGGACCTTGATCCACGCCCGGGACCTGATACCCGGCTCGTAGAGCGAGGTGAGGTGCTTGGCGACCATGCCTTCCAGGCCGGCAGTCCGGGTCATCTCCAGTGCTTGCCGCCCGTGCCCGACGACCGCAGCAGGCGTCGACCAGACGGCCCCGGCCAAGCGCAGGGACCCCAGGACGGAGCGGCGCTCGAAGTACGGGGTGCGGGTCAGGCCGGGGGTGTCGAGGAAGAGGATGTCGAACAGCGAAGCGCGCGGGTTCGTGGATTCCTGGGGGCGTAGGCGTAGGAACCCGACCGCGGAAGCGCTGTTTTGCCTTTCCTTCAGTCTGGTTCCCGTCCCGACGGTTCGAAGACGCCTGCGAAGAAGCGCAGTGCCTCCTGACCCTCCTCCTACGAGTGCCGTCCTGCCGAGGATCGAGCCGATGCTCGCAACACCCGGCCCCCTGCCCTCGGCGGGGGTGGAGGACCGGTGGGCGTTCGAGGTGAAGCAGGACGGCCAGCGGGCCATGGTCTACCTGCCGGGCGACGGCACCATCCTCCTGCACGCACGTTCAGGTACGGACATCACCGCCGCCTACCCCGAACTCCTCCCCCTCGCCGACGCCCTCGGCGCGCACAGGCTCCTGACCAAACTGCCGTACGCAGAGCGACGGGAACTGCTGGAAGGTCTCAAGCTGGCCGGGCCCGCCTGGTCGACGCCCGCGGCGATCGTTGGGCACGGCGCCCAGGCATGGGAGATGGCCCGGGACGCCGGACTGGAAGGGCTGATCGCGAAACGGCTCACCTCACGGTACGAGCCCGGGGCACGCTCGAAAACCTGGGTGAAGATCAAGGTCCACCGGATCGCCGACGTCGTGATCGGCGGGTGGACACCCGGGCGCGGACGGCTGACCGGCCTGCCCGGTGCCGTCCTGGTCGGCGAGCGGCGCAACGGATTGCTGCGTTACGCGGGAAGCGTCGGCACCGGCTGGAGCGAGGCCGAACGCACCCGCCTCACCGAACTCCTCCAGGCCGCGCCCATAGACGCCTGCCCCTTCGCGCAGGTCCCGCCGGTCACCGGAGCCCGGTGGGTACTCCCCCGCCTTGTCGGCGAGGTCCGCTACACCTCCCGCACCCGCGCCGGACGCCTGCGCCATCCCTCCTGGCACCGGCTACGCCCCGACCTCACTCCCCGGCGACCTGGCCTGAGAGTGCGGTGGGCAGGCGCTCCATGCGTGCCGCTCGTCTCGGGTGATCCGGGAACGTGTGACCGAGCACGGTACCTGGCGTGGATGGACAACTCCGATGCACAGAATTGGTCTACAGGTGACGCTGCAGGGAGCGCAGTAGAAGAGCGTCGGGCGCTTGCGCGTCGAAGACCATGTGAATCCTTGCTGGCACGCGCTGCGGCAACTCCTTTCGGGGGCTCAGCTGCTGAGGTCAACCACGCCCCACGCGGTGAACGGCTCGGCCTGGACGTAGATCCTGCTTCCTCGGCTGACGGCGCGGCGGCGGCCGGGCAGGTGGCCGTCGGGCAGGGTGAGCAGGCCGACGTCGGTTGGCTCGACGGATGCTTCGGTGAGCTCTCCGCGGGTGAGCCGGTCCACCTCTTCGCCGTAGCCGCCGTAGAGGGCGACCCGCTCGCCGTGGATGGCCACTGCCTTGGCGCCCCGTATCTGGTTCAGCCACACCCTCACGGGCCGGTCGGGGCGTATCTCGACGAGCGGGAAGTCGGTGTACGTGCACGCCCAGGCGGTGGTGCCCGACACGTTCAGGGCGTAGCAGTCGAAGAGGCCGGGGATGTTTGCGCCGTCGGACGTCCAGTAAATGTGGCCTGTGGGGCTCCAGCGGCGGATTCCGGCCGGGTTTTCGTCGAAGTGCCCGACCCAGATGTGGCCGGCCTCGTCCACGAGCAGGTGCTCGATGGCGTCCCCGACGGAGAAGGAGGAGGCCTCGCGGCCGAGCGCGTCGAAGACCTGGACCTGGTCCGCGTCCTCGTACCGGCGGGCGCGGGATGCTTCGACGACGAACCCGCCGTCGGGCAGGCGGTCCAGGTGCGGCCAGCGGGCCCGCACGGCGCTCAGCTCGGTGAGTTCGACGTCGCCGCCCGGATGGACGGAGACGACCAGCGCGTCGAAGGGCAGGGCATCGCCGCCGGGCTGCGGAGCACGGTCGGCAAGCAGCCAGTGGGCGGTGCCGAAGACGTCGACGGTGCTGGTCAGGACGTGGCGGGCCTGGTGCGCTCGGGGGAGGTGGGCGTAGGGAACGAGGGCAGTCTTCTGCACGGGCGGGCTCTCCTGGGCGGGCGGTCACGGCGTTCGGGCGCTGCGGTGAGCGGTGGCGGTGCGCGAGCGGTGGAGAGCGAAGCGGGGCGCCTAGAAGGCATAGCCCTTTCTGGTGGTCATGAGGTGATCATCGTCGATGTGTGGCCCCCGTGCCAAACCCTTTCGGTCCAGCGCTCACGCCGTCTGTGACCCCACCCGCTCAGCCTCGACGAGGGCCAACCCGCCCGCCAACTCGAATACACAGCGCGACAAGTCCAGTGCTCATTGGGCAGATGCAGTGCACGGTCACAAGAACGGCCTGCTGGCTGAAATCCGCATGCCGTGAACTCGCGTGTTCGAATTAATGTTCGATACAGTCAAGGTGTAGCGAGGCCGTTTGACCACATTTTGGGGGTTTTTGGGCGGAGGTTGTCATGCGAGGAAGCGTTCCTCACCTGCATGTCAGCAGTGGGTTTTCGGCCCGATACGGTGCCTCGCATCCACATGACCTCGTAGCCCGGGCCGCTGAGCGCGGGATCGAGACGGTGGCGCTGACTGACCGCGACATGGTCACCGGCGCGGTGCGTTTCGCGAAGGCCGCTGCGGCCGCCGGGGTGAAGCCGATGTTCGGTGTCGATCTGGGCGTCGCCCCTCACGTGCGTCCTGTCGGGGTGCACCGCCGTACCCCGGTGCGCGGCGGAGCGCACGTAGCGGAGGCACCGTTCCGGGCGACGTTCCTGGCCCAGGACGCAAAGGGCTGGGCGCGGCTGTGCCGGATGGTGTCTGCCGCGCACACCGAGGCCTTCCCTGGCGGCACGCCGCCGACAGCGTCGTGGGAGATGCTCGCCCAGTACGCCGACGAAGGCTTGATGGTGCTGCTCGGTCCCGCGTCGGAGCCCTTGCGGGCTCTCGCCGCCGGCCGATCCGACATCGCCGAGCAGCTTCTCGCCCCCTGGCAGCAGAGCGTCAGCGTCGGGCTGAGGCTGGAGATCGTGTGCTGGGGCCTGTCCGGTACCGGTCCAGGCTCGGTTCGCCTGGCCGCGCACACGCTCGCGCTCGCTGACCGCCTGGGTGTCCCGGCCGTGCTGACGAACGCTGTGCGGTACGCCGACCCGGTCCAGCACCGAGTCGCGGACGTGCTGGACTCGGCCAGGCTGCTGCGACCCGTCGACCGGCGGCGGCTGGACCGCGGGGAGCGCTGGCTCAAGGACGGGTCCGCGATGACCGAGATCGCCGGGCGGGTGGCGGCTGCCGCCGGGGCCGACGGGACGCGTGCAGTGCAGCTGATCGCGGACACGGTGGCCGTCGCGGAGGCGTGCGAGATCGACCCGGTCCGGGACCTCGGTCTTGGGGTACCGCATTTCCCCGAACCGTCCGTTGTCGGTGCCGAGCCGGGGCCGGAGGGGTCGATGCGGCTGCTGCGGCAGCGGTGCGAAAGTGGCATGGCCACCCGCGGTCTCCATCGCGACCGGCGTGCGATGGACCAGCTCGACTACGAGCTCGGGACCATCGGCCGCCTGCACTACGAGCCGTACTTCCTCGCCGTGGCCCAGGTCGTCGCCGACGTGCGGGACATGGGCATCCGGGTCGCAGCCCGCGGCTCCGGAGCCGGTTCCATGGTCAACCACGCACTGTTCGTCGCCACCGCGAACCCGCTGGAGCACAACTTGCTCTTCGAGCGGTTCCTGTCCGAGCGGCGCTCCTCGCTGCCGGACATCGACATCGACGTCGAGTCCGCACGCCGTCTGGAGGTCTACGACCGGATCATCACCCGCTTCGGGCGGGAGCGGGTCGCGGTCACCGGTATGCCCGAGACCTACCGGGCCCGGCACGCTCTGCGGGACACCGGCCTCGCGCTCGGGATCGCCCCGGCCACCGTGGACCGGATCGCGAAGTCCTTTCCCCACATCCGGGCGTGCGACATCCGCTCCGCCCTGTCGGAGCTTCCGGAGCTGCGGGAGCTCGCGGCTGAGGCCGGGCGGTACGGGCCGCTGTGGGAACTCGCCGAGGGCCTGGACGCGCTGCCGCGCGGGATCGCGATGCACCCGTGCGGAGTGATCCTCTCCAACGTCAGCCTCCTGGACCGGCTGCCGGTCCAGCCCACCCCCGGCGGCGAGTACCCGATGCTCCAGGCCGACAAGGAGGACGTCGAGGACCTGGGCCTCCTCAAGCTCGACGTCCTCGGGGTGCGGATGCAGTCGGCGATGGCGCACGCCGTCACCGAGATCCGCCGTACAACCGGTAGGGCGATCGACCTCGACAACCCCGACCACGTCCCGCTGGACGACCGCTTCGCCTTCGCCCTCATCCAGGCCTCAGACACGGTCGGCATGTTCCAGCTGGAGTCACCCGGACAGCAGGACCTGGTCGGCCGACTCCAGCCCCGCGGCCCGCAGGACGTCATCGCCGACATCAGCCTGTTCCGTCCCGGCCCGGTCCAGGGTGGCATGCCCGCCCTCTACATCGCCGCCCGCCACGGCGCCACACCCGCATACCCGCACCCAGACCTGGAACCGGTCCTGCGCGACACCTACGGGGTGACGATCTGGCACGAGCAGATCATCGACATCCTCGCGGTCATGACCGGCTGCGACCGCGCCCTCGGCGAAGTGGCCCGCCGCGCCCTCAGCAACGAGCAACGGCTGCCGAAGGTCGAGGCGTGGTTCCGGCAGGAGGCGGGTGCACGCGGGTACAGCCCGAAGGTGCTGGACGACGTCTGGGACATCGTCGCCTCGTTCGGCAGCTATGGATTCTGCAGAGCGCACGCCGTCGCGTTCGCCGTACCCGCGCTCCAGTCCGCGTGGCTCAAGGCCCACCACCCGGCTGCCCTGTACGCCGGGCTGCTGGAGCACGACCCAGGCATGTGGCCGGCCCGCGTCATCGTTGCCGACGCCCGCCGCCACGACGTCCCCATCCTGCCCGTCGACATCAACACCTCCCAGGCGCAGTACACGGTCGAACAGACCCGATCCGGGTGGGGCGTGCGGATCTCCCTGGCCACGGTCCACGGCATCTCCGAGGACGAGATCGCCCGAATCGCCGAGGGCCAGCCCTACACCTCCCTGCAGGACTTCTACGCCCGCGCCCACCCCAAGCTCCCGACCGTCGAACGCCTCATCAGCATCGGCGCCCTCGACCAACTCAAGGGCGAGGCGACCCGGCGGGACCTGCTGCTGCAGGCGGCCGAGCTCCACCGCCAGGCCCGCACCCGCCCCGGGACCGGGCAGCTGCCGCTCGCCACCACCCCGCACGCAGCCGACTCGTCCGGGCTGCGGGAGATGACCGCCCGCGAACGGCTGGACGCCGAGCTCGGCGTCCTCAAGATCGACGTCTCCCGGCACCTGATGGAGGACCACCACCGGCTGCTGCGGGAGATCGGCGCCACCGACGCCAAGCACCTGCGCGCGATGCACCCCGGGCAGCGCGTCCTGGTCGCCGGCGTCCGCGCCTCCACCCAGACCCCGCCGATCGCCTCGGGCAAGCGGATCATCTTCGTCACCCTCGAAGATGGCTCCGGCCTCGTCGATATCGCCTTCTTCGAGGACTCCCACGAACGGTGCGCGCACACGGTCTTCCACCACGGCCTGCTCCTCGTCCGCGGCACCGTCGAAGCCCGCGGGCCCCGGCGCACCGTGGTTGGCGAGATGGCCTGGGACCTCGACGAACTCGCCACCGCCCGCGCCACCCACGGCCCGCAGGCCGTTCTCGACCTCCTCGGCCAGGCCCCCGCGCCCACACCGGCCCAGCCCGCATCCGGGCGGACGATCCCCGACGGCACCGCGGGTGCCCGCCTGCACCCCTGGAGTGACCTCCAGCCCGCCGGCACCCGCGCCGCCGACCTCACCCGCTTCGGGCACAAGAGCCCAGGGAGCGCCGGATGACCGCGAACCCTGCCTCCCGGCGACGGGCCCGCGCGATCCTGCGGATCCACTTCCACCCCGCCGAGCGGAGCGAAGAGCTGTACGGGCATCTGCTCACTGTCCTCGACGGCATCAGCTCCCGCGTGGAACCCCTGCCCGCAGACTTGTCCGCGTACGTCGACCTCACCGGCGCCCTGACGTACTGGGGCCGCGACGTCGAGGGCCTGGTGGCCGTGCTCCGTCTGCGCCTGCTCGCGCTCCACGGTGTCCCGAGCTCGGCTGGTGCCGGCCCCACACGCTCCATCGCGGCCATGGCCGCGGACGTCACCCCGCCGGGCGCCGCCACTGTGGTCTGCGACGACCCCTACGAGATTGCCGCGTTCCTCCGCACCAAGTCGGCCGCCGCCCTGCCGGGCATCGGCCCAAAGACCGCCCGGACGCTCGCCCGCTACGGCGTCACCACCGTCGGCGACATCGCCGACACCCCGCTCCACACCCTCCAGCGCATCCTCGGAACCACAGCCGCGCGGCAGGCCCACGACCTCGCACACGGGATCGACGAACGCCCCGTCGTCCCAGGCGCCGCGCGCAAGACCACGAGCGCCAGCCACCGCTTCGACCGCGACGAACTCGACCCCGAGCGGCACCACCGAACCGTCCTCCGCCTCGTCCAGGAACTTGGCAACCGGCTACGCACCAGCGGCGAGATCGCCCAGGCGCTCACGCTCACCGTCACCTACGCCGACCGCACCCAGACCACCCGCAGCCGCACCCTCGCCGAACTCACCGCCCACTCCCCCGCCCTGGCTGCCACTGCCCGCGAACTTCTCACCGGGCTCGGCCTCCAGCGCGCCCGCGTACGCACACTCGCCCTACGGGCGGAACGGCTGCGGCCCGCCGAGGACACCGTCCACCAGCTCACCTTCGACGAACGCGACGACAAGCTCCGCCGCCTCGAAACAGCCCTCGACAAGGCCGCGACCCGCTACCGACCGGGCATCGCCGGGGCCGCATCGGCCTTCCCCCTGGGCTGCGGTACAAACGGCAGCGTGCCTAGTAATGTTCGGCCGCATGAGCATCCCCAACCCCCGGGGAGAGCGAGAGAAGCTAATTACAGCCCTCACTCCCCAGCTACGCAGGCATCTGAAGATCCGCGCCTTTGAGCACGGAATGGACATCCAGGACGCGACCGAACACGCGATCAACGCCTGGTACTCGGCGGAGGGCTTGCCCGAGGTCAAGACCGACGGGGCGAAGACCTGGGGAACGTTCCTCCCGGTCGGCGGGCCAGACGAGTTCAAGGCCGCTTGCTCAGAACGCGGCGTCACCTACGTTCAAGGACTGGCGCAGGCCCTCACCCTGTGGCTCGACAACCACCCCTCCCCCAGCTCCCCATTGGTGGCGCAGCCGGTTGTACGGGTCATAGTGGCCAACCAGAAGGGCGGTGTCGGCAAGACGTTCATCTCCTCCGGCATGGCGCAGGCCCTCGCGGAGGCCGGCCACCGTGTCCTGCTGGTCGACTACGACCCGCAGGGGCACCTCACAGCGGAGCTGGGTTTCGAAGACCTCATGTACGAGGACGACGTCGAGACGCTCATGATGCACATGGACGGGACCGCCAAGGGCGATATACACGACCTTCTGGTGGCCCTGGACGGCGAGCGGTTCGGTGAACGGCTCCATCTGCTGCCAGCGTCCGACGACGCGTTCCTCCGTGATGTCGCGCTGTCCAAGGTGAGTTTCAGCGAGGCCGCGCTGGAGCGGGCGCTGGAGCCGCTGGAGGCGGACTACGACGTCATCATCATCGACGGGCCCCCCAGCCTCGGGCTGAACATGGACACCGCGCTGTACTACGTGCGGCGGCGTGACGGTGAACTGGCGGACCGGTCCGGCGTCATCACTCCGGTGTGGGCGAACAAGGCGTCGCACAGGGCGTTCCGGCTCCTGAAGTCGCAGAAGGACGACCTGTGCCGTAAGGGGCGTATTCAGGTCGACTACCTCGGCCTGATCATCAACGCGTATGACAGCCGTCGCGGCAAGCTCGTGAAGGAGAACAAGGACCAGTGGGAGAGGAGCAGCTCCCCGGGGGTCCTTGCCGTGATCGGTGATCTCAAGGAAGGGCGCGAGGCAGCGGACGGTGAGATCCCGCTGCTGGAGTATGCACCCGACAGTGAGCACGCACAGGTGATGCGCGACTTGGCGAAGGAGCTGGCGGTATGACACCCCCCACGCAGCGGGTCACCCGCGGCTTCAGCATCGATGACGAGGGGCAGGAGGCCAAGGCCGCTCCCCGTCGTATCCGTACCCGGCAGCAGATCATGAATGGGGAGGGTAAGCGTCCGCCGGCGGCGGTGGAGCTGAGGCATCTGGCGCACAATCCGTTCAACCCCCGCGAGGAACTCACCGACGTGGGGGAGACCGCTGCTTCGTTGAAGGAGCGCGGCCAGCTCCAGCCGGTTGCTGTGGTGCGCCGTGCGGCGTTCCTGGCTGTCCATCCTGACCAGGAAGCACAGATCGGCCTTGCCGAGTACGTGGTCGTGGACGGCAACCGGCGTTTGGCTGCCGCCAACGTGGCGGGTCTGGCGGAGTTGCGGATTGACGTCAACGACGAACTCGCGGCGACCGCTGCGGACATGGTGGAGTCCGCGCTCATCGCGAACATCCATCGCGTGGATGTACCGCCGCTGGACCAGGCGCGAGCGATCCAGGAGCTTGTGGGTGTGCACGGATCGCAGGGTCAGGTGGCCAAGCGGCTCGGGAAGACACCTGCTTGGGTTTCGCAGCGTCTCGCGCTTCTGGAGCTCACGCCCGCACTCCAGGAGAAGGTGGAGACGGGCGAGCTGAAGGTGGAGCCGGCGCGCCGTATCGGCCGGATGCCGAAGGACCGGCAGGCGGCGGAAGCCGAGAGGACCGTTAACGCCGTTAATACCCCTCGGAAGCGCTCCTCCCGGGCGACGCGGGAGGGTGCGGAGTCGCCTCAGGCTGTTAACGCCGTTAATACCCCTGGGGGCGGCGGTGACGGTACGACGGAGTCGGCTCCCGTGCCGGTCGGGGACAGTGTGGTGCCGCGGCAGGCCGGTGAGGTGTCTGTTCGATCGGAGGACCTGCCGTGGAACGACCCTCAGCTGATGCTTGAACAAGTCGTGTCGCGGATGGATCCTGCCAAGCGGCGGAAGCTCACGGCGCTGCTCTTGCAGTACAACTCGAAGGAGTCGGAGACAGCTGATGTCTCGTAGGGAAGCTCGCCTCAGCGGCTGATCTCGACGCCGAAGGGGGTTCGTGTCACCCGGCTGTCTGGGTGACACGAGAACCCCCTTCGGCGTTGCTGAGATGGTCGATTCGGTGTGGTGGCTATCGGGTCGTCTGTGACCCGGCTGGTTCGGTTGCCTGTGTGGTTCGCGGCTGGGGTGCCTTGGTGAGGGGGCGTCGGTCGAGGTAGTAGCGCATCCGTACGCCGGACCGGTCGGTTCTCCTGGGGGTTCGGTCGACGGTGGCCCTCTCCCAGCAGGCGGCAACTGCTTCGCGGAACGCGGATGCGGATTCGTCGTCCGAAGCAGCGATCTCGACCAGGACACGTTCCGGCTCCGCTGCACATTCTTCGTCGGGATGGTCGGGGGAGTCGGCGGTAGGACGGTTGGGAAGCGTCGTGGCTGACTGCTGTTGCCGGTCATGTGGGGTGTGCGGGGCTGCTGAGGTGGCGGCGAGGATGATCTGAATCTGCTCGGCGAAGTACGGGCCGGGCAGGGGGATCTCGTATTCAGGATGGCGGGCGTAGCCAGCGGCAACGGCTGCGGAGACGTACTCCATGACGGCGCGGGCGGCCTCAGTGTGTGCGCGGCGGGCCGTAGGGGTGAGGCGGCTGAGGATGCGAAGGAACGTTGGGATGCTTTCTTCGATGCTGGCCGTGTTGGCAGGGGTGTCGGTGGTGTCGGTCTGCTCATGCCAGAAGGCGGCTGCTTGGCGGTCGCCCAGGGCCCGGTGGTGAAGGTAGAGGCAGTAGGAGGCGGCTGTGTCTTCGGCACCGGCGGCGTACTGCCACCAGAAGCGTGCGCTGTCGCCAGCGCCGGCGAGTTCCAGAAGGCAGCCGAGAATCCATGCGCCGCGGGGGGCGGGGACCTGGTCGGTGATGAAGTCAGAGAGCTGTCCTGGGGTGGAGCGGCTTACGGCCACTTCGCACAGCGACCGTAGGTACGCTGCCGCGGTTTCGTCTGCCAGGTCACGGCCGTAGCCCTCTGCCAGGGGCAGCGCCTCAGGCGTGGAAGGGGGGTAGGCGGTGTCCTCGTACGCGACGGTGTCTCGCGGCACCTGCACGTCGTCTAGCAGCAGGGCTCGGGCAAGGAGGTCGTCGATGGTGCTCATTTCGGGGTGATCACTCCCGGGTTGTCATGGTGGGGGTAGATGCTCTCCAGTGCCCCTCGGGCGTGGTGGTCGTAGGCGTGAATGAGGGCGGGGGACAGGCCGGTGACCGTGGGGAGGGTGTCCTCATCAATGCCGCACAGGTAGCGCAGGACGACGAGGTCGAGGTGGTCCTGGGGGAGGCGGCCGACGGCGTCGAAGAAGGCAGCCATCTCACCGATTTCGGCCAGACGAGTCGCCATGTCGTCGATCTGGCTCTGGGCAACGGTGGAGAACGACGCGGAACGCAGGTCGGGGTGGCCGTCGGGGTGGTGATGGGCGCGGAGCATGACGCGCGAGCGCAGCAGGCGCCATGCGTGTCGGCGGACGTCAGGGCTCGCGACGGCTTCGTCCCAGCGGAGCCAGAGGATGTCGGAGGTCTCCGCGACGACCCAGGTGGCGCGCCTGTCTTGGAGGAAGGTGCGGGCGTAGGCGGTGTAGGGCCCTCGCATTGCCTGGGTGAAGGCCTGGTGGGCCACGGGTGGTTGTTCCTGCGTCAGGTACTGGACCTCGTGTATGCGTTCCTCGATCCACGTCTGGGGCTTGTTGGCTTCGCGGGCAGCCCCGGCCCACAGTCGGCGCAGTGGCCAGACGGGAAGGTCCAGGGCACGCACCACGCTGTAGGTGATCTCCCAGGTGGGGTAGTACTCCATGCCGCGCAGGAGGGCGGAGATACGGGTCTTGGAGTAGCCGGTGAGGCCGACGAGTTCGTCGAGAGTGAGGCGGGAGGCGGCCAGGCGGTTGCGTACCGGTTTCAGCCATGCCTGGTGGCAGGCGCCCGCCTGTTGTGAGATCGGCCCCTGCTTGCGGCCTCGCCGGCTCGGTTCCTCTGCCTTGGGCTGCTCCGGGACGGACGGTGGGGTCATCGCAGTGGCTCCTCCGGCCCGGCCGTGGCCGGCGGGGAGTCCACGGCGTCGGCGCGCCGTGTCTCCGTGCCGGTGAAGGCGACGACGATCTGCTGCACGAGCAGGCCGAGCGAGGGCAGCAGCGCGGCTACAGCCGCGAGTTGCCCCAGTACGGTCATGACCGTGCTCCACGCGAGGATTGTCGCCAGCACGGCAACGATCCACTTCTGCTTCTTGGGCATCGCACCATTCCCCTGAACTGGGTCCGTCTGAAAGGGCCTTCCGTGGCGGTGCTGACGCGCCGCGGGGGCTGGATCCAGCATGGTGTGCCGACCGTCAACCACTCAACGTGATCATGGAGTTACGGAACAATGCCGTCAGGGGTGGGGAGGCGTCCCGCTCTCAATACGCCACGACGCTCCGCGGTGAGGGCAAAACAGTGCTAAACGAACTCTTTTGACGGCGAAAATGCACATCGTCTTGCGGCACCCCCGGCTGGGCGCACCATGGAGGCGGGCGCCCTTGAGGCGTCGGACCTTCCCGTCTGGAAGGCCGTGCTGTCCCTTCGTGCTGAAGAACGACCGGAGGGGACTGCATTGCTCCCGCCCGCCCTCGTGCCGGGCGGGAGCCTTCGTCGAGCTGTTGAAGGGCAGCGTTTTGACCAGTGGGCGCCGCTGCCGTCGATGCCGCCTGCGACACCAGCCGTAGATGGCCACCCTGCCCGGCTGGATCCCCTCTCGATATCGCTGGCTTGCGCGCGTGAAGGTGGCTTCGGCGGTCCCTGAAATGCGAGAAGGCCCGTGCCCCCCAGCGGCGATTCGCCGGGGGCACGGGCCTTCAATGTGCTGGTCGTGTGGTCAGACCACCAGGTCGCGGGTGCGCCGTGGTCAGGGTTGGGGATGTGGCGGCGGTCGTCTGCGCGGCGGGGTGCCGCATGGTGGTGATCAAGACGGCTCCGGGCTCGGCGGGCGGTGCCCGGACCGTACGCCACGTGTCGCCCCCCTCGCATTCCACGGTCGTGGTCCGGGCCCGGATATGGAGGAAGATGCTGTGAGTCAGGACTGCGCGCGGGGTGCGGGGGATGGGCTCCGGTGGACCGTCGGCCGGGGGCACGGGTAAGGGTGCCGCCAGCCGTGAGCGCGGCCATGGACGCTGTGAGCATGACTCAGCGGGCCAGGTTGGCGAGGAAGGACTCGGCTGCCGACCACGGGGTCAGCTCGATGCCGAAGCCGCTGTGGGCATCGGGGCCTTGGATGTGGACCAACCGGCCGGACAGGTAGACGACGTCGCCGGTGCGGAACGCACCGGTGTACGCACCGAGGTAGCTGCGAAGGTGGGTGATCCGGCGGGCGAACACGGACGGCTCGTCGACCGTGGATTCCGTGACCGTGTCCACTTCGATCCCGTAGAGCGCCGGCGTGACCAGGCCTTCGGAGTGATCCGTGATACGGGCAAGGACGGAGATCGCCCCCACCTCCTTGGCAACCACCCCGGCGAACGTCCTGTCGCCGTCGGCCCTCAGCGGCTCGCAGTTGATGTGGGCCCCCGCTCCGGCTGTCAGTCCCTGCAGTTTGCGGGCCTCCTGACGCATGAGCGCGTCGAAGCTTCCTCCCACCATGTACTTGGCGCGCCGGACGTACAGCCGGGTGAGGGTCTCGCCCTCGTAGGGGTGGATGAGGGCACGTTCGGCGAACAGTGCTTGCGCGGCCTCGTAGCCGTGCGGCCCGTAGCAGACCAGATCGATGTCGGAGCGGGCGTTGCAGGCGCCGACGAGGAAGGACCCGGTCACGCCGATGACGTCCGCAGCGCCGGCCGCGACGATCCAGTTGATGATGGCGAGCAGGTCGTCGCCGACCGCTGTTTGGTCCAGGAGGCCGGGGGCCTGGTGCAGTGCGGTGAGGGTCTGGCGGCAGGAGTAGTGGGTGATGATCTCCTCGCGGGGCACGCCGGTGATGACGCATCCCACGGCGGGGGAGTAGATGTAGCACTCGGGCCGGTCGGCGAGGATCCCGAACGCTTTGGACACGACGCTGTTTTGCCGGTACGTCCGGCCGAACAGCACCCGGTCGCCGCGGTCGTCCGGGTAGTACTTGACGTACCCCAGGAAGTGCGTGCCGGGATGGACATCGCCGACGACTTTGAAGATCACCCCGGCGCGGTCCAGGAGGTAGTCGCGGTCACGGATGGTCGCCAGCGCTGTGCCCAGCGGCGAACTCTTCGAGCCGGAGGAAGAGGGCGGTATCGACCGTCCCGGTGCGCTCATACTGCTCGAGTCCCTTCGTGAAGAGATGGCGGCGGTACTGCCACTTCAGGTGCTTGTCCGTACGGGAGGGGTCGGTGGGCCGCATCAGGGCGAGGAAGAACAGGGCCTTGACGAGCAGGTATGCGCCCAGGTTCTGGCTGACCGGCTGTCCGGTTGCGGTCAGGCTCGCGTCGTCCAGCACGGCGGTGTAGCGGCGCCGCTGGCCGGGGCTGGCGGTGTAGCCCTTGCTGCCGCCCTTGAAGGCGATGATTTCCAGGGCCGGGAGGACGTCGTATCCGAGTGGCACCAGGCCGTGGTGCTGCCAGTCGATGACCCCGGCCGGAAGGACGTTGGGCAGGCCGTAATCGAGGTGGCCCGCCGCCAGGGGAACCGTGCCAAGGCGGTCCAGCGCGTGATCGAGCGCGGCGTGCGTCCGGGTGTTGTCCAGGTCGGGGTTCTCCTGGAAGACGTTCTGGGTGAACCCGGCGCTGTCCAGCCACTGCCGCAGTGAGCCGGGCGTGGGCTGGACGAGGTGGGCGGCCTGGGCGCGCAGCAGCCGGGCGGCGACCTGTGCGGCGGTGTCGGCGACGTCGTCGGCCAGAGCACGGCCGCCGTCCAGGGACGCCACCGCCCGGTCGTGCAGCGTCTGGTCGCCCAGCGACTCCTCCACGACGTAGTACTGGCCGTCGTCGGTGACGCCCTCCTCCAGGACGTGCGGGACCGGGTAGTTAAGGTCGGCGATCCGGCGCTGGAATTCTGCCTCCGCTTGGAGCTCGGCTCCGCCAGTGCGCCGGTAGCGCGTTCCGTCGGCGGAGACGTACACCACTCCGTCGGCGGCAGTCCGCTTCTTGACGAACTGCCAGTTGTTCTCGTTCATCAGCTCTCTCCTCCCGGCTCCTCTGCGAAGCCGTGGATGACCGGGTACTCGGGGATGGCCCGGGACAGGATCCGGACGTCCATGACCCAGCGCATATCACCCGCCGCGACGTGGCGCCGAAGTTCGGCGCGGGCGTCACTCCCGGGTGTGTCCGGCCGGGTCAGGTGGGCGCGGCGCCAGAACTTCAGCAGGCCCGGGAGCTGGGCCGCGGTGATGCCCGCCCGGATGTGTAGTGAGCACAGGGGCAGGAACCAGGTGAGGAACAGCTCTCGTAGCGCCGGGCTGACGCGGTGCACCTCGCACAGCCGCTCCAGCGTCGCGGTGTCGTCGTACGGGATGCGCCCGTGCAACGCGTACCGCAGCCGCGATCCGTTGTGCCTGCGGAACGGTGCCCCGTAGGCAGCGACGTTCACCGCGGCGTTCTCGGTGACCGTCATCACCGGCTGCCCGGCACCGTGCCGGGCGGCGGCGGCCAGCACGGCGATGTGCACGCCGACCCGCGGGTCCAGGACCAGGCCGTCGAGCCCGAGCGGCGCGAGGCTGATGCCGTGGTCGCGGGTGCGGGACAGGATCAGCCGCTCCGGGACGTTCTGCGCGATGGTCAGCAGATGCCCTGGTGGCTTGGCGTGGTGGGCGTGGAAGTCATCACGCGCGAGCACCGGCGTGCCGGGGGACCGGTCCCAGACCAGCAACCGCCGAGTGTGCGGCCGGGAGCCCTGGTGCCCGCACGCCCGGCAGGCGTGGGCGACCGTGCCGGTCATGTGGCCGCAGCGGGTGCAGAGACGGACCGCGACGGGAGTGAGGGTCAGGACCCTGTCCTGCAGGAGGCGCTCGGTCATCTCCAGCGCGAGGGCGGCCACGACGGGCGCGGTGTCGGTGAGAACGCCACCGGACGGAGCCGCTCCCGGTACGTACTTCGCGGCGATCGCGCGCTCCTCCCGCTCCTGCCGTCCGACGGTGCCACGGTCCGGGGCGTCGCGGTGGCGCAGGTCTCCGGCCAAGGTGGCGGTGTTCCACAGATGCGGGACCGGCCCGGTACCGAGGAGGGCGTTGAGCGCGTCGGCCGCGCGGATGCCAGCCGCCTTGCCCGGCCGTTCGGCGAGGGTGAAGGGGCCGTTCTGCACGGGCCCGTTGAGGTACAGCACGTTGTTCATGGCCGCGGCCTCCTCAGCAGTCCGGCTGGATGGTGCTGCGGGCGTGGAACAGGCCGTCGATCTGCTCGTAGACCAGGACGGCGGCGTTGGGTGTCTTGTGCTCCCGGGCCTCGTCGACCAGTTCTGTCACCGGCCGGCGCTCCAGGACCGCGCGCAGCGCGAGGATCGCGGTGTGGTGCGTGAACGCCACGACATTCGCTGCGGAGGCGGTGTGCAGGCCGTCGACGAACGCCGTGGCCCGCCGCAGGACGCCGCCCGCGAGGGACTCCCCACCGTCGCCCGGGGGCGTCCACAGGTGCTTGCGGGTCTGCCGGTCCTCCGCCCCCTCGGGGTAGGTGGCGTACAGCTCGTGTTTGGTCATGTAGGTGGCTGCGCCGTAGTGCTGCTCGTTGAGGAGCGCGGTCACTTCGTAGGGCAGGCCGGGCAGAGCGAGTTCGGCGGTGTCGAGGGCGCGGCGGTACTGCGAGGTGCGGATCGCCGGGTCGGGTCCGGTCAGGTCCCGCAGCGTCTGCCGCAGCCACAGGCACTGGTGGAAGCCTCGGGGAGTGAGGCCGACGATGTCCCGGGACAGGGCATGCGCGGCTGGCCCGGTCCACGGGCGGGGGTTCTCGTAGAAGCCGGTGTACTTGGTGGCGTTCTCAATCGATTCGGCGTGACGAACAAGGAAGAGCATCGTCATCCTCTTCAGGTTCAGGGAAGGGGAGTTGGTGAAGCGTGGCCGTGCGGGTGCGGTCCCGGATGGGGCGCGGCGGGGTGGGCGGCTCTGTGCGGGTGAGCGCGGTCTCGGGGAGGAGTCCGAGCTGTCCGGCGGCCGCCGTACGGGCGGCGAGGGTGATGGAGCGGGTGATCCGGTGGTGTCCGTGGTCGATGCGCAGGTGGCAGAGCTGGCAGGCGGCGAGCAGGTTCGTCTCTCGCACGTCTTCGGGGGTGTGGTTGAGGTGGGCGGTGGTGAGGCCGACCACGGACCCGGTATCGGGGTGGATCTCCTCGTGGACGGCGGGGCAGCGGCCGCCGGGGTGCGCCAGGCCGCACTGGCCTGTGCACTCGCAGCGGCCGCGGGCCCGCTCGAACCGGATCCGCGCGCTGATCTCGTTCCAGTCGCGCGGGTAGCGGTGCAGGTTCTCGGGACGGATGGGCACGGCGGCTCCGCTACTCGCCGCCGGCGGCCTGGCGCTGCTCGAAGGCTTCGAGCAGCTCGCCCAGGTCGTTCGGCTCGGGCGCGGTGCCGACCCACGTGCCGTCTTCGGTGAAGACCTCCACGTCGGTGGTGTCGGCGTCGAACCAGCAGACGTACGGCCCGTACCGCTCGATGAGGGCCGTGGCGACGGCGGCCGGGTCAGTCATCAGCGGCGCGGTTTCCAGCACGGTGAGCGCGGTGACGACCAGCCACATCGGCTCGTCCGGTGTGCGGGGGAGCCGGAGGTAGCCGGTGACGCGGAGCTTGTCGCCGGGGACCAGGTCGTGGATGACCGCGTGCGCCAGCTCCGCGTCGGCGACGCTGCACGGCAGGATCATCTCGTCCGTGCGCTCGTCCGTCGGGGAGACGGTGAGGCGGAACCGCGCCGTCGACCCGTGCAGGTCACCCGGCACGGTCTCTTCGTCCAGGAAGCCGTCCAGCGCTATCGCGTCGTCGCCCATGGGTCAGCCAGCCTTCCGGACCGGCGTCTGGTGGGCGGCGTCGTACGCCTCCAGGACCGCCTTGCGCACCATGCCCGCGTCGGCAACCTGGTGGCCGTTGGCGCGCGCCCACGTCCTGATGGCGGCGAGCTCCTCCCGGGTGCGGCCGCTGCCCAGGCCCGAGCGGATGGGGGTGGGCGCGGTGGCGGCCGCCGTGGTGGTGCGGGTGCCGGCCTTCACGGTGCGCAGCTCCTCCTGCGCCTTCTCCAGTTCGGCCTTGGCCTTGGCCACCTTCGCCTCCGCCTCGCGCTGCGCGGCCTCGCTGTCGCGGCGCTCGGTCAGCTCGGACAGGTCGGCGGTGATGCGGGCGGCGCGGCTGCGGACCGAGGCGGCCGGGTGCGCGGCCGCCCAGTCGAGCAGTTCCTGGATCTCGTTGGAGACGGCGAGCGGGACGACCGGGACTTCGATGCCCGGGGCGTCGGCGGCCGTGCGGGGCAGTCCGAGGACGTGGCTGGCGAGGAGGTCGCTGAGTTCGGTCTCGCTCAGGCCGGTGGCCTCGCGGATGGCCTGCTCGGTGTCGCCGTTGTTGTGCATGGAGATCGCCATGGCCTCGTGCGCGGACAGGGCCGGGGCGGCGGGGGTGTTCGTCATCGTGGGTGCGTCTCCGGTTTCCGGGATGAGGGGGAGCAGGGCGGTGAGGGTGTCGGTGTCGGTGGGCAGCCCGAGGACGTCCAGGAGCAGCACCATGTCGTCCTTGTCGCGGGAGCTGCGGGCGGTGACCCGGGCCGCGGCGGCGAGCTGCTGCTGCGGGTTCGGGTCCAGGGGCAGCGCTTCGGCCTCGAGGGCTTCGGTCCAGTCGGTGAACACGGTCAGGCCGCCTTGCCGCTGGCGACCAGCTCCAGCACGCGCCGGTTGGACGCGGCCTGTGCGGGGGTGATCGGTTCCTTCCAGCGGTTGTACGGCGCGGGCCGGGTGGGGATGGACTCCAGCTCGAGGCGGGCGAGGGCCAGTTCACGGACGGTCGGCGGCACGACGCGCGCCGCGCGTGCCCTCTCCCGCCGGAGCCGGTCCTGTTCAGCGACCACGCCGACCCAGTCGTCCCCGAGCCGCGCCACGAGCTGCTTGCGTAGCTGCTTACGGTCGCGGGCGGTGGTCGCCGCCCACACCCCGGCCTTCGTCAGGTCGGCGTTGGCGAGCGCCCACTTCAGGCAGCCCTTGACGATCGGGCAGCCGGAGCAGGCGTGCTTTGCCTTGACGAGCGCCTTCTCCCGGGCGCGGGGGTCTTCGTCTGTGTTGTGGATGTCCTCGATGGCGAACAGGCCGGGTTCCGTGCGGCAGCGCAGGGCCTGGTCGGTGTGGGGGAAGGGGATCCGGTCGTCGGCCGCGATGAACGTCGGCGGCTGTGGGACGCCGGTGCGGTTGCCGCTCATGAAGTGCCCTCCGGAGCGAGATGAGGGAGTTGGAGGAGGACCTGGTCCACGAGGTCCTGCGTGGGGCGCCACGGCCCGAGCTGGCCGTGCAGCCACGGGATGGGGAGGGCGAGCTCCTGGACGTCGGCGAGGACCAGGTGGTGAACGTCGGGCTGCGCCCAGCGGGAGCACGGGGCGGACTCCGGGGAATTGCATTTGATGCGTGAGGTTGGGCTGTCTGAGCTGGGGATCTGCGGCATCACTGTGCCTCCTGAGGGTGGGCGAGGCAGGCTTTTGACCTGCGCTCTTGCCGTGGATCAGTCATCTGATGCATGATTCGCGCACCCCGAGAAAGAGGGCTGCGTGACGACGACGGACTTGAGTGAAGGCTCTGCCCGGCTGGTGCTGCTGAACGGCGTGACGCTTCTACATCCCGAAGACGCCGTTTTCGAGGCGATGTTGGAAGGCTGGACGCGGCAGCAGCGTGGAGGCCGGCGTCTGCAGGCGAAGACGATCGGCGACCGTCTGCGCGTGGTGCGGCAGTTCAACGATTTCGCCGGGGCCTACCCGTGGAACTGGTCGGCCGCCGCGATGGACGAGTGGACGACTTACCTGATCGCGGAACTGCACCGCGCGGAGTCGACGATCCGCGGCTACCAGACGGCCGTTCGCCTGTTCAGCGACTACATCACCTCGCCGCACTATCAGTGGCCCCAGGAATGCGAACGGCGCTTCGGCACGCACCCGGTGCAGATCTGCCACGAGTGGAACACCGCCGCACACCTCATCGACTACGAGGGGCAGGCGGGCCGACGGCCGATGACCCGGGAGGAGATCCAGCTTCTCCTCGACTACGCCGACGACCAGGTCGAGCGCGCCATCAGACTCGGCCGCAAAGGTGCCCTGGCCGCATACCGGGACGCCACCGTGTTCAAAGTCCTCTACGGCTGGGGGCTGCGGTGCACGGAGGCGTCGAAGCTGGATCTCAACGACTGGTACCGCAATCCGAGGGCCGCGGACCTGGGCCGGTTCGGAACGCTGCACGTCCGGTACGGCAAGCGGTCCAAGGGTTCCCCGCCTCGTCGTCGGACCGTTCTGAGCGTGATGCCCTGGGCCGTGGAAGCGGTCGACGACTACGTCACCAACATCCGCCCCCGCTATCGTGCCGTGGCCGGGGCCGCCTTGTGGCCCACCGAGCGCGGCGGCCGACTCCAGAGCCGCGAGATCGAGGAGCGCTTCGCGGAGTACCGCGAGGCGCTGGGCCTGGACTCCGATCTCGTGCCGCACTGTCTGCGGCACAGCCATGTCACCCACCAGATCGAGGACGGCGCCGACCCGGCGTTCGTCCAGCGGCAGGTCGGCCACCGCTACGCCTCGACGACCGCGCTCTACACCGGAGTGAGCGGGGACTTCATGAACACGATGATGCGCAAGGTCTTGGACAAGGCCCTGCACCAGGGACAGTAGGGAGACGACGTGACGACGAAACTGGACTACCGGTGGCATCTGCGGGAGGTCATGGCCACCCGCGGCATGTTCTCCACCACCGATCTGCGGCCCCTGCTGGCTGAGCGCGGCATTGACCTGTCGGCCAGCCAGGTCTACCGGCTGGTCGTCGAGCGTCCGGAACGGCTCAGCCTGACCACGCTGATGGCGCTCCTCGACATCCTCCAGTGCCGCATGGAGGACCTGATCGAACCAGTGGCCGCACGGGCGGCGGGCAGGAAGACGGCAGCAGCAGGAGGCGACGGCACGGCTGCCGGCCCTGCAGCCGGTGTCGGCGATTACCGGCCCAAGCGGGCCCGTATCACACCCGCGGGGGAGTAGCGCGTGGACGCCTCCGCCCTTCCCCGCTACGCAATCGACCCCGAAGGCGTGATCGCCGAGGCGGTCGCCGTCGTCGAACCGGCTATGCCTCCCGAGCTGATCCGGTCCGTGGTGAAGGGCACCTTTCCCCGCGGCACTCAGCGGCGGAAGCTCGCCGAGCTCCTCCAGCGGGACCTGACGTGGCTGACGCAGGGGCGGTCGGAGTCGCCCACCATCGTCGAACGGCTCATCCGGGCACTGCGCGAACAGGGTGCCGTTCACGTTCAGCAGCCACGCTGCGGGAGCTGCGGCCAAGCGCGACGCCTTGTCGGCGTCCTTCCCGACAGCACGTCCCGCATCTGCAACACCTGTGAGGGGCGACGCCGGCACAAGGCGAATCCCTGCGCCGTCTGCGGCCGCCACGAGTTCATGACCCGGGACCGCGACGGGCAGCCCCGATGCCGTGCTCACCCTCCAGAGGACGGCGCCGACCCGATGGAAGGGCTGTGCCGGATCATCCAGCAGACCTGCCCGAATCTGCCCGTTGAGACGGTTGCCGAGGCCGTTCGAGCGGTTGCGCCGGTCATGGCCCGGCAGCGCAAGCTGCTGTGGGCTCTGGAGGAGCGGCCCGGCCTGCTGACCGGCCAAGGCGTCCACGGTTCGGTCAAAGTCCTGCACCTCATCGCGGCGCTCCAGGAGCGAGGAGCGGTGAACGTCGTGGCCCCGCCATGCCCCTACTGCGGCCGGGACGTGCCGCTGCCGCGTACACGTGACGGGCTCCGCTGCTGCACCGAGTGCCGCTCCGCCGCACGCGCCGAGGCATGCGCCCGGTGCGGACGCGACCGGCCGGTGATGGGTCGGACCCATGACGGCCTGCCCTTGTGCCACGCCTGCCGGCACCACAACCCAGTCGTCCACCAGGTCTGCGGTCAGTGCGGCGAGCGCCGCTACATCCGGGCTCGCAAAGACGGCCGCCCGCTGTGCCAGCGCTGCCACCAGTACCCCACCGCGACCTGCAGCGAGTGTGGGGAACAGCGCCCGTGCCTGCACATCTCCACCGACGCCCCCATCTGCGTTCCGTGCACACGGAAGCGGCGCCCCCGTGCCATCTGCGTCGGCTGCCAGCGCGACAACCAGGTCAGCTACCGCACGGTCGACGGAGAGCCGCTGTGCTCCTCCTGCGGCGCCACACCACGCCCCTGCGCCCAGTGCGGCCGGACGCTGCGCATCCACGGCATCACGCCGAACGGCGACGAACTGTGCCCCACCTGCTGGCGCCACCACCCGGCCCGCAAGCGGCCGTGCAGAGAGTGCGGCACAGCCACCCACCTGCACCATTACGGCCTCTGCCCCGACTGCGCTGCCCGCGCACGGCTTCGAGACATCCTCAGCGCCGGAGGACGCATGCGCCCCGGCATCGAACCGGTCTTCAACGCCCTGCTGAGGCAGCCCGGCACCAACGTCCTGTACTGGCTAAACCGCCGCCCCGCCCGGCTCAGCGTGCTGCGCACGCTGGCAGCCGGAAGCGGGCCGATCACCCATGACACCTTGGACGGCCTGCGGCCAGACAAGGTGGTCGACAACCTCCGCATGCACCTGGTGGCCGGCGGCGCCCTGCCCGCGCGAGATGAGCAACTCGCCACGCTCGAACGCTGGCTCGCGGCACGGACCACGCAGGTCCGTGACCCGCAGAGCCGCAAAGTACTCCAGGCGTACATCACCTGGCACCTGCTGCGCCGCCTTCGTCGCTTCTCTCGACGCCGCCCGGTCAGCCAAGCCCAAGCGCATGGCATCCGCGCCTACGTCACCCAAGTCGTCCGGCTCCTCGCCTGGCTCCACACCCAGAACATCGCCCTCAGCGCATGCACCCAGGATTTTCTGGACACGTGGCTGGACGACTACCCCGCCCGCGGCCCGCGGGTACACGGCTTCCTCGCCTGGACCAACCGCAACGGCCACACCCGCCAACTGGCCGTCGAACTCCCCACCCCCGCCTTCACCGGCCAACTCATCGCTCAGGACACCCGTTGGCAACTGGTCAACCGCCTCCTCCACGACGACGGGATCCCGGTGCCCGACAAGGCGGCGGGGCTCCTCGCCCTCCTCTTCGCCCAGAACCTGTCCCGGATCGTCGCCCTCACCACCGAACACGTGGAGGTCACCCCAAGCGCGGTACTGCTCCGACTCGGGCAGGTCCCAGCCCAAATGCCCCCACCCCTGGACGACCACATCCGAACGCTCCACGCCCAGGCGATGACCACGGACTCCGCGGGCGAGCGCTGGCTGCTCCCAGGCCGATTCCCGGCCCAGCACCTCAGCCGCAGCCAGCTCGTCCGTCGCCTCCATCCGCTCGGCGTCCGGCCACGCATGGCCCGCAACACTGCCCTCGTCGAGCTGGCTTCCGAACTGCCCGCCGTCATGGTCAGCCGACTGCTCGGCATCCACCACAACACCGCCGACTCCTGGAAGCGCATCGGCGGGCAGGACAACGCCTACGCCGCCGATGTCGCCAGCCGCCACCAACCCACGGCTCCCTGAACCTCGGATTCGCTGCACCCTCGGAAGGTGCTGACACTCGCTGCTGACATCGAGGTACTGGCGCAGTTCGGCCGTGTCCTCGCGGGCCTGCTGTGCCGCTCAGGGAGGGCCGCTGCGCAAATGCCGCCCCGAACCGCGGGTGCTCGCTCGTCGTAGCAAGCACGGAACAGAGTCGCCTACGGCAACTCCCGGGGGACGGCCGAAGCCGGTTGTGATCACTGGATCTGATGAGACCAATCAAAGTGCGTCGCCAACGCTCTGGCGTAATCACCCTGCGTGACAACGTTGCGCTTTCACGGATCCGGCTTCCATGCGGTCTCGACAGCATCCCCATTTCCGGCAGGGAGGGGCCGGGGCGGCACGAAGGAGGCCGCACCTGCGATCAGCCCGGGATGGGCCGCCCCGCCTCCGAGGGGTCGCCGACGGAGGTGGGTGCGGATGGCAACTGCGCTGTGTACATAGAATTTCGCTTTGGGTAATGTTCGACCCGGTACCGGGATCGGATCGCGCTGTCAGGGCCGTTCGCGGATCGCCAGGCCGGGCTGACGTGGCGCGGTCTGCCGACCGCCGGGCCGGGCGTACCGGTGCCAGGGGGTTTGTCTTGTTGCGTTCTCTTCCCGGCAGAGGGGCCACCCGCCGCTTCCTGCGCCGGACCGGGTTGGTGTTGTGTGCCGGTCTGCTGACCGCGACCGGGCTCGGTACGGCTACGACGGCCACGGCCGCTTCTGCGGAGACCGGCTCGGCCCGGCCTCTGTACGCACCTGGAAACAAGGCGGTTCAGGTGGTGGACCCGTCCACCGGTGCGAGCACCGCGACGCTCCCGCTCGGCGTTCGTACCTGGGATCTGGCGGTGAGTCCCGACGGCTCCACCGTGTATGCCACGCACCGGCTCGAGGGCACGGTCTCGGTGGTCTCCACCGAGACGGGCACGGTCACCGACACCATCGTCGGCATCTACCTCCCGTGGGCGGTAGCGGTGTCCCCGGACGGAGCGCAGATCTACGTCGCTCACCTCGCCCCGTCGGGGTCCTCCTATGCGATCGCGGTGATCTCTGCCGCGACCAATACCGTCATCGCGGACATCAGCGTGAGCGGGGCGGACGCCATCGCCTTCACCCCTGACGGCAAACGAGCCTACGTGGCCGGCTACGGCACCAACTCGGTCACCGCCATCGACACCGCAACCCAGGTTGTGACCACGGTCATCGGGCTGCCCAACAGCGGACCTGGCAACCTCGCGGTCACCCCCGACGGCACAGCCGTGTACGTGACCGCGTACAACAGCAACACCGTTCAAGTCATCTCGACGGCCACCAACACGGTCACCGCCACGATCAACACCGGCTCCCGCCCGCAGGGCATGTCCATCTCCCCGGACGGCGCGAAGGCATACACGGCCCTGCCCACAGAAGACGCCCTCGTGGTGATCGACACCGCCACCAACACCGTCAGCACCACCATCCCCGTCGGCGACAACCCGGTGGAGGTCCTGGCCGACCCGTCGGGCATCGCCGTATACGTCTCCAACTTCTACCCCCCGTCCGTCTCGGTGATCGACCCGGCGACCAACACCGTCACCGGCACCGGCACCCTCAGCGCCGCGACCTACAACCTGGACACCGCCCAGGCGCCACCGGCCGTGACCGCCATCAGCCCCGCCACCGGAACCCCCGCCGGCGGAAGCATCATCACCATCACCGGCACCCACCTGTCCGGCACCAGCGCGATCTCCTTCGGCACCACCCCCGCCACCGATGTCACCGTCGTCGACGACTTCACCGTGACCGCGACCGTCCCCGCGCACACTGCGGGCACCGTTGACGTCACCGTCACCACCCCGGGCGGCACCAGCGCCCCCTCACCCGGCGGCCAGTACACCTACCTGGCCCCGCCCGCCGACATCGACGTCGACCTGACCGCGCAGCCGCACCTGGGCATCCTGGTCCCCTACCTCACCTACACCCTCACCGCCCGCAACACCGGCCCCGGAACGGTCACCTCAGCAACCCTCACCACCACCCTGCCGCCCGGCGCAACCGCCACCCACCTGTCCCCGGGCTGCACCGCCACCGCCACCACCGTCACCTGCACCTACGACACGATCGCCAACGGCGCCGCCCCCAGCAAGACCTTCCGCATCCCGCTGCATCTGCTCTCCCTGGGCCACATTCAGGCCACCACCACCCGCACCACCTCCGCACCCACCGACCCCAACACCGCCAACGACACCGCAAGCGCGAACTGCACCGTCATCTCCATCATCCTGGCCACCTGCTCCTAGCCTCGCTCTTTCAGTTGGGGTGACGAGGGGCTGCTGATCGTCAACTTGCCGATGGTGGGGGTGCCTTCGCGGTGCGTGCAGGCTGAAGTGCCGGCGCGTTGGCCGGAGTCTCCGAGATCTTTCAGGTTGCGGGCAAGCAGGGACGTGCGGGTCAGCTGGCTGGTCGGGGCAGGGCTTGGAGCCTGTGGAAGGCCGCGGCGAGTTCGTGTCGCCAAGGCCAGGTCGCGGAGATCCGCAGGTGGAGGCGGCGTCCGCCGCGGGTGAGGCGGGCGGCGACGTGCAGGAGCCGGTAGCGGAGCTTCTTCGGCTCGGCGGTGGCGAGGTCGCCGTTGAGCAGGAGGAGCCGCGTCCAGGCGATCAGGTCACCGGCGGCCAGGGACAGCTCGAGCCAGGCGGCGTTGACGGCGAACTGGCGGGAGGGGAAGCGGCCGAGGCCGGTGTTCTTGCCGCAGCGGATGCGGTCTTCCACCGTGGCATGTCCGCGGTGGCGAACTTCCAGGAACTGGGCGGAACCACCCCCGGCAACGGGGGTGTCGGTGAGGAAAACCTGGTGGCGCAGGTCCTCGACGGTGTCGAACAGGGACAGCTGGGCGCCGGGGTGCGGACGTTCGCGGCGGACGATGATCCGGGTTCCGGCCGGGTAGCTGGCAAGGTCGGCCATGCTGGTCAGCTCGGCGACTTCGGCGCCGTAGCGCAGGCTGCCGTCCTGGTTGAGGGCCGGGTGCCACAGTCGGTCGGGAAGGGTGCGGATCGCGCGGTGGACCGGTTCGGTGACCGGGTTGCCGACCGAGAAGGACGTACGGATGCCGCGCTCGTGCAGGTCACGGATGTGGGCGAGGAATGCTTTCGCGGATCCGGCGCTGTCGGCGCGGATCAGCAGGTCGGTGCCGTATCGGTGGGCGTCGGGGATTTGGGCGAGTGCGTCGTCGAGCACGCTGATGTGGTCGCTCGCGGTGTTCGCGCCGGCGTTGCCTGGACGCAGCCTGCCTGCCAGGGCGCCGCCGGTGTTGGCCAGGAAGCACAGCAGCGGGTGGTAGCCGAACCCGCTTTTGTAGGTCGGTGCGGCATCCTGCTTCTCGGAATGGCAGGTCACCAGCGTGGCGTCAATGTCGAGTACGAGGCCGGGTATCTCGCGTCCGGCAGCCTTCACCACGGGGACGTCCTCGCCCTGGTCGGCGGCCTGCAGCCAGGCCACTTCACGGGCCTGGGCCCGGGCGGACCGCAGAGAAGCGAGCACCGTGTCGTCGATGTGGGCGAGCAGCCGCCAGGCGGTGGGTGTGGAGGCCACCGGGCCGAACACTTCGCTCTGGTCCCGCAGTACGGCCAGGTCCGTGATGGTCTCGCCGCCGTCAGCGATCATCACCGCAAGGTCCACGGCGATCCGGCCGGGATCGTGGCCGGTCCCGCGCGGCCGCAGCTGACCCAGCGCGGCAGAATACGCGGCTGTCAGGCCCGTGGCCTCGGCGAGATCTGCCAGAAGACGTGCTCCGGCATGTCCGACCGCCCCCGAGCCGTCGGTGGAGACATGAATCCGGGGACGTGAACGGATAGCCTGCACGCAGAAGTGCCTTCCAGGTGGGATGACAGAGACCCTCGACAAGTCTCATCGTCCCTGCTCAGAGGGCACTTTCGCGTTTACGGCACGGTGACCGCCCTCACCTCAACTGAAACGCCGAGGCTAGGCAAGGCCACCAGACCGCCGGAAGTTCGGGTACCTCGCCGTGGCCTGCACCGAGGCCCTGGAGTGCAGAGGGCCGTCACGGCAGCCGACTTGTGTCAACGTGACGTCGCGTTCTTGGCCGCCCACGGTATCCAGATCGTACGAGAGCGGAGCCGCTTACGGCATTCTGCGGGGGTGTGGGGTCGAGGCCGGTGGTGATCACTGGATCGGATGAGGCGCACTGGCGCCCGGTCACGCAGGGCTCTAGCGTGATCGCGCTGCGCGACGTCGTTGCGCTTTCACGGATTGAGGTTCCATGAGGTTTCGGCAGCACCCCCTTTCCCGGCTCGCCATCTGCGTTGCGGCGGTCGGGCTCGCGATGTCGGCCGCCGGGCCGGCGTTCTCCACGCCGAGCGCTCCGGGGCCGCCTTCGGCTCCGCCGCTGATGGGCGTCGAGGTCGTGAAGACCACGCGAAGCGTTCCCGACTACGAGAAGGTGCGTATCTTCTGCCCGGACGGGAAGGTCGCCATCAGCGGTGGTGCGGAGGCGACGGCCACCCACTCCGGCTACGACTCCGTGGCCCTGGTCAGCAGCTACGCGGAGCCCTACAGGGACACGACGCTGTGGGTCGCCAGCGCCCGGAACTTCGCGGGTCAGCCCAGCACGGTGACGGTGTGGGCGATCTGTGCGTGGAAGCCCAGCGGCTACGAGGTCGTCCAGGCCCCGCTCAGCCAGGTGCCGGTGGACCAGCCGGTCACGGTGCCCTGCCCGGCGGGCAAGGTCGCGCTCGGCGGCGGCGGCGAGATCCAGGGCGACAGGAGTTCGCTCACCAAGTCCTTCCCGGCGGCGTTCAACTCGGCCAAGCAGCCCACCCAGTGGGTGGTGGCCGGCACGACCGGCGCGAACCGCACCGCCGGGGTCGTCGCCTCCGCGATGTGCGCCGACCCGATCACCGACGTGACCTGGTCGACGGGCAGGGCGACCTCGAACAGCCCGGCCGGCGGCTTCCTCGTGTGCCCGGACGGACGTCAGGTCGTGGGCGGCGGCGCTTCCGCGAGCGGGCCCGGGTCCGTCCTGATCTCCTCGAAGCCCGGCCTCAAGAGCGAAGGCGCCCGCAGCGACGGCTGGTGGGCCCAGGCAGGCAGCCTCTACGAGCCGCTCACCGCAGACGTCTACGTGACGTGCGCCACCAGGTAACGGCCAGAGCATAGGAGGGCCCGCCGACCCCGACCGGTCGCGCGGGCCCTCTGCCGCGCCGGGGAGCGGCCCGGGTGATCAGACGGAGATGACCCTCTGGGCGATCTTCTCCTGCGGCGGGCGGCGCCGCGCAGGGACGGAACGGGGAGCCGGAGCCCCCGCCCGGCGGCGGCTTGGGGTCGGAGAACTGCGATCCGCCCGCGCCTGCGGCGGCGGGGGCCAACCGGTGAGGTGGCCTGGGCCTCGCCGCCATCAGCCAGCATCACCGCGAGGTCGGTGGCGATCCGGCCTGGGTCATGACCAGTTCCGCGTGGCCGAAGCGGTCCCAACGCGGTGGAATACGTGCTGGTCAGCCCGGTGACATTGGCTAGATCAGCCATCAACCGTGCCCCCCGGCAAGCGGGAGATTTGCAGATCAGGAATGCTCTGGGCAGCGGCCTCAGATACGGGGACTCGCCCGGGTGAAGTCCGCGCCCAGCGCCGCCCCCGTCGGCCCGGATTCGGGCATCGACGGGGACGGCGGAGTTGCTCAGTCGAGGGGGGCCCAGGACTGCGGGTTCGAGCTGTTGGACCACGTGACCATCACTTTGGAGCCCGGGGTGGCGCCCTCCCGGTCGAGGGTCAGGCCCGTCTGCGGAGTGGTGATCTTCAGTGTTCCGTTACTCTTGGTGATCTTCCACTTCTGGTAGCTGTCGGCGGGGTTGTAGGGCTTGAGCGTGACCGTGCCGACGCCGCCGCTGCCGGAGGGGGCGGTGAGGGTGAGCGGCTGGGCGCAGCCGTCAGTGATCCGCACGGTGCCGTCGGTGTTGGCCTCGACCTTCCAGCGCTGCCAGCCTCGGGTGGTGTCGGAGGTGTTGAGGCCGGCGGTCGCGCTGGTTTGGTTGGCGCATCCGCCCATGCGTTCGAGTACCAGTGCGCTGCCGTTGGTGAGGCTGTGGTACTTGCCGTCGCCGGTGATGGTGGGCCCGTAGTCGATGGTGTGCGGGTTCAGCTTGCCGACCGCGGTGCTGCCGGTGGGCAGGGGCGGGTTCGCGCCCGGGCGGGTGGTGTTGAAGTAATCGGAGAAGGTCAGGGGCTTCTGCGCGGTCATCGCAGCGATGCTCCCGTTCCAGTTGGTGTCGACGGTACGCCAGAGGGCGAGGAGGGAACCGGCGACGTTGCCCTCGACCTTGTCGCCGACGCCCCATCCGTTGCCGTACGTGAAGCTGGTGCTGCTTCCGTTGCTGTGGACGAAGCGGGAGTCGCCGAGCAGATAGGCGGCGGCGGCGTTGGCGAAGCCCTCCGACCACGCGCAGCCTTCGGTGCTCACGTTCGGGATGGAGTGGCTGTCGCAGGTGAAGCTGGAGGGCATGGGTCCGTTGAACATGCGGTGCTGGAGGAAGTGGGCGCCCTCATGCAGGATGTAGTGCTCGGAGTCGGCGTCCGGGCCGACGAGGTTGACGGTGTTGGTGGAGTCGCTGTACCAGGATCCGCCGGTGGCCTGGTCGTGCCATCTGACCGTGAGCGGGGTGCAGTTGCTGTTGTTCGTCTCGTGGGAGGACCAGCAGTAGCTTGCGGGGTTGCCTCTGGACCACCACAGGAGGTTGAGGGTGTCGAAGGCGTGCCAGGCCCGGGCCGTGGACGCCGGGGCCTTGGCCGTTCCGGTGTTCCTGTTGCCGGTGACGTTGGAGAGTGCAGGCAGCTGCCAGGTGATGTACTGGTTGTTGGTGTCGAAGACCCGCCACAGGTTGTTGCTGGTGGCCCAGACCTTCACCCAGACGGTGCTCAGCGAGGTGGTCGTGGTGGGCGTGTAGCAGAGGTTGTAGCTGCCGTCGCTCACAGCGGTGAGGCCCACGACGTTGAGTGCTTGCGGTGAGTCGGTGCTCTTCTCGGCGCCCCACAGCTCGACGGTGGCGTTGCGGAGCGGCTTGGTGCGGGTGGGCTTGGCCGTTCCGTCCTCTGCGGACTGGTAGTCGTACTGGAGCGTGCCGCTGATGCAGATCGGGGCTGCTGCCCGCGCGTTGGCGGCCGTGAGCGGGACGGTGGCCAGTGCGGTGAGAAGGGCCGCGGCCAGGGCGACGGCCGGGAACGGCAGTCGCAGTCGGATAGTCAAGATCATCTCCCGGTTGAGTCCAGACGAAAGCGCGTGTATCCCGGCGCGGGAGATGGCAGGGGCTCAAGGACGCGCCCGAACACCGGTACGGGCCGAAGCTGTTCGCCATCAACCCGGCTGGGCGGCCCCTCATGATCAACGGTGAGGACGCCTCCTGGCTGGGGCGTATGCGGAGCGCGCGGAAGCGTGTTGGTGGTGCGTGCACGCCAGGTACGCGCGCCCCAGCCCACCCCTGTGGGCGAAGGAACGCTGGGGGTACGAGGGCTCGGGCATATCGAGCCGCCTTTGCCTCGCCTATTGCGCAACTTCTGATAGCAGGAACTACCAGCAGAGCCGGCGGCGTCCTGGTGGCAGTCGATGAGGCGGGCGACGCCGATGACGACCCGGGTGGGCAGGCTGCGGCCGCGGATCGCGGTGGCGACCAGCGGGTCACGCATCGGGGCCCGCTCGGTGGCCTGCCCGGCGTGCAGCAGCAGCCAGCCGCGCCAGGACCAGGGGGCCGGGCGGTTCTCCACGTCCTTCCCGGCGAGAATGCAGGTCGTCCAGGGCTGGCGGATCGTGATGCCCCGGATCCAGGTGCCCGGGTTGACGGCGCTGGTGTCGCTCATGCCGCCCGCCCCAGCGTGTGGGTGCCCGGCCGTCCGGCGCGGCGGCCGTTGATGGAGGGCACCGTGGCGTGCTGCGGCCCGGCGAGGACCGCCCGGCCGGTGTGCTTGCCCGCGTACATCGCGGCGTCGGCGGCCCGCTGGAGCACGGACAGGTCCGTCGTGCCGAGGACGTCGGGGGAGGCCGCGCCCACCGAGGCGGCGACGTCGACCAGGACGCCGTCCTCGACCTCCACCGGCTGCGCGAGCAGCTGCGTGAGCTGGGCGAGACGGAGCTCGCGGCGGGCGGGTCCGATCCGCACAGCGACGGCGAACTCGTCCCCTCCGAGCCGGCCGACCGCCCCGCGGCTGCCCGCCCAGGCGGTGAGCCGCTGTGCGGTGGCGGCCAGGACGCGGTCGCCGGCGGCGTGCCCGCCGGGCCCGTCGTTGATCTGCTTGAAGTGGTCCAGGTCCACCAGGACGACCAGGGCGTGGTCGCCGTGCCGGTCGGTGATCTGCCGGGCCTTGGCGGTGAAGCCGTCGCGTCCGAGCAGACCCGTCAGCGGGTCGCGGCGGGCGACGGACAGCTTCCTGTGCAGCGCGAGCGCGTGCACGGTCCAGCCGGTCAGCGGCACGGCGAGCGTGGTGATGAACAGGGCGCGTTGCCCGATCGGGGCCTGTACGCGCACGGTGGAGACCATACTGGTCTCTCCCTCTCGTCATGTACGGGTTGGGTGGCCTGGGACGGCCGACTGGTTTTCCGGCCTTTGGCGGCCGTCCCGGGGCGGACCTACAGCTCGAAGGGCTCGGAGCTGAGCCAGCTGTAGGGGTCGTACCAAGGGCCGGCCTTCGCGGCCTGCCAGTCGAGCGCCCAGTCGGGCCGAAGCCCCCGCGCTCCCCAGCCCCCGGCCTGCTTGCCGGGAACCTCGAGTCCGACCTGCTGCGCGGCGAGCGCCGCGTCGTACACGTCGTGTGCGATGCGCAGGGCCTCGCTCTTGGACGACGCCTCGCCGGTGAAGACGTGTACGCCTTTCAGCTGGCGGTTGGTGGTGTGGTGTATCGGGACGTCAACCTCGAAGTAGCGAAGCGGCATGACGGCCCATCTCCCTCCATCGCTGGTCGTGACCCGGGGCTCAGTGGCCGGGTGCGTGGGCGGCGGTGATGCGGATGGTGTCCGCGAGCAGCACGGTCAGCTCGTGGCCGTGGTTGACGGCGTCCTCCAGGCGCTCGATGAGCTCCGGGGGCAGGCCGCGGTTGCGGGCGCCGGTCAGGACGCCCTCCAGGTAGAGGACGTCGGCCAGGACGCGGCCGCGAACGTCCAGGACGCAGGGCTGCACGGTGAGGGCGTCGGCGTTCTTGGCGGTCGCCAGCTGCGCGTGGTCGGCGGCTTCGGTGTAGGCGGTCTCGGTCTGCTCGGTGAGCAGCGCGTCGACCTGTGTGGTGTCGCCGTAGGCGCGGCGCCAGCCGAAGCGGGCGGCGGCGGCGTTCATGAGGGAGCGGCGGGCGAGGGGCACGGTGACCTCCGGGGAGGGCCGGTCGTCCGGTCTCGGGTGACCGAACGGACACCGTACGGCCCCGCTGTCGCCCGCCCGGGGGCGGTGCGGCGGGGCCGTACGGAGAGCGTCCGGTCAGCGCTGGAGGCGGCGCAGGATCGTGAACTCGGTGCCGGTGCCGTAGGTGCGCGGCTTGGCGGTCATGAACTCCGGCTCCTCATCCGCGAGGCGCTGCAGCTCCTCCTCGATCCACTCGGTGGAGCGCTGGAGGGCGAGGCGGTCCAGGTGGAAGCTGGTGAGGTAGACCGTGGAGTCGTAGTCGGAGCGGCGCTCCGCGTTCAGCCGGCGCCGCACGATCTGGCGGGCGGTGTCGTCGTCGGGGCGGGTGGGCAGGTCGCGGGGCAGCGCCCGGCACTGGGCGGCGTGGGCGTTGGCGATCTCCCCGCCCGCCTGCTCGGAGGCGAGGTAGTTGTCGCGGTCCGTCTTGGAGCGGGTGCGGTACGAGCAGCCCAGGCAGGCGACGGCGTAGTAGGTGCCATTGACTCCGGCGTCGGCGGTGTAGACGAGGACGACGGCACCGGCCAGCCCGAGGAAGCGCTGGGTGACGATGACGCCCTCGGGCTTCCAGGTCTCGCCGATCTACGGCCACGGCTGCTGGGTGTGCTCCGGCTCGGGAGCGGTGCGGGTGCGGGAGAAGAGGGTGAGTGCCATGGGATTACTGCTCCTTCTGGTCGGCCTGGGCGTGGATGCGGGCGATGGTTCGGCGGGCAGCGGAGATCACGAACGGGGTGATGAGCGCGCCGGCGAGGCTGGCGTAGGTGGCGAAGAAGTTGGCGGGGGTGCTCACCGGCTGGCGCCTCCCTTCGCCTGCTGGTCGGCGAGGGCCAAGAACTCCACGGCGAGGTCCGGCGCGGACAGGATGGTGCGCAGGATCGAGGCGAAGCCGTCGCGCTCGATGGGGTTGAGCCGGTCCCACACGGCGTGGGCGTCACTGTGAGCACGGACGGCCTTGAGGTAGTCGTCCTCGGTGGTGGCGGTGTGCTCGATGCCGCACCGTCCACACCGGAAAACGGCCTGGTCCCAGCCGCATGCGGGCGTCACCGGCGGTCGCCCTTGCGCAGGGTGATCCAGGTGGTGACCAGGGCGGCGGCCACGCCGATCGCGCGGTGCGCCGCCTGGTCTGTTGACTGCACCGCGTTGGTGATCCGCTGGTGTTCCGGCTGGTGGGTGCCGAGGATCTCGGCATGTCCTCGTTTCATGGAATGTCCTCCGTACATCGGGATCTGATGGACGGCCGCGGCCGGTTGCCGTCGGTCGGTGCGGTGGTGGAAGGGTCGAGACCTTCGCTGCCGTGGTTCGTGGTCGATGCGGCCGGCCGGGAGATCGAGCCGGTGAGCCGGTACCTGCGGGATCTCGCGCTCGGCGACGCGAGCGCTCTGACGGGCCGCAGCTACGGCTACGACCTGCTGCGCTGGTTCCGGGTGCTCTGGGCGGTGGATGTCGGCTGGGAACAGGCGACCGAGGCGGAGACGACCGCGATGGTCGGCTGGCTGCGTACGGCGCCGAATCCGCAGCGGCGCCGTACGCAGCCGGACTCGATGCCCGCGGGCGTGGTCAATCCGAAGACGGGCAAGGCCACGCTGCTGGATGGGTACGCGCCGCGGACGATCGCGCACGCGTTGACCGTGGTGCACGGCTTCTACGCCTTCCACCAGCGCTACGGCCGGGGGCCGGTGATCAACCCGGTGCCCGAGAGCCGAGACCGCCGGGCCCGGCTGGCTCACCGCTCCCCGCTGGAGACGCCGGCCCCCACCCGGCGGGCCCGGCTGCGGCCGAAGGTGCGGGAACGCACGCCCCGGGCGATTCCGGATCGGCTGTGGGACGAACTGTTCGCGCAGATGAGATGCGATCGGGACCGTGCCCTGCTGGCCTGCTACGTCAGCTCCGGTGCCCGCGCCAGCGAACTGCTCGGGGTGCGTCTGGAGGACGTGGACTGGTCGGCCGGCCGCTTGTGGGTGATCACCAAGGGCACCGGCCAGCGGGACTCGGTGCCCGCGTCCCCGCAGGCGTTCGCCTACACGGCGGCCTACCTGGACCAGGCCGGGCTGCCCGAGCCGGGCAGGCCGCTCTGGCGGACCCGCCGGGGTGATCCCCGCCCGCTGACCTACTGGGCGATGCGCCGCGTGCTCCAGCGGGCGAACGCCGTGCTCGGCACGAACTACACGCTGCACGACACCCGGCACACGGCGGCCACGCGGATGGCGCGCGATCCCTCGCTGACGCTGGTGGAGGTACAGACGATCTTGCGGCACGCGCATCTCAGCACCACCGCCCGCTACACCGCGGTCGGCCTGGAGGACCTGATGGACAAGCTCGCCGAGCACTACCAGCGTCCCCGCCAGGAAATCCGCTGGTCGCAGACCTACGATCCGGCAGACGTCGTGGCGGTGTTCGGTGCCCGGTAGTACCGCTGGCTACAACGCACGGGCGATGGGCCCGACGACCGGGCGCATCCAGCGCAACTCCCTGCGGGAGGCGCCGGCGGACCGGGTGAACACCAAGGTCATCCAGCCCGCGCCGCCGCCCGAGCCGGAGAACCCGCCCCGGCCGGCCGGTGACCTCTCCCGGGCCTCGCTGGCCAAGGTGGCCGACGCTGTCGTGACGGCCTGGGACGACGAAGGCCTTGAGCGGCGCCGGCTGTGCCGCCTCAGCACGGTGACGATCCTCGAACACCTCCAGCGGTTCCCCGGCACGACCTGGCAGCAGCGCTGGGTGGCGGCCGGGCTGGACGAGTACGGCACGAATCCCGGCGACCTGGGCGGCGAGGACAAGAAGCTGCGCAAGTTGTTCATCTCGGGCACCCGGCAGTTGTTCTGCCTGCGGGTGATCCGTCCGAGCCTGGACGCCTTCCGCGGCCACACCTATCCGAACTACGCGCTCGACTTCCGCCTGGTGGCCAAGGACCCGCTGCTGGACAAGTTCCACGCCGCGGTCGAAGCCTCCGATGCGACCCCGGCGGCCCGGCGCACCGCGCTGTTCGACGTCGCCTGCGCCCTGACAGTGTTCGGGATCTCCCTGGCCGACCTGACGCCGGAGGTGCTGTTGCACTACTCGCTGGAGTCGCGGCGCAAGCAGCTCACCCGCGGGGCCACCAAGCGCGGCCAGGAGTACAACTACGCGGCGATCGCGGCCTGGCACATCCTCTACGAGTCGGGGCACTTCCCGCCGTCGGCGCCGCACGTGCTGCGGGCCGCCCTCGTCGGCGGGCAGAAGAGCGTCGAGGAACTCGTCGACCGGCAGCAGCTGCGCAACACCAACGTGCGCAACCTGCTGGTGGACTACCTTCGCCGCCGTGCCGCCGACCTGGACCACTCCTCGCTGCGGCAGCTGGCCCGGGTTCTGCCCGGCACGTTCTGGAGCAACGTCGAGAAGGTCAACCCCGACCAGGCCGACCTGCGGCTGAGCGAGGAGACCTACCAGCAGTGGAAGGAGACCATCTCCGTCCTGCCCGGCGGGCGGCCGCGCCTCGACATGGACGGTGTGCTGCTCAAGGTCCGCACTTTCTACCTGGACTTGCAGAGCTGGGCGGTCGCCGAACCCGAGCGCTGGGCGGCGTGGTCGGTGCCCTGCCCAGTCCGGGATGCCGAACTGCGCTGGTTCAACGTCCGCCGCCGTGAGATTCACGCACGGATGGCCGAACGCACCCGTGTCCGCCAGCCCCTGCTGCCTCTGCTGGTCGACCACGTCACCAACCGGTGGATGCGGCTGCGTGAGATCCTCGCCGCCGCCCAGGCCGTCGAACCCGGTGAGCGGTTCACCGCCGCTGGCGCACAGTGGCAGCGCACCGCCAGCGAGTACGACCTGAAGCGGGCCAAGACGGAGAAGTCCTTCCCCGTCCGGGCGGTCAACCGGGACACCGGCGAACTGGTCGCCGTCACCCGGGACGAGACCGCGGCCTTCTGGGACTGGGCCGTCGTCGAGGTGCTCCGGCACGCCGGCCTGCGGATCGAGGAGCTGACCGAGCTGACCCACCTGAGCGTCCGCAACTACCAGCGTCCCAACGGCGAGGTCGTCGCGCTCCTGGTCGTCACTCCCTCCAAGACGGACCGCGAACGGGTGATCCCGATGTCCGCCGAGCTGTTCCACGTCATCGCTCAGGTCATCCGCCGGCACCGCAGCGCCTACGGCACGGTGCCGATCGCGACCCGGTACGACGTCCACGAGAAGGTGTGGTGCCCGTCCCTGCCCTACCTGTTCCAGACCCAGACCGGCCTGGAACGGCAGGCGATGAGTAACACCACCATCTGGCGCCGCCTGCGCAAGTGCTGCACCGAGCTGGCCAAGACCCACCCCGAGTTCGTCGGGACGGCGTTCTCCGCCCACGACTTCCGCAGGATCTTCGCCACCGACCTGGTCAACTCGGGGCTGCCCATCCACATCGGTGCCGCCCTGCTCGGCCACCTGAACATCCAGACCACTCGTGGCTACGTCGCGGTCTTCGACGACGACATCGTGCGGCACTACCAGCAGTTCCTCGACCAGCGCCGCCAGCTGCGGCCGGAGGAGGAGTACCGGGCCCCCACATCGGAGGAGTGGTCGGAGTTCCAGGAGCACTTCGACAAGCGGAAGGTCGAGCTGGGCTCCTGCGGACGCCCATACGGAACGCCGTACGCGCATGAGCACGCCTGCATCAGATGTCCCATGCTTTCGGTCAACCCGACGATGCTGCCCCGGCTGGACGAGCTGGAAGACGACCTGGTCGCCCGCCGCCAGCACGCGATCGCCCAGGGCTGGAAGGGCGAGGTCGAGGGCATCGAGCTGACCCTGACCTTCCTGCGCTCCAAGCGGTCCCAGGTCCACCGGTCGCAGCAGCTGCCCCCAGTGAACCTGGGCATCCCCCCTGTCCCTCACAGCCGACTCACAACCGAGTGATCAGCACGGCGGACTGGTGCAGGACCTGATCGGTCAGCGGATGCGCTCGATCGCTGATTCGGCCCGGCAATTTCGCCCGACCCGATAGTCTGCCTTAGGCGTTGATCTTTCGGGGGTCCGGCCGCTCTGGTCTGGGTCCGCCGCATCGCAGTGAGGAAGACGGCATGAGTTTCGTCGCGAAGTACGACAGCGGCACCTGCCCCAAGTGCCGCGCTCCTATCACAGCCGGTGAGGAGATCGAGACCTATAGCGTGGGACGGATCAACCGGTACGAGCACGTCCTCTGCCCGAAGACCGCCGATGTGACGTGCAGCATCTGCAGTGGCAGGTGGATCGAGTGCGACTGCCCCTGACATAACGCGGTCTCGCATACCCTCGACGGTCGAGATCGACGTGGCCCCCGTCGCCCTCTCCCCGGCTCGTCCCAGCGGCAGCTTGGTGCAGAGAAGGTCCAGCTCCATCAGCGCGGTCCCGGGACCGGAGACGTCCTGGACGGCCTCGGGGTACTCGGTGCCCTCACCGCCGGACTTGCGGACGACCGTGGCGTGCTTGATGTAGCCGGTCTTCCCGGCCTTCTCCGCGAGTATCGGTAGGTTCCGATATTCGGGCGTGCGGAATAGGGCAATCGGGCCCATGCCTCCAGCTCGACCGGGACACGGTGCCACAGGAGGCGCAGGGGGCCGGAGCCTGCGGCCCCGGGGCTACTCGGTAGCGTCCTTCTGGTGAATCTCAACCTCTTCAACGATGTGCCCGACGGCCTGACTCAACGAGCTCGATCGTTCGTCTCAGTGCACGGAGTCAAGGTCGACGTCAGGCACGTCGAGGACCACAGACAGTGGTGGCTTGAGCGAGACATCCCGGCGGCGGTCATCGACCGGATGGCGGCTTATGAGGAGCGCTGGGGCGGTCTGGTCCTACCACCCGCATCTCGGTACGACGGCGGCCCGAGGTACCTCGAAGCAGACTGCCCCGAAGGTTCTGAATCTGAAGGTTGGTGGTTCGAGGCTGGGGTGCAGAGGAGCGCGGTCCCGTACGGGTTCTGGATCGGGCCGTCTGGCGAATTCGGCATTCACTCAGGTCAGTGGGTGCCTCTCCATGCCACCGTCGAAGGCTGGGTGGAGTCGCTCGCGCTGACCCACCACGCGTCCATGTGGGCAACGCAGATCATCAAGGTCACCGGCGACGATGTCGATGGCATCGTGCTGGACGGGTTCGAGCCGGTGCGCGAAGTGATGGGACTGGCCGACACCTGGTGGCGAGGAGCCGACTCGCTGGTGGCGGTCTATACAGGTGAGGCCGAGGCCCTCTCCTTTCCGCGGGGCCGCACTGCGTTGATCTACTCCGGCTTGGATGAGTGGGGCCTCCGAGGAGGCGTCAAGGACAGCACCAGCTGAGGACATCAAAAGTGAGCCAGAGTCTCGCCAGCGTCTGATCGGCGGGCCACCTCGGCTGCGTAGGCCGTTCTGACGGCTCCTGCTGCCCATCGGTCGGCAGCGGCGGGGCTGATGCCGAGGAGCCGTTCGAGGACGCCCGCGGGCATCGTGGTGCAGATGTCGAGCAGGGCCGCGCAACGGCCGGACTCGGAGGGGAGCCCGATTTTCCGGAGTCGGGCGAGGAGCTGGCCGCTGGTCAGGTGCTTTCCCGGTTGTTGGGTCGGGAAGAGCCAGGGCGTGTTGGACTCGTTCGCCGTCACGGTGTGCTGGTGATCATTGGCGATGTCGACGAGTCGGAGGACCAGGGTGTCCAGGGGCGGCGGCAGCCTCAATGGGATCTCGTGGAGTTGAAGGGCGACGCCCTTGTCGTCCTGGATGACGTGTGCGGTGGTCAGTCGGCAGGTTCGGGCGGGGGTCTGGCCGTAGAGCAGGACCATCAGCCCGGCGACGCGGTCTTGGTGGGAGTGTTCAATGATCGGCGGATCCGATGATCAAGGAGACGCCAGATGAGCGACACGACCATCGAGCAGATACCGGGCAGCGAGCCGACGGCGGGGGCCGTGGCGGCGAGTGACGAGCAGTTGGTTGCGATGCTCGTGGATCGGGCCCGGTCGGAGGGCCTGCAGCTGACTGGGGAGGGTGGGCTGCTCCAGCAGCTGACCAAGCGGGTGCTGGAGTCCGCCCTGGAGGGCGAGATCACCGATCACCTCGGATACGAGAAGCATCACGCCGAAGGTCGGGGCAGTGGCAACAGCCGCAACGGGACGCGGGCGAAGACGGTGCTGACCGATGTCGGCCCGGTCGAGGTCAAGGTCCCCCGGGACGTGGCCGGAACGTTCGAGCCGGCCATCGTCAAGAAGCGGCAGCGGCGCCTGTCCGGGGTGGACGAAATGGTGCTGTCGCTGTCCGCGAAGGGACTGACGCACGGGGAAATCTCCGCCCACCTGGCCGAGGTCTACGGCGCGAGCGTGTCCAAGGCGACCATCTCCACGATCACCGACAGGGTGATGGACGGGATGGCGGAATGGTCCAACCGCCCCCTGGACCGCGTCTATCCGGTGCTGTTCGTGGATGCGATCAACGTCAAGATCCGGGACGGGCAGGTGGCAAACCGTCCGATCTACGTCGTCATGGCCGTGACCGCCGAGGGCCACCGCGACATCCTGGGGATCTGGGCCGGTGACGGCGGCGAGGGCGCGAAGTACTGGCTGAGCGTGTTCACGGACCTGAAGAACAGGGGCGTCGACGATGTCCTGATGCTGGTCTGCGACGGACTGAAGGGCCTGCCCGAGGCGGTGGAGGCCGTCTGGCCTCGAACGATTGTGCAGACCTGTGTCGTTCATCTGCTGCGGAACTCCTTCCGGCACGCGGCCCGACAGGACTGGGACAAGATCGCCAAGGCGTTGAAGCCCGTCTACACGGCGCCGAACGAAGCCGCCGCGACCGAGCGGTTCGGCGAGTTCCAGGAAGCCTGGGGCAAGAAGTACCCGGCGGTCATCCGGCTCTGGGAGAACGCCTGGGCCGAGTTCGTGCCCTTCCTCTCCTTCGACGTCGAGATCCGCAAGGTCATCTGCTCGACGAACGCGATCGAGTCCGTCAACGCCCGCATCCGCAAGGCAGTACGCGCCCGCGGCCATTTCCCCAACGAGGCCGCGGCCATGAAGTGCGTCTACATGGCCCTCATGTCGCTGGACCCGACCGGCAAGGGCCGCAAGCGGTGGACCATGCGCTGGAAGGCGCCCCTGAACGCCTTCCAGATCGCCTTCGAAGGCCGGCTCACCCCGGCCGCCAACTGACCCCTACAAAAACTGGATCAGCCGTCTACTGGACACACCCCGCAAGGGCGGTTTCCTGCGTGATGGCCGCGTAACGCCCCGTGCGGACCCTCTTGATCATTCCTTTCTCGGTCCAGCGGGCGAGTTGTCGGTAGGTAGCGACGAGGGTGACGTCGCCGAGGAGTTCGGCGATCTCCCGTGAGCGCCATAGCCGTTCGGGTTCTGCCTGCAGGATGGCCAGGACACGTGTCATGCGGGTGCTGGTCCTGCCGGGGCCGGTGTACTGGGGGACTGAGGTCGTGGGCAGTGCGGGCTCCGGCACCGGCGACGGGGCTGAGGTCGGTCAGCACGCTCTTCGCCCGGGTGCCGTTGCGGCTGTTGCCGTTGTTCTTCCCGGCCGGCTCGTGCTTCTCGTATCCGAGGTAATCGGTGATCTCGCCCTCCAGGGCGGACTCCAGCACCCGCTTCGTCAGCTGCTGGAGCAGCCCGCCCTCCCCGGTCAGCTACAGGCCCTCGCTGCGGGCCTGGTCCACGAGCATCGCGACCAACTGCTCGTCACTCGCCGGCACGGCCTCCGCCGCCTCACTGCCCGGTATCTGCTCGATGGTGGTGTCGCTCATCTGGCGTCTCCTTGATCATAGGATCCGACGATCATTGAACACTCCCCGACTGGGCGTGACGCGGTCCATGGGCCGGGGCGGCTCTCGTCGGCGCTCAGGTCGACGCCCTTTTTACGGCCTCGCGGGCGGCCGCCGCGTCCGGGGCGGCGAGTGCCAGTTGGGCGAGCCGGCGGCAGTCGTCCAGAGCGTGCGAGGCCAGTGATGCCCGGACGTCGCCGACGCGGCCCGGCGCGGCCGACAGGCTCGTGACGCCCAGGCCGACGAGGACCAGGGCGAGCAGCGGGTCCGCCGCTGCCTCGCCGCACACGCCGACCGGCCTGCCCTGGTCGGCTCCCGCCTCCGCGGCCGTCGCCACGAGTTCGAGGAGGGCCGGCTGCCACGGGTCGAGGAGTTCGGCCAGGGCTCCCAGGGTGCGGTCGGTTGCGAACGCGTACTGGGCCAGGTCGTTGGTCCCGACGCTGAGGAAGTCGCACCGCCGCGCGAGCTCACCGGCGCGCAGTGCCGCGGCGGGCACCTCCACCATGGCGCCCGCGGTCCGCAGCCCGTGGGCCTTCGCCCGTTCGGCGAAGTCGGCCGCCTCTGCGGGCACCGAGACCATCGGCGCCATGACCCATACGTCGGCGTCACCGCCCGGCGCCGCCGCGGCGATGGCGGCCAGCTGCGTTTCGAGGAGCTGCGGGTCCCGGCGGGCCGTGCGCAGGCCGCGCACACCGAGCGCGGGGTTCTGCTCGTCGGCCGCGGTGGCGAACGGCAGGGGCTTGTCGGCCCCGGCGTCCAGGGTGCGTACGACAACCCGGCGGCCCGCGAAGGCGGCGAACACCTCGCGATAGGCCGCGGTCTGCTCCTCGCCGGTGGGTGCCTGTTCACGGTTGAGGTAGAGGAACTCCGTTCGGAACAGCCCGACGCCCTCGCTGTCGGCCGCCGCCGCGGCGGGCAGTTCCTGCAGCGCGCCGAGGTTGACCAGCAGTTTGACCGGATGGCCGTCGGCCGTCCGCCCGGGGCCGAATGCCTGTGCCGAGAGCTGGCGCCGCTGTTCGTCGCGGCTGGCGGCTGCCGCGACGGTGTCGGGCTCGGGGTTGGGAACGACCGTACCGGCGGTGCCGTCGACGAGGACCGGCGTGCCGTCCGTGAGCACGTCTGCGCCGGCGCATCCGACGACGGCGGGCAGGCCGAGGATTTTCGCGAGGATCGCGGTGTGGCTGGTGGGTCCGCCGCGTTCGGTGACCAGTGCGAGGACCCTGGCCGGGTCGAGGAGCGCGGTGTCCGCGGGCGCGAGGTCCTCCGCGACGAGGACGTACGGCCGTCCGGGGTCGGGCAGGCCGGGCACCGGGAGTCCGAGGACGCGCGCCACGGCGCGGTCGCGAAGATCGTCGAGGTCGGCGACGCGCTCGGCGAAGTGGCCGCCGGCGGCCGTGAGGGACGAGCGGAAGACGCGGAACGCCCTGTCCAAGGCGTGGGCCGCGTCGGCTCCGCCGAGGACGAGCTCTCCGACTTGGTCGGCGAGGGTCGGGTCGGCGGCCATCATGGCCTGCGCGGACAGGACCGCGGCCGCTTCACCGCCGGCGGCGGCCGCCCGTTCCTCCAGATGGGCGGCGACGCGTGCCAGTGCCCCGCGTGCCGCCGCGGCCTCCGCGGGCACGTCGGCCGGGGCGACGGTGCGCGGCGGCGGCAGTGCGGCCGGGGGCGCCATGCGGGCGACGGGCCCGGCGGCGCTGCCGCCCCCGGTTCCGATGCCGTGCAGCACGGGTGTGCCCCTGGTGGTCGTGGTCGTCGGGGTCCTGCCGGTGGTCACCGCTGCTCCTGGGCGTCGAGGTCGGCGGCGGCCAGCGTGGCCAGTTCCTCGAGAGCGGCCTCCGCGCCGTCGCCGTCCGCGGACAGCACCAGCGGGTCGCCGTGTTTGGCGCCGAGAGCGAGCACGGACAGCAGGCTCCGGGCGTCGACCGGAGTCCCTCCGTCGCGGGCCACGGTCACCCTGACTGGCTGGCGGGCCGCGGCCTGGACGAAGACGGCGGCGGGCCGGGCGTGCAGTCCGGAACGGGAACCGATGACGACAGTGCGCTGGGGCATGGGGATGACACTCCTACGGGGATGGGGCGGGGCTGCCGGTGGGACGTGGGTCCGCCGCGGAGGGCCCGGCGGCGGTGCCGGCGCCGGCGGTACGTGACCCGGTCCGCCGCGGAAACTGCGGCGGGCGGGCCGGTGGGGTCCGTGTCCGGCGTGGACACGGCGGCGGACCGGCGGGAGTACGAGAGCCGGTCCGCCGGGTCCGGTCCCGGGCCGTACCCGGGGGCCGGGCGGGCCGGGCGGGACCCGGGGCCGGCCCGGGGCGACGGTCCCGGGCCGGTCCGGTCATGCGGCGGCGGGGACCTTGGCGTCCGCGTCCGCGCCGGTGGCGGCCGGGGTGGCGCCCCCGGCCGCGGTCTCCGGCTTGCGGTGGCTCTTGAGCAGCACCACCAGGGCGGCGGTGACCGCCGTGCCGGCCGCGATGGCCAGCAGGAAGAGCAGCGGATTCCCGATCAGCGGGACGACGAAGACGCCGCCGTGCGGAGCGCGGAGCGTGGTGCCGAACGCCATCGCCAAGGCACCGGTCACGGCTCCGCCGGCCATCGCGGACGGGATCACGCGCAGCGGGTCCGCCGCGGCGAACGGGATGGCGCCCTCGCTGATGAAGGAGGCACCGAGGACCCAGGCCGCCTTGCCGTTGTCCCGCTCCGTCTTCGTGAACAGCTTCCCGCGCACGGTCGTCGCCAGCGCCATGCCCAGCGGCGGGACCATACCCGCCGCCATGACGGCGGCCATGACCTTGAGGCTGCCGTCGGTGGGGTCGGCGAGGCCGCCGACGGCGAAGGCGTAAGCCACCTTGTTGACCGGACCGCCGAGGTCGAAGCACATCATGAGGCCGAGCAGGACCCCGAGCAGGACGGCATTGCCGCCGGACAGGCCACCCAGCCAGTCGGTCAGGGCCTTCTGCAGGGAGGCGATGGGCTTGCCAACGACGACGAACATCAGGAATCCGACGACGGCGGACGAGATCAGCGGGATCACGACCACAGGCATGACACCGCGCAGCACGGACGGGACATGGACGCGCTGGACGGCCTTCACCACGGCCCCCGCGATCAGACCGGCGGCGAGCCCGCCGAGGAAGCCTGCCTCGATGGTGACCGCGAGCGCGCCGCCGACGAAGCCCGGTACGAGGCCGGGTCTGTCGGCCATGCCGTAGGCGATGTATCCGGCGAGCACGGGGACGAGGAAGCCGAACGCGGCGCCGCCGATCTGGAACATCAGCGCGGCCCAGCTCGCGGCCTCCGTCCACACGAAGTGCTCGGCGACGGAGGGGGCGCTGTTGATCTCGTAGCCGCCGACGGCGAAGGCGAGGGCGATGAGCAGGCCGCCCGCGGCGACGAACGGCACCATGTAACTGACTCCGGTCATCAGCCACTTGCGCAGCCGGGTGCCGAAGTGGTCGCCGAGGGCGCCGGTGTCCATGGGTGCGGGACCGACTGCCGCGGCGGTTCTCTCGCCGCGTTCGGCCCTGCCCCGTACCTCCGCTACGAGTTCGGCGGGCCGGTTGATCGCGGCCTTGACCCCGGCGTCGACGGTGGGCTTGCCGGCGAACCGTTCCTTCTCCCTGACCTCGACGTCATGGGCCAGGATCACACCGTGGGCCGCCGCGATCACATCAGGATCGAGCCGGGCGAATCCGGCCGAGCCCTGTGTCTCGACGACGATCTCGACTCCCGCCGCCTCGCCGGCCTTCTGGAGGGACTCGGCGGCCATGTAGGTGTGGGCGATCCCGGTGGGGCAGGAGGTGACGGCCACGATCCGGAACGGCGCGGCCTCAGGCGCAGGGGTGCCCGCCGGGACCTCGCCGGGCGCCGGGCCGTCCGCGGGCGTGGCCGGAGCCTCGTCCCCGCGGACCAGGGCCGCGACCGCCGCCGGGTCGCGCTCCGCGCGGAGCGCGGCGGTGAAGGCGGGGTCCATGAGCCGCCGGGCCAGCGACGACAGGATCGTCAGGTGGTCGTCGTCCGCGCCCGCCGGCGCGGCTATCAGGAAGATCAGGTCGGCCGGCCCGTCCGGGGCACCGAAGTCGATGCCGGAGGCGCTGCGGCCGAAGGCGAGGGTCGGGGCGGTGACATGCTCGCTGCGGCAGTGCGGAATGCCGATGCCACCGTCGAGTCCGGTGGGCATCTGGGCCTCGCGTGCCGCCACGTCGGCGAGGAAGCCGTCGATGTCGGTGACGCGCCCGGCGGCCACCATCCGCTCGGCGAGGGACCGTGCGGCGGCTTGCTTGGTCTCGGCGGACAGGTCGACGTCGACCAGTCCTGCGGTGATCAACTCACTCATCACGCGGCTCCTTGCTCGCGAACCGCCGCGGGGGCGGTGGTGGGACATGGTGGTGCTGCATCCGCCGGGCGGGCCCCGCCGGAGCCGGTGCGGTGGTACCGCGCTCCGGTACGAGGGGGACGGAGGGCCCGGCCCGGACGGACGATCATGGCGCCGGCTCCCCGAGGACCCGGTCCAGCGGGACGGACCGGGTGACCGTCACCGCCGCCGGATCCAGGTGGCCGGGTGACGGCATCACGCTCCCCGGCAGCTGGACGGCGGCGGTTCCGTGGGCGACGGCGGCGGCGAGGGCGGCGGGGCCGCTGCCGCCGGCGCTGAGGAAACCCGCCAGGGACGCGTCCCCGGCACCGACGTTGCTGCGGACCGCCTCGGCGGGCGCATGGCCGAACCAGGTGCCGGTGTCGTCGACGAGCAACTGGCCGTCGGCGCCCAGACTGGCCAGTACCGCCAGGGCTCCCCGTTCGCGCAGCTCCTCCGCCGCCTTGACGGCGTCGCCGACGGTGGCGAGGGGGCGCCCGACGGCCTCGGCGAGTTCCTCGGCGTTGGGTTTGACCACGTCGGGCCCTTCCCGCAGCGCGGTCGTCAGGGCCGCGCCGGAGGTGTCGAGGGCGACCCGGGCGCCTGCCCGGTGGAGGCGTGCCACCAGCTCGGCGTACCATTCGGGGCGCAGACCGCGCGGCAGGCTGCCGCAGCAGGCGATCCACTCCGCGTCGGCGGAGCGGGTCCGTACCGTCTCCAGCAGCGCCTCGGCCTCCGCGGCCGTGAGGTCGGGGCCGGCCGCGTTCACCTTGGTGAGGGTGCCGTCGGGTTCGACGAGCGTGATGTTGACGCGGGTGGAGCCGGCCACGGGGACACCGGCGGCCTCGATGCCGTGTTCCCCCAGCAACCGGTCGAGCAGCGCGCCCTCGGGCCCGCCGAGCGGCACCACGGCCACGGTGCGGTGACCGGCGGCGGCGACCGCACGGGACACGTTGACGCCCTTGCCGCCGGGGTCGACGCGGTCCCTGGCGGCGCGCAGCACCGCTCCGCGGTCCAGGGACGGCAGTTCGTAGGTACGGTCCAGGCTCGGGTTCGGGGTGATGGTGAGGATCATGCGCGGACGACCTCCGTGCCCTGCGCCTCGATGGCGCGGGCGTCGTCGGGCGCGAGGCCCGTGTCGGTGATCAGCAGGTCGACGTCCGCGAGGTCGCCGAAGCGGGCGAAGTGCTGCTGCCCGTACTTGGTGGAGTCGGCCAGCAGGACGACCCTGCGGGCGGCGCCGATGACGGCCCTCTTGACCGCCGCCTCCGCCAGGTCGGGAGTGGTCAGGCCGCCGTCGGGGGTGAATCCGTTGGTGGCGAGGAAGACGACGTCGGCCTTGATCTCGGCGTACGCCCGCAGCGCCCAGGCGTCGACGGCGGCGCGGGTGCGGTGTCTCACCCGGCCTCCGACGAGGTGGAGGGCGATGCCCGGGTGGTCGGCGAGCCGGGCGGCGACGGGCAGCGCATGGGTCACGACCGTCAGTACCGAATCCACCGGGAGCACCGCGGCCAGCCGGGCGGCCGTGGTGCCGGCGTCCAGGATGACGCTGCCGTCGGCGGGGAGTTCGGCGAGCGCGGCGAGCGCGATGCGCTCCTTCTCGTCGGTGGCGACCGTGTTGCGCTCCGCGAGGTCGGGCTCGAAGTCGAGGTGGCCGACCGGGATGGCGCCGCCGTGCACACGCCGCACCAGACCCGCGCGGTCGAGGGCCTTGAGGTCGCGCCGCACGGTTTCCGCGGTGACCTGGAACTCCTCGGCGAGGGACAGCACATCCACCCGACCGCTGTCGCGGGCCAGGCGCATGATCTCCTGCTGACGCTCCGCTGCGAACATGTGGTTTTACATCCGTTTCCATGACCGAGTCTGTGGTTTTCCAGGATGCTACGCCCACGCCTCGGAGAAGTAAACACATCCGGGCAGGCAAACAGACAGAAACAGGTGGAGTGCCGAGGCCGCCGAGTGGCGACATCCCGCGAGCTCTTCACCTGGATCCGCATACCGTCCGGCAGGTTCAGCCACCGCATCGGCCGGGTGCAGGTCTCCCACACCGGTGCCGCGGTAGGCGATCCGGACCACGGTGACCTTGCCCAACACCGTGGCCAGCCTCCGGTGCCGGCCCCGCTCGATCCTCGAGCGCCCGACACCGGCGGCGTCCACGACATCCCGCCGAGGCGGCGAAGGCGTCCTCACACTCCGCGAGCGCGCCCCGGGCCGGCCCCACCACGCTCACCACCCCTGCTTCCTGCCGTCGACCTTGAACAGCCCGGGCAACGGCTCGGCCAGGATCCCGCGCTCCACCAGCCTCTTCAGCTTCGAGCGCATCCCTTCCACATGCCGCGGCTCGGTCCCCAGCCCCAGATGCCCGCAGACCTCTTTGCACCGCATCGCCACCCCCGAGGCCGCGAACAACCCGATGACCGCCTGGTATTCCGGCGACATCACCGTCACATCCAGCTCGGCCTCGGCCTTCACCAGCGCCACAACGACCCCACCGGCACCCCCGCCCGCGGCGTCCGCGTCCGGCACCGGCGAAGACGGCGCGGCCAGGACCTCCTCCACCGTCTCCCGCGTGACCTGCAACCGCGCCAGCCGCTCCTCGACCCGCGACAACTCCTCGGACAGACCAGCGATCTGCTCACGCAGCCGCTCGGCCTGACCCAGCACCTCAGCCCGCCTGGCCTCCAACGCCTCCATCAACGACGGCACACCACACCCACCCTCGCTCAGCACCCACACCCTCACGGCGGCTCGACCCCGGCGACGGTAGAAGCCGACACGACCAGCCACATCCCGAACCCTCGCGAATCACCCCAACGAGGCACCCCGAGAAGATCTACACCCCCGCAACTTCGCCGGACATGAACTGTGGGGCCTGGCCCGAGCCACCGGCGCCCACCTGGCCTGGCGGATCAAGAAGAGTCTCGTCTTCGTGCCACTGCGGGTACTGCCCGACGGGTCCTACCTGTCCATCATGCGCACGCCCGCGGAGAATGTCCGCCACGGTCAGGCCCGCGCGGCCGGACGCACCCTCCCCGGGCCGCCCCAGGGGCATCTGGTGCGGATCGTCGAGTACACCGTGACCATCCGCCCGCGCGCCGGCCTACCTCGCACCGAGGCATTCCGGCTGGTCACCAGCCTCCTGGACCACCGCCTCGCCCCAGCCCACCAGCTGGCGACGGCATATCACCAGCGGTGGGAGATCGAAAACGGGTTCGCGGAACTGAAGAACCGCCTGCGCGGCGCCGGATTCATCCTGCGCTCCAAGGCGCCCGAGCTGATCTGCCAGGAGATTTACGCCCTCCTCACCGTCTACCAGGCGCTGTGCGCACTGCAGATGCACGCCGCGGAACACGGCGGGATCGATCCCGACCGGATCTCCTTCACCGTCACGGTGCAGCTCGCCCGACTGACTGTCGCCGCCCAGGCCGCAGCCGACGTGACCGCGCTGGACACCGCACGCCGCGAGGCCGTGACCGAGCTCCTGGCCGCCCTCCTCCCAGCCCGGCGCAACCGGCAGTGCCAACGCGTCAAGAAGCCGTCCAAGAACACCTTCGAGATCAGAAAACGGGACCAGCCCCGCACTCCCAGTAACGTCCACTACACACTGAGAGTCACCAAGCACCACATCTGACCTGCACTGATGCCCTAACTCACCGACATTGGGAAGAGCTGGGCAGACCAGCGAATACTCCCCGCCCGAACCCGCAGAACAACCACCAGACGATTCGAAAACCCCCAGAGCGATCACTCCGGAATCAGGCCGGTGGATCCGGGCTGAAGACTTCCACGTCTTCCGCACAGGTCTGAACATCCCATCGACGGTGTCCGTATGGATTGACGCGTACTTTCCCCCGAGATTGGAGTTCCATGGGACGCACATCGAGAAGACGTTCGACGCTGGCAAACCGGGCGATCGCCGCCTCGGCTGCCCTCCTTCTGGGCGGGGGTGGGTTGGTTGCGGCCAATTTCGACGCTTCCGCCCATGAGAGCTGGGGCGGCGACCGGAAGAGCCCGAGAACCCAGAGTGCCGGCCAGTCCGTCTCGACCATCGACTGTCCGGAAGTCGTCAACTCCATCAAGGAGATCCCTGATGACCAACGGCGGGCCGTGGACCGGGAACTTGCCACACTGGACAACCAGATCACCACATACTACAAGCGGTTCGCCGAGAACAAGCGGCGCGTGCAGAGCGACCGCGCCTGGGCACAGAACCAGATTCTGACACCGCTGAAGAACGAACGACTGGTGATCATCCAGCGGATCGTCGCCCTGATCGACCGCTCGGCGGAACGCCCCAAGGGTCTTAAGGCGACGGCACCGTGCACACTGCGCCGCGACGACAACGACGGCAACAAGAACAGGAGGGACAGAAGGGACAGGAACAACAACGATCAGAACGGCAACGACGGGAACAACGACGGCCAGGACCAGGGCGACGGCCAGGTTCCGGTCGACAACGGCAACGGGGCCGCGGGCCCGGTGGCCGAGGACTTCATCGACATCAACGGTGTCCGGCCCAACTCGCGGGACCTGGAGAACGGCCTGGTCGCCAACGGGAGAACCGGTTCGACCGGCTCCTTCACCACCAAGTGCGGTGTCAACGAGAACGACCTGTCCAACAGTGACAACCTGATCGTGGCCCCGGGAGTCGACAACGGCGCGCACCACACCCACGACTACGTCGGCAACCAGGACAACGACGCCTTCTCCAGCAACGAGGACCTCGCCAAGGCCGGCACTTCGTGCCAGAACCAGGCCGACAAGTCGACCTACTATTGGCCGGTTCTGCGGCTCCAGGACGGTACGAAGGAGTTCGACGCAAACGACCTGGGCGGTGGCGCCGAGGGCAACGTGGGCAAGATCCTGAAGGCCAGCGAGGCGGAGCTCAAGTTCGTCGGCAACAAGCAGAGCCGCGTCGTCGCCATGCCGAAGTTCCTGCGCATCATCACCGGTGACGCCAAGGCCTTCACCAATGGCCTCGCGAACGCCAACACCTCGTTCAGCTGTACCGGCTTCGAGGACCGGCAGGTGACGGACAAGTACGTGCTCTGCCCCGAGGGCAGCCAGGTGGTCCGGACGTCCAACTTCCAGAGCTGCTGGGACGGCCGGAACATCGACAGCGCCAACCACCGTGACCACGTGGCCTTCGTCGAGGCGGACGGCAGCTGCCCGAAGGGTTTCCGGGCGATCCCGCAGCTGCAGGCCCGCCTGGTGTACGACGTTCCCACACCGACCATCGAGAACGGTCAGGTGCAGAACCCGTACGCCGTGGACGGCTTCCCGGAGCAGTTGCACAAGCCGATCACCGACCACAACGACTTCATCAACGTCTTCGACGAGAACCTGATGAACAAGATGGTGAACTGCATCAACCGCGGCAAGAACTGCCAGTGAGTTGTGTTCATCCTGAACGTGCAGGTCACGGGGGTGGCGTGGACGGGTGATGTCGTACTGGTACTGGTCGTCGGGAACTGTCTGGTGTGAAGATCGTCGGTCAGCGGGCGATTTCTCGCTGGGTGAGGATCATCAGCGCCCGCACCAGCCGGGTGGCCCACTTCACGTCGAGGCGGAGTTTCGTCAGCGCGCGCCAGTTCTTCAGGTGCGCGAACGCGTGCTCGCATACTGCCCGTTCAGCCGCGATCAGCTGGTTGACCAGCTTCTTCGCGGGCGGGAGCTTCTTACCCTTGGGTTTCTTGTAACCGGTGATGACCGCCGGGTCGCCCATCTCGTCGTCCAGGCCGACGAAGCCGAGGTCGGCGATCGCGGCCAGGCCCGCCTCACGGAGTCGGCCGACCAGGTCGTCGTGTCGGCACGCGGTGATCTCCGAGCCGCGCGCCGGGCGGGCGGTGGAGGTCCACAACAGCCGCCCGCGCACGTCGGTCAGGGCGATGACCAGCAGCCCGTGCCGCTTGTGTTTCGTCGACCAGCGGCGCCTCATCGGCAGTCCGGTGCGGCGCTGGGTGGGTATCAGCGACCCGTCGAGCAGCACGACGCTGCCACCCTCACGGGCGATTTTCGCCAGCACCCGCTCCAGCCTCGGCGCCTTCGCGGCCAGCAGATCGATCATCTCCTTCAGCCAGCGGTCCACGGTGGTGCGCGAGACGTCGTTGCCGCCGGCGAGATCGGAAAGGCGCTGGTCATGCCGCAGCGCGGCCAGCACGATCACCGCGATCCGCCCGGTCGGCAGCTTCCGCCACCGCGAGTGGATCTTCTTCAGACGGGCGGACAGCAGCCCGGTCAGGAAGGTCAGGGTCCGCGTGGACAGCGGCAGTCGGCACTGATACACAAGCTCATTACGGTCCCCGGCCGGGATGGTGTTTGTAGGCATACTGCGTCAACTCGGGCCGGGGACCGCCGGGTTACGGGTCTGCACCCCGCAGTTTCACGCCCGCGCGGTGAAGGTGCCGTTCGGCAGTTTGTGCAGCCAGCCCCGCCCGGCCAGCTTCGACAGCTTCCCGCGCAACGGCTCCAGCCGGCCCGGCGCCGAAGCGTCGATCCCCAGCTCAGCGCCGACCTCCTTGACCATCACCGGCCCGCCCGCCTCCTTCACGATTTGCAGCATCCGCTGGTAGTCGCCGGGCAGCGCGGACGCGTCCGCTACCTCGCTGCGGTGCGGCACTTTCAGCACCGACCGGCCCGCGACCTGCACCGACTGCGGTGACACGGGCCCAGCAGCCCCGGCTTCGTGCTCGTACAGCCGCCGCAGCACCCGCTCCGCGACCGCGAGTTCCTCACGTTCGGCGTCCACCTCGGCCAGCTGCTTGGCCAGGGCCTGCGACAGCTCGTCCAGCTCAGCCCGGCGAGCGGCGATCTTCTCCAGCGACGACACGGTTGCCCTCCCGAACGGCGCGGCACCGCTCTCGCCCGGGATCGTAGAAACCCCGTCGCACACGGCGCGGCCGAAGCAGGAAACACCCACCCGCGCCAAGTCGGATGATCTACGCTCCAGCCGCCCGCCCCCGACCAGCACGAGCACGCCACCGGTCTCCCACGCCAGCACGGCTGACCAGCAGAGATTCAGGATGTGCAGGGCTCAATGGCGAGGACGTGACGCTGTACGACACGTCCGGACCGTACACCGACCCGCAGACCGAGACCGATGTCCGCCGTGGACTGGTGCCGTTGCGCGAGAACTGGATCATCGGGCGCGGAGACACCGAGGAGTACGCCGGCCGCCCCGTCCGTCCCGAGGACGACGGCATCAAGCACACCTCGCCGCGGGGCGGGCTGCGCAACCTCGACGCCGTCTTCCCCGGCCGGCCCCGGCAGCCCCGCCGTGGCCGCGGCGGACAGGCGGTGACCCAGCTCGCCTACGCCCGCCGCGGCGAGATCACGTCGGAGATGGAGTTCGTGGCGATCCGGGAGAACGTCTCCCCGGAGGTCGTGCGTGAGGAGATCGCCGCCGGGCGTGCCGTCCTGCCGGCGAACGTCAACCACCCGGAGATCGAGCCGATGATCATCGGCAAGCGGTTCCTGGTGAAGGTCAACGCCAACATCGGCAACTCCGCCGTGACCTCCTCCATCGAGGAGGAGGTGGAGAAGATGACCTGGGCGACCCGGTGGGGCGCGGACACGGTCATGGACCTGTCCACCGGCCGCAACATCCACACCACGCGCGAGTGGGTGCTGCGCAACTCCCCCGTGCCGATCGGCACCGTGCCGCTCTACCAGGCGCTGGAGAAGGTCGACGGCCGGGCCGAGGAGCTGAGCTGGGAGATCTACAAGGACACGGTCATCGAGCAGGCCGAGCAGGGCGTCGATTACATGACGGTCCACGCCGGTGTGCTGCTGCGGTACGTGCCGCTGACCGCACGCCGCAAGACCGGCATCGTCTCGCGCGGCGGTTCGATCATGGCGGCCTGGTGCCTCGCGCACCACAAGGAGTCGTTCCTGTACGAGAACTTCGAGGAGCTCTGCGAGATCCTCGCCGCGTACGACGTGACGTACTCGCTCGGCGACGGGTTGCGGCCCGGCTCGATCGCGGACGCCAACGACGAGGCGCAGTTCGCCGAACTGAAGACGCTCGGCGAACTGAACAGCATCGCCAAGCGGCACAATGTCCAGACGATAATCGAGGGCCCGGGACATGTCCCGATGCACAAGATCAAGGAGAACATCGACCTCCAGCAGGAGATCTGCGAGGATGCGCCATTCTACACCCTGGGGCCCCTGACGACCGATGTGGCGCCCGCCTACGACCACATCACCTCGGGCATCGGCGCGGCGATGATCGCCTGGTGGGGCACCGCGATGCTCTGCTACGTCACGCCAAAGGAGCACCTGGGCCTGCCGAACCGGGACGACGTCAAGACCGGCGTCATCACGTACAAGATCGCGGCCCATGCCGCGGACCTCGCCAAGGGACACCCGGGTGCGCAGGAGTGGGACGACGCCCTCTCGGACGCGCGCTTCGAGTTCCGCTGGGAGGACCAGTTCAATCTGGCCCTGGACCCGGATACGGCGCGGGAGTTCCACGACGAGACGCTTCCGGCGGAACCGGCGAAGACCGCGCACTTCTGCTCGATGTGTGGGCCGAAGTTCTGCTCGATGAAGATCAGCAGGAGCATCACCGAGCAGTTCGGCGGTGACGAGCCGGCGGAGTCGGACGAGGCGATCGCCGAGGGCATGCTGCAGAAGTCCAAGGAGTTCGCGGCCTCGGGTAACCGGGTCTACCTGCCGATGGCGGACTGACTCCGGGCCGGAGGAAAGACGACGGCGGACCCGCGGCCCCGGGGGAGCCGCGGGCACGCCCTGTTCCGACTGATGCGAAAGGCCTACGCCCGGACAGGACCTACTGAAGTTGAACTCGTGGAGTGGTAGGGGCTGACGGCTCGTCGCCCGTGCGGCATCAGCAGGGCATGCGGTATCCACGGGGAGGCGGGCTGGCCAGAACGGCAGGGATTTCGCGAGGGGGGCCAGCTTCACGTGGCGATCCTGCACCGGTGGCGCACTGAGTAACTGGGCCCTCAAACGCGCCGAACACCACACACCACCGCGACCCGACGCCCCAACAGTCACGATCGCCGAGCCCACGAAGACCATCTACACCCGCAGAAAGCCCTAAATCACTGGTATTGGGCCTAGTGGAAGCCGAGCATGCCGGGTGAGTCGATGTCGACAGTGACCACGCCGGGCGGATAGGCGCCCTCACGGCCGGTCAGCAGGATGGACATGCCCGTGAACTCGGGCCTGGGCAGGGCGCAGTACAGGGCGTGGCAGGTGTCGGGGCCGCCGTAGCCGTCGCGGATCATGGTGCCGACGCTGACTGCAGCGACCATGTCAAGCGGGTCGACAGTCACCGAGGAGAACGTCAGCACCCGGCGCGCTGCACCCTCGTCGTCGGCTTCGGCCTGCGCCAGGCACAGGGCCGGGATCCGCAGCTGCTCCCCCGGCGCGAGGGCCATGTTGCCGGCCAGGAGACTGAGCGTCTTGTGCCCTGCGGCGAGCGCGGCCACCGCGCTGGAGTCGAGGATGATCACGCAGCCGAGTCCCGGGCCATGCGCGCTTTGTCCGCAGCGATCTTGTACAGGTTGCCCAGCACGTCGGGGGCCTGGTCAAACTCGGCATCACTGATCGCCACCCCGAGCAGACCGCGCACCGCCTCCCGGTCCGCCGCCAGCCGCTCCGCCCGCTGTGCAGCCGTCGGCTGCTCCGCAGCCAGTGCCTCCACCAACTGCCCGATACTCACCCCACGCTCCCTCGCCAACTCGGCAAGATGATCACGCGTCTCCCGCGGCACCTGAATCGTCGTCGAAGCCATAGCGCTACTATAGCGTGCTTACAGTCCTGCGTGGCGGACCGCAGCACGGCCCCCTCCGCCCCGCAGGGTTCGGTGTGTTCGGCGTTGAGGAGCCTGTCCATGCCCTGGCAGGGCGGACAATTCTGGCGGGGTGAGCCCCCGCCCGACCGAGCCGATCCGGCTCGCCCTCGAGACCTCGCAAACGGGTCGGTGCCGATTGCATCGTAGGGCGCGTCGAGTTTTGGGGGCCGTCGATGAATTAGTGGGGCGTTTCTCGTTCGCGGTCTGCAGCTGTCACGTGCATGACGTAGTTGGCGAGGTCGCTGGGGTCGATCAGCCGGGCGGGGATGGGTTCGGAGTGGTGGCCGAGGTCCTCGAGGTGCGGTCGGACCTGCCTGATCAGGCATCTCATCTGGTTCTCCCCGACGCGGAAGAGATAGGAGATCAGGGAGCGGGACAGGCCGCGCTGGTCGAGGACGGCGGCCCAGATGATGTTCTCCGTAGTCATCTTGCGGTGCCGGGGCCGCTCCTTGGGCGGCAGGGCGTCCAACCGGTCGCGGACGCCGGTGGTGAGATCGTCCAGGTCGTGGCGCTCGATGCCTGTCAAGAGGGGGTGGGTGGCCAGGGCTGCGCCGAAGGTGTGCGCGGTGCGGGGGTGGGATCTGGGGCCGGGCGGGTGGAGGGGGACGTCGGGGATGCCGGGCTGGGGCGGGATCGTGTAGTTCCACTCCCCGTGGAAGTCGTAGGGGCGGATCGTGAGGGCGGCGGCGTGCTGTTCGCTGATCTCGATTCCGGTGGGGTAGCTGCCGGTGTCCAGGCGGGCGGTCACAGTCAGCCCGGTGCGGGTGGTGGTCGCCGAGATGAGGTTCAGGACGGTCTCGTAGCTGGTCAGCGGGCGGGCGCGCCAGTTGAGGGAGATGAAGGAGAACAGGCGGTGCTCGACCCGGTTCCACTTCGAAGTCCCGGGAGGCAGGTGGCACACGCTGATCTGAAGGCCGGTCTCGGTGGCGAGAACGGCGAGGTTGGCCTTCCATGCCTTGGCGCGGGAGCTGTTGGAGCCGCCGCCGTCCGCGGTGATCAACAGTCGCTTCGCGTGCGGGTAGGCGGCCCGTCCCTCCTCGGTCCACCAGCGGCGCAGGCTGGCCACGGCGAATGCGGCGGTGTCGTGATCGGTGCCCACCACGACGAAGCCGGTGTTGCGGGCCAGGTCGTAGGTTCCGTACGGGATCGCGGTGCCTGTGGCGTGGGAGGGGAAGTCGTGGTCGAGGACCTTGACCGGAGCGCCGGGCGGGGCCCACTCACGACCGGGCCGGGCGAACAGCCCGATCTGCTCCTTCTTCTTGGTGTCCACGCTGATCACCGGGTCACCGGCCTTCAGGAAGTCGGCCACCGTGGCGTTGAGGTGCTCGAACTGCGCGTCCCGGTCCGGGTGGTGGGTGCCGGCCAGCACCCGCGCGTTGCCGCGCAGGCTGAACCCGGCCGCCTTCAGCAGGGCCGCGACGGTGTCGCGGCCCACCTGCCTGCCCTGGGCGGCAAGCTCGTCCGCCAGGCGGCGCAACGACTTCGTCGTCCACGTCAGCGGCCTCATCGGATCACCCTGTGTGTTGTCCTCGACCAGCTCCAGCAGGGCCGGCACCAGGCCCGGGTCCTTGTCCGCCAGGGCCGGGCGGCCAGCTCCCGGCCGTCGCACCCGCCCGCCCGGCTGCGCGTCGGCGTCGAGTTCGGCCAGGCCCCGGCTGACACAGCCCTTCGAGACCCCTGCGGCTCGCGCCACCGCGGCGATCCCACCGTGCCCCAGCTGGCGGGCCTCCGCGCCATAGAGGATCCGGCGCTGCCGCTCGTTCAGATACGGCGTCACCGCCTCAGTGCGTTGTGGCAAAGGGAGTCTCTGTTCGATGAGCAGGGGTTTCTTCGTGTGCGGGGCATGTTCGCGGAGGGGTAGGGGCAGGCAGCGGACGGCTTGTTGTGGATCGAGGAGGGCGCGATGCCGTCGGTGCTGGGGTTGATGGAACGGCGTGAGGCGCGGGCGAGGCAGGAGCTGGAGTCCTGGACGGAGGTCCTGGAGCAGGCTCAGGCGGAGGTGGATGCTGCGCGAGAGCGAGTCGAGCGGGCCCGTGTGGGGCGTGAGGAGCTCGTGTCGGTGCTGGCCGAGGAGAGTGCGGTGAATACGCCGGCTTCCGTGGCGTCTGGTGGTGAGGCGGCTGCCGTGATGGGTTCGAGCGGCTCCGACGCGGTGCATGGCGAGCGGCCGCCGGTGTGGCGGTCGGGCATGGGCGAGGAGGTGCTCAGCGGCCTGTATCGGGAGGTGTTCGCCGCGGTGGTGGCCGCTTCGGGGCCGGTGAGCGGGGTGGAGTTGACGCGCGTGGTGGGCCGTGAGGCGGAGATCAAGAACGAGGTGGAGAAGATCCGTCACCGTGCCTACGCGCTGGAGAAGCGGGGCTGGCTGGTGCGGGAGAAGAATGGACGGTTCATGCCTGTGCCCGGGGCCGTCGGCCGGGACGCTTCTCCGGCCAGCGCGGGGCATCGCCGGCCACCTGGCGCGACAGCCTGATCGTGGCTGCCCACCACACCATCTGCTGGTGGTGATCGGGGCGGCGTTCGTGGTCGCGGTTGAGGCGGCGTGAGCGGGAGAGCCAGCTCAGCGTTCGTTCCACGACCCATCTGCGGGCCAGTACGACAAATCCGCGGTGTCCGTCGGATCGGCGCACGACCTCGATCCGGACTCCGTGACGGGCGAACGCCTTGGCCAGGGCCGAGCCCTGGTAGGCGCTGTCGACCCACACCAGTTTCAGCAGCCGACCCGGGTGGTCCATGAACGTCTCCAGCAGGGCGGGGGCGGCCTTGGAGTCGTGGACATCGGCCGTGGTCACGGTCACCTCCAGGAGCAGACCCTCGGTATCGGTCAGGATGTGACGCTTGCGCCCATCACGTGACTTGCCGCCGTCGTATCCGCGACTGTCCTCGCCGACGGTCTCGGAGGCGTCCACCGACTGACTGTCGATGACTCCCGCGCTGGGCTCGGCGTTGCGGCCTGAACGTTCCCTCGCCGAACGTCGCAGGCGTTCGTACAGCTCACGCGCGTAGTCGTAGGCCCGCCAGCGGCGGAAGAAGTCGTAGACCGCCCGCCAGTACGGGAAATCGACCGGCAGAGCCGTCCACTTCACGCCGTTGTCGACGAGGTAGCGCACCGCGTCAAGCATCTCGCGGTGGCAAAACGCCTCCGGACGCCCGCCCAGCTTGAGGAGCCACGCCGGCACCGGCATCGCGGCGCGGACCTCGGCCCACTCCGCATCCGTCATGTCACTGGGGTAGCAGCCTGCCCGCCGTCCCGGAGCGATCGAACCGAACCGGTGCACGTAGCAGTCACACCCAAGGGTGACCGCGGTGGACGCATGCACAGAGATACTGCTCAACTGATCAGGCAACGGGCTTCCTTGGTCGTGCTGGTGTCGTAACCGCGTCACTACCAAGGGGCCCGTTCTCTCATGCCCGCGACCGCACCCGAACCTCCGTCCAGATGATCACCCGCTGCCACTCGAACAAGATCCGGTTTGCCACAACGCACTGAGCGTGTTCACGGACCTGAAGAACAGCTTCCGGCACGCGGCCCGCCAGGACTGGGACAAGATCGCCAAGGCGCTTAAGCGCGTCTACACCGCGCCGAACGAGGCCGCCGCGACCGAGCGGTTCAGCGAGTTCCAGGAAGCCTGGGGCAAGAAGTACCCGGCGGTCATCCGGCTCTGGGAGAACGCCTGGGCCGAGTTCGTGCCCTTCCTCTCCTTCGACGTCGAGATCCGCAAGGTCATCTGCTCGACGAACGCCATCGAGTCCGTCCCCGCATCCGCAAGGCCGTCCGGGCGCGCGGACACTTCCCCAACGAGGCCGCGGCCATGAAGTGCGTCTACATGGCCCTCATGTCTCTGGACCCGACCGGCAAGGCCGAAAGCGGTGGACCATGCGCTGGAAGGCACCCCTGAACGCCTTCCAGATCGCCTTCGAAGGCCGGCTCACCCCGGCCGCCAACTGACCCACTACAGAAACTGGATCAGCCATCTACTGGACACACCCCGTTTTCTCCGCGCTGTACGGTGCCCGGCAGGCCGTCATGAACCGGGCTCTGCGCGATTCCGTCCGCGGGCCGGTCTTTCGGGCGGGGTGGCCGGCACGCCGTCAAGCGGCGCCGGTGCCGTCGTCTGCCGTGGTGAACGCGGCGGCCGGGCCGCACGTATGCGTAGACGCGCCGTTTTCCCGTGGGGCCGGCGTCGCCGACGCCGTGTCGGAGCGTCTTTGAAGAGGGGGCCGGAAACGGATGAGTCACGCACGACGCAGCCTGCAGCGCATCACGCGTTTCGCCGCCGTCGGGGGATTACTGTGCGGCGGGCTGTTGGTGACGACCGCGGCCGCAACCGAGCCGCCGGCCCACGACCGGGAGCGGGCCGGGCCGGGTGTCCACGGCCCGGAGCAGACCGAGCGCCCGTCCGGGCTGGGCACCGGTCTGGTCACACGCCTCGGGCCGTCGCGCACGGCGGGCACCTGGATGGGGGCGGACGGGCGGTCCGTCGTCGCGGTCACCGACGAGGACGCCGCCGTCGAGGTCGGCCGGTCGGGAGCGCGTGCCGAAGTCGTCGAGCACAGCATGAGCCGCCTGCGCTCCGCCGTGGACGCACTGAGCGCGGCCCCCAGGGTGCCGGGCACGGCATGGGCGGTCGACTACGCCTCCAACCGCATCGTGGTGCAGGCCGACAGCACCGTCTCGTCCGACGACTGGTCCCGCATGTCCCGCCTCACCGAGAGGATCGGCGACTTCGTCCACATGGAGCGGAGCCCGGGTGCACTGTCCTCCCGGCTCAACGACGCGGACCCGGTCTTCTCTCCTAGCGGCCGCTGCTCCGCGGGGTTCAATGTGACCGACGGAAGACGTGCGTTCATCCTGACGGCCGGGCACTGCGGTCCACCGGGCACCGCCTGGTTCCAGGACCCGCAGGGGACGAAGGAGGTCGGCACGACGACCGCCGGACGCTTCCCCGGCAGCGACTTCTCTCTCGTCGCCTACGGAAACGCCGACGCGACCGCCGCGGACAACGTCGTACGCCTCGAAGGACGGCAGGGCATGCGGATCACAGCGGCCGCCGATCCCGTCGTCGGGCAGGAGGTGTTGCGCAGCGGAGGTACCTCGGGGGTGCGCTCAGGCAAGGTGACCGCGCTCAACGCGACCGTTAACTACCCCGAAGGCACGGTCACCGGACTGATCCAGACCACCGCCTGCGCCGAACCGGGCGACAGTGGAGGGCCGTTGTTCGCGGGCGGCATGGCTCTCGGGGTGACGTCGGGGGGTATCGGCGATTGCCGTAGCGGAGGCAGCACGTACTTCCAGCCGGTCACCACGGCGATGGAAGCGCTGGGGGTGCGGCTCGCGGGGATGGCCGGCCCCGGGGGCGGCGCCGACTTCGGGGACGGCGCAGGCTCCACCGCTCCGCCCTTCACGGCGGGAGTCGGCGCGCTGCCGGGCCGGCCGGACACTCCCACGCGCCGCACCGGAATCGTCGGCGCCCACACCGTCAAGCCGGGGCTGGCGGTCATCGGGGTCAGTCTTGTACTGCTGGTCGCCAACGGCCTGATCCGCTCGGCCTTCGACCACAGGAACTACCGACGGCAGTACTCCCAGACCTGGAGCTGACACCGGGAAGACACAGAGGAGGCAAGACACGATGAGGACAGGACGCAAAGGCATAGGGCATGACGGATGCTGAGCTTGACTCTGTCGGGGATCTTGGAGTTTCGCGGTACGGCAGCATGGCCAACAGGCAAGCTCGGGTGGTTCCGATGACCGATGCAGCTGTCGAGGTGCCCGTTGTCCCTCCGTTCCCGTTCCGGTGAGCACGTCCCGCCCCTGACTGCGCAGGTCGCGCGGGCGAGCAACCCAGGCGGTACGACGGCGATATGGGTGAGAGACCGCCTGGACGGGCTGTGGTGCGACGAGGACTTCGCTGACTGGTATCCGCGTGACGGGCGTCCGGGTCTCTCGCCCGCCCAGCCGGCCACCGTCTGTGTGCTGCAGTTCGTGCTCGGCCTGTCGGACCGGCAGGCCGCCGAGGCGGTTCGCTGCCGCATCGACTTCAAGTACGCCATGGCCATGGAGCTGGACGATCCCGGCTTCCACCACAGTGTGCTGGCCGACTTCCGCTAACGTCTCGCCGAGGGCGACCGCGCCGACCGCCTCCTCGACCTCGCCCTGGCCCGCCTCAAGGAGACCGGCCTGGTGCGCGCGAGCGCACCGACTCCACTCACGTCCTGGCCGCGGTACGCGACCTGACCCGGCTGGAGATGGTCACCGAGGCCGTCCGCGCCGCGCCGGAGGAAGTGGCCGGCACCGCCCCGCACCTGCTGGACGATGTGGTCGACGAGGACTGGGGGCGCCACGGCGGCCGCCCGGTCCGCCTGGGGAAGAACCCCACCAAGCCCAGACCAGGATCCTCGCCACCGGCGACGACGCCGTCCGGCTCCTGGAACACCTCTACCGGCAGGGAGCGGACCGTGCGTCGGGCCCTCGTGTCCAGGCCCTGCGCCAGATCCTGGTGCAGAACCATCACCGTGACGCCGTGGGCCGCCTGCGCCGGCGCACCGCCGAGACCGAAGGCGGACCCGGGCTGCCGCCCTCGTCCCGGGCGATCGTCTCGCCCCCACGACATCTCGGCCCGCTACGCGAGGCACGGGCACATCATCAGCTGAAAAGGCGTTCTCCGCCCATCTGACGGAGACCTGTGCTCCCGACGGCCCCAACGTGATCACGGACGTGGCCACCACCGCGGCCACCACCCACGACAGTCAGGTCCTGCCCGGCGTCCACACCCGTCTGGCGCGGCGCGGGCTGCTGCCCGCCGAACACCTGGTCGACAGCGGCTACACCTCCCTGCCCCACCTTGCACAAGCCGCACATGACCACCAGGTCACCCTCTCCGGGCCGCTCCGGGGCAACCCCACCCGGCAACACCGCCGGGGTGAAGGCTTCACCCGCGACGACTTCCATATCGACTACGACCGCCGACAGGTCACCTGCCCCCAAGGGCAGGTCAGCCAGGGCTGGCACGGCCCCTACCCGACCTCCTCACCCACCGCAGCCCCGCTGATCGTGGCCCGGTTCACCAAGAGCCAGTGCCACCCCTGCCCGGCCCGCACCCAGTGCACGACCTCCCGCGAAAGCCACCGCACCGTCGGCTTTCCGCCACGAGAACTCCGCGACCTGCAACTCCGCGTCCGCGCCGAGCAACAGACACCCGAGTGGAAGACCCGCTACACGGTCCGCTCCGAAGTGGAGGCAACGGTCGACGAGTTCGCCCACGGTCATGGCATGCGCCGCTGCCGCTACCGAGGCCAGGGCGAGGTCCATCTCCAGCACGTCCTGACCGCCATCGTCATCAACATCGAGCGTCTCAGCGGTTTCCCACCGACCGAGGAAGCACCCCCTCCCCGCCGACCGACCGCCTTACAGAACTACCTCGACCAGCGCGAAATCCCCCGGCCAAAATCCTGGCGCACCCTGGGCACCGCCTCGGAAGCTCCAAGATCCCCGACAGAGTCAAGCGAGGGGAGGGCCGCCAGAGGCGGCCCTCCCCTCAGTCGTTGTGTCCGGCCGACCGGGCACTGGCGCGTCAGCTCAGCGTCGCCGCCAGCCCCCTCGTCAGCAGCCCGCACCCCAGCGTCAGAACGACCGCCGCCGTGCCGAGTGGCGCAAACCGGTGGAAAAGCGAGAACAGCCGGCCCTGCGGACGCCTGGCCAGCCGACGCGCGGTGGTGTCCCGCAGCCGGATCACCGCCAGCCCAGCCCCCGCGAGGGTGAACGCCAGCCCTGCCCCGTACGCCAGGACCAGCAGGAAGCCGAACCACGCCTGGCCGAGGGCCGCCGCGCCGACCAGCACGACGACGGCCGACGGGCTCGGCACAAGCCCCCCGGCCAGCCCCATCAGCACGACGCCGCGCACACCCGGCGCGGGCGGCACATGGCTGTGGCCGTGCCCGGCGTCGCGGGGACGGGAGTCCGCGGCCGACGCCGGGACGGCCGTATGCCCCCCGGCAGAGCCCGGCGCGTCATGCCCGCTCCGGTGCGCGCCCGCCAGCGCGGGCGCCCGCGCCTCGTCGTGCCGGTGTTCCCGGGCGTGGTCGACCCCGCGGTCATGCTCGTGGTGCCCATGACCGCGACCGTGGCCGTCATCGTGCTCATGCCCGTGAACCTGACCGTGATCGTGATCGTGACCGTGCGGGAGAGGCCGCAGCCGCCAGGCCCGCCGCAGCAGCAGTGCCCCCGCGACGGCCACCGTCGCACCGCTCACCACGGTCAGCCAGGACACCACGGTCGGGGCCGCCGCCGACCCCGCGGCAATCAAGGCACCCAGGAGGAAAACGCCCAGCGTGTGCGTGACCGTCACCGACGCGCCGAGCGCCAGTACCTCCTTCACGGAGCCGCGGCCGCGGGCCGCCGCGGCAGCCGCCATCATGGTCTTGCCGTGCCCCGGGGCCAGCGCGTGCAACGCGCCCAGCAGCAGCGACACGCCGAGCGCCAGTGCCGCGAAGCCCGCGGTCAGTTCATGCCGCGCCACCAACCCGGTCAGCGCCTGGGCCCAGCGGTCCGCGCCCCGGGGCAGCACGGCGGCCGCAGGGGACCCGCGGTCCTCGTCCGCGCCGTGACCGCCCGCCTCCAGCGCAGGCCCGCCCGAGCGGACGGCGAGGGCCGCCGACCGGACCGCGGGAGGCGAGGAGAGCAGATCATCGGGGTACGCGGTCAGCTCCCGCGAGACGGACGCCCGCGGCACATCCGACTCCGAGAGCGTCATCCGGTCGCCCCGAGCGGTGATCTCCCGCCACCCAGCCCCCATGGAGACATCGGCCGGGATGTATGTCAGGCGCAGCGGCGCGTCAGCGGACGGCGGCGCGGCCAGCGGCGCGGTGAGCGTACAGGCCGTCCGGAGGGTCGGCAGCCCGGCTTGTCCGGGGCGGACCGCTGCCCGTGCGCTCCCGGTTACCGGCGTGACGGCCTCCCTCGGGCCGTCGGCGACCGTCAGCCGGGCGTCTCGCGCCGCCGCGTCACACCGCGCCCGCGCCCACGTCGACAGCTCCGCCTCCGCGAACCGGCCGTCCCCGTTCGCGTCGACGCGCTTCCGCTCCTGTGCGGCGGGGATCTCCGCGAGGTCCTCCACATGGCGCACGCTCAGCTTCCCGGGAGCGACGACGACGCCGTCGTACTGACTGACCGTGAAATTGCCCAGCGGATGGGCCTGCGCCGCCCGGACGGGCAGCAGAACGAGGGCGGCCGCCGCGGCGAGCGTGGCGAGCGGGGCCAGGGCTCGGGCGGCGGCGCGGCGCATCACGATCCCCCTCGGGCCGCAGAGCCCGCGGACTGTCCCGACCGCACTGCCAGTTCGCCCAGCGCGGCCTTCGCCTGCCGCGCGTGAGTCAGGGAGAAGCCGGAGTTGAGCTCCAGTGCCGCCCGCAGATGGCGGCGCGCCGCCGTGTGCTCGCCGAGCGCCCGCTCGATCATGCCCCGGTGAAACAGGAGGGAGGCGTTCTGGTAGCCGGGTTCCGGGGCCGTCGCCTTCTTGGCATAGCCCAGCGCCTCCTTGTACCGCCCGTTCGCGTGGAGCGCCCAGGCGAGCGCGTCGGCCGTGTGGACGCTGTGCCGCCGCGACCACTCGTCGCGTGCCGCGGTCAACGCCTCCGCGGCGTCTCCGTGTCCGGCCTCCACGAGAGCGGACTCCGGTTCGGCGGCGACGCCGTTCGCCCGGGCGAGCCGGGTCCAGGCGTTCATGAGCGCGTACTGCTCCTTCGCGGCCCCCTGCCGGCCCTCCGCCTCGTACAGTTCCGCGAGCGCCGCAAGTCGGCCGGGCAGGGGACTGCGCCGTACGGCCTCCTTCAGATCGCGTACGGCGCTCTTCAGGTCGCCCAGCGCCGCACGTGACCGTCCCCTCCCCTCCAGCGCGGGCACATACTCCGGCTCCGCACGCAGCGCCGCGTCGAAGTGGCCCAGCGCCCGGCGGAAGTCCCCCCGACTCCACGACAGCTGCCCCAGCTCGGTCGCCACATACGCCTTGTCGCCCGCGCTGAACGCGGAGTCCAGTGCACGCAGCAGCACCCGGCGCGCACCCTTCACATCGCCGTGCAACTCCAGCACATACGCGTACCGGGTGAACACCGGCACACCGGGCCGCCGGCGGTCGGCCAGCTCCACGGCCTTCCGCGCCTCGCGGTAGCGGCCCAGCTCGACGAGGGCGTCGACCCGGACAGACAGGGCACGCTCGCCGTACGGGTTCACCTCCAGCGCCCGGTCCGCAAGCCGCAACGCGGCCGTGAAGTCATGCCGTGCCGCGGCAAGAGCCGCCTGCCCGGCCAGCGCCGCATCGTTCTCATCGCCCCCACGGAGCCGCAGCGAACGGCCGAACGCCTTCTCCGCCTGGGGATAGCGCGTCGGATCGCCGATGGTCCTTGCCTGCTCGACGTAGGCCGCACCCAGCGCCGCCCACCCGCCCGCGTCCCCGGGCTGCGCCTTGAGGCGCCGCTGGAGGGCGTCGACGCCGCGTGTGAGGTCCCGCGACGTCAGCGCCGCAGCCGGCACATCCGCGGCGAGCGCGGAAGCCGTCTGCCCGGACGCCGCCCGCCAGGCCCCGTCCGGCGTGCCATCCGGCCCGAAAGCCACCGAGACGGCGGTCAGCCCCACCGCCATCGCTGCGGCCGACGCGATCCGCCTCCGCCGCGTCACCCCCCGCAGACGGCGCCATCGTGCGAACTGCGGCTTCCATGGAAGCATTCGATCTCAGCCTTCCTCGTTCTGCCGTACGGGCTCATCAGAGCTCTGGTGTCGGGCGGCCCCGCCACGCCGTGCACACATGCGACGACGCGTAGGAGGCCACCCGAGAGGGACAGGGCAGGCGCCCGGCGTCAGCCCAGCCAGGACCGGCGCGCCGGGTGCCGGCGGCCACGCAGCCAGCTCACGCCGAGGCCGACCAGCAGCACCCCCACGGCCCCCGACGCGGCCGACATCAGCATCAGCGTGTCGCTGCCCCATGACGCGGCGACCGACGACAGCCCGCCCGTCAGCCCGGTTGTGCCCGACTTGGTCGTGGCCCTGTCCGCCCTCGCGTCGGAACCGGCCGTGGGCAGGGCGACGTACGGGAAGTCGCCGCCGAACTCCTTGTCGTTGGCGTCGACCGCGTCGCCCAGGTCGTTCGCGGCGCCGACCAGCTCGCCCTGAACGGTCTGCAGCGCGATGTCCACCACGTCGTCCGTCAGCCGCCGCCCGTTCGGGAAGCCCGCGTTGTCCCCGTCCAGCACGCCGAGCCGCTTCGGCTCCGCGACCGGCTTGACGGACGTGTTGAGGCGGAGCATCTCCGAAGGAGCGACGTTCGGTGGCTGGTTGAGGTCCTCGACACCGGTCAGGAACACCGACACCAGATCGTTCCGGGGCTCTTCCGGCGCCTTGATCTTGTATATCTGCTCGATGAGCTTCGGCAGCTCCGGCTCCGTGACGTTCTTCAGGAACTGCCCGTCGTCCTCCGGTGAGGAAGCGTTGAACCTGTCCTTGTCCTTCACCGGGTTGACGACCTCGTTCACCAGCGGCATCCCCAGCCGCGACACTTGGGCGAACTTCCCTTCGGCGTTCTTGCGCTCCGTTGTTGTGTACACCCCGATCACCGGCTGCTCCGCCGACTGGCGGAGGTAGGAGCTCGGCACCTGGAGGGCGAGCGTGTTGACGTTGTACCCCCGCAGCGTGTCGTTCCCGACCTCCGACAGGTCCCCTCCGTACAACAGATCGAAGACCCGCAGATCGAGGAAGAACGGGTCGTCCGCCTGCCCGGCGAAAGCCTTCAGCCCGCCGGGGAGCTCACGCACCGACTGGTCGCGCAGCGTCTGGTAGTGGGGCATCGATGCCTTGCCCACGTTCGACGGGGCAACCGGCAGATGCCGCCCCAGCACATGGCGGGAGACGACCTTCTCGTGCTTCAGCCGCAGCAGCTCTATGTCGTAGGTCTGGGTGAAGTTGAGATCCGGGTCGTCCAGACTCTCCACCGCACCCGTGTTGTAGAGGAAGGTGTGCTCGTTCTTCCGGTGGTCCCGGAAGGTGAAGCGGTAGACGAGATCGTCCTGGGCGTCGCCGTCGCTGTCGATGTGCAGGTTGTAGCGCGCGTCCTGGGCGAAGGGGTAGAAGTTCGGCCCGCCCGCCGGTTCCTGGAACGGCAGCCAGTTCGCCACCACTGTCGTGGTGTCGGGATGGTCAGGGCTGACGAACGCGTACAGGTCGGTGGTGTCGAACTGAGGCTGCCCGGAGATCAGCGGCGCCTCCCGATGGCTTGACGCGCTCGCCGTCTCCGGTACGGCCACCCCCACCCCCGCCGCCGCGAGCCCCCCGGCGGCCAGCGCGGCACCCGTCAGCAGCGCGACGCCCCTGAGTCCGCGCCGCGTCCGCCCGCCGGCCTCCCGCCCGGGCCGCCGCGTCCGCCGGCCTGTGCTGTGTGCATTCATATCGCACGTCCTTCATCCGTCATCCCGTCTGTCCGGGCTTGCTTGACGTGAAGTACGCGTGCGGAGCCGTTCATGTTCGGAGCCAGCACCGGCCGGCGCGGGCTCCGGCGGCCGCTCCCGCCCGGTTACAGGGCCAGCTCAACTACACCGGCCCCGCCACCTGGCCCGGCCTCGTCCACACGGCCGTGCCCGCCGCCCGCACCTCGGCCAAGACCGGCACCGCACGGCGGGTCTTGATCGGCGACTGCTCCCCCGAGGACTGCGACGACTACCTCGCCCGCCGCATCACCCGCGGCGGGCAGCCCCTCATCAGCGAGCCTGTCCGGCAGGTCATCACCACACGCTCGCACGGTCTGCCTCTTCCATCTCGATCTGTCCGTCGCCCGGTTCCTGGAGCTCAGCCGCAGCGGCCGCACTCCGCAACCCGGCGACTTCGACCACGACTTCCCCGCTCTGGTCGCCCGCACCCTGACCGACCTCACGCCCGACCAACACCACGTCCTGCGCTCGGTGAGCCTGCTGGACGCCTTCGACGTCCCCCTCGCCACCCGGGCCGCCGGTCTCGCCCACGAAGGCCCAGCCGTGCGGCTGACCGAGCGCCCCTTCGTTCGCGAGGACTCTTTGGGCCTGTGGACCTTCCACCTCCACGGCCTGGTCCGTTCCGCCGTACGCAACGCCGACGACACCACCGATGACCACTGGAGTGAACGCGACTGGCAACAGGCTGCGCAGCGTGCCTTCACCACCCTTGCCGAACAGCACCACGGCTCCTCCGGGGCGGGCAGGCTGCGGCGCACAGCACACGCGGCGGCGATGGCGATGCCTGGTCACCGCACGCCGCGACACCCTGCGTGCTTCGCCGTGACGGCGCCGACCCGGGACGTCCTGTTCGTCCAGGGCCGGTTCAGCCGATCACGGACCGTGCGAAGGCAATCGTGCCGGCGAAGGCGCCCCCGGCAGCCAGTACCGCGAGAGCCCATGCGTTCCCTGCCAGCAAGGTCAGCACGCCAGCGGCCACAGCGACCTGCGTGCCCAGCATCAAGATGACCGCGGCCCGCACCGTCATCAACGGCTCCTGCGACCGGTCGGACTGCGCACGACAGCTCCTGAAGGTTCTCGCGCCTGCGCCACTCTTTGCCGAGCCGGTGCAGCTTGCGTCGGGCCCGCTCTCCCTGCGCCTCATCCTGCTGCACCAAGTCCGACGCTTTGGGCCACGTCATGGCGTGAATCTTCCCCTTGATCGTGGACACCTGGAGACTGGGATCTGAGGTTCCAGAGGAAGTAGTGCCAGGTGGGAAGCAAGGACACGAATCGGTATTCGGCGGAGTACGAGCGGGACGCGATCGAGCTCGTGCGGTCGTCGGGCCGGACGGTGACCAAGGTCGCCCGGGAACTCGGGATCAGCTCAAAGTCCCTGCGAGGCTGGGTGAAGAAGGCCCGCGCCGCCCAGGACAACGGATCGGGACCCGGCGCCGTGCGGGCCGTCAGGACGTCCCACACCAGGTCGGACGCGGATCATACGGGGTTGGGGCGCACGACGACGCACTGGGTGGATTCCAGGGCGGCCAGGCGCCGGGTCGCGTTCACCTCGGTCCTTCGGGGTCGTGGGCGGACGAGGCGCTGCCGCCGAACCGGTCACACCACTGCCGGACCGCTTCGCGGAAGACGGTGACCCCGCGCGCGGGCAGCAGTTCCTCGACCTCGCGGGTAGCTGAGCGGGAAGCGGTGGTACAGCCACACCGCGTGTGGGATGATCTCCGCCGGGAAACGGAACCTCTTGTACGACACCGCCACCCCGGCCTCCATACGACGCCGTCCCCGACCTCAACGATCATTCCACAGGCCATCCGCATCAAGTTGACAGTGCCTGCGGCATCGCTACTCCATTCCATGGAGTCAGTGGTCGAGTGGGCCGCCCACAGGTCCGGCACAACGGCCGGGCCAGTCGAACGTCCTCGCCCCGGAAGGGCGTTGGGCCAGGGCCTCATCGAAGCGAGCGAGTACGGAGCGGTCCTGGTTGTCCAGTTGCGTCCGGCTGAGGAGAACAGCGCCCGGGGCAACCGGTACTTCCCGCAGGAGGATGAGCGGCGACGGGTCCTCGCCGCGCATATCGAGCACCCTGAAAACGGTGCCGGGCGCGAAGACGACCTCGTCTGCCTGGGCCTGGGGGCCCGTGGCGCCGAGCAGCTGCCGCACCCGGCGTCCCGTCACCGACCAGATGGCGTACCGGGTGCTCGCCGGGTACGCGCCGGAACTATCGCTCGGCAGGGCGCTCACGGGGGCGGGATCCCGTAGGACGGCGCCGGGCGCCGGTGTCTCGCTGCCGTGCTCACCGGCCCCGCGCAGCGCGAGACCCCGGAAGGACGGCAGACGCCGCAGGGCCGAGGCGACGCAGGCCGCGTAGGGCAGCAACCGCGGGTCGCCAGTGCGCAGGCACCGGTCGAGTTCCTCGTGGCCGAGTTGCTGGCCATCCGATGTGCGCAGGTAGAGGAGCAGTGCGATCAGGTCGGCGCGCGCGGCCTCCTGCTCGTGTCCGCGCAGCGCGGGCATCCTGGTGAACGTACGGGTGACGACTGCCGCCTGGCGGTCCCACACCGCGTCCGCGAGGACCCGGAACGCGGCACGCTCGGCCGGTGTGCTCTGGTGTCCGGGCTGGAAGGGAACAGCGGGCAGCGGGTGCGCGGCGAGTGCGGGCCGCGGCGCCGGGGCGGTGCCCGGGACCGACAGAGTTGTCGGCGCCCCGAATGCGCGTGCGGGCGTCCCGTTCGGCGCTTCGGGGCGGTGTGGCTCCTCGGCGTGTCCGAGAGCGGCACTGGTGAGGCTCGGCCGGACCGGGGGACCCGGCAGGGACAGCTCTCCGGGGTCCTGACCGCCGCCGCGCACCGCAGGGATCGTGTTCGCCTCGGCACCGGGGCTCGTCGGGCCCGTAGGCGCGATCGCAGGCGGGGACGACGAGGCGGACGAGGAGGTGGAGGCGGTCACAGCGGTGGCCGCGCCGCTGGTGGCGCCATCCGGCGCCGACCCGCGTTCGGGCGTGTTCCGGGCGGTGTCCGGTTCCGGCAGCGCCGGTTGTCGCAGCGCAGGCTCTTCCGGGTGCGCTTCGTGTTCCTGGTGCCGTTCGCGCTCCGGGTCGGTGGCCTGCGGTGAGGGAACCGTGCGAGCCTGGGGACGGGTCCGCTGGATACCGGTCGCTCCTGCCGACCCGCCTGTGCGCGCGACGTGACCGGCCGCCGCACCGGCCGCCGCTGGCGCGGAGTTCGGCTCCGGGGGCACGGTGGCAGCGGGTGCGGCAGGCGCCGCGGGCAGGCCCGAGGTACGGAGCGGCTGGTTCCTGTCCGGCCGGGTGGGCGCACCGAGCTCGCTCGTCGAATCGGGTACACCGGCCGTCGCCCCGGTGGGCCGCGTGGGTGTGGCCGTCAGCGTCGGCACGAAGCGCGGCGGGGTGGGCGGCAGCTGTGGCCCGGCGGCACGGACCGGAACGCCGTCCGCGCCGGAAGGCGGGCGGATGGCGGAACCGGATGCCGGCACAGGTGCGGCCGGCTCATGGGAGCTGCCGACGCCGGCCGGTGCGGGAGCACCGACGCCCCCCGGACCGGCCACCGCATCGGGCCGGATGCCGGCACGCGGCACTGGTCCGGCGGCAGGCATCGGGGATCTCGGGAGGGGGACGGTCAGCGGCGGAGCATTCACCGCCGGAGCGTTCGCGGCCGCACCGGGGCCGCCGCTCACCAACTGCTCGCGCCGCTCCCCCTGGGACGTCGCGAGGTGACCCGCGGGCTCGTTCGCCGCCTGCGCCCGAGGAGCTTCGGTTGACGGCGTCCTGGCGAACGCCGCGAAACGCAGGCTCCTGACCTGGTACTCGGCGGCCAGCCGGCGCAGCTCCTGGCCGCCGTCGACGGCGGTACCGTGCACATGCACGCGAGCCCGGGAGGACATACCCGGCGGCAGCCCGGCGAGCAGTCTCTCCAGCACCGGGGACAGCGACCGGTCCAGTACTTCACCGGGACGGCCCACCTCGATTTCCGGGCCGCGGGCGTCGACCGGGCGGGCCAGGAGCGCGCCCGGCTCGGTGTCCGTCCCGCTGATCCACAGTCCCGCCCGTGTCGCGGTGACCTGCCACCGGTCGGACAGGCGCACCAAGCCGCGCTCGGCGTTGCCCGGGCCGGGCAGCGGCGGGGTCCAACGCAGCAACCGGGGCGAGGAAGTGCCAGGGGCGCAGACCACGGAGTCGACGAAAGGCTGCCAGCTCGGCGTCCCGTCGGTGCCCACGGCCATCGAGCGCACGGTGTCGCGGTGCCGACCGGACTCGGCGAGCAGCGGCAGCCCGCTGTAGACGACGACCTCGGCGTCGGTCAGTTCGGCAACGCCCTGGCCGACGCGCAGCACGTCCCGCCGGCCTCCCGGGGCGAGCCGCAGGGCGGCGCGGGCGGTCTCGGACAGTGCCGTCACGACATCCGCCACATCGTCGGTGACGACGTCCTCCCCTTCCGGTACACCGACGACGACAAGGAGTCCGCACCGGTCGACGGGGACGGCGAAGCACAGATCGCCTGGGCGCGGAGCCCGGGCACGATCGGGCCGGATGAGCACCCCGGCCGGTATGTGCTGGACGACGCACCCGTTGCGGGTACGGGACGGCAGGCTGCCGGGGGCGGGCTGCCAGTCCGGGGCGGGTTGGCGGGGTCCTAGGGGGACCGCCGGGGCGCCGGGCGAGAAGAGCCACCAGCCGCGTTCCCGGTCGACCGATTCGGAGCCGGGCGGCAGCTCGTGGACGAAGAGTCCACCGCCGGGCACGCCGAGGACCGTGCCGTCGGGGGCTATGACATCGAACCCCCAGGCGTCGGCTATCCGCCGGGCGACGGAAGGCAGCCCGGGACGCTCGTCACCCGCGCCGGACATGGCGAGCCGGACGGTGCCGACACCGTCACCGCGCAGGGCGTCGAGGAGGGCGGCCAGTCTCCGCCACAGAGCGGGAGCGGAGGTTTCGTCGGCACCCGCGACAACGGTCATCGTTCCGTCGTCGTCCGACTCCAGAATCCGCGTGAGATCAGCGATGTCAGCAGGAACCAGCAGTTCGTCGGAGAACCGCCTCAGCAGCAGGAGGCGATCGTACTCCTCGACGAGAAATCCAGGCTGAGCGGATTCGTCCTGGCGCGTCCGGTCGGTGCCGGACGGACGCGCCTCGGACTGGCGGCGGCCCCAGCGCATCAGCGGTGCCCTCCCTCGAAGGCCGGGACCGGAGAATCAGGGTCCGGCACTATTGCATACACCACATACATAGAAGGTGAATCCCCGGTGACATGACTGATCGGTTACGTGGAACTCGGATCCATGAACGCCTCACAGGCGCCCGACGAAGCGGCTCAAGGGAACTCCGCGGCGGCGGTCTTCTGCGCGAGGCCGCCCCACCCGGCAACTCCCCTGATCGACGGGCGAACCGAACCGCCGCCGGACAGCACGTACAAACGTGACGGATTTTCACGGTACTTGCCTGTCGCATGAGGAACCTGCCTGCCCCGGATCATACGTGGCCGCCTGGACAAGTTGTCACGAAGGATCCTCAAGGACGCAATACCGCGTGCCATCGAAAAGCAGGCGCACCGTGCCGTGCTGACCGCTACCGAAGGTGTGCGAGCGTCCGTCCGTGGTGACGACGACTATCTCGACGTCGAGGACCGCCGCGGCTGCCGCGATCTCTCGCGCCCAGCTCCCACCGTCGTCGCCCGCCTCCTCGCCGACTCCCTTCGCACCCAGGCCGCCCGCTGTACCGTCAGCCGCGAGGACGTCGACGGCTGCTGCCTGACTCAGCAGCCAGCGCAGATGCTGCTCCTGGGTCAGTCCGAGCTCCTCCACTGTCAACGAGCCTCCCAGCAGTACCGCCTGAGCGGTCCGGCCTCCGGTCAGGGTCACCCCCAACCCTGCCAGGTCGGCCACGGGAACCATTCGGCCGCGGTCGGTGCGCAGCGGCGAACCGGTCTCCCCAAGTGCCGACACCAGGGCCTCGGGGAAGGACTGTCCCTCTCCGGATGCCTGCGCCAGGTCGTCAGCGCCCTCCCGGACCGATGGCTCCTGCGGGGCCGGCACGTCTTCAGCGGTGTCAGGAGTCCGGTCCGTCTGCGCAGCGAAATGATTCAGGGTCAGTTCCGTTCCGGGGGGCAGCAGATCGCGGGCGCGCTCGGCGGCATGCCACAGAAGGGACAGAGCCTGCTCCAGGTCCTCCGCGACGATCCCGGCCGACCTGGCCAGCTTGATCAGCGCCTGATCGTCGGCGCGAACGATGAACGGGGCGGGAGACGCGAGCCGGTCCAACGCGGCGCTCAGCTCGCGCTCCTCGTCCCCGACACCGTCCTCCGGGCCGTACAGCCGGGTTATCCGCTGATCCGCCGCGCGTTCGGCACCGCCCGGACTCCCGACCTCCCTGCCCAGCTCGACACTGAAGCCAAGGCTCTGGCCGCCAGCGAAGTCGCGTAGGAAGACCGTCATGCTCTCGGCTTCAGCGCGGGTGGTGAACCGCTGGGCGGACCCGAACAGGTCACCCCAGTTGAGCACGATCCGGTCGACGTCGGTCCAGGACAGCTCGCCGTGAATCTGGCTCTCGAAGTACCGTCCCACAGCCGCGTAGCCGAGTTGCGCCACGTCACGGTTCATCTCGGGGTCGTAGCGGAAGCGGGTGGCCTCGGCCAGCGCCAGCCTCACCCGCCGCTCCTCGCCGTGCGCGAGCAGGGGGTAGACATGGGCATTGTCGGTGTACGAGAGCACACCCCGCTCCCCCGTGTCGGCGCTGTCACCCGGAGTGTGGGTGACCCTGGTGCGCACCGACTCCTTCCAGCGGACGACGGCACTGCCGTAGGAGTAGGTGCCTCCCTTCTGCGCCGCGGACACCAGAGCCGCGTACTTGGGGAGTTCGTTCGGGCTCGGCGGATCGAATTCGCCACCGCCTGGACCGTCCTGCGGTGTGCCGTCGACACGGCGCAGAGCGGCCGCGTAGCCCTGGAGTTCCTCGACCCAGCCGCGGCCGGCACGGCTGGCTGTCCCTCCGGTGGTGCCGCTTTCCCAGAAGTTGCGGAAGCCTGTGTCGGAGGTGAGGGCTTCCGCCCGGGTGGGGACGGTGCCGTCGGGGCACGGGGCCGCACCCGCGGGACGGCTCGCGAGGTCGAAGTTCGAGGCGATCGGCAGCCGGCTCACATGATCGTGCGCAGTCTGGAGGATGTCCGCCATTCGCTCCGCGTCGTCCACCGGATACCTGGTGTGAAACACGGAGTTGAACTGGGTGACGCGCTGAAGGAACGCCTCTCGGTCGCGCTCGTGGAACAGCTCGCCACGCTGTTCGGCAGCGAGCAGCGCCCACGACTGACTGGGCGTCAGATCCTCCCAGCCCGTACGGTGCCGGGGGTCGCCCGGGGTGCGCATGGCGTGCAACGACTCCACGTCCTGTGCATCCGGAACCATATGCCGGTCCCCCTGGTCGGACCCCTTGGCGTGCTGCGAGGCGTGCACGGTCAGCGGCTGACGGTGCCGGGTCTCCGGGAGCGGACGGGTGATCGCCTTCTTCGCCAGCTCCCGCCGGTCCAGCGCCTGCGGCATGATCAGCGTACCGGTGGCCCCGGCATCGGTGATCGTGGCAGGAGAAGGCGCGGCGCTGCCGGGCGGCGCGCCGTGCAGGGCGGCTTGTTCGCGTCGCCGCATCCGCTCCACACGCCGGCCGATCTCCGCCTCGATCCACGGAACACGCACCTCAGCGGCAGCCGCCTCCGCGTCCCAGACCGCCTGGCTCACCTCGTCGGGATCCACCAGGCGTACATCCGTGAGCAACTTGCCGAAGTCACGGGCGTTACCGTGCCCGATGCCGATGTTGTGATGCGTCTTCCCCTCGATGACGTCGTCCACATCCGACGGCGATCGGAAATTCGCCGCCGCACCGGTACGCAGACGCTCCTGATGCACCAGCGCGGACGCAGGGAGCTGATAGGCACCCGGCTGCTGGTTGGGCACACCATATCCGTTGACGAAGTCCCAGTAGCCTCTCCAGGACAGGGTGAACTCGACCACCACCTCGTCATCCGAGGCGGCATTCGCGTTACTGAACACACTCGTATGCGACAACGACGTCGTGAAGAACTTCCGGTACTGCCCACTCTGGTTATAGGCCATCGCCGCCCTCAAACCAGCAGCCGCAGCCCTTCCCTCGAACTCCTGCGCCTCGAGAACCGACATCTTCCGATACAACCGCATCGGCTCACCCGACCGACGGTAGATCGGCTTCGCGGACGCTGCCTGCTCCGCGTGAATTCTCACCAACTCATCATGGAAGCCGGCCATCTGCTGGATCATCCGCTGTCTCAGCGCCAGATCCGGCACCAGCACACCCTGACCATAGGCAAACACGTAATAGCCGCTGGTGAAATCAGTCGCGGAATCATCCGTCTCGAAGAACTCCGCATACGCCCGGTAATAGTCCTCCATCACCCAAGACGTCACTTGCACCGCCGGAGGCGCACCATGCACAGACACAGGTGTGCCATCCGACACAGGTGGCTCCTGGCCACTATCCGAAGAGGAGACCTCCGTGGTGGATGAGCCGGGGGTGGGGTCGGTCGGGGGTTCGTCGACTTCGCCGATGCTGGTCATGAAGTCGGTGAACGCGTCGTACTTCGCGTTGTCCACGGACGTCGCCGCGACCGGGTTCGCCACCGCCGCGTGCACGGCCGCCGGGTCCGCCCCATACAGCCGCTCCAGCAACGGCACCAGTTCCGGCTCACTCGCCCGCACCCACGCGGCACCATTGTTCCGCGCCCGACCCGTCACCGAATCACTGCCGTGGTTCGTGCCCAGAAACGCGTTACTCAGCTGCGCGAAGAACTCAAACGCATCCATCGACGAATAGTTGTCGGCATCCATACCCCAGAGATCGCGCCGCACACCGTCCGGCCAGGCAACATCGTGACCGCCCGCCCTCTTCGCGTCGAAGACCCGGCCGATCAACTCCCGCTCCACATCCGTCAACCCGACGGTGTGAATCAGGTGCGCCATCTCATGCGTCGCCGAGGAGTAGCCCTCCGGCTGATTCGGCACCACACCCACCGAAGTGCGTTCACCCAGCAGGTTCTCCTCCGGGACCGCCGCGACCAACCCGGTCTGCGCACCCCGCAACTCATCCAACCCCCGACCGTTCACCCCATGCACACCGGCGAACGAACTCACCGAACCCAACGGCACATCCTGCGGCAACACCACCACCGACGCACCCGCCGCCAGCAGCCGCGTCACCACACCCGGATCCCGCAGCAACCGCGCCACCTGCGCATAAGCCTCCCACCGCGCCGACACCGGCCGCACCGACTCACTCGGCACCACCACCAACAACCGCGCACCGAACTGCGCGAACTCCCCCACCGACAACCGCGACCGGACACCCGCCACAAACCCCGACCGACCCGCCAACCACCGCCGCACACCCACCGGCGACAACGCCACCGCGTCCCACAACTCCGACGCCGAAAGCGCCGACAACCCGGACACCAACGCATCGCCGTTCACCGGCTCCACCGCCTCCGGCACCACCACCCACGCATCAGACACCACACCGGCACCACCACGGCCCTCGAACACCTCGAGACCGAACGGCACCCCATACACACGACTACGCGCCGCAGCCAACTTGCCGTCGATCAACTGCGACGCCATCCACCGCAAATCCTCCCGCACAGCATCCGCTGCCGCCCCCACCGCAGCCCTCACCTCACCAGCCGACACCACACGCAGTCCAGTCACCAACCGAGCAAACGCCGACGCATTACCGTGACCGATACCGATATTGTGATGCGTCTCCTCCTCGACGACATCCTCGACATCCTCCTGCACATGAAAGTTCGCCGCCACCCCCACACGCAGCCGCTCCTGATGCACCAACGCCGAATCACGGATCTGATACGCACCCGACACCTGATTCGGCACACCGTACTTCGAAACGAACCTCCAGTAGTCCTTCCACGACAGGGCGAACTCGACCACCACCTCCTCGTCCGAGGCAGCATTCGCGTTACTGAACACACTCGTATGCGACAACGACGACGTGAAGAACTTCCGGTACTCCGCACTCTGGTTATAAGCCATCGCCGACCGGAACGCCGACTTCACATCCCGCGCCGTCAAGAACTGACGCGCCTCCACCGTCGACATCTTCCGATACAACAACATCGACTCACCCGGCTCATGAACGATCCGCGTCGCCATCGCCGCCCGCTCCGCACGCAACCCCATCAACTCTTCATGGAACCGCACCATCTGCGGACGCAACCGGTCATCACTCGCCAACCTCCGCGAGACCACCTCCTGCTCATCCACAAACGCATAGAACACACTGTCGAAGTCCCACACACCCGAACCCAACCCGAACAGGAAGTCCGCATACTCCCGATAGAACGCCGCCATCACACCAGGAGTGAACCGACCCGACGGCGCACCAAGCACCGCACCGGATCCGGAAGCGTCCTTCTCTGCATCGGAGGCGCTGTAGTGGCTGCTGGTGGGGCTGTAATAGACCTCGACATGCGGTGTACCGGCAGCTTGGGGCCCGTGCTGGGAGACCACGATGGCCGGCCGGTCGGCGAAAGACCGGGCGACGTCGAAGGCGACACCGAGGGCGTGGGCCGTCAATGCCAGGAATGTCTCACCGTACGGTGTCGCCCAGTTGGTGCTCCAGTTCTCCACGGCCGCCAGCAATGGTGCCAGCTCCTCGGAAGTCGGCCTTGCGGTGCTTGCCGGGTACGCGGCAAGCACCTGCGCACGCAGCTCTGCGTCCGTCAGACCGGCGAGGGCTTCCGGTGCACCGAGGCCATGCCACTCCGCCATGTTCAGCAGATCGGCACGCGTCGTACGTGGATCCTGTAGCTGCTGCCCGAACTCCCCGACGGTGGAACGACGCAGCTGACCGATGACTTCGTAGGGAAGCGTCTCGGTGGCGATCGCTTGGTCCAGATAGTCTGCGATGAACCCACGCAGCGCGGCAGCGGCGCTCTCCGCGCTCACATGCGAAGGCATCTCCTCGGTGTGGGAGAACACCGTCGCCCGGTGGGCCAGCACAGTGCGGACGCCGTCCGTGCCGGAGAGCCACCGGTGGACATCGGGATGAGCAGTGGCCAGACCGGGCAGTGCATCCCTCACCAACCGCGGAACGCTCCCGATCACGGAGTAGAGCAGGCACTCACCATTGGCCGCGGTACGCAGGAGTCGCCCGCGAGCCGGCCCGCCGGTTGCGTTCGCGGGGGCAGTCGAAGCGTCGGCTGTCTTGGCCTGTCCCTCTGAGCTGGATGTGCTGCCACTCTCTTCTTCCTGCGGAAGCGTCGCTTCCGATGCCCCCGGCACAGGCTCGCTCGGCGCAGGCTTCGCCGTCACGGCATCACTCGTGCTGCCTACCCGCCCCTTCTGCCGCGAGACACTCGCTTCCGATGTCCCCGCCACAGGCAGCACCCCGGCAGCACCGCCCGTGCCGCCGCCCTCCTCCTCCTGCTGCTGCGCAGCCGCCGCCTGCGACTTGACCGGGGCTTGCCGCGGCTGCGGGACCACCGGCGACGGGCGCAGGGTGTTCTTCGGCCCCGGCCTGCTGGCCGGTGTGGAGGCCAGGGACGACAGCGGGACACTGACCAGGCCCTCGCCGGTTCCTCGCCGGAGATCACTCACGTTGTGGGCGAGGCCGGGCAGTCGCTGGTGCGCCGCAGACTGCGCGGCGGCTTGTTCGGACTGCTGCTTGAGTGCTTCCACGACGGACCGGTTGAGGGCGCGCAGGTGTGTAAGCCGCGCATCGCGGTCCTCGCCGGCCTGGCCGAGACGGTCGTTGGCGTTCATGAGCTCGGTCGCCGCGTCGACTGCCGCGGTCTCGGCGCCGGAAAGCGCCTTTTGCAGTGCCGGAAGCCGACCGGCGGCGTCCTCGGCCGCGGTCCGGGCGGCGCCGGCCTCGCCCCGCAGGCGCTCCTGCTCAGCGCGCAGCGCGTCGAGTCGACCGCGCGCGGCTTCGAGGCGGGCATGTGCCTTTGCCGCTCGCTCCCGCGCCTCGCGTGCCCGGTTCTCGGGGACGGTGCCCGCCTTCTGCCGGGCTATGTGCGTCAGCACGAGCTTGGCTGCGCGCACGACGCCGGCCGCCCTGGTGGTCTCGGCGGTCGCCTCGCTGATCCGGCGAGGGATCTCCAGCAGCAGTGCGGTGATCCGCTGGGTCTCCGCCTGCCATCGGTCACGCTCCGATGTCACGGTGTCCCGCTCCGCACGGGCCGTAATGACATCCGCCTCGGTTCGGGTGGACACCTCGGCGGCCGTGTGCTGTTCGATCTCGGCTTTCGCGAGGTCCTCTTGAGCAGCGTCGAATTCGGTGCGGCTCTGCGCCTGTGGGCCGCGCAGGCCGGCCTCCCGGTCCCGTGCCTCGTCCTGGGCACGGATGGCATCGGTGTGGGCGGTGATCTGGGCGGACAGGCCGGTCCAGGCATCGAGGGTGCCGACGTCCGTGCTGTCCAGGTCGCCGGTCGGCGTGAATCGCCAGTGGCGCGACCCTTCGTCGGTACGCAGCACCAGTTCGACAGGTCGGTCGGCGAGCGCGGCCGTGCGCGAGGCGGCGTACAGGGCGCGGGCCAGCAGGGACCCGTCCGGGTCGGGGCCGATGGCGAGCCAGAGCTGGGCGGCGGGGTCACTGGGGTCGAGGCCGTCCGCGAGCGCTCGGGGCAGTTCGCCGAGGGGGTGGGTGGTCCAGTCCCGGAGATCGGCTTCGGGCATGCCGGCCAGCATGGAGCGCAGGTCGTAGACCCGCGGGTCGGTGCGCGCGTCGGTGATGCCATAGCCGAGCACCTCCCTTTCGCCCAGGCGCATCTCGGTGCTTCCGGTCACGTACAGCGTGCCCTCGGGACCGTTGACGGTGATGACGGCGTCGACCATGGTCTCGTAGCTGCGGGTGCCCCGGCCGTTCTCGGGCAGTGCGGTGATACCACCCTTGAACCACTCTCGTCGGGTCGCCGCTATGCCGGAGCCCTCACCTTGACTGACCGGCTGCTGGGCGAGGAAAGGACCTCCAGTGCCCAGGAGGTTGCGGTCATCGGCGGAATAGGCCACCCGGAGGAGGGTGGCGAGTGCGGATCCGGCCACGAGCGAGTTGTTCGCGGCGATCGTCGGCAGCCGCAGTCGGTCCAGGGCGACGTCCCCGGCGTCGGTGATCCGTCGCGGGTTGAACAGCTCGATCTGCAGGCCGGGCGGGTCGTCGGACTCGAACACGTCGGGGTAGGCGCCGGGCAGGTTCTGGGTGACTCCGGCGGCGCGGGGGGCGTCAAAGCTGATCTTGCCCGCCTGGATGAGTTCACCGATGCGGACGCTGATGGCCTCCGCGGACTCGGACGCCGTCGTCGCCCGCCACTTGGCGGCGAGCCGGGGAGCGACGGTGGTCAGTGCCTGCGCGAGTTCGGCGTACGCGTTGTAGTGGAAGACCGGTGTGGGCCCGGTCGGCACGATCCGCTGCCCGTCGGCGATGTGTGGCTGGTCGGTGCCGGCGCGCGGGGTCCTCAGGGGGTGGACGGCGGAAATCGCGGGAGCGGTGGGGGTCACCGGTGTCGCGGGGGCTGTCGCCTCGCCGCCGGTGAAGCGAAGCGCGACTCGGACGGGCACAGTCGCCGTGGCGGCGGGGCGGCCGTGCAGCATCCGTTCCAGCCAGGTGACGAAAGTGATGTCCTTGTCGTACCAGGCCAGCACACCGGCCTCGACGATGCCGCCGGGCACGTCGAAGGGCCAGTCGGTGACGAGCTCGGAGCGGACCGAGGCGGTGTACTCGTAGTCGACTTCGAAGTCCGCGGCGTTGTCCGTGCGCAGCCAGAAACGGTCTTCACCGGAGGTCGCGGTCTTGTCGGTGCCCGTGCGGTTGACGGTGTTGCTGAAGGCCGGGCTGGTGCGGTCGGTTCGCGTGTCGTCGGACGGGCGCGGATAGCGGGCTGCCGGGGTGAAGGTACTGACGTGCCGGCGGTTGTGGGAAACGGCGCTGGAGGTGTTCGCGGGGGCGTGTACGTGGACCTGTTCGAAACCGCTTCCGCTGCCCGCGGGGCGGCCCCGGACGGTACGCAGCCCGGCCGTGTCCTGGACGGGCTTGGCGCCCAGTGTGACCTCGACCAGCCGGGCACCGCCCTTGGTGACGTGCCGGAAGTGGAAGCCTTGCACTCCGCGGGGACCGCGACCGGGCAGGGCGCGCAGCGCGGTCGGGGAGGTCATGTCCGCGATCCGCGACTGTACGCCGGGCAGGAACGAGGGGTGGCCGGGGATGGTGGAGCCAGGTGCCTCGCGTTCGACGAGGGCGGTCAGTTCGGTGCGCAGGCGGTCGCGCTGCTCGGTCTGGTCGTCGCTGAACTGCCTGGCCGACAGGATGCCGGCGTGACCTGGTTCCCGGGTTCGGGCGAAGCGGTCCGGGAGGGGCAGGGTCGCCTCGGGCCGGGTCGGCACGGTCAGTCCGTCGAGGCCGGTGAACCACGCGGCGTCGCGGGCCAACTGGGCGTCGCCCATGAGGAACTGGGTACCGGGGGGCAGGTCGACGGCGATGGTGACGGGTTCGGCGCCGGTCAGGCCGAGTGCGTTGCCGACCAGGTTGCGGCGGCCGTGCCGGACGGTCATGAGGATGGTGGAACGGCTGCCGACGCGGTGCAGGGTGCTGCTCTCCGTCGGGGTGCGGGTCACACCGGTGCTGGAGCCCTGGGTGTGTGTCCGGTCCGTGCGGCTGCTGTACGCGTGCTGACCTGACGGGTTGAACGCACCCGTGGGCTCCGGCTTCTTCGCGTCCCTGGGGGTCTTGCGCGGCAGTTGCAGCGAGGTGGCGGTGACAGCGACCTGGTGGCCGCTGCTGCTGGTGACCTGCTGACGAGTGGTGTCGGTCGCACCGACGTCGGTCTCCAGGTACTGCTTGCCGCTGTGCAGGTGCTCGGCGTCGTGCAGATATCCCTGGAGCTCCACACTGAATTCATGGTCGGCGCCGAGGCCGGGCAGTGTCAGTCCCTCGATGACGTAGCCGCCCTTGAAGATCTGGTGGGCGCGGCCCAGCCGGTTGGCGGGGCTGAGGGCGCTGCGCAGGGTCTCGGTGAACGGTGTGCTCTGGTCGGTGGCGCCGGATCCGGCGAATGTGTCGGCCACCTTGCCGACGGCCTTGGCGAGAGCGGGGGCCTTCGAGGCGGCGGCCTGCTTGACGGTGTCCAGTAGGCCCTGTTCGGGGTGGCCGGGATAGGTGTTGGTGACGATCTGTTCGAACACGTCGAGAAGGGCGGCGGATCCGGCGAAGACGTCCATGATGGCGTCGTCGGGAAGCCGGACGACACCGTCGACGGGGTTGCCGTCCGCGCCCGTCAGAGCCAGGCGCGCGTAGTCGGTGGCATCGGCGGGCCGGATGTGGTGAGTGCCGGGCGCCTGCCGGGGGGAGCCGGCGGAGACCGTACGGTTCCGCGGGACGGCAAGGGTGAAGTGTCCGGCGACGGTCGCCAGGGGCGTTCCCGCAGGGGCGGCGGGGCGCTCGATGTCCGCGGGTCGGGTGGGGTGTGCCTCGGGGTTCGAGGCGGGGTCGGCGAACCGCACCGCGGGTTCGGTGCCCTGGCCTTCGTAGAGGTCCAGGGCGAACTGGGCGGGCACGTCGAAGATCTCCGTGGACTGACCGCTGCCGATGAAGAACTGGTCCTGGTTGACCCCGGATCCGACCGCGGCGGTGTGGGCGGTCTGACCGGCGTACAAGTAGTCACCGGTGCCGCCGAGGGTCCACGGTGTACCGGAGCCGAGCGGGCCGCTGGGACCGCCGCCGAGACCTCCCCGCCATCCGTAGGCGTACCCGTTGGCCTCGGTGCCGCTGGCGGAGAACGACGAGATTCCCATGACCTGAACGTCCGGCAGGGTCCGGCGGTGCCGGGAGTCGGTGGCAGGGCCGGGAGCGGTGTCGCGGAACGCGGACAGCCGCAGCTGGACGCGGCGGACTCCGCCGGTGCGGTCCGGCAGGTCGAACCACTCCGGGTGGCCACCGTCCACCATGGCGTCGGCCGCGGCGCTCAGGCCGATCTCGGAGCGGGCCTGTTCGAAGCGCCGCAGGTTGGCGAGCTGTGCCTGGGCACGTGCCTCGTCGAAGATCCCGAACTTCGCTTCGAGCGGCGGGAGGAAGCCCTCGGCCCGCAGCCATGCCTCGGCTCCCTCGAACATCTGCGCCGGGCCGTCGACGGCCAGGGGCGCGGTGGACGCGCCGAGAGTCCGCAGGTTCTCCAACTCCTCGGGAAGTTGGCGATCGCCCTGTCCCGGAAGGTGTTCCGTACCCTTGGCCTGCTCTGCGGCGAGAACACGCAGACGCATCCCGTCGTCCCACGGTCCGAACGTGAGCGCGGTGCTGCCGCCGCGGGCCCTGATCAGCGTGACCCGGTGGGTCACACGTACCGGGGTGACCAGATGGCTGCGGTTGCTGCGCACAGCGTGCGCCATCGTGGCCGAACCGCTCGCTGACAGAATGGCGCTGGTCCGCCCCTTCACACCGCCCTTGACGGCGAAGCCCCCCGCGGCCTTCGACGAGGCGTCAGGGTGCCCCTGGGCACGGTCGCCGGTGAACGAAGGGCCGACACTGCCGTCGAGGGCTGCGCCACTGGTGAGCTGGGCCGAGCTGTCGATCTTGACCGTATGGACGACATGCGCCTCCAAGTTGATCTTGCCGTCGAGGGAGCGGTGAGTCGGGGCGCCGGGTGCCACCTCGGTGGTCACCTTCAGCATGCCGATGACGTTGCCGTCGCTGTCCAGCAGGAGCGGCGAGTACAGTCCGCGGCCCCGCTGGAGGGGCAGGGTGCCGCGCAGCACCGGCTCCGACAGGAACGTCTCGAGTTCCAGAGCGGAGGTGTCCGACAGGTCGGCGAGGTCTGTGGCGAAGCCTCGGCGCACCTCGGCCAGCAGACGGGCCGGCTCCCGCACCGAGTCGACGCCCCATACCCGGAGGTCGTCGAGATCCGCGGGGACGGCGAGTTCTTCGCTGGACTCGACGGCGAGGTGCTCGGGGAACCAGACGGTGACCGGGCCATGTGTCTGGGCGTCGGTCCATCCCACTGCCGGGGGCTGGGCCGGCGGATCCACCCTGACCTGCCACGCGGTGCTGAACTCGATCGGCTGGGACAGCTCGTTGCTCCGCTGAGCGGTCATCGTCTGCACGACGTGGGTCACGGTGGTGAAAGACGCGTACTCGTTGTGGGTCAGTGCGAGCGCGAGCGCACCGTCCACCGCTGACACCGGTCCGGCTTTGGCGATGGGGTAGCGGCCCGACCAGTTCATCGGGATGGTGCGGACCGTCCCGGACCCTGCCGTGTGCGAGGACTCCTGGCTGCCCTGGGCACGCCGCTCCACCCTCTTCTCGGGGTCCTCGGCGCTGTCACCGTACCGCTCGGAGCGGACCGGCTCGCGCAGGCCGAGCCGTACGTCCAGCGTGCGGTCGCGGCCCTCGTGCCGGACGGTGAACCGCGCGCCGGTACTGCTTCGCAGGTAGGGCAGCTGCCGGGCCAGTTCATGGTCCGTGAGGGTGTCGCGGAGGTGGAGCAGCACCGGGTGGTTGTCGGGGGCGGTACCGGTGATGCCGAGCGCGGCGAGGATCTGCCGGTGCACACCGTCGACGACGGACACGGACAGCGGCTCGACATGGACAAGGCCGACGTGTCCGTCGTGCTGGGAACCGTAGTCGCTGACGTACGAGGACAGGGGTGTGGACCAGCCGCGGGGCGACTGGCTCACGTCCCAGCGCCCGTCGTGCGTCTCGGGGGGCAGGGGGTCCTCAGCGGCAGGGGTGTCCTGCGATACGGGTGAGGTCAGCGCGTGGTCGGATACGGCAGGCCCGGCGTCGGGGGCGGCGGCTGCGCGGTCGAGCCTGGGCGGACGGCTGCGGTCGAGCGGGGAGTGGGTCCAGTGCCGCTCGCGGGGTGTCTGGACGGGAACGGCCGAGGTCGCCTCGGTGCGGGGAGCCGGGGTGGTGAGGGGGGCGGGCGGAGCGGGCTCGGACTCGGCTTCAGGCTCAGGAGTGGGCTGTACCGCTTCAACGCCTTCGGCAGCACTCTCGGTCCGCGTCCTGGCGCTGCCGGATGGGCTGTCGGACGAGGTGGCGGCTGTCTCGGTGAGTTCTGGTCCGCTCGCGCCGGCGGCGGGCTGCATGGCGGTGGCCAGCTGAGGGGGCGTGCTCATCGGTCCGGACACGGTGGTCAGGGGCGCCGCCGGGGCCAGGGCCGAGGTGGCCTCGGTGTCCGCCGCACTGTCGGCGACAGTGTCGGCCACGGTGGTCTCGTTAGTCGTGTCCGTCGGCCGCGGCGACCGGGGAGCGTGCGGTTCGGCGCCCCAGCGCCTGCTTGTCGTCGTCACCGGCTGCTGCGGGGGGTGTCCGGCCGGCCGGGGCTCTGCCGGCGCCGTCGTGAGGTCGCCGACCAGGGCGCCTAGCAGCGCGAGGTGGCGGCCGCGCAGGCCCCCCTGTGCGAGCCCGTCCGGGGCGGGCTGGGTGAAGTCGCCCAGCAGGCTGCCCGGGATGTCGGGCCGCGTGGCCGCGGCCGGGTCGCCGCCGCGCGACTCGTCCCTGAGGCCGAGTTGGTGGGCGATCTCATGGGCGTAGTCGATGGGGTCGGCGTCCTCCCACCAGGCGCTGCGGGTCATCTGCCGGTCGCGGCCGACCAGGCCGATGCTGAGCGCGTGGGGGTGCGTGTCCCCGGACACCAGCTCGACGGTCACATGCAGGAGGTCGCCGTCGGGCAGGCGGTAGCCCGCGGCGTTGAAGTGCGCTTCGACTCCGGCACGTACCTTGTCCCAGACAGGGGCGGGCATCCCGTCCGGCGCCGCGACCTGGATGGTGAGGTCGGTGATCGACCGGCCGTCGAAGGTGAAACGGCGCGCGTCGAACTTCGAGTGGACGACGTACTGCGTCGTCTCGCCCGATCGTGCGGGGTCGGCGGGGGTGGAGACCGGGTCGACCCAGGTGTGCGTGCGTGTCATCGGGGACGCGGCGGCACGTGCGGCTTCGAAGCCGGGGTTACCGGTCAGTGGAGCGGGCGCGGCCGGGACGGGGTGTGCGGTCGCTGCGGGCGGTGTGTCGGTATCCGCCCGGTCGCCCGTGCCCTGACCGGGCCCCTCGTCCCGGGTCTCCGAGGTGGTGCGCTGTTCGGGCACCCCGCTGCCCTGTACGCCCTTGCTCGGCTCGGCGAGGTGGTGGGGGTTGTGCACGCCAGGTGTCGCCCCGGACGTGGCGAGAGGCGCGGCGGGCAGCACGTCGGCCGCCGCGCCGTCGGACTGCTCCTGTGAGGCGCCCTGTTCGGGGACGAGGGTACGACGCTCGTCTCCGCCCTGCGCCCCGGACGCGGTGCCGGTGCCGTGCGGCAGGGACGTGTCCGTGTCGGTCGGGTGGCCGGTGGAGGACTGCGGCGTGCTGTCGTCGGTGTCCTCACCGAGCAGGTCGTCCGAGGTGTCGGCGGTCCGGACGTCGGTGTGTCCGGCACTACCGGGTGCCGTACGCGGTCCGGTGGCAGAGAAGTTGGCAGGGGTGCCCGTGCCGGTTCCGGTGCCCGTGCCCGTGCCCGTGCCCGTGCCCGTGCGGGAAGTGTGGGTCTCCTGGGTGGAGGTGAACACCGGGGACGCCGCCGGGTTCAGGCCGTCGTCTGTTCCGTCGAGGCCGTCCACGGCGTCGACGGCGTCGACGGTCCAGTCGGTAACGTCGTCGAAGCCGACGCGGGAGCCGGAGTTGCCGAAGCCCTTGGCGGTGGCCGGGGAGGAGATCGCCGCCGGGTCGGTGCCCAGGGGTGCGTGCGAGGACGTCGACGCGTCCGTGGTGTCCGACGACGTCGACACCGGGAAGGACGTGTGGGTGGGCAGCGGCGTGGTCGGGACGTTCACCGTCGAGGTCACCGGCGCAGGCGCGGTGATCGGCGTGGAGGGGGTGTTCGTCAGGATGTCGGTGGTGACCGTCGGGAGCGGCGACGGCACGGGCACCCGCACCGGGGCGGCGGACGTGGTCGGGGGGGTGGAGGTCTCCCCACCGCCGTTGCCACTGCTGCCGCTGTCATCGGACAGCGTGGACCTGTCGTTGATGTCGTCGGGCCCGAGGGTGGTCGCGAACTTGTACACCTTGAGGCCGCCCTGGGCCACTGCACCATGGGCGATCACGGTGAACACCGAGCTGGTGCCGGCCCCGACGAGGGTCTCCCACGTGAAGTCCCACTCGCCCTCGAAGGCGCCCTGGACGAGGTACTCGGCGGCCGATTCGCTCACCGCGCTGGAGGTGAACTTCCCGGTCAGTCCGGCGCCGCCGTTCAGCCCCTTGGTCCACTTGGGGTACTTCTTGGCGAACTTGTCGAAGCTGTCGATTTTCTTCACCCAGTTCTTCAACAACTTGCCGCCGCCATGGAAGAACAACTGGAACAGGCCGGTCAGCGCGCCGGCGGCGGCCGACTTGCCGACGTCACGCCAGTCGATGCCGTTGGGCTTGCGGTCGCCCGGGTTCAGTGCGATCTGGGCGAGTTGCACCGCGAGGCTCTGCAGGGCTTCCTCGAACGCCTCGGTGAGCACCGCGGTGAAGGGCGCCAGTTGCACCAGGCGCTGGATGATCATGAACACGGCCAGCCTGCTGCGGGCCCTGGCCAGCGCCATCTGGGAGATGGACGTACCGCCCGTGATCGCGGCCAGCGCGGCCAGGAGGGCCAGCTCGATGAGGAGCATGACGATCTCGGCGATGATCTCCCACTTCGCCGCCTGGATCTTGATCGAGTGGTTCACCTGGCCCTGGGCGATCTCCTCAAGCTGGTCGATCATCCCGTCGAGGTGGTTGACACCGCCGTCGTTCACCAGCAGCGACAGGCCCTGGACGTAGGCGTCACCGACGTCGTCGGGCAGGGAGGTGGCGGCATCGACGATGGAGCTCTGAATCTCGTTGCGGAGGGAGCGGAGACCACGGCCGAAGTTCAGATAGAGCTCCTTGCTGTAGTAAGCAAGGTTCTCCCTGGCCTGCAACGGCATTTCGCCGATGATTATCCAGAGCATCTTCCTGACGTCCTCAGGAAAGTCGATCTCCTGCATGTAAAGCTCCGCTCACCCTCAACTGTCGCTCGTGCCCCCACCTCCTCGCGTCAGCGGCGCCCGCCGGTGTGGCCGTCGATGGCCTCTTCGGTCCGCCTCTGGTGCTCGCGAATCTGCTCCGTGGAGTCTGCGGCGTTCTTCTCGATGCCCTCCAGGTTCGAGAGAGTCGCGGAAACCAGGCCGTCGAGCGCGTCGAACAGAGTCCTGCTGGTGCCCATGCAGTACTCGTTGTTGCGGTCGTAGACCGGGCGGACCTTCTCGGCGAAGTCGTCCGTCCAGCCGGGCCATTCCGTGAAGTTGCGTTCGTTGCTGTCGAAGTCCTCGCCCAGCTTGCGGGCGAGCTCGGGCAACCGCTTCATCCGCGCGATGCTCGCCCTCAGCGCCTGGGTGTTCGCCTCGTACACGCCGCTCATGCCCGGCCCCTTCCTCGGTTGTGCGTGTCGTCGCCGTCCTCGTGGATCTCGTCGCGCAGCCGGTTCCTGCCGCGGCTGCCGTGTCCGCCGCCGGCTTCGCCGCTGAACGCGGACCCGAAGATGCGGTCCCAGTCGACGTCGACTCCGCGCAGTTCCGGAAGGTCGGTGCTGGGCGCGGTCAGCGGCCCGAAGGTGTCCATCACCTCCCGGGCCATCCGGGCGCGGCCCCGCCCCACCGCCTCCATCACGGACTGGGCGAGTTGGCTGGCGTTCATCGAACGGTACTTGTTGTCCAGGAACTTCAGTCCGGTCAGCTCGCCACCGGCGCCGACCGTCACCTCGACGGCCCGGTCCCGGGAGCGGACAGTCGCTGAGGCGCCGGCCAGCCGCTCCTCGGCCTGCGCCACGGCCGCCTGCACGGACTCCAGTTCGGCCATCGCCTTGGCGATGCGCTGCTCGATCGGTTCTGTCACGAGTGGTTGCTCCTCGGCTGCGCTGCGGTGCTCATCGGCCGATGACGGCGGGGGCGCCGCCCTCGTCGGTGCCCCATACGTCGTCTTCCTCCTCCGCCCATACCTCACGGGCGCGGTCACCGCTCTGTGTCTGCGGTTGGCCGCCGGGGGCGCCGGAGCCACCCATGGGGAGGAAGGGGCTGGAGCCGGTGGTGCTGGACGCGCGGGGTGCGGACACCCGTACGTTGTTCTCGTCCTGGACGGGTCGGACTCCGGGGCCGCGGCGTCCGCCGCGGCTGTTCAGCGGCTGCCCGTCGTCGATGACGTTGCGGACCCGCTCGGACTGTGCCTGGTTTCCGCCGCCCGCACCGCCCATGCCCCCCATACCGCCCATCGGCATGCCTCCCATGCCGCCCGCACCGCCCATGCCGCTCATGCCGAGGCCGCCGGGCAGCGAGCCGGTGTTCAGCGGGGTGCCGCCGTCGCCCGCGGACGCCGCGGCACGGGGCGCTCCTGAGGTGGCGTACGGCGACTCATAGGTGGACTCGTCGTACAGCTCCTCCTCGTAGGAGCCGTGGTCGTAGCCCGACGAGGCGCCGGGGAGCGAGCCGAGCGAGCTGCCACCGGAGTGGAAGCCGGGTGCGGTCGGCAGTCCGCCCGATGAGCCGTTGAGGTCGCCCGAGGAGACGGTGCCGTCCGGGAGGGTGGTCGTACCGATGCCGGTGTGCGGGTCGACCTTGCTGACCGTGCCGTCGGGGAACTCGGTGACGATGTTCCCGTCGGAGCCGAGATGGGTGACGCTGCCGTCGGGGTTGGGGAGCAGGTCGCCGACGTTGAGCGGGCCGGTCTCGACGGTGCCGTCGGGGTGGGTGACCGTCGCCGTGTGCAGGTCGGGGTCGATGCGTACGGAGCTGCCGTCGGGGAACTGAGTGACCAGTCGGTCGTGGGCGTCGAGGGTGGTGTGGCTACCGCCCGGGTTGGTCAGCACGTCGCCGGAGAAGGAGTTCGCGGTAGCCCTGTCGGGCCACTGCGAGTTGAGGTCGCCGATGTTGAGGTCACCGGATCCGATGACACCCCGGTCCGGGAGGTCGAGACCGCCCCGGTTGAGCAGCCCCTCGGTGCTGCCCTGGGCCTGTTGCCAGGCTTCCTCCTGCCGCTTCTGGGCTTTCTCCTGCTCCGCCTTCGCCTCCTTCTCCTTGGCTTCCTGCTCCGCCTTCGCCTCGGCCTCCTTCTGCTCCGCCTTCGCCTCCGCGGCGGCCTGCCTCTGCTCAGCCTCCGCTTCCCTGGCCGCCTGCTCCGCCTTCGCCTCCCTCTCCTTGCCCTCCTGCTCCGCCTTCGCCTCGGCCTCCTTCTGCTCCGCCTTCGCCTCCGCGGCGGCCTGCCTCTGCTCAGCCTCCGCTTCCCTGGCCGCCTGCTCCGCCTTCGCCTCCCTCTCCTTGCCCTCCTGCTCCGCCTTCGCCTCGGCCTCCTTCTGCTCCGCCTTCGCCTCCGCGGCGGCCTGCCTCTGCTCAGCCTCCGCTTCCCTGGCCGCCTGCTCCGCCTTCGCCTCCCTCTCCTTGCCCTCCTGCTCCGCCTTCGCCTCGGCCTCCTTCTGCTCCGCCTTCGCCTCCGCGGCGGCCTGCCTCTGCTCAGCCTCCGCCTCCTTGGCCGCCTGCTCCGCCTTCGCCTCGGCCTCCTTCTGCTCCGCCTCCGTCTCCGCTTCCTGCTGCTTCTTTTCCTGCGCCTTGCGGGCGGCTTCCTGGTCGGCGCGGGACTGGTTGAACTGGCTTACCTGCAGTTGCTCCGCGCGTGCCTGGGTCTGCTTGGCCTCCTTCTCCTTGGCTTCCTGCTCCGCCTTCGCCTCGGCCTCCTTCTGCTCCGCCTTCGCCTCCGCGGCGGCCTGCCTCTGCTCAGCCTCCGCTTCCCTGGCCGCCTGCTCCGCCTTCGCCTCCCTCTCCTTGCCCTCCTGCTCCGCCTTCGCCTCGGCCTCCTTCTGCTCCGCCTTCGCCTCCGCGGCGGCCTGCCTCTGCTCAGCCTCCGCTTCCCTGGCCGCCTGCTCCGCCTTCGCCTCCCTCTCCTTGCCCTCCTGCTCCGCCTTCGCCTCGGCCTCCTTCTGCTCCGCCTTCGCCTCCGCGGCGGCCTGCCTCTGCTCAGCCTCCGCCTCCTTGGCCGCCTGCTCCGCCTTCGCCTTCGCCGCTTCTTCCTTCTGCCACGCCATGAAGTCGTCGCTCTTCTTCTGAGCGGCCGCGGCGGCCGCCGCGCCGTCGTCCGCCGCCTTGGCGGTCATGTCCTCGTTGTAGGAGCCGGTGAGGTCGTGGTCTCCGCGGGTGCGGACCGATCCGAGGTCGATGTTCGTGGAGCTCCACCTGTTGTGGATCTCATCGAGTGCGGCGTTGGCCGGTTCCACCAGGTTCTCGATGACAGACGCCTGCCAGTTCGAGACGGCCTTCTCCCCTATCGCCTTCCAGGTGCTCAGATCGGTGAGCCTGCCGAAGTTGTCGTTCTTGCCGTACCGGGTCGCCGTATCGTCCATAAGCGAGGTGGGGTGGTACGTCGTCTTGAAGTTGCCTCGGCCGACGCTGTTCACCTTGTAGGTGATCTGCCTGATGTTCTTCTCCCACACGTGGTCGGTGACCTCGACCAGCAGATCGTGGAGCCAGCGCAGCGGGTTGCCCATGGCGACCTCCCAATGTGCCCAGCTGGTCTGCAGTTTCCTGGCGGCGTGGGACAGGGCGTCTTTGGCTTCCCGTATTTCATTGCCCTGCTTGGACCGGGTGCCGGTGAAACCCATGTCCTTGACGTAGCCGGTGTACTGGCGGTCGATGGTGTGGATCAGGTTCCAGAAGACGCCGGCGGCCTGTCCGCGCCAGGCGTCGTCCTGATCGGTGCCCACGCGGCGCTGCCACTCCTCGACGATCTTCTGCTGTCTGTAGAAGAAATCGCCGACCCGATCGAAGGCGGCGGCTGCCGTGTCGAAGGACTTGAGGGTGACCGCCGCGTCGTTGGCGACGTTCTTGCCGTTCCACGACCAGCCGTAGGTACCGTTCTCGTTGCCGAGCATCCGCTCCAGCGCGCGCCCGGTCCCGTAGGCGTACTGGCTGAGCGGTGCGGTCGTCCAGACCGCGTCATCACCTTTGAGGCCGAGGTGCTCGGAGTACTGGCTCTTGAACTCGCCTCCCTCCACCACACCCCCCACCGGAGCGCTGTTGCCGTTCTTGCTGCCGAGCAGGGTGATGCGGGCCTTGTACATCGTGACGCCGTTGCCGTTCGACCCTCCCCGCATGTAGAAGGGGATGACGAAGTCGGTGTTCTGGATGTTGAAGCCCGCGTTGTCGACACGCCAGTCGAGGTCGCTGGGATCGGCGTAGTCGACGTAGTCCAGCTTGGTGATCTCCACCTTCATCTGCTTGATCTTCTCGTTACCGAGGAGTTCGTCGAAGAGGGTGTCCCGCGCGGGCGCGTTGTACCCGGTGAGGAGCGACACCGCCTTGCGCCAGCTGTCATTGTCCGAGGTGAGCGGAATGACGTTTTTCTCGTCCATGATCGGTCTCCGTTGACGGCTGGGGGCACGAGGCGGGGATGCGGGAAGTGAAAAGCGCTGGGCTCTGAGCTACCAGGGCAGGAACCAGGTCGTCCTAGTCGTCCTTCTTTTCACCGCCGCCCAGGGAGTCGTCGACGTCCTCGAAGACATCCAGCAGTTTCTGGCCGTCGATCTTGGCGAGGTTGTCACCTTGGGTCTTGAACAGCTCCTCGATGCTGGCGCCCAGGTTGTCCTCGATGTCCTCGAAAAGGATCGCCTGGTTCTTGAGGATCACGTCAATGGCTCCGATGACCTCGGTGATGGATCCGACGAGAGCCTCACCGTTCGTCCGAGCGTCCTTGACCATGCCGCCGATCGTCAGGGGGAGCGCTGCCTCGGACGGCGTATCGTCGGGGATGTCGCCACCTGGCAGCAGGTTCGGCAGACTCGGTGCCGACTTTTTGTCGTACTCCCCATCGAGAAGTATCTTTCTCAGCTCCTCACGGAAGTTGAAAATGTCTTCCTTGAGGAATTTCTCCAACCATGCCTTGTCGAGGTTGACCGTCGTACCGTCCGCCATGTCCTTCTCCTGCCGGGGCTGTCACTGCCGGGACGCCGGGCGGCGGCCCGCGTACGTCGCAGCGGGCCGCCGCCCGGCTCAAGGGATTCGTGTGTACCGGCTCAGCGGCCGACGCGGACGCTCTCCCACAGCTGGGTGAGCTTCTTCTCGCTGTGGTCGTAGTTACCGGACACGTCCGTCAGCAGCCTGGAGTGGTTCTCCAGCAGGTTCTTCATCGCCTCGACAGCGCCGTTCCACGCGGCCTGCTTGGCGTCGTAGACCTGGCGGTCGTCACCTTCCCAGGACACTTTGAGTGCCTGGAGTTCGGCGTCCAGGTTGACCAGGATGCTGGCGATCGCCTTGGTCTGCTGCACCATGTCGTCCGCCGCGTTGGACATACTTCGGTAGTCGACGTAGATGTGTCCGTCGGTGAAATCGCTCATCTCGGAGCCTCGTCTCGCATCAGGTACGGGAGGGGGGCAACGGCCGGGAGTCCGGCCCGTGCCGGCGCGCTCTGCGGGATCAGCCCTTCAGCGCGTCGAAGACGCTCTGGGACTGGTTGTACGCGGTGTTGATGGAGTCGTTGTTGGACCCCTGGGTCAAGCCCTGCTGCTGGAGCGTCTCATTGAGGGTGTCCACCATGTCCCGCACGTTCTTGGAGATGACCTCAGCCTGGTCGTCCCAGAGTTTCAGCAGATCCTGAAACGCCTTGCCGTCCGAACCCTTGAGGCCGGAGGCCAGGTTGAACTTCATGCTCTCGACGTCCTGCCGGCAGTTCTGCACGCCGGTGAAGGCCATCTCGAGGGCCTGGATGCCGTTCCGTGTCGCCTGCTCCTCTGACCGCTGGAAGCCTGCCACTTACCGCACCTCCTGGTGATGGTGTCCGGTCCCCCGCACTGAACCGGCCTACAAGCATGCCCGGAATACGAAGCTCCGCTTGACGGGGAGAACTGCGCCCGGCTCGGGGCCAGTTGACCGAACATGGTGAATCGCAACACGGCCATACTTACATGACAGCGTTGCCAACTTCTTTTGTCTTGAGGTCAATTTGAGGGATCTCCTTGCTCAGAACAGGTCAGTTCTTGCTCACAGACTTGTCCACCGCCGCGGAATCTCCCCCTCCGCCCCGCTTGTCCGTTCCACCTGTCGCAGCCTCCGGTGAAGCGGGCTTCGCCACCCCCGCGCAGGGAGCGGCCGTCGCCCTGCTGTTCCCTCCGGTCACGGCCGCCGCCGGGCTGAGGTCGGGACCGGTGGGCAGCATCGCGAGCAGCGGCGAGGGGATCCCCCTGGCCTGCCCGGCGCTGTATCCGAGCGCTGCCAGAGCCTCGTCGGTGGCGATCCGGTACTTCATACCGCTGTCGGTCACGAGGTAGACCGTGCCGCCGGCGGCCCCGCCGGCGCTCAGCGCCCGCACCAGCGCGCCGCCGCCGGGGCGGACGGTGATCCGGTCGACGGGCACACAGGCCGGTGTGAGCCCCTCCGGAGCAGGCTGCGCGGCCGGTCCGAGTTCCGGCAGCGAGACGAGCGCGACACTGACCCGGGCGCCTGTTCCGCCACCTCCCTCGATCCGTGCGCAGGCCGTCCGCTCCCCGCCGAGGCCGACGGCCTTGGGCGGCGCCGGGGGGAGGTCCGCGAGATCCGTGCCCGGGGCGTCGGCGGTATCGCCGTTCAGCGCGTCAGCGCCCAGTTCCACCGCGCTGGGAACCTGCTTGTCGTACGCCTCCTCACGCGTCTTCGGGTCGCCGAGGAGCAGCGCCGCGCCCGTCGCGGTCAGCGGCCCGAGACCCTCCTCGCGCAGCAGGTAGTAGCGGGTGTCCGCGCCGGGCACCGCGACCTGGAAGACCTGGCCGATCCGGGTCTTGCGGCCACCGAACTCCGGGCCCTTGCCTCCGCGGCCCGGCACATCCGGCGGGGACAGGTCGGGTCCGGCCGGAAGGGAGTTGAGGAACGCCGACGACACCTTCACCCGGGGGGCGGTGTCGTAACCGAGGGACCGCGAAGCACCCCGTGTGTCGTCGAGGCGCAGCCTGCTGCCCCGCCACACCAGGTAGTCCGCCTTGTCCGGTCCGGTCACCACCAGCGCCTGAGCGGCGCTGAGACCGGAGCCGTCCGCGGACGCGCCCACCGCGAGGAGCGTGGTCACCGCTCCGGACGACGCACCGGAGCAGACCTGCCAGGCGCCCGTGTCGAGACCGCCCGCGGCGGGCAGCGTGTCAGGCGCTCCGCTGATGCCCACGGGCGCGCCGGGCGGAACGCCCTCCAGGGAGCGGGAACCGACCTGGACGACCTTCATCTCGGCACCGGCGAGCAGGCGCGCCGACGCGTAGTTGCGCACCGGACGCAGCCGGCCTTCCAGGTAGAGGTAGCGGGACCCGGTGTCCTTGTTGACGACGAGAGTGCCCGCCGCCTTCCAGGAGTCCTTGACACCCGGCTTGAACAGGCCCAGCACGAAGGAGCCCGCCGTCAGCAGCACAGCGATCACCACACCGACGGCGACTCCTCTGTTGGTCCGGCCCTGGGGGCTCTCCGGGGCGTCCGGATCGCCGCGGAGCAGGGCCGAGGTGAGACGCCCCATGACGAACATGTGGGCTTGTACCTGGTCGCGTTTGGACTGCACCGTGTGCTCCCTCAGCCGTTGAGGGACCGCAGGGTCCCGTAGACGCCGAGCACCCACAACACCAGTGGCAGCAGGGCGATCGCCGCCGCCGAGTGCAGCAGTTCCGCTCCGCGGCCCCAGTACGGCACCAGCCTGCGGCCGGGTACCGTCCAGGAGGCGATGGTTATGCCCGCGGTGGCGGCGAACAGCCCGGCCACGGTCAGCAACCGCCCGGTCGAACCGGCGCCCTGGGCCTGGGAGAACACCAGCAGTGCCAGGCCCCAGACCGCGGGCAGCACCAGAAACAGGCGTTGCCAGACGTTGCCGAGCCCCCTGGCGTGCAGCAGCAGCAACAGCGCCAGCGCCAGCGATGCGAAGACCTCCGCCAGACCTGATTCACGGGCCATGACGGTGAGGCAGCCGGCGCAGACCACACCGACCGCTCCGTACAGCGAGCTCATCCAGCCGTCCGCCAGCACCGAGCGGGTGGCGACGACCGCGGTGGGATGCGGGTCGATGCCTTCCTGGAGCTGCTGGGCGTTCGTCGGCAGCGGAGGCATGCGCAGCCCTGCCATGCGGAAGGAGAGCGAGGGCACGAAGGCCCCGAGGAGCACGGCGGCCAGCGCGGTGACACCGGCGACCTCGTCCACGGTGAGGCCGGCGGCCAGCATCACGATGGCGGCCAGCGCGCCGAAGGCGGCGACCACGGCGGGCGCGAGGAACACGGCGGCGTACGCGGCCACCGCGGCGAGCGCGAGCACCGCTCCGCCCGCGCCGGCGGCGGTCGCGGCGAGCGTCCGGGAGCCGAGCATCTCCTGGCCGTGCGGTCCGGAGAGGTCACCGCCGGGCAGCAGCCAACCGGCGAGGGCGAGATAGGGGACGGCCATCAGCCCCAGGGCCGCGCCGGCCCCGCCGTCGCCGACGGCCCGGCTGGCGGCGGCGGCTCCCGCGAGCAGCAGCAGCGCGGCGGCGGCGGCGCACACCGCACGGGTGGTGCCCGAGCCGCCGGGCAGGGCGAGCACCACCAGGCCGACCGCGAGCACGGTCACGGCGACGCCGCGCAGCAGCACACGGCCCGCCGCCGCGGTCCATCCGTACGGACGGTCGCGCAATGCGGTGGAGATGCCGTCGACCAGGTCGTCCAGGTGCACTTCGGGAAGCGCGTCGACGCGGGGTCGCAGATAGACCGTCTCGCCGTCGCGCAGTTCGAAGGAGTCGAGGGTGCGTTCCTCGTCCAACGGCTCGCCGCCCAGGCGCTGCAGCACCCAGCCGCCGTGGTCGATGCCGGTCTCCTCCAGGTCGTCCCCGGCGTAGCCGAGCACGGCGGGCAGCAGGTCGGCGACCGGCACGTCGGCGGGGACGGCGAGGTCGATCGTGCGGGCGGGGGCTCTCACGGTCAGGCGGCACAGACCGGCCACCTGGTTGTCACTCATCGGTCTGGCTCACGCCTTCCGGGTGTGCTGGCGCATGTCAACGCAAGCAGATGGGAGGTTGCTGATTGGTGGTCAGATCGCAGGATCGTAGTATCAAACGTCTCTTCGGGGTGACCCCGCCCCCACAACATCCCGTCCCCCACCCGTGAGGGCGTTCCGTCAGTGTGACGGCCGCTCCGTAAGGAGACCGTACGGTGAGTGTGGTTCTGTTCCGTCGACCGGCCCGTAGACGAGGCCCGGACATGCCGGACGGAGAACTGACCCTGCAGGAGCCACCCGTGCTCCCTGAGATGGTGCCGGACTCCTCCGCCGTCTGGACCTATCTGCCGATGGCGCTGATGTCGGTGTCGATGATGCTGATGTTCATGCGGCCCGGAATGAGCAGTGGCGGCAGCAGTTTCATCTACCTCGCCCTCGGCCTGATGATCATCTCCTCGGCGGCCATGATGCTCGGTCAGGTGATGCGCCGGAACAGCGAGCGCAAGCAGCGCCTCAGGGGCGAGCGCCGGGACTACCTGCGCTACCTCACCCAGACCCGGCGCAAGGTGCGGGCGGCGGTGGTGGACCAGCAGCGGGCCCTGGCCTGGCGGCACCCCGAGCCGTCGGCGCTGGCGTCTGTGGTCGGGTCGACCCGCCTGTGGGAACGCCGACCGCAGGACGAGGACTTCGGCGAGGTGCGGGTGGCGGTGGGAGACCAGAAGCTGGGCCTGCGCCTGGCTCCGGTGACGGGCACCCCGGTCGAGGATCTCGAACCGCTCGCCGCACACGCGCTGCGCAGCTTCATCCGCGCCTACGGCGTCGTCCCCGACCAGCCCATCGCGATCTTCCTGCGAGCCTGGGCACGGGTGCTGTTTCGCGGCGACGAGGACCGCATCCGCGCGCTGGCCCGGTCGGTCGTCGCGCAACTCGCCGCGTTCCACTCCCCCGACGACCTCTGGATCGCCCTGTGCCTGTCGGACGAGCGGCGAGCCGACTGGGAATGGGCCAAGTGGCTGCCGCATCACCTGCACCCGCAGGAGAGCGACGGCGCCGGACCCACCCGGATGAACGGGTCGGCGTTCAACGAACTGGAGGACCTGCTGGGCGCCGAGTTCCTGGAGCGCCCGCCCTTCGACCCGGACGCCGTCCCCGGACGCGAGGAACCATTCACCGTGATCGTCGTCGACGGTGGCACCGTGCCCAGCGGCCACCGTCTGGACGGCCCCGGGATGCGCAACACCGTCATCCTGGACCTCAGCGGCACCCTGACCTGGCGGCCCGGCCGGGTCACCCTCCGCTTCGACGTGAACGGCGACGACTTCTCCCTGGTGCGCACCGACCGCGACCGCAAGGAGCAGTCCACCCGGCTGGGCCGCCCCGACGTCTTCGGCGTGCACGGCGCGACCGCGCTCGCCAAGCGGATCGCGCCCTATCGCATGGGCATGGCCACCGACAGCAGCGAACCACTCGCCACCGACGTGGAACTGACCACTCTGCTGGGCATTCAGGACCTGCACCGGCACGACCCGCGGACCCTGTGGCAGCGAAGCACCGGCCCCAGCCGTCTGCGGGTGCCCATCGCCGTGGGTGTGGACGGCCAGCCGGTGGAACTCGACATCAAGGAGTCGGCGCAGGGCGGCACGGGTCCGCACGGCATGCTGATCGGCGCCACCGGCTCGGGCAAGAGCGAACTGCTGCGCACCCTGGTGCTGTCACTGGCCCTGACGAACTCCTCGGAGACTCTCAACTTCGTCCTGGTCGACTTCAAGGGCGGTGCCACCTTCCTCGGACTGGACGAGTTGCCGCACGTGTCGGCCGTCATCACCAACCTCGCCGACGAGGCGGCGCTGGTGTCGCGTATGCAGGACGCCTTGCACGGTGAGCTGATCCGCCGCCAGGAACTGCTGCGCGCCGCCGGCAACTACACCTCCGCGCTGGAGTACGAGAAGGCGCGCGCCGCCGGCACCCCGCTGGCGCCGCTGCCCAGCCTGTTCGTGGTGGTCGACGAGTTCAGCGAACTACTCGCCGCACACCGCGAGTTCATGGAGCTGTTCGTGATGATCGGCCGACTCGGCCGAAGCCTGGGTGTGCACCTGCTGCTCGCCTCGCAGCGACTGGACGAGGGCCGTATGCACCAGCTGGAGAGCCATCTCTCCTACCGGATCGGCCTGCGCACGTTCTCCGCGATGGAGAGTCGCGGCGTCCTCGGCGTACCGGACGCCTACGAGCTGCCGTCGGCGCCGGGCAGCGGCTTCCTCAAGTCCGGGGTCGAAGCGCTGACCCGGTTCCGGGCCGCCTATGTCTCCGGGCCGTACCGGCACCGCCGCGGCAGCGCCAACCAGGCTCGAGCCGCGGGACAGACGGTGCCGTGGACGAGCGGCTACGTCGTACCGCGCGCCATGCCCGACCTGCCAGAACCCGAGCCGGAGGCCGAGGAGAGCGTGGAGACGCTGCTCTCGGTCGCCGTCGACAAGCTACTGGGAGCGGGCCCGCCCGCGCACCAGGTGTGGCTGCCGCCGCTGGATCTGCCCGCCACCCTCGACCAGGTGCTGCCGCCGCTCACCCCCGACCCCGAGCTGGGGCTCACTACCGTGGGCTGGCCGGACCGGGGCGGGCTGAAGGTGCCGATCGGGATCGTGGACCGGCCGTTCGACCAGATGCGCGACCTGCTGACCGTGGATCTGGCCGGCGTCGGCGGGCACATCGCGATCGCCGGCGGTCCGCAGAGCGGCAAGAGCACCATGGTGCGAACGATCCTCACCTCCCTGGCCCTCACCCACACCCCGCGGGAAGTGCAGTTCTACTGCCTGGACTTCGGCGGTGGCGCCCTGGCCGGTCTGGACGGCCTGCCGCATATGAGCGGGGTCGCGGCACGGCTGGACTCCGAGCGGGTGGGCCGCACGATCGCCGAGGTGAACACGCTGCTGGCGGCCCGGGAGAAGTTCTTCCTGGAGCAGGGCATCGACTCCATGGCCACCTTCCGGCGGCGCCGTGCCGCCGGCGAGTTCGCCGACCACGAGCACGGAGACGTGTTCCTGGTGATCGACGGCTGGTCCACGGTCCGCCAGGACTACGACCGGCAGATCTCCAACTTCACCGCGATCGCCGCCCGCGGCCTGAACTACGGTGTCCACCTCATCGTCACCACCGCCCGCTGGGTGGAGCTCCCCTCCGCGGTGCGCGACCAGGCGGGCACCCATCTGGAGCTGCGGATGGGTGATCCGATGGATTCAGAGATCGACATGCGGCGGGCTGGGACCGTTCCCCGGGTCCCGGGACGCGGTATGACCAGGGAGGGCAAGCTGCACTACCTCACGGCGCTGCCCCGCATCGACGGCGGCGAGCGGGCCGACGACCTCGGCGAGGGTGTCGCCGGACTGGTGTCCGCACTGGCCGAGAGCTGGCACGGCCCCGTCGCGCCCCGGGTGCGGATGCTGCCCACCGAACTGCCGGTGTCCGCACTGCCCGCACCAGAAGGAGACTTCCGCTTCCCGCTGGGTCTGGAGGAGGACGAACTGGGCACGGTGTGGCACGACTTCTCCGAGAGCCCGCACATGGTCGTGATCGGCGACACGGAGAGCGGCAAGACAAACCTGCTGCGGCTCACCGCCCAGGCGGTGATGCAGCGGTACTCCCCCGACGAGGCACGGATCATGGTCGTGGACTACCGACGTGAGCTGGTCGCGGCGATCCCCGACGAGTACCGGCTGGGCCACGCCGTCTCCATCGACGCACTGCGCGACCTGGTCGACGGGGCGGCACGGGCGGTGAAGACCAGGGTGCCGGGCCCCGAGATCTCCCCTGCCAGGATGCGTACGGCGGACTGGTGGTCCGGGCCGCGGCTGTTCATCCTCGTCGACGACTACGACATGATCGGCTCAGGGCCGATGAACGCCCCGTTCGAGCCGCTGCTCGACCAGTTGGCGCTCGGCTGGGAGGTGGGCCTGCACATGGTGGTGGCCCGCGCTGCCTCCGGCGCGAGCCGTGCCATGGGCGACCATCTGATGCGCAGGCTCCAGGAGGTCAACACACCCACGCTGATGATGTCCTGCCCGCCGTCCGAGGGCTATGTCATCGGCAACGCCAAGGGCCGCCTGCTGCCGCCGGGCCGCGCCAGCCGGATCGCCCGACGCCGAACGGTCCAGGTGCAGACCGCGTTCCTGGGATCCAGGGAGGACTGAGCGCTCCGTCCCAAGGTGCGGTTCCCTGGTCCTTGAGGAACCGCACCCGCGAGCATCCGGCCCGGGTCCTCCCGGGCCGGGCCGGATCCGCACGGGTTCCCGGGGCGTAGGTGTGCTCTGCCCGGCCGTCCCGCACTCCGCGGTGGACGAGCGCGGCGCCGGCGTCATGGGGCCTCGCCCCGGCGGAGTCAGGGGGTCGCGGAACAACCCACGTTGCCGCGCTCCTCACCCCCACAGGACCCGGCAAAGCCTGCCGGGACCCCGTCCGTCCGGGGCTCTACGGTCTCCATCGGCAGCCAGGTTGACCGCTGGCGCCGCCGAGGGTTCCGGAGCGGCTCCGCCCGTGGCGGGCGCGGGCGGGGCGATCGGAAGCTCCCGGCGCCCACGGTGCCACCGGCGCGGGTCAGTCCGCCGGCCGCCACCGGCGGGCTCGGCCGAGGGGGATCACCACGGCCGCGACCGCCACCAGCAGCACCAGCCCACCGGCCGCCGAGGCGACCAGCACGGCACGGTGCCGAGGGGCCGGGGAGGGCGACTCGGGCAGGCCGGCGGGGGGCTGCTTCGGCACCGTGCCGGCGGCGTCGGTGAGGACGGCCGTGAGCGCGCCGTAGACGTCCAGGCGCGGGGGCGACGCCGGATACGCGGTGCCCAGCAGGCGGCGCGTCACTTCGGCCGCGCTCAGCTCGGGATGACGCGCCCGGACGAGGGCCGCGGCCCCCGCCACATGAGCGGCGGCGAAGGAAGAGCCGGAACCCAGGTAGTGGCCGCTGCCCTTCGGCCCGTTCCCGACCACCCCGATGCCGGGGGCGGCGAGGTCCGCGGAGAGGGCCATCGGCGCGCCGGCGGGGCGGTCGCCACCGGCGCCGTAGTCCATCACCGAGAGCACGTCCGGCACCGCGGCGGGCCAGTACCAGAGAGGCGCGGCCTTCCCCTTTTCTTCCTTGCCCTGTTCTGCCTTGTCCTGCGGCACCGTGTCCGGGGCGAACGGGGCCACCACCAGGGCGTCACGTCTGGTCGCGTAGGCGACCGCGGTGGTCAGCTCCTCCCTGCCGGTGGGCAGCGCCCGGGCGACGTAGATCACCTTGGCGCCCTGGTCCGCGGCCTTCCTTATGCCGTCGGCGAGCAGATCCGGGGTGGTCGTGCCGCGCTCCTCGGTGCCCCGCACCGCGAGGATCCGTGCCGCCGGCGCCACACCCGCTGGGCCCACTCCCTTGGTCCGTGCCGCGGCGATGAGCCCGGCGGCGAAGCTGCCGTGCCCGACGCAGTCGTCGTCCGCGCTGCCCACCGTCTCCACTCGGCCGGCCAAGGCCGGAATCGAGGTGCCGACGCCGGTGTCCACCACCGCCACGGTCACCCCGGCGCCCTGGGACTGCTGCCAGGCACGGGACAGGCCGAGGGCGCGAATGGTCCAGGGTTCGCGCTCGGCGGGGCGTTCGGACGCCGCCGCGCATGACTCATTCGCCCTCAACTCCGCACGCGCAACGGGAAGTTCCACCGGATCGGAGTCGGCAAGCGCAGGTCCGGACCCGGCCAGGAGCAGGGGGAGAGTGGCCATCAGGACGGCCGCAGCCGCGCGTGCGGAGGTGGGGTCTCGTCGCATGGCGGGCATCCTATGGTGATCGCCCGAGCGTTACGACGAGCACCCGGTGCGCGACGTTCCACGGGAAGTGCGCTGTCCCGCCTGGAAGATGACGGTCTCGCTCACGTAGCCTGCACCGGTACGCGTCCCGACGTCCCACAGGGCCGAACAGTGGCGCCGGAGCCAGGAGGATCAAGCTTGTCACGGCAGTTGCTCATGGTCTGCCCGGAGCAGCCGGGAAGTTTCCGGACCATCGGTGAGGCGCTGGCTCAGGCGCGCAGCGGCGCGGTCGTCAGGGTACGGCCCGGCCGCTACCCGGAGAACCTGACCATCCGGACCCGGGTGACCATCGTCGCCGAGGGCGAACCCGGCAGTGTCGAGATATGCCCGCGCCGCGGCAGCGCCGTCGTGCTGGTCGCCGACGCGGTCATGCTCACCGACCTCACCTTGCGCGGTGGTTCCGAGGACGTGCCGGTGGTCGACGCGGCGCGCGGGCAGGTCGCCATGGACGGCTGCACCATCGCCGGCGCCGGCTGGACCGCCTTGCTGGCCCGGGAGTCGGGCTCGCTGGCTATGCGGGGCTGCCGGGTCAGCAACCCGGACGGGGCCGGCATCGTGGACACCACCGACACCGGCAGCGTGATCTCCGACTGCGTGATCGAGAACCTGGCCACCACCGGTGTCGTGATCAGTGCGAACGGCCGCACCTCGGTGCGGGAGTGCCGTATCCGCGGCGCCCGCGGCAACGGCGTGCTCGCCAACGGCGAGGCCCAGGGAGTCGTCGAGGACTGCGACATCTCCGGCACCGGGAAGCCCGCCATCGCCCTGGAGGGCGACAGCAGTACCCGGGTGCGGCGCGTGCGGGTGCACGACGCGGCGGTCGGTGTGTACGTCACCAGCAGCTCGCGTCCGGTGCTGGAGCAGGTGACGGTCAGTGACACGGCCGGTCCCGGTTTCGTGCTGGCGTCGGGGGCCGACGTGGAGGTGCTGCGCTGCCGCACGTCGCGTACCAAGGGCAACGGACTGGCCGTCACGGAGCGCTCACGCGGCACCTTCCGTGAGTGCGCGTTCGACACCTCGGGCGGAGCGGCGATCCGGGTGATCGGCTCCAGCACCCCGACTCTGACCGACACCACGGTCCGCGACTGCGCGGACCGGACGGGCGCCGTCCTGCTGGACGAGGAGTCGGCCGCCGAATTCGACCGGCTGGAGATAGTCGACCCGGCCGGTGTCGGCATCCTGATCCGCGGCGGCGGAAACCCGCTGCTCCGCCGTGCCCGGGTCACCAAGTCCGTTGGGCACGGTGTGGAGGTCGCGGACGACGGTCGCGGGCGGCTGGAGCACTGCGAGATCGAGAACGCCGGCGCGGTCGGCGTCCGGGTGTCCGGCGGTGGCAATCCGCACCTGCGGGACACCACCGTGCTCGGCGCGGCCGACGCCGGGATCCGGATCGGCGCGGAGGGGCTGGGCACCGTCCGCGACTGCCGGGTGCACGCCTCGGGCGCCTCCGGCATCGCCGTGGACAAGGGGGGCGAACTGTCGGTGCTGCGCACCGAGGTGACCGGCTCGGGGGCCCACGGTGTGATGGCGGTGGACGGGGCCCGGCTGAGCCTCAACGCCTGTGTGATCACGAGCAGTCTCGGCGACGGCGTCCGGATCGACACCGCCGAGCAGGTCACCGCGGCGGGCTGCACCGTGCGGGAGAACCAGGGCGCGGGGCTGAAGCAGACCCGCGGCAGCGACCGGTTGACGGTGGAGGACCTGACCAGTGGGGACAACGGCGCTCCTGACGTATGGGGAGCGGACGTCACCGGCGTCGTACCGGCGGGCGAGCCGGGTGGCCGAGGCGGGTCCGCGAAGGCCGCACCGTCGGGACCGCTTGAGGAGCTGGACTCGCTGATCGGCCTGTCCGATGTGAAGCACCAGGTCCGCACTCTGGTCAACCTCAACCAACTGGCGCAGCGCCGCGCCCGGCTCGGCATGCCGGTGCCGCCGATGAGTCGCCATCTGGTCTTCTCCGGTCCACCCGGCACCGGCAAGACGACCGTCGCCCGGCTCTACGGCGGCATCCTCGCCGAGTTGGGTGTGCTGGGCTCAGGGCACCTGGTCGAGGTCTCCCGGGCCGACCTCGTCGCCCAGGTCATCGGCGGCACGGCGATCAAGACGACGGAGGCGTTCAACGAGGCGCTGGGCGGTGTGCTGTTCCTGGACGAGGCGTACACGCTGCTGTCGGACGGCAAGGGCGGCGGCGCCGACTTCGGCCGCGAGGCGATCGACACCCTGCTGAAGCTGATGGAGGACCACCGCGAGGAGGTGGTGGTGATCGCCGCGGGTTACACCGGCGAGATGTCCGCCTTCCTCAACTCCAACCCCGGCCTGGCCTCCCGCTTCACCCGCACCATCGAGTTCGCCAACTACACAGCGGAAGAACTCGTCACGATCACCCAGCGGATGTGCGAAGCACACCGTTACGAGCTGGACCCGCGCACTCTGGACGCCCTCGCCGAGCACTACGGGCGGATGGAGCGGGGCGCCACCTTCGGCAACGGCCGCGCCGCGCGCCGGGTGTTCGAGGAGATGGTGGACCGGCAGGCGTTCCGGCTCGGCTCGATGGTGGACCCGGCCGAGGCCGACCTTTCGCTGCTGCTGCCCGCGGACGTCGGCGTCGAGCCCGGCGACGCGGCCCAGGCGGCGGGGAGTTCCGATGAGCTGCTCGCGAAGCTGGACGCCATGGTCGGCCTCGGGGCCGTCAAGCGGGAGGTGACCGATCTGGTGAACCTGCTGGCGACCATGCGGCAGCGGCAGGCGGCCGGACTTCCCACCCCGAGGATCAGCCAGCACCTGATCTTCTCCGGCCCACCCGGCACCGGCAAGACGACCGTCGCCCGCCTCTACGCCGAGCTGCTGCACTCCCTGGGGGTCCTGCCCAAGGGGCAGCTCGTGGAGGTCGCCCGCGCGGACCTCGTGGGCCGGTACGTCGGTCACACCGCGCAGATCACCAAGGAGGTCTTCGAACGGGCTTTGGGCGGTGTGCTGTTCATCGACGAGGCGTACACCCTCACTCCCGAGGGGTCGACGTCCGACTTCGGCCGGGAGGCGGTGGAGACCTTGCTGAAGCTCATGGAGGACCACCGCGACGAGATCGTGGTGATCGCCGCCGGGTACACCGCCGAGATGCACCGGTTCCTGGACTCCAACCCGGGCCTGTCCTCGCGGTTCACCCGCACCGTGGAGTTCGAGAACTACTCGACCGAGGAACTGGTCGGGATCATCACGGCACAGGCCGCTGACTCCGGCTACGACTGCCCACCGGAGACCGTCGGGGCGCTGGGCCGGTACGTGGCCGCCATCCCGCGCGACCGCGCCTTCGGCAACGCCCGTACCGGGCGGCGGCTGGTGGAGTCCATGATGACCCTGCAGGCCAGGCGTGTCGGCGCGATACCGGCGCCCGGCCTGGACGACCTGCGGCTGCTGCTCCCCGAGGACCTGCCGTCGGACGGCCCCGTCGGGACGGCGCGCTGAGACAGCCGTCGGAGGCGGGTTCAAGGCTCAAGCAGGTGGCGTCCGGCTTCTCCCGGCGGCACTTCCCCGGGCACTGAGCCCGCCCCTTCCTCGCGGGCCCCGGCGAGGAAAGGGGGTGGCGTACACCGCCCTCGCCGATGCGGTCCTTGTTGGCAAAAGCAGAAAGGCTGTGAGCGCGGTCGATGTGCAGCACTGCGTCGCCGCCGACCTTCCCGAGATCCGGCCTCCTCGATCGCTGACGAGAACACCTTCCCATCGACATCAACTACCCTGGCCCGAGCCACATAGACGTGTCCAAACTCCGGGGTCAAGGCCCGGCGCCCGCACGTGACACCGGTCGGTTCCCACCCACCGGTCTCGATCTGATCCCTCGTTGGCTACGCTTCGGCCTACGCGTTCGCCGGAGGGGAGAGCCGACGGCGAATCGGTTGCGCACCTCGACATCGGTGGTTCCTCCCGGGTTCCCGTCACCTGAGCCGCTGAGCACCGCGTACGCATCCCCCACAAGCCGACAACGGAGTACGGATGCCACCTCAGAACAACGGAGCCCAACCGGCTGCCGCATCGTCCCAGGCGACCGGTCCCGGCGCACCCAAGGTGCGCCAGGCGGTCGCCTTGCCCGCAGTCGCCTGCGAGGCGGGAGCGGAACTCACCCCCGCCGGCAGGCGGGGGCCTTCAGGTGACAGTGCCGGCGCGACAGAAGAGGCTTCCCCCAGGGAGACCGGCCGGGGGGACACGGGGACGGACGAGGCCGCCGAGGAGACAGCGGGGAGCGCGGGAACCGGCCCGTCCCGGCGGGCTGCGGCGTCGGGCGGTACCCGCCGGACCGGATCGGGCAACGCTTCCGGCCGAGCCGCCGCTACGGAATCCACGCCCGTTCCGGGGTCGGACCCGACTTCCGGACCAGACTCTGACGCTGCGTCAGGTCTCGTCTCCGGGCCCGCCGCCGAAGGCGCCGAGGCTCAGGCACTCTCCGGCTCCTCGGGAGGCCCGTCCTCCGGTACCGCAGCGGCGGGAACCGAGCCCGGACGTCCCAAGAAGCCGATGCTCGCGGCCGCGGTGATCGTCGGCGCACTCCTGGTCACCGTCCCCCTGGTGGTCCTGGCCAAGGACGACCGCGACGCCCCCTCGGCGAAGAACACCGCTGCCGCAGGGCCTGCCGACGACACCGTGCTCGGGGCGGCACTCCCGTCCGCTCCGGGCGACTACACCCCCAAGGCCCGGCCGGCGAAGGGCGCGGCCTCGCCGTCCGTCTCCGCTTCCAAGCCGGCGACGAAGGCGTCCCCGAGCAAGGGCGCCGGGGACGCCAAGTCGGCCGAGCCCAGCAGCAAGCCCAAGACCACGCCCAAGAAGTCGCCGCCGGCCAGCTCTCCTCCCAAGAGCGACGAGGGGAACGGCAAGAACTCGTCGAAGACCGGCTACTTCCTGATCGCAGGGGGTGCCGGATTGTGTCTGAACCCGTCCTCCGCCGGCAGCCAACTGCGAATCGCGAAGTGCAACGACCGGGACGAACAGCGCTGGGATCTCCGCTCGGACGGCACCGTCCGTGCCAAGGGGCTGTGCATGACTTCGGCTTCGTCGGCCAGCGGGGCGGCGATAGAGATAGCCCCGTGCAACGGCAGCCGAGGGCAGCAGTTCTATCTGAACAAGACGACCCACGACCTGGTCTCGCAGTCCAGCTCGAAGTGCGTGGTCGTCTACAACCTCGGGAAGACGGAGGGCACCCCGGTCATCGTGTGGCCGTGCGACGGCGCCGAAAACCAGAAGTGGTACCAGTGGATCGACCACTGAGGCTCCGCCAAGCTCGTTCCCGCGGTTCAGTGGGGCTGGTGAGGTCCTCACGCGGGTCTGAACGGTCAACGGTGCATCTTCGAAAAGGAAGTGACACCTGATGACCGACGTGATCGTCTCGGCTGAGGCCGTGAAGGAAGCACAGCTGGCCGGGCTGGCACCCGACGTACTTACACGGACGCCGCCGCGGGGGGGATCAGCCCGGCACGTCGCCTTCGAGGGCGCCTCCCGTCGCTGACCGAAGTCAGCGTCGAGCTGTCCCTGTGATCCGGGCGTGGCCGATGACGTGACCGGACATCGTGAACGAGGCGACGGTCGGCGGCGTCGACGCGGGCAGGTCCAGCGTGGGCACGTCCAGCGCGTACACCGTGATGTCGTAGTGGTGGGTGAGGTCGCCGCCCGGCGGGCAGGGCCCGAGGTAGCCGGCCTTGCCGGAGTCGCCGGTGCCTGCGACCGCGCCGGTCGGCAGCGCGCCGTCCAGACTGGTGTGAGTGGTGGGGATGTCCCAGACGAGCCAGTGCCAGAATCCGGATCCGGTGGGAGCGTCGGGGTCGAACATGGTGATCGCGTAGCTACGGGTGGCCTGCGGTGCGCCGCTCCATGACAGCCTGATCTGCCGGTTGCCGCCGGTGCAGCCGAAGGCGTCGGCCCAGAAGTCGGCCGGGAATGCCTCGCCGTCGCGCAGGTCCGGGCTGGCCACGGTGAAGCGCGCTGCGGAGTCGGGTACTCCCTTGCGTATCTCGGTGTAGCCGAATCCCGCCTGATCGACCGGGGCCGCCTTCGCCGCGGCGCTCTCGCATGCGGTCACGGCGGTGGGCGCGGTGACGGCCGCGGCCACGCCGGTGCGCAGGGACTTGTTCATCTGATCTCCTGAGATTCGAGGGTGGGCGAATCGATGTTCGGGATCCGGACAGAGGGGAGGGAAGGCCCTTGCGATGCTGGTAGGCGCCGTACCCCTTTCCGCTCTGGACGCGAAGGTACGGCGCGGGGCGATGATGGAGGCGTGGTGAATCGTCGAGCGGGACGCAACGAGGAGTTGGCGCAGTTCCTGCGGGCTATGCGGGCGCGGCTGAGGCCGGAGGATGTCGGGCTGCCGGACCGGGAGCGTCGCCGGACGCCGGGACTGCGGCGCCAGGAGGTCGCCCAGCTGGCGGCCGTCAGCGTCGAGTGGTATGTGCGGCTGGAGCAGGGACGGGCGAGCGCTCCCGGCGCTGCGGTGCTCGACGCTCTCGCCCGCGCGCTGAGGCTGTCGCCCGTCGAACACCGGCATCTGCACCTGATCGCCCGGGGGGAAGCGCCGGTATCCCGCCCTGTGAGCCTGCCCGTGAACAAGTCCCTGCGCGTCATGATGGACGGAATGCCGCTCCTGCCGGCCTATCTCGTCGACTTCAGGTTCGACGTCCTGGCCCACAACAGCGCCGCCGCGGCCTTGTTCGGCGAGGACTTCGGCTCAGGCGACGCGGACAACGTCGCTCGCATGCTCTTCCTGCCGTCCCATATGCGGGAGATGCAGCGGGACTGGGCCCGGGTGGCACAGGAGGCGGTGGGCAATCTCCGCGCCACGTTCGCACGCCACCCCGACGAACCGCGGTTGCTCGAGGTGATCAGAGAACTACGTTCGGCGAGCCCGGAGTTCGCGGTGTGGTGGGACGACCACACGATCGGTGAGCGGGCCCACGGCACCAAACGGATCAGCCACCCCTCGGTCGGCGAGCTGACCGTCCACTACGACACCTTGGCCACCCTGGACGGAGCCGGACAGAGCCTGATCGTCCTGACCCCGGCCGACACGGCGGCCGAGAAGTGTCTGCGCGTGCTGATGGTCGATCGCGCAGGAGCCCTGGGCGGCCCCGGTCTGCATGCCCTGCCCGCCCAGCACCGGCACCTCGAGGTGCCCGGCGGTGGCGCACGACCCGAGTCGGCTCCCCGCAGCGGGTGACGTCCCTCCCGCCCCGGTCCGCCACCGCCGCGCGATCGCCTCCTCCCCATAAGGTGGTTCCATGGAGATCCGCGAGTTGCAGTGGTTCGTGGCACTTGCCGAGTCCGAGCACGTGACCTCTGCCGCCGAACGCCTCACCATTGCCCAGCCCACCCTTTCCCGTGCCCTCGCCCGCCTGGAGAAACGAGTGGGTGTGGCGTTGTTCGACCGCCAGCAGAACCGGCTGCACCTCAACAAGTACGGCGAGGTGTTCCGGGCGCATGCCGTCCGTGCCATCAGCGAGATCGACCGTGCCGAACAACGCATCGCCACGCTGATCGATCCCGACACCGGGACCATCGCCCTCGGCTTCCTCCACTCCTACGGGACCTGGCTGATCCCCGGGCTGCTCGCCGGGTATCACGCCATCGCACCGGCGACCACGTTCGAGCTGCGCGGGAGCGCCGCCGACTCCGTCGTCGACGAGGTGCGACGCGGCCGGCTGGACCTCGGGGTCACCAGTCCCCGCCCCGCCGACGACACGCTGCGCTGGACCCCGCTTCAGGAAGAGCCGCTGTCTCTTCTCGTGCCGTTGGGCCACCGGCTGGCCTCCCGGCACCGGGTACGGATGGCCGAACTGGCCGCCGAGGAGTTCCTGGCGCTGCGGCCGGAGTTCGGCCTGCGCCAGGTCGCGGACCGGTTGTGCCAGGCGGCAGGGTTCACTCCGCGGATCGTCATGGAGTGCACCGAGCTCAGTACCCTCCGCTCACTGGTGTCCTCAGGGCTCGGTGTGGCCGTGGCGCCCGCCACCGGTGACGCGTCCGCCCGCCCGGCACGCACCGTCTCCGTACCCCTGGCGGATCCGAGGGCGTTCCGGACGATCGGCGTGATCGCGCCGGCCGGGGGCCCGCGTGCCGCGGTCGTGACGCGGTTCTACGAGTATCTGCGTTCCACCGCCCAGCCGTCCCCCAAGGACGTCCTGTAATCCCCGGTGGATCAGCGCGCGGCGTCCGATGTGGTGTGGCACGGCGGAGGTCCGTCCTCATGCCGGTACACCGTGCAGCTTCGCCCCGGTGACCTGGGAAGATGCTCACCGCGCATCAGGTCGCCGGATAAGCGTCATTTCACAGGGCGAATCCCGGGGCCGAGCATTGTTCCATGAACACTCCTACCACCACCGTGGCTGTGGAGCCGTGGGGAATCCGGAACCCGAGACGGGACCCGGCTTCCACGCCCGTTACAGCCGAAACAGTCCCGGCACCGAAGCCATGGTCCCTTGCACACCGGCGGGGAGCGGTCTTCGTGGCGGCCGAGAAGAGCATGGTCCGCGAGGTGCGGCAGTTCACCTCGTCCCTCCTGACCTCCTGGGGTGTGGCCGCCTCCGACCGCGAGTCGGCCCTCCTGATCATCGGCGAACTAGGCGCCAACGCAGCTCGGCACGGCGGTATGGAGCTCGCCGTATGCCTGTCCCTGCGGAATCAGAATCTCCGCATCGACGTACGCGACTCCGGCAGGCTCCCCACAGCCCGGCCGACCAGCTCCGCCCCCACGGCCCGGTCGGCCGGAGAAGGCGGCTGGGGGCTGGCCATCGTCGGTCACCTTGCCGACCGCGTCGAGACGTCGGTGTCCGAAGAAGGGCGTACGGTGCGGGCCGATCTGTGCCTCACCGCTCCCACTCCGGGCGGGGTCCTGTGATGCCCCTCGCTCCCCGTCACGCCCGCTCGTGGCTGTGCACTCCGGGCCGACCGACCCTATCGCTACCCCCGCGGGGACAGCCGCGGTGCGGAGGCCGTCGTTCTCGACCTCGAAGACGCCGTCGCCCCCCAACGGAAGGACCTCGCCCGCCACCGCCTCACCCGGCCCGGCGGCGTCGAGACACCGGTCAGGGTGAGGATCAAAGACCGGACCAGCGGCGCACGACCCGGCCGCCGCCCACGTCACCGGAGAACATGCGTCACGAGTCGGTGCGGAAGTGCAGTGACGGGGACGCGTAGTAGTGGCGCTGCGTCGTGATCAGCGAGTCGTGCGGTTCCCCCCGCGCGGCCGGTGCCCACTTCTTGAGTCCGAGGAACATCCTGTCGCTGGTGAAGATGGCGACCGCTCCGTCACCCCGGTGCTTCATCGTCCAGACCCGCAGGGGATCCCCGGGCACGCAAGGGGCCTGCCGGACGAACGCCCCGTCCTTGGTGGTGCCGGAGTGCGACAGGCACTTGCCCGTACCCGCGTTCCTGAGCACGACCTTCCGGGATTGCTCCTGCGCGACCACGTCCCAGTCCTGCCAGGCCGCTCCCGTGCAGGTCGACTCCCTTGGCTGGACTCCGTCGCTGCCGCTGCCCATGGGAATCCCCATGCACATCCCCGTGGAGTCGATGCGCAGCCTGGTCCTGTCCCCCGTGGGCGCCTCCTCGGACGCGTAGTACTCCGCGCCCGTCGCCGCGCGCGCCGACGGGGACGCACTCCCGCCGGGCCCCCGGTGGCGGAGGGCGCGGGCAGCGGTGATCCCGACGGCACGGGTGCGGACGGGGACGCGGAGGCCGGAACTGAACCGGAGGCGGAAGTGGAGACCGACACGGAAGCGCTGGCGGAGGCCGTCGTCCGTGCGGGAGACCGGGCGAACGCCGGCGCGGTTCGCCCGGGGTCCCGGCCGTCGGGCACAACGGCTCACGACCAGAACGTGACGACGGCGACCGCCGCGGCCTCGCCGCCCACCACCGCGGCCGTGGAGAGGCCACCGGAGGAGGCCCCCGCCTCGGGGAAGACGGCCTCCCCTTGGTACGGCGACCCTTCCAGCCCCCGAGCGCCGCCTCGCCGAGCAACTCTCCGCGTGCCGGTCGTGCCGCCACGCGTTCCGGGACCTGTCGGATGCTCTGGGGCGCCGAGGGGTACACCGCGTCGTACGGCAGTGCCGCGGTCGCGGCGACGGCACCGGCCAAGGACGTCCTCCATGAGTTCGATGCGCCGAGCGGTGTCCGTCCACTCCATCGCCGTGCGCCGCACCACGGTCAGCGGATACGGCCGCAACGGCCCGGTCGGCCCTCCGCCGACCAGCACCGCTTCGACCGTCCTGGTGAACGCCTCCGCAGCCAAGTCCTCGGCCGTGTGCGCGTCCCTGCAGCAGGTCGACGCCCGGCCGGCGTCTCAGGCGGGACCGGCCAGGGTCTGCACCCACACGGTGCCCTGCGGCCCCGGCACGGCCGCCAGCCCCATGTCCCGGTACCGGCAGTCGAGCATGTTCTCCTCGTGGATCGAGCCGTCCATCCAGTCCTCGACCACCGTGGCCGCGCCCCGAGGCCCCCGGTGCAGGTTCTCCGCCCACGGCCCCACGTCGTATCCCGCGGCAGCGATCCGGTCGTCCGCGTGCCGCCCCTCCGGGCTCTCGTGCTCGAAGTAGCCCCGGTCCACCATGTCGCGCGCGTGCGCGCGGGCCGCGGCCGTCAGCCGGTCGTCCAGGCGCAGCGGGGCGCACCTGGCCTCGGCCCGGTGGGCATTGACGAGGTCGGCCACCTGGCGCGCCAGGCTCGGCCGCGCGGCAGTGGAGGCGGGCGTGGGTCTCGCGCTGTGCGTCGGCGGCACGGCGGACGGCGACGGCGACGACGACGGCGCACGGGAGGGGGCCGGCGGGGCCGACCGCGCCACGGCCGGTGCTTCCTGCGGACCCGGCGCGGGCGGGGACGGGGCCGTCCCGGGCCACAGCAGTGCCATCGCCAGCGCGCCGGCCACCGCCCCGCCCGCGGCCGCGGGCGCCTTCCACCGCGCCCCCTCCCGTACCGTGCCGCCATCGGGCCCGCCCGGCGGAGCCCACCCCGCCTCGGCACCGGTGAACGCCGTGTCCGCCACCCCCCGCAGCGACGCGAACCCGGCCACGGGCACGACCAGCGCAAGACCGGCCAGCAGACCCTCCGCCGGGACCAGCCCGCAGAGGTGGCCCTCACACGCGCCGCACCCCCGGGCATGGCGGGCGACCCGCTTGCGCCACACCGAGGACGGACGGCCGTCCCACTCCGCCGTGAGATCGGCCAGACCAGGGCACATCGGCCGCGTCGCGAGCGCCCGGACCACCAGACGCCCCGTCTCCAACTGCGCCTTCATCCGCTGCACCCGCACCGCCGCATGGCGGTCGGAGACCCCCAGCGCCTCCGCCAGCTCCGCACGCGTCAGCCGCCCCGATGCCTCCTGCCACCACAGGGACAGCAGCGCCCGGTCGTCCTCGTCGAGCCACCGGGTGGCCTCGGCTACCTCATGGCGCTGCCCCGACAGCCCCAGCCGCAGGATCGTGAGGTCCACGAAGTCACCCGCGGGGTCCGGATGCTCTGCCAGCCGCTCCAGCGAGGCGGCGGCCGCCTGCCGCCGATCGGTCCAGCGCCGCCGTATCTGGTTCATCGCGATCGCGACCAGCCACGACCGGAACCGCGACGGCTCCCGCAGCCCGCCCAGCCCGTCCAGTGCCCGGAGCATCGTGTCCTGCACCACGTCGTCGACGTCGGCGTGCCCGTCCAGGGCCCGCCCCACGATGTTGTAGACGAGCGGGAGGTAGTCGGCGACGAGCAGCTCGCGCGCCCGGCCGTCACCCGCGCGTGCCGCGCTCACCAGCTCCCGGGTGTGCTCGCTGTCCGTGTGCATCCTTGCCCTGCCCGTCGTTTAGTACGTCCTGTCGTCGGGAGACCCGTCGGCGCGCCGGCGACAACAGAAAGAACAGCCGGACCCTACGCATCCCGGCGCGGGAACGAAAACCCCCTTCCGGCCTCCCACCCCCGGGGACACCACCCGCGCCGTGTCCGCGGCCCCCCGAGCGCCCGCGGACCGCAGCGCGCCCGGACGTCCGGTGGAAAAAACCGTTGTCCGGCCGCGGCCCGCCGGTCTCCCGGAGGCCGGGCACCGTGCCCGGCGGGTCCGCACCACCACGGAGCACAGCATGCACCTGCACGACGAGCAGCCCACCACAAAGACGGAGACCGCACACGAGGAGCCCCGCCGCCACCGCCACGGCAGGCGTCGCCGCCGCGCGGCGATCGGGGCGAGGACGGGCGCGGCGGCCCTGTGCGCCGCGGGGGTGGCCGCCCTGGTGGCCGGCGCGGTCGTGCTCACCCACGGGGACGACGACGCGGCGGACACGGCCGCCACCGCCCCCACCACCGCCTTCGCGGCCGCTCCCAAGGACCGGCTGCCGCTGTCCCGGACCGCCAGCCCGTCCGCCTCCCTGTCCCCGTCCGCGACCGCCTCGCCGTCGACCTCACCGTCCCCGTCCACCTCCCGGACCCCCACCCCCGCCCGCAGCCGCACCACGACCACCCGCCCCAAGAGTCCCTCACCGGCACGGACCACCTCCCCGAAGGGCGGCCCAGTCGGCCCCGACCCCAGACTCCCCGGCCCCCGAACGACGACCCAGAGCACCACCGAGGCGGAAGCCATGTCGCTCAAGCTGCTCAACGCCGAGCGCGCCACAGTCAACCTGCCGCCCCTGAGCCTGCGCACGGACCTGAGCGACTTCGCCCGGCGATGGGCCCGGCACATGAGCACCTCGGGCTTCGGCCACTCCGACGACTCCGACACGCGGTACCTGGTCACCGGCGGCCGCACCTGGATAGGCGAGAACATCGTTTGGTGGAGCGACAAGTCGATGACCGCCCAGGAGGCAGCCGAGAAGTTCCAGTCCATGTGGCGCCACAGCCCCGGCCACTACAAGAGCCAGACAAGCACCTCGTTCACCGAGGTCGGCATCGGCATCTACCACGACGACTCCGGCTGGTGGGGCGTGCACAACTTCTCCGACGCCCCCTGAGCCCCCGCACCCCCTCCCATCTCGGTTCGGATCGCAAGCGTGCAGTCCGCCTTGTGGTGAGGGCGGGCTACTCGGCCACGTTGTCGGGGTCGGGCCGCCGGGGTGGGAAGTGCCGCTCCAGGATCTCCGCCCATCGGTCCAGGACGACGAAGCCGGTGGTGTCGGCCTGGGCCTGGACCACCTCGGTGAGCGACGAACGGCTGGGCAGGCGTGTCCGGGGGCGCCCGAGCTGACGCGGCAGGGGCGGCCGGGTCGGCTCGGACACGGTGCTCTCACTGCTGAAGGCGGAGGGGTTCCCTTCGCCGAGCGCCTCGAGGAGCACCGAGGGAGCCCGGCACCCGGACCGGGACGCCCAGTTCCGTCACATCAACAACCAGGTCACGGCATACCTCGCCGACGGGCGGCCGGTCATCAGCACGGACGCCAAGAAGAAGGAGACGCTGGGCAGCTACGCGGCCATCGGACGCGCATGGCACCGCGCCGGGCAGCCGGTGCAGGTCCGCGCGCACGATTTTCCCGGGAAGGGCGCCCAGAAGGCGGTGTCCTGCGGAATCTACGACATCGGCACCGACGCCGGCTGGGTGTTGGTGGGCTGCGACGGGGACACCTCCCCCTTCGCCGTGGCCGCCTTGCGCCGTTGGTGGGACGGTGCGGGGCGACGCCGCTACCCGCACGCTTCCCGCCTGTTGGTCACCGCCGACGCCGGAGGCTCCAACGGCTACCGCGTGCGCGCCTGGAAGAAGGAACTCGCGGACTTCGCCTATGAGACGGGTGCCGAGGTGACGGTCTGCCACTTTCCGCCGGGAACTTCGAAGTGGAACAAAATAGAGCACCGGCTGTTCTCGCAGATCAGCGTCAACTGGCGCGGCAGGCCCCTGACCAGCCACGAAGTCGTCAGCACCATCGGAGCGACCACCACGCGCAATGGACTGTCCGTCCACGCCGACTTCGACCCTGGCACTTACCCCACCGGGGTCACCGTCCCTGACAGTGTCATGGACCGCCTGCCCCTCACGCCGCACGACTGGCACGGCACCTGGAACCACACCGAGCGCCCCGAACCCCTCGCCCATGAACCGCCCCCCGCCCAGTGCCGAGTTCGGGCACTTCCCGGCCGGTGACAGGCTGCCTGCCTGGCTGCGGCACCCCAGCCTCCCGGACTCGAGTCCGCCGCCTTTGACGATCTCGCCGTCCGCTACCGAGCCTGGTGCACCGAGCGCCCGCCGATCTTCCTGCCCGGCAAGCGCCCCGGCGGAGGCCCCGGCGCCGTCGGCAGGCGGCTCTCCATCGCCGACCAGCTCGTCGTCTTTCTCCTCAAGAAGCGCTGGTCCATGGACCAGGCACCGCTCGCCGAAGCAACCGGCCTGCCCAAGAGCAGGATCGGCGCGACCCTCCGGGAGGTCACCCCCGCTCTCGCCGCGCCCGTATGCGCGCGGACCGGGCGCCGACGTTACGTTCGCCCGGTGCATCCCGACACGCATCCGACACGCGGACCGATACGTTTGGGGCGTGAGTGAACGCGGGCCGCCCCGCATCCGTACGAGACGCCATGAACGCACACGCGCGAAGCCTCACCTCCCGGTACCCACGCGGTCTTGTCATGGCTGTCGTGGCGACGCTCGTCATGATTCTCGCCGCCGCGGCCCTATGGGCCACGCGCGGCAGCGCCAGCGCCTCGGAGCCGATAACCGCCGACTTTCCCAGTGCGGCGCCTGCCACCCCCGGTAGGGAGGTGACCACGGGTGGCGAGATCAGTGAGCTGGACAAGACACTGCTGACGAAGGTGCGGCAGGCCAATCTCTGGGAGGCGCCGGTCGGTCGGCTTGCCCAGACCCATGCGTCGAGTGAAGCGGTCAAGCGGGCCGGGCTCCACCTGATGGAGGGGCACAGCAAGCTCGACGGGAAGGTCCGCGAGGCCGCCCAGACCCTGAACGTCACCATCCCCGACGAAGCCACGCCCGAGCAGCAGGCCCTCGTACGGAAGCTGCAGAACGCCCGTGGCGCGGAGTTCGACAGGCACTTCGCCAACATCCTGCGCGCCTCGCACGGCAAGGTGTTCCTCACGATCGCCCAGGTCCGAGCCACCACCAAGAACTCGGTGGTCCGTGACTTCGCCAGCCAGACCAACCTCACCGTGCTCGACCACCAGAACGTACTGGACGACACGGGCCTGGTCAGTGACGCGACCTACGACGAGATCGCCGCGGCCGTCGTCCCGCAGTGATCCTGCGGTGTCCGTAGACGCGCCTGCGGTGCCCCGCAGTGATCTTACGACCGCCCGCAGCGCCCTACGGCCGTTACGGGCGGTCGTCCCACAGCGGTCGCTGCGGAAGATCACGCCGCGGACGTCGCCGCCGGGGGTGGCCGCTGCCATTTCGCGACGGTGTTCGCCGAGACCCGCCAGCCCCTGCGGACCAGCAGGATGAAGATTTTCGGTGATCCGTAGGTGCGACCGTCTCGTCGACCCCACTGGAGGTGGCGATCGGGGGCAACCGCGTCCAGTACAGCTCCCACTCGTCCTCTCCCCCGCGCTGGGCGGCGAGGGCATCGAGGTGGGCCAGACCGTCGGCGGGGCGGCCCTGGTCGAGGCACAGCTCGGAGAAAGCGTCGAGAATCCAGTCGTCGCCGTGATTGAACACTCCCTCCCGGTGCGGTTCAGCCGATGCCGTTGAGAGGGAGCGAGTGCTGAGCGACAGAACCAGGTCGACGTAGGTGGCGCGGTACGGGTCTCCCGCGTGGCGGATGAAGGCCCTCGCCTGGCACGGCCCCGAGACGCAGGCGGCCACCGCCTTCGCGGAGGGACGCTGGTCGCGGTGCGGACCGCCTGCGGCGAGGAGTCGGGGCGCCCCGTCGGCTGGGACGACCCCGCCTCCTATCGGGACGATCTGGAACGGGAGTACGAGGCGCCCTCCGAGCCGTGGACAGCCGGCGGTGGGCTGGCTGCCTGGTGGCGGCCCATGTGTTCCTCGCGATCTGGGTGAACGGACTCGTTGCCCTCTTCGACTGACTCAGGTCACCGTGGCCTGGAGCGCCGCGCAAGGTTCGGTGAGACCGTCCGGGACTGCCGTGAACGGGGATGCGGGCTGTGGGCGAACACCCACTTGTCGACGCGCTTGCCGGACTCATCCACGATGGTCACGTCATGGATCTCGGGCGCCCAGTCCCTTCCGACCTCGGTGGCCCCGAGCCGGGCCGCTTCTGCCTCGGTGTCGGCCAGCTGCTCGCGCCGCTACGCGGCGCGTTCTTCCAGCACCACCCGGCACTCCCGTCCGGGAGACGACCATCGCGGGAGGAGCATCTGTTCGGCATGCCGACAGCCGGAAGGTGCGGCGCCTCCGTTCAGCACGTGGACACCCGGAAGGTGCTGAGGACGGCCTTGTGGTCGCTCGGCCAGGTCCAGGTGGGCTCCCAGAACTTGTCCCTGCCTGACTCCCTCACCCGCTCGCTGCGCACGATGGTGCTGGACGGCCCGACGATCACACTGTCGAGCAGGTGGATCCGCCGGTCCGGGTGGTAGAAGACAAAGTCGATCCGGTCCCGCTCGTCAGCCTTGGGCGCCCAGGTGAGCTTCCCGATGCCGACGCCCGGATTGTCGCTCGGCCAGGTGAAGCCCGGCGTCCGGACGGGGTTGGGGTGTGCCGCGCGGTAGCTGTCGCGGAAACCGGCGTCCTCGATGGCCTTGGTTGTCGACCACTCGACGACGGCACCATTGTGGTCGAACAGGTTCCGCGTGCGGTGGCCCCAGTCCCGATGCGAGGGCTCGTTGAAGTCCCCGGCCAGCAGCGTCAGTCGCCCCTTGGCCCGCTCCTTCTCGGCGTCCGCGAGCACCGTCCGCGTCACCTTCGTACGCCCCGATGCCTCGTTGAGCCGCATGATCAGGTCGACGTCGGTGATCGGACCGGTCGGGATCTCGCCCCAGCCGTACTCCGAGGTCTCCAGGGGCGCCGGCGTGCCACCGCCGTAGGCGCGCGGCAGGTAGTTGGCGTAGTAGCGGTACTCCAGGTGCCCGGAGTATGCCGCCACCTCAGTGCCGTCGACAGAGACGACCGCCTTCGACCAGGACGGGAAGGAGGCGCGCTCAATGATCGGGTGGCGCGAGATCACTCCGGGATCGGTCGGGTTCTCGTTGTCGAAGTAGGTCAGCCCTCGCTCGGCAAGGTCGGTCAGGAGGTTGGCCACCCTGGTGGGGTCCGACTCGCTGAGCATTACCACGTCCGGCTCGACCGCGGCGATCGTGTCGGCTATACCTGCCCGACCACCCGGCACCTGGCTCCCGCCGTGCCAGATGTTGAACTGCATGACCTTGAGCGTGCGCTTCGAGGGACGGCGCCCCTTCCCTGCCCCCTTGCCCTGCGGCACGGCCTCGGCCGCGCCCGTCCCCAGCACTCCCACCGCCACGGTCGCACCGACCATCCCGAGCAGTTCGCGACGCCTGACCATCCATGACCTCCAGCTGTTGCCCCGACCATGGCCCAGGAACGATTCCGCACGGGCCAGGACAAGCGTTGAGGCACCTCGTGTATGACGCATGAACCCGGCCGCAACTTCGGATGATTGAACGATCAAAACCGCGCCCGCCACCCGGTCACCTATCCACTGCGGGCTGATCGGCGGCGGCTTGGCCGCCGGCTCCTGGAACCTCCGCCAGGTCGTCCCGCCGTCGTGTGTCTCCTCCGGCATCTCGCCGGAGGAGACACACGACGGCGGGATGACGGTGCTGGCCCAGGCGATCGGCTGGGAGAGAAGGTCACCGTCAAGGATGCCCAGGGCACCGTGAAAGGCGGCCATCGAGTTCGATCACGGCGCCGAACTCGTACGGGGCGATCTCCAGTACGCCGTCCGTCGGTGGTCGCCTCAGGGCTCCGCTTGAGGGCGAGGGCGGCGGCGCCGCAGGCACGGGGCCTGCTCGCGACCGGAGGCACCGGGGTGAAGGTGCTCGCGGTACTGTTCGCTTCTCCTCGACAGTCCGGCAGGTCCCCGAGCAGGGCAACCGGAGTGCGGCCGGAACAGCGCTCGCGAACAAGCGGTGCGGGCGGCGGGCCGGGCCCGGAACCCCCGCAGGGGCTCCGGGCGTGGCCGGTGGGTCAGGCGGTGTCGGGGGTCATGCCGCCGATCATCTCGGCCAGCACGGTCCGCCGGTCCTCTCCCGGCCGTGCCCGCAGGGGGCGGGCCAGGCGGGAGCCGTCGTAGTGCCAGCGGTGATCGAGGTCCCGGGTGACCTCCTCGGTGTGGCGGAGGTCGGCGCGGGTGTCGAGCAGTTCCGTGAGGTCGAGGGCCAGGTCACGCCAGGACACGTGGCCGCTCGCCGCGTTGGCGACCCCGTGCACGGGACGGACCAGGCTCTCGGCCACCGCGCGGGCCAGGGCGGCCGCGTGCACCCAGGCCACTCCGTACCAGGGGTGTCCACCGGTACCGGGCCGCGGTAGTTCGATCGGCCGGCCCTCGCGGGCGGACTGGTAGAGCGTGCCGATGGCACCCCAGCGCAACTGTTCGCGCAGCCGGTCGTGCGCTCCCCACACGATCGGTGACCGTACGGCGCTCGCGCCGCCGCGTCCCTCGGTTCCCGCGGCGCGCAGCAGCATGGCCTCGCAGCCGAGTTTGGCCCTGCCGTACGGGCTGACGGGATCGTGGGGCGGCGCTTCCTCGGCGACCCGGTCCGTGACGGGGTGCCCGTAGGCGTCGACGCTGCTGACGAAGACGAACGGTCCGCGCCGCCAGGCGTCGACCATCGTCTCCATCGCCGCCAGGTCCACGTCGTGCCGGGTGAAGGTGCAGGCGGAGTGGACGATCGCGTCGGCGTGCGCGACGGCGTCCCGCAGCCCGGCCAGGTCGGAGAGGTCGCCCTCGATGACGTCGACGCCCTCGCCGGCGATCAGGTGGGCGGACTCGGGCCGGGCCAGGGCCAGGACGCGGCGGCCCTGTGCGGCCAGTTCGCGTACGACGAACGCGCCGACGCCGCCCGTCGCGCCGGTGACCAGGACCATGCCCGGGCGGATGTCCCGGGAGCGCGGGGCCGGCCTGCTCGCGGCCTTCGCGGCGCTCTGCCGTGCCGCGCGTTCGTCGAGAAGCGTGGTCAGCGCCCGGGGCGTACGGGTCTGGAGGACGTCGAGTCCCGTGAGGGGCAGACCGAGGTCCGTACGGAGCCGTTCGGCGAGTTGTACGGCCTTCAGGGAGTGGCCGCCGAGGGCGAAGAAGTCGTCGTCGGGCGAGGGGAGGACACCGAGCACGGCGGCGAAGGTCTCCGTGACCACTTCGGCCCGGGGGTCGGACGGGGCGCTCGGCGTCGACGACCCGGGCAGCCGGCCGTGGTCGAGGGGCCCGGCGGCCAGGCGCGGGAGCGCGTCGAGCAGGGTGACCGTGGCGGGCACGGCCTCGGCGGCGAGCGAGCGGCGCAGCAGGCCGAGCAGTTCGTGGCCGGAGGGGCCGACGCTGTCGCGCAGGACGGCGTAGGCCACGGGCGGCCCCTGGGCGGGCCGCACCACCGTGGCGTCAGCGACCTGCGGGTGGGCGCGCAAGGCCCGCGCGGCCGGATGACCGTCGCCGTCTGGGTCTGCATTCGCTTCCCCGCTGTCCGGGCCGTCACCGTGGTCCGGTTCGGCGTCGGGGTCCGGGCCGGCCAGGGGCAGTTGGTCCAGGGCGTTTTCCGGGTCGGCCGCCACCGCGTGGAGCAGGGCCGCGTAGTCGCGTACAGCCGCCTCCGCCACGGTGTCGTCCAGCGTGTTCCCGTCGTACTGGACGAGCGCTACCGGCTGTGCGGCGTCGCCCAGGCCCAGGCCGTAGGAGAGGGTGAACTTCGCGCCGTCGGTGGCTACGTCGACGTACTCGGCCGACGTGCCCGGCAGGCGCAGGACCGTCGGCTCGCCGAGGACGTCGGAGGTGACGCGGATCAGCGCGGTGCCGTCGGCGCCGCGTGCCCCGGCGCCGAGGCGTTCGAGGACCAGGTCGAAGGGGATGTGCCGGTGGCTCTGGGCTTCGAGGAGTGCGGCGCGTACCCGGTCCAGCAGTTGGACGAAGGTCGGGTCGCCTGCGACGTCGACGCGTACGGGCAGGGTGTTGACGCACAGGCCGACCAGGCCGCGCATGGCCGTTCCGCTGCGGTGGGTGCCCGCCACTCCGATGACCAGGTCGTCGTCGCCGGTGAGACGGTGCAGTGCGGCGAAGGCCGCGGTGAGCGACACCGCGAAGAAGGTGGCGTTGCGCTCCGCGCCCAGCGCGCGCAGGGCGTCGGGCACGGCCGCGGCGAGGGGTACGGTGCGCACAGCCGCGGGCCGGGCGGCGGTGGGCGGCGCGGACGCCGTCGTTCCGGGCAGGCGCGGTGGCGCGGCGTCGGCCAGCAGGTCGCTCCAACGGCCCAGTTCCGTCTCGAAGCCGGGTAGGGCGTCGTGCTCGCGGCGTGCGTGGTCGGCGTACTGCGGTGGCGCGGCGAGCGCGTGCCGGCCCGTCCCGTCGGTGGCCGCCGTGTAGAGGGCGGTGAGTTCGGCGGCCACCGTCTCCAGTGAGCCGCCGTCCACCGCGATGTGGTGGAACGTCACCAGCAGGGTGTGGTCCTGCGGGCCGTGGCGCAGGACGAGGGCCCGTACGGCCTGGCCGGCCGCGAGGTCGAACGGCCGGGCCGACTCGCGCCGCAGCAGCCCGGGGGCGTGCTTCGCCTCGGTGTCCACGACAGGTACGGGGACCGTCCTCGGCGCCGGCAGCACCTCCTGGCAGGGCTCTCCCGCGCGCTCCGTGTAGCGGGTACGGAGGATGCCGTGCCGGGCCATCAGCGAGGTGAGGGCGTCGGTGAACGCGGCCACGTCGAAGGGGCCGCGTACCCGAGTGGCGAAGGGTACGTGGTACGAGTCGCCCGCGCCGCCGAGCCGCTCCATCAGCCACATGCGGCGCTGGGCGCGGGAGAGGGGGGCGCTGCCGGCCCACGGGACGGTACCGGAGGCGTGGCCGGTGTCCGGGGGTGCGGGGCCGGTCGCGCCGGCGGCGGGTTCGGCCGTCACGCGTCGGGCGGTTCCGGCGCGTGCCCGGCGCAGCAGTTCCCGCTGGAGATGCTGTTGGCGCTCGCGGGCCGCGGAGTCGGCGTCAGTGGACATCGCTGTGCTCCGGGGTCTCGGGGTGGAGGTCGCCGTGGGCGGCCAGGAGGGCTCGTTCGACCAGTTCGGCCTGTGCGGCGACCGTCGGGGCGGCGAAGAAGTCGGCGAGGGAGAGTTCCACGCCGAGTTCCTCGCGCAGGTCGTCGGTGACGGCGAGGGCGAGCAGGGAGTGGCCGCCGAGGGCGAGGAACTCCGCGTCTGCCCGGGTGACCTCGCTGCCCAGTTCCCGGCTCCACACGTCGGCGACGGCCTTTTCCAGCGGGGTCATCGGCTGCCCCGGCGCCTCGGCGGGCCTGCTCTCGGCCGCGTGCGCCGCCTGGGCGGTGAGCGCGCGTCGGTCGACCTTGCCGGCCGGGGTGAGGGGAAGCCGTTCCAGGACGGTGACCGCGTCGGGCACCAGGTGGGCGGGCAGGACCCTGGTGAGCCGCTCGCGCAGTGCTCCGCCGGACGGCACGGGGCCGGGCGCGGCGACGACGAAGGCGACGAGGGACGCCTCGGGGGTGCCGGCGGCGTCGACGGTGACGGCGGCGTCGTCCACGTCCGGCTGCTCGCGCAGGGCGTGTTCGACCTCGGCGGGTTCGATGCGGAAGCCGCGGACCTTCACCTGGTCGTCGTTGCGGCCGTGGAACAGGAGGATGCCGTCGGTCCGGAGGGAGACGATGTCGCCGGTGCGGTAGAGCCGGCCGGCGTTGGGCTGCTCGACGAAGCGTTCGGCGGTGAGTTCGGGCAGGCCCGTGTACCCGTGGGCGAGCCTGCTGCCGCCGATCCACAGTTCGCCCCGGTCGCCGTCGGCCACCGGCCGGCCGTCGGCGTCCAGGACGTGCGCCGTGGCCCCGGCGATGGGCCTGCCGATCGGTATCGGCGCTTCGCAGTCCTGCTCGGTGACCCGGTGGGCGGTGGCGAAGGTGGTGGTCTCGGTCGGCCCGTAGCCGTTGACGAGCTCCAGCCAGGGGAAGGCGGTGAGCACCTCACGGGCCTGTGTGGCGGCCATCGCCTCGCCGCCCACGACGACCGAGCGGAGCTGGGCGAAGACGCGGGAGCGGCGTGCGGCGAGCTGGTGGAAGAGGGCCGTGGTGAAGAACGCCACCGTCACGCCGTGCCGCTCGACGTGCCGGGCCAGGTCCTCCAGGGTGGGGCGCCGCTCGGTGCAGACGACGACCGCGGCGCCGTTGGCGAGGGCGGCCCAGATCTCGAACGTCGAGGCGTCGAAGGTCATGGGCGAGTGGAACAGGACGCGGTCGCGGCGGGTGAGGGTGACGTAGTCGGGTGCGGTGACCAGCTCGGCGATGGCACCGTGCGGCACGGCGACGCCCTTGGGGCGGCCGGTGGAGCCGGAGGTGAACATGACGAACGCCGCGCTGTCCGGCTCGGACTCGTCGACCGGTCGGCCGCTGGTGAGCGGCTCCTCGGACAGGGCGAGGACGCGGCCGGGGAGCCTGGCGGCCTCCAGCGGTTTCGCGTCGCCGACGGTGAGCGCCACCTCGGCGTCGGTGATCATCGCCTCGGTTCGCGGCCTGGGTTGGGCGGGGTCGAGCGGTACACAGACCGCTCCGGCGAGCCACAGCCCGAGCTGGGCCACGACCGTGCGGGACGACCGCGTCGTCAGCAGTGCCACCCGGTCGCCGCGCGCCACCTCGTGGTCGCGCAGGCGGGCCGCGAGGGCGTGGCCGGCCTGGAGGAGTCGGCCGTAGGTGAGGACACTGTCACCGTCCACGACGGCGAGGGCGTTCGGGGTGAGTTCGGCGTGCCACGCGACGAGCGCAGGCAGGGTGGCCGCCCGTGCCGACGGCGGTACGGGTGTGGTGGTACGGGCGGCGGGCGGCGACAGGGGCGTGCCGTTCGCAGGGTCGACGGGCCGCAAGGTGGTGGGGGTCATGTCAGGCTCCTTCCGGGCGCGGGGTCCGGCGCTGGTCGAGGAGGGCTGCGAAGGCCCTCAGGTCGGTGCTGAGGAGCAGCTCGTGGGCGCGCGGGCGTACTCCGGTCTCGCGTTCGACGATCGCCAGCAGCCGTGCGGCGACGACGGAGGTGCCGCCGGCGTCGCTGAAGTGGTCGCCGAGGGAGGTGGCGGGACGGCCGAGGAGGTCGCGCACGGACGTCAGCACGAGCCGCTCGGTGGTGGTGGCGTCGGCGAGGTCGTCCGTGTCGGCGGTCCGTGACGGCACGGGGAACGGGGCCTGGGCCTGGGCTGCCAGGGCTGCCCGGTCCACCTTGCCGTTGGCGTCGAGCGGGTGGCCGTCGACGATCCGTACGGCGGCGGGCACGGCCTGCTCGGGGAGCCAGGCACGGACCGCGGCGAGGAGGTCCTCGGTCGTGGGTGCGGCGCCGTCGGCGGGCCGTACGTGTGCGACGAGGCGGCTGTGGCCGGAGCTTTCGCACAGCACGGTGACGACGGCGCTGCGCACCCGGTGGTCCTGCTCGAAGGCGGCTTCCACCTCGGCCGGTTCGATCCGCACCCCGCTGATCTTCACCTGGTCGTCGAGGCGGCCGAGGAAGTCCAGGGTGCCGTCGGCGTTCATCCGTACGCGGTCGCCGGTGCGGTAGAGGCGGTCGATCCCGGACCGCGCCAGTTCGCGCGGAGCCTCGGTGAACCGGCGTGCGGTGAGTTCGGGGTCGAGGTAGCCGAGCGCCAGGCAGTGGCCGCCGACGCGCAGTTCACCGTCCTGCCCGCGGGCGACGGGCCGACCCTCGTCGTCCGTGACGACGAGGGTGACGCCCGGCAGCGCGGTGCCGATGGGCGGCGGTGTCGGGTCGCCGGCCTCCGGATCGGTGCCGCGCATGGCGTGGGTGGTGGTGACGACCGTGGCTTCCGCGGGGCCGTAGGCGTTGTGGACGGTGGCGGTGACGTCGGCGCCGGGGCGGCGGCGCATGCGGTCACCGCCGACGACGAGGTGACGCAACATCAGGTTCGGCGGCCACGGTCGGTCCAGGAGCGGTTCGATGGTGGGGGTGGCCGCCACGGCGTGGGTGAGGCCGGTGTCGCGCCACCAGTCGGTGAGCACGTGCGAGTCCCAGCGGGTGTCGTCCGGGGCCGGGACGAGGGCCGCGCCCGAGGTGAGGGCGGCCCACAGTTCCAGCAGGTGCGGGTCGAACGCGACACCGATGAGCAGGGACTGGCGGTCCCCCGGCGCCAGGGCGGTCTCGGCCCGGTACCAGTCCAGGGCGACGGACAGCGAGGGCTCGGCCACGGCGACCGCCTTGGGGCGGCCGGTGGAACCGGAGGTGAGGACGGCGTACAGGGCGCCTTCGGGCGCGCGCCGGGTGCCGCGGCCGGAGCCGGCGAAGGCGGCCACCGCTGCGGCGGGGGCGTTGACGCCGTCGGTGGGCAGCGGCAGCGGGGCGTGCTCCCCGCTCCGGTGTTCCGCAGGCAGGACGGCGGGGTCGCCGATGAGGCAGGCGACGTCGAGGTCCTCTGTGACGGCCTGGGTGCGGCGTTCGCCGGGGCGGGGGCCGAGCGGCAGGTAGACGGCGCCGATCCGGGCGAGCGCGACGGCGGTGACCACGAGGGCGGTGGAGCGGTCGAGGCAGACGCCGACCAGGTCACCGGGCCGTACGCGGTCGGCCAGGGCGGCGACGACCCGCGCGGCCGCCGCGTCGAGGTCCTGGTACGTCCAGGTCCGCGTTCCGTCGATCACGGCCGGGGCCTGCGGGTCGCGCCGGGTCTGCTCCTCGAAGCGGGCGAGGACACCGGTCGGTTCGGCGGCGGGGCCGTGGGTGACGCTCGGCACGGCGCCGGTGTCGGTGCCGTGCATGGTGGCGAGGCCGGTGTCGACGGGCGTGGCGGGCGCCACGGGAAGGCTCGGGGACTGGGTCATCACGACTCCGTGGAATGGGTGGTGGTGGCGAGGGCCTCGGCCTGGTCGGCGAGCACGGGGTTACGGAAGAGCACCTTCAGCGGCGGGCGCGTGCCCAACCGGGGCTCCAGCCAGGCGGCCAGTTCGGCGGCGAGCAGGGAATGGCCCCCGCTGTGGAAGAAGTGGGAGCGGGCGTCGAAACGGCTGTGGCCGAGGACCTCGCGCCAGCCCTCCGCGAGCAGCGCCGTCATCGGATCGTCGGACACGGCGGTAACCGCGGTCCCGGTTCCGGGACCGGGCTCGGAACCGGGTTCGTCCTCGGACGTCACGGCGTCGTCGGGGTCGTCGGGGTCGAGCGCCGCCGCGCGGCGGGACAGCGCCGTACGGTCGGGCTTGCCTCCGGCGAGGGTCGGCATGGTCTCCAGCCGTGCCCACCGAGCGGGTATGAGCGGGCCTGGGAGGCGCAGGCTCAGTTCGGCGTGCAGCGCCTTCTCGTCGAAGTCCGCGCCGCCGGCGCCGTCTTCGAGGAAACCGACGAGCCTGGGGCCGCCCGTGCGCTCACGGTCCAGGACGACGGCGCAGGACCGGCCGCCGAGCACCGCGCACGCCGCGGCCTCGATCTCCTCCAGCTCGATGCGGTGCCCGCGCAGCTTGATCTGGTTGTCTCGCCGCCCCAGGAAGTACAGCAGCCCGTCGAGACCGCGGTAGCCGAGGTCGCCGGTGAGGTAGACGCGCTCCCCGTCGAGCGCGTCGACGGGGACGAACCGGGATGCCGTCACCTCCGCGTTTCCCGGGTAGCCCTCGGCGAGACCGGGTCCGGCGACGGCGAGTTCGCCGACGGCGCCGGACGGCAACGGGCGGTGGTGGGCGTCCAGGACGAGGACCCGCTCGCCCGGGAGCTCGGTGCCCAGGGGGATCTCGGCGCCTTCGGCGAGGGCGCCGCGGGAGACCTCATGGACGGTCGAGCTGATCGCCGCCTCCGTGACTCCGTACACGTTGAGCACGGTCGCGTCGGTGTCGGCGAGGACGCCGCGCAGTGCCTCCGCGGGAAGGCGTTCGCCACCGAGGACCAGGAGCCTCGGCGTCCAGCTCTCGTCGCGCAGCGCGGGACGCAGGTCCTCGCGGATGGCGAGGAAGTAGCTGGTGGGCAGGTTGGCGACGGTGACCCTGGCGGACACGAGCAGTTCGGCGAGCTCCGCGCCCGTGGGCACCTCGTGCTCGGGCAGGACCAGGCACGCCCCGGCGTGCAGGGTCGGCAGCACCTCTTCCAGCGCCACGTCGAAGGACGGCTGGGCGAACATCAGGACCCGGTCCGAGGTGACGAGGCCGAACCGGTCGGCGGCCGCCGTCATGTGGTGCGTCAGCGCCGCGTGGCCGACGGCGACGGGCTTCGGCGTGCCGGTGGAGCCCGAGGTGTGGATGACGTACGCGGCGCCGGGGAGTTCGGCGCCCTCGCGCGCGGCGGGCAGTGCCGGGGCGTCGATCCGGGCGATCGGCAGTGCTTCCGGCAGGGCCGGGGCACCGTCACCGGTGAGGACCAGGGCCGGGGCGAGGCGCTCCAGCAGCAGTCCGAGGCGGGCCGGCGGGTCGGAGGGGGAGAGCGGGCAGTAGACGGCGCCGGTCCGCAGGCACGCGAGGAGGGCGACGACCGAGTCGGTTCCCCTGGGCAGGACCACGGCCACCGACCGGCCGGGTGTCACACCGGCGGCGCGCAGCCGCTCCGCGAGCGAGCCGACGCGGTCGTCGAGTTCGCCGTAGGTGAGGCGGCGCGCGCCGCACAGCAGGGCGGGCAGCGTCGGGTGGTGCGCGGCGACGGGGTCCAGCGGATCGCGGTCGGTCGGCACAGGAACCGTCTCGGCGGCCGGTTCCACGGCGGTCGGTGCCAGGTCGGCGAGCGGGATCTCGGGGCTGTCGAGGTAGGCGCGCAGCAGGTCCAGGAAGCGGCCGGAGAGCAGCCGGGCGACGTCCTCGCCGAGGAGGTCCGTGTCGTAGTCCCAGACCAGGGTCATGCCGGGCGCGCCGTGGCGCGGTGTGACGCCGCGCCGGTCGTCGGGGAGCAGCACCACGTCGAGGTCGAAACGGGTGGTGCCGGTGTTGAACCCCTCGAAGAGGGTGATGTCGAGACCGGGTACCTCGATCTCGGGCAGCGGTGCGTCGTGGGCGCTGAACATGACGGAGAACAGCGGGTTGTCGGCGCCGGAGGTGTGCCTGCCGAGCGCCCGAGTCAGCTCCTGGACCGGCACGTCCTGGTGCGGCAGGGCCCGGATGAGGGTGTCGGTGACGTCGTACATGGTCTCCTGGGCGGAGACGGCGCCGTCCAGGGCGAGCGGCAGCGGGATGGTGTTGACGAACATGCCCACGGCGTCCTCGTAGCCGAGGGGGCGGTTGCCGACTGCGGTGCCGATGACCATCCGGGAGCGGCCGCTGTGCCGGCGCAGGAGTTCGGCGAACAGCCCGAGGAGCGTGGCGAACGGGGTGAGACCGCGTGAACGGGTGTGGCCGCGCAGGCGTTCGGCGAGATCGGCGCCGATCGTCTGCCGCAGCTGGCCGCCGTTGTGCCGGCGACGGGCACCGGGGCGGGCGAGACCGGGCAGCGGCAGGTCGTGGGGCTGGTCGGCGAGTTCGGCCCGCCAGAAGTCCAGCGATTCGGGAGCGTACGCGGCCTCGTCCCGGGCCCGGACATGGTCCGCGTACGACGAGGCGGGCGGGAGCTCCAGGGTCTCGCCGAGGACGTGGGCGCGGTAGACGCGGAAGACGTCGTCGAGCAGGATCGCGAAGGAGTGCCCGTCGTGGATCAGGTGGTGCTCTACGTGAACCAGCCGGTGATGGCGCTCGGCCAGCCGCACGAGCGTCCAGCGGATCATCGGTGCCTCGAAGGTGTCGAGCGGTGTCTCGGCCTCGACGCGCAGGAGATCGGCGAACGCCGCCTCGGGGTCGGCCTCCGTGCCGAGGTCGATGGTGCGCAGCCTCGGCTGACACCGCGGCGCGACCCGCTGGCCCGGTACGGACCCGGCGGACGCGACGAGTTCGAGGCGCAGGCCGGGGTGGCGTGCCAGGGTGGCGGCGAGTCCCAGCCGCAGCGCCTCGGCGTCGAGCGGGCCCCACAGGTCCAGCGCGGCGGTGAAGTTGTAGGCGCGACTGCCGGGCTGCATCTGTTCGTGCAGCCAGACGATCTCCTGCGAGGAGGAGAGGGGGAGCATGGGCGATCCCTGAGGTTGTCGGGTCGGTTTCCGGTGCCGGTCACGGTTGTGTCCGGTGGTCGTGATAGCGGCTTCGCGGGTCGCGCGGTGCCCTTGCGGGCGTGGGGGGATGCCATGGGGGTGCGCGGCGGTGTGGGACGCGCGGTGCGCCGGTGCGGGGGCTGCGGCGCGGTGATGCCCGGAGGGGCCGGGGCCGGGGTCCGGGGCGGGGTCAGACCGCGGTGTGCGAGGCGGGGCGCAGCGCCTGGGTGAGCGCGTCGAACGCCCGGTGCGCGGCGTCGTCGTCGAGTACCGCGCGGTCCCACACCATCCGCAGGCGGATCTCCGCTCCCTGGGTGACGGAGACGGCGAAGGGACCGCGGACCGGTCTGCCGTCGACGTGGACCTCCCGTCCCTCGACACCGGCCAGTGTGAGGGGCGGGCGACGGCTGTCGTCGTCCACGGTGAGCAGTCCGTCGAGGCCGCCGGTCCAGCCCGAGCCGGCGGCCCGCACCGCGGTCACGACCGCGTCGAAGGGCATGTCGGCCCGGTCGAGGTCGTCCCACCAGGCGTCTGCCGTCGCCTCCGGGTCGGGTGCGGGTCCGGTGTCGGCGGGGAAGACGACGGTGTTGAGAAAGCAGCCGATGACAGGCTCCGCCCCCGGGGGACGGCCGCCCCACGGGTAGCCGAGCGGGATCACGAGGTCCGGGCCGTACAACGCGCGGGCCGCGGAGCGGCAGGCGTCGAGCAGTCCGGGGAAGGGTATGCCGCCGTGGTGCGCGGGCAGCCGGGTCTGCGCGGCGCCGCTGGACGACCCGCCGCCAGGCACGCGCTCCGGACGGGGTGCCGGGGCGTGGGCCTGGAGCGGACGCAGCCGGTCCGCCCAGTACGCGGCCGCCTCGGGCGTCTCCGCCCCTTCCTCGGCGGCGAGTTGCCGCAGGACCGTGTCCCGGTAGGCGGCGAGCTCGGCATCCGTCTCCCCCGGTGCGACGCGGGAGGCGGTGGTCTCCTCGCGGTACGCGGCTCCGAGTTCGTCGACGATCCGCGCCAGCGACTGGCCGTCGCAGGCGGCGTGGTCCAAGACGACGGCGAGGATGTCCTCCTCCCGTTCCTCGTCGTGTACGAGGAAGAGCCGCAGGGGGGAACCCTGTGCGTCCCAGGAGGCCAGCGCGCGCCGCAGCGTGTCGGCGGGCCGCCTCCCCGGCATCGGAGCCGGCCGGGCCACAGCCACGTCCGGATCGGCGACGCGCAGGACGGGAGTACCGCGCACGACGGCGGGCCGCGAGCGCAGGGCGGTGTGCCGTGCGGCGAGCCTGTGGGCCGCTGCCCGCAGGCGTTCGATGTCGATGGTCCCGTACGGGAAGGCGAAGAACATCGGCACCAGGTCGGGACGGCCCGACGGGTCCAGCGAACGCACCAGGAGGAAGCGGCGCTGTGCTCCGGTGACCGGCAGCAGGACGTCGGACCGGTCGCCGGCGGCGGTGAGACGCCGGTAACGGGCCAGGTACTGACTCGTGATGCTGAGCACGTGGTTCTCTCTGTCGAGGCCGCGGTCGCGGTCGCGCGGAAGGGTGTGGCGGTGCGGGTCGTCCCCGCGCGGTACGAGTGGTCAGCCGGTGGGTGCGGGGGCGGGCCGTTCGCCGCCGTCGGCGGTGGAGTTCCCCCGCGCCGTCTCCTCGGCGGCGCGGGCGCCGTCCTGCGGACGGGGGTCGTGCGGGGCCTCGTCCCGCGGACCGGGGTGCTGCGGCGCGTCTTCCTGCGGGTCGGGCAGGTCCCGCAGCCGGCGCAGCGGGGAGAGCAGCAGTGGCAGCGGTACGGCGAGGATGCCGACGGCACACCAGGCGAGTGCCGTGCGCGACCCGTAGGACTGGGCGAGGATGCCGCCGATGAGCGCGCCGAGCGGCAGGGTGCCCCACATGAGGAAGCGCAGGGTGGCGTTCATCCGGCCGAGCAGGCGTGGCGGGCAGAGCCCTTGGCGGAAGCTGACCTGGGCGATGTTGTAGACGACGGCGCCGAAGGAGACGACCGCCGATCCGGCGGCGAACAGCACCGCCCCGGAGAGGCCGTGCCCGGACAGGGGCCACAGCAGGGCGAACGGTCCGGTCACCAGGACGGACAGGAGGATGACCCGGGCCTGTCCCAGCCGGGCGGCTAGTCGTCCGGCGCAGAGGGCACCCAGCAGCCCTCCGACGGCGGAGGCGGACAGCACCAGCCCGAGCCCGCCGGGCTCCAGTCCGACGACGCGGACGAGGTGCACGGTCTGTGTCGCCATGAGGACGGCGGTGCAGAGGTTGGCGAGGCCGGTGGTGAGGGCGATGACCCGAAGCAGCGGATGGCCGAAGACGAAGCGGACGCCTTCGGCGATCTCCTTGCGCAGGGAGGCTCCGGCGGCGGGCTCGGGTGTCTCCTCGGGCTGCTTGACGCGCAGGAGGAACAGGGCGGAGAGCAGGTAGCCGATGGCGTCGGCGACGACGGCGAGGTGCGCTCCGACGAGCTGGACCAGTCCGCCGCCGACGCCGGGGCCGGTCACCTGGGCGGTGGAACGGACCGTCTCCAGCGCGCCGTTGCCGGCCACGAGTTGGTCCCGGGGCAGGATCTGCGGCAGGTAGCTCTGATGGGCGACGTCGAAAAACACGGTCGCCACGCCGATCACGAGCGCGACGACGTAGAGCTGGGCCATGGTCAGGGCGTGGGCGAGCGCGGCGGCGGGGATGCTCGCCATGGCCACGGCGCGGACCAGGTCCGCGCGGATCATGAGAGACCGCTTGCGCATGCGGTCGACGAGTGCCCCGGCGGGCAGCCCGACGAGCAGGAAGGCGGCGGTCTCCGCAGCGGTCAGGAGGCCCACCTGGAAGGCGGGGGCGTCGAGTTCGAGCACGGCCACGAGGGGCAGCGCCACAAGTGTGACCTGGGCACCGAGCTGCCCGGTGGCGGCTCCCGCGAGCAGCAACCGGAAATCGCGCACACGAAGGGGGCCACCGGCGGCGGCTCGGGATGTTTCGGACATGTGACCGACATTCACCGACCCACCGATCAGGAGTCAAAGCAACCCTGCCAGTTTCGGACTTCTTTTGCGTCACCGTGGGGGCAACTCAGGAAATCCTTCGCCCTACCCGGGGTGCGGCAGCGTGAATTCCTGCAGTTCGGGCTCGAACGCGGGACAGCTGGAGCAAGGGGGAGGCAAGGGGCGCGGGGAACACCCGAACGACCCACCTCACGCAGAGTGACTGGTTCGATCATGACCGAAAACGCTCGCCCATGATCACATCCCTCCGGAATCACTCATTCCGCCCGCTATGAACATCACGCACCGTCGATCAAGGCCGTATGGCGTCGACGCCGCGTCAGCGGAGGGTTCGCTGCCCGGCGGGGCCCGGTCAGTCCCAGAGGGAGATCGCCAGGGCAAGGACGGCAACCGGGACCAGCAGCCACGGCTCGGCCAGGATCAGGAGCCCCGTGAAGGCCAGGGCGAGGTACGCCAGTGCCTTGGCCATGCGCCGCCGGCCCTTGTTCCTCTTCGTGCCCTTGGTCTTCTTCGTGCCCTTGTCGTGAGACGCCTCCGGGCCGGGGGCCACCTCGAGCAGGCCGGTTGCGATTGCGGGGTTCGTGTCGTTGTTCGTCATGGCACTCAGCTTCGTCGCGTGAGCACCGCCCTCGCGTCGGCGATGCCCGCCTACGTAGGTGATGACCACCGACGCGTACGTAGTGGCGGCGCGGCGAATGTGGGTCCATGGACAGTGTCATGAATCGCTCGGAGATCGTTTTGTGGGTACGGGATGCGGACGGCCGGTGGTCGGCCAGGACGGTCTGGGTGGTGGTGCTCGGCGGGGAGGCGTATGTCCGCTCGGCCTTCGGACGGCGCAGCGGCTGGTACCGGCGGGTCCTGCGGAACGCGGCCACGGAAGTGGAGGTGGCCGGGGTCCGGCTTTCGGTGACCCTCCAGCCGGTGGCGGACCCCGCGCTCGTCCAACGCGTCTCCGGCGCCTACCGAACCAAGTACGGGCTGAGCTGGCCCGGCCCCGTGGAGTCGATGAACGGGCACGAGGCCGCGGCAACCACCATGCGGCTAGCGGATGTCGGGCAGGTCTCGCAGTTGCCTGCGTGAGGTGAGCCCGAGCTTGCGGAAGATGTTGCGCAGGTGCGCGTCGACCGTCCGCGGGCTGAGGAACAGCTTCGCGGCCACCTCCTTGGAGGTGGCGCCGTCGGCGACCAGACGTGAGATGTGCACCTCCTGCATCGTCAGCTGGTCGTATGCCTTCGTCGTACGGCTGCGGGCCTGTTCGCCCGTGGCGCGCAGCTCGCCGGCGGCGCGCTCGGCGAGCGCCTCCACGCCGAGGTCGGACAGCGGCTCGTGCGCCAGTCGCAGCGCTGAGCGGGCGTCACGCCGTCGGCCCTGGCGGCGCAGCCACTCTCCGAACAGCAGATGTGCCCGAGCACGGTAGACGACCAGTGTGCTGTCGTCGAGCAGGTCGATCGCCTCCCGGTAGGCGGACTCGTCTCCGGTGACCAGGGCCCGCGCGTATGCCTCGACGCCGAGGCCCCACGCCTGCCCGCCGGCCTGCGTGCGCTCCTGGAGTGACGCGAGGGCCGTGGCGGCGACCTCGGTCTCGCCGCACCGCGTGGCCGCCTCGACCAGCTCGGGCAGGGCCAGTCCGGCCGTGCCGACGGCCCCGTACTCGACCGCCAGCTTCGCCGCCTTCAGCGCGGCCGGGTAGTCGGCCAGGCCGTTGCTGAGGACGGCGGTCGCCCACTGCACGCTGAGACTCATGCGGTGGTCCACCGACACGAACAGTTCGACGGCGTCCGTGCGCCGCCCGCGTATCGCGGCCAGGTGAAGGCGTGGGTAGACCAGCGGCGCCGCGCCGGTGGCGTCGGCGATCGCCTCCTCCTCGGAGATCAGCTCCATCGCGGCGCCGAAGTCGCCCTTGTGCGCGGCCGCGGTGGCCTGCATGGCCAGTCCGATGGGCAGCGCGTGGAAGGAGCCCGACTCGCGACCGGCGGTGACGGCACGGGTGGCGATGGCGTGCAGGGCGTCGAAGTTCCACAGTTCGGTGGCCGCCATGAAGCCCAGTGACGGGCGCCTGACCCAGACCTCGTGGTCGGCGTCGCCGACGACGGGCCTGAGGATCTCCCCCGCAGCCCGGTGCCCGTCGCTGACCAGACTGATCAGACCGGTCAGGACCACCGCCGCGCCCGATGCCGGCTCGCCCGACGGCGGGGCGTTCCTGGCGGCCTCCACCACGTGGTCGAGGCCGCCGATCAGGAGGCCCATCTCGATGGCGTCCAGGTAGCACTCCCCTGACCAGGCGGGGTCGGTGGCGGCCAGCCGGGCGGCGGCGCGCAGCAGGTGCTCGGTGGGTCCTTCGTCTCCTCGGCGGCGGACGAAGGACAGCCTGCCGCGGAGGAGGTCGGCCCTGGCCGCCTGGCGGGGATCGTCGGTCCGGAGGGTGGTGAGCAGATCCGCCGACGTGTCGAAGTCGCCCACCGAGAGTTTCGCTTGGGCGGCGGCGAGGACCCGCTCGGCGCGTTGGACCGGGCTGGTCGTGAGGGCGGCCGAGCGTTCGAGGAAGGCCGCCGCCGCCGCGACGCCGCCGCGTTCCTGGGCACGGGTGGCGGAGGCTTCGAGCTCTGTGGCGACTTGCTCGTCCGGGCCGGCACTGGCCTGGGCGCGGTGCCAGGCCCGTCGGTCGGGGTCGGCGACCGGGTCGGTCGCGGCGGCCAGCGCCTCGTGCGCCCTGCGCCGATCCTCCGGGGCCGCGGCGCGGTAGGCGGCCGAGCGGGCGAGGGGGTGGCTGAATCGGATCCGGGTGCCGAGCTCGAGCAGCGGGACGGACTGCGCGGCGGCGGCCGCGTCGACACCGAGGAGTTCGGCCGCGCGCCACAGCAGGCCGGGGTCGCCGATCGGGTCGGCGGCGGCGATGGTCACCAGAAGCCGGGCGCCGGGCGGCAGGAGCTCCAGCCGGGTCCGGAAACTCTGCTCGATGACGCCGGGTACCGAGTCGGGCTGGGCGAAGCCGCCCGCCATCCCTGCGAGTCCGGCGGTCCTGGGGAGCTCCACCAGCGCGAGGGGGTTGCCGCGCGCCTCGGCCAGGATGCGGTCGCGGACGTGCTCGTCCAGCGGGGCGCGGACCGCTGCGGCCAGCAGCGCGCGGGCCTCCGATTCGCCGAGTCCCAGCAGTGTACGGCTGGGCAACTCGTCCAGTTCGGGCGGGCGGCCCGGCTCGCGCGCGGCGAACACGAGGGCGATCGACTCGGCCGGGATCCGGCGGGCCAGGAAGGCCAGGGCCTTGGCGGACGCCTGGTCCAGCCACTGTGCGTCGTCGACGACGCACAGGAGCGGGCGTTCGCGCACGGTCTCCGTCAAGAGGCCCAGCGACGCGACGCCGACCAAGAACGGATCGGGTGCACCGGTGTCGAGGCCGAAGGCGATCTCCAGCGCCTTGCGGTGCGGCGCAGGCAACGCCGCCAGCCGCCCGGTGACGGGCGCGAGCAACTGGTGCAGCGCGGCGAACGGCAGCTCCATCTCGAACTCCGCGCCGGACGCCTGCATGACGAGGAATCCGGTCGCGGCCTCGTCCAGTCGTCTCAGCAGCGCGCTCTTGCCGATGCCCGGCTCGCCGCGCAGGACCAAGGCGCCGCCCCGGCCCTCCCGTGCTGCTTGGAGCAGCGCGTCGAGCCGGCGCATCTCGTCCTGCCGGCCGATCAGCACATCCGTGTTCGTCTCGAGCATGTCCGAAAATCTATGCGGTCGTACGCGGCAGGGAAATCCGGGAACGCCCCCAGTCGCCCGAGGGCCTCCCCGCGGGCCTTCGTAGTCGTATAGGCGATGACTACCGACGCGAGCGGGAGGCGCCCCCTGCGAGTGTCCATCCATGACCCGCACCGCGATGCAACGGACCACCACCACCGGCTGGATGCCGCTGGCGGCCCTGGCCACGGCCCAGTTCCTGGTCGTGCTGAGCGCTTCGATCGTGAACGTCGCCCTGCCCCGGATCCGGGCCGGGCTCGAGCTGTCGGAGACGGGCCAGGCATGGACGGTCAACGCCTACGTACTGGTCTTCGGCGCACTGCTGCTGCCGGGCGGGCGGGCAGGCGACGTATACGGCCTTCGCCGCGTGTTCCTTGTCGGCACCGGCCTGTTCGCCCTCTCCTCCCTGGGCGCGGCACTGGCGCCGACGGCGGGCACCCTGATCGCCTTCAGGGCCGTGCAGGGAGTCGGGGCCGCACTGCTGGCACCCACGGCGCTGGCTCTCGTGCTGACGCTCTCTCCCGACGAGAAGCGGCGTGGCGCCGCGCTCGGAGTGTGGGGCGCGGTCTCCGGCGCCGGCGGGGCGGCGGGCGTGCTGCTGAGTGGGCTGCTCACCGACCTGTACGGCTGGCGTGCGGTGTTCGTCGTGATGGCGCCCCTGGCCCTGGCCGCGATGGCGGCCACCTGGCTGCTGGTCGGGGCCGACCAGCCACGCGGCGGAAGCCTGGACGCGCCGGGCGCGGTGACGGTGACGGCAGGTCTGGTCGCGCTCACCTACGGCCTGTCCGGCCCTTGGCCGCTCGCGGTGATAGGTCTGGCGCTGCTCGGCCTGTTCGCGGTGCTTCAGCGCCGTTCCGCCGACCCGCTGCTGCCTGCGCGTATGAGCGTGGTGGCGGCGTCCAATGTACTGATGGCGCTGCTGGGCGCGGTCTGGCTCGGCCTGTTCTACTTCCTGCCCCTCTACCAGCAGGGCACGCTGGGCTACTCGCCCTTGGAGGCAGGACTGACCCAGCTTCCCCTCGCCCTCGTGATCGCCCTCTCGTCGTGGGTCACGGGCAAGGTCTCCGGCCGCCCCGTACTCCCCGTGGGTCTGCTGGTCCTCGCGGCCGGGCTGGCATGGCTGTCCCGAGCACCGGCCGACGGAAGCTTCCCCGTGGACCTGCTCGGCCCGACGCTCCTCATCGGCACCGGCCTGGGGGTGGCCTTCGTCCGGCTCACCGCGATGTCCTCCACGGGCGTCCCGGCCGCCGACAGCGGCCTGGCCGGCGGGCTGGTCAACGCCACCCGGCAGATCGGCGGAGCCCTCGGTCTGTCCTTCCTGACCCTGCTCCCCTCCTCCGGCGCGGCCTTCCTGGCCTGCGCCGCCCTGACGCTGCTCATCTCGGCTCTCTCGACCCGGAAGGCATGACCATGACGCTGGAAAAGCCCTACATCAGCGGCCACTTCACTCCCGTCACCGACGAGATCACCGGCCACGAGCTGAAGGTACGCGGCACTCTCCCGCCCGAGCTGAACGGCCGCTACTTCCGCAACGGTCACAACCCGAAGCCTGGCATCACCCCCACCCACTGGTTCCGCGGTGAGGGCATGCTCCACGGCGTCCGCCTCAAGGACGGCCGGGCCGAGTGGTACCGCAACCGCTGGGTGCGCACCCCCTTCCTGGACGGCGTGCCGTTCACCGGAACCGAGCTCGACGTCAGCGCCGCCGCCACCAACATCATTTTCCACGGAGGCCGCTACCTGGCCCTGCAGGAGGCCAACCTGCCCTGGGAGGTCAGCGCCGGCCTCGACACGATCGGTGTCTACGACTTCGGCGGCAAGCTCACCAGCTCGATGACCGCCCACCCCAGAGAGGACCCGCAGACCGGCGAACTGCACTTCTTCAGCTACAGCCCCTTCCCGCCGTATCTGACCCACTACGTCGCCGACGCCTCCGGCGCCATCGTCAGCTCCCAGGTCGTGGACGGCTCCGGCCCGTCGCTGATGCACGACTTCGCCATCACCCGTGAGCACGTCGTCTTCATCAACTCGCCGGTGGTCTTCGACCACGCCGAGCACTCCGGCATCCCCTACCGCTGGCACGACGACGTCCCGCTGCGCATCGGCGTGATGCCGCGCGCCGGAGGCAGGACCACCTGGTTCGAGGCACCCGACCAAGCGGCCCTGCTGCACGTCGCCAACGCCTACACCGACGCGCAGGGCCGGGTCGTCCTCGAAGCACCGCGCTTCGACCGTTCCGCCTGGGAGAACTCGTGGAAGTGGTGGGTCGGTGCTCCCGGCTACGGCACCAGCCCCGACGCCGGCTCGACCTTCCACCGGTGGATCATGGATCCGGCCACGGGCAAGGTCACGACCGCGTCCCTCAACGACCTGGTCACCGAGTTCCCGTCGATCAACGACGTCCACACAGGCTCGGACTACCGCTACAGCTACGCCATCGCCTTCCCCGGCGCGGGCCTGTCGGGCTACCACACCGTCAGACTCGACTCCCGGACCGGCGAGCAGAAGCTGCTCGCGCACGGCGAGGGCCGGATGCCCGGCGAGGCCGTCTTCGCGCCCGCCGACGGCGGTACCGCCGAAGACGACGGCTACCTGCTCACCATCGTCAGCGACCTCAAGACCGACACCTCGGAGCTGCTCGTCCTGGACGCGAGCGATCTGAGCACCGTCGCCGCCGTCGAGCTCCCCCGCAGGGTACCCGCCGGCATCCACGGCGACTGGATCCCCGACTCCGAGACACCTGCCCGCCCCACCTCGGCCGAGATCACGGCCTGACCACCCCAGCCGCCCGGGCCGCCGCTGACTCCCCCGCAGCAGCGGCCCGGGTTCCTGTCCATCGAATCCACCGTCTACGCGGTCGACACAAGCGACGCCCCGCACCGCATCCTGCGGGGCGGCCCCGCGCACGCCGTCATCGGCGCGCACCAGTGGACCTTCGCCGAGGACGGCGACGCTGTCGTCGTCCGTACCCGGGAGTCCTGGGCGGGCGAGGCCGTCGACACCGACCGGGATCTTCATCCGCTGCCGCGCCGGGCAGAGGGAGAGAAGAGGGAAGGAGAGGGGGGCGGACTCCGCCCGGGGATGCTGACCCGCGGTGAATCACTCGGCCACCTTCGCGAGGTAGCCGTGCGCCATGTTGAGTATCCGCACAAACGTTTCTGAGCACGCGTACTCACGGTTCGACAGCCACCAGGCGGCGAGAGTGAGAACAGACCAAACAACGGGAGAAGATCGTGAGCATGCCCCACAGGACGAGCCGGCCTATCACCGCCTTCCGGCCGGGAAGGTCCCGCGTCGTTGCTGCTGCTCTTGTGAGCGTGGCAGCGGTCGCGTCACTCACCGGCTGTGCCGGTTTCAGCTACCAGGACGACATCTGCAGCAGCGGTGAGTACCCCGTCATGAGCGTGGGCGGAACCGGCTCCGCGTGCGTCTCGGACGGGACGGAGCCACCGGCGGGATACGTGCGCTACCCGGAGGGCAAGGTGCCGCAGCAGGTCGACGACACGTGGGACACGTACTGGAACACCCACACACTCGACAAGGACGGCAACATCATCGACGTACCGGACGCGGGCTGACCGGACGGGACGAAAGGCGGGAGAGCGCGGTACAGCGCGGCCTCGAGCGCGCTTCGAAAGTGCTGGTCGCAGCCACTCAGCTCAGCTCAGTTGGTGTGTCTCCCCACTCGCCGTCGAAGTCGAAGGGGAAGGGATCAGGCTCGGGCAGTATGAGCACCCATGACAGGTGGGAAAGGCGAGTTGATGGAGATGCCGCGGCGCGCCGGGCTGCGCGTCGCGGGTGACTGGAAGACCGAGGAGGTATTGCCTCCCCGTGCTGTGTGGCGCTCGGTCGTCGCGGGAGAAGCCAGGCCGACCGTGAGTGTGAGGGCAGACCGAGCGGACCTGGTCGCCGAGCTCAATGCGCAGTGGCACCGGCTCGGGACCGAGAGCGGGATCTTCGGCGGGAACGGTGTCTTCCTGATCGACGTCGCGGGCAACTGGACAGGCTGCGCGCCCAGGCCCTGGACGCGGGTGCAGCTCACGGAGCAGTGGGACCTCGCCGGAGTCTTGGGCGAGCGACCCGGGCAGCCGGAGTTCGTCACCCTCTCGATGGACGGGGACACCCTGCTGGGGGCGACGACCGAAGAAGACGAGGTATGGCTGATCGGCGTGAGGCATCTGCGAGAGCGGCAGGAAACAGCCGCTCTCGCGGCGGCCCAGGAGAGCCCGCAGGAGCGGGCAGCCGCTTGGACATCGCTGTTCCAGGCGCCGGGGCCTTCGGAGAGGGTGCGTGAGATGTGGGCGCACGGGCTCGCACTCAACTCGGCCACCCCCGATGACCTGCGTGCCCGTCTCCTCGGTGTGTCGCACTTCCTCCTGTGGCGGCGGCTGCCCGCGGCGGTCGTCGAGGCGGCCATCGTCCACCCTGACGGGAAGGTGAGGCAGCTGCTGGCCGAAGCCCAGCCGGACCTCACAGCCGAGCAGTGGACTCGCCTGGTCCTGGGTGAGCGGGAAGCCCGGTCCCGCTGGATCCTCACCCTGCTCGCGGCTGATCAGCGCGCCGAGCTCACCGACACCGCGTATGAGCAGCTCGCCGCGGATCGTTCCGTCCGAGTCCGCGAAGAGACAGCCCGCCTGCGCGGACTGCCCATACGGATTCTGACCGCGCTGGTCGGCGACGAGGATCCCTCCGTACGCGCCTCGGCCTGCCGAAGAGCCTGGCCTCATCTGGACGGCCCGGCGCGGCACAGGCTCCTGAGTGATCCTTCCGGCAAAGTACGTGTCGAGGCGCTGTTGCGGCACCATCGAGAGCACCCGATGCCCCGCTCGGTGTTCGATACCGAAGGAGTCGAAGAGCGCGCGACGGAGACCTGCCGCCTCGAACGCGGTATCGCCGAACACCTGGCCCGCCACGGAGAGCCGGCCCAGCGCAGCTCGCTCGCGGGCAACCCGCACCTGGACCCGGATCTGGTCGAACTCCTTGCCCAGGACCCCGATGAGAACGTCCGCTTCGTGGTGGCCACACGCGCGGACATCACCGAGGAGCAGCGGGCGGGCATCCCGATCGACTTCGACCCGCGCGGACACTACTACCCACTCGACTGGGTCATGGCACTGCACGAGGATCCCGGCGCCATGCGCCGCTTGGCCGCCTCGCCTCACCCCCTGATACGCAGGAGCGTCGCCCGAGCCCGGCACCTGCCTGCGGACGTCGTCGAACGCCTCGCCCGCGACGACGACCGCGTCGTCCAGCTCTTCCTCGCGGAATCCTGCGACGACGCGCCCGCCGACATGCTCCTGCGGGTGTGGCGGTGGTGGACCGGCAGCCTCAGCACCCCCGACCGCCCCCACGGCCACCCCAACTTCCCCCGACGCGACCTGCTCCGCTACGCCGACGACCCGAACGCCAGAATGCGCCAGCTTGCCCTGGACGACCCCAAGTCCACGCCGGAGCTGGTGGAGAGATTCAGCCGGGACAGCGACGCGGAAGTACGGCACCGGGCCGCGTCCGACCCACGCCTTTCGCCCGCGTCGGCGGTCCGACTGCTCGACGACCCGCACGAACGTGTCCGCTACGCCGCCGCCCTGCATCCCAGGCTGCCCGCCCAGGTGATGGTCCGGTTGCTGCGGGACACCGACACCGCGCAAACCGCGGCCCGAAACCCGGCACTGCCCGTCCCCGTCATGGAACGGATGCTCCAGCGGATCCAGCCGCCGGCCACGGCCACACCGGGACCGTAGGGGGCCGTTGTCAGCAGGAGCGGGGGCGGCGCCGACAGCAGGGGCGGGCGCGGGTACCCGGAGCCGGGGCGGGAGTGGGCGCGGCGCCCGGAGCAGGAACGGGGATGGAGGGGTGACGCGCGTCTGGTTGGCCGGGGTGGCCTGAGCCGCGGCCGCGGCTGTGAGCCTGTCTGCTGGTGACGTTGCTCTGGCGGGGGGGCGAGCAACCCGGCAGGGGCGAGCTGAACCGGTGAGTGTTCGGGAGCGTCGTCTCACGGGGTGGGCGGGGTCCAGTCGGCGGGCAGGCCGGACTGGGAGAGGACGGAGTTGAGGCTGTAGTAGTCCTGGTCGGAGGCGATCCGGTGGTGGGCGTCGAGGTCGAGGAGGGTTGCCATCGGCACGGCGAACGGCTTGGGCGCACCTTTCAGGTGGCCGGAGTAGACCGATTCGACGGTGATGTGGTCACCGTCGCGGTGGGTGGCCTTCACCGTGACGTGGACGTCGTCGATGAGGCTGTCGGTGCGGGCCTTCCAGCCGGAGACGTCCTGGCGGCCGTGGAAGGTGACGCCCAGGCCCTGGTCGGTGTAGGTGCCGTCCGCGGTGAACAGGTCGCCGAGCGCTTGGGGGTCGGCGCCGTTCCAGGCGGCGGCCCACGCGGTGACGGCCTTCGGCGGGCGCTCCTGGTCGGGCCACGCGACGGCGGCGGTGGTGCCGAGTACGGCGCAGACGGCCGTGGCGCTGATCAGCACGGTCAGGATACGGCGCGGGCTGGACTTCATGATGGGGCTCCTTCGAGTGGCGACTGTGGTCGAGGTGGCCGGTCGGGACAGGGGAACGTTCGATGAGTACGTGTCAGGGGACCAGGACGACCTTGCCGGAGACGGTGCCGGACTCGGCCAGCCGCAGCGCCTCGGCAGCCTCGACGAGCGGCAGTCGGGCGGCGATACGGGCCGTGACCTCACCACGGCGCACGGCCGCGAAAACCTCGGCGAGATCGGCGCCCGACCGAGCCCGGAAACGATCCCCACCCAGCACCCGGCCGGCCCAGATGTTGTAGAAGTGGGCGCGGCGTCCATTGGGCAGGGTGTTCCAGAGCCAGGTGCGGGCGAGGATCTTCAGGACGGGCCACTGCTTGGAGCCGGTGTCGTCGCGGGTGGAGGCGCTGCCGTAGGAGACGAGGGTGCCGCCGGGGGCGAGCAGGTGCCAGGAGTCGACGACGCTCCGGCCGCCGACGTGGTCGAAGACGGCGTCGACCCCGCCGGGTGCCAGTTCGCGGACCCGCGTGGGCACGTCGCCGGCACGGTAGTCGACCGGGAGTACTGCCAGTTCCCGCAGGGCTTCGTGGTGTCGGGCGGAGGCGGTGCCGATGACCTTCACGCCCGCCGCGCGGGCGAGCTGGACCAGGACCGAGCCGACACCGCCGCTGGCGCCGTGCACCAGGACGGTCTGTCCGGCCCGTACCCGGGCCTTGCGGTGCAGCATCTGCCAGGCGGTGATGCCGTTGACCACGACGGTCTCGGCCTCGGCGGCCGTGAGGCCCTCCGGGACTCGGACCGCGTCGTCGGCGTCGACGACGACGTGGCTGGCCCACCCGCCGACCTTCACCAGCGCGGCCACCCGCTGCCCGGTCAGGGCCGGGTCGACGCCCTCGCCGGTGGTCAGCACCCGGCCGACCAGGTCATAGCCGGGTACGAACGGGAAGGCCGGCTGGTCGTAGTAGCGTCCGCGGCGCATCTGCTGCTCGGCGAACGAGACGCCGGTCGCCTCCATGGCGACCACGATCTGCCCCCGGCCCGCCTCCGGAACGGCACTCTCGTGGATTTCCAGGCCCTCCGGCTCCACGATGCCCGGCAGGACGACCTCGATGCGACGTTCGGTGCTCATGACCGCCTCTTCCTCCTAGATACTTTCGCGTTCGTTAGAAGTTATAGCGCGACCAGGTCGCGAGAGTCAAGAACGATGGTGATAACCTCTAACCATCAAAGAGTGAAGAGAACGGAAGGCGGGTCATGAGCGAACCGGACACAAGGACACCGAGGGAGCGATACCGGGCGCAGGTGCAGGAGGAGATCAAGCGGCACGCCTGGGGGCAGATCGCCACCGCCGGCGCCTCCGCGCTGTCCCTCAACGCCATCGCCAAGCAGATGGGCATGAGCGGGCCGGCCCTCTACCGGTACTTCGCCAACCGCGACGAGCTGATCACCGAACTCGTCAAGGACGCCTACCGCGGCCTGGCCGACACCTTCGCCGCCCGCGTCGAGGCCGGCGCCGACCTCGACGACCTGGCGGACGCACTGCGCAGGTGGGCCCTGGACAACCCCCAGCGGTACTTCCTGCTCTACGGCACTCCCGTGCCCGGGTACCGAGCGCCCGGGGACACCACGCGCATCGCCGACGAGATCATGGCGCACCTCCTCGACGTCTGCGCCGCCGGGCAGCCGACCACCACGCCGCACCCACTCGACAGCCACGTCGCCGAGCACCGCGACGGGACCGACGAACGCCCGGCCCCGTCGCGGACGACCGGCAGCCGGGCCCTCGCCTTCTGGACCCGCCTGCACGGCGTCCTCTCACTCGAACTCGCCGGACACTTCACCGGCATGGGACTCGACCCCGCCGAGCTCTACGCCGACGAGGTGCGAGCACTCGGGGACCAGTGGGGCTGACACCGCGCTGCCGGCCGAGGCGAAGCAGCACCACACCAACGTCGACGGCGGCCCGCTTCGGGAGACCGCCCCCTGCACCCAGGGTGGTTCCACGCTCGCCGCTCCCGGGCCGGAGCGTGCGGCGAGGCGACGGCGCAGGCGTCCAGCCACGGACAGCGCGTCTTCGCCACCGGGCCCCTTTCGGGCACCGGCGCCGACGCCGTGTGTCCGGAAGCAGGGTGGAGAGCCTGACGCCGGAGCTCGGCGTGCGTACGCGTCCGGCACGGTGGGGACCGCCGGCGAGGCGGGCACGTGCCGATCTCCGCAACGCCCGGGGTGTTCGGCCCGGTTCGCGGCGTCAGGCTATAGTGCCCTCGGCGATCTCCACTGCGATCACCATCGAACCACTCCGAAGACGGCCCAAGCGGTCGGGCCGACGCAAAAGATGACAACGTTGCCCAGTACACGAGTTACCCCCCCGGTCGCGGCGCGGAAGACGGCGATCTCCCCTCGGCACGCTGCGCGCCGGGCCCGGGAGTGCCGCGCACCGACGAACGAGGCACGGTGTAACCTGCCCGGCTCCCGTCCGTTTTCCCCTCCGGTGCTGGTCACAGGAGACGGCCGAGCAGCCACCGCCGGGACCGGGAATCCAGCGGCGCATCCTCATCGGCCGGAGACGCCGTACACGGGGGTACGGCCGCCGAGCGTCGGCGTAGCCCCTTCTTCGCGCGGCGTCCCCCGTCGGCCCGTTCTCCCCGAGAGGTACCCGCGTCCATGGCCGAGTCCCCCTTCAGCATCCTGTCCGAGAGCTTCGGCGCCGCACCCGATCGGTACTTCAGCCGGCTGAGGGAGCAGTCGCCGGTGCACTACGAGCCGTCGATCGACAGCTACTTCCTCTCCCGCTACCGCGATGTGAAGCGGGTGCTGACCGACCATGAGGCGTTCACCACCGAGACGTTGCAGACGCGCGCCGAGCCGGTGATGCGCGGGCCGGTCCTCGCCCAGATGACCGGGGCGGAGCACACCGCCAAGCGGAAGGCAGTCGTCCGGTTCTTCACCGGGGAAGCGCTGCGGCATCAGGTACGCGCGATCCGGGCCAACGCCGCCGAGCTCGTCGCGCCCTTCCTGACCCGCGGGGAGATGGACCTCGTCAACGACTTCGGCAAGCCCCTGGCCGTTCAGGTGACGCTGGAGGTCCTCGGCCTGGACAAGCGGGACTGGCGGCGGGTCTCCGGGTGGCTCGACGGGGTCACCGAGTTCATCACCAGTGTCGCCCTCACAGCCGAGCGGCGCCGACACTGTCTGGAGCGCGCCTCCGCGCTGGAAGGCTACCTCGTCCCGATCATCGAGGAGCGTCGCCGCCGCCCCGGCGAGGATCTGATATCGGCCCTCTGCGCGGTCGAGTTCGACGATGTCGTCATGAGCAACCGGGACGTCACCGCGCTGATCACCAATGTTCTGGTGGCCGCCGTGGAACCCGCCGACAAGACCCTCGGCCTCCTCTTCCGACACCTGATCGAGCATCCCGGTCAGCTGGCGGAGGTCCGCAGGGATCCCGCCCTGCTGCCCGCCGCGATCGCTGAGACGCTGCGCTACACGCCGCCGGTGCAGCTCATACCCCGGCATGCGGAGAACGAGGTCGTGCTCGCCGGCACCCCCATCCCGGCCGGCGCCACCGTCTTCTGCATGATCGGCGCCGCCAACCGTGACCCCGACGCGTTCAGCGCCCCGGACACCTTCGACATCCATCGCTCGGACCTGGGCACCGCCCGCTCCTTCACCGCCGCCGCCCAGCACCTGTCCTTCGGCAGCGGACTCCACCAATGCGTCGGCACGGCCTTCGCGCGGGCGGAGATCGAGACGGTGGCCGCGTTGCTGATCCCCCTGCTCGACCAGGTCCGCTACAGCCCGGGTTTCCGCTACCGGGAGACAGGCATCTACACGCGCGGCCCCGCCGCCCTTCGGCTGGACTTCACCGCTTCCACGAAAGCGCTCGCGGCCCGTCCCTGACCGCTACCCTCACCCGGCTCCCCGGGCCGGGCCTCGCCCTTGACCACCACAGCCACGACCACCCGTACCTCCGGGAGGAGCACGCGATGACGCCGACCGACATCACCCGCGCGATCAACGACCTGCTGTTCACTCCGGGCCTCGATCTCGACACGGCCCTCGAGCGTCATTTCAGCACCGACTACCGCCAGCGCACCGACGGCGTGTGGAGCGACCGGTCCGCCTTCGCCCAGCACATCGACCGCCTCCGGTCCCTGATCCACAGCGGACACGTCGAGGTGCACGACGAGTTCCGCGACGGTCCACGCTACGCCGACCGTCACACCGTCACCCTCACGCTCCGCGACGGCCGTACCTCCCGCACCGAGGTGTACCTCTTCGGCCGCTTCGCTCCCGACGGACGCTTCGAGAGCGTCGAGGAGACCACCCTCCTGCTGTCCGGCAACGCCGAGGACAGGAAACTGGGATCGGTCAGATGACACCGAAAGAAACGTTCAGGCTGAATCGGGCCGCTCCGTCCGCCCCTCCGGGCGGTCCGGGTCCCCACGCGTCTGGACACCGCGGCGCAGGCCCCCACCGCGTCCACGACCGCCCGGCGGTTCCACCGGCCGCCGGCATGCCGGGTGCACCCGGCGCCCCGGTCAGAGGCCGCGCCTCGGTGGCCGCCCGCGCGGACCGACGCCGCGGCGATCGCGCCAGGCCCGAGGGCCTGACGCGAGGCCAGGCCGCCGAGGCGGCTCGCACCCGGCCCCGTCACCGCACAGAGGAAGGACCGTCATGGCGTCCGTCGAGAAGAGACTGAGCAGCGCACGTGTCCGGTTCTTCATCGCCCGGGAGGAGGAACTCGACCGCTTCGCCAAGGCCTTGGCCGGTGACGCGCAGGCGCCGTTCGCCTTCTGGCTCTTCGGACCGGGTGGCATCGGCAAGTCGACACTGCTGCGTCGCCTGGCCGACGACACGCGTGCCGAGGACCGGCCGCTCCTGGAGATCGACGGCCGCTTCGTGAGCCGCGACCCCGCCGATTTCGAACGTCTCGCCCGTCCTTTCCTGGAGGTACCCGGCACCGTCCTGTTCATCGACTCCTTCGAGCACTGCCAGTGGCTGGAGAGCTGGCTGTGGCAGCGGTTCCTGCCCCGCGCCGCCGACGACACCCTGGTGGTCCTGGCCGGCCGCCACGCACCGCAGCCCCAGTGGACCGCCGACCCGGCCTGGGCCGGGCTGCTGCACGTCCGTGAACTCGAACCGTTCTCCGCGGAGCAGGCCCGGAACATGCTGGCCACCGCGCAGGTGCCGCCCCCCTTGCGGGAGCGGATACGGCGGTTCGCGGGGGGCAACCCCCTGGCCCTGTCCCTCGCGACCGCCGCCAAGGCGGCGGACTGGAACCGGGAGGAGGTCTGGTCGCCCTCCGCCGACGTCCTGCGCACCCTGCTGTCAGGCCTGATCGGGGAGGTACCGAGCCCGGCCCACCGCCGTGCCCTGGAGGTGGCGGCCCAGTCCTACTCGACCTCCGAGGAGCTGCTCGCCGCGGTGCTCCCCGACGAGGACGCCCACCGGCTCTTCGACTGGCTCAGGAACCTGCCCTTCATGGAGCCCACCCACCGCGGGCTGCACCCGCACGACGCCGCACGCGAGACGCTCTCCGCCGACCTGCGCTGGCGTGCCCCCCACGCATTCCTGACGATGCGCCAACGACTCGCTGACGAGTACCTGCGTCTGCTGCGCGAGGCACCCGACGAAGAACGGGTGTGGACCGTCACCGACGAACTCTTCTACCTCTTCCGCGAAGGAGAGATCGTGGCGCGCCTGCGCACCTGGTCCCGTGAGGACGAGGTGCACGACCGGCCCCTCCACCCGGACGACCTGGACGTGGTGCTGCGCATGGCCGAGCAGACCGAGGGACCGGAGTCCGCCGCGCTGGTGCGCTACTGGGCACGACGCCAGCCACAGGCGTTCAGCGTGTACCGGCTGGTGAGCACCGGCAGGATCGTGGCGTTCACCGCCCGCCTCGCCCTGCCCGCTCCCGCCGACCCCGAGGACCTGGCCACCGATCCCGTGGTGGCGGCCGCCTGGTCGTACGCCGACGCCACCGCACCGGTGCGTTCCGGCGAGCACATCGGCATCAGCCGCTTCTCGGTCTACCCCGAGCGCTACCAGGTTCCGTCACGCGTCATCGACCTGAGCAGTTCCCGCGCGCAGGCGGAATCCGCCCGCGCCGTCGGACGCGCCTACGGCTTCGCCGTCTGGCAGGACGCCGAGACGTGGTCCGCGCGCGTCCGGGGCAGTCTCGCCGATACCGGTGCGCGGCCTCGGGTCGGCGCGCATACGTACGGCGTGTTCGCCGTCGACTGGCGCCAGGTGCCCGTGGAGACCTGGCTGCGTCACTTCATCGCGGACACCTCCATCCCCACCCAGGCCGGGCCGTCCGGCGTCTCGCGCGACATGTTCGACCAAGCCGTACGCGAGGCCCTCGCGCACTGGCGCGACAAGGGCGCCTTCGCCGCCTGCGCCCTGACGCGCACCCGTCTGGCGGCCGATCTCGGCGAACCCGCCGAGGAACTGCGCACCCTGCTCCGCCAGGCCGTGGACGACCTCGCGCACGACCCGCGCGGGGTGCGTGCCCGCGACGCTCTGACGGCCGGCTATTTCTCCGGTGCGCCCACCCAGGAGGCGGCCGCCCGCCGCCTGGGCTTGCCGTACGGCACCTACCGGCGCCACCTGCGCCAGGGTCTGGACCTGCTCAGCGAGGCGCTGTGGCAGCAGGAGTTGCACGGGCCCCGGTGACCGCGAGGAACCGGGAGCCGGTCGTATCGCCCTTGGAACGAGTGAGCAGGGGTGGACAGTGATGGACAGTGCCCGCCCGCTCCCGGCCTGGCAGGTGGACAGCGGTCGAGCCGAGTCTGTGTGCCATGAACGTCGGACGCACGCCGAGGGATTCGGCAGCCGCAGCGGGTCACCGGCCGAGCGTGCTGATCGCCGCGCGTGCCGTCCAGGGACTCGCCGCATCGGCGCTCGCCCCGGCCCTCGCTCGCCCCGGCCTTGGCCCGGTTCCCCTCCGAACCCGGGCGCGGCGAGGCGCTGGGTATATGGGGTGCGGTCACCGGGGCCGGCGGAGCGGGCGGCGTCCTGCTGGGAGGGGCCCTCACCCAGACGTGGGGGTGGCCCTGGATCTTCCACTCGGTCGCCCTCGGATCGGTGCTCGTCCTGGCCTTCGTGTCGGCCGCGGTCCCGCCTGGGGCCGGGCGAGGAGCGGGACGCGCTGCCGGGCGAGCGGCCGGGCGAACGGTCGGGCGAACGGTCGGGCGGTTCGATCTGACAGGCACCATCACCGTCACTCTCGCCCCGACGTGCCTGGTGGGGTGCCTGGCCACCGCGCGGAAATCCGGCTGGACGGAGGCAGAATGCTGGGCGCCGTGAGCTCCGCCGCCGTCCTCCTGGCGGCCTTCGCCGTGATCGAGGTCCACCGGCGGGACGCCCCGGTGTCGCCGCGGCTGCTCACCACCGGCCGGTGGCCGCCGGAGGGACGGTCCCAGCGGAGGCGTCACCGGCATCCACGTGCTGGCCGTTCGAACAGACCGGCGACCACGCCATCGTCCGCATCGAGGAGTCCTGGAGCGGTGCCCCGGTCGTCGCCGCTCCCGCCGCTCCGGGCAAGGCATCCACTACTCGCCGCTGGGGAGCTGGATCGGTCGACTCAGGACCCGTGCCGAGCAGGGTGTCTGACTCCCTGTCGCCACCCCGCGGTCGCCCGTGCACCGAAAGGTTCCCACCATGACCTCCTCCCAGCCGTACCTGACCGGCCACTACACTCCGGTCGCCGATGAGATCACCGTCACCGGTCTGACCGTCGACGGCAGCCTGCCGCCGGAACTGACCGGCCGCCTGCTACGCAACGGCCACAACCCCAAGCCGGGTGTGACCCCCGCGCACTGGTTCAAGGGCAGCGGCATGGTCCACGGCATCCGCCTGCGTGATGGGCGGGCCGAGTGGTACCGCAACCGGTGGGTCCACACTCCCGCCCTGGACGGCGCCCCCTACATGACCCCACACGGGCCGGACTTGACCGTCAGCACGGCCGGCACCCACGTCATCGAGCACGCCGGACGGCTGCTCGCCCTGTGCGAAGCGAACCTGCCCTTCGAACTCACCCGGACACTGGACACCGTCGGCGCCTATGACTTCCACGGAAAGCTGCGCACCGCGATGACCGCTCATCCCAAAGAGGACCCGGTGACCGGCGAACTCCACTTCTTCGGCTCCTCGCCCTTCCCTCCGTTCCTCACCTACCACGTCGCGGACGCCAAGGGCGAGATCGTCCACAGCGCGGAGGTGCCCGGCGCCACCGCAGCCCTCAAGCACGACTTCGCCGTCACCCGGCACCACGTGGTCTTCGTCGAGGGCAACGTCACCTTCGACCCGACCGATCGGTCCGGCATCCCCTACGGCTGGAGCGACCGGCAGCAGGCGCGCATCGGCATCCTGCCGCGCGGCGCCGACGGCGCCCGGCTCGTCCGCTGGTTCTCCATCGAGCCGGGAAACATGCCGCACATCGCCAACGCCTACGAGGACGGCCAGGGCCGCGTCGTCCTGGAAGGCCCCGCCGTGGACCGAGAGGGTTTCCGGCTCTCGTGGAACTGGTGGACCGGCGCACCCGGCCGCGGGGCCGAGCCCACCTCCCGCTCCTACACCCGCCGCTGGATCGTGAACCCGGTGGCCGGCAGCGTGGACGAACAGATCATCGACGACCTGCCCGTGGAGTTCCCCACCCTCAACGGGAACCGCCTGGGCTCCGAGCACCGCTACCAGTACGCCGTCTCCTTCCCGGACGAGGCGGGCTACGGCGGCTACGGCGTGGTGAAGTACGACCGGACCACGGGCGCCCGCCGCATCCACCAGGCCGGCGACGCCCGCATGCCCGGCGAAGCCGTCTACGTCCCCGCCGCCGGAGCCACACGGGAGGACGACGGCTATCTGCTCACCGTCGTCTCCGACCTCAAACAGGACGCCTCGCAACTCCTCGTCCTCGACGCCTCCGGCCTCGATCGCATCGCCACCGTTCATCTCCCCCGCCGCGTCCCCGCGGGGGTCCACGGCTCGTGGATCCCCGACGACGGCACGACCGACGATCAGAACTGACCCACCGCCGGTCCGAGCGCCTCCGGCACGACCCCACTCGCCCCGATCCCCCGGGCACAGTCCGATGACGCACGAGATATCTCCCGTGGAGAGCACCCCGAGGGCCCGCGGCTGAATCAGCCGTCTACTCGGACATACCCCGACGGTGGCCGTCGCGCGGGATCCGTCGTGGGCGGTCGCGGCTCAACCGGCACGGCTCTGTGTCCAGTCCTCGCGCGGGACGAGGCCGGACCGGCCGCCGCCGGCGTCAGCGCCGGGCGCGCTTGCGTCGGCCGGTCAGCAACAGGAAGGCGCCGAGGGCCAGCAGTGCGGCGCCCGCCGGGGAGCGCGGCCGGTACGCCGCCCGCACTCCCGGTACGCCGAGACCGCGGCCGCTGTGTACCCGGCGGCGTGCCCACCACGCGGTACACGGCAGCAGACCCGGAGGCCGGACGGCACGGTGCCGGATGCCGCGGAAGGCAGGGCAGGGTGAGGCCAGGTCACCAGTCGGTGCGGAAGTGCAGGGGCGGGGTTCGGACGGTCCGCAAGTCGCTCTCCAGATCGCCGGTGCGGCGCGCGTACTCCGGCGGGAGACCGCAGGCTCCGCGACCGACACGCCGTCAGCTCTTTCGATCTGGTGACCGTTGTCCGTGTCCGAGCGTTCCCGCGCTGTTGCTTCTTCCCCTACGGGACCGGTGGTCCGTGCAGGTAGTCCCCCCTCTCGTCGTAGGGCCAGGCGTTGGGATGACAGCCCCGCAATCCCTTGATCTGCTGCATCATGGCCGGTGCCGGCTGGTTCGGACCGGGACAGGTCTCATGGCCCCGGCCGATCTCGTGCCCCACCTCGTGGTTGATGATCAACGCCCGGTATTCCTCTATGGGGCCGTCGAACCGGGGTGAACCCCGCACCCATAGCTTCAGGTTGACCACCACCGAGTGATCGATACGGCAGTTGACGTTTCCCTTGCTGCTCGGCGTGGTCACGTGACAGAGCCGGTCGGTGGTGCCGGGGGTGGCGACGCGCACGGTGAAGTCCACAGGCCCGGACGCGACGAGCCGGAACCCGTACGCGGGGTTCCTGGTCCATCCCCGCCGGTCCCCGAGGACCGCGGCGACCGTCCGGGCGGCCTCGTCCGGATCGAGCGCGACGCCGTCCTCCACCTCCACCCGGTAGGTGCGGGCGCGCCCGCGCCCCTGCCGTTCGCCGGCGACGCGCGAGGCGGAGAAGGTGCCCGGTCCGTTCCGCGGCACGGGCACGGAGGGCGCGGGCCCGGAGCTCTCCGCCGGCGGAGTCGTATCCGGTGCGGCCGTCGGAACTGTCGGAACCGTCCGGCCCGGAGTCACCGGCGGGGTGCGGGAGGGGGTCGTGCCGGGCGGTTCCGCAGGCGGTGCGGACCGCGCCGCCCCGTCCTCCTGTCGCTGCGACACGGCCACACCGCCCGCACCGAGGAGCAGCGCGGCCACCGTGGTCAGCAGAACCCTTCTGTTGCGTCTTCGCCGGCGCCTTGCGGCTGTACGGGTGGTGCGAGAAGCGCGTCGGTTCATGGTGCCGTTCGCCGATGTCGAAGGAGGTACCCACGGACAAGATCGTGTTCTTGAAGGCCGCGGAGCCGTTTCCGCGGGAGCCCGCCGGGATGTACCCGCGGCCGCCCGTGAAACTGGTTCCGTGTACATGTGGAGGGTGTTATCCGTCGTGCGGTTCCGGTGGGAGGCGGTGTTGCTGTCGACCTTCTGGCGAGCCCAGCTCGGTGAGGCGTCCCCCGGAGTGTGGACACGGGGACTCGTGCCGCGCGTGTGAGCGTACGTGCTCTCCGCTGTTGTTGTTCGCATTCGGGTGCTGAGAGGTAGGGGCCTTCCCCGGAAGCGTGGACACTGTTCGCCACGCGGCACCGGCCGGCGTAACTGATCGCCGTTCAAAGGCGATCGGGCTGAGGCGGCCAAGCCTTTCGCTCCGTCAGGTGTTGTGGCGGGTGACCCACCGGAACACGACGAGACGGGCCGCACCCACCCCTGACCAGCGTTCCTTTCCTTGCGGGGTCTCCCTCCGACGGGCAGATACGTGATGTCGCCGACGAACTCGGTGTTCGGCCCGCCCGCGGTGAACTCACGCGGCAGCGGGCCCAGCCCCTGCTGGAGTACTGATGCCGCAACCGCAGGTGGGGTCGTGGCCGCGTCGTTGGTGGTGGCAGCGGCGGGCTTGGGCCTGACTGCGGCGCCGGATGTGCGACCGGTCCGGCCCGGTCCCGAGGAGCTTGAACGTCGGCCTTCGCAACCCGTTTCGACGCCCCGGCGTCCAACTGCATGACGAACGAGTGCGATCACCAGGGAGGGCACGTGGCGAAGAAGAACCTGACGGCGGACGCGGCGGAGGAGAGGGACCGCGAGAAGTGGATGGCGCGTTTCCAGGTACGGCTGGCCATGCAGCCGGGCGTGGACCGGGCCGTCGTGCTCCAGGCGGTCAAGGAGGTCACGGCCCACTGCGGGGACACGGGAGAGCACCCGCAGAGGGCCTTCGGCGACCCGGACGCCTACGCCGTACAGGCCGCCGCGCGGCTGGTACCGGCGGACAGGGCGGCGCGCACGAGGCGGCAGGACGCCGTGGTGGAGGCGCTCGGCTCCGCACTCAAGAAGGCCGGGGACGTCGCCGGTCTGTGACTGGTCGAAGTGACGTCCGCCCGGGCCGGGCGGCCCCATCGACGGGGCCGCACCGCGCTGGTTCGAGCGGTACCTCGACCCGGGAGAGGGCCTCTGCCTGCCGAGCGGCCAGGACGCCGCTTGTGACCCCTGGCCTGTGCAAGCAGCTCTCATGATGGAGGGAGCGGCGGAGCTGCCGGAGCCGGTTGGTGTGCCGTGTCGGCCGCCGTCACTCCCTCCAGGCGAGGTGGTGACGGCGACCGGCGGTGCGGGCCTGGTTCAGGTGGTGCATACGGTGCCGGGGGCGGGGAGTTCCCCGGTGGTCAGGTAGTGGTTGGTGGCTTTCTGGACGCACTCGGATGCCAGGAACATGCTGTAGTCGTCTCCTTCGTGGGCGAGGACGACGCTGCCGGGCAGCTGGGCGGCCATGGCCGCACCCGCCTGGAACGGTGCGAGGGCCTGGTGGGTGGACTGGAGGACCAGTGCGGGCGGAGCGCCGTGGATCGGGGCGCCCGCTGTGACGGTCTGGGCCGGGGTGGGCCAGCCGAGGCAGCCGGCGATGGCCTTGTAGGAGCGCACGGCACCGCCGAGGTGCGGGGATACCCGGGCGAGAGCCTTCCCCAGACGGGCCAGCTGGGCGAAAGTGCGCACAGGGCGGGCGGTGTCGAGACAGGCGGGCACCTGTACCTGGACCGGGTCGAGGGTGTCGTCCGGGTTGATGGTGAAGTCGGTCGAGTCACCCGACTGAGCCTTGACGATGGCGTTCGCGAAGTCCGGCCAGGTCCGTCCGGACAGGGTCAGGTAGTCCTGGGTGGCCTCACGGATGTCCTCACCGCTCAGCGGCTGGTGGGCCCTGCCCCCGGTCGGGATCGGGGCGCGGTCCGCACGGGCGACGAGGGCGTCGTACTCGGCCGCGGCGTCCTTGCCGTGCAGCGCGCAGTCCTTCGACGTGGCGCACCACGCGGTGAAGCGGTTGAAAGCCGTCTCGGCGGTGGCCGCCTCCTGGGTGACCCGGGTGAGAGGCGAGACGGTGTCGTCCAGAGCGGTGTCGAGGACCATGGTGCGCAGCCTGCCGGGGAACAGCTTGGCGTAGGTGCGCCCGAGCAGCGTGCTGTAGTGGATGCCGTACCAGTTCAGCTGCTTTTCGCCCAGCCCGATCCGCACCGCCTCGAAGTCCCGTGCGGTGCTGGTCTGGTCGACGTGGGCGGTGAGCCGGCCGTTCCGGCGCCCACAGTCCTCGGCGAAGGCCCGGTTGTGGTTCACCAGCGCCTTGAACGCGGCCTTGTCCTTCGGGAAGTGGCTCACTGAGGCGGGCTTGAGCGGTTTCGCGCAGAGGATCGGCGTGCTGTGCCCCACTCCACGCGGGTCCACCGCGACCACGTCGAAGTTCTGGGTCATGGCACCGGCGAAAGACGGGAAGTGGATGTGCATCGCCAGTCGCAACTGCTCGATGGAGGAACCGCCGGCTCCGTCGTTGAGAAGCAGGGTGCCCTGACGGTGCGCCTGGTCATCCGCCGGACGGCGGACCATGGCAAGGGTGGTGCTCCCGGCGCGGGGGCGGGACCAGTCCACCGGAACCTGAAGCGATCCGCACTGCATGCCCGCGAAATCAGTGTCCGCGCAAGGACGCCAGCTGATAGCGCTCGCGGATTGCCGGTAGTCGGCGTTCTCCGTCGTCGCGAGCGCCGGTACGGCGATGGTGGCTGTGAGCGCGGAGAGGACCGCGACGGTCCAGGCTGCGGTCTTACGGGTTCTTGTCATGGCGACTTTCCTTGGTCGGGGCCTCGTCCTGTGCGGATTCAAGGCGTTGTTCCGGGTGCTGTGGAGCGTTGTTCCGGGTGCTCGGGGAGGAGACGGGCGAGCTGAACCGGTGAGTGTTCGGGAGCGTCGTCTCACGGGGTGGGCGGGGTCCAGTCGGCGGGCAGGCCGGACTGGGAGAGGACGGAGTTGAGGCTGTAGTAGTCCTGGTCGGAGGCGATCCGGTGGTGGGCGTCGAGGTCGAGGAGGGTTGCCATCGGCACGGCGAACGGCTTGGGCGCACCTTTCAGGTGGCCGGAGTAGACCGATTCGACGGTGATGTGGTCACCGTCGCGGTGGGTGGCCTTCACCGTGACGTGGACGTCGTCGATGAGGCTGTCGGTGCGGGCCTTCCAGCCGGAGACGTCCTGGCGGCCGTGGAAGGTGACGCCCAGGCCCTGGTCGGTGTAGGTGCCGTCCGCGGTGAACAGGTCGCCGAGCGCTTGGGGGTCGGCGCCGTTCCAGGCGGCGGCCCACGCGGTGACGGCCTTCGGCGGGCGCTCCTGGTCGGGCCACGCGACGGCGGCGGTGGTGCCGAGTACGGCGCAGACGGCCGTGGCGCTGATCAGCACGGTCGGGATACGGCGCGGGCTGGACTTCATGATGGGGCTCCTTCGAGTGGCGACTGTGGTCGAGGTGGCCGGTCGGGACAGGGGAACGTTCGATGAGTACGTGTCAGGGGACCAGGACGACCTTGCCGGAGACGGTGCCGGACTCGGCCAGCCGCAGCGCCTCGGCAGCCTCGACGAGCGGCAGTCGGGCGGCGATACGGGCCGTGACCTCACCACGGCGCACGGCCGCGAAAACCTCGGCGAGATCGGCGCCCGACCGAGCCCGGAAACGATCCCCACCCAGCACCCGGCCGGGGCGGAGATCGACTCACGGGCCGGGCAGCTGCCCCGGCGGTGCGTCGTCGCTGTCGATCAGCCCTCGGCGGCCTCCAAGGCGGTGTCGGGGATCCAGGACCCGTGAATGCCGGCGGTCACACGGCGGGGCAGGTGAACGGTGGCGATCCGGTCGAGGCCTACGGCGTCCAGGACCAGCAGCTGTGAGGCGTCCTGCTTGAGGTCGGAGACGACGGTGAGGAGATAGCCGTCGTCCTCGTTGGTGGCACCGGCGGCGGGAACGAACACCGCTTCACTGGGCAGCCGGGCATCGCCGATCTGGTGGATGCGGCGGGCGCCGGTGGCGCGGTCGTACTTGACGACGCCGTAGCCGCCGAAGCCTTCCTGGTCCGGGAAGGACACCGCGTACTGGTAGCGGTGCTCGACACCGAGACGGTCCTCGTTGAGGGTCGGGAACTCCACCGCGAGGTCATCGATGATCTGCTCGTCGACCGTGCCGGCCACCGCGTCGATCACCCAGCGGCGCATGTAGGAGCGGGTGTTGGGCTCGGCGCCGCGGCCGGGCGCGCCGACCCACCAGTTCCACGAGAGCCGGAACCCCTCGCGGTCCACGGTGGGGCCTTCCAGGACGATGCGTCCCTGGCCGTCCTCATAGGCGTTGGCCGCGTGCAGCATGTTGCCGGGTTCGACGGAGTACCAGCGGATGTGCTGGGCACCTTCGCCTCCCCGGGGCATGACGCCGATGCGGGGCGGCCACTCGTCGCTCCAGCCGTACGGAATGCCGGAGTGCTCGGCGGGGTCGAAGGTGACGTTGCCTTCGATGAAGACCACGTGGTGGCGGGTGATGGCGAAGTCGTGCTTGAGAGAGGCGGTCGCTCCTGGGACCTCGGCGCTGTGGACGACCTCGCCCTTGGCGTCCGCGACGTAGTACGTCAGGAACGGCGGGAACGGTGAGGAGCCGAAGAAGTGGAGCTCTCCGGTCACCGGATCGACTTTGGGGTGCGCGGTCATGGCGGTGTTCACCCGGCCGTTGAAGTCATGGGCGCCGACCGTCTCCAGGCTCCGGGTGAGCTCGAAGGGCAGGTTGGCCTCACAGAGGGCCAACAGGCGGCCGGCGTGCTCGATGACATGGGTGCCGGCGGTGCTCGCGGTCAGGTCGGGCCCCCTGTCGGTCATGTAGGGGGCGCCGTCCAGGGCGGGAGTGTGGACCCACCGGTTGCGATACCACTCGGCACGGCCCTCGCGGAGCCGGATCCCGTGGACCATGCCGCTGCCCTTGAACCAGTGCGTCGGGGTGACGCCGGGCTTGGGGTTGTGGCTGTTGCGGATCAGGCGGCCGGTCAGCTCCGGGGGAAGGCTGCCTTCGACGGACAGATTGGTCGCGGTGATCTCATCGGTGACGGGGGTGTAGTGGCCGGTCAGGTAAGGCTTCGTAGCAGCCATGGCAGAGAACTCCCTCAGTGGATGCGAGGTGCGAGACGTGCGAGGTGTGTGGTGCACGGTGTGATGTTCGTCAGGCAAGTTGTTCCGAACGGGTCTTGAGGTGGGTGAGCCAGTTCTCCAGGGAGTCGTGAAGGGCCCTGCCGAGGTGGTCGGTCGCGGCGTCGACCGGTGCGCCGCTCCAGGACTCCTCGGTGCGGACGATGACGTGATCGCCGACCTGCTCGAATGTCCACACGTGGACGCCGGTGATGCCGTTGGCGGGACCGCCCCAGACGATCCGCTCGCCGGGGACCAGTTCGTGCACGGTGGAGGTGATCTCCAGGCCGTGGGTGCGCCAGCGGAAGGAGTCGCCTGGCACCAGCAGACCGTTGAGTTCGGCCTGGTCGATGTCCGTGTTCCAGGTGGGCCAGGCGGCGATGTCGGTGTGCAGGTCCCACACCGTCGCGAGCGGGGCGTTGATCACGATGCTCAGACGGACACGGACGGGGGCGGTCTCGTCGATGGTGAACATGACTGCGGGTTCCTCTCTCTGGATGACACGTTTCGGTGAAGCGGCTGATCCATGGCGCGGCTGGTCCGTCGATTCGGCCTGATCCGGATTTCCGGCGGTTCAGGCGGGTCGCGGGCCGGAAGCAGGGCCGGGTGTGGAAGCACCGGCCGTGGCGGTGATGGTGGTTGTGGTCCGCTGGCTGATGCGGCGGGTGAGGAACTGTGCGAGAAGGGCTGTCAAGGCCAGGACCCCGGCGGCGACGGTGAAGGCCGCGCGGTAGCCGGCGGTGAGGGCCTCCGGATGGGGTTGGCGGGTGGCCGCGTGGGCGGTGACGGAGCCGGCCAGGGTGGTGAGGGCGGCGAGGCCGATCGCGCCTCCGACCTGGCGGGTGGTGTTCACCAGCCCGCCGGCCAGCCCCGCGTCCTGTCGCGGAACGCCCTCCACGGCGAATGCGGTGAGCTGCACGAAGGCGATGCTCAGACCGAGGCCGATCAGGATGCTCGGGCCGAGGACGTCGGCGAGGTAGCTCCCGTCGGCGCTGATCCGTGACAGCCACAGCAGCCCGGCCGCCTCGGTGAGCAGGGCCGCCGTCACGGTCGCGGGGCCGCCGATGCGCCGGGAGATGCGAGGCGCCAGGGCGGCGCCGAGCATATTGGCTCCGGCGAGGGGGAGTTGGCCTGCACCGGTGACCAAGGGATTCGATCCGAGTACCAGTTGCTGATAAAGCGGCAGGAAGAAGAACAGGGCGATCCAAACAGACCCGAGCAGCGCCATGAGCAGGTTGCCCGCCGCGACCCTGCCGGTGGTGAACAGCCGCGGTGGCATCAGCGCGTCCGGTCGGCGAAGCTCGATCACCACGAAGGCACCGAGCAACGCGACGGCACCGAGGAGGGCCCCGAGGACCCGGGCGTCCGCCCAGCCGGCCCCGCGTGCGGTGGTCAATCCCCAGACCAGGCAGGTCAGGGCGAGTGTGACGGTGGCAGTCCCCAGCAGGTCGAACCGCCCGGCGTTCCGGCCGGCCGTCGCCCGTGGCACGAGGGTCGCCACGGCGACCAGGACCAGCGCCGCCCCGAGCGCGACGGCGTGGAAGATCCAGGGCCAGCCCCATGCCTGGGTGAGCAGACCGCCCAGCAGGACGCCGCCCGCCCCTCCCGCGCCGGAGACCGCGCCCCACACGCCCAAGGCCCGGCCACGCCCGGGGCCGGACGGATACAGGTCCATCGTCAGAGCGAGCGCGGCTGGGGCGATGGCGGCGGCTCCGAGGCCCTGTACGGCGCGGGCCGCGATCAGCACGCCCGGGGAGGCGGCCACGCCGGCCGCCAGCGAGGACACCGCGAACAGCGCGAGGCCGGCCATCAGCACCCGGCGGCGCCCGAGCAGGTCGGCCGTCCGTCCACCCGCCAGGAGCAGCGCACCGAACGCGAGGCCGTAGGCGTTGACCACCCACGTGGTGCCGCCGTCCGACAGGCCCACACCGGCACGAATCTGGGGCAGTGCCACGTTCACGATCGAGGTGGCGAGCATGACGGTGAACTGGGCCGCGGCGAGTGCCGCGAGCACGGCCGCCGGCCGAGGTGTCGGGGGCATCCGGCCCTTTTGTATGCGTCGGAGGTTCATGACGCAGAGCTTCGTGCCGAGCGCCGCCCACTTTCCAGGCCCGGCAGGCGCGGACACTGCCCACTCCTGTCCGCACCTGTCCGCCCGGCCCTGCCGGAGCCAGGCCCCTCACTGAGCCTTCGCCACCTTGAAGACGCAGGTCAAAGGGCTGGTGTGACCGGTCCTCGGGGTACTCGTGCTGGTCGTGGGCGGGAGACCACGGAGAAGATCACCCGTCAGCGGTTGAACTCGCCCAGTACAGCGCGGCCGCCTTCGCCGACGTCTGCCGCCGGCACGGCATCCGCCGCAGCATGGGCCGGGTCGGCTCGAGCTGTTCCGCTGGCTTTCGTACCGCCACCTGCGCCGTCGCCACTCCGAGCTCGGCTACCTCACACCAGCCGAGTTCGAACAACGACTGATCACGACACGTACGCGGTCACTCGTCGCATGAAACCCGGTGTCCGCTCCCAGGGATCAACCTCATGCTCGGCCTCGCCCGCCATCCCCACCTCGCTCTTGCCGGATAGCGGGGGAGAACGAGAAGCCCAGCCACAGAGCTGCCTGCCTCAGCTATTCGATCATTGCCGGACAAGCCTCAGCTAACGGGCGCTGCCGATCGTGCGGTCGACGCTGGAGCCCTGGAGCATCAGGGTGGTCTCCTCGATGCGGCTGAACCGGCCGTCAGCTGCCAGGTCGGCGAACACGTACACCTCCATGCGCACGCTCGTGCCGTCCTTCTTCGTGATGTGGGCGGTGTGCCGGTCGGCGTACCTGCTGCCGTCGTACAGCTCCTCGTGGACCTCGACATGGCCGTCGGCGACGAGGGTGCGCAGGTGAGCGATGTGCTCCAGGAACTCGGTGCGGTCCGCCCACACCCCGTCGGTGCGCTGGCGGTACTCCGGGGTGAAGTGGCGGTCGGCTGCCTCCCGCGGGGTGAGGTCGCCGTTGAAGAGCAGGTCGGTCAGAGCGGCCTTGATACCGGTGCGGGTCATGGGACTTCCTTTCGATAGATACGCACAGGAATGCGTGCGTCGCGCACGCTTCTTCTTGACCGTAGCAGCAAGTGCGTGCGCCACGCACGCTATTGTTGGGGAGTGGAGAAAGAAGTAGGACACGAGATCGCGGACGCGCTGGGCATCCTGCTGCGGCGCACCACCCGCACGAAGCTGCACAGGAAGCTGACCGAAGGCATGGGCGAGGCGGTGGACGAGCTCACTTACCCCGTGCTCAGCGCACTCGACCGGACCGGGCCCTGCAGCGCGGCCGACCTGGCGCCCGACGTGGGGCTCGACCGATCCGGCGTCACGCGCCGGGCCTCCCGGCTGGAGGACGCCGGCCTCATCCGACGCGAACCGGACCCCGTCGACCGGCGCGCGCATCTCCTCGTCCTCACCGAGCAGGGCAGGCTCACCGTGGCCGAACTGCGCGCACGCCTTGCCGCCCACATCATGGCGAGCCTGTCCTCATGGCCACCGGGCGAAGCCCAGGCGTTCGCCCGCCATCTGCGCTGCTTCACACTCGACGGCCCGTTCACCTGACAAGCCGACAGGGCGACACCCGACGGGAGCTGTTCGCCACCTGGGCACGTTCCCGCGTGCCTGGCCAGGATCCGGGGCCTGCCTCGAACGCCGTCGAGCTGACCGTTGACGAACGATCTGCTCCGCAGACCCTCGCCCACGACCAGCACGAGACTTCTGATGAGGGGCCTGACGACCGCCCGGCCCGGTGCAACGCCGGACTGGACCGCCGCGAGTTCGGTAGAGAGATCTCAGTTGGTGGTGCTGACCAGGGGTTTCGTGGTCGTCAGAAGCCGTATCCTCTGCGCGACGATCAGCCCGTCCTGGACCCGGGGACGGCACCCGCCGCCGCCTTTCCAGCGGATCTCCGCGTCCGGCTCCCCCAGCCACACGAGCGTCGTGTCCGGGGCGACGACCTGCCACAGTTCCAGCACCCGGCGGTGCTCGTCGTCCGTCCAGGCCCGGTGTGACCGGTCGTGCGGGCGAGATCCGGGTGCCCCCTCACGAGGGTGACGCCGTGTCCGCATCGACGGAGGGTGGCGTCCCTCCGTGTCGTGTCCGTCAGGCCCGCGGGCCGGCCACCCGGTGAAGCCAGGTGGCCCGTGTCATCCGGCTCGCTTCGGTCAGCAGGGGCGCACCGGCTGGTGGTTGTGGACGAATCGGGCCGATACCCATCCGTTGAAGCCGTGGATCCGATACCAGACGGGGTTGCCGTCCACCCATCCGCCTCGCTTCTGGCAGTCGAGCAGGATGCGCTGGTGCGGACGGAGCGCCTTGGCGATGTCCGCGGACATCGTGGGCTTGCGCCGCACGTTGAGAGACGCGTCGGAGACCACTTCACCGGTCGGGTACTTGGCCGCCGCGGCCATGGGCCGGGGGGTGGGTGCGGCCTGTGCGACTGCCCAGCCGGGGGAGGTGACCGGGCCGGCCCACACAGCGGCACCGACCATGAACACGAGTGCTGTCTTCTTCATGTCTTGGCTTCTTTCCCTCAGGCCGGCGCCGGGGGCGCGCCGGTGGGCGTGAACGGCCCGACGCCACGCAGCCACTATCCGCACGACCGCTCCGGCCGCCGGGCGGACACGCCCGGCGGCCACCGGATGGGACCATCGCGCGGGTCGGACGCGCACCCATAAGGGTCCTTCGCCGCGGGCAGGAGGGCCGTTCCCGGTCGGAGGAGCGCGGCCGGTACGGCACCCTCTGCGGCGGATGCGACGACGATGAGAACGCTGATCACGCAAGGTGTCGGGGTCACGGAAGCGTGCGTCGCCTGTGGCGGTGTACTGATCCGCGACCTCGGCCAGGTCATCGGTGGGGGACGGCTGAGGCGGGGGAGCTCTCGGGTGCCTGCCAGGCCCGCCCCCTCCTGGTGCGGAGGGGGCAGCGGTATCGCGACTCCCGAGGGGATACGGCAGGCACTCCTCTCGCAACACGGATCTTCCCGTCACGTCCCGCCCCTCCCCCTGCCCCGTTCCATCCCGTGCGGGGGGCCGGTTCAGGTCAGAGGTCAGTCCCACTGTTCGTCCGCGAGGGAGGCGACCGGCTGTGGCTTGCCGATGACGGCCAGGGCGATGAAGAAGTTGACCTGGCCGATCGCGATGGTGAGGGTGGCCAGCGCCTTCTCGTCGTAGTGCCGGGCCGCCTCCGCGTACAGTGCGTCGGGAACCCGCTCCTTGCCGTACGGGGCGGGCTGGAGCGTGGCTTCCACCAGGGCGAGAGCGGCGCGTTCCGCGTCGGTGAAGTACGGCGCGTCCTGCCAGGAGGAGACGGCGGTGATGCGCTCCTCGGTCTCCCCCGCCTTACGCAGGAAGGCGGTGTTCAGGATCGTCAGATAGGTGTTGCCGACGATCTGCCCGGCACGCAGGTGCATCAGACTCATCGTCGCGCGGGGGACGGAACGGTTGCCCGTCGCCCGGAAGAGAGCGGCGCTGACCTCGTGCAGTTCCGGCACGAACTCGGCGGGATTCGGCATCCGGGAGATCGAGACGTCGTTCATGATCGGTGCTCCTTCGCATCGGCCTGTATCGGCGGCTTCACAGCACTGACGGAACGGCCCGCCGAAACGTGACCGAGCCCCCGAAGAATCTTTCCGGCATGCCGTGTGCGTCCCGGGACAGCCGAGCCCTCGGCCCCCGCCGGAGCGGACCGGTACACCTGGTGCCGTGCCCCCGGACCCGGGTGCGGAGGTGCTTCGGCGGCACGGAACCGGTCGGAGGCACGTGCCCGCGCCGGTCCTGGGCCGTAAGGTGTCGGGGCGACGGGCGGAGCGGCGAGAGCCGGCGCACGGCCGCGAGGCGGAGCGCTCACTCGAGGACGGCGGTGGCCTCGATCTCCACCGGTTGGCCGGGGACGTCCAGGCGGCGCCCGTCCCCGACGATCCAGGGACGGCGTGAACTCCGCCCGGGTCAGGGCCGATGGACGGGCCGGTGAAGCGCGGGAGGATATCCGGTGGTGGCCCGGTCGCGCCGATGACAGGGTACGCACCATGCCGCGTCCCATGATCGATCCGGCGAGGATCGAAGCGGTGATCCGCCGTGTGGGCGAGGAGATCGGCCGCGCGTACGATCAGGCTCTCCGAGCCTGCCGGGTGACCTTCGATCGACAGACGGGCGCGGTCTGGTGCGTGCGATCCCAAGGCGCCGGGATGCCGCTACGGGGGAGTCACAGGGGCGTGTCGGCAACGCCGGCAGCGTGCGTGCCAGGGCGTGACCGCCCGGTCAGAGGCCACCCGACGGGCTCTCAGCCGAGAAAGACCCGGCCGCCGCAGACGGGACGTTCGTCCACCCCGTGCACGGAGGAGGAGTTGACGCTCCATCGGTACCCCGCGAAGACCCCGGTGACGTCGTCGGAGTAGAAGATCATGTGGCCGTAGCCGACGCCCGTGCCGTTGTCCCATCCCGTCACCGTCCCCTCCGGGTCGAGGACGGGTGTGAAGCGGGAGTCGGGGAACGCCTGGTAGTTGGCGAGATTTCCGTTGTCCGGGTCGCCGTGCGGCTGGTGGGTGCAGTCGATGATCTCGAAGACGCGCGGTGTGACGTCGCCTGTGAGCTTGGTGTCGACGGCGTGCCGGAAGACACCCTTGGCCTTGCGGATCATGACGATGTGTCCGGTGTAGGGGCTGCCGGGGTCGTCGTAGTCGATCGCGACCAGGTCACCCGGCCTGAGATTGGCCGGCTTGCGGACCCGCTGGATGTGGAGGATGTCCGCGGCGTTCTCGAAACCGGCGCGGTACTGCTCGGCGCTCGGTGCCCATTTCGATGCGTCCGGACCGGGCGGGCCCGGGAAGAAGTTGTCGCGGAAGTACTCCTTCGTCGCCCAGCCGGCGGAGGTACCTTCCCCGTACGCGCGCATCAGCGTTTTCGTCACGAACGTCGAGCACTGCGCCAGGGCCCGGTACTCCTCGGCGCGACCGGGGCCACCCCAGTTCAGGACGGTCGACCTGGTATCGGAAGCCAGTTTGTACTGGTTGCGGTCCGTGTCCCGCGCGTCGGACATCCTCAGATAGTCGATCATCTGCTCCGCTTCCGTCTGATGCGGGAGCGTCGGCAGGTACGGGTCGGCGGCGGGTGCCGGGGGCGACGCGGCGCGTGCGGTACCGGCGGCGGCCAGGGCGCCGCCCGCGGCCAGGCCCGCGCCACCGGTGATCAACGTGCGTCGGCCCAGCCGGGGGAGGCCATTCGAAGGCATGGCGGTGCTCCGATCGGTCGGTGAAGAAGGACGCGGCACCCGGACGAGGTGCTCGGCGCACGCAACGATAGAAGATCGATTCCGCGCCGCCCGGACCGAGGTACAGGGCCGGCCGTTCACCCCGGCATCGCGCCGTTCGCTCGCACGGAGGGCTCCGCCGTCCACGGGGAGCGGCTCCCGAGGGAGTTCTCCCGGGAGGCGGACGCGGCCCGACGGGCGCGGGCGTCCCGCACCGCAGGCGAGCGTGCCACCCCCGAACCCCCGCTCCGCCGCGCTCGGCGATCCGCCCTCTCCGGTCTCGGCCCGACAGGAGCGGGACCGTGCGGGGTTGACATCACCTCAGTTAGTCAGTTGACTAACTGACATGGTTCGAACGCAGACCGGAAAGCGCCCCCGCCTGGTGCAGGCCGCGGCGAAACTCGTGCATGAACAGGGCTTCCATCGGGCGACGCTCGCGGACATCGCCCGAGAGGCGGATGTCCCCCTGGGCAACGTCTACTACTACTTCAAGTCCAAGGACGAACTCGGACAGGCCCTGATAGACGAACAGGCCGAGCTCTACGAGGGCCTGTGCCGGTCGTGGGGGGCGTCCGGCGAGCCCCGCGCGGAGCTGGACTCCTTCATCCTGATGACGCTCGACAGTCGGGACTCGCTCGCGCGCAGCGGGTGCCCCGTGGGCACACTCTGCGCCGAACTCGGCAAGGAGGGAGGTCCGTTGGCCGAGCGGGCGGGCGGAGTCCTCGCGGGCATGCTCGGCTGGCTCACCGAACGCTTCCACGCCCTGGGGAAGGAACGGGAGGAGGCGCGGGCCTTGGCCGTGCACCTGCTGTCGGCTCTGCAGGGAGCCAGCCTGCTGACCCACACCTTCGGTGATCCGCGTCTCGTCGAGGGCGAGGCCGTACGCCTCCGCCGATGGGTGGCCGAGCTGTGAGGCGCACCGCCCGGCGCCCGGTCTCCGGCGCCGCGCCGCCCCTGACCCCTGCGGCGCGCCAGGGCCGGTGGAGCCGTCCGGGTGCCGCCTTCCCCGCCGCCGGACCCGCCGGCCTCGTTCCACGACGGAAAGACAGGGAAGTGATCGCGTGACCGGGCACGACGGCAGGACCCGGGTCCTGGTGACCGGGGCGACCGGATTCCTCGGTGGACAGGTACTCCGTGCGCTGGCGGCCGACCCCAGGGCCGAGCCGGTGGCGGCCTGCCGCACTCCTGAGCGGCTCCCGCCCGGCTTCCCGGGAGAGGTCCGGGCGGGAGACCTGAGGGACGCGGGCTATCGGCGGGCCGTGGTGCGCGACGTGGACGTGGTGTGCCATGCGGGGACGTGGGGGGCCTTCTGGGGCCACGCCCGGCAGGAACAGACACACTTCCTGGACCCCGCCCTCGACCTGCTCGAACAGGCGTGTGCGGCGCGGGTGCGTCGTTTCGTCGTGGCATCGACCGTGGCCGTCGGCACCCCGTCCCAGGACGGCGGGCCGGTGGACGACTTCTCAGCCCTGCGGTACACGGGATTCTGGCCGCACGCGGACAGGCTCATCGACCTGGACCACCACATGCGCGAGGCCGCCGGCCGGGGCACCGGCATGGTCGTCCTGCGGCTGGGGCACTTCGTCGGCGCCGGGAACTCCCTCGGCATGATCCCCGCCCTCGTGCCGCGGCTGCGGTCCCGCATGGTGCCCTGGCTCGCCGGCGGCCGCGCCCGTCTGGCGCTCGTGGCGGACACCGACCTCGGGCAGGGCATGGCCCTGGCGGCGCTGGCCGAGAGCCTGGACCCGTACGAGTCCTTCAACATCTGCGGTCCCGAGTTCCCCACCATGCGGGAGGTCCTGGAGTTCGTCGCGCGGGAGACGGGCCTGCCCCTGCCGCGCTTCAGTGTCCCGTACCGCGCCGGCTACGCCTTCGGTCGTCTGATGGAGGCGCTCCACCCCGTACTTCCGGGCCGGTCCCCGTTCCTGACCCGCTCCCTGGTGCACGTGGCCGAGGACTGGTACTGCGTCGGCGACCGGGCCGCGGAGAAGCTCGGCTACGTGCCGGTGAAGGACTGGCGCACCGCTGTGCGGGAGACCCTCGCGGTACGGGCACCGGACGGATTTCCCTGGCCATCGCTCGCTCAGGAGACAGCGTGAAGAACGTGTCGTCGATTGAGCGGCCCGCCGTGCGGTCCGCCCGCAGACTCACCCCCGGGGACGTGGTGAGCCCGAGGGCCGTGGAGACCATCACCGCGCGGACGACGCGTCTGCCGGACCCGGAATCCCTGGTACATCTCCAGTTCCGGCGTTTCGCGGGATGCCCCGTGTGCAACCTCCACCTCCGGTCGGTGGCCCGGCGCCACGACGAGATCCGCGCCGCCGGCGTGGTCGAGGTGGCGGTGTTCCACTCCCCCGTGGAGGCCATGCTTCCGTACCAGGGAGACCTGCCGTTCGCCACCGTCGCGGACCCGGACAAGAAGCTGTACGTGGCCTTCGGCGTGGAGTCCTCACCACGGGCCCTGCTCGATCCCCGAGCCTGGCCGGCGCTGGTGCGCGGTGCCCTCACCCGTCGGCCGGCCGGCCCTGACGAGGGCGGGGGCGGTCTCGGCCTGCCGGCGGACTTCCTGATCGGACCGGAAGGCGGCATTCGCGAGGTCCGCTACGGTCGGCACGCCGACGACCAGTGGCCGGTGGAGGAGCTCCTGCGCCTCGCCGCCGTCCACCGGTAGGACCGGTGGCGGTGACGGTCCTACCGGGGCCGGACGGCGAGGGAGCCACCGCGTCGCCTCCCGGCCCCGGCGATACCGGGCCGGGAGGCGCGGCGGGCCGCCGGTGGTCCCGCTACAGGTACGGGTCGAAGGGGATGCCCGCCGGTTTGGCCTTCGCCAGATGGGACGCGAAGGAGCCGTCCTTGAGTCCGAAGTGCGCGCTTCCGAAATCGGCCCCGGTGAGCTTGTCCCGTACCGTCGCCGGGTAGCCCGACCAGCCGACGAGCGTGGGGAACTGCCAGGCGCGGTGGTGGTTCTCGGGCGGCTCGTCGTTGCTGTTCGCCGCCCGGAAGCAGTGGGTGCCGATACCGTCCTTGTGATAGACGATCTTGGGGTGGCTGCCGTCCCAGCGGATGCGGTCGCGCGTATGGACGTCGAAGTCGCCGTGCGCGGAGGTCGCGACGTACTCCGCCACGCCGTCCCGTATCCAGACCACCACGTGCTCCCAGTCGTGCCGGTGCCCGCCGAGGCTGATGACGGGGAGGGCCTGGTCCTTCTCGAAGTACAGTGCGTAGATGACGGCACACCAGCCGTTGTTGCACTTCCAGCGGGAATAGCCGTTGGTGTTGTCGAGGTCGGAGGCGTCCCGGCAACCGCCGTTGAGGGCACCGGTGGGCTTGAGTCCGCCGTTCAGGGTTCCGTTCGCCGCGATGGCGGGCGTCGGATAGCAGCCGTCGGTGTCGTAGTCGTAGGCCGGTTGGAACGTCCGCTCGATCGCTTCTGCCTGGCCTGGCAGGGCCGGCGGTGGTGCGGCGAAGGCCGTCTGGGCCACGCCGACGACCAGCGCGAGCGCTGCGCCGACGACCACTAAAGGTCGGGTGATATGCCGGTTCGTCCGCAAAGGAGGGCTCCTGACCGATCGGTTCGGGGGTGGCGGGCGGGCCGCGACCGTCGTCGGCGGATACGCCCGGAGCATCATTCGCGAACCGAGGGCCTCACAGCAAGAGCCCCGGCGCCTCCTCTTGAGCGCGCCGGGATTCTCGTAGTACCGCATGACCGGGCAAAACTGACGATACGTCAACTAGGGGGTTCCTGAAGGGGTGACGAGAGACCGCCGTGGGCGCAGACGTCGCGCGCGGCCTTGGGCACCGCCCTTCGACGGGTCGGCCGCGACGAGCGGGGGGACTCCGGTGGGTGGCGCCGGCGGGCCGGCCCTCCACGGCGGCGGGGCCGACGTCAGGCGGAGTCGACCGCCTCCGTCACCGACCGAGGGTGTTCATCAGGATGATGGCCACGAGGTTTCCGAGGATGACGGCGACGACGCCACCGATCACGAGCCAGGCTCTGCGTGATTCGTCCATGCGTGCGCCACACCTCCCGGCTCGGTTCGGAAGCCTCGGTGGCGGCGATTCGGCGGCGACGGCTCGGCGGGTACCGCGCGCCACCGCCACACGGGCTTCCACCGGCTTCCACCGGCTTCCACCGGCTTCCACCGGCTTCCACCGGCCATGATGCCTTGGATCCGAGCGTGGCACAGATCGGCCCGGGGCCGCGCCACGACTCCGGGACGGCACACCACACCTCCCCCGCCCCGCGGAGGGGATGTCCTGCTGCGGCCGGCCCCAGCGGGCGCGACCGCCCCGTCAGGAGACCCAGGTCCGGGTCGTCCCCACGACGGCCGAACCATCCTGGTCAGCCAGCTTCAGGCCGGTGAAGTCACGGGCCCACGGCGAGGTCTGGATGCGGAAGGCGGGGGTTTCCGCGGTCAGCGCCTCCATGACGGACTCGGCGGCGCCGGCCGGACTCTGGGCCCCCTCCAGAAACCGGCCGGCGGTACGGTCGACATAGCGGCGCATCGCCTCCGCGTACGGGCCGGCCGCGGCCATACGGGCCTCGACGTCGAGTCCGATGTTGCCGACGAACTCCGAGGCCACGGCGCCGGGCTCGACGACGGACACACCCACCCCGACGGCGGCGGCCACGGGTGCCAGGCTCTCCATGTACCCCTCCACCGCGAACTTGGCCGCGCAGTAAGCCTCGTTGAAGGGCTGGCCGACGACGCCGCCGACGCTGGTGACCGTGATCAGGCGGCCTCCGGCGGTGCGCAGATGGGGCAGTGCCGCCTTGGTCACGTTCAGGACTCCGAAGAAGTTCACCTCCATGACCTCACGGACATCGGCGACCGTTTCGAGTTCGAGCGTGCCGACATGCCCGGCACCGGCGTTGTTGACGACCGCGTCGAGACGGCCGTAGTCCGCGATCACGCCGTCCACGGCGGCGGCCACGGAGCGCTCGTCGACGACGTCGAGCTGCCGGATGTCGAGCCGGACGCCCGCTTCGGCGGCGGCCGCACGGAGGCTCTCGGCCCGCCCGGTGTCCCGCAGGGTGGCGACCGTGCGCCAGCCGGCCCTGGCGGCCGCGATCGCGGCCGCCAGGCCGATGCCGGAGGAGGTGCCGGTGATCAGGACGGTGCGGGGGCGGTCGGAGGAAGCGGCGGAGCGGTCGGACACGAGAATGCCTTTCACGGAGGGGGAAACTATGTGCGTGCACACACACCATACGATTATGTGTACATACACACAACCTCTAGACTGCGGGAATGCCGAAAAAGCTCACCGAGGCCGCGATGCCGACGGCCGACTCCGCGTTCTACGGCCTGGTCTGGGCCGGCACCGTACTCACGGACCGCGTGGACCGGGCGCTGGTCAAGGCGCACGACCTACCGGTCTCCTGGTTCGAGGTCATGTTGTGGCTGTCTTCCAGCCCCGAACCCGTGCCCGCCTCCGTTCTCGGCAACAGCACCCTGCTCAGCCGCAGCCAGGTCTCGCGTGTCGTGGACGCGCTCGGGGCACGCGGACTGGTGACCCGTGCGCCGTCGGCCCGTGACGCCAGGTCCGTGGAGATCTCCCTGACGGACGCGGGACGAGAGGTGTTCGCCGAGGCCGACGCCACCCGGCGCGCGACTCTGGCTCCGGTGTTCACCGAACTCCTCGACGAGCGGGACCTGGAGTCGCTGGCCGGCGTGTGGCGCAAGCTGAAGGCCGGGAAGGACACGCGGCCCGGGAGTGGCACCTGATCGGAAGTCCGGAACGCGTGCCGTCGGGCGTGCCCCCGACGCACCGCGCTTCCGGTGTGCCGCCGTATCCTCCGCCGCGTCCCGGCACGCCCGCGGCGGTGATGGTCTCGGCCGGGGACCCGGGCCACTGTCGCGACGGAGTGTGGCGACGGGGCCGGGGTGTACGTGTGCCGTGAGGCGCCCGCGGCTCCGGCAGGACGGGGAGCGCCCGCCGGAGCGTCCGAGGAACCTCTCAGTCGGCCGGGCCGGGCCGGTGGGCGCGGCCCGGTCCGTCGTCAGTGCCCGGCGAGCAGTTCCAGCGTGTCGATCACACGGTTCGAGAAGCCCCACTCGTTGTCGTACCAGGCGACGACCTTGACGTGGCGGCCCTCGACGCGGGTGAGCTCCGAGTCGAAGATCGACGAGGCGGGGTTGCCGGTGATGTCGGAGGACACCAGCGGGTCGTCCGAGTACTCCAGCACGCCCTTCAGCGGGCCGTCGGCCGCGGCGCGGTAGGCCGCCAGCACGTCCTCGCGCGTCACGTCACGGGCGACCGTGGTGTTGAGCTCGACGATCGAGCCCACCGGAACGGGCACCCGGATCGAGTCGCCCGAGAGCTTGCCGTCCAGGTTCGGCAGCACGAGGCCGATGGCCTTCGCCGCGCCCGTCGTGGTGGGCACGATGTTCACGCCGGCGGCACGGGCGCGACGGGGGTCGCGGTGCGGACCGTCCTGGAGGTTCTGCTCCTGCGTGTAGGCGTGCACCGTCGTCATGAAGCCGTGCTCGATGCCGGCCAGTTCGTCCAGCACCGCGGCCAGCGGTGCGAGCGCGTTGGTGGTGCAGGACGCGTTCGACACGATCGTGTGCAGATCGGGGTCGTAGGCGTCGGTGTTGACGCCGTACGCGAGCGTGACATCGGCGCCGTCGGCGGGCGCGCTGACCAGCACCCGCTTCGCGCCGGCGTCGAGATGGGCGCGGGCGGCCCCGGCCGCCGTGAACCGTCCGGTCGCCTCCAGGACGATGTCCACACCGAGTTCGGCCCAGGGCAGTCGCGCCGGGTCACGCTCGGCGAGCACCTTGATGCGGCGCCCGTCGACGACCAGGGTGTCACCCTCGACGCCGACCGGACGGCCGAGGCGGCCGGACGTCGAGTCGTAGGCGAGCAGGCGCGAGAGGGCGACCGGCTCGGTGAGGTCGTTGACGGCGACGATCTCCAGGCCACTGTCGCGCTCCAGCAGCGCGCGCAGCACGTTGCGGCCGATGCGGCCGAATCCGTTGATGGCGATACGAGTCATGAGAGGTGTCCCTTCGGTTCGGAACCAGCGTCCCTCGCGGCGCCGCCGCCTCGACAGCGGCGAGATCGCCACCATCCGCAAGGATCACGCCACCACGGGTGGGCGGAGGACGGCTATTCGCCGCGGGCGAAGGTGCGCCGGTACTCGGTGGGTGACGTGCCAAGGATCCGCTGGAAGTGAAGCCGAAGGTTCGCGCCGGTACCCAGCCCCACGTCCGCGGCGATCTGTTCCACGCTCCGTTCGGAGCGCTCCAGGAGTTCGCGCGCCACATCGATCCGTGCGCGCATCACCCACTGCATCGGCGTGTAGCCGGTGTCCTCGACGAACCGCCGGGAGAACGTCCGTGCCGACACGCCGGCGTGTCGCGCCAGCACCTCGAGTGTCAGTGGTTCGCCGAGGCGGTGGAGCGCCCATTCGCGGGTGGCCGCGAACCGCTCACCGAGCGGTTCGGGAACGCTGCGCGGCACGTACTGCGCCTGGCCACCGCTGCGGTAGGGAGCCGCCACCAGTCGTCGGGCCGTGTGGTTGGAGGCGGCCACTCCGAGGTCGCCGCGCAGGATGTGCAGGCAGAGGTCGATTCCCGAGGCCGCGCCGGCGGAGGTCAGCACGCTGCCCTCGTCCACGAACAGGACGTTCTCGTCGACGCGGACCCGCGGGTGCCGGGCCGCGAGCGCCCGCGCGTAGTGCCAGTGCGTGGTCGCCCGCTTCCCGTCCAGCAGGCCCGTCGCCGCCAGCGCGAACGCGCCCGTCGAGATGGCGGCCAGCCGCGCGCCTCGGCCGTGCGCCGCGACCAGTGCCTCGACCACGGCCCGGGGAGGACTTTCCCGGTCCGGAAACCGGTAGCCCGGCACGAAGACGATGTCCGCCCAGCGCAGCGCCTCCAGGCCGTGCGCGACGAAGTACGAGAGGCCGTCGCCCCCGGTGACCAGGCCGGGCTCCGCTCCGCACACTCGCACCTCGTAGGGCATGCTCCCCCGCGTGGTGAACACCTGAGCAGGAATGCCGACGTCGAGGGGCTTCGCCCCTTCCAGGACGAGGACGGCGACACGAAACAAGGCGATATCCGGCACAGTCGCAAGACTACGCAGCCACGGCGGAGCCGCCGCCCGGCACGCGTCCCGGTCGGCCGGCGCGCCGCCCGGTCCGGGCGGTGTTCCGCCGCGGGGGCGAGCGGGGCGGGGCGAAGTCGGCCCACACCGAAGGGAGTCGGCCACGACGGCGTGCCCCGGGGGCCGTGTGCGAGGACACGACGGCCGCGCGGAGCACCCTTTAGGCTCGAGATCGTGAGCAGCGAAGTGGCAGGTCGGACGGCGGCGGACGAGGCGGCGGACGGAACGGTCGGCGTGGGGCCGGGGGCGGCGGAGGAGGCCGCCCGAGGTGACGGGGGCGTGCGCTACCGCCGTGAGGAACTGGCCACCGCGGCGGGTGTGAAGGTGCGCAACCTGCGCTACTACCAGGAGCGCGGGCTGCTGCCCGCGCCACGCCGGGAGGGGCGCGTCGCCTGGTACTCCGAGGAGCATCTGGCCCGGCTGCGGCTGATCGACGATCTCCTGGGCAGGGGCTACACGGTGAACGGCATCGCCGAGCTGCTCGCCACCTGGGAGCAGGGTGGGACTATCGCGCAACTCCTCGGGGTGGAGAGGGAGATGACGCGTGACTGGGTCCAGGAGGAGCCCGTCACCGTGAGCCTGGCCGAGCTCCGGCGGATGTTCGGGCCGGCCGCGACGCCGCGGGACACCCGGCGGGCCGCGGCGCTGGAGTACGTGCGGGTCGACGGCGACACCGTCACCTTCCCGAGCCGCCGGCTCCTGGAGGCGACACTGACGCTGGTGCGGCAGGGGGTACCTCTCGCGGAGATCCTCGACGCCGGGGACTTCGTCCAGACCCAGGCCGCGGCGCTCGCGGACCGGTTCGTCGCCCTCTTCCGCCGGCACGTCATCGGCCCCGAAGGTCTGGGCCGGCTTTCGGCCACCCAGTTGGATCGGGTCGCGGAGGCCGCGGGGGCCCTGCGGCCGGTGGCGGGGGAAGTCGTGGCCGCGGAGTTCGCCCGCGCGATGGCCCGGCGGGTGGAGGCCGAGGTCGCCGCGCTGCTGCGTACGGAGCAGTAGGACTTGACCGAAAGGGGACACTCACACAACCTTGCCAACCACCATTGGCACTCTTACATTCGACTCCACGGTCATACCGGTGAGTAACGATCACGTCTGTCATGGTCACCCCGGTGGTCGACCGGTTCGCACTCCACCTCATCCACCCGTCCGAGGGGATTCGACATGGAGCACGACTCAGACGACGGCCGCGTCAGATGGCGGCGCTTCGCGGTCCTGACGATTCCGGCCGTCGCCGTGACCGCCGGACTGGGCATCGCACTCGCCCAGGGAGCGCTCGCCGCCTCCTTCGCGGTGTCGGGCCAGCAGTTCAAGGTCTCCGCCGAGAGCCTGAGCGGCGAGGGTTTCGCCCAGTACGGCAGCGTGGACGTCAACGCGCGGGACGAACTCATCCCGGTCGCCGTCACCGCCATCAAGAAGGCCGAGCTTCACAGCCTCTGTCAGTCGGTGGTCACCTCGCTCCCGCTGATCGGCGACATCTCACTGAACCTGACCGCGGGCCGGAAGACGCCGGTCAAGGCGACGAACCTCTTCGTGGACGCCACGCAGCTCTCCGGCGACGCGAGCTTCACCGACATCGAGATCGGCCGGGACGCCTCGACCCTGGACAAGGGACCGGACGACGCCCAGGGCATGCAGGACCTGTTCGCGCAGCAGGCCGACACCGTACGCATCACCGACCTCAGGCAGACGGCATGGGCCACCAACGCCGGCACCTTCACCCTCTCCGGCCTGGACCTGAAGATCAGCAAGGGCAAGAAGGAATGCTTCTGACCGCCGTCCGGGCACGCTTCCGGAGGTGGCGCCGCAGCCGGCCCTTCTGGGGCGGCCTCTTCGCCACGCTCGCCGGGGCCGAGATCTGCGCCCTGCCGCTCGCCCCGCTGAAGGTGATGCTCACCCAGGGCGTGGCGGGCATCCCGTCCGTCCTGATGGGTCTCGTGGTGATCGTGCTCGGCATATCCGTCTGGTGCGCACCTCACTACCGCGCGCTCGCCGGGATCGTCACCACCCTCATCGCCACCGCGGCGCTGGTGCTGTCGAACCTCGGCGGCTTCCTGATCGGGACCCTGCTGGGCATTCTCGGCGGCGGACTCATGTTCGCCTGGCAGCCCCGCTCCCGCGAGCGCGGCGATTCCACGGCAGCCGGGACCGGGACCACCGGAGACCGGGGGCGGACGACGGACCCCGGACCGGCGACGGAACCGGTCACCACGGCGCCGTCTCGCGGGACAACGCTGTCAGAGCCGGAGGCGCCGGCCGCACCGCCGGCGGGTTCCGCCGGTACGGCGGGACCGTGAACGGCCGCCGCGCACTCCCCCCACGAAAGACACCACCCCACACCGCACGACCATCCCCAAGGAGCACCGACATGAGCCGCACACGCACGTCCATGGCCCTCGGCCTCGTCGCCATCGGCACGCTGACGCTCGGGGCCGCCGCCGCCACCGCCGCGCCGTTACCGGCGGCCGGCCCGACCACGGTCGCCCCGGCCGGCCACGCCTTCCAGGCCACCCTCAGCGGGAAGGCCACCCTCAAGGCCGGCTCGGTCACGGTGACCTGCGCGGTCTCCGTCTCCACGGGCAGTGTCCCGGCCGCCCCCGGCAACCACAACGCCTCCGGACCGGTCTTCTCGCCGATCTCCGCCCCGACGTACAGCTCCTGCAGGTCGAGCCTGCCAGGTGTCACCCCCACGGTGACGACCAGCGGGGCCTGGACGGTCTCGATGCAGCACGGCGCTCCGGTCACCGCCACCATGACCGTCCCGCCGGGCGGCCTCGTGGTCACCACGTCCGGCCTGGCCTCGTGCACGGTCGTCGCCGCGCCGGCCGCGGCGGCGAACGTTCCGGGCATCTGGGCCAACGGCACGCCGTCCACTCTGACCTTCACCAACGCGTCCGTCCCGGTCACGGTCACGGGCGGGTTCGGCTGCCCGACGAGCGCGACGAGTTCCACGTTCAACGCCGTCTACGACGTGGCCGACACCACCGATCCGGCGCAGCAGATCACCGTGACCCCGTAGGCCGTGGCCCCTCCGCCCCGTGCCGCGCGGGACCGCGCTCTCGGGGCGGCGGGGGTCCTCGGCGTCGTACGGATCCCTACCGGGTCCGTACGGCGGTCCGCCCTCCGGTAGCGGACACGTCGGATGAAAGGACGAGGCACGGGCGTCACGGAGCAGCGCCGCGGAAGGGCCGGCGGGTCACCCGACGGCCACTCAGGAATGCGGCATCGGAAGGGCTTTCCCCGAAACATGCGGCAATGGCCGCTCAGCGCACGCGCATTGATCACACGCAATCGAAGTTCCCTACCGATTCAGTCAGGAGAGTTCCTAACTGATCAACAACTCACTTATAGTGCCGTCGTTGCGACTCCCCTTCCTGTGTGCCCGCTCCCGAGAGTCTGGTCGATGTCGGCGTCACCCTCCCCCTTTCGTCCTGCCCTGACCGCCTCCCTGCTGACGGCCGCCGCTGGTGCCGCGCTGACCGCGGCCGCGGTCAGCGCGGCACCAGCCGGAATCCGTCCCACACTGAGCTGGTTCACCGTCTGCGGTGTCCTGCTGCTCTCCGCCGCGGCGTTCGCCGTGACCTGGTACGGGCGGACAGCGCGCACGCTGAACCGGCGGGCCGAGACCCTCGCCGCCGAGATCGCCTCCCGGGACGCGTACGCCGTCCGGCGCACGGAGGACCTCGAACGCGAGGCCGCCAGGCTGAAGGAGTGGTACGCGGCGGAGTCGGCGGCCGCGGAGGCGTCCTTGAACGCGCGCACCGAGGAACTGGCCCGGACCCACAGGGCCCAGACGGAAGCGCTGGTCAGGGAGAGGGCCGCCGATGTCGAACACCTGGAGTCCCGGCTGCGCCGCGCGGAGTCCGGGCGGTCCGCGGCCATGGCCGCGGCGGCCAACGCGGCCGGCCGGATGCAGGCACTCGCCACGAGCATGCTCGCCGACCTGCGGGAGATGGAACACCGTCACGCCGACGAGGACGTCCTGACGGACCTGTTGCACCTCGACCACCGCACCGCCCAGGCCGGCCGACTCGCCGACTCCGTCGCCGTGCTGACCGGAGCGCGTTCCGGGCGACGCTGGGCGCGTCCGATCGTCATGGAGTCGATCCTGCGCGGCGCCATGGGGCGGATCAGCGGCTACCAGCGCGTGCGGCTGCACTCCAGCAGCGACGCGGCCGTCGCGGGACACGCGGCCGAGGGTGTCATGCACGCCCTGGCCGAGCTCATGGACAACGCGGCGAACTTCTCGCCGCCCACCGCCGAGGTCCACGTCTACGTCGAAGAGGTCCCGGCCGGGATCGTCATCGCCGTCGAGGACAGCGGACTGGTGATGAGCGACGTGCAGCTACGCCGTGCCGAGGCCGCCGTGAGCGCCGCGACCCGCGATCTGGCCGGCCTGTCCGGCACCCGGCTCGGACTGGCCGTCGTGGGGCGGCTGGCGCGCAAGCACGGACTGACCGTGTCCTTCCGGCCCTCGGCGCGCGGAGGCACCGGCGCCCTGCTGATGCTGCCTCAGGAGCTCGTCACCCGTACCCCGGCGGAGCCTCGGGTTCCCGCGGCCGAGCCGCTGCCTCCCGTGGCGAGCCGCGGCGTGTCCGTGCCCACACCGGTCACGCCCGCGGACACCCCGGCCCCGGAAGCCGAGACCGTCCACGACACCGCGTCCGAGAGCACGGGCGAGCACCCGCGGTTCGGCGAGAGCGGCCTGCCGCGACGCCGCCGCGGCAGGGCGCTGGCCGCGGCGCACCCCGAGGGGCCGGAGTCCGCCGGCGAGAGGACCCCCAGGCCGGTTCCACGCACCCGCGCCGCGGCCGACGCGGCGAACCGGTTCGGCACCTTCCGCCAGGCCGTGCGCGCCGCCGGCCGGACGGACGCCGGGCCCGAGGGCGACACCCCGGCGACAGCCGACGGCCATCCGGTGCCCGGTAGCCCGGCCGCCCCCGTGCCCGACGCCCCGTCCGTACCATCCGACCCGGCCGGCCGGACGTCCGCCCCGCGGACGTCTCCGTCCTCGAACCCCTCGCACCCGGAAGGCAATCCGCAATGACCGGCACCACCACCGACGAGAAGCTCAGCTGGCTCCTGGAGGGTCTGCTGGAACGCACCCCGGCCACCCGCCACGCCCTGGTGCTCTCCCGCGACGGCCTCAAGCTCTGCCGTACCCCCGAGCTGTCCGTCGACCAGGCCGACCAGCTGGCCGCGATCGCCGCGGGAATCCAGAGCCTGTCGCACGGTGCCTCCGTGGAGTTCGGTGACGGCACCGGCGGGGTCCGCTCCGCGATGGCCGAGTTCTACGGCGGCATCCTGTTCATCGTCGAGGCCGGAGAAGGCGCCCATCTCGCGCTCGTCGCGGACGAGGACGCCGACGCGGGGCTCGTGGGCCACAACATGTCGGAGCTGGTCGAACAGTTGGGCGAGCACCTGGTGGCGAGGCCACGGGGATGAGCCGCGGCAGGCCGGGCCGGGACGATTCCCCCGATCGGCTCTACACCCTGACGGGCGGCCGGAGCCGCGCCGGGTCGGACGCCTTCGACCTGGTGACCCTCGTGGTCTCCGAGAGCGACCCGGCGCCCGGTATGCAGTCCGAACACGCCGCCATCCTGCGCCTGTGCCGCTTCCCCACGGCGGTGGTGGAGGTGGCGGCCGGACTCGGTCTGCCGGTGTCGATCACCCGGATCCTGCTGGCCGATCTGCACGACACCGGCCGGATCAGCGCCCGTCACCCCCGCACCTCGTACCGCCTTCCCGATCCCGACATCCTGGAGCAGGTGCTCGTTGGACTCCGTAACCTCTGAACAGCGCCGGACTCTGCACAGCACCGCCGACAACGGTCTGAAGATCGTCGTCGTCGGCGGTTTCGGAGTCGGCAAGACCACCATGGTCCGCTCGGTCAGCGAGATCCGTCCGCTGAACACCGAGGAGACGATGACGCAGGCGGGCGAGAGCGTCGACGACACCGAAGGGGTCGCCGGGAAGACCGCCACCACCGTGGCCTTCGACTTCGGCAGGATCTCCCTGGACGCCCGCAACGTCCTCTACCTGTTCGGCGCGCCGGGGCAGGAGCGCTTCTGGTTCCTCTGGGACCGGCTCTTCTCCGGGACGCTCGGCGCGGTCGTGCTGGTCGACACCCGTCGGCTCGCCGACTCCTGGTACGCGATCGACCGCCTGGAGCACCACGGCACGCCGTTCGTCGTCGCCTGCAACGACTTCGGGGGCCCCGCCCACACCACCGCCCAGATCCGCGAGGCCCTCGACCTCGCCGACGAGGTACCGCTGGTCCTGTGCGACGCCCGCTCGCGCGAGTCCAGCAAGCAGGTCCTGATCTCGCTCGTCGAGCATCTGAGGACCGTCGTCGCCTCGGACCCGCAGCAGAACCCTCAGCCGACCCCGGAGCCCGCCCCGTGACTTCCCCCGCGCCCCAGCCCGTCCTCCTGAGCGGGCCCCGGTTCCAGACCGATCCGGTCGAGCTGTACCGGCAGATCCGGCGCGAACACGGCGCCGTCGCGCCGGTCCTGCTGGACGGGGACGTGCCCGCCTGGCTGGTCCTCGGCTACCGCGAACTGCACCAGGTCACCAGTGACCCGGTGCTCTTCTCCCGCGACTCCGAGCTGTGGAACCAGTGGGAGAACATCCCGGCCGACTGGCCGCTGCTCCCCATGATCGGCCGCAAGCAGCCGTCGATCCTGTACACCGTCGGCGAGCGGCACCGCGAGCGGGCCGCCGTCGTCTCCGGTGCCCTGGAGGCGATCGACCCGTTCGTCCTCAGGGAGCGGGCGGAGCGATTCGCGGACGAACTCATCGACGGCCTGTGCGGCAGGGGCTCGTGCGACATCATCGCCGAGTACGCGATGCTGCTGCCGGTGCGCGTCCTCGCGAGCGTCTACGGCTTCGCCGACGAGCAGGGTCCGGGCCTGGTCACCGCCATGAATGACATGATCAACGGTCAGGAGGGCGCCCTGGAGGGCCAGCGCCACCTGGGCGAGTCGATGTTCGCGCTGCTCGCCGCGAAGTCCGAGCAGCCGGGCGACGACGTGGCCTCCCGGATGCTCGGCAACCGCTCCGGCTTCACGTTGGAGGAGGTCGCCCAGGACCTGATGGTGATGATGGCCGCCGGCCACCAGCCCACGGCCGACTGGATCGGCAACTCGCTGCGCCTCATGCTCACCGACGACCGGTTCGCCGCCTCGCTGTCGGGCGGACGCCACAGCGTCGGCGAGGCGATGAACGAGGTCCTGTGGGAGGACACCCCGACCCAGAACGTCGCCGGCCGGTGGACCTCGCGCGACACCCGTCTCGGCGGGCGGCGGATCGGCCGCGGGGACCTCCTCCTGCTGGGCCTGGCCGCCGCCAACTCCGATCCGCACGTCCGGGCCGACGCCGGCGCGCTGACCGGTGGCAACAACGCGTACCTCTCGTTCGGCCACGGCGAGCACCGCTGTCCCTTCCCCGCTCAGGAGGTCGCCGAGACCATCGCGCGGACGGGCATCGAGGTACTGCTCGACCGGCTGCCGGACGTGGACCTCGCGGTGTCCGCGGACGCGCTCTCCCGACGCCCCTCGCCCTGGCTGCGCGGCCTGTCCGCGCTCCCCGTGACCTACACCCCGACTCCCGCCCTTGGAGCCTTCCGATGAGCTGCCCGCACGATCCCGCCGCGTCCGTGACCGACGCTCTCGTCCTGGACCCGTTCGTGACCGACCTCGACGGGGAGAGCGCCCGGCTGCGCGACGCGGGCCCGCTCGCGCGTGTGGTGCTGCCCGGCGGGGTGGCCTGCTGGGCGGTCACGCACCACGCCGAGGCCCGGCGCCTGCTCACCGACTCCCGCCTGGTCAAGGACATCGACGCGTGGGGGGCCTGGCAGCGTGGGGTGATACCCCTGGACTGGCCGCTGATCGGGCTCGCCAACCCCGGCAAGTCCATGCTGACCGTGGACGGCGACGAGCACCGTCGTCTGCGCGCCCTGGTCGCGCAGGCGCTCACCGCGCGCCGGGTGGAGCGGCTGCGCGCGGGCATCGAAGCCCTGACGGAGAGCATGCTGGACCGGCTCGCCGAGCGCCCGGCCGGTGAGGTCGTCGACCTGAAGGCGGAGTTCGCGTACCCGCTTCCGATGAACGTGGTCGGTGAGCTGATGGGCGTCGACCGCGCCGACCACCCCCGGATGAAGGCCCTGTTCGACAGCTTCTTCTCCACGCAGACTCCGCCGGAGGAAGTCCCGCGGATGATGGCGGACCTCGGCGCGCTGTTCGCGGGAATCGTGGCGGAGAAGACGGCACGGCCGGGCGATGACCTCACCAGTGCCCTGATCGAGGCGTCCGAGGGCGGCGACCGGCTCAGCACGGAGGAGATCACCAACACCCTCCAGCTGATGGTGGCGGCCGGGCACGAGACGACGATCAGCCTGATCGTGAACGCCGTCGTGGCCCTGGAGACCCACCCCGAGCAGCGCGCCCTGGTCCTCAAGGGCGAGGTGCCGTGGGAGAACGTGATCGAGGAGACCCTGCGGTGGTCGACGCCGACGTCACACGTCCTGATCCGGTTCGCCACCGAGGACATCGAGGTGGGTGACCGGGTGCTGCCGCAGGGCGACGCCCTGATCGTGTCGTTCGGGGCGATCGGCCGGGACGAGCGGCAGCACGGTCCGACGGCGGGCGCGTTCGACGTGACCCGTACGCCGAACCGTCACCTCTCCTTCGGTCACGGCCCGCATGTGTGTCCGGGGGCCGCACTGTCCCGGCTGGAGGCGTCGGTGGCGCTCCCGGCGCTGTACGCGCGCTTCCCGGAACTCGGGCTGGCCGTGCCGCCGGCGGAGCTGCGCAACAAGCCGGTCGTCACGCAGAACGACCTGTTCGACCTCCCGGTCGTCCTGGCCTGACCTCGCGGCCCGCTCCGCCGACCATGCCCGCCCCTCGTCCCGGCCCCTCGTCCCGGCCCGCGGGCCGGGACGAGGCGGGGCGGCGGAGCGGGCGGACCGCACGGTAGCCGCGGCCGTATACCGTGCGGCATACTCGGCTCATGGCAGACACGACCGTCAAGATCGACGACACGACACGGAACCGGCTCAAGGCCCTGGCCGATGCCGTCGGCCTGTCCATGAAGGACTATCTGGCGCAGCTGGCCGTCGAGAAGGAACACGAGCGGCGGCTGGACACCGCGACCGCGGCGTTCCGCAGGGCCATCGGCGCCCCCGGGATCACGGACCGTTTCGACGCCGACTTCGGGGGTCTGCCGAAGCCCGTCGGCCACGCGACGTCCCGGGCGGCCTGAACCGGTGGAGCTGCATGTCGACCACCGCTGGCTGCTGGCGCGTCAGGAGGACATCCTGCGCGCCGACCTCACCGTCGACGACCTGTCCGTCCTGGTCGGCATGGCGGCCCGGCACCGCGTGAACACCCCGCGTCTCGACCAGGCCGACCCGGACGCCTTCTGGCGCGCCGCGGTGTTCCTGGAGGAATGCGTGCTGCTGCGCCCGCTGCCCGCCCGCAACGAGCTCTACGGGTACGGCCTCGCCGTCGCCTACCTGGAGGCTTCCGGGCACCGCGTCGACACCACGTACGAACCCTGGCGCGACCTGATCCGGGACATCCGCGCGCTGCGTGTGGACGTGTTCGAGGTCGCCGGGCGCCTGCGGGCGTGGCGGCTGCCGTAGCCGACGACCCGCGCTCGCTCCCGGAGGAGACTTGATGATCACCTGGCGTCGGCTGACCGAGGAGGACTTCCCCCTGCTCCGGAAGTGGCTGGCCGAGCCCCATGTGGCGCGCTGGTGGAACCACGAGACGTCCGCCGAGGCGGTCGCCCGCGACTTCGGTCCGGCCGCCCGTGGCGAGGAACCCTCGGAGGACTGGCTCGCGTGCGTGGACGGCGTGCCCGTGGGTCTGATGCAGCGGTGCCGCTGGGGGGACTACCCGGAGTACCGGGAGGAACTCGCCGCGGTGCTGTCGGTCCCGCAGGAGGCGACGTCGCTCGACTACCTGATCGGCTCCCCGGCACTCACCGGCCGGGGTCTCGGGCCCCGTGTGATCCGGGCGATGGTCGAACGCACCTGGCACGACCGGCCCCGCAGCCCGGCGGTCGTCGTGGCGGTCGTGGCAGCCAACCGGGCATCGTGGCGGGCGCTGGAGAAGGCCGGCCTGGAACGGGTCGCCGAAGGCGACCTGGAGCCGGACAACCCGGTCGACGATCCGCTCCACTACGTCTACCGGATCGACCGGCCGCAGGGGGCCCGGGACACCGGACCGGAGCGGCGGGGGAACGGAGCGGTGCCCCGCGGGACGGACACCCCCTGACCGGGCCGCGGCTCTCCGTGAGGTTTCCTAGAGGCTGAGCGCGTCCTCCGCGTTGTCCGTCCACACGGTCACGGAGTTCCTGTCGGGCGAGACGTGGAGCCCGGGGGTGGACACCGCGAGCGGCGACTGCTCCAGATCGGAGGCCGTGTACATCGTCATCGCGATGGAGTCCACGGTCCTACCCCTGCCGTCGTCGAGTCCACCCATCAGCCCGGCGTACGCCGACCGGCCGGGGGCGAGCGTGAGCGCGTCCGCGGGCCCGGGGGCCGTGCCCCGTTCGGTGGCCTGCCCGTCGAGGTCGCCGAAGGTGACGACGGGGTGGCCCAGCGCCTTGCACGGACGGGTGCCCCGGTTGGTGATCGTCAGCAGATAGCTGCTGGTCGTGGGCTCCGCCAGGGTCGCCGTGAAGGTGACGTCGGCGGTGCCGCACGGGTGGACGCCGGACGGACCGGCCGGGGAACCACCGCCACCGGAGGCGCCCTCGTCGGGGGTAGCCGAGGGCGGGGCCTTCGTGGGGGCCGCCGATGCCGTCGGCGTCGAGGGCGTCACCGGCGGACGTTCCTGACCGCCCGCGGCCCCGTCATCGCCGGGCCCGCAGGCGGTCAGGACGAGCGCGGACACGGCAACGAGGAGGGCTGCGGCTCTGCGAACGGTGCTCATGACGGTGACCCCCGAAGGTGTGACGCGCCCGGCACGATGCCGAGCGGAGCTCCAGGGTCGTGGAGAAAGTTCACAGCCCGGTGACGAGGTCTCGCCGAAATCACCACGGTCGCCGGGGGGTCGTCCCCCGCCCGAGGGCGGCGGGGGACGTTCCCCCGGAGGGCCGGCCGGGGCCGGAGGCGGGACTCAGGCGTTCTTCTCCATGGTGGGGCGCAGACGCTCGAGAAGGGCGAAGAGCGTCGCGCTCTCGTTCTCGTCGAGGATGTCCAGCGCGCTGTGGGTGGCCTGCATCTCCTCGCGCACACGGCGGATGGTCTCGCGGCCCTCGTCGGTCGCCACGACGTTCTTCACCCGGCGGTCCGACGGATCGGGCTCACGGCGTACCAGCGCACGGGCCTCAAGACGGTCCACGATCCCGGTGACGTTCGAGGCGTCGCACACCAGCCGGGTGGCGAGTCCCCGCATCGGGACCGGCCCGTCGAGCTGGGCCAGGACCTTGGCCTGGGTCGAGGTCAGACCGTGGCGCGCGGCGGCGGCCGCGAAGTCTCGCCACTGGGCGGTGCCGATGACGGCGAGCAGCTCCAGGAGCTGGAGTTTCGTCGGGGCGAGGGGGGCGCTGGCGCTCATGGTGGCCATCCTACGCAGGATGCTTCACATTATCAATTATTTACTTGACGACCTTAAATATGTACCTCTACCGTCGACGGAGTTGCTTGATGTACTCAAAGATCAACCCCTTGAATCGTCGAGAAGGACCTCCTCTTCATGAGCCCCGCCTCCCCCTCCGTCGCCACCGGGCGCAGAAGCGAGACGGTCATCGTCTTCGCCCTGAGCCTCGCCGCCATGGTCGTGTCGATGATGCAGACCCTGCCGGTCCCCATCCTGGGCCTGATCCGCCAGGACCTCGGGGTCTCGACCAGCGAAGTCAGCTGGGTCACCACCGCCACCCTGCTGTCCGCCGCCGTGTTCACCCCGTTGCTCGGCCGCTTCGGCGACCAGCACGGCAAGAAGCCCACTCTGGTCGGCGTGCTCGTGGTCATGGTGGCGGGCTCCGTCATCGCCGCGCTGGCGACCTCCCTGCCGTTGCTGATCCTGGGCCGCGTCCTCCAGGGCGCCGCGACCGCGATCTTCCCGCTGGCGCTGTCGGTCCTGCGCGAGGAAGTCCGGCCGCAGAAGCTCCCGGGCGCCATGGCCCTGGTCAGCGGGACCCTGGCATTCGGCAGCGGTCTGGCGCTCGTCGCCACCGGTCTGCTGACCTCCGGGTCCGGCGCCGACTACCGTGACGCCTTCTGGATGGCGACGGGCTTCGCCGTACTCGCCCTGCTCGCGGTGCTCGTCCTCGTCCCGGCCACCCGGCACAAGACCGGCGGGCGCACCGACTTCCTCGGGGCACTGGCCCTCGGCATCGCGCTTCTGCTGCTCCTGCTGGCCATCTCCCAGGGACACGAATGGGGCTGGGGCTCAGGCCGGACACTGGGCGCCTTCACGGGCTCGGCCGTCGTGACCGTGGTGTGGGTCGTCATCGAGCGCCGGGTCGCCGAGCCGCTCGTCGACATGCGCATGTTCGTCCACCGGCCCGTGCTGATGGCGAACCTGGCCGGTGTCCTGGTCGGCTTCGGCATGTTCGCGAACTTCCTCGGCGTCTCCTACCTGGTACAGATGCCCGAGGCGCTGACCGGATTCGGCTTCGACGCGTCCATCCTGCGGGCGTCCGTCGAGTTCCTGCTGCCCGGCGCCATCGTCTCGCTGCTCGCCTCCCCCATCGGCGGCCGGATCGTCCGTCATCGCGGTCCGCGGTTCGCCCTCGGTCTGGCCGCCGCCTTCGGTGCCGTCGGCTTCGGATGGCTGGCCCTCGACCACGGCCACACCTTCTCGGTGATCGGCGCCGGACTGATCGTCGGCGCGGCGGTCAGCTTCGGCTACGCCGCCATGCCCGCCGTGATCATGTCGAGCGTCCCGCACCACCAGAGCGGCATCGCCAACGGCATCAACTCGATCTCCCGGTCCACGGGCAGCGCGATCGGCAGCGCCGTCGTCACCACGATCCTGGCGTCGAAGACCGTCGAACACCTGCCGGCGGGGGTGCCGCCGCTGCCCGCCGAGTCCGGGTTCACGCTCACCTTCGGCATCGGGGCGGTCGCCTTCGCGCTCGTCGCGGTGATCGCCCGGCTCGGACTGCGCGGACAGCACGGCCCGCGGCCCGTCGCGACGGCCACGGGCACGACGTCCGAGGACGAGAAGGCCCCGGGGACGATGCCCGGCGGTGCGACGGCGGAGCCGGCCGCCGTCCGCTGACCCGCGCAACGGGGCGGGACGAGGACGGGGCGCCCCCGCCGGAACGGACGGAGGTTCCGGCCGGGGCGCCCCTTCCGCGCCCCGCTCGACGCCGTGGCGGACCGTCAGCGCCCGGCCGGCGGCGTCAGTCCTTCAGGAAGTCGAGCAGGTCCCGGTTGAAGCGCTCCTTGTGGCCCGCGACCATCGCGATCCCGTGCGAGCCCCCCTCGTACACCTTCAGCGTGGCGTCGGGGACGATGTCCACTGTCTTTCGGGCGGTCGCGTCGATGGGGACGATCCGGTCGTCGTCACCGTGCACGATCAGCGTGGGGACGTCGAACTTCGCGAGGTCCTCGTGGAAGTCGGTGTAGCCGAACGCGTCCACGCAGTCCACGGCGCCCTGGACGGTCTGGTGCATCGCCATGAACCAGAAGGCGTCCTGATTGCCCTGCGTGGCCGCGCTGCCTTGGCGGTCCGCGGAGAAGAACCCGACGGCGGTGTCCTTCCAGAACTGGGACCGTTCCCGGAGGATGCCCTCCTTGAGACCGTCGAACACCTCGCCCGGAACGCCCTCGGGGTTCCCCGGGCCCTGGAGCATCAGCGGCGGCACGGCCGACAGCAGCACCGCGGATCGGACCCGGAAGGTGCCGTGACGTCCGATGTACCGGGCGAGTTCGCCGCCGCCCATCGAGTGGGCCACGAGAGTGACGTCCCGCAGGTCGAGACCAGTGAGCAGGTCGTCGAGATCGTCGGCGAAGGTGTCGAAGTCGTACCCGTCGTAGACCGGCGCGGAGCGGCCGTGACCGCGGCGGTCGTGCGCGACGGCGCGGAACCCCGCGTCGGCGACCGCCTTCATCTGGTCCTGCCAGGCGTCGCCGTTGAGGGGCCAGCCGTGGAGGAAGACCACGGGACGTCCACGGCCCCAGTCCTTGTAGAAGATGTCCACGCTGTCGCGTGTCGTGTGGAACGGCATGGGCCTGTTCTCCTTGTGAGAGAGGCGGGAGGAGCGTCGTCCGGTCTTCCGGGAGCCGGTTTCCCGTGGTGGCCACGGACACCGCGGGACCTCACAGGGCGTCCGCGGCCACGCGTCCATCACACCCCCGCCCCCGCGAATCCGCATCCGCGCCGACGGCCGGACCGTCGCTCCCTCCTCGGGAGTCCGGGTCGGCGTGGCCGTCTCCTCGCGCGGGATGACACGATGGCCACGCCGCCCGCCCGACGTCGTCCGTCGGGCCGGGACCGCCGTACACGTACCCCGATCAGCGCTAAGGAGGGACGGGCCGTGCCCGCTCCGCGGATGAGAACGACACCCCTGCCCGGCATCGGTGTCCAGTACGACCTCACCACCCGTGAGCATCGTCATCTGTCGGTGATCGCGCACCGCGACGGAACCCGGTCGGTGAACGTGTACCGGTCGGACGACCCCGACGCCTGCGCACAGTCGTTGCATCTGACGGAGCCGGAGACGGAGTCACTCATCGACGCGTTGCTGCCGACGCACCACAGTCCCAGCGTGCTGCACACCACGGACCTGGGACTGGTCGCCGAGCGGATCGAGCTGTCCGCGCAGGCGCACTGGAACGGGCGGCTGCTGGGCGAGATGCGGATACGGACGGAGACGGGCGTGTCGATCGTCGCCGTGCTGCGGCGGGCCGAGGCGATCCCCTCCCCCACACCTGACTTCCGCCTGGCCGGCGGGGACACCCTGATCGTCATCGGCACCCGGGAGGGTGTCGACGCGGCGGCGACGATCCTCGGACGGGAGTGAGCGGATGCACTCCGCGGTCTTCCTGATCGAGTTCGGTGCGATCATCCTCGGCCTGGGCCTGCTGGGGAGGTTCGCGGGGCGCTTCCGGTTCTCGCCGATTCCGCTCTACCTCCTCGCCGGGCTCGCGTTCGGCAAGGGCGGTCTGCTGCCGCTGGGAGCCAGTGAGGAGTTCGTCGCGATCGGCGCCGAGATCGGCGTCATCCTGCTCCTGCTCATGCTGGGGCTCGAGTACACCGCGAGCGACCTCGTCTCGCAGCTGAAGTCCCAGTACCCCGCCGGACTGGTCGACTTCGCCCTCAACGCCCTGCCCGGCGCGCTCGCGGCCCTGCTGCTCGGCTGGGGTCCGGTGGGGGCCGTGGTCCTGGGCGGGGTCACCTGGATCTCGTCCTCGGGTGTGATCGCCAAGGTCCTCGGCGACCTCGGCCGCCTGGGCAACCGGGAGACGCCGGTGGTCCTGAGCATCCTGGTCCTCGAGGACCTGGCGATGGCCGTGTACCTGCCCATCGTCACGGCCTTGCTCGCGGGGGTGAGCCTCGCCGCGGGCAGTGTCACCCTGGCCATCGCCCTCGGAGTGGCCGGCGCGGTGCTCTTCGTCGCGGTCCGGTACGGTCGGCTGATCTCGCGCTTCGTCTCCAGTGAGGACCCCGAGAAGCTGCTGCTGGTCGTCCTGGGCCTGACCCTGCTCGTCGCCGGAATCGCCCAGCAGCTGCAGGTCTCGGCCGCGGTGGGCGCGTTCCTGGTGGGCATCGCGCTGTCGGGTGAGGTCGCCGAAGGCGCGCATTCCCTGCTCAGTCCGCTGCGTGACCTGTTCGCGGCCGTCTTCTTCGTCTTCTTCGGACTGCACACCGATCCGGCCAGCATCCCGCCGGTTCTGCTGCCGGCCCTCGCGCTGGCGGTCGTCACCGCACTGACCAAGATCGCCACGGGATACTGGGCCGCCCGGCGCGCCGGGGTCGGAGCGAAGGGCCGCTGGCGGGCCGGCGGAACGCTGGTGGCTCGCGGCGAGTTCTCCATCGTCATCGCGGGACTCGCCGTCAATGCCGGCGTCCAGCCAGCCCTGGGGCCGTTCGCCACGGCGTACGTCCTGATCCTGGTGATCGTCGGTCCGCTGACGGCCCGCTACACCGAGCCGGTCGCGACATACGTCCTCGGGCGCCTGCGACGTCCCGCCGTGGCCGGGCACCCGGACCGGGACGTGGTGTCCGCCGTCGTGCCCCGCGAGCCGGTGGGAGCCGGGGACGACCCGGGAGCGGCCGGCCGGCACTGAACGCCGGCGGGGAGGTCCCGGGTGCCGTCGTGGGCGGTGCGCCGCTACGGCTCAGGAGTCGAACGGGATGATGCCCAGGGGCGTGGAGGTGGGCTGAGCGGACCCGCCGGACGGCTCCACCGTCACGCCGACGGCGACGGCGTCGCCGAGCGGGCCGTCCAGGACCCGCGGGGCCGAGCGCCCGGTGCCGGGCAGCAGACCGGCGGGACGCAGGTCTCCCGACGCGGCCGCGTACCAGAGTTCGTACACGTGGCCGCCGGACAGGGGCGGCAGCCTCTGCGCCGTGAACGCCGCCCGGCCCTCGCTGCGGGAGACGACGACCGCGGCCGTGGAGCCGCCGGTGAGCGTCCGGGTGTGAAGGCTGGCGTCCGGGGCGGTGAGGACGGCATCGAAGGCGGCGGCCTCGGAGCGGGCCGCGACGGCCTGGGCCCTGACCCGGGCCGCGTCGTCCCGGGCGTCCTCGGCCCGCGAGAACTGCCACGCGGCGAGACCGCCGAGCGACACCGCCGCGGCGAGGGAGGCGGCCAGGGCCAGGTTCAGGGCTCGACGGCCGCGCGCCGCGGGCCCACGGCGCGCCGCCGGGGCCGGCGCCGGACCGGTCCGGCCCGGTTGCGGCACCCGGGTGATCCCGTCCAGGACGCGCGCCCGCAGGTCCCGTGGTGGTTGAACGAGGTCCGCGGCGCCGAGCAGCGCCGCTGTCTCCCGGAACTGCTCCACCTCGCGCCGGCATGCCTCGCAGCCGGCGAGGTGCCTCTCGAAGGCGGCCTCCTCGGCCGGCGGCAGGGCGTGGAGGGCGTACGCTCCCGCATCGAGGTGCGGGTCCCCGGTGGGGTTCATGGGCCCTCCTCCAGACAAGCGCGCAGATGCCGGAGCCCCGCGCGCATACGTGACTTCACCGTCCCCGTGGGAGTCGAGAGCGCTTCGGCCACCTCGACGTAGGTCATGCCCTGATAGAAGGCGAGGACGAGCGGCACCCGGTGCGGGCCTGTCAGGGCGGCGAGGCAGCGGTGGACGCGACGGCATTCGTCATGGCCCTCCACGGCGTCGGCCACCTCGTCGTGCTCCCGGTCGGGCGAGAGGCGCCAGGCCCGGGTCTCGCGCTCCGTACGTGCCTGGACCGAGCGGACACGGTCCACGGCCCTGCGGTGGGCGAGAGTCAGCACCCACGCCTTGGCCGTGCCCCGGTCGTGCCGGTAGCGCTCCGCCGTCCGCCAGACCTCGATCATGACGTCCTGGGTCACCTCCTCGGCCTGCGCGGCGTCCCGCAGGATGCGGCAGCTCATGCCCATCACCGTCTCGGCGAGCGCGTCGTACACCGCGGCGAACGCGGCCTCGTCGCCGTCGGCCGTGCGTCGCAGAAGCTCGCCGAGGTGACGGTCCGACTCGGATCCGTGCGGCACGCGATGCTCCTCTTCTCGTCCCCGGGGCCGGATCGCGGAGCGGCGTCTGCCGCCGGGTTCCGCGCCCGTTGCGATCGTGCGCCCGGAGCGGCGGTTCCGCAGCGGACCTCGGCCGAAAGGCGGAACAGCGCGTACGGGCGCGTGCGGCCTCATGACACCGCCTGAGGCGTGGCGAGGCCGCGCCGGTCGCCGGGGCGGGGTCCTGGACCGCCGCGGCCGGCGCCCCGGCGGTCCCGGCCGTGGGCGGCGTCGTGGCCGTGACCGCCGCCGAGCGGAAGGGCGAGGTCCAGCCGGACGTGAACGGTCTTGCCACCGAGCGCGGGCACGACGGTCGTCCTGCCGCCCAGCCCGCCGATCACCACCATGCCGAAGCCGCCCCGGGGGACCGGCTCGGTCCGGTCACGGTGCGAGGCCCGGTCCGCGGGCCCCGCCGGAAGCTGGGGCATCTCCTCGCTGCGGTCGGCCACGGCGATGTCCACAGCGGCGCCCCGCATCGCGAGGGTGAGGACGCAGGGTCCCCTGCTGTGCAGGACCGCGTTGGTGACCAGCTCCGAGACGATCAGTACCGCGTCCGCCGTCCGCTCCGGCCCGGCACCGGCCGACAAGAGCCATCGCGCGGTGACGCGTCGGGCGACGGCCGGGGTGTGGAGTCCGTGGGGCAGGGCGACGATGTGCCGCTCTCCGCTCGGTGCCGCTGTCCGGATGGTCATGATCGCTCCCCGAATCCGTTCCGTCGGGAGGAGAGGCCCTCACACGGGATTCGTAGCCGGACCCCTGACGGATGGCGCGGCGGGAGTCGAGGTGGCGGTGTTCCGGTCCTCCCGGGCTCCTGCCCGGGAGGACCGCCTCCGGAACGCCCGGAATCGACGTCCGGAAAGATTCTCCGCCACCGACGTCATCCGCGGCTCGATTCGTTTCGAATCCCCTGTGTCACGCCGATCCGGCGAAGTCCTCGTCCCCTTCCGGACGTCATCGCTTCGCCGGTACCACTGCCGCATCACGAGGGAAGTGCGTTTCGATGACACCCACCACGAAGATCCGCCGGCTCGTGGCCGGCGCCGCCTCGGCAGGTCTGCTCGCCGGTGGCGCCGCGCTCGGGCTGTCGGCCCCGGCGTCGGCGGCCCCCGCGCCGGCCTCCGTCGCCACCGTCGTCAGCCACGACAACGACCACCGCCACCACGACCGGTGCGTGTGGAAGAAGGGGCACTGGGACAAGCGCTGGGTCCCGGGACACTGGGAGAAGAAGGTCACCCACCACAAGACCTGGCACAAGGGCGACGACAAGCACGGCCATCCCCACAAGGGGCACTGGGACAACGACCGCCACTACAAGTGGGTCTACGTTCCGGGCCACTGGGACCACCACTGGGTGAAGGGTCACTGGGACTGCCACCACAGGTGACCGTCAGCGCGATCCGGGAGCGAGGCCGGGCACCGGGTGCCCGGCCTCACCGCTGCACGACGCCCTTCCGTTTCCCGGCGGTCGATGAACGAACACGATCGCCCCGTGTCCGAATGACGCCGCGTCGGATTTCTTTCGATCTCCCTGTGCACGCTGGGGCTGCGGGGCTCGCTGTCACCGGTGGAGGCAGCGGCCTCCAGTACCGCGGGAGGGGATGAGGGGCGGTGCTCGGAACCGGAGGGAGGGCGACGCATGCAGCACACCGGAGCGGAGTCGTGGGTGGAGGTCGCCGTGGTCGCGAGGGTGTTCGGAGCGGACGTCCTGCGCTGCGGGCGGCGGGTCCTCACCGCGCTCGTACACAGGGCCGTCGCCGAGATCGGTGCCACGGCGGCACCGCTCCGTCCGGGTGGGCCACGCGACGGACGGTGCGGGGTGCGGAGGTGAGCGATGTCGGTACCGAGGAGTCCGGCGGTCCGGCCGGCCCGCCTCAGCCCTCGTGCCCCGAGGCGGACTGGCCGCCGGCGATCGACGGACGCTACTGGGCGTTCCACGCGGCGCACTTCGAGCGCTTCCTCTCCTACGCCCGGTACGACCTGCGATCGGAGGAGGCGGCCGAGGCCGCGGTGGACGCCACGTTCCGGGATCTGATGCGGCTGTGGCCCCGGGTGGCCGCCATGGAGAAGCCGGCCGCCTACGCGTGGACCGTCCTCAAGAAGCGGATCATCGACCAGGGCCGACGGCGCGGACGCGATGACATCCCGGTGGACGGGGAACTGCTGCGGGGCGTCCTGGACGACCGGGCCACGGGGACCGATCCGTACGACGCGCTGACGGAGCGGATCGCCCTGCACGAGGCGATCGGACACCTGCCGGAACGTCAACGCGACACGGTCAGGCTCTGCTTCCTGCTCGACCAGCCGACCGACGCCGTCGCGGAGACACTCGGCGTCGACGAGGCCACCGTGCGGTCGCATCTGCGCCTGGCCAAGGCCCGGCTCGCGCGGCTCCTGCGCAAGCCCGTCTCGGATTCCGAGGGCGGGAGGGCCCGGTCATGAACCAGACGCAGGGCGGCTCCGGTTCCCTGGAGGAACTGCTGGCCGCGGCGGCGTCCGCCGTCCCCGTCCCGCGCACCGGCATCGCGGCCTCCCGGATGCGTCTGTCGCTACGGACGAACGACCCGGTGAGCTGGCCGGGCGCCTCGCCGGGGCCGGCGGGTAGCGCCGGGGCTTCCCGCGGAGGGGGCGGTTCCCTCACCCGGGGCAGCCCGACCGGCGGTGCCCCGGAGCGCGCGGTCGCGCCCGTCCGCGCGGGTACGCCGCTGGACGCCGAGGACGCCGACCGCGAACTCGAGGCGCTGAGCACGGCCATCGTGCTCGCTCCCGACGCGGGCGCGCATCTCGCCGTCTTCGCCGAGAACGCGGCGGCCTATCCCGAGGGCGCGCTGGTCTTCGCCTGCGTGTTGCACCTGGCGGGCGACGGCGAAGGAGCGACCTTCTGGTGGCGGCTCGCGGCGGGAGCGGAGCTGCACCGCGCGGTCTCCTGCCTGATCCTCGACCACACCCGGCGGGGCGAGTTCGAGGACGCCGACGTCTGGGCGGGGCGGCTGCCCGAAGGCCCGCCGTGCCCCGATCCGGACTGGCACGACCGGCCCTGTCTGACGGCCGAGGCGCGTCAGGCGCTCGCCCGCGCCCGGCACCGGGTGCGCCGGACCACGCACGAGGACCTCGGAGAGGTGCCGACGGCGGACACGAGCCTGGCGAAGGCGGTGTTCACGCTCGCCGTCCGCGCGGACCGGCCGGTCCGCGCGGACTGGATACTGGCCGCTCCGCGGACCGCCGCGCCTCCGCCCCGTACGGCCCGTTCCGTGCCGGGCGGCCCCGGGACCACCCGGCAGCCCGGCGGAACGACCCAGGCTCGGGCGGGGTCGCGGGCCGGGGCGGAAGGACGGGCGGGAGCGCCCGGAGGGCCGGAGGCGCCGCCCCCGGATGGCGGCGGCAGCGCCGTCTACGCGGCCGCACCCCTGCGGCACACCTCCCTCACCGCGCTCGCCCGACGGGTACCGCGGGCGTCCCCGGCTCCCGACCGCTGGGCCGAGGCCCTGCGGGTGCTGGACGTCCTGGACGCCGTGCTCCGGGCCCGAAGACCCCTCGGTACCGGGGAGATCGCGGTGGCGGCGCGGCTGCACCCCTCGCCGCTGGCACTCCTGCTGGACTGGTTGTGCGGCCACCTGCTGCTGGTGCGGCTGCCCGACGGCGCGTTCACCGCCGGACCGCTGTTCCGTCCGGACACCGGCGGCGATCCCGTCCTGCGGCGCGGTGCGCTACGGCAGGTGCTGGACGAGCTGCGGGAGAGCACCGGCGCGGCGGTCTACGTCAGCCGGTACGCCGCGGGAGAGGTCGAGATCCAGCACTGTGCCGACGGTCCCGACACCCCGGCCGTGCACCAGTGGGTCGACTTCCGCGAGGCCGCGCACGCGAGCGCGGTGGGCAAGTGCCTCATGGCGCAACTGGACTTCGGCGCGCGCATGGACCACCTCGCCCGCCATCGCCCGGTGCGGCTGACCGACCGGACGATCACCGACCCGGCCGCGCTGTTCCGTACGCTGGACGGCCACGGCCCGCACGCCGGTCAGTTCGACCTACTGGAGTACTCGCGGCACGAGGTCTGCGCCGCGGTCCCCCTCACCGTGGCCGGCCGGCCCGCGTGCGTCGCGCTGTCCCTGCCCGTGATCCGGGGCCACCGTCTGACGCGGGCGGCGCGCACCCTGTCCGACCGTTCGGGGCTGCTCCTGCTCACGCTGATCGCGGCGTTGCCCGTCGACGGGGACCCCGCCCGGTGGAACCCGCGGCCCGGGCCGCGGGGGCGTGCCGCCGACCCGACCGGCCCCTCCCCGGGCACCGCGTACACGGCCTTCAGTCCGTCCGTGGGGTCCGGATGGACGGCGGCGGCGTCCGGACTCGCTCATCCCGCGAGCCTGCTCGCACCCTTACCCGAACACGGTCCGGCGGAAGCTCGCCGGCCCCGGTAGGCGGACACCCGGGCCGTGCGCGCGGCCCGGCACCGCGGGGAGCCCCGAGCCACGCGCGCGAAAACCCGTCCCGTCGCGGGGACGGTGACGGGTGGCGGAACGGCTCCCGGGCGGGTCGCCGTCGCGTCATGCGGGCGCGTCGGCGTGCCGCAGTTCGGCGAGCAGTTCGCTCTGGCCGGCCAGGAGTTCGGTGAGGATCCTCCGGGCCGCGCGCAGGAGCTCGGCCACGTCGCCGCCCGCCAGCGCGTAGCTGACGGTGGAGCCGTCACGGATCGAGACCACGATGCCGGAGCGGCGCAGCACCGCCAGCTGCTGGGAGAGGCTGGAGGGTTCGATCTCGATGTCGTTCAGCAGTTCGCGCACCGGTAGCGGGCCGTCCTGGAGAAGTTCCAGAACACGGATTCGGACCGGGTGACCGAGCATGCGAAAGAACTCCGCCTTGGCCTGGTACAGCGGTACCTGCATGCAACAACGCTCCTGCCGGGGTATGGGCTGCTGGGTGGGGGCGGCGACCGGCAGTGCGCCGGGTCCTCCACGACCGTGTTCACGATCCTGCCGTGCCGGGACCCGCCCCCACCTGCAGCTGACCTTTTTTGGATGTGTCGAGTTGAAGATTTCTTCAACTCATGGGCACACGTGATCAGGCAGATCGACGAACGACTAGAGCTCGAGATCCTTCTCGATGCGGCGGAGTTGGTGGCGGGCCATCGCGAGATTGGCCCGTCCCTTGTCCAGGACGATGTACAGGAAAAGACCGTTGCCGCCCCGGCCCTTGAGGAGCCGGATGAGGTGGTACTGGCCGCCGAGGGTGATCAGCATGTCCTCGATCTCCTCCTGGAGACCCAGCATCTCCATGGCGCGGGTCTTCGCCCGGATCACGTCGGTGTTGCCCGCGGCGGCGACCGTCAGGTCGAGGTCCTTGCTGCCGCCGAGGGTTCCGAGCGCCATGCCGCTCGTGTAGTCGACGAGGGCGACGCCCACGGTCCCCTCGATCGAGGCCATCGCCTCCTTCAAAGACGTCTCCACATTCACCACAGCGCTCGCTCCCTCAACTCATGATGGTCCGGCCGGCGGTGGCCCCCCGGTCGGTCGGTGATCGAGACGCTACTGACCGGCGTCGAGGAAGGAGGAGGAAAGCGGCTGGTCGGCTGAAAACCGATCATCCCGCTCCGCACTCCGCCGTGGACGTGCCCGGTGACACCCCCGCTCTTCGCGTCTCCCCTCGAGCGGTGTGCCGGGACGCCGCGGCCTCCTTGCGGCACGCGGACCGGCGCCGGATCATCCGCCCCATGAGAAGACTCTCCGCGCGAATCGATTCCTCCGAGGTCGCACCGTACGGGCGGCGGACGTGGACGGCCGGTCCACCACCCACCGGTGACGTCCCGACGACCGCCGCGCTAGCCTCGCCGCGCCCCGCGAGCACGGGCGGAACCGGCGCCGGGAGCCGGATCGCTCCGCGCGGGCGGCGCGAGGAGTGCGGGGCGGCGGACCGCGCGGACGGGACGGCGCTCTACCTGCGCTTCGCCTCGCCGCTCCGCAACGAGCGGGGCCATTTCACAGGGGTGTTCGGACTGGTCAACAGGCTGGCACGGGAAGGACGCCTGTCCGCGGCGGAAGAGTCCTTCCGCCGGGCCGGCAACCGCTGGTACGACGCCGCCTACCCCGACCCGTCGTCGGTCGACCCGGCCGTCTACGACGCCGTGAAGAACCCCGGCGCCGCCGCCTGGTTCAAGCCATCGGCGCACCACCTCATCGAGCGCGTCGGCGGCTACCCGGCGATCCTGGCCGCCCACGCGGTCCCCTGCCGGCCGCTGCGCTGTGCGGACCCGGGCCGGATCGTCTACGAGGACGACGTGCAGATCGTGGTCGTGCCGTACGGCGTCTCGTCCCGCCGCCCCTGTGAGGTCGGGGGTGGGTGCCCCGCACGGGGCCGGTCCGGCGCCCCCTGAGGGCCTGTCGGGTGGCCTCCGACCGGGCGGTCACGCCCTGGCACGCGCGGGACGGATCCCGGCCGACCGGTGCGGTGGACGGGGCGCGGCACCGTCGATCCCGCGCGGCACCCCGGAGAAGCCCGCCCGGCCCGGTGCGTCGGGCGGGCGTGACGCCGCTACCGGGGCAGGGTGGACAGGGCCGCGAGCGCGGGGCCGAAGGCCCCGCCCAGCTGGTAACAGAGGTGGAACAGGCCGATCGCCGTGGGGCGCTGCGCCTCCGGTGCGACTCCGGCCGCGTAGGCGGCGAGCGTGGCGTTGCCGGCGGTCGTCGCGAGGGCCGACAGCGCGAACGCCGGCAGCAGGAGGGGGACCCAGGGGGTCAGATCGGCGGTGAGCCGCGCGAGCAGGCCGAGGCCGATCAGGAGCGCCACCACCCGGGCCCCGCCCATCCGGCCGGCAGTGGCGGCCAGGAGCCAGGAGCAGAGGGAGCCCGCGAGGAGGGCGACGAGCTGTCCGGCGCCGATGGCGGCGGTGGACCAGTCCGTTCGCGCCGCGAGTTGCCCCGGCAGGCCGAAGAGGAGGGTGAAGTACGAGGTGGACAGGGCGCAGGCGAGCAGTGCGCAGAGCGCGAACGCCGGAGTGCGCAGGAGTGCGGCCGGGAGGAATCCGTCGGGGCGGGCCCGGACGTGCAGCGCCAGCAGCGCGCCGCCCGCCGCCGCCGCGATCGCCGCCGGAAGCGGGTAGCGGGGGGTCAGCACCAGGAAGCTCGCCAGAGTGGCGAGCAGGGCCGCTCCCCGGGCGTCGAAGGGAGTGGTCGGGGCCGGCGGCGCGGGCGGCGCGGCACGCAGGGCCGCGGGGAGGGCCAGCAGGGCCGGGACGGAGAGCATCAGCGAGACGCGCCAGCTCAGCGTGTCGGCGATCAGCGACCCGAGGAGCGGGCCGACCGCAGCGAAGACCCCGAAGCCCATGGCGATGACGCCCATCCGCCGGACCGTACGGGCCAGGCTCATGGCCGAGGCGACGAGCCCGGCTCCGCCGAACGCCTGGGCCGCCCGGCCCGGCAGGGCGAGCGCCATCCAGGGGGCGAGCGCGACCGCCACCGTGCCCGCGGCGAGCAGGAGGGCGCTGACCCGAAGCGTGGTGCGGAGTCCCCGGCGGCGCAGCAGGCCCGCCATCAGGGGGGTGCCGACCGCCAGGGCCCACGCGAAGGCGGTGACGAACCAGCCGGCCGTCAGGGTCGTGGTCGCGAACGACCTGGCGATGTCCGGGAGGATCAGGACCGGGCTGTTGGCTCCCGCCGCCATGGGCGCCGCCAGCAGGGCGGGCCAGAGGGCCGGGATCTCGCGGCGCGGTGGGGCGGCGGGTGGTGAGTGCGCGGTGAACTCCGCGGCGGCGTCATGGGCAGGCACGACGGCTCCCTTGCTCAGAATTAAGAATCTCAACGTTAAGATAAAAGCAGGGAGCCCGGACGGTCGTCAATTGTCTTAGCATTGAGTAATTACTGCCTCGAAGGGAGTCACCCGTGGGCGACGCCGTGGACGCGATCACCGACCAGTGGACGAAGGAGCGGCCCGACCTGGCGGAACGTCTCTGGCCACTGCATGTACTGGGGCGGCTCCAGCGCCTCGGGCAGGTGCTGGACAAGGAGTTCAAGGCGTTCGCGGCCGGTCACGGACTCGAACTGGGCGAGGCCGACGTGCTGGCCACGCTGCGGCGGTCCGGATCCCCGTACGAGCTGACGGCGGGCGCGCTCCTCAGGGAGTCCATGGTGACGTCGGGCGCGATCACCCACCGCATCGACCGCATGGAGACGAAGGGCCTCGTGGAACGGGTGCGCCACGGGGGCGACCGGCGTACCGTCACCATCCGGCTCACCGATCACGGGCAGCGGCTCATCGACGACTACATCGCCGGCCATCTCGACAACGAGGCGCGACTGCTGCGCGCGTTCGGCCGGGAGGAGTGCGAGCGGCTCGGCGACGCGCTGCGCACCCTCCTCGAATCGCTGGGCGACACGGCCGAGGGCCGGCGCGCGCACTCCCGGACGCGGCGATCCGGCCTGAGCCACCCGGCGGACTCCGGGTGAGACCGCCTCCCAGGGGTCAGCGGGCGCGTTCGGCAGGACACGACGGTCAGCGCCGGTCGGCCTTGTCCAGCTCCTCGTCCAGGGCCATCGCCGCGGTGATCAGCGCGAGGTGGGTGAACGCCTGCGGGAAGTTTCCGAGTTGTTCGCCCGTCGGACCGATCTCCTCGGAGAACAGGCCGACATGGTTGGCGTAGGTCAGCATCTTGTCCATCGCGTAGCGAGCCTGCCGCACACGGCCCGCGCGTGCCATGGCGTTGACGTAGAGGAAGCTGCACAGCGAGAAGGTGCCCTCGGAGCCGCGCAGGCCGTCAGGCGACGCCTCCGGGTTGTAGCGGTACACGAGACTGTCGGTGACCAGCTCGCGGTCGATCGCGTCCAGGGTGGACAGCCAGTGCGAGGACTTCGGCGAGATGAAGCCGAGCAGCGGCATCAGCAGGAGCGACGCGTCCAGGACGTCACTGCCGTAGTGCTGCACGAACGCCCCGCGGTCGGGGTTCCAGCCACGCCTCATCACCTGCGTGAGGATGGCGTCCCGGGTGGCCGTCCAGCGCGTCAGGTCGGCCGGCCGGGCGTACTCGGTGGCCAGCCGGACGCCCCGGTCGAACGCGACCCAGCACATCACCCGGCTGAAGGTGAAGTCCCGGCGCCCGCCGCGGGTCTCCCAGACGCCCTCGTCGGGACGGTCCCAGTGCGCCGCGAGCCAGTCGAGGAGCGCCGCGAACCCCAGCCACCCTTCGTAACCGGCGAGTTCGGCGACGTCCGGGGAATGCGTGAGGCCGTACGCGAACTCCCCGTAGATGTCGAGCTGGAGCTGGTCCGCCGCCGCGTTCCCGGCCCGCACCGGGGCGGAGTCGCGGTAGCCGCTCAGGTGGTCCAGGACCTCCTCGGGGAGCCGGGGGTCGCCGTCGACGCGGTACATGATCTGGAGCGGCTCCCCGCCCGCCGCGCTGGTCGCCCGCAGGCACCCGCCGAGCCACGCGCGAAAGGCGTCGGCCTCCTCGACGTAGCCGAGGTCGATCAGGACCCGAACCGACAGCGACGCGTCCCGGATCCAGGTGTAGCGGTAGTCCCAGTTACGCTCCCCGCCGACCTGCTCCGGCAGACCCGTCGTCGGCGACGCGATAGGGGCGCCGGTGGGCGCGTAGATGAGGAGCTTGAGGGTGATCGCCGACCGGTTGACCATCTGCTGCCAGCGGCCCCGGTAGCGGCAGCGGCCCATCCAGTCGTGCCAGAACCCCATGGTCGCCTCGAACTCCGTACGGAAGCCCTCGACGCTCGCCGGCTGGGGCTCGGGAGACCCGGCGGCGCGGGTCTCCAGGAGGATTCCGGCACGCTCCCCCTGTCGCAGGGTGACGGTGGCCCGCACGTCCTGCCCGTCGGCCACGAGCGGGATGTCGCTCTGGAGGTGGATGTCGAGACCGGGCCCGCGGAAGACGGCCCCCTGTCCTTCGAGCGCGAGGGTGTGCGCGGCGCGGCCGTAGTCGAACCGCGGGCGGCACTCCAGACCGAAGGTGACGGTGCCGCGGACGACGCGCAGGACCCGCATCAGCCGGCGCCGGTCGTCGGCCACCTCGGGACGGTCGGCGACCGGCATGAAGTCGACCACCTCCCCCACCCCTTCCGGGGTCAGGAACCGGGTGACCAGCACGGCCGTGTCGGGAAGGTACAGCTGGCGCACGGTCGTGTCCTCGTGCAGCGGCGCGATCGTGAAGTGGCCACCGCGCTCGGCGTCGAGGAGGGCGGCGAAGATGCTCGGCGAGTCGAACCGGGGTGCGCACATCCAGTCGACGGAACCCCCGCCGGAGACCAGCGCGGCGCTCTGGAGGTCTCCGATCAGTCCGTGATCGGCGATCGGTGGGTACGCACGCATCAATGCCCTCGATTCCTTGGTCGGGACCGGGCGCGGCACACCGCGTCGCTCGCCCGCTCCACGCAACCCGCAGCGGCCGGCGGTGGCAACACGGACCGGCCGATCGGGTGAACCGCGGGACCGGTCCCGGCCGCGACCGCCGGCCCCTGCCCGCGCGGGGGCGTCGGCCGTCAGGGTGTGGCCCTCGTGGTGGCCGACGTCCGGAGGTACTCCGTCTGGTCGGCGAGGAACCCGGCGGCGAAGAGGCCGCGCGGGTCGAGGACGGCGGTCAGCAGCAGACGTGGCCGCGAGCGTTCGACGTCGTACTCCAGCAGGGAGTGCGTGGCGTGCGGATAGCGTGCGACCCGGAGGGCCGGGGCCGGCAGGAGCGCGCGGTAGCGGGACTCGGTGTCGGCGACGTCGACGTTGACGTCGTGCCCGGCCAGGACCAGGAGGACAGGCACACCGCGTACCGCACGGAGGTCGGCGGAGGCGTCGGCCGTGTGGTTCCTCGTGACGAAGCGCCAGCGGGCGGCGGTCATGTCCCGCACGTCGCCGACCGTGTCCCGGTACTCCTCGAATGACGCTCCGCGCCTCAGCAGGTCCAGTGTCGTCTCGCGCCGGCGCAGAGCGACGGCCGTCTCCTCCGGGGACGCACCCTCCTCCCGCAGTCGCGCCAGGAGGTTGTAGCGCCCCTGCTGCCGCCAGTCGACGGCGGGCGAGACGGCGATGACGAACTGGAGGCGTGGGTCCGCGGCCGCCACCTTGGGCAGGACCCAGCCCGCCTGACTGGCTCCCCACAGGCCGACGCGGCCACCATCGATGTCCGACCGGGCGCGCCCCCACGCCACCGCGGCCAGGGTCTCACGCGCCCGGTCTTCCATGCTCTGGTCGAGCCAGTCGCCCTCCGAGCCCGCCACCCCGGGCTTGCTGAACGACAGCGAGGCGTATCCGGCGCGGGCGAACGCCTCCCACAGGGGCCGGTAGAACGTCTCGTGCGTCGCGTCGACGGGCCCGTCTCCGTGGACGAAGACGACCAGCCCGAACGGCCCGTCGCCGCGCTCCGGCCGCGCGAGGACACCGTCGAGCGACCGGCCGTCGTGCCGGAGGGAGACATGCTCCTCCCGCAGCGCATAGGTGTTCCGCCAGAGCACCACGCCTCCCAGCGCGAGGGTCGTCAGCAGGACACCGACCAGTGTCCACAGCGTCAGGCGCCACCCGCGGCGGCCTCGTCGCGGGTGGTCGATTCCGCGTCGTCCGTCTCTTGTCATCCGGAGCCCCCTCATTCCGTTCAGTTCAATAACGCTCGTTTCAAGAATGAACGTATTAGACTCGATCGCGCAAGGTCGGACGAAGGAGGAGGAGCGCGATGACGACGGGAAACCCGGGAAGCGGGCCGGTGGTCCGCCGGGGCGTGCCGGAGGGGAGCGAGCGAGAGGTCGCCGCCCTCTACTGGGAGGCGTTCGGCCGCAAGCTCGGGGCGGCGCTCGGCCCGCCCGGCAAGGCGCGGGCGTTCCTCGCCGCGCACCTGCGGCACGACCGCGGCGTCACCGCGCTCGCCGGCGGCCGGGTGGTCGGCGTCGCCGGGTACCGGCTCGACGGACGGTCACTCACCGGCGGAGGCGCCGTGGACGTGCTCGCTGCCTACGGAGCACTCCGCGGGCTGCCGAGACTGGCGCTGCTCGCCCTCCTCGAACGGACCGCGGGCGACGCGGAGCTGCTGATGGACGGCATCGCGGTGGACGCCGCGCACCGGGGCGGCGGCATCGGCGGGCGCCTGCTCACGGAGATCGCCGCCGTCGCGGCCGAGCACGGCAGCCGGCACATCCGGCTGGACGTGATCGACGTGAACCCGCGCGCCCGCGCCCTGTACGAACGCCACGGCTTCGTCGCCACGCGGACCGAGCGGACCCCGTACCTGCGGCGGCTGATGGGATTCGGCGCGGTGACGACCATGCGGCGGCCGGTGACGGCCGCGGACCTCACCGGCGGGCGGGAGGCGCGATGACCGGCGGCGACGCGGCGGACCCGGCCGGCGGCGGCCGGCCGGAGAGACCGGAGATCCCGACCCGGCTGCTCGTGCACGCCCTCGTCCGGGAGGACGGCACCGTCGACGGCACGGACCTCTACGCGGTCGCCGGTGTCCTGGGCATGACGGACCAGCAGGTGCGGCTGTGCGTCAGACGTCTGGTGGCGGACGGCCGCTTCACCCAGGAGGGACGCGGACGCAAGGCCGTGCTCCGGGTCGTCGCCGATGAGACGGGCTCCCTCGCACCGGACGCCGACTACGTCCGCCACGCCTACCGGCAGGACCAGGGACTCGCCCCCTGGCAGGGCACCTGGTTCCTGTTCGGTTTCGCCGTCCCCGAGGCACGGCGGTCCGCACGCGACGCCCTGCGCGACACGCTGCTGCATCTCGGCGCCGCGCCCGTGCACGGCGGCCTGTACGTCACCGCCCATCCTGTCGGCGCACTCGTCCGGGCCCGCGCCCGGCACCTCGGAGTCCTCCCCTCGGTCACCTTCCTGACCAGCGGGGACCTCTCCGTGGGAGGGGTCGACGATCCGCGGGAGCTGGCCGCCACGCTGTGGCCCCTCGACACGATCGCCGCCGGCCACCAGCGACTCGCGGCGTTCGCCGGAGACTGCCTGGCCCGACTCGACGACGCGACGCCGCTGACGGGGACCGAGCGGCTCACCATGGCGGTGGAGCTCGCCGCCGTGTTCACCGACGCGATGCGTCCCGACCCGCTTCTGCCGCCCGAACTCCTGCCCCCCGCGTGGCCGGGCGCGCGGGCACGCCGACTGGCCGCCGACTGCTGGACCCGGCTCCTCGCCCGGAGCGCCCCCGGTCACGGGCCCGCCGACGGGCACCCCGACCGCTCCCCCGGGTCCACCCTCCGGCTCTTCGCGCTCTTCTCGGACGCGCTCCCCGGCGTCGGGACAGCGGTCTGACGGCCGCGGCCGAGGCCCCGGCGGCGCGGGGTGAAGAGTCACGACCGGGGCACCCGGGCGTGCCCGCACCGGGCACCCGCCGCAAGCCGGGCAAACGGCGGGGATACGCTTCCAGGAGACGGAAAAGACCGAAGCTCCCGGGGTGACCGCGGCGGCCCCAGCCACGCGGCGATCCTCCGGAGTCCGCGGCCCCGGGAGCTCGGGGACTCAGGGATGGAGCAGCACATGACGAGCCTCAGCCGCACCGCACTGGTCGAGGATCTGATGGGGCGTTTCCCGCACGTACCCCGGGAAGCCGTGATCAAGGAAGACCTCCTGCGGGGCGGCATGGCCTTCGACGAGTCGGCGCTGAGCGACACCGCCGACGGGGCGTCCGGAGACGTCAAACCGAAGTCGTACTTCATCTTCTCCTTCGACCACCGCACGCTTCCGGAGCTCGGTGCCGCGGCGCTCAACCGGCCACCCGAGGAGATCGTGCTCACCGGAGGCCCGTACGGGCTGCGGCGCACCGTCGTGTCCGTACGCGTCAACCCCGACTCCCCGTACGTCGTGCGCGGCGGCGAGGACGGGACGCTGGGCCTGTACCTGGACGGGGCTCGGATCGCGGACGTCGGCCTGCCGCCGATGCCGGAGTACTACCGGCACACGCTGTCGAACGGCAAGTCCGTCATGGAGGTCGCGCCGACCATCCAGTGGGGATACCTCATCTATCTGACGGTGTTCCGGGTGTGCCAGTACTTCGGCGCGAAGGAGGAGTGCCAGTTCTGCGACATCAACCACAACTGGCGCCAGCACAAGGCCGCGGGCCGTCCGTACACCGGTGTGAAGCCGGTGGAGGAGGTGCTGGAGGCGCTGGAGATCATCGACCGGTACGACACCGCGGGCACCTCACGCGCCTACACCCTCACGGGTGGCTCCATCACCTCCCAGGTGGGCGGCCGTGACGAGGCCGACTTCTACGGCCACTACGCCCAGGCCATCGAGGAACGCTTCCCGGGCCGCTGGACGGGCAAGGTCGTCGCTCAGGCGCTGCCCCGCGACGCCGTGCAGCGCTTCCACGACTACGGCATCCGGATCTACCATCCCAACTTCGAGGTCTGGGACCGGCGCTTGTTCGAGCTGCACTGCCCGGGCAAGGAGCGCTACGTCGGCCGTGACGAGTGGCACCGCAGGATTCTGGACGCCGCGGAGGTGTTCGGTGCGCGCCAGGTGATCCCCAACTTCGTGGCGGGGATCGAGATGGCCGAGCCCTTCGGCTTCACGAAGGTGAGTGAGGCGATCGAGTCGACCGCGGAGGGCCTGCGGTTCTTCATGTCGAAGGGTGTCGTGCCGCGCTTCACCACCTGGTGCCCGGAGCCCACGACTCCGTTGGGCAAGGCCAATCCGCTGGGCGCGCCGCTGGAGTACCACATCCGCCTCCTGGAGACGTACCGGGCGACGCTCGAGGAGTTCGGCCTGAGCTCGCCGCCCGGTTACGGTCCGGCCGGCCCCGGTCGCGCGGTGTTCTCGGTGAGCTCCTTCATGGACAGCCTCGAAGGACTCTGACGGAACCGGCCCCGACTCCGTGGCGGGTCCCGCTCCGGACGCCGCCGGGCGGCGGGGTAACCCGCTTGCCCGTCGCGCACGTCCCGTGTGAGGGTGCCGCGCATGCCTGCCTTCTCCGCTCCCGACGGGACCGAACTCGCCTACCACCGACGGGGGGACGGGGACGGTCCTCCCGTCGTCTGCCTCCCGGGCGGTCCGATGCAGGATTCCGCGTACCTGGGCGACCTCGGCGGTCTCGCCGCGCGTCGGCCGCTGGTCCTGCTGGATCTGCGCGGAACCGGCCGGTCCGCGACACCGGTGGACCCCGCGACGTACCGCTGCGACCGGCTCGTCGACGATGTGGAGGCGCTGCGGGAACATCTCGGCCTGGGCACGGTCGACCTGCTGGCGCATTCCGGCGGCACCAACCTGGCGGCGGCGTACGCGAGCCGCCACCCGGAGCGGATCGGCAGACTGGCGCTGATCACACCGAGCGTGCTGGCCTTCGGCGTGGCGGTCACCGCCGACGACCGGCTGGAGGCGGCACGGCTGCACCAGGGCGAGCCGTGGTTCCCGGAGGCGTTCGCGGCGCTCGAGGCCCTCGTGTCCGGTCAGGGTACGGCCAGCTCGTTCCAGGCCATCGCCCCTTTCCTGTACGGCCGCTGGGACGGGACCGCCCGCGCCCACCAGGCCGCGGCGGACGGACAGCGCAACGGGGAGGCCGCCGCGACGTACGGCGCCGAGGGTGCCTTCGATCCCCCGGCCGTCCGGGCCGCGCTCGGTCGCCTCGGGTCGCCCGTCCTCCTGCTGGCCGGTGAGGCCGACCTCAACTCCCCTCCGCGCGCCGTCGCCGAGGTGGCCGAGGTCTTCCCGCGCGCGGAACTCGTCGTACAGCGGGGGGCCGGACACTTCCCCTGGCTCGACGACTCCGAGCTGTTCGTGACGAGCACCGCGGCGTTTCTCGCGTGACGGAGCACCGGCGGCCGGGGGCACGGGGCCGGCGAGAGGGCCCTGTCCGTCGGCGGCGGACGTGCCGCGTACGGACTCGGTCGCCGACGTGCGTCAGGGCGTCGCGCAGGCCGGATGACCCCAGCCGTCGGGGTTCTTCGTGATCGTCTCGCCCTTGGCATAGGGGCTTCCGCAACGGCATCGGCCGGAGAACCTGGCCTTCAGGGAACCACCGCCCGTCGTGCGAGAGCCCGGGCGGCGGGCCGTCGGCCGGCCTCCGGCGCCGACGGGCCTCGCGGCGCCGCCGCCGGGTCCGGCGGGCGGCAGCTCGGAGCCGGCCGCCGAGCCGATGGCCTGCTGGGTGCGGGCGGCGTGGCCGGCCGCCCGGTCGGCGGCGTCGTTCAGACGGTCCCCGTCGACCTGGTGCGCCGGGGTGTGGACGAAGTCCACCTGGCGGCCGGCCAGGAGTTCGTCGATCCGCACGACCAGGTCCTTGTTCGCCACCGGGGAGCCCGAGGCGGTCTTCCAGCCCTTGCGGCGCCAGCCCGGCAGCCAGGTCGTGACCGCCTTCATGGCGTACTGGGAGTCCATCCGGATCTCCACCGGCGCCGCCGGGTCGAGGGCCTCCAGGAGTCTCTGGAGCGCGGTGAGTTCGGCGACGTTGTTCGTCGCGCTGCCCAGCGGACCGGCCTCCCAGGTCGCGACCTCGCCGTCCGTCCCGGCGACGACCCATGCCCAGGCCGCGGGCCCGGGATTGCCCTTCGACGCGCCGTCGCACGCCGCGATGATCTTCTGCACCATGCCACGATCCTGGCATGCCGGGGGCCGGAGGCACACACGCCGATCCGGTGGGCGCTCCCCGTCCCGGCCACCCGGGGCCCCACACCGCTATCCGGCGGCGCCGAGGAAGCCGAGCACCTGTTCGGTGAGCAGGGTCGCGGCGCTCGCGTCGTAGGACGGCAGGGTGCTGTCGGCGAACAGGTGCTCCTCGCCGGGGTAGAGGAAGAGCTCGGCCTTCCCGGTGCTCGCGACGAGCGCGCGGGCGGCGTCGAGGTCGCCCTCCCCGGTGAAGTACGGGTCGCCGTCCATACCGTGCACCTGCACCGGAACGCCGTCCGGCCAGCCGCCGAAGTCGTCCGCGGGGATGCAGGCACTGAAGAGGAGGGCCCCGGTGGCGCCGGGCCTGGTCTGCGCGAGCCGCTGCGCGGGGAGCACGCCCAGGGAGAATCCGGCGAGGACGAGCCCGTCCGGCAGCGACTCGGCGGCGTGGACACCGCGCTCGACGATCGTGTCGAAGCCGAGGGCCTGGGCGTGTCCGACACCCTCTTCGAGCGTGTCGAAGACGCGGCCCTCGTACAGGTCGGGCACGTGCACGGTGTGGCCGTGCCGGCGCAGTTCGCCGGCGAAGGCGGTGACGCCCGCCGTCAGACCGTGCGCGTGGTGGAACAGCAGTACCTCGGCCATGGGACTCCTTCTCGTGGGACGCCCGCCTCTGGCTGCGAGCGCACCCCTCGGTGAGCGTCGGCTGACGGGAGGGTCGGCGCCGCCACTCCCCTGGGGCGGGAAGGCGCCCGCCGGTCCGCCGGCCTCATGAGCCTAAGGCTGCTCTCGGGCGAGGTGTCCGGACGCCGGCTCTGTCGGGGAGGGGACATGCCTCGGGAACCGGGGGCAGGGGAGTCGAGGCCCACAGACCGGCCCGCGCTGTCGCCGCGCGCGCTCGTGGGGTCCGTCGCGGTGCGGCGGTCGGGTCACCGGCGGACTCTCGCCTCCGCACCGGGACCTCAACACGCGCATAAAAAGCCATAAAACGACCAGTTACCCTCCAAGGATCAATCTTCCTTTGCTCGCAATTATCGGATGATGTCGGACATTTCTTCCAGGTGACATGACTCACGGGCACGCGACCCGGTGACCCGCCCACGGACCCCATCTCCCAGCGTTTCAGGGAGATTCGGGGCCTCCTCCACCTTCGCGGCCCCGCCCGCCGGCCACTCGGAGCGTCTTGTTATCGACGGCATTTCTCGCCTACGGTCACCTCCATTCGGATGGAACGCCGAATCCTGCCACCATCCGCAATTCCCACTATTCACCGCCGGCAGGAGCGGGGGACCCATGTATTCGCCGGTCCGGACTCCGGAACGGCTAGGGGTGAAGTCGCACCTGTGCGACCGGGCATCTCCAGCCCGAACCCGACAGCTCACCCCGCAGGCGCCGGAGAGGAAATCCGTCATGCCTGCAAACGGTAAGCACCGACGCCCGAAGCGTCGCCCGCTCGCCCGTGGTATCGCCCTGATCAGCACGGGTAGCGCCGCCCTGACGCTTCCGCTGGTCGCGTCCGCCACCGCCCACGCGGCTCCCGAGATCACTCCTGCCATTGCCACGGCTAACGCCGCCGCAAATGTCTCTCAAAAGATCACGGAATCCCTTCCGGCGGCACCCGCCACCACCCCAAAGACGTACACCGTCGCGCCGGGGGACTCTCTCTCGATGATCGCTTACGAACAGGGCGTCCGAGGCGGTTGGAAGGTTCTCTACCGCGCCAATCACGACGCGGTCGGTGACAATCCGTCACTTATTCATCCCGGGCTCAAGCTGACGCTTCACCGGAATTCCACAGCGGCCAAGCCGAAGTCCTCCGCACCCGCGCAGAAGACGAAGACGAAGACGGCCGAGCCGGCACAGGCCACGTCCACCGACCGGGCCAGCCGATCCCAGCAGCGCACCACCCCCGCGCCGCAGACGCAGGCCGCCGCTCCCGTCGCGGCCAAGAACTACACGAACGACCTCGACGGCTGGATAAGGGAGTCGCTGGACGTGATGGCCCAGCACGGCATCCCCGGCTCCTACGAGGGAATCCACCGCAACATCATGCGCGAGTCCTCCGGCAACCCGCAGGCCGTGAACAACTGGGACTCCAACGCTGCGGCCGGCACCCCCTCGAAGGGCCTGCTGCAGGTCATCCAGCCGACGTTCCTCGCCTACCACGTGCCCGGTACGTCCATGGACCTGTTCGACCCGGTCGCCAACATCACCGCCGCCTGCAACTACGCGGCCGACCGCTACGGCTCCATCGACAACGTCTTCGGCGCCTACTGACCGGGGCGACGGCGCTTCCTGACGGGCGCGCCGCCTCAGAGCCTGTCGGGTGACCTTCGATCGACAGGCTCTCACCGCGACAGGAGGAAGGCCCTGACCGCTCGGGGGTCAGGGCCTTCCCCCCTGTCGTCCGCGCGCCCGCGATGCGGCGCGGGCCCCTCGGGACGCGGGTGGGGACGCACGCGGTGGCAGCGCCGCCCGGACTACAGCGTGCCGCGCCGCCATTCGCGGACCAGCAGGTAGCCGAGGTAAAGACCGCCGATGGCCATCGTGTAGATGCCCACCGGCAGATTCTCCAGGAGCGGCATCTGCTGGGCGGCGAGATCGGCCAGGACCAGCAGCAGCGCGCCCAACAGCATGGACAGCGCGAGCTGGGGGCCTGATCCGCGCGACAGCCGCTTGGCGATCTGGGGGGCCGTCAGGGAGATGAAGGCGATCGGCCCCGCCACGCTCACCGCACCGGCCGACAGCACGATCGCCAGGGTGACGGCGACGGTCTTGGTCCGGGCGGGCCGGCCGCCGAGCGCCGCCGCGGTGTCGTCACCCATCTCGCCGATTCCGATGTCCCGCGAGAGCAGCACGGCGAGCGGTACGACCCCGGCGAGGACCAGCCAGATCGTGGTCGCGTCCTCCCAGGAGCGGGCCGACAGGCTGCCGTTGACGTAGGCGCTGAGCACGGTCGCCTTGTCCCGCTCGACGGCGTAGACGACGTACTGGATGACGGCGACCGCCATGGCGGAGACGCCGATACCGGCGACGACGAGGCGCACCGGGTTACGGAAGCCGGTCCCGGTCGACACGTAGACGAGCACCATGGCCAGGACCGCGCCGAGGAGTGCTCCGGCGGATACCGGCACGGTGTCCGGCAGGAGCAGGGCGACGACGGCCGCGCCCGCGCCCGCGCCAGCGCCGAGTCCGATCACGTCCGGACTGCCGAGGGGATTGCGGGTGACCGACTGGAACAGCGCTCCGGAGAGGCCGAACGCGGCGCCCGTGCCGATGCCGACGACCAGTCGCGGGCCGCGCAGGCGGTTGAGGACGAAGGCGTTCTTGCCTTCCGCCCCGCCGAGCAACGCCGAGGGGAGATCGGGAAGCCGGATACCGAGGCGGCCCAGCGTGAGCGTGGCCGTCGCGGCGACGACGAGCAGGAACAGCAGGCCGATCGCCAGGAGGATCGTGGAGGTGCGTACGCGTACCGACACCGTGCCGCCGATCCTGACGACGCGTGTGCCCGAGGGCGCCCGGACGGGAGCCGGGGTCGGCTGGGCGCTCATGCGCTCCCTCTCATCCGGCGGACGGCCAGCAGGAGCGCGGGCGCTCCTATAAAAGCGGTGACGACGCCGACCATGACCTCCTGCGGGCGGAGCAGCACGCGCCCGACGACGTCGGCGCAGAGCAGGAGCGTGGGACCGGCCAGGGTCGAGAAGAGGATCTGGAGACGGAAGTCGACGCCGACCAGGGCGCGTACGAGGTGCGGAACGGCGAGACCGACGAACGCGACGGGACCGACGGCAGCGGTGGCGGCCGCGCTGAGGAGGGTGGCCGCGAGCAGTCCCGCCGCCTTCGTCCGCGCCGGGCCGGCACCGAGGGCGGTCGCCGCGTCGTCGCCCAGGGCCATCACGTTGAGGCCGGGCGCGATCACGAGTGCGAGGAGAAGCCCCACGGCGGCGAAGGGCAGGACGGACCAGAAGACCTCGAAGTCCCGCCCGCCCAGGGCTCCGACGACCCAGTAGCGGTAGCTGTCGAAGACCTTGGGTCTGGTCAGGGTGACGGCCTGGACGAAGGCCGCGAGGACGGCGGAGAGGACGGCTCCGGCCAGCACCAGGCGGGCCGGGCCGGCGTTCGTCCCGGCGGAGCCGATGAGGTGCACGACGAGTCCGGCGAGCAGGGCGCCCGGCAGAGCCCACCAGAGGGTGGCGGACCGCCCCGTGACGCCGAGGAACGCGGTCGCGGCGACGATGCTCGCCGAGGCGCCCGCGTTGATGCCCAGAAGTCCGGGCTCGGCGAGGGGGTTCCGGGTGACTCCCTGCATCAGGGTGCCGGCGACCGCCAGGCTCACGCCGGCGAGGACTCCGATCGCGGTCCGCGGGTAGCGGCTCTCGACGACGGTGGTCAGATAGGCGTCGCCGTGGCCCGCGAGGACATCCACGACCGAACGGAACGACGTGGTCTTGCTGCCGAACATCACGCTCGCGAGCATCGCGAGGACGAGGGCGGTCAGACAGATCGTCAGGGACAGCGCCAGCCGGGCGGCGCCGGCACGCGAGGTGCTGGTACCACCCGGCTCGGCGAGCACGGAGGAGGCCATGCGCAGGGAACCGTGTCTACTTCCCGGCCTTGGCGACGGCCTTGTCGATCAGGGGCAGGTAGCGCTCGATGCTCCACGGCACGGTGAGCGGGTTGATCATCGAGGAGGCCGTGACGAAGGGGGTGTCGTGGCTGTACACGATGGCGCCCTTCTTGACCGCGGGGATGGCGGCGTACAGCGGCTGGGCCTCGATCTGCTCGCGCGACTTCTCGTCCATGTAGAACGTGAACACGACGTCGCTGCCGGCGAGCTTGTTGGCGTTCTCCAGGCCGATGATCGCGGAGTCCGTACCCTCGGTCTCCTTGAACTCGTTGACGACCGGGTCGACCTTGAGGCCGAGGGACGTGAGCATCTCCACGCGCTGCTCCTTCGGCTTGAACACGCCGAGGGTGCCGGGGCCGGTGTTGTAGATGTAGGAGAACGTGACGTTCTTGTATTTCGACCGGCCGGCGGCGGCCCCGGCCAGCTGCTCACGGATCTTCGCGGTCAGCGCCTTGCCCTCCTCGGGCTCACCGAGGGCCTTGGCGACGATGTCGATCTGCTGGTCCCAGTCGGTGCTCCACGCCTTGTCGGGGTAGGCCACGGTCGGCGCGATGTCCTTGAGGACGTCGTACTGCTCCTTGGTGACGCCGGACCAGGGGGCGAGGATCACATCGGGCTCGAGCTCGGTGATGGCCTCGATGTCGAGCTCCTCCATCCCCTTGAACTGCTGGGGGAGCTTGTCGCCCGCCTTGGTGACGGCCTCGTGGATCCACGGCAGGTAGCCGGTCTTGTCGCTGCCCCAGGGATAGCTCTCGATGCCGACCGGTGTGTGGCCGAGCGCGATGGCGGTCTCGGCGGAGCCCTGTCCGAGGGTGACGATGCGCTGGGGCCGGCTGGTGATGGTCGCCTCGCCGAGCGCGCTCTTGATGGTCACGGGGAAGGCGCCGCTGCTTTTCTTCGCGTCGCCGGAGCCGACGGTGTCCTTCTTCTCGCCCGAGCCGCAGCCACCGACGAGGAGGGAGAGCGTTGCGGCGGCTGCCGTGGCGACGGCTGCGCGACGGCGGATGCGGGTCACTGCGAGGGGCATGGACGATCCTTCTCTGCGGGCAGTCGATGCGGAGGGGACCTGTGCGCGACGGACGCGCACAGGCCTGGTCCCGGCCCCGAAGCCGATAGGTACTTAGGTAAAGCTAAGTTAGGTTTCCCTTATCTCCAAATCAAGAGCCCGACGGGTGCGGGCCGCGATACCTCGCGACGGGACACCGCCCGGCCGGCACGGTGGCGGGCTCTTCCCCCGGCGGCCAAGGGAGTTCAGCACGCGAGCCGGAGCGGAGGACGCCAGACCCGGCCGTCGCCGGGTGTTCCGGGACTCGGCCGATACCGGAGCGGCACGAGATGAGTCGAGGCCGTCGTCTCGTTGCGGGTGCCGAGCCAGAGGTCGATGACCTGCCACGGCCGGCCGTCGAGCACCGCCACCGTGCGCGGCTGACCCCCACAGCTGTTGCCGTCGAAGACGCGCCGTCCGTACACGGGCGCGCCCCAGCCGACGTTTCCTGGGGCGCTCCAGCCCGAGTAGAGGCCGGGTGACGTGGCGTAACCGATGGGTGTGCCGGCGCAGTAGCCGCAGCCCTGGTCGGAGTAGGTCAGGACGTAGACGCGGTGCACGGGGTCCCAGTAACCCCCCGGGCCCTCCACGTGGGAAAGTCCCGCGATCTTGGCGACGCCGACACCGGGCTCTCCGCCGCTGCCCGTGCGGTCGAGTTGCTGGAGCGAGAGCGCTGCGGTGCCCGGCCGGGTGCAGACGAGAGCGGGCCGCCCGCCGGGCTCGCCTGACTCGATGAAGCCGAAGTCGCCGTTGCCCAGGCAGATGTCGAGAGCCGGCTTGCGGTACCAGCCGGACGGCGGACCGGCGGTGGGGCCGCACGGTCCGGCCGGGCCCGCGCACCCCATGGCGTTGTAAGCGTGCGGAGCGCCCAGGCTGTACTGCCGCGGGGCATTGAACCACAGGACGAAGGCGCCGTCGTCGGCACCCCAGCCGGACCGGCGGATCATCCGTGGGTTGAAGCAGCCCTGCCCGGTGCCTCCACAGGTCTCCTGCCAGCTCTGCCGGGTGGAAGGGTCATCCGATCCCGGGTCGAAGAGCAGCCTGGGCGCGGTCCAGGGGCCGGTGAGCGACGGGGCCGTGGAGACGCCGAATCCGCACCAGGGGGTGGAGCGGACGAACCATTCGTAGCCGCAGCCGTACATCGTCCCGTACATGAAGTAGGCGCCGTCGAAGCGAGCGATCACCCCGTCGTGCAGGTCCAGCCCGCGTACGGTCAGCGCGCTCGGCATCCGGCCACCGCCGGGTGCCGGTTCCAGACCGTGCGCCACCGGCGCGCACACGAACAGCGCGCACAGCGCGTACACCAGGGCGCTGAGGAGATTCCTGGCCCCCACGCGCACCCCCTTCCCTCCGTCTCGTGCCACAGGTCCCCATGAAATCCCATCAAGTATCTGAACATACTTTCATTTCATCCATATTCGCCCGTCCGGTCCGCTCCGTCAGCCCTCACACCCGCCCGGCGTACGCCGTCCGCGCGACGGCCGAATGCCATTGGTCCCTCGGGAAACCATTCGACGCAACACCTGACGCACACCGTCCGCCCTGCTTTCGGCCACTCCTGGAGACCAACGGCCGTCGGCCCGGAGACGCCCCCGAAGTTCATCCAAGGATTACTGGATGGCCGTATACCTTTGGGGCTGGTTCCCTCATCCTGTCCACGGCGTGCCGCGGGGGCCCGCCGTGACACGAGAGGCGGGGCATGACTCCCATCAGCCGCAGGGGATTCGTCGGCATCGGGGCAGGGCTCGTGGCCGGGGCGGCGCTGCCGTCCGGCGCCGCGACGGCGGCGCCCTCGGCCGCCGCGCGGGCCGCCGTCGGTGACCTCACCGACGTCCGCCACGTGGTGATCCTCATGCAGGAGAACCGCAGCTTCGACCACTACTTCGGCGCTCTGCGCGGCGTCCGCGGCTTCGGCGACCGCGCCGCCGGCACCATCCCCGGCGGCCGGGGCGTGTTCGAGCAACCGAACTGGGGCGGTCGGCAGTACCCCTGGAAGCTCAGCGCCACCCCGCCCGCCGGCGGTGTCGACGGGGAGACCCTGGCCCAGTGCAACGGCGACCTGCCGCACAGCTGGACCTCGCAGCACGCGGCCTGGAACAAGGGCCGGATGGACAACTGGGTCACCGGCGTCGGCAACACCCGCACCCTGGGACATCTCGACCGTGCCGACATCCCCTTCCACTACGCGCTCGCCGACAACTACACCATCTGCGACGCCTACTTCTGCTCGGCGCTCAGCTCCACGGGTCCCAACCGCACCTTCCTGTGGAGCGGCAGGATCGATGCCTCAAGCAAGGACGGCGGCGACGAGTCCGGGCTGAGCTGGGAGACGTACGCCGAGGCACTCCAGCGAGCCGGGGTGACGTGGAAGGTCTACCAGAACGCCCAGGACAACTACGGCGACAACGGCCTGGCCTACTTCACGAGGTTCACCGACGCGCGGCCGGGTGACCCGCTGTACGACCGCGGCATGGGCTCGGTCCCCGCGGTCACCGGCTCCACCCCCGACGACATCGCGGCCTCGATCCGCGCCGACGTCCTCTCCGGCATCCTTCCACAGGTCTCGTGGGTGGTCGCCGGCGAGGCGTTCTGCGAGCACCCCTACGCGCCGCCCGGCGACGGCGCCCACTTCGTCGACCTCGTCTACCGCGCCCTCGCCGCCGACCGCGAGGTCTTCGACTCGACCGTCCTGTTCCTCAACTACGACGAGAACGACGGCTTCTTCGACCACGTACCACCGCCGGTGGCCCCGCCGGGGACCCCGGGCGAGTACATCGGCAAAGTGCCGATCGGCCTCGGCTTCCGGGTCCCGATGATCGTCATGTCACCCTGGACCCGCGGCGGCTGGGTCAGCTCCGAGGTCTTCGACCACACATCCGTCCTGCGCTTCCTGGAGACCTGGACGGCGGCCCTCGGCACGCCCGCGGCCTGCCCCCACATCAGCGACTGGCGCCGGAGGGTCACCGGTGACCTGACCGGCGTGTTCGACTTCGCCCGCCCCGTCTACGGGGTACCCGCCGGCCTGCCCTCGACCGCGAAGGTCATCGGCCAGTCCACCTGCGCGCCACTGCCTAACCCGGTGCCCCAGAACAACGCGCTCCCCGAGCAGGAACCGGGCAACCGCCCCGCTCGCGCCCTGCCGTACCAGGTCAACGGCAACCTCGACCGCTTCGAGTTCGGCGCGGCGGGCAAGATCCTGGCCTGGTTCTCCATGACGAACGAGGGCCCGCAAGCCACCCGGCCGGCCCACTTCTCGATCCACCCGCACCAGTACCGCGACACGGCGGCCTGGCAGTACACCGTCGACCCGGAAAGTACGTCGACCGACTACTTCAACATCGGCACGGGCTGGGGCGGGGGCAGGTACGACCTCTCGATGATGGGCCCCAACCGCTTCCTGCGCCGCTTCACCGGCGACGCGTCCAAGGCGGGGAAGGAGATCGAGGTCGCGGCCCGGTTCGCGACCGAACCGGGCACCGGGAAGACGGCCGTCTACTTCCGGATGACCAACTCCTCCGGAAGCCCCGTCACCTTCACGATCCGCTCGAACGACTACCGCTCGGACGGCCCCTGGACCTACCCGGTCGCCGCACACTCCTCACGGGAGGACTGGTTCAACGCGGTGGCCTACACCGACGGCTGGTACGACTTCACCGTTCTCGCCGACATCGACGGCACCTGGTCGCGCCGCTACACCGGCCACATCGAGACGGGCGCTCCGAGCGTCACCGGCTCCTGAGAGCCGTCCCGTCGTCCACAGCGGGTCGACGCGGCGTGGGACGCGGCACGTCGCGGGGCGGCGGGTCGGCCTCGTACGGGGCGCACGCGATCCGACAACGCCGCGTGGTGCCGTGGCCGGCCTCGTGCGCCCTTCGGGGATGACGGGACAGCCCTGAGAGCCTGTCGGGTGGCCGTCGATCGCCAGGGCGTGATCGCCCGGTCAGAGGCCACCCGACAGGCTCTGAGCTGGCGACGGCTCCCCGACACCGGCAGGCCGACGGACCGGGCCGGGGAGCCCTGGCGGTGAGCGGGGCCGGTGAACCGGGAAGACGCGGGAATTCCTGGGCGGCAGGCGGGACGACGGCGGCATTCGACATTCGGGCGTCCACGCGCCGCGCGTTCCGCGACGGACATCCCATACGCGGTGATAATCCGCGTATGAGCGAAGAGGCGTCAGTCGTCGTCGGTGTGGACGGGTCCGAGCACAGCCTCCGGGCGCTCGGCTGGGCGCTGAGCGTCGCGCGCGACATCGGCGCTCCCCTGCTCGTCGCCCATGTGCGCTCCGACGCCCTGCAACTCGGATCCGCCCGGATCTCCTCCCTCGGCGGCATGCCCGAGATCCCCGACGCGGTCACCGACGGCGTCCGCACCTGGGTCGCGGGCCACGCGGCGGACGTGGCGGTGCGGTACGCCTCACTCGACGGCACCGTGACCGAGGCGCTGCTGACCTCGGCCCGCAACGCGCGGCTGTTGGTGATCGGCTCGCGCGGACACGGCGGATTCGCGACGCTGCTTCTCGGCTCGACCAGCCGGGCCCTGGCGTCGAGCGCCCCGTGTCCGGTCGTCGTCGTCCCGCACGAGGCACGCGCCGTGTCACTGGAGAGCGGCGCGGAAGCCGGCCGGGTCATGCTCGGGCTGCACACCGAGGAGACCGCGGACGAGGTGGTCGACTTCGCGTTCCAGGCGGCGGGGCGGCGGGGCGTGGCGCTCGAAGCGCTGACCGCCTTCCGGCTGCCGGCCTCTCCGGCGATGCTCGTCGGCCCGCCGGCACCGGCCCTGCAGATGCCCGGGCAGATGTCCATGGACGAGGCGTCGGATCTGGTGCGGGAGACCGAACGGCGCCAGGGCGAACGGCTGCGGCCCTTCACCGAGCGGTACCCGGGCGTCGAGGTCGTGCCGGCCGTCGTGCCCGCGGACGCGGCGGGACGCCTCGTCGAGGCGTCCCGCACCGCGGGACTCGTCGTCGTCGGCCGCCACCGGCACCGGCACCGGATGGAGACGCTGCTCATGGGGTCCGTCGCCCACGCGGTCCTCCACCACGCGCACTGTCCGGTCGCGGTGGTACCCGCCGCCCGCTGACGCGGGTGGCGGCACCGGCGGCACGGCCGACCCCGCGGCGGCCGGGTCAGGGCAGGCGCAGAGTGACCCAGGGAATGGTGTCGCCCGGCAGCAGGTACCGCTCGGTCTCCACGAAGCCGTGTGCCAAGGCGAACCGCAGACCGTCCTCGTTCGACGAGAGGACGACGGTCTCGATCGTCCGGGCACCTTTCTCGAGGGCTCGGGCCAGCCCCCGGGCGTAGAGGGCTTCCCCCACACCGCGCCCACGGTGCCCGGCGAGGGTCCGGGCGATCACCGTCGCCACCGCCTCGTCGTCGGCGGGTGGACGCACCGTCGAGCAGCCGACGAGGACGTCCCCCTGGTAGGCGACCTCCAGGTGGTTGCGGTGCAGCCTGACACGCACCTCGTCGAGGGTGAGGCGAGCCGTCGGGATGATCGCGTTGTGGACGTGTCGCCAGTCCTGGGCCATGGCGTCGCCGTCGACGGCGAGGATACGGAGTCCGGTCATGCCCGCATCCAACCCGGCGGAGGCCATCCGGTCCACCGGGTATCCCCCGCGCCGCCGCGGCATCCCGCGAGGGGTCCCCGGGGATGCCGCCGCCGGCGGTTCAGCGCGTGTCGCCCTCCCAGTCCCAGCGCAGCGAGTCGCCCTCACGCGGTCCGTACCGGGCGCGACCTCCCGGCCCGTAGGCCCCTATCTCGGTGCCGAGGGCCGCACCCTCGGTCAGTTCACGGCTCGTCCAGCCCGTCACGTCGAGCAGCAGCCCGTCCAGCGGCCCGGCCACCAACTCGCGGTAGTCACGCCCCGGTCTCGGGCCGGGATGGGGATCGTCGTGGTCAGCGCCGTACACGCGGCCTCGCATCAACTCGTCCATACCCGGCAGCATCGCACCCGGCACTGACACACGCCCGGCCTCGCGGGCGTACGGCGGTACGGCCGGACGACGCTTCCCGGGGAAGAAGCCACCGCCCCGCCTCGGAGCACCGTCCGGCGTCCCGGGACGGTCCGCTCGTTCTCCGGGACCCGCTCACTCCCCCGGTCTTTCCCGGCGCGCCGTGAGCGAGGCCACCACGACGCCCGCGAGACCCGCCCAGGCCGCGGCACCGGGTCCGACGGCCCCCCAGCCGACCACGCCCAGCAGGACGGCTACGGTCAGACCGGTACCGAGTGCACGGCGGTCCGTGACGAACGACCAGGCACGACGGCCGGCACCCGGCTCGCGCAGTTCCCGGACCGCCGCCCGGCACACCAGAGCCGCGGCGACGATCACCGCTGTCATGACGGTCGGGTCCATGGCACCTGCCTCTCCCCTGCGTGTTCTCCCGAATCCATGCTCTCCCGGAGCGCGACCACACGCCCCCGGCGGGCGGCTCCCCGTCGGCTGAGGTGTCCCCGCCCGCGGCACGTCAGCCGGAGTGAGGAAGGTGCCCACCGCACGGGGAACGGGGGTGGCGCCCGCCCCGCCACCGCCTCCTGTCACGCCTGGCATGGCCGAGGACCGCGGGATAGGGTCGGCGGCGAGTCACAAGGAGCAGGGGGAACGCCATGCGGGAGACGTCCGGCGAACAGACGGGTGTGGTGCTCTACTGGCGCCCGCTGTGCATGTTCTGCCTCAAGCTGCGTCTGCGGCTGCTTTTCAGCCCTCGCCGTCTGACGTACACGAAGGTCAACATCTGGCGGGATCCCGAGGCCGCGGCGTTCGTCCGCTCGGTCGCGAACGGGTTCGAGACGGTACCGACCGTCACCGTGGCCGGACAGGCCCTGGTGAACCCGTCCAAGCGACAGCTGATGGAGGCCGTCGAGCGGCTCGCGCCGCAGGCACTCGGACGCTGAGCGTCCACCGGGCCGGCCGGGGCGGGGATCCGGTCGGCGCGGCTGCCGGCCGTCGCCCCGGGAGCGGAGCCCCCGAGCCGGCCACGACACGCCTCACTCACGCATGGCGACCGTTCGGAGACCGAGCGTGGCGTGCGACGGCGGCCGGGGCGCCTGCGCCCACGGCCGTGCGGCGGTCCGCCGCCGGAGGCCCGGCCGCGCCGCGCCCTCCGATCCGCGCCCGAGATGCGCCGTGCGGCGGCGGGGGAGCATCCTGACTGTGTGACGTCCCACGGCGTGGCCGGGCCCGATCCGTCGGTGGGGGCCGGAGAGCAGTCCCCCACCGCGAACCCCGGTGGGCCGACACCTCGCGGGCGGCGACCTGAAGGGCCGCTCACCGGCGGCATGCGGGACACGCTCCCGCTGGTGCTCTCCGAGGCCGCTCTGCGGGCGATCGAGGCGGTCGGCGGCTACGCGGGAGGCGTCTACCTGCGCTCCGGCACGGCGGGTCTGCTGCGGCTCGCGGTGCTCGCCGGTCTGCCCGGTCCGCTGTTCCGCCCCTGGTGGCGCATGCACGTGAACCGGCCGTTCCCGGTGGCCGAGGCGTACCGTTCGGGGCAGCCGGTGCACCTGGCGGACGTCGAGGAGGCCATGCGGATGTTTCCGCAGTTCGTGGCCAGTCTGCCGTTCGCCTTCGGCTCGCTGTACGCACCCGTCGTCCACGGCCGGGAGAGGTACGGAGTCCTGGTGGTGCTGCGGGCGCCCAGTGCCGGTGTCCCCGTCAACGCCAGGGACCGGGGACGGCTGACGCGTGAGGCGCAACGGCTGGCCGCCGCCCTCGGAAAGCTGGCGTCGGAGGGCACGGCCGTCGAGTGGCCGTCCGAGCCGGTGTGCGTCCAGCTCCCTTCCCCCGGGACGAAACCTGTGCGGATCGGCTACTTCGACTGGGACCTCGACACCGGGGCCGTCACCGCCGACGAGGGGCTGCGCGCGATCATCGGCGACGGCGACGAGTTCCCCGGCACCATCGAGGCGCTGACCGCCCGGCTGGCACCGGAGGACACGTACGCGCTGTGGACGATGGCCCGCCGGGCGGCCGGGTCCGGCGGGGCGGTGGCGCGCAGAATCCGTCTGAAGGGGCCCGATGGTGGACTTCACCTCTTGGAGGTGTCCGCCCGGGCTTCGCCGGAGGCCGGGCCCGGGCACCGCAAGGGGCGCTTCCTCACCGGCTCCCTGGTCGATCTGGGCACCGGGCTGGTGGGATCGGACGCCACCGACCGGCTGCCCCGGGCCATCCTCGCGATCGACCGCCTGGGCCGGATCACGTATGTCAACCATCTCGCCGAGGCACTGCTCGGCGAGGCACGCGGCAGACTCGCGGGGCGAAGCCTGTGGCAGGTCATGCCCTGGTTCGACCAGGCCGCCCACGAGGAGGAGCTGCGGGCGGCGCTGCTGGCGGAGGAGCCCCGGCACTTCCAGGCACGGACCGCGTCCGGGCAGTGGTTGTCGGTCTCGCTCTACCCCGGTCACGACGGGGTGACCATCGTGCTCCTCCCGGACCGGGCGCCCGCCTACCAGCCCAGTTCCGTCACCCGCCGCGACGCGGGTCTCGGCTCAGCCGCCGACCAGGCGTCCGCGCTCTACCGCCCGGTGGCGCTCGCGATCGCCCTCAGCGAGGCCGTCACGGCTCGGCAGGTCTCCGCGGTGGTCACCGACGAACTGCTGCCCGCGTTCGGCGGTCGACAGCTGGCGATCTACCTGCTCAGCGAGCGCCATCTCTACCTTGCGTGGGAGACCGGCTTCCCCCAGGGTTTCCTGGAGCCCTTCGAGGGTGTCGGGCTCGACGCCCGGGTGCCCGGGGTGGAGACGCTCACGACGGGCCGTCCGATGTTCTACGAGTCGATGGAACAACTCGGCAAGGCATATCCGGGGCTTCCCCTCGACGCCGAGTCGGGCGCCCGTGCGTTCCTCCCGCTGATCGCCTCGGGGCGCCCGGTCGGCTCCTGCATCCTCGGCTTCGACCGGCCCCGGGGCTTCAGCCCGGAAGAGCGGACCGTGCTGACCGCGCTGGCCGGGCTGATCGCCCAGGCACTGGAGCGGGCCCGGAGGTACGACTCCGAGGCCGCGCTCGCCCGCGGGCTCCAGGACGCGCTGCTGCCGGGTCGGCTGCCGGTGCGCGACCGGCTCGACACGGTGGCCCGGTACCTCCCGGGCACACAGGGCATGGACGTGGGCGGCGACTGGTACGACGTGATCGACACCGGCGACGGACTGCTGGCACTGACCATCGGCGACGTCCAGGGGCATGGCGTCGCCGCCGCGGCCACGATGGGACAACTGCGAAGCGCCGTACGAGCCTTCGCGCTCGGAGGGCTTGCCCCTCAGGCGGTCGTCACCGGCACCAACCGACTCCTGATCGACCTCGATCCGGGCCAGTTCGCCAGTAGTTGCTACATCCTTCTCGATCCGGAGAACGGCCACTGCCAGGGAGTGCGCGCCGGGCACCCGCAGCCGTTGCTGCGGAGGCCGGACGGCACCACGGAGATCATGAACCTGGCGGGCGGACTGGTGCTGGGCATCGACAACGACGCCACGTACCCCGTCACCGAGTTCCGGATGGAACCGGGCGCCAGCCTCGCGTTGTTCACGGACGGTCTGGTGGAGGCGCCGGGAACCGATATCGACGAGGGGATGGAACGGCTTCGCCGGACCTTCGCCGTGACCGGTTCGGGCCCTCTCACCGAGACGGCCGACCGGCTGATCCGTCACGCGCGTCAGGCGACCGACCGTCCGGACGACATCGCCCTGCTCCTGGCGGCGCGTTGGAGCCAGCCCTCCTGAGAGGCCCCTGGTCACGGGCCCGCGGGGAGCCGATACTCAGAAGCGGTAGCTGTCCCCCATCGTCGGCGGCGCGCTGTGCGCCGCCCGGGACGAGAACGAGACGCGGTCACTGCTCGCCTGGAGCCGGCGGTCCTGCTCGATCAGCAGGCCGTCCGCGTTCTCCGTCCGTGTGCGGCTTCGCCGCAACAGGGTGACGATCAGCAGCGCCGCGGCGCCGCCGAGGACACCGAACAAGACCAGTACGGAACCCATTTCATACCCCCGTATCGTCAGAGCCGTTCCCCGGCCCGTCCAGTCCTCAAGGTAGGCGGAGACGAACGCGAGGATCAAGGCTTCCGCCGCGGGTCCTCTCGTGCCGTACGGCACCCCTCGCGTCCCCGACCGGAGCCACCTCGCCGGGGGGCGGTGGTCACCCGGTCGGCTGCGTGTCACTGGTCGCGGCCGTGGGGCGGGGCGAGGCTGGAGCAGCTGACACCGCCCCGGTGACGAGCGGTCGCCCCGCTTCCCGGCGCCGGACGCGCGACCGCCCCGGTCCGACGTGCGGGCGGGGCGGTCGGATGCACTCCGTCAGGGGTGCGAGGTCGCTCAGGCCTTGTCCTCGACGACGCCGGAGGCGGCGACGGCGATCTTGGCCGTGGTGGCACCGGAGCGGGAGCCCAGGGCCTCGATCTTCTTGACCAGTTCCTGGCCCTCGACGACCTCGCCGAAGACGACGTGCTTGTTGTCGAGCCAGTCGGTCACGACCGTGGTGATGAAGAACTGCGAGCCGTTGGTGTGGGGACCGGCGTTCGCCATCGACAGAAGGTACGGGCGGTCGTGCTTGAGCGTGAAGTTCTCGTCGGCGAACTTCTCGCCGTAGATGCTCTTGCCGCCGGTGCCGTTGCCCCTCGTGAAGTCGCCGCCCTGAAGCATGAACTGGGGGATGACGCGGTGGAACGGCGAGCCGGCGTAGCCGAAGCCGTGCTCACCGGTGGCGAGCTCACGGAAGTTCTTCGTCGTCTTCGGGACGACGTCGTCGAACAGCTGGAAGACGATCCGGCCGGCCGGCTCGTCGTTGATGGTGATGTCGAAGTACACGTTGTTGCTCATGGGGACATCCTGTCATTCCCGTCCCGCGCTCGCGCGCACGGGCTGCCGTGTGTGGGCAGGTACCCGTCCCGCGCTTCACCCGGCTGACCGATCGGCCGGGCAACACCGGTCCCCCGGCCGGGGGACCGGGCGCCCGAGGAGCCGTCAGGCCGATGCCTCGCCGCCGAGGACGTCCAGCGCGCCGCCCGCAGGAAGCGGAGCGGTCTCTTCCAGAAGGGAGCCGAGGGCGGTGTCGTTCTGGAGGAGACCCGTGGTTCCCGCGACGGCTCCGGTGTCGGCGGAGGCGTTCGGCGGCGGGGTGACGAGGGCCGTGACGACACCGGCCGCGAGGGAGGCGATGGCGAGCATGCTGCGCTTCTTCATGCCCTGGTCAACTGCCGAGGGGCCCCGGGGGTTACGGTCTCCTTCCGATCCGGTCGCCCGACGGAGAGCCCCGGTCACGATGACGCTCGTGAGACGGGACGTTCAGCGCCCGCCTCGGCCTCGGGCCGGCCGGGTCAGCCCCTCCCACCCCGGGGCCCGCGCCACCTCCGGGTGGGACCGCGGCCAGGTCCGGTGTCCGGGCCGCGCGGTGGCGTGTGCGTGGGGTCGATCGGCGGGTAGTCGGGCGGCAGGCGCACCAGCCGGCGCCGGATCAGACGCTCGTGGGCCAGACGTCCGACCATCGCACCCCCGTACACCACGAAGCCCACTCCGACGAGCCAGGATTGCAGGACCAGGACCGTGCCGAACTGACCGTAGGTCACCGCGTTGGAGGCGATCAACGGGGAGAAGACGAACTGGGAGAAGACCCTCAGGCCGAGCAGCCCGAGAGCCGTGCACAGCGCGCCCGGGGCCAGCGCGCGCCAGCGGATACGTCCACACAGCAGGAAACGCTGCGACCACCAGAAAAAGAGGAAGGTGCCCACCACGTCTCCGAGGGTGACGAGGACGGTGACCGCGGCGGGGACGTCCTCGGGTGGTGGGCCGGCGACGAAGAGCAGCAGGGCCGCGATCAGGACGGCGAGCCAGACGACGTGACGCCACATGGTGTGCCAGCGGGCGGTGGACAGGTCCCAGGCCCGCTCGTACCCGGTCTGGACGGCCGACCCGAAGGTGACGCCGAACGCGGCCAGCGCGGCGAGTCCGAAGGCGGTGGTGCGCTGCAACGCCTGGCCGGGCTTGCCGAAGAGTTGCTCGACCTCCTCCTGCGACACCTCCGAGACGCCGAGCCCCTGGACGAGCCAGCGGGCGAAGCCCTGCCCGCTGGAGAGGTCGGCGGCGGCCACCACGATGAGCAGCGGCACGAGGGTGAGCAGGCTGAGCGCCGCGAACCCCATCGACCGGTGCATGAGCTCCATCTCCCGCCCGCGGTTCCAGGCGAGCCCGACGACGGAGGTCCGGACGGCCCGGTGGTACCGCCGGAGGCGGTGACCGGAGTCGGCGGAGGGGCGGTCGCGGGAGGCGCCGGAGGTGGGGGGCATGCCACGGAGCGTTCCCGCCGGAAGCCGGGAACCCTCCGCGGTGCCGCCGAACGGGTGCGGCCGCCGTGCCGCGGGAGCGGATTCAGCGGACGAGGGGGCGGGCGGCGGGGCCGGGGCGGACCGAGACGTCGAAGGGGCCGAGGGCGGCACGCTCCTCGCCCTCACACAGGACGACGACCCGGACGGGCTCCCCGCAGCGCGTGTGCCGGATCTCCAGCGTGGGCCCCTCGGGGGCGCCGTGATGCGTGTCGCCCCACTGCGCGAGGGACAGCAGCACCGGCCAGAGGTCGCGCCCCTTGGCGGTCAGCCGGTACTCGGACCGGGTACGGGCTCCGGGCTCGCGGTAGGGCTCGGCTCGCAGGACGCCGGCGCCGACCAGCTTGCGCAGCCGGTCGGCGAGGACGGCCTCCGACAGGCCGAGGTGGCGCCGGAACTCGTCGTAGCGGCGGACGCCGTTGAAGGCGTCGCGCACGATCAGCAGGGACCACTTCTCGCCGACGACGTCGAGCGCGCGGCGGACCGGGCAGTTCTCGGTGTCGATCTCCAGCCACTCCATCAGCCCACCCTACCGGGCTGGCTTCGTCGTTGACAGTCAGCTGATGCGCCCTCTAACTTCGATCTTCACAGCCGACCGGCGCCGGTCGGGCGGAACGGAGCGAAATACCATGAAGCGGTCACGCACGGTCGAGTGGGAGGACGCCTCGGTCACCGCGAGCGCGGTGGGGACCATGGCGGGCCTCGACTTCCTGCGGGAGCTCGCGGCCGGCCGGTTGCCCGGCCCGCCCGTGGGAGCGCTGCTCGGTTTCACCCTGCTGGAGGTCGACCACGGCCGGGCGGTGTTCTCCTTCGAACCGGGCGAGCAGCACTACAACCCGATCGGCAGCGTGCACGGCGGGGTCTACGCCACCCTGCTGGACTCGGCGGCCGGATGCGCGGTGCACTCGACGCTGCCTCGGGGCACGGCGTACACCTCTCTGGACCTGTCCACCCGCTTCCTGCGCCCGATCACGACGGACACCGGCACGGTGCGCGCGATCGGCACGGTGATGAGCCGGGGCCGCCGCACTGCGCTCGCCGAGGCGGGACTGTACGACGCCTCCGACCAGCTCCTCGCGCACGCCACGAGCACCTGCATGCTGTTCCCCGTGGAGTGAGGCGGCGGGACCGGCCCGCACGGGAGGGAGCACGGCCGACGGGGTGAGCCGCCCCGGAGGACGCATCCGTGCGGATCGTCGCCCGCCGGCGCCGACGGGACGCTTCGCCGGCGGCCGGTCTCCGGCGCCCCGTCAGAGGCGGCCCAGCACGCGGCGGGTGCGCGTGCAGTCGTCCGGCAGGGTGTTCAGTCCGCGGGTGGATGCCTGGAGCGCGGCGCTGACCAGGGTGGCCAGCAGGTCGATGTCGGAACCCATGTCCAGATGGACCGTCACCCAGCCCGAACCCGCCCGGAGCCGTACGGCACTCGATCCCAGCAGGGCCGGCCGCAGTCTCGCGATCATGATCCGGGTGAGGTGCACGTCCGCCTCGTGTTCGCCGTGGAAGTGGACGATCTCCTGCGTGGCGGTGCGCAGACCGAGCTCTGCGCCGCACCGGGCGCGGTCGGCGGTCAGCGAGGGCCAGCTCATCAGACGTTCACTGGCGTGCCTGGCTGTGTTCATACCCAGGAGCGTGCCGGGACCGGGGACCCGACACAAGCGTCCTGGCGAAAGAATTCCGCCGAGGCGGGAATTCGACTGTCGTGACGTCACGGGGCGACACCGGAGCGGTGCGCACGGTTCCCGAACGCCCCTGTCCAGAGCCCGGATCGACCCTCCTGCCGGGCCACCGCAGGACGCGTCCGGACAGCTGTGCGAGACGGCCGGAATCCCGCCCCGGCTCCGGCGTCGGACCTGCCCGGCCCCCCCTCGCGCGGCGTACTCGGCGGCGCTCGTCCGCGACAGTCTGAGCGGGCTCCTCAAGTACCGGGACGACATCGTCAGGGCAGCCGCCGAGCTCGCCCTGGACGCGATGTGAGCGCGCCCGGCGGGACCGCCCGCGCGGCCCGACGGGATGTCCCGCCCGCGGGCGGAGGCGGACGGCGGGTCCGAGGCGCGGGGGCCCGGGGACCGGCTCACTGGTCTCGTGCACGCGCTGCGGGAGCACGGCGTCGCGGTCGGCACCGGCGAGACCGTGGACGCGGGGCGGCGCTGGAGGCGGTCGGGTTCGCGGACCGGGAGCGGATGCGGGAGGCCCTGGCGGCCACACTGCTGCACCGGGAAGGACAGCGGACACTCTTCGACCAGGTGTTCGACCTGTACTTCCCGGCGTCGACCGGTGGCCCGGCAGCGGGCATCCTCGCGGAGGCCGGGCTGACCGGCTGGCACGGGCAGAGCCACTACGGGACGGCACTGGCCGGATTCGCCGATCGGTACCCCGACGCGGTAGGTCCGCGCACCGCCGTCTTCATCCTGGGTGACGCCCGGACGAACAGCACCGACCCCCGCCCGGCCGCGCGGCAGATCGCGGACCGGGCCCGCATGGTCTGCTGGCTCAACCCCGAGCCCCGCTCGCCGTGGTCGACGGGTGATTCGGTGGCGCTTCTCTACGCCGAACCGGTCGAGATGCACCCGTGCCGGAACGCGCGCGAGCTCGGCGACCTCGTCGGCCGCGTGATGCCCCTCTGAGCAGCGGCACGAGCCTCCGTGGGCGGGTGGACTGCGGTGGCTCCGGATTCCCGGGTCGCCTCGCGCGGGTCCGGCCGGCTCCGGCCCGCTCTGGCACAGACGGCCGCTCGGACCGATCCTGGAAGGGAGGGGCGGGGAAGCCCGGGGCGGTGAAGGACAGGCCGCGGTGCGGAGCGTCGCGGCCGGGAGCATACGCGTTGGCCGGGGCGGCCCGGCGGTCGCGGTGGGTGAGGTGTGATGGCGCGCGTCGTGATCGACGACACGGACCTGGTGGTCCGGCTGTCCCTCCGCGAGACACTGGGAGCCCGCCGTCGCGAGGTACGGGTGCCCCTGGCGGCCCTTCGCGAGGTGTATGTCGAACCGGACTGGTGGCGGGCGCTGCGGGGCCGCTGCGGCAGAGGCATGTGGGTACCCGGTCGCCTGTGCGTGGGTGTCCGCCTCCTCCCCGACGGCAGGGACTTCGCGGTGGTCCGGGAGGGTGCCCCGGTGGTGTGTGTCGAACTGCGCCGGAGCGCGCCGTACGGCCGCCTGGCGGTCTCCGACCCGGACCCCGAGGGGGTGCTCGGCGCACTCCTGCCGCACGTCCCGGCCGACCGACTCGGGTGACCGACGCGGTCGGCCGGTCCGTCCGGACGCGACGGGCGGAACGGAGGTGGGGCGGGGCAGGGCGGTTCAGGCGGGGCTGACGTTCTCGGCCTGAGGGCCCTTCGGCCCCTGGACGACATCGAACTCGACCTGCTGGCCCTCTGCGAGTTCCCGGTACCCGGTGGTGGCGATGGCCGAGTAGTGGACGAACACGTCCGGGCCGCCGCCGTCCTGGGCGATGAAGCCGAAGCCCTTCTCCGCGTTGAACCACTTCACTGTGCCGGTTGCCATGATGATCTCCTTCTTGGGGCGGGAGCGACTCCCGCGGTGCGCGCCCGGCCGGCGGCCGCGGTTCGCGGCCCGCGGCGGACCGCACACCTCCATGGTCCCTCTTTCCGGCCGGGACGTTCCAGCGGCCGCTCCCGGACCTTCCCGTCCGGGACCGGCTGTACGGCGCGGGGCGGGCCGAACTAGCGTGGCCCCATGGAACTCATCGGAGAGATCGCGGCCGACCGACCCCTGCTCGTACTGGCCGTCAAGGAAGAGGCGCAGTTCCTCGACACGGACCTGCCGATCCTGCTCACCGGCATGGGCAAGGTGAACGCGGCCATCGCGCTCGCGAGCACCCTCGCCGCGGGTCCGCGGCCGACCGGAGTCGTCAACCTGGGCACGGCGGGCGCACTGCGTACGGGCTGGACCGGGACACATGTGGTGGGCACGGTGCTCCAGCACGATCTCGACGGTGAGCTCCTGGCGACGCTGACCGGTGAGACATACGGGGAACCGTTGACGCTGCCGGACGGGGGTGACGTCGTCCTCGCCACCGGTGACGCGTTCATCTCCGAGGAAGCCGCGCGCGTCCGGCTGGCCGCACGGGCCGCACTGGTCGACATGGAGGGGTACGCGCTGGCGACGGCCGCCGCCACGGCCGGCGTTCCGCTGCGGATCGTCAAACACGTCAGCGACGAGGCGGGCGACGGCGCCGCCCGGACCTGGCGGGAATCGGTGGCCGAGTGCGCACGGGCCCTGGCGGAGTGGGCCGAGCAGAACACCCCGTACCGCTCCTGAGGCAACCGCCCGCCCTGGCCTCCGAGCGGGCCCCGGACCGCACGCCGCGGCCGGGGGGGCGAGGCCGGCCGAGTGGGCGCGGCGGCGCGGGCGGGTGTCTACCGGTGCGCGGGGCGGGTGCGCGGCTCAGAGCCTGTCGGGGGACGGCCCGAAGCGGCGGCGGTAGTCCGACGGGGTCAGGCCGGTCACCCTGCGCATCAGCACCCGCAGATGAGCCGCCGTACCGATGCCGCTGGCGCGCGCCACCACGTCGAGGCGGACCTCTCCCCGCTCGATGATCCGGCAGGCCAGAGCCACCCGCTCGCCGGTGAGCCAGGCCAGGGGTGTGGTGCCGAGCTGTGCCCGGAAGCGCCGGTGGAGCGTCGCGGGACTGACGGCCGCGCGGGCCGCGAGGTCGGCCACGCCGAGCGGGGAGTCGAGGCGTTCCTGTGCCCAGGCGAGCAGCGGAGCGAGGGACTCGGCCCGCTGCTCGGGAACGGGGCGTTCCACGAACTGCCGTTGTCCGCCGTCCCGGTGAGCCGCGAAGACGAGCCTTCGGCTGACCGCGTTGGCCACCTCGGCACCGTGGTCGCGGCGCACGACGTGGAGTCCGAGGTCCAGGGCGGCGGCACTGCCCGCGGCGGTGAGGATGTCGCCGTCGTCGACGAAGAGGACGTCCGGTTCGAGCAGCACCGAGGGAAACCGGGCGCGGAACTCGTCGGCCCACTGCCAGTGTGCCGTGGCGCGGCGGCCGGCGAGGACGCCCGCCTCCGCCAGTGTGAAGGCGCCGCTGCAGAAGCCGATCAAGCGCGCGCCGCGCGTGTGGGCGCGGCGGATCGCGTCCAGGACGGCGGGGCGGCGGGGCACCTCCACGTCGGGACGGTTGGGGACGATCAGGGTGTCCGCCGTGTCGGCCGCGGCCAGCTCCGCGACGCCGGTGAGCGTGAAGAACCCGTCACGCATGAGGGTGCGGGGCGTAGGCGAGCAGAGCCGGAAGTCGTAGAGCTCACGGCCGATCTCGGGCCGGCGCAGGCCGAACACCTCGGTCACGCATCCGAGTTCGAAGGGGTTGGAGTTCCGGTCGACGAGGGCGACGACCCGGTGCGGGGCCGTGTGGTCCCCCGCGGCGGGACCTTCCCCGTTCGCGCTGCTCCCCCGCCGCCCCCTCCCCCGGCCCCGGGCGTGCTCGTGCGAGTATTCTTGCGCCATGTGCTCTTTCTAGCACTCGTGCGGGCCCGCCGCCCGACCCGACCATGGGCTCATGAACAGCGCCGACACCTCACACCGCGTCCCCGTCGATCTGGAAGCGGCACTCGCGACCTTCGACGCCCTGTGGAGCCCGCGCATCGTGACGCGGGTCAACGACTACGACGTGCGGATCGCCAAGGTGGCGGGCGAACACGTGTGGCACGCCCATGACGACACCGACGAGTTCTTCCTCGTCCTCGACGGGGAACTGCGCATCTCCCTGCGGGAGCCCGGAGCGCGGGACGACACGGAGACGGTGGAACGCACGGTGACGTTGCCTCGCGGCGCGGTCTTCACCGTGCCGCGCGGGGTGGAGCACCGGCCGTCCGCCCCGTCCGGCGCGTCCATCCTCATGCTGGAACCGTCCGGGACGTCGTCGGTCGGCGACCGGCACGAGGAGGTACCGGACCACGTCGACGCGACGACCGGTCACGCTCTCCCCCAGTGAGGACCGGTCGCGCGGTCGCGCACCCGGTATGCGAAGCGCTCGGTACGCGAACCGTTCAGGGGTGTTGCGCCGACGGCACCGGCGCGGGCAGTCGTTCGACGAGCAGGGCTGCCACGTCGTCGTCGAGCCGGCCGGTCCCGTAGGCGGTGAGGTCGGTGTGCAGGAGCTCCGGGATGCGGTCGCCCGGCTCGGAGACCCAGCCGGCCATCCGCCGCCTCAGCGGGTAGAAGGCTCCGGCGGTGTCGCGCGTCTCGCTCACGCCGTCGGTGAACAGCAGCAGCCGGTCCCCCGGTTCGAAGGCCACCTCCTCGATGTGGTGCCGTGCCGCGAGAAGCCCTGCCAGGTTGACCGGGAGCGAGGGGTCGGTGAAGTCGACGGGTGTCACCCGGTCGCCGTGCTGGAGCATGGGGCCGGGGTGTCCGCAGCTCAGGAGTCGTGCGACCGGGCGTTCGTCGGGAATCTCCACCAGCATGACGGTGGCGAACCGTTCGGCGGCGTCCGAGTCGGGGTCCCAGGCCGCGTACCGGCCGAGCCCCTCCTCGAGGCGGTCGGCCAGCGCGGCCAGGTCCGGGGCCTCGTTGACCGCGGCCCGGAAGGACCCGAGCAGGACGGACGCGGTCTCCACGGCCCCGAGTCCCTTGCCTTGGACGTCGCCGAGTATCAGCCGTACGGCTCCGGGGACGCGGACGGCCTCGTAGAAGTCGCCGCCGATCCGGGCCTTGGCCGCCGCCGCGACGTACAGCAGGTGCAGGCCGACGGAACCGAGCCGGGGCGGCAGAGGACGCAGCACGACCCGTTGGACGACGTCGGCGATGGCGGTGACCTCGCGCAGGTCGCGCTCGTAGCGGAGCCGGATGCGGCTGGCCCAGGCGGCGACGACGGTCACCGCCGCCAGGACCGCTTCGTTGAGGAGGAGGTCCGGGACGAGCGGTTCGCCCCGGTTCAGCGAGAGCACCACGCGCATGACCATGGCGACGAGGCCGATGACGACGGTACCCCGGACGCTCCAGGTCACCGCGGCGAGGGCGGGCGCTGCCGCCAGCAGTCGGTCGAAGCGTTCCCGGTGCGGGGTCAGCAGATCGACGGCGACGATGAGGGCCATGGCCAGGAGGGGAAGCGCTCGACCGAGGGTGATCTGTCTGCGCGTCCCGGACCGGGCAGTCCGACGGTCGCGATCTGAGGACATTGCGTGATCGTACGCAGCGGGGACGCCGGGTCCGGAGTGGCGCCACGCCCCTGGCGTGTCCCGCCCGCCCAGGCCGTCCGCCGGCGAACGGGTCGGCGGCGGAGGCGGGAGGGCGCGCCCGGTGGCCGGGAGCCTCCGGCGGGGTGGCTCGGACCGGGTCCTGGTCCTCGGAGCCCGGCACCTTGGTGCGGGCTCCCCGCCAGGGGCGGGTCGGCGTTCACCGGCGTTCCGGGAACTCGCGGGCGCCCTCGGCCGGCGGCGCTCGGTGTCCGGTCCCCGGGCCGGCGTCCTCGGGTGCGCGGTCTCGGGCGCCGGTGCCGGTGCCGGTCACCGTGGGCTCCGCGTTCCGCTCCGACGGTGTCCGGCCCGGCAGTGCGAGCGCGCCCACCGCGCCGAGCAGACCCAGCGTGGCCAGGGCGGTGAGGGCGGTTCCCATGGCCGGGACGAATCCGACGCCCGGGTCGAGCGTCAGCAGCAGGGCCGCTACGGCGACGCCCAGGGCGGGGCCGATGTTCATGGCGGTCTGCTGCAGACCGCCGGCGACCCCGGCGGCGGACTCGGGGGCCCGGTGGACGACCACCGCGGTCGCGGTGACCATGACCGTACCGAATCCGGCGCCGAGCAGGACGAAGCAGACGCCTGTCTGCGCAGCCGTCGTCGTCGCGTCGAGCCGGGAGAACAGCAGGACGCCGAGGGAGAGCAGCGCGGCACCCGAGACGGTGGTCCGGCGGGGGCCGGCGCGGCGCTGGAGAACGGCGGCGGCCGGCGCGCCGAGGATCATCAGGGCGGCGAGGGGCAGCGACCAGAGCGCGCTGTGGAGCGGATCGAGCCCGAGCGTCCCCTGGAGGAAGTGGGTCGCCACGAACAGCGAGCCGAAGAGGGCGGCGGACGCGGCCAGCAGTACGGCGATGGCGGCCACGACGGGCCGGGACAGGAGGACCTCCGGCGGGACCAGCGGATGGGCGGCGCGCGCCTCGTGCCGGACGAAGGCGACGGCGGCCGGGACGGCGACGCCGAGCACGAGCAGGTTCCCCGGCGTCGCACCGGATCGCGGGACCGTGACGAGCGCGTGCACCAGGCCGGCCAGGGTCACGGCGAGCAGGCAGGCGCCGGGAAGGTCCGGAGAGGGGCGCGCGGCGGAGCGCGGGTGCGCGGGACCGGGCGCGGGGCCGAAGAGGGCCGGCAGGCCGAGCATGAGAGCCGGGACCGCGGTGAGGGTGAAGACGGATCGCCAGCCGTACGCGCTGACCAGCGAGCCGCCGACGACCGGGCCGACGACGGCGGCGAGTCCGATGGCGCTGGTGCGCACGGCAATGGGCATGGCCAGCCGCACGGCGGGGAAGGCGGCGCGCAGCATGCCGAGGGTGGCGGGCTGGAGCAAGGCCCCGAAGACGCCCTGGACGACGCGCAGGGCGATCACCCAGCCGATGTCCGGGGCGGCTGCGAGGGCGGCGGAGGCGGCTCCGAAGCCGAGGGTGCCGAGCGCGAAGATCCGCCGGTGGCCGTAGCGGTCGCCGAGCCGCCCGGCGTAGACGAGCAGACTCGCGACGGCGATGAGGTATCCGGTGCTGGTCCACTGGACCTCGTCGATGCCGGCGTCGAGATCGTGCCGGAGCGCGGGCTGGGCGACGGTGAGGACGGTTCCGTCGAGGGCGACGAGGGCGGCGCCGCCGACGCTGCACACGAGGGTGAGGTGCCGGGAACGCGTCACCGCGCACTCCGCGACTCTCCGAGGTGGGCGTCGAGGATGGCGCGGAGCAGGGGCCCCACCTCTTCGGTGCGGGTGGCGAGGCGGAGGCTGCCCCAGCTCCAGAGCTGGGCGATGCCGTGCAGACCGGCCCACAGCGCACCGGCGACGACGGCGGGGTCGGACGCGGAACCCGGGTCACCGGCCCCGGTGTCCGCGCGGGGCTCGGCACCGAGGGCCGCGCCGGCGGGTACACCCCCTCCGGCGTCCACGGACGCGGGGCCGGAAGGGCCCTCGCCACGGACGCGGTCGACGAGGTCCGTCAGCGCCGCGAAGAGGGGCAGGCTGGTCTCGCGCAGGCCGAGCCGTCCGCTCTCCAGCAGGTCGTGCCGGAACATCAGCTCGTACATCCCCCGGCGAGTCAGCGCGAAGTCGAGGTACGTCCGGGCGAGAGCCTCCAAGCGGGCGCGGGCGTCGGCCGCGTCCTCCTGTTCCCGGGGAGCCGTCTCGGCCACACGGGCGGCCAGCTCGGCGAATCCTTCGCGGGCGATGGCGGACAACAGGTCGAGATGGGTGGGGAAGTGGCGCCGGGGTGCTCCGTGGGAGACCCCGGCCCGGCGGGCGATCTCGCGCAGGGTGAGGGCCTGCGCTCCCTCGGCGTGGACCAGGGCGACACCGGTGGCGATCAGCCGGCGTCGCAGACCGGCGTCGGCGGGGGATGCGCCCGTCGGCCCGGGGCGAGGCCCGGCGTCGGGGCCGGATGCGGAGGATACGGTCATGGACACTGTCTACCAATCACCTGTAGACAGTGTCTACCACGTGCGTGGACACTGTCTACGGAGTCCGGGGGCGGAGCTCGCGCCCGGTTTGGCTACACTGGCCCGCAACGAAGGGGAGTAGCCCTGCGAACCGGTCGTCGACACACTGGAACCCCCGGGTTCCCGGTGACCGGGTCCATGCGTGAGCGTGGGCGGGCGAGACCTTCGGCCAGGCATTCGCCGCGCCCGTCTCCCGGGTGCGGTCCGTCATGCCGGGCCGAGTGGTTCTCCCCGTCGCCCGTCGCGGTGCCGTGTGGATCCCGGGCCCGGTCCGAGCAGAGAGCTCCCGGGTATGCACCTCGACCCCTTCGCGGTCCTCACCGCCTTCGGCCTGATCTTCCTCGCCGAACTTCCCGACAAGACGATGTTCGCGTCGCTCGCCATGGGCACGCGCATGCGTCCGCTGTACGTGTGGTTCGGCACCTCGGCCGCGTTCCTCGCGCATGTCGCCATCGCCGTCGGCGCGGGCAGCCTCATCGGACTGTTGCCCGACTGGATCGTCAAACTGGTCTCGGCCGCGCTGTTCGCCTTCGGCGCCTTCATGCTCCTGCGCGGCGGGGACGGCAACGAGGACGACGCGGCGAGCGGCGCCACCGCGTCCGGATTCCGGCCCGTCTTCGCCACCGCGTTCGCGACCGTCTTCATCAGCGAGTGGGGCGACCTGACCCAGATCACCACCGCCAACCTGGCGGCCACGGAAGGCACCTGGTCGACGGCGATCGGGGCCGCCGCCGCCTTGATGAGCGTATCGGCTCTGGCCCTGGTCGCGGGCCGCTTCATCGCCAAGCGCGTGCCGCTGAGGACGGTCCAGCGGATCGGCGGCCTCTGCATGGCGGGCCTGGCGATCTGGTCACTGACGGAGATCTTCGTGGGGTGACGCCGCCCGCGCCCGACGCCCGGCGGGCCGTGCGCCTCCTCTTGATGAAGGAGTGAATCACTGCTTCACTCCTTCCATGCCCTACCGACGCACCCCCGCGACGCAGGCCCGGCTGGACGAACGGCGGGTGCGCGTCGTCGACGCCGCCGTCGAGCTGCTCGCGGAGCACGGCTACGCCGGCTGCAGCATGGCCGCCGTCGCCGCTCGCGCGGGAATCGCGACCGGCAGCGTCTACCGTCACTTCACCGGCAAGTCCGAGCTTGCGGTCGAGGTGTTCCGGACCGTGGTCTCGCGCGAGGTGGACGCCGTGGCCGAGGCGGCGGCCCGCCCCTCGCACCGGGACGCGGCCGACCGGGTCGTCGCGGTCATCGAGACCTTCGCGCACCGCGCGCTGAAGTCGCCGCGCCTCGCCTACGCCCTGCTGGCCGAGCCCGTGGACCCCGCCGTGGACGCCGAACGGCTGGTGTTCCGAAGGGCGTTCCGTGATGTGTTCGCCGAGCGGATCGCCGAGGGTGCGCGCCGCGGACAGCTCCCTCCCCAGGACGCCTCACTGACGGCCTCGGCACTGGTGGGAGCGGGAGCCGAGGCGCTCGTCGGACCGCTGAGCGAGGGATCGGCCGGGCCCGACACCGTACCTGCCCTGGTCACCTTCACCCTGCGAGCCCTGGGAGTACCCGATGCCGACCACACATGAGGTCACCAACCAAGTACCGCCGCTGACCGGTTACGACGTGGCGGCCGATCCGGCACTGCTGGAGAGCCTGCACCGGGAGGGCGCGGGCTGGGCCGAGCCGGAGGTGCGCGCGCTGGGCGAACGGGCCGGCGGCGAGGAGGCCCAGGAGTGGGGCCGGCTGGCCGAGCGCCACTCCCCGGTGCTGCACACCCACGACCGCTACGGTCACCGGATCGACGAGGTCGAGTTCCATCCGCACTGGCACGATCTGATGGACGTGGCGGTGCGGCACGGGCTGCACGGCGCGCCGTGGCGCGACGCGCGGCCGGGCGCCCATGTGGCGCGCGCGGCGAAGGTGTTCGTGTGGGGACAGGCCGACGCCGGTCATCTGTGTCCGGTCTCGATGACGTACGCGGCCGTGCCCGCGCTGCGTGCGCAGCGCGAGCTGGCCGAGCTCTACGAGCCCCTGCTCACCTCCCCCGTCTACGACTTCGGGCTGCGCGAGCCGAGCCGGAAGCGCGGGATCATCGCGGGAATGTCGATGACCGAGAAGCAGGGCGGCTCGGACGTCCGCGCCAACACGACCCGGGCGGTGCCGGCCGGCACCGACGGCCTCTTCGCGCTGACCGGCCACAAGTGGTTCACCTCGGCGCCGATGTCCGACGTGTTCCTCACTCTGGCGCAGGCGCCGGGTGGCCTGTCCTGTTTCCTGGTGCCGCGGGTGCTGCCGGACGGCTCGCGTAACGCGATCCGGTTGCAGCGTCTGAAGGACAAGCTCGGGAACCGTTCCAACGCCTCTTCGGAGATCGAGTACGAGGGGGCTCTCGGACATCTGGTCGGCGAGGAGGGCCGAGGTGTGGCCACCATCATCCGGATGGTGAACATGACCCGGCTCGACTGCGCGATCAGTTCGGCCTCCGGGATGCGCCTGGGACTGGTGCAGGCGGTCCACCACGCCTCGCACCGCGACGTGTTCGGGTCCCGGCTGGTCGACCAGCCGCTGATGACGAACGTGCTCGCCGACCTGGCGGTGGAGGCGGAGGCCGCGACACTGGCCGCGCTGCGGCTGGCGGGCGCGGTGGACCGGGCGGCGGCGGGCGACGCGGAGGAGGAGTCGCTGCGCCGGGTCGGTCTCGCCGTCACCAAGTACTGGGTGTGCAAGCGGGCCCCCGCGCACGCGGCCGAAGCGCTGGAATGCCTCGGCGGCAACGGCTACGTGGAGGACTCCGGGCTGCCCCGGCTCTACCGCGAATCGCCGCTGCCGTCGATCTGGGAGGGCTCGGGGAACGTCGCCGCGCTCGACGTGCTGCGGGCGATGGGGCGTCAGCCGCGGGCGGTCGACGCCTTCTTCGCCGAGGTCGACCGGGCGGCCGGGGCGGACCGCCGGCTGGACACGGCGACCGCCCGACTGCGCAAGGAGCTCACCGGTCTCGGTGACGACCCGGCCGCCGCGCAGTACCGCGCACGCCGACTCGTCGAGCACATGGCGCTGGTCCTCCAGGGTTCGCTCCTCGTCCGGCACGGCCATCCGGCGGTCGCGGACGCGTTCTGCGCCTCGCGTCTGGACGGCGACTGGGGAGTGGCCTTCGGCACGCTGCCGTCGGGCGTGGACACCGCGGCGATCATCGCGCGCGGGGCGCCTCGGCCCGCCGCCACGTCCTGACGGCGACGGTCGTGCACGCGGGGCGCCCCGGCCCGTGGCCCGCCCCGAGGCGCACGAACAGCGTCCGAGGCGCGCGCCGGGCCCCTCACCACTCCCGCAGGGCGATCAGCTCCTCGGCGTCGGCGTGCGGGAACCCGTAGGCCGACGCGACGAAGAAGAAGTCCTCGGCGATCTCCTCGCGGGCCACGGTCTCGATCTCGCTGCCGGCCGCCTCGAACTCCGCCTCCAGCGCGTTGAACTCCTCGGTGGCGGCGTCGGTGAGGGCGTAGAGCGCCGGCAGGTGCGCCGGCCGTTCCCGCTCGATCCGCTCGCACAGCCTCAGCAGGACCGACCGTCCCCGGTCGACGACATGGTCCGGGTAGTACCCGTCCTCGTACAGCGCGCGCAGAAAAGCGTGCCCCGCCACCCGTTCGTTCGTGATCGTCATGCGTCCCGTCTCCCGATACTCCGCGCCGGACGGGACCATCCTGCACCTGGCCACTGACAGCGGGCCCGGCGTCGTCGGGTCCGTGGGGAGTGGCGAGGGTGGTTCGCTCCGCGGCGTCGGGCACGGTGGCCGCCTCGCCCCGGGACGAGGGCAGCGGTGTGCCCGTCGCGCCGTCGGGGCCGGGGTCCCCCGTCAGGTCCCGCGGCGTCCGCCCTTCGCCGCCGCGAGCAGTTCCGGCACGGTGCCGAGTTTGACGCGCGGACGGCCGGCGTCGCGTCCCCGCGCCCGTTCGGTCCGGTCGATGGCGGCCAGCCCTCGCGCGTCGACCGCTCGGCGCACCCGGCGCCGCACCAGGCGCCGGAAGGCCCTGGCCGTGCCCGCGGGCGAGGGCGCCCGCAGTCTCCCGTCGACGGCGTCGGCGATCAGGGTGCCGATCGTCTCGGCCGCGCAGGTCCGGTTGGCGCCGATACCACCCGAAGGGCCTCTCTTGATCCATCCGACGACATACGTACCGGGCCGCCCCGTCACCCGTCCCGCGTCGTGCGGGACGGTGCCGGTCACCTCGTCGAACGGCAGGCCGGGGACGGGGAGCCCCCGGTAGCCGACGGCCCGCAGGAACAGGCCGGCGGGCAGGTCCAGCGGCTGCGTGCCTCCGGTCACCCGGACCCCGCGGACCCGGCCGCGGCCCTCGGTACGGGTGGTGCCGAAACCGCCTCCGCCCCCCGTGGGCGGACCGTCCCGGCGGGCTTCGGCACCGCCCTCGGCACCGTCGCCGAGTACCTCGGCCGGGGCGGAGTGGAAGCGGAGCACGATCCGCCGGCGCGCCGTCCCGGGTGCGGCCGTCCAGTCCACCGCCTCTCGGGGCACTCCGCGCAGCAGCGACGCCTTGCCACCCGGGGCCGCCTCGTCGATCGCCGCGCCGATGCGCGGATCGTGGTCATCGACGACCAGGTCCACACCGGACAGATGGCGCAGCGCGAGCAGCTCGGAGGTGGTGTACGCGGCGTGCTCCGGGCCGCGCCGGCCGAGGATCACCACCTCGCGCACCCGGGCGGCGCGCAGCGCGGCGAGCGCGTGGTCGGCGGTGTCGGAGGTGCCGAGCGCGACCGGGTCGCCGACCAGGACGCGGGCCGCGTCGAGCGCGACGTTGCCGTTGCCGGCCACGACCACCCGTTCGCTCGTCAGATCGACCGCGTCCGCGGCCACCTCGGGGTGCGTGTTGTACCAGGCGACGAACGTGGTGGCCGGGACACTGCCCTGGAGGTCCTCGCCCGGGACACCGATCCGGCGGTCGGCGGAGGCGCCCACGGCGTAGACGACGGCGTCGTGATGGGCGGCGAGTTCCTCGGCGGTGATGTCACGGCCGACGTCGACGCCGAGGTGCATCCGTACCCGGGGGTGGTCGTGGAGGCGCGCGAAGGTGTCGCCGACCTTCTTGGTGGCCGGGTGGTCGGGTGCGACGCCGTAGCGGACGAGCCCGCCGGCCACCGGCAGCCGGTCGATGAGGGTCACCTGGGCGTTCGTGTGGAGCAGCAGGTCCTCCGCCGCGTACATGCCGGCCGGCCCCGTTCCGACGACGGCGACCCGGAGGGGCGCGAAGTCGGAGGGGAGGTCGCGGGCGAAGACGGGCCTGCCCCAGGGGTGGAGGTCGGGTCCCGCGGGGGCCGGTCCCGGTTCCCGGCCGTCGAAGTAGGCCGCGTTGAGGGCGATGTAGTCCCTCGCCGGCCCCCGCAGGCTGTCCGCGGGGAAGATGGCGTCGACGGGGCAGGCGTCGGCGCAGGCTCCGCAGTCGATGCACGACGCCGGGTCGACGTGCAGCATCTCGGTGCTGCCGAACTCCCGTTCCTCGGGCGTCGGGTGAATGCAGTTGACGGGACAGACGGCGACGCAGGCGGCGTCGTTGCAGCAGGTCTGGGTGATGGCGTAGGTCATGTCGTCGGCTCGGGTCGCTCGCTGGGTGGGAAACGGCTCAGATCAGGTGGGCGCGCTTGTGGAAGGCCAGCGCCGGCCGGGTGAGGAGCCGGGCCGAAGCCAAGAACTCCATGAGGCCGGAACAGCTCGACCGCATCAGGGAGCGGTGGTGCTCGTTGGCCCGTGCCTCGGCGCGTGCCCGCCGGGCGTCCAGACCCGCTTTCGCGTACACGTTCCGGTTCACCATGCTGGTGACGATGAAGTACGAGGCGATCGCGACCGGGAGCGCCCGCAAAACGCACATGCGTGCGGAAGCGGAGTTCGCGCAAGATGGATCGCATGATTACGACGGAGTGCGACGGGTGTGGTAAGTGCCTGGTGGGAGTACGTCGCCTCTCTCGCAAGTCTGACTCCACCAACAGCCCGGAAAAGCAGCTCGGCCAGGTGCTCAGCGCCGTGGAAGCTGTCGGCGGGCACGTCATCGCGTGGGCGGATGACTGGGAGGTGTCGGGTGCGACCGACCCCGTGACGCGTCCGAAGCTCGGCCCGTGGCTCCGCGACGAGATGGGCCCGTACGACGGGATCGCCGGCTCGGCGGTCGACCGGATCGGGCGCAACCAGCGGGACGTACTGAACACGGCGTACATGGTCCACAAATCGGGCCGCCTGTTGATCACCTACGGCCACGACGGGCCGTGGAACCTGGAAGACCCCGTCGATGAGATGCGGCTTTCCATGGAGTCCTTCGGCGCGCAGATGGAGCTTCGCGCGATCCAGAAGCGCAACCGGGACGAGACGAAGCGGGCGCGCAGCGCCGGACAGCCGAAGCAGAAGAACCGGTACGGGTACCAGTTCGTGCGGCTCATTCCCACGGGCAACGTCGACCGGGTGGAACTGGACCCTGTGGCCTCCCTCATCCTCCGAGACGTCGCGGAACGCATCCTCGCCGACGAGACCGGAACGGTGACCGTCCACACCGAAGCCGCGCGTCTGAACCGCGCGGGCCTACTGTCGCCTGCCGACCACCGCGCTGTGATGTACGGACGCAAGCCCAAGGGCACCTTGTGGAACGCCAAGGCTCTCAAGCGGATGCTCACCAGCGAAGCGTCATTGGGCTACCTCATGCACGACGAGCGCCCCGTGATCGGCCCGGACGGGCACGCTGTGCGTATCGCCGATCCGCTGTGGGACCACGCCACGCGGGACGCGCTGATCAAGAAGGCCGCCCCGAAGTGGACCGGGACCCGCGCCCCGAAGGGGGTACGCCTGCTCTCGGGCATCGCGTACTGCGGCAAATGCGGGCAACGGCTCTACATGGTGGCCCGGACGGGACAGAACCCGTCCTACGGCTGCACGGCGCGCACGCGCGGCATTCCGTCGTCCGCCGGGTGCAAGCCCGCCCCCACCATGTCCGTCCCCATGCTGGACGAGCATGTGTCGACGTGGTTTCCGGCCGAGTACGGCGACCACCAGGTGATGCGCAAGGAGTTCGACCCTGGCACCGGCTACGCCGCTCGTATCACGGAGATCGAAGCGGACCGTACGCGGCTCCGTGGAGATCGTCAGTCGGGTCTGTACGAGTCGGAGAGCGACACCGAGTGGTACCGCACCGAGTACGCCCGGATGACGCGGGAGATCGAAGCTCTCAAGCGGCTCCCTGAGCGGCCAGCGGGGATGCGGTGGATGCCCCTGGGCCGGACGATTGCTGATGACTGGAAGACCGCTCCGGACGATGTCGCCCGTAGGGAGATCTTGAACGAGTACGACGTACGGGTGACGCTGCACCCGCGTGGCGCTAAGCACCGAGTGCGTGTGACCGGACTCGACCCGGAGCAGCGGGCGGCAGAACAGAGCACGGCGCGAGACCACGCCGAGACGGCTGCGTTGGCTGAGTTGGAGGATGCTCCGGAAGCCCTCTGATCACTGACGCCTCCACCCGTCGAAGCCCCGGTAGTCCCTCACAGACCGCCGGGGCTTTGCTGTGCCAGCAGCGGGGCCGACCAGCGGGCCGAGCCATGACGGTATGACGGTTCAGACTGTTTTTTCGTATGCACAAGAAAAAATAAGGAGAAAACCGAACCGTCTGTCGAAACGCCATCCCGTCATGAGACCCGGGAATCCGTCCGTCCCTACCTCTCCTGCAGGGGGTGGGCGGGGCGGCACGGGCTCGATGCCGGTCAGCCCGCGCGGGAATCTGTTGGTCCCCACAGCAGAGTGAGGGCCGAACGGGCTCCCAGAGCCCGCCGTACGGAACGTTCCGGGAATTCGCTGCTCCCTACTACACAGTGAGGGCGGAACTCTCGTTCACCCACTCCGAGGGCGGATCTCGGTGCGGGACTGTGCGCTGTTCTCACGCCATCGGCTCACCCTCGGGCGGGGCAGCCCTACAGCGGGGCGAGGAGGTGTTGAGAGTGACGAGTTTCGACACTTTTTAGAACGCATAGAAAAAATACAGAGAAAGAGAAACCGGGGTCTCTGTCGTCACCACCGACACCGCTCGGCACCCTCGGGACACCTTCGGTCCCTACTACTGGGGCAAGAGAGAGCGGGACTACCGCGCACCCACCCCGAGGGGGAATTCGGCGGACCGAGTGCCTGTTCTCTCGCAGCTCTACCCGTGCAGCACGCATCCTCACGGGGTGGCCGCAGTGGTCGTGAGGTAGAGCGCGGGGACCGCACCGCCCATGAGTAACCGCCCCTTGACCGGGGGCGCCGAAAGGGGTCGTAAGCGCGTGCGGTCCCCACATTGTCCCGCGAACGATTCCAAGGGAGCTACTTCTTAGGCGACGGCTCTTCGTCGTCCTCGGGAGCATCCCGCATCGCCGCGAGGATGTCTGCCTGACCGGCGTCACCAGCCAGTGTCGCCCCGTAGAGGCCATCAAGGCTTTCGAGCTTCGTTGTCTCGCTGTTCTTCGCCTTTGCCTCGGAGGGGTCTCCTTCGGGCTTAGGTGAATTGCTGTTGGGGGCGGCCATGGCAGTACCTCCGATGTTGCTGTCTGTGCCGTTAGTTGGATCAGCTACCCAGGCCGTCTCATCGCCTAACCCTTATGCAACCCGTGCGCCCCGCCTCGCTGGCGAGGACGTTACAAGCCCGCTGACCCAACGGCAGAGGTGCGCCGTACCCAATCGGCAGAGTTCCCCGGTTCGAGTCCGAGGGCGGGCACGCAGAAGCCGACGACATCGAGGGGCGCACATGCGCTGTATCGACTGCACGGAGCCGGCGACCCATCTGGGCCGCTGCAAGAGCCATCACGGGGCGTACGAGCGACGACCGACCGTCCGCACACGGCGAGCACGGAGCCGGCGACGAGCGGCCCGGAACGATGCCCCTGCACGGCTCCGCCGGATCATCGAGCGGAAGGGGACCGCGTGGTGTGACTGGTGCCTGAACGACTTCCCTGGGGCAACGGTCGACGTGGACCATGTGCGGCCCCTCTCGATGGGAGGGACCGACACGGACGGCAACGTCCAAGTGCTGTGCCGAGGGTGTCACCGGCTCAAGACGAGCACCGAGTTCGGTGTTGTCCGTGCCGCGTGACGCACCACCGCCCGGCACAGAGCCAGCGCGCTGTACTGGGGCCGAGGCGTGCGTTACGGGCGTGGTTCGTAAAAGCCCGGGAAGTCCTTCTGGAAATCGGACCAATGGTGCTCGTAGTACTCCACGAATTCACTGCTGCTGATCGTGCCGTTTCCGTTCGCGTCCCAGTCCCTGTCCTTCGCGTGCAGCAATGCCGCGATCTTGATGGCGGTCTTCCCGTCGGTGGCGGCTCGGATATCCAAGAGCGTGAGAGCGTTACTCCTGTCTTTGTCCAGGGATACGAACGCCTTGCCGATTGCTACCTCGGATCCCTTAGGCGCTTCGTCAGATACTTCTTTTACTTCATCAGACATTTCTTTCCCTTCATTGGGTGGACCGGCAGGGCAGCACGAGTCACCCTCCGCATTGACAAGAGCACACAAAGTCACACTAGCTGCATGTGCCTGCTACCCGAGTCCCAGTCGCGTCACACCCCGCCCCTTGGAGGTGATCCCCCATGCCCCGTAAGCCCCGCCCCCCCTTGCTCTGTACCCGGGTGCCCCGAGCTGACCGCCCGTGGTGGCCGCTGTGCCGAGCACCAGCGCGAGGCCGAGAGGTTGCGCGGTTCCTCTACTGAACGGGGCTACAGCACGCGTTGGCAGCGCGTCCGACGTGCGTTCCTGTACCGGCACCCGTGGTGTCTGCTGTGCGGTCGCACGGCCACGGTCGCCGACCACTTCCCCGAGTCGCGCCGTTCGCTGGTCGCTCGGGGTGTCGCCGATCCGGACGCGTTCTCTCGTCTGCGTCCGCTGTGCTCGACGTGCCACAACCGCGAGACCGCGCGGAACCAACCGGGTGGGTTCGCTGCGGAGCGCAGGTCTCACCGTGAGGCGACCGAGCGGCCGTCGTTCTGACCAGGGGGGTACTCCCCTCCCTCCGGCCGACAGATCGGCAGGGAGGCCGCAGTAGAAGTCGATACGGGTGCGGTAGACGGGCTGGAGACGGAGCAGTGGTAGCGCCCGGCATCCAGCTCGCGGGCCCAGATCTGGGCGGGAGGCAGTTCGGCGTACTCGCCCGAGTTCATCAGCTCCAGCACCGCCGCCCGCTCCGCGGGCGTGAGGGCCGAGGGCTGGACCTGCGGTTTCCTGGGCCTTCGCTCCGGTGGGGGCCGCAGCCGGCGGTAGTGGGTGGCCCTGGAGCGGCCGGTCAGCCGGCAGGCCGCCGTGATGCCCAGCTCGCCCTCGACGCCGGCGAACGCGTCGTCGGTGACCGGGTCGGCGGCAGCCCTCAGTCCGCGCCCTCGGAGATCATTTCCAAGAGCGCGGAAGCTTTTCCCATAACCTCCAGCGCGGCCTTGTTCCGGGCCAGCTCCCTCTCCAGCCGTTCCACCTGGCGGCGCAGTTTCTCGTTCTCCGCCTCGGCAGCCGGCTTCTTCGGCCTCGCCGGACTGGTCCGCTGGTCGACCAGCTTCTCCAGGGCCCCGGCATCCCGCGCGGCCCGCCACTCCGTGACGTGCGAGTGGTACAGGCGCTCGCGGCGCAGGACCGCACCCTTCTCACTCTTGGGCGCGGCGTCGTACTCGGCCACGATCCGCAGCTTGTACTCGGGACTGAACGTGCGGCGCTTCGGCCGGGGAGCCGGGTCGGATCCGGCGGGCTTGGTGCTGTTCATGAGGGGGTGGCTCTCCCGTCGTGCCCTCTCAGGCTAACCCGACAAATCAGGATGTCTCACCCAAGGCTGACAGAGAGGGGTCCGCCTTCGTCCCCGAGCGCGTCTTTCTGGGTGAGGGCCCGGAGCCGTACAACCGGGCGGACGCTCCGGAAACGTGGCTTCGCGCGGTCTACGCCGACGATTCCGTCGTGACGCAGATCAACGACGGCAAGGACCCCGGCGACGGCGAGCGGTGGGCGTCATCGTCCGCGAGCGCCCCGAGCATCGTGTTCCGGATGCTGCACATGCTCGACGTTCACGAGGGACACCGGGTCCTGGAGATCGGCACCGGAACCGGGTGGAACGCGGGTCTCCTGGCCCATGTCGCCGGCCCGGGGAACGTGACGACCATGGAAGTCGACCCCGTGTTGGCCGGGGAAGCCGGGGAGCGTCTGCGGAAGGAGGGGGTCACCGCTGCTGTGGTGACCAGGGACGGGGCCGAGGGGTACCCGGACAACGCGCCGTATGACCGGCTCGTGGCGACGTGCTCCGTAAGGTCCGTCCCGCGTCCGTGGGTCGACCAGGTGAAGCCCGGGGGCGTCATCCTCACCCCGTGGGAAAGTCCGTGGGTCTGCTACGGGCTGCTCCGCATGACCGTGGACGAGACCGGAAGCGCGTCGGGCCCTTTCTCGCCGCACTCCGCGTTCATGCTCATGAGGAACCAGCGCACAGACCTGCGGATCTTCCGCGATGTGGTGCGTGACGACCACCAGCCCGACGAGTCGACCACCACCCTGCCGCCATGGCGGGTGGCCGGTGACGACCTGGCCGCGCAGTTCGCCATGGGGCTACAGCTCCGTGACGTGTGGTGGACGTGGCACGACAACCCCGACGTGGAAGGAGTGGCGTCCAGGCTGTGGGTCGCGACGACCGACGCCACTTCGTGGGCAGCCGTGGACTGGGACGGGAAGTCGGACGACCGATTCACGGTGTGGCAGCACGGCCCGCGTCGGCTTTGGAACGAAGTGGAAGCCGCTTACGCCTGGTGGGTGCTGCACGACCGTCCCGGACCCGAGCGGTTCGGCCTGACCGTGAGCGCCACGGGAGAGTCCGCGTGGCTGGACCGCCGATCAGCCCGTTCCCGCGACCGGCTGACCCGCAAGACCGCCCCGCCTGTGCGCCGTACCCCGTGGCGTACGGGCGGGGTTTCCCTGTGCCCGGACACACCCTGTGGCTAGAGTGTGTGTTTGGAGGGTGTTCCTGACGACCAGCGCGTTGATGTGCCGACGCACCGTTCCGGCGTTCCGCAGGTGGTTGCGGGTCTCGTCGCGGGCGAACTTCATGTGGCGCGATTCCTCGACGACATGGATGTTGTTGATGGTGCGTACGAAGGGTGCCACCCGTTCGTCCCGCATCCAGTCGCGCTGCATGACGTCGAGGACTTCCTCGGCGACCAGGATCGACGCGTACGCGGACTCTCCGAAGGCGAGCGTCTTGAAGACACGACCGAGTTCGACCACGGCCCGGCGAGGCCGGTAGGCCGGAGCGCCCAGCTTGGCGGCGCCGCGCGCGAACATCACGGAGTGGCGGCACTCGTCGGCGATCTCGGTGAGCGCCCACTGGAACCGGGGCTGGGTCGGGTCCTTGCCGTAGATGTCCCGCAGCACCATCTGCTGGAGGATCATCTCGAACCAGATGCCGGTGCTGGCCACCGAGGCGGCTTCCTGCCGGGTGAGTTCCCTGCGCTGGGGCTCGGTCAGTTCGCTCCAGTAGGCCGTGCCGTAAAGGGTGCTCCACTCGGGGCTGGCGCCGTGGAAGTCCTTGTCGAGTGGGGTGTCCCAGTCCACTTCGGTGACCGGATCGTAGGACAGTCTGGCTGCCGAGTCGAGCAGTCGGCGGGCGACCTCGTGTTCGGCGGGCCTGTCGTGTTCCCGGCCCGGGGAGGAGTCCTGGCTCTGTTCCTGATCCCGGCTCTCCGGCCGAACGGTGCCGCCTGTCATGCTGCGGCTCCTTGAATCGAGGGATCGACCCGTCGGCTTGTTAGGCGTCACGTCTAGCAAGCTGTTAGACGGAACGTATAACAAGAGCCTCGGATGGGCCTACCCCCCGGTAGGAATTCGTGGCGGCAGTCCGCCGGAGGCGCCCGCCGGGTCTCGACTTGCGTCCCGCCGCACACACGCGAGGCTGGGACCGACAGCCCGCGTACCTCGCAGGGAGAAACGATGCAGGATCTCGCAGCCCTCGCCGACGAGCACCTGGCCAAGGCGCGCGCCGACGCACACGGCCGCAGCGCCCATGTGGTGGTCCACGACGGCGTGCTCCGGCAGAGCGTCATCGCGCTGGTGTCCGGGACCGCACTCGACGAGCACAACGCGCCGCCCGCCGCGAGTCTCCAGGTGCTGCGGGGGCGGGTGAAGGTGACAGCCGGCGCACGGTCCGAGGAGCTGTCGGCCGGGGAACTGCGCATGATCCCCAAGGAACGGCACGGACTGGCCGCGCTGGAGGACGCGGTCGTCCTGCTCACCGCGGTCAACGACTGACGCCACCCCGGCCGGGGTGATCCGACGCGGCGGCAGGCCGCCGCGCCCGGAGCCGCCGGCCCTCAGAGCGTCTTGTGCAGATCCAGGGCGTAGTGCTCGATGGCCGCCCGGTACCGGCGCACCGAGGCGTCCTCGCTCGTGGCCGCGAGCAGACGGAGCAGCAGTCGCGCGGACGCGTGGTGCTCCCCGGTGTTGAACAGGGCCATGGCCAGGAACGCCCGCAGCGCCCCGTCGTCGGGGAACTCCTCGGCCCCTCGCCGGAGGATGCCGACGGCGTCCTCGTAGCGGCCCAGGATCCGGTAGGTGCTGCCGAGGCCCAGCAGCGCGCCGCGACGGTCCTCCTCGGTCAGTTCCGTGCCGCTCGCGCGGAGCGCCCGCTCATAGAAGGCGACGGCTTCGGCCTCCAGACCGAGGACGTCGTGCGCCCAGGCGGTCTGGTACGCCACCTCGGCGTCCTCGGGGTGGCGCGCGGCGAGGGCGAGCAGACGGACCCGGGCCTCTTCCCGGTCGCCCCGCTCGCGCAGACAAACCGCTTCGGCCAGCAGGGCGTCCCGTTCACCGCTCGCGTGCTCGCTCATCTCCCCATCCTCGCAGGCCGGTGCGGCGGGCCGGGACGGAGGGGCGCCCGTGGCACGGTCCGTCCGTCGGTTCGGCACCCCGAGCGCGCCCGGCGACCCTCCCGCGTGGCGATTCCCGTGCCGGATGCGCGGGCCCGCCCGCCTCGAAGCGGCCGGATCGCCGGGTCAGGGACGCGTGAGGACCAGGTACCGCCGAGTCGCCCGGGTCATCGCGACGTAGCGGTCGACCGCCTCCATGCCCCCTCCCGGAATCCTGCGGGTCGACGAGGACGACCAGGTCGAACTCGAGCCCCTTCGACAGCTCCGGTGTCCGCGACCGGACGCGGGACGTCGCGCGGGACGTCGCGCGGAACGCGGGGTCGCCGATGACGCAGGCGCCCCCGTCGGCGTGCGTGGTGAGCCAGGCGTCGAGCACGGCGTCCCGTCGGCGCGGGGCTCCGGGACCGCGGCGGTCCGGTCGCCGGTGTCAGCGCGGCGGCTCGGGCAGTTCCTCGCCCGTCTCCAGCAGGGATTTGAGGCTGGAGAGGAGAGCCGGCCAGCCCTCGCCGATCATCTCGCGCATCACGCCGTCGGGCTCCAGGTCGTCGTGGGTGACGACGAGGCGGACCATCTCACCGGACGGTTCGATCTCGAAGGTCACCTTGGAGCGGCGTTCGTCGGCGAGCCGGGAGTATGCCTCGTCGCCGAGGCCGACCGCCTCCGCCCACTCGTGGGTGAAGGTGTGCCAGGTGTAGGCGAGCAGGCGGCCGGGCCGGGCGGCGAGCACGACCTGGGCCGGGTCGCTGGTCCGCCGTCCGTCCTGCTCCCAGACCATCGGTGATCCGGCCGTCCACGTCGTCTCGAACGCCACCCCCCAGTAGCGACGGGTGAAGGCGGCGTCGGTCAGGGCCTGCCAGAGCTCGTCCGGGGTAGTGCGGATGTACGTGGTGTAGACGAACGCGTTGCTGTCCATCGGGTCCCGCTCCCCTGTCGGCTCTCGTTCCGCCACGCCGCGCGGCGCGGCTGCCTTCCGGCTATCTCCACGGTAGGCAGCCGGGTGCCGGCCCGCCACGCCGGCGCGGGCGGGTTCGTCGGCTCCGGCGGGCCGACCGCCGCGCGTGGCCCCGGCCGCGTACGATCGGCGCGGCAGACGGATCACCCCGTGCATCCCCCCGGGCCTCCCCGTCCCGCCCTCGCACGTCGAATAGGTGCGGAAGAAGCTATTCAACAAACTGCTAGCGTGGCGGAATGTCGCTCAAGCACGCCGTTCTCGCAGCTCTTCTGGAGGGCGAGGCATCCGGGTACGACCTGGCCAAGATCTTCGACGTGTCCGTGGCCAACTTCTGGGCGGCCACCCCGCAGCAGCTCTACCGGGAGCTGGACCGGCTCTCCGAGGCGGGTCTGATCACCGCCCGGGTCGTGCAGCAGGAACGACGTCCGAACAAGCGGATGTTCACACTCACCGAGGCGGGTCGGGACGACCTCGTCGCCTACACGGCCAAGGCGCCGCGCCCCACGGCGATCCGCGACGAGCTGATGGTGCAGGTGCAGGCGTGCGACGCGGGTGACACCGAGGCGGTACTCGGCTTCGTCCGGGAGCGGATGGAGTGGGCGCGGGGGAAACTGGCGCGCTACGACAGGCTGCGGGACTGGCTGCTCGACGGCCGGGACGAGGTCGCCTACCTGCGCGAGGCGGAGCGGATCGGACCGTATCTGACGCTCATGCGCGGCCGTTCACTGGAGGAGGAGAACCTGCGCTGGGGCGAGCAGGTGCTGATGATCCTGGAGCAGCGCCAGGAGGCGGCGCGGCAGAAGGGCTGACACCGCCGTCGACCGCCTCGGCGTTGGGGCACGCCCCCGTCCCCCTATGCTCGGCGGCGTGACCGAGAGGGATTCCGAGGGCGCGCACGGCGACCGGACGGCGAGCGGGCCGCTGGACCTGTCCTTGCTGCGGACCTTCCTCGCCGTCCATCGCTCCGGTTCCTTCACCGCCGCCGCGCGGCTGCTGAGCCTGTCCCAGCCGACCGTCACCGCCCAGATCCGCGCGCTCGAACGAAGGCTGGAGCGGGAGCTGTTCGAGCGGCAGCCTCGGGGAGTCACCCCGACGCGGTTCGCCGACGGCCTGGCCGCACGGGTGGCGGAGCCGATCGACACGCTCGCCGCCGTCGCCGAATCCGGGCCGGGGGCACGGACGGTACCGCGGCCGGTCCACCTCGCGGGGCCGGCCGAGTTCCTCTGTGTGAGCGCCCTGCCCGCGCTCGCGCGGCTCGTCGAGGAGGGGGTCCGGCTCCAGGTGACCACGGGGCTCACCGACGAGCTTCTCGACGGGCTGCGCGCGGGGCACCACGATCTGGTGGTCTCGACGGTCCGGCCACGCGGGCGCACGCTGGCCGCCGTGCCCCTCGCGGACGAGGAGTTCGTGCTCGTCACCTCCCCCGACCGGGCCCGGCGGATCGACCGGGGTGCGCTCGCCACGGACGGACCGGCCGCGCTGCACGGCGTGCCGATGGTGATGTACGCCGATGACCTGCCGATCGCCCGCCGGTACTGGCGTCATGTGTTCGGCCGGCGGCTGACCGGTGAGGCGTCCGTCACGGTGCCCGATCTGCGGGGTGTCCTGGCCGTGGTCGTGGCGGGAGCGGGCTTCAGCGTGTTGCCGCGCTACCTGTGCCGGGCGGAGCTCGACGCGGGCCGACTGGTCACCCTGCTCGAACCGGAGGACCCTCCGATCAACACGGCGTACCTGGTGCGGCGGCCCGGCGTTCCCGAGAACCCGCATGTCTCGCTGGTGGGCGACCGGTTGCTGGCCGCCGCGCAGCGCTGGTGACGCGTTTCCCTACCCTGCGGTAACGTCGGCGGGGCCGACGGCCGGTGGGGCCGTCGGCGACACGGGGGCAGACGGATGCGCGGACGAGGGGCGGACCGGATGAAGATCGGTGACATCGTCGAGGACTTCACTCTTCCGGATGAAACGGGGGCCTCGCGGTCCCTGTCCGGGCTGCTCGCGGAAGGACCCGTCGTGCTCTTCTTCTATCCGGCGGCCATGACTCCCGGCTGCACGGCCGAGGCGTGCCATTTCCGTGACCTCGCGGGCGAGTTCCGGGCCGTCGGCGCGAGCCCGGTCGGCATCAGCTCCGATGACGTGGAGCGGCAGCGGGAGTTCGCCGGCCGCCACTCGCTCGGATACCCGCTGCTCTCCGACCCGAAGGGGGAGATCCGGGACCGGTTCGGCGTCACACGCGGCTTCTCGTTCGCGCCGACGAAGCGGATCACCTTCGTCATCGACCAGGAGCGCAGGATCCTCGAGGTCGTCCGCAGCGAGTTGCGGATGAGTGCCCACGCGGACCGCGCCCTGGCGGCGCTGCGCGCCCGCACCGCCTGACAGAGCGGAAGGCCCGCCCTCCGGGACCACCCCGGCGGGCGCGGCCGCCACCTCGTGTGCACCGGCGTTCCCGACATGCGGGTGCTCGCTTGTTCAGTGACACTCGCTCCTATGGCGGGGCCGAGAGCGCCCCGCTGTGGGAACGGAGTACAGGAATGGACGACTACCCCCTGCTCAACCTCTTCTGGACGATGCTCTGGTTCTTCCTCTGGATCATGTGGCTCTTCCTGCTGTTCAAGGTGATCACCGACATCTTCCGGGACCACGAACTGAACGGTTGGGCCAAGGCCGGCTGGCTGATCCTGTGCATCCTGCTCCCCTACCTCGGCGTCCTGATCTATGTGATCGCCCGAGGCAAGAGCATGACCCAGCGCGACGTGAAGCAGGCCAAGGAGAACGAGGCCGCCTTCCAGTCGTACATCCGCAAGACGGCGGGCGCGGACGGCGGCACGAGCCACGCCGACGAACTGGCCCGGCTCGCGGACCTGAAGAACTCAGGTGCCATCACGGACGAGGAGTTCGAGAAGGCGAAGGCCAAAGTCCTGGCCTGATCCACGCCGACGGGCCGTCCCGCGCCCACCGGTCGCCGCGGGACGGCCCGTCGGCGTGGGCCGCCCGGCTCTCCGACCAGCGGCCGGTCCGGAGAACCGGGCGTTCGCACCCCCCTTAATCAGTATTGCCGATGCTTATTTGATACCGTCATGCCGTGCGGTTGACGAAATTCACCGACCTGGCCCTGCGTGCCGTGATGCGCTTGGCGGTCCCGGGACAAGAGGTCTGCACCACCACACGCGAGGTGGCGCGGGACATGGACGTGCCCTACGCCCACATGGCGAAGGTGGTCGCCCAGCTCCAGCACCTCGGAGTCGTCGAGGCTCGGCGAGGCCGGGGCGGCGGACTCACCCTGACCGGGATCGGCCGCCAGGCATCCGTCGGCTGGCTGGTGCGGACACTCGAAGGCGAGGAGGAGGTCGTCGCCTGCGAAGGCGACCCGCCCTGCCCGCTCCGCACGGCCTGCCGACTGCGGGGCGCCCTGCGGGAGGCACAGGAGGCGTTCTACCGGACCCTCGATCCGCTGACCGTGGCGGATCTGGTGGAGCCGCCCACCGGACCCGTACTCCTCGCCCTCTCCTCCCCCTCCGCGCCGAGCCCGGACTGACGACACCCCGCACGACCATCCTCCGGCACTCCTTTCGCACACCTTTAAATACGCAGATCATCTACCACTTTGGAGTCACCATGCTGTCCCAGCAGGCCGTTCCGGTCGTCCGCGCGACCCTCCCCGTCGTCGGGGAGGCGCTCGGCGAGATCACCGCCCGCTTCTACGCGGGGCTGTTCGACGCCCACCCCGAACTGCTGCGCGACCTCTTCAACCGGGGAAACCAGGCCAACGGCGACCAGCGGCAGGCGCTCGCGGGCTCCATCGCCGCCTTCGCGGGCGCGCTCCTGGAGCACCCGGAGGAGCGGCCGGACGCGATGCTCTCCCGCATCGCGCACAAGCACGCATCCCTCGGCGTCACGTCCGCCCAGTACAAGCTGGTGCACCAGCACCTGTTCGCGGCGATCGTCGAGGTGCTCGGCGAGGCCGTCACCCCCGAGGTCGCGCACGCCTGGGACGAGGTGTACTGGCTGATGGCGAACGCCCTCATCGCCCTGGAGGCGCGGCTCTACGCGGAGACGGGCGTCACCGAGGGCGAGGTGTGGCACACCATGGAGATCGCCGACCGCCGCCAGGAGACGGCCGACACCGTCTCCTTCACACTCCGACGTGCGGACGGGCGGCCGGCACCGGCGTACCGGCCCGGCCAGTACGTGAGCGTCCGGGTCGGGCTTCCCGACGGCGCCCGGCAGATCCGCCAGTACACCCTTTCGGTGGCGCCCGGCCGTCCCGACCCGCGGATCACGGTGAAGCGGGTCGACGGAGACCCCGCCGGCGAGGTCTCGCACCGGCTTCACACGCACGCGCGGGTGGGCGACACCGTCGAGGTGTCCGCGCCGTTCGGTGACCTCGTCCTGCCGGGGGGCGACGGCCCCCTGCTGCTGGCCTCCGCGGGAATCGGCAGCACCCCGATGCTGGCCATGCTCGACCACCTGGCGGCCACCGGCTCCGGCCGATCGGTCACCGTCGTCCACGCGGACCGCTCCCCCGCCGCGCACGCCCACCGGGAGGAGCTGCGCCGCCTGGTCGACGCGCTCCCGCACGGCACGCTGCACCTCTGGTACGAGGATGGCGCCGAGCCCGGCCAGGGGGAGGCGCGGACCGGTCGCGCGGACGTCACCTCGATCGACCTGCCTCCGGGCGTGACGGCCTACCTGTGCGGCCCGACACCCTTCATGCGCGCGGTGCGCGGCGACCTGCTGACCCGCGGCGTGGCCGCCGCGGACATCCACTACGAGGTCTTCGGCCCCGACCTGTGGCTCGGCGCGGAGGCCTGACCACGGGGAGCCCGCGCAGGGGCGCCGCCGACCGGCGTCCGACACCGCGCACGACTGAGCCCCGGTGGGACGGGGGATTCCCACCGGGGCTCGTTGCCGTGACGGGTGAAGGGCGGTCGCCTCACGGGGGGACATGGGGACCGGACCCCTTCACAGCCACATATCAAGGAACGATAAATCTCCGACACTTGTTCCACATCACCCGAAGTGACCGATGTGAGTCACCTCACCCGAATTCGCCTCTCACGCCCCTTTCCCCGCGGGGCGCCGGGCACGGGCGGCTATGGGCGGTAGACGGCGCCCGGCTCGGCCGTGCCGGGAGCCAGCAACTGCGGAACGGTCACGAAGGTGAACCCCCGCCGCTTCAGCTCGTCGATGATCCCCGGCACGGCCGGAACCGTACCGTCATAGATGTCGTGCAGCAGGATGATCCCGTCACGCTGGGCCCCGTCGAGCACCCGTCGGCGTATCAGCTCGGAGTCGGTCGTGGAGTAGTCCTTGGCCGTGACACTCCAGAGCACCTGCGCGAGCCCCAGCTCGCGACTGACATCGGAGACGGTGCCGTCGGTCCGCCCCTGCGGCGGGCGCATCAGCGTAGGTTCGCGGCCGGTGATCGCCTTGATCGCCTCCTGGGTGCGGGACAACTCCTCGCGTACCTCGTCGGCCTCCAGGTCGGTCAGGATGCGGTGGGTCCAGGTGTGGTTGGCGACCTCGTGACCCTCGTCCGAGATCCGCTTGACGACTTCGGGGTAGCGGTCGACGTGCTTCCTGCCGAGAAGGAAGAAGGTGGCGGGGACCTGCTTCTCCTCGAGGATGTCGAGGAGGTGGGGCGTGTCCTTGCCGGGCCCCGCGTCGAAGGTCAGGGCGATGCACTTGACCTTGGCGCAGTCGACCGCCCCGGCCCGGCTCCCGGACCCCGCCTTGGCGTCGTCCGGGCCAGCCTTGCTCCGCGCGTCACGAGGGGCGACGGTCGACACCCCGCAGCCCCCCAGTGTGAGGATCAGAGAGGCCGCCGCCACAAGGGCGACGGCCGTGGCCCGGAGCGCATCCGGCCTGGTTCGGAACATGCTGAAACCCGCTTTCCCCGTAGTTCGCTTCGTTCGACCCTTCGCGCCTGGTCAGGGCGATGTCGAACGGCATGTCGAACACTCTACATACCGTGTATACACGGCATGCATAGGGGGTACGGGGAAGCACGGAGCGGGGCCCGACAGCCGGACGCCGCCCGGGATTCGCGGGACGGCCGAGGCCGGTCGTGCGCGGCGCGGGAAGCACGGTGAGCGGGCCGGGTTCCGGGGGTGGGACGGCTCCGGGCGGTCGCCGTCCGCTCCGCCCGCGGGCACCCGTGCCCACGGGACCGGCACGTCGGAGGGAGATCGCCGAGACGGCCGGGGTCAGCGGGAGGCGAGGAGCAGGCGCGCCTCGGTCTCCTGGTCCCCGGAGACCGACTGGAGGGAGCGGATGTCGAAGGTCGCGGCGAGCGTCTTCTCGACCTCGTCGACGGCGTGGTACCCGCCGGTGAGCACGGCACCCACCAGGGCCGACAGCGGCACGGGGGCGATCTCCTCACGCCGTCCCGCGGCCGTGTCGAAGGTGGCCATCCAGACGGTGGCGGCGGGCGCCGTGGCCGCCCGCGGTCCCGGCGCGGACATGTCCTCGAGTTCGTAGACGCGGTCGAGTACGTCGAAGACGGCCTGGGCGTCCTCGCGCCGGCAGTCACTCAGCTGCACGGTGACGTCCGTGTCGATGTGCGTGTCGTACACGTCGCTCATCTCCTCGACGCCCGCAGGGGCGCTCGTCGGGCCACGTCTCCAGCATCCCTCGCACGCGGCGGTCCCGCGAGATGCTGAAGGGATTCCGGCGCGCCGTGCGGTAGCGCGGTCGTGGTGACAGCCTGGAAACCGTCACTCCGGGACCGCGTGCCGGGGGCTTCGGGCGACGCGGGTGAGACGCAGGAGGTTTCCGTGTCGGAGCGCTCAGGGCCGCAGGGGCAGGGCGACGCGGGTGGTGGCGGGGAGGCACTGGTCCGCGGGCGACACGAGACGGCGGAGGAGCGCGCGGACCGCCGCTGGGTCGAACTGGTCCAGGAGATCAGGGTCGCCCAGACCGGGGTGCAGATCCTGTTCGGCTTCCTCCTGACGGTCGCCTTCACCGCGCGCTTCCCCGACCTGCGCCCCACCGACCGGACGATCTACATCGTCACCGTCTCGCTCGGCGCGGCGGCCACCGGGGCGTTGATCGGTCCGGTCTCCTTCCACCGGATCGTGGCGGGACGGCGGATCAAGCCCCAGGCGGTGGTGTGGGCCTCCCGTCTGACGTTCGTGGGCCTGCTGCTCCTGCTCGCCACCCTGGGCTCCGCGCTGTTGCTGGTCCTGCGGGTGACCACGGGGGCGGACTACGTGCCATGGCTGGTGGCCGGGCTGGTCGTCTGGTGCGTGCTGTGCTGGTTCCTGCTGCCCCTCTGGGCACGCCGCCGGTACACCAGCGGCCCCCCGGAGCCGCGCTCCGGAGCCGGGCGCTGAGCGGGGGCGCCGGCGGTCGGGCCCGGCCGGGTGGGCTCGGTCCACGGGACCGCGCGCCCGTCGCCGACGGTTCCCGGGCGACGCCGAAGACGTGCGTGCCAGGACGTGACCGCCCGACAGCCCGCTCAGGCGCCGCGAGTCACCGAGTGGACGGTGTCGGCCTGCGCCGCGGGCTTGTCGGGCCGGTGGCGGACGACCCGAGCGAAGCGCAGGGTGACACCGGCGGGGTAGCGGCTGGAACGCTGGAGGCCGTCGTAGGCGATCTCCACGACGAGCTGGGGGCGGACCCGCACAGTGAATCCGTCGTCCTCCAGGGCCAGTTCACGCAGTCTCGCGGTCTGCCAGCGGAGCATCTCGTCGGTGAGGCCCTTGAAGGTCTTGCCGAGCATCACGAAGCCGCCGTCGTCGGCGCGGGCGCCGAGGTGCAGGTTGGACAGCAGACCGGTGCGGCGGCCGTGGCCCCATTCGGCGGCGAGGACGACGAGGTCGAGCGTATGGACGGGCTTCACCTTCAACCAGGTGCGCCCCCTGCGGCCGGCGCTGTACGGCGCGTCGAGCGACTTGACCAGGACTCCTTCATGACCCCTGGCGAGGGTGTCGTCGAAGAACCGCTCGGCAGCGCCCGCCTGGGCGTCGGAACCGGGATCGGTGACGACCATGCGGCGCACCCGCGACGCCTCGGGCAGCAGCCGCGCCAGCACCTCGTGGCGCTCGCGCCCCGGGCGGTCGATGAGCGTCTCTCCGTCGGCGGCGAGGACGTCGAAGAAGCGGGGCGAGAGGGGCAGGGCGGAGCGTGCGCCGGCCACGTCCACCCGGGAGCCGACCCGGGAGGCGATGTCCTGGAAGGGCACGGGCCGGCCGCTGGCGGGTTCGACCGCGATGACCTCCCCGTCCAGGACGATCCCGTCGGCCGTCGCCTCCCGGGCGATGTCGACTACTTCGGGCAGCCGTCCGGTGATGTCGTCCAGCGAGCGTGTGAACACCCGGACCTCCCGACCGCTGCGGTGCACCTGGATCCGGATGCCGTCCAGTTTCTCCTCGACGGCGCAGGGGCCGAGGCCGGCGACGGCGTCCGTGACGGAGGTGGCGGTATGGGCGAGCATCGGGAGGACCGGGGTCCCCACCCTGAGTGCGAAGGTCTCCAGAGCGGCGGCACCGTCGGTGAGTACCGCCCGGGCCACCCGGGGCAGCGAGCCCTCCAGCATCACGGCCCGGCGGAGGTCGTCCGAGCGGACGGCGGCGGCCCGCGCGACGCCTTCGAGCGCGATGGCGTCGAGCGCCCCCTGGCGCACCTCGCCGGAGAGCAGCCGGAGGAGGAACTCCTGCTCGGGCAGCGTGGCGGCGGCCATCAACTCCCGGACGCGCCGGACCCGCTCGGTGCGGGAACCCGCGCCGGAGACGGCGGCCAGCGCGCTCATGGCGGCGTCGGTGCGGGAGAGGGTGAGCGTGGGCTGCCGCGCCGGGGGCACGGCGGGCGGGACCGCGTCCTTGAGGACGCTCCAGCCCACCCCGATCCGTCCTTGCGGCAGCCGCCCCGACAGGTAGGCGATCACCAGCGGGGTCTCCTCGGGCGCCGTGTCGGAGAACAGCCCGGCCAGCACGGCGATCTTCCGTGAGCGGGCGGATGACGCGGCGACCAGACGGGAGGCGTCCGCGAGTCGGGCCAGCAGCATGCGCCCATCGTCTCCCGCCCGGCGCCGCCACCGCACGTCGGAGGGGCGTGGACGGACCGGGCGCCTCGGGCGCGCAGGCCGCCGGTCCGTCCGAGAACGGTCAGAGCTCGGCGACGCCCATCCGGCCCGGCAGCCGGGCCGCCACCCCGAGGTGCTCGCCGACCCGGTTCACCAGCAGGGTCATCTCGTACGCCACCTGCCCCACGTCGGCCTCGGCTGCGCTCAGCACGCACAGGCAACTGCCCTCGCCGGCCGCTGTGACGAAGAGCAGCGCGTCGTCGAACTCCACCATCGTCTGCCGCGCCCGGCCCGCGCGGAAGTGACGTCCCGAGCCCCGGGCCAGACTGTGCAGACCCGAGGAGACCGCCGCCAGATGCTCGGCGTCCTCGCGCTCGAGGCTGCTGCTCGTGCCCGTCACCAGGCCGTCGTTCGACAGCACGAGTGCGTGCCGTATGTACTCGACCCGTTGCGTCAGGTCGTCGAGGAGCCAGTCCAGCCCCTTGTCCAACGCCATGTGTCGTCCTCCCCCTGTGTGGTGCGTCCCCGTCGACCCGTCGTCCCCGCGGTCCGCGTCCCCCGGTCAGCCTTACGCACGGTCGTGGCCGGGGCAAGCACCCCAGGCCGGCCTCTCGTACCGCAGGATGGACTCATGGCGATGATGACCGAGGATCAGTGGCGGGCCTTCGTGTCCGCGGGAACGCGTACCGGCAAGCTGGCGACGGTCCGTGCCGACGGCGGTCCCCATGTCGTGCCCGTCTGGTTCGTGCTCGACGGCGACGACGTCGTCTTCACCACGGGCCGCAACACGGTGAAGGGACGCAGTCTGGCGCGCGACGGCAGGGTCGCGCTCTGCGTCGACGACGAACGTCCGCCGTTCGCGTTCGTCATGCTCCGCGGCCGGGCCGAGATCAGCGAGGACCCGGAGGAACTCCGCCGCTGGGCGACGCGCGTCGGGGGCCGGTACATGGGCGAGGAGCGCGCCGAGGAGTTCGGCGCGCGCAACGCCGTCCCCGGCGAGCTGCTGGTCCGGGTACGGATCGAGAAGGTGACCGCGGAGGGTGCCCTCGCCGGCTGAGGGCCCGTCGGTCGAAGGCCACCGGCAGACTCTGAGCGCGGCGAACCGGGCGGCGGCGGGTCCACGCGGCTCGGGTGCGGGAGGGCCTGTCGGTACCCGAGGCCCACCGGTCACCCGTTCGGGCGGGTCCGGGTGCCTGTCGTCCCCGCCGGTGGCATCAGCCGACCGAGTCGAGCAGCCGGGCGGTGTGCATCCGGCCCGCGTACTCGACCAACCGGATGAGTACCTCCTTGCCCGAGTCCCGATCCCGCGCGTCGCACAGCACGACCGGCGTCCCTCGGTCCAGGTCGAGCGCCCGCGACACCTCGTGGGCGCCGTAGCTCCGGGCACCGGGAAAGCAGTTGACGGCGACGACGAACGGGATACGGCGGCGCTCGAAGTAGTCCACGGCGGGGAAGCAGTCCTCCAGCCGGCGGGTGTCGGCGAGGACGACGGCGCCCAGCGCGCCCTGTGACAGCTCGTCCCAGAGGAACCAGAACCGGTCCTGCCCCGGAGTCCCGAAGAGGTACAGGGAGAGTCCGGAGCGGATCGTGATGCGGCCGAAGTCCATGGCCACCGTCGTGGTGCTTTTCTGGTCGACTCCGCCCGTGTCGTCCACCGACTCCCCGGCGCGGCTGAGCCTTTCCTCCGTCCGCAGCGGCCGTATCTCGCTGACCGCCCCCACCAGGGTGGTCTTTCCGACGCCGAATCCGCCGGCGACCAGGATCTTCAGTGCGAGGGCGGTGGAGTCCGCGCCGCCGCCGGTGCTCTCAGAGCGCTCGTAGGCCATCGATTACTTCCCTCAGTATCCGTTCGTCGGGCAACTGCGCGGGCGGTACGGGCCTGCTCACCCTGACCAGGCCGGCTTCGAGGAGGTCGCCGAGGAGGACCCGTACGACGCCGACGGGCAGGCCGGCCTCGGCGGCGAGCTCCGCGACCGACTGGGTCTCGGCGCGGCACAGGGCGAGCAGCGTCCGGTGTTCCGGACCGAGGAAGGTCTCCTCTGCCCGGTCGGGCGGGTCGTCGTCCACGACGACGAGGGCGATGAGGTCGAACCGCACGTTGCTCGGCCCCGGTCGGGTGCGGCCGCCGGTCATCGCGTACGGGCGGACGAGCGGCCCGGCGTCCGCGTCGTACCAGTGTCCGCCCTGGGTTCCCGGTCCGTGACCGGTCGTGTCGTCGTTCATGTGGTGTCGTCGTTCACGGGTGCTCCCGGTCAGCCGACGGCCGGCGGGGTGGTGGCGGTGAGGCGGGGCGGTGTGTGCAGGTGCTCGCCGACCCGCTTCACCAGGCGGGCCATCTCGTAGGCGATGAGACCGATGTCGGCGTGCACCGAGCTGAGGACGGCGAGGCAGGAACCGTCTCCCGCCGCCGCGACGAACAGGAAGCCGTCGTCCATCTCCACCATCGTCTGGCGCACACCGCCGGTGTGGAACTGCCGGCCCGCGCCCTTGGCCAGGCTGTGGAACCCGGAGGCGATGGCGGCGAGGTGTTCGGCGTCCTCGCGGCTGAGGCCGCTGGAGGAACCGACGGCGAGCCCGTCGTCGGACAACACGACCGCGTGACGGACTTCGCGGACGCGGACGACCAGGTCGTCCAGGAGCCAGTCCGGTTCGCCGGAACGGTGGTGGGAGATCCTCTCGTGGTCGATCATGCGTGCTCTCCTTCACTTTCACTGCCGAATCCGGTTCCGAGGGGGCGTCTGGCACCGGTGACCGCGCCGCCTCCCCGCTCCCAGCCGTCGCGGTAGGCGGTCATGCGGTCTCTCACCTGTTCGGGGGTACGTTCGTCGTCGCCCCGCTCGTCTGGAGCGGGCACGGAATCGGCCTGGGGCGTCTCCCGCAACTGCGGGACGAGATGGGACTGGCGCACCCGGCGGGGCAGGTCGCAGGTGTCGTCCGCGGGCCCGGCCGGGGTGCGGGATGCGGGCGGGGACGCTACGGCCGGCGCCGGCACGGGCCCGTTCGTCCCCACCGGTCCGTTGTCGGGGGCGGGTGCTCGTGGCGGCTCGGGGCGGTGGTGTCCCGTCGACGGCGCGGGTATCCGGACGGGTCCGTGCGGCGGCGAGGCCGGGCGGCCGCGCGGGCGCAGCGAGGTGACTCCGGCGGGGGGCGACCCGACGGCGCTCGGGCGCGGTTCCTCGAAGTCCTCGGGGCGTACGTGCTGTCCGCACCGTTCGGACTCCTCGGGCGGGGTCGCGACGGGGGCGGGGCCCCGGGGGGCACGGGGCAGCGGCGGGGCGGTCGTGGGATCGGAGGGTGACACCGGCGCCGGGGAGGCGGGGGGCCGCGCGGACGCGTCCCCGGACGGACCCGGGCCGTCCGGCGTCGCGTGCCTGCCCCTGCCGGGCGGCAGCGCGCCCTGGAGCAGTTCGGTGGGGAGCAGGACGACGGCCGTCGTCCCTCCGTAGGGCGAGGTCCGCAGATGGACCTTGACGCCGTGGCGCGAGGAGAGCCGGCTGACGACGAACAAGCCCAGGCGGTCGCTGTCGAAGAGGTCGAGCGTCCCGGACTGCCGGATCCTCGTGTTGGCCTCGGCGAGCGTCTCCTCGCCCATGCCGAGGCCGCGGTCCTCGATCTCCAGGGCGTATCCGTTGCCGACCGGCTCGCCGCTGATCCGCACCTTGGTGTGCGGCGGCGAGAACTGGGCGGCGTTCTCGACGAGTTCGGCGAGGAGGTGGGTGAGGTCGGCGACGGCTCCGCCGACGACGGCCGCCTCGGCCAGTCTCCGTACCTCGACGCGCGCGTAGTCCTCGATCTCCGAGACGGCGGCCCGGACGACGTTGGTCAGGGGGACGGGCATCCGCCAGGCCCGGCCCGGGGCGGCGCCCGAGAGGATGATCAGGCTCTCGGCATGGCGACGCATCCGGGTGGTCAGGTGGTCGAGCCGGAAGAGGTCGCCGAGCTCGTGGGGGTCGTCGGCCCGGCGCTCCATGCTGTCCAGGAGGTTGAGCTGACGGTGGACCAGGACCTGGCTGCGCCGGGCGAGGTTGACGAAGACACCGGAGATGCCGTGGGCGAGTTCGGCGCGCTCGACAGCGGCGGAGAGCGCCGCGCGGTGCACGGTGACGAGGGCCTCGCCGACCTGACCGATCTCGTCCTCGGGCTCGGGGCCGGGCGGGATCTCGGCACGGACGTCGATCTCCTGCCCTGCTCTCAGCCGTCTCATGGCGGAGGGCAGTTCGCGCCGGGCGATGTCCAACGCCGTGTTGCGCAGGCTGATCAGCTCGACGACGAGACCGCGGCCGACGCGTACGGAGATCATGAGAGAGGCGACGACCGCGGCGAGTCCGAGCAGGACCGCCGCGCCCGCGGCCGACAGGGCGCCGCCCCCGAACGGGTCGGCGCGGTCGGCGGCGGCACGGCGCGCGTCGGCCTCGATCGCGAGCAGCCCTTCCCGCACGGCCGCGTGGGTGACGTCCCAGCCCGCGGAAGGGGACGCCTGGGCCGCCGGACGTCCGGGGGCAGCCTCACGGACCCGGTCCTCGGCGGCGGTGAGCCGCTCGTACGCGTCGCCTTCGGCGAGCCCGCGCCAGGCGGCCCGGTCGGCGTCGCGCAGCTCGGAACCGGCCGATTCCAGGAGGCCGCGGCGCATCTCGACGATGCCGGTGAACTGCCGGTGTCTCTCGGCGGTCAGCCGCCCGCGGAGGTGTGCGGTGCCGAGCAGGGCGTCCTCGCGGGCGAGCATCTCGCCGGCCCGGGCGAATTCGAGGAGGACGCGCGCGTCGGCGCCGGACCGGCTCTCCTCCACGGTGGTGAGCGTTCCGCCGACCGCGAAGGCCGCGCCGAGGGCAGCGGTGTACTCCTCGTACACCTGGTCGGTGTCGGCGCTCCCCTCGGCGGCCGCGACGCGCAACCTGACCAGTCCGTCGACCTTGGCGACGAACGTCCCGGTCCGGTCACCGACCTCGCGCGGAAGATCCCCGGTGTCCCCGACCGTGTGCCGCTCGCCCAGGCGGAGCCGGGCGACGGCCGCGTCGGTGCGCGCCATCCTGTCCCTGAGCGCCGCGGCGCGGGCGGCGCCGGGCGCGGCGGCCTGACGGACGGCCGCGGCGCGTTCTTCCTGCAGCGCGGTCAGGGCCGCCGCGACGGGCTCGCGGATCTCGGTGTCGACCCGCTGGAGCAGGCGCAGACGCGCGATGTCCTGGGCGGTGGTGACGGTGGCGAAGCCCCACAGCGCGAGCAGCGACACGACGGGGACCACCAGCAGCGACACGATCTTCGCGCGGACGGTGCGGGGGCGCGGTCCGCGGTGTCGGCGCGGAGCGAACGGGCCGGGCCGGGCCGGTCCGGCGGTTCCGGGCTCGGGTGCGGACAGCGACGGTTCGTCGGCGGGCGGCCCGGCGTGGGCACGCCGCCCGCGCGCCGTCTTCGCTCGCGGCGGTGCCGACGCGTCGGCACCGCCGTGGTTCCTGCGGGGGGTTCGCATGGCCTCCTCGTTTCCGGCTGCGTCGGTTGCTGTTCGGGGTTCGGGTCACAGACGTCCGATGGCGGTCCGCGGCGTCGACGACGCGACGCGGTGCCGGGCGCCGTCGAGCCGCTGGTCCCCGGGGCGCGTCGGGGCGGCCAGGGGGTCAGCCGTGGGGCGGCAGGTCACCGTCGGAGTAGCGGCAGGAGGCGCGGAGCACCGTGCGGGCGCCGGGGCGCGCGGCCGGTGTCCGCCGGGCGAGGCAGGCCGGGGCCGGGCGGGGCAACCGTCGCGGAGCGAGCCGGGGGCGCGAGCCGGCACGCCAGGCGCATCGGGCGGTCATGTGCGCGCTCCCCGTCGGAGGTCGCGGCCGTCGTCCACCGGGCCCGTCGGATGGGCGTACGGCGGAGGGGCGTGCGCGCCTCGTGCCGCCGGTGCCCCCCGTCCCGTGCCGGGGGTGGACATGGCCGCGGAGAAGCCGGGGGGAGCGACGTCCACCGCGCGTTCGTCCGGTTCGGTGAGCCGTCCGGCCGAGGCGTAGGCCGCGCGCTCGCGGGCGGTCGGTGAGAGCGCCACGAAGGCCGAGGTGATGAAGAGGTACGCACCGAGCCCCACGGCGAGCGGAAAGACGAACTGCATCGCCGAGGCTCCGGGGAGGTCCGCCGGCGAGGGGGCCACGTCGATGCGCACGGCGAGCATGCCCGTGTAGTGCATGCTGCTCACGGCTGCGCCCATGAGCGGCGAGGCGATCGCCACCGCGACCGGCGCGTGGATGTGGAGTGCCGCCCACAGGGCCGCCGTGGCCGCGACGACGGCGATGACGACAGAGAGTCCGACCAGGACCGGGTCGTAACGCACCTGTCCGTGCAGGCGCAACGCTGCCATGCCCAGGTAGTGCATGCTCGCGACGCCGACGCCGGTGGTGAGCCCGCCGACGAGGAGCGAGCCGAGACGGTCGCCGACGCCGACGACCGCGAAGACTCCGACGCCGACCACGGCCATGGCGATGAGCAGGCTGAGAACGGTCAGTGGTACGTCGTAGCGGATGTCCGTCCCCGTCACACCGAAGCCGAGCATGGCGACGAAGTGCATCGTCCAGATGCCGGTACCCAGGGCGGAGGCGGCGGTGAGCAGCCAGTTGCGACGCGACTGGCCGGTCGTCTCGAGTGCTCGGACGGTACAGCGCAGCCCGAGGGCGCCGCCGAGGCAGGCCATCGCGTACGACAGCACGGGTGTCAGCCACCCGAAGGTGGCGTGGTCCAGGTGTCCCATGGCTCAGGGACGCTAGTCCTGAGCAAGGGGCGCATTGGGGGCGCATTTCGAAACCTGATGGAATATGACACAGAGGTGTTCTTGAACGATCGTGCAGCGCTCGAACGTGCGCGCAGAGCGTTCGCCCCGAGGGGTGGGCAATCATGGACGCATGAGCGATGACCCGACCCGTGTCCAGGAATTCTTCGGCGCCCGCGCCGCCGGCTGGGACTCCAGGTTCCCCGACGACGGACCGGCGTACGCCGCAGCCGTGCGCGACCTCGGCCTGCGTTCCGGCGACGCCGTGCTCGACGCGGGCTGCGGCACCGGACGGGCCCTGCCCGCTCTGCGCGAAGCCGTCGGCCCCACCGGGACCGTCCTCGGTGTCGATCTCACGCCCGAGATGCTCGACGCCGCCGTTCGTGCGGGACGCGACGGCGCGGCGGCGCTGCTGCTCGCGGATGTCGCCCGGCTGCCGGTGCGCGACGGCACCCTCGACGCGGTGTTCGGCGCGGGTCTCGTGTCCCATCTGGCGGACCCGGCGGGGGGCCTGCGCGAACTCGCCCGTGTGGTCAGCCCCGGCGGCCGGCTCGCCCTCTTCCACCCCCTCGGCCGCGCGGCCCTCGCGGCCCGCCACGGGCGCCGGGTGACCGGGGACGACCTGCGCGCGGAGCACAACCTCGGTCCGGTGCTGGGTGGTTCGGGCTGGCGGATGGTCAGTTACACCGACCGCGCGGACCGTTACCTCGCGATCGCCGTCCGCGCGGACTGACGGACGGCCGCCGGCCTCCGCCCCGGACCACGCGCCCTACTGCCCCGGCCGATCCGTGTCTACGGTGGAGGTGCCGGGCTGCCGTGCCCGGGGAAGGCGGCAGAACGTGACGCGCGTCGGTGAACGATTCCGCAGGCTCTTCCCCTCCGCGCGCCCCGGATCGTCCTCGGGGCCTGGCGGGGCCCGGCCGCGGCGGACCCACAATCTCTTCGAGGCGGCGGCGGTGTACGTGGCGGCCGGCGCGGAGGACGACGACCGGCGAGCCGACGAGGCGGCGGCCTGGGTCTCCCCCGACGCCCTCGCCTTCGGGGTCAACGAGCTCGCCTGCCGGGCGGTGATCGCGCTCGCCAGGGAGCACGACCGGCCACCCGAGGCAGTGGCCCGCTCCCTGCTCGGGCTGCCGGACGCGCCGGCGGGCGGAGCCGGGTGAGCCGCGGCGCCGGAGCGCGCGGTCGGACCGCGCGGCACGCGAGCGGGCGGCGCGGCGGCCTCCGGTAGCACGTCGGCCCCCCCGGAGGCGGGGGGCCGACGGCCGGCCGTGCGGAAGGACACACGCCCCTTCGCCGTCTTCCCGCACGGAGACTCTCGACGCACGGGTTACCCACTGGCTATGGTGCGCCGACGACCAAAAGGGGAGGCTGCCGTGGGTGGGACGGAACCGACCGCCGACGACGACGCGCTCTACGTGCTGACGGCGGTCCTGCTGACGCCCGCGCGGTTCCCGAGCGTCCTCGGCGACGACTACCCCGCCGCGTGCTCGGCCCTCGGGCTCGAACCGCGCGCCGAGGGGTACGGACTCGTCCTCGGCCAGGATGGCACCGGGGCGCGCTGGAGCGTGATCGTCGACGACGTGTCGCTCGTCGCGGTGGCGATCGCGTCGTGGGACTGCGGCATGGCGTACGACCTCTCCCCCGACGAGCGCTCGGTGGTGGCCGCCCTCCCGGGCTGGCCGCTCCCCGTGGCCTCGGCGGCCCCCGGTCTCCCGGCCCCGCACGACCCGGAGCCCGAGGAGGGCGACCGGACGCCGCTCGCCCCGCCGTCCGAGGACGCCTGGGGCCCGGCGCAGCGCCGGCTCGGCGCCGACGAGGTGGCGCGGCAGTGGGCCGCGTGGCGCGCCCGGATGGACGAGCCCGCGCAGGAGGCGGGTGACGCCCAGGCCGCCCCCGGCCCGGCGGTGAAGGACGGCGGGAGCCCCGCGCCGGCTCCTTCCGGGAATCCCGGCGGCGACATCGCGACGGACCCGCGCACCGACCCCTACGACGGCGTGCGGCGGGCCCTCGCCGAACTGCGCGGCTATCTGGAGGAGGCACCTCCGGTCGGCCGGGTGCGGTCGAGTTTCGCCACCGGTGACGCGCGGATGCTGCGCGCCGACGGTCCCGGCTGGTCGCTGGTCGCGCGGACCGACGACATGGCGTTCGTCCTGCTCGACGACGAGCCACGGGACGTCCTTCCAGTGGCCCGCGGCCCCCGGCTGCCCGCCCTTCTGACGGCCCTGGACGCCATGGCCGTCAGGCCCTCCTGACCGGAGGCGCCACATGACGTCCGCTGCCGAGGTGTGGGCCGGGACCATGGCCGCGCGGGAGAGGCTCCGCGCACGATGAGGCCGCGCGCTCCACGGGGCGACGCGGTCCTGTCCCGCCGCCCCACCGGAGGCCGTCCATGCGCCCGATCCGAGGTGTCTCCCTGCTCACCGCGCTCCTGACGGCGCTGGCCCTCCTGGCTCCCGCCGCTCCGGCGGGAGCCGAGGACGCCGGGGCGCCGTCCTGCGCCCACCGGGACCGCCTGCGTGTGCCGGGAGCCGAAGTCCAGCGGTCGGCCTGTCTCACCGACCTGACGACCGCCGGTCTGGCCGGCACCGCGTACACCGACATCGCCGACCAGGCCGGACTGTCGGCACGGGGCACCGGCAACCCCTCCGGGGTGCCCGGCATCCAGATCGACGGCTACTTCCCCGACGACTCGCGGCTCAACGCCACCCACGGCTGGGCCCACGACTCCCAGTTCGTGATCCGGCTCCCGGCACGCTGGAACGGCGGTCTGGTCGTCACCGGGGCCCCCGGAACCCGCCGTCAGTACTCCACCGACGCCCTGATCTCCGACGACGTACTCGCCCGGGGTTTCGCCTACGCGGCGACCGACAAGGGCAACACCGGGCCGGACTTCTTCACCGACGGCCGGCGGCCGGGCGACGCCGTCGCCGAGTGGAACCGGCGGGTCACCGAGCTGACGAGGGCCGCCGCGCGGACCGTCCGGCAGCGCTACGGACGCGCCCCGCTCCGTACGTACATGACGGGCATCTCCAACGGCGGCTACCTGACGCGGTGGCAGCTGGAGAACCACCCGGATCTGTACGACGGCGGGGTCGACTGGGAGGGCGTCCTGTGGACCGTCGACGGCCCCCATCCGTTGACGAGCCTGCCCGTGGCCGTGGCCCACTCCCTCGGACGCGCCACCGACGAGGAGCTGACCGGAGCGGGTTTCGCCGCCGGTTCGGACTTCCTGTGGCCCTACCACGCGAAGGCGTACTGGGGTCTGACGCAGAAGGTGTTCCGCGCCGAGTTCGACCCCTCGTACGATCCGGAGTGTCCGGGCGGGACGGCCGGGAGAACCGTCGAGGAGATCCTCGCCCCGTGCGCCTCCGACGCCTCCTACGACTACGCCGCACGGCCCCGCTCGGTCCGGCGGGCCATCGCACGGATCTCGCTGACCGGCAGGATCGGCAAGCCGCTGATCACCCTGCACGGGGACCTGGACGCGCTGCTCCCCATCGGCACCGACTCGGACGTGTACGCACGGATGACCGCGTCGCGCGGCCGGGGTGACCTGCACCGGTACTACACGGTCGAGGGCGGCACCCATACGGACGGCCTGTACGACGTCCACCCGGACCGGCTGCGGCCCATCCTGCCCTGCTACCGCGCGGCGTTCACGGCTCTGACGCGGTGGGTGGAAGCGGGAAGGGTGCCGCCCGCGAGCCGGACGATCGCCCGGCACGCGGACGGTGACCCGGTCGGTTCCTGTGCCCTGGAGGAGTAGCGTCCCGGCGCGACGGCCCTCGGATGACGGCGCGGCCCCGGGCCCACGTGCCCGCGGGCGGTCCGCCGTTCGCCGGACCGCCCGCGGGCACGTCACCCTCCCCGTCCGCCCCGCCGCCGAAGCCGGCGGGGCGGGCGGCCCCGGACCGGCCGGACGCTCCAGGCGCGGCGGGGCGGGCGGCGTCAGCGGCGCAGCTCCTTCCGGGAGATCCGGCGCAGCCGTCGCCGCTGCTCGGGGTCCAGCGCCAGATAGGCCACGGCGGGAACGCCGATGACCACGAGCAGCGACAGCCAGAATCCGATGAGGGGCATGAGGAGTAGGCCGACGGCCACTCCCCCGATCACTAGCTTGGTGCGTGTCGTCATGCTTCCGACGCCTCCTTCTCCGGCCGCCGCCGACAGCTCAGGCTGTCGTACGAAGCGGCTCACCGACCTCGCGGAGATGACCGAGCGCCTGCCGGTAGGACTCGACGAAACCGGTCTCCGTGTAGGGGATACCCAGTGTGCGGCAGTGGGCACGCACGGCGGGCCGGGCGAGCCGAAGATGCGGCCGGGGCATGCTGGGGAACAGGTGGTGCTCGATCTGGTGGTTCAGCCCGCCGAGGAACCAGTCGGTGACGGGCCCGCCGCGGATGTTGCGGGAGGTGAGCACCTGGCGCCGCAGATGGCCCCAGCCGTCGCCGTCCGGGTGGCCGTCCGGCGTCTCCATGCCCTTGTGGTTGGGGGCGAAGGCCATGCCGAGGTGGAGGCCGAGGAGCATCTGGTGGAGGAGTGCGAAGACCAGGGCCTGGACGGGCGTGAGGGTGGTCAGGAGCAGCGTGGCGTATCCGGTGACGTGCGCCAGGAGCAGAGCCGCCTCGACGAGCCGCCCGCGCCCGGTACGCCGGGGCCCGTCCGCGGAGAGCAGCGCCCGGACGCCGTACACCTTGAGCGCGATGCCCTCCAGGGTCGTCAGCGGGAAGAAGAGCCATGCCTGGTGCCGGGTGAGGCGGCGGCGCAGCCCGGTGCGGCCCTCGGCCTGGTGCCGTGCGAAGACGAGGATGTCGGCGGCGACGTCCGGGTCCTTGTCCAGGTGGTTGGGGTTGGCGTGGTGGCGGTTGTGCTTGTCGTTCCACCATTCCTGGCTCATGCCGAGCAGCAGGTTGGCGTGGACGAGCTGGACGGCGCGGTCGAGCCGGCGGTCCGCACTGATCTGGAAGTGGCCGGCGTCGTGTCCCACGAAGGCGGCACGGGCGGAGAACACGGCGAGCGGGACGGCCAGCGGAAGGGCCCACCAGGTCGGGCCGGTCAGGACGAGCCCGACGGCCACCGCGGCGAGGGCGAGAAGGTTGACGGCGATCCCGCGGGCGTACCAGGCGGTCCGGCGCTTGAGCAGCCCCTGTTCCTTGACGGTGCGCAGCAGCGGTGCGAAGTCACTGCCACCGGGGCCGCGCGCGGCGGTCGCGGGCGGCGCTCCGCCGGGGCCGGTGCGGGCGGAGTGCGCGGGAGCGTCCGCTCCGCTTCCGGTGAGCGTCGTGTCGGTGGCCTGAGGCATGGAGGTCTCCCGTCCGTGGCGGCGATGTCCGCGGCGGCCTTGCGCCCGGTGCGCGGCCTGACTCGAACGTACGGATCGGTGATCGTCCGCAGCCATGGCGTCACCCCCCGGAATCGCCGGGGGCGGCCCGGGTGAGGGGGGTGGGGCCATCCCCACCCTCCCCTCACCTCGATCGCGGCACCCCGATCACGGCGCGCCGACCGTGACACGACCGGGATCACGCCGAACCCCTTCGCACCGCGTCTCTCGCCGTCCTGGAGGGCGAGACCCCGGTCCGGATGCTCTCGCCCGCGCCCGGTCGCCGCTCGAACGGGCCTGGGCTGCCGGTACCGGATCACGGCCGGTCCCGCGGAGGGCCGGGAACGGGCGCCGAACGGTGGCCGGTGAGCGACGGCGGGGCGCGCGGGGTGAGCGCCGGGGCCTCGGACGGAGCGTTGCGCGCCGGCGCCCCGGGCGGGCTCCCGACCGCCGGGGACCCGCGCCGGGAGGCGGGTAGTGCCGCCGGGGTCCGCGCCGTCAGCGCAGCGGGGCGGTGAGCTTACGGACCGCCCCCGGCCTGGTGCCGGACCCGGGGGTGGTGATGCGGCCCTCGCTCGCATCGGTCGCCGTGCCCGCGTTCACGGCGAGGCTGCATGCCACGGTGTCGGCACCGAGCAGGTAGCTCGTGCGGAACGGGTACTGGACGAAGGTCGTCCACCGGGTGCCGCGCGGCTGCGCGGCGGCCTTGCGGCGCAAGGGTTCGCGGCACAGGCGCGCGGCCCCGTCGCGTACGTCCCGGTCGGAGGCGAAGTCTCCGGTCAGCCTGAGCAGGGCGACGGCCTGGGCGTCGTGCGGCCGGTCGCAGGCGCGGCGCGTGACGGTGCCGGGCGCCGACCGGTCGATGTCGAAGCACTCCCCCGCCGTGAGCCGGTGGAAGGGCACGGCCGACGGCGTCGACGGTGTGGTGGAGGGCCGCCGGGAGGTGCGGGGGGAGGCGGATGCGGTCAGGTGCGGCCGAGTGTGCGAAGGCGACGGTGCGGGGCTGGGCTCGCCCGAGGGATCTCCCGTCGCGAGCCCGCCCTGGGCTGCGGGCCGCCGCCCGCCCGCCTGGGTGGTCCCGGCGTTCTCGGGCGAACCGCGCCGTGCGGCGTCTCCGGCCCCGCGGTCCCCGGGTTCGTCACCGCCCGCGAGGAGAGCCGCCGCCCAGAGGGCGACGGCGAGCAGGGTGACGAGCGGCACGAGAAGGTACCGGAGGAACGACGGCTGGTCGGCGGAGAGCGGGGCCATGGCCACCAGCCTCACCGCGGAGCGGTCATCCGACACACTGTGCGCACGAGTTGAAGCCAGGCTCATACAGAACCGTGACATCCGGCCGGACCGTGAAGACGGCGAGGCCGTCCGTCGGCGATCGGAGCGCGCGGCGGGCCTGTGCCCCCGCAGCGTGCGTGCCAGGGCGTGACCGCCCGGCCAGAGGCCAACCGCCAGGCTCTCACGGGGCGGCGGTCAGACGTCGAGCAGTCGCTCGGCCGCCTCGACGGTCTGGGCGAGGAGCACCGCGATCGTCATCGGGCCCACACCGCCGGGTACCGGGGTGATCAGGGATGCCCGCTCGGCGGCCGACGCGAAGTCGACGTCACCGGTGGTGCCGGCGTTGTACCCGGCGTCGATGACGACCGCGCCGGGCTTGATGTCCTGCCCTTTGATGAAGTTCGGCCGGCCCACCGCCGCCACGAGCACATCCGCCTCACGGACCACGGAGGAGAGGTCGGTGGTGCGCGAGTGACAGTACGTCACGGTGGCGTCGCGACCGAGCAGCAGCAGCCCGGCCGGCTTGCCGAGGATGGCGGAGCGGCCGACGACCACCGCCCGCTTGCCGCTGAGCCCGACGTCGTAGGCGTCGAGGAGACGCATGATGCCGCCCGGGGTGCAGGAGACGAACCCGGGGAGTCCGAAGCCCATGGCGGCGAACGAGGCCATGGTGACGCCGTCCACGTCCTTCGCCGGGGCGATGGCCTCGAAAGCGGCACGCTCGTCGATGTGCGGGCCGACCGGATGCTGCAGCAGGATGCCGTGGACCCCGGGGTCCACGGAGAGCGCGGTGATCGCGGTGATCGCGGCGACGAGTTCCCCGGTCGTGGTCTCGGCGGGGAGTTCGACGTGCCGGAAGCGGATTCCGGCCTTCGCGCAGCGGTTGCGCTTCATCTTCACGTAGGTGACGGAGGCGGGATCAGCGCCGACGAGCACGGTGGCGAGGCACGGCGTGACGCCGGTGCGACGGAAGACCTCCGCGGCGCGGGCCGGGCCGAGGGCGGAGACGGACAGGCGGCGAGGACGAACACCGGCCGGGGTACGGGAGCCGGGACGTCCGGACGCTTGTCGACGGCCCGCGCACACCTCACGATGACTCTCACGGAACGGACGACCTCACCGGGGAGGCCGAGTTGACCGATGCCTGGGTGGCGGCGCACGTCGACGCGCGGGGAGCGGCGCCGCCGGACGCCGGAGCGGTACGCAGGGCGCACGAGGCGTTCACAGCGCGCGGCCGGACGCGACTGTCCCCGGTCCGGCCGCTGGTCGCGGAGTCCTGGCGGCGCTCGGCACGCGCACGGGTCAGTCCGGACGGGGTCGCCGGGGTCGAGCTGGACGAGGAGGAGCTCGCCGGGCAGCGCGAGGACCACCCGCTGTCCGCCGCGATGCCGGTGATCCGCGAGCTGATGGGCGCGTACGCGCGGGACGGGGAACATCTGCTCGCGGTCTGCGACGCGGCGGGGCGGATGCTGTGGGTGGAGGGGCACGCGGCGACGCTGCGCCGGGCGCGGGCCATGAACTTCGTCGCCGGGTCCCGCTGGTCGGAATCGGCCGTCGGGACCAACGCGCCGGGAACCGCGATCGTGACGGACCGGCCGGTGCAGGTGTTCACCGCGGAGCACTTCCGGCGGCAGGTCCAGGCATGGACCTGCGCCGCCGCTCCCGTTCACGATCCGCACACCGGGCGTCTGCTGGGCGCCGTCGACATCACCGGCGGAGAACGGCTGAACCACCCGCACAGCCTGGCGTTCGTCCAGGCGGTGGCGCGGGCCGCCGAAGGCCACCTGGCCCTGCTCGGACCCGCTCCGGCCACGGACCGGGTCCGGCTCACGGCGCTCGGCCGCGACGAGGCCCTGCTGACGACGGCCGGCCGCGGACTCCGCCTCGGCCGCCGCCACAGCGAGATCCTGGTGGTGCTCGCCCACCATCCGGAAGGGTTGACCGGCGACGAACTCCTGGTACGGCTCTACGAGGACGAGTCGATCACCCCGGTCACGCTGCGCGCCGAGCTGTCCCGGCTGCGCGGGCTGCTGGGCCCCGAGGTGCTGCGCTCGCGCCCGTACCGTCTGGCCGGGCCGGTGGACGCGGACTTCACGATGGTGGACCGGCGGCTCGGTTCCGGTGCGCTGTCGGCCGCGCTCGGCTCGTACGCGGGCCCGTTGCTGCCCGGTTCGCGCGCTCCCGCCGTCGTACGGATGCGCGAGCGGCTTGCAGGCCAGCTGCGCGCGGCGCTGCTCGACCGGGCCGATCCGGCGCTGCTCGCCGACTGGACGTACAGCCCGTGGGGTGAGGACGACGTGGAGGTGTGGCGGGCGCTGTCCAGGGTGGTCCCGGCGTCGGTACGTCCGCCGGTACTCGCCCGGCTGAACGCTCTGGACGAGGAACTGGGCACCGGGACGGCCGCTTCGACGGGTGCGACCGGGACCCCGGAGGGATCGCCGGGCGGGACGGGGACAAGGGGTGGGACGAGGAGGTCCGGCGGGAACGTCCGCGGCGCAACGGGGTCGCAACGTCCCGGTCCGCAGACTCGGCGGTGAGCGCCTGCCAGGGACGGCCGGCGCTGTCCGAGGGAGGCCATGTCCATGACCCGTTACGCCGCACCCGGTACCGAGGGCGCGATCATGTCGTACCAGGCCCGCTACGACCACTGGATCGGCGGGGAGTTCGTCGCCCCGGTCCGCGGCGGGTACTTCGAGAACCCGAGCCCGGTCGACGGCCGTCCCTTCACCGAGATCGCCCGCGGCACGGCCGAGGACGTCGAGCGGGCTCTGGACGCGGCCCACGCGGCGGCTCCGGCGTGGGGACGCACCGCTGCGAGCGAGCGGTCAGGCGTCCTCCTGCGGATCGCGGACCGGATGGAAGCGCATCTGGAAGAACTGGCGGTCGCCGAGAGCTGGGAGAACGGCAAACCGGTCCGCGAGACACTGGCCGCCGACATCCCCCTGGCCATCGACCACTTCCGCTACTTCGCCGGGGCGTTGCGCGGTCAGGAGGGCACGCTCAGCGAGATCGACGGCGACACCGTCGCCTACCACTTCCACGAGCCGCTGGGCGTCGTCGCGCAGATCATTCCGTGGAACTTCCCGATCCTGATGGCGGTCTGGAAGCTGGCTCCGGCGCTCGCCGCGGGCAACGCGGTCGTGCTCAAGCCGGCCGAACAGACTCCGGCCTCCGTGCACTTCTGGATGAGCCTGATCGCCGACCTGCTGCCGCCCGGCGTGGTCAACATCGTCAACGGCTTCGGAGCGGAGGCGGGCAAGCCGCTCGCCTCCTCACCGCGCGTCGCGAAGATCGCCTTCACGGGCGAGACCACGACGGGGCGGCTGATCATGCAGTACGCCTCGGAGAACATCAAGCCCGTGACGCTGGAACTGGGCGGCAAGTCGCCGAACATCTTCTTCGACGACGTGTGGGCGGAGGACGACGACTTCCGCGACAAGGCCCTGGAGGGATTCACGATGTTCGCCCTGAACCAGGGCGAGGTCTGCACGTGTCCGTCCCGGGCGCTGATCCAGCGCGGCCACTACGACGAGTTCCTGGAGGCGGCGGTCGCCCGCACGGAGAAGATCCTGCCGGGCCACCCCCTGGACACCGACACGATGATCGGCGCTCAGGCGTCGAACGACCAACTCCACAAGATCCTCTCCTACATGGACATCGGACGGCAGGAGGGCGCCAAGATCCTGACGGGAGGCCGCCGGATCGAGTACGACGGCGAACTGGCGGGCGGCTACTACGTCGAGCCGACCATCTTCGTGGGCGACAACCGCATGCGGGTCTTCCAGGAGGAGATCTTCGGCCCGGTCGTCGCCGTCACCCCCTTCACCGACTTCGACGACGCGATCCACACGGCGAACGACACCCTCTACGGCCTCGGCGCGGGAGTCTGGACACGCGACGCCGGCACCGCCTACCGCGCGGGCCGCTCGATCCAGGCGGGTCGCGTCTGGACGAACTGCTACCACGCCTACCCGGCCCACTCCGCTTTCGGCGGCTACAAGCAGTCCGGCATCGGCCGCGAGACGCACAAGATGATGCTGGACCACTACCAGCAGACGAAGAACCTGCTGGTGAGCTACTCACCGAAAAAGCTCGGCTTCTTCTAGCTGCACGAAAGATGGCGCCTGACCTGGGGTTTTCCCCGGGTCAGGCGCCTTCTTGGAGTGCACGGCCCCTCCCATGGGGGAGGTGTCGAAATACCCCCCTTCTTCCAGTTCATCCCACCGGTATCCCAGTCCTGACCGGCAGTTCCGGGCCATACACGGGCCAGATTGCGGCTCAGCCCTTGGGGCTGCTGTCTTCGCTGCGCCGGCTCCACTCCTGCATCGACTCCTCGATGAGCCGGTTGGAATGCTCCTGAAGACCGTCCAGAAACTTGGCGTAGTACTGGAAGAGCACTTGGATGCTCTGGCCGGCCCGGCGCGCGCATTCGGCAGGATCCACGCCGGAGTGCAGCCAGAACGAGATCCCGGCGTGCCGGAGGTCATAGGGCCTCTTGGCGAGGAGCGTCGGCTGCTCATGGGGAGTCAGGACCTTCTTGCGGGCCCGCTCCCACGTCTTGCCGTAGGCCGCTGCATCAACGTAGCCGCCGGCCTCATTGCGAAACACTCGGCCATCGGGCGCCACGTCGAAGCGATCGACGTGTTTTCGCAGTGTGTGCACGAACGACGGCGGTACCGGCACGGGACGTGTGGCCTTGATGGCTCGCCGCTTCAAGGAGTGCACTTCGTGGACCGAGCCATCGTCCGTCCACTCCTTGCCGGCCGTGACGACACCTCCGCTCAGGTTGAGCATGCCCCAGCCGCTCTTCGGTAGATGGCACTGTGAGATCTGCAGGTGGATGACCTCCGCCGGACGCATGGCCGCGTAGTACATGCAGCCGAAGAACGCCTCAAGGTGCGGGCCGCGGCCCTGTTGTTTGCCAACAGCGGTCAGCAGGCGAGCAACCTGGGTCGGGTTCGGCACGCAGGCCGGGTCCACTTCCTCGCTCACCCCAGGAGCCTGCCACTTGACCCTTGCGAGCGGATTCTCCGCGAAGTATCCCTTGTCGACGGCAGTTCCGAGGACTCGCTGAAGGCCGATCGCTTCCGCAGGGCGGTCTTCGCCGCGGCGGACTCTCCGTCGATCTTCCGGCCGAGCGCGTCCAACGCCCTGCGCACGACGTCTGGTTCCATCAGCTCACTGACGGGCAGGGAGTGCCCCCGAGGTGTCGCTGCAGGAACTCATCCGGGACATCGTCGAGTCCCAGCAGGCCGGTGACGCGTCCAACGCGCTCCTCGGCTCCGTCCAGCGCGGCCACGACGCGGGCCCGATGGTCCGCCTCCAGGAACTACTTGAAACCGGCGCCCAGTTCGCCGGTGCGCTGGAGACCGTGCAGGGCCGGCAGATCGCCGTCCGGCTCGCCGCACTCGGTCGGCAGATCGAGTTTCTCACCCGCGAAGTCGAAGAGGCGGCCGAGGACCTCGGCGCGACCGTCGCCGTCCTGCCGCCGCACCGCACTCCCGTGCCGCGCTTCCGCCCCCGACCTGCCGTGGACACCACCCCGCCCACGCCGCCGCCGCGCACCAGCACGGCCGCCCGCCACCGCTGAGGCGTCGCCTCCCTGAGAGAAAGCCCTTCTTGTCCCTGACCGCACCCCCGGCCCCCGCCCCGCGCATCACCTACGGCGCAGTGCTGGGCAGCCCGTACGTCACCCGCCTGCTCGGCGGCACCCTCGCCAGCCGCCTCCCCAACGGCATGGCACCCGTCGCCATCCTCCTGTGGGCCACCACGAACGGCGGCAGCATCGCCTTCGGCGGGCTGCTCAGCGCCCTGTACGGGCTGTCCTCCGCGCTGGCCCAGCCGGTCAAGGGACGCCTCATGGACCGCACCAGCGAGGCGTACGCGTGGCTGATCCTGGCGATCGGCACTGGGCAGTCCGTCGGCACCGCCCTGGCCGGACGCCTCGCCGAGCAGCCCCTCACCACCGCAGCGCTCCCTGCCGCCGGCGCGGCCTTCGCGCTCGTCGTCCTGCTCGCCGCACGTCGGCGCCTCGGTCCCGCGGCCGCTTGAACCGCCGTGGTCGGCACCGCCGCCCGCTCGGGGTTCGGCACAAGACGCCCTGATCCAGGGCGCCCCCAAGTTCCAACCGTTTTGAGGAGATCTTTCCATGGCCGTTATCGGTAAGCCCGGCTATCGCTGGACGCGGAATACCACTGGCCAAGCAGTCAGTGATCAGCGCCCGAGTCCATCTCGTCGAGGGGCGTCAATCGCCGGTGGGACGCCACGTACGAGCGCGGCGCACGGCGATCTCACCGCAGACGACGGCGACGACGAGGCCGCCGAGGGCGATGAGAAGGGAGCCGGTGGCGACGAGGCCGGCGGAGAGTTCGCCGCCGTCGCCGATGGATAGGAGCATTTGTCCGAGCACGTAGGTGGCAGCACCGGCTCCGACGCCGACGACTGCGAGCGGGACAGAAAGGTTCCAGAAGGCGACCTGCACGTAGAAGCGTCGGTCGTTGCGGAACGAGGCGATCGGGCCGAGACCACGTGCCTGGTCGTCGAAGACGGATGCTGCACCCACCACCCCGGCAAGGACGAGGGCCGCAAGGCCGATGAGTGCCGCGTCCAGGACCCATTTGACGTATCCGGCTCGTGCCTGTGCCCCCAGCATTCCGGCCTCCACGGGCACGTCGAGCATGGGCATGCCCAGGGTGCGATAGGCGGCTTCCCAGACACGGTCGGCTCCCGCGTCGCCCTCCGTGTTGAAGACGACGAGCGAGACCTTCTCGGGATCCGTGATGCCCGGGTGGCTGGACGTGACATTCACCCTGTCCGGGGTGAGCCCGAGGACGGCCAGCGCTCTCTGCGGTCCAGGTCCGATGTTCTTGATGACACCGGTCAGTGCAGTGCTCTTCTTGGGGCAGGTTGTCATCGGGCCGAAGAAGGCCAGGGACGTGCAGTTGCCGGAGAACACGACCCTGTCGTTCTCCGAGTACAAGAGAACCGAGGGCTGTCCGGGAAGATCCTTGCGGAGCCGGTCGAACCGGGAGGGGTCGCCGGAGGCGTTGATCAGGATCGCGTTGCGGTCCGTTGCGCCAGCCAGTTGCTTGGCGACGATTTCCGGTCCTTCGAGCTGGCTGGTGACGACCTGCCCCAGTGTTGTCAGTCCCAGTCCCACGATCATGGATGCGCTGAGCACAGCGAGGACGACCGGGCGGGCCGCGAGCCACCGTCCGGCGATCAGCCCAGCAGGGCCACCCCGGCGAGCGGAGAAGGACGCAATGGCCGAACCCAGCGCACCCGACAGACGCCCCCCGAGGCTCGGCAGGACACCAAGTACGAGCACGGCGCCCAGGAAGAACACGACCCTGCCTGGACCGTCCGCGCGCCATGTTCCGTACAGGCACAGTGCGGTTCCCGCCCCGCACAGGATCCAGGTCGTTCGGCCCGATGCCGTCTTGGTCTGTTGGGGGCGCGTGGAGGTCCGCTTGGGCGGCCTGGCGTACCGCAGGGCGCTGACGCCCGCGATGAGTGCGGCCGTGGCCACGATCAGGACAGGGAGCCAGGGGCGTACACGGGCCAGATCACCAGCGGCGACGGTATGCCCCGTGAAGGGAAGGCGGATGTCCCAGAACGTCGTCGCCCAGGCCGTGGCCGCGGCCAGCAGTGAACCCGCGGCCACGGGGACAGCGGCCTCACCGATCACCACGAGGAGGCGCGACAGGCGAGAAGCACCGAGGGCTTCGAGCATGGAGATACGGCGGTCCCGCAGCTCCGAGCCACCGCGCACGACGACTACGAGAGCGGCTGTCGTCGGCAGCACCGTGAACAGCAACAGCAGCACCCACAAGTCCACCGGGGATCGCTCGAACTGGTGACTGACCGTGAAATAGTCGAGGAACTGAGATCCCGGACGCCCGAAGCCAGAGATGAAGGTGTTAAGGGTCGTCTCATCGAAGATCCCCTCGATGGGGGAGCGGGTGTAGACGAGCAGCTCATCGGGCTCGGTCAGGCCCTGCCGCCCGATGGTTCCCGCCATGGTGCCGTAGCGAGAGACGAGCACCCCGTCGGCATGCCTGGCAGCCTGCGGGGACAGGAACACCTCGCCCTTCTCAGGCCACCGGTCAAGGCCGGGAGGAGGGGCAGCGGAGGCGCTCAGAGGCTCGGTGAAGATCACGGACACCGCTTCGCCATCCGCGTAGTCCGGACGTTCAAGCCATCGGGCCACGGCTTCCTGCCGCTGGTCGGTCAGGACCGGAGAGCGGGCATCCTGCCTCTCCTGTCTGGCCTCCAGGCTGGCATCCACCGCCAGGAGACTCCAGGTCACCATCAGGACAAGGAAGGATGCGGCGAAGAGCCCGAAGCGGTGCACCAGTCCGGACGCACCACTCGCCCGCCCCACGCGGTGTCCCAGACGGAGCATCGCCAGATGCCTGTTCACCTGGCCTCCCCCGAGTCGGCGATCAGCCGGCCTTCCGCCAACTCAAGGGCCCGGTCGGCGCGGTCCGCGATCTGTGGGTTGTGCGTGACAACGATCAAAGCGCACCCGAAGCGAGCAGGGAGACCGAACAGCAGGTCGGCCACCACGTCCCCGGTTCGCTGGTCGAGCGATCCAGTGGGTTCGTCCGCCAGCACCACCGAGGGCTTGCCAATCAGCGCCCGCGCGACGGCGACACGCTGGCGCTCCCCGCCCGATAGCGCTCCCGTCGTCTTGGACGACGCACCCTGCACACCGAGCTCGTCCAGCAGCTGCTGTGCGTCGGCGTACGCGCCCTTTGCGCTGCCGCCGGCGAGGAGGACGGGCAGGGCCGCGTTCTCCAGCGGGGACAGCTCTGGGATCAGTTCACCGAACTGATACACGGTCCCCACAGTCCGCAGTCGCAAGGCGGCACGCTCACCTGCGGATGCCTGCGTGATATCGACACCACCAACGCGCACCACGCCTGAGGAGGGGCTGATCAAGCCACTCAGGCAGCACAGGAGCGTCGTCTTCCCCGAGCCGCTGGGGCCCGTGACCGCAACGGACGACCCGGCAGGCACGTTGAGGGTCAGGCCATCGAGAAGGCGGCGATCGCCGATGCTGTAACGCAGGTTCTGGACTTCCACCGCGGCCGTCTTCCGGCTGTGCAACTCGGTACTCACATATCCTCTATCTACGCCGGGCGGCGCGGAGCCGACGCCCTCTGATGAGAGGCATCGGCTCGGCGCGGTGACTTACCTAGTTGATCAGACCCGGTACATCCAGGGACCGTACGGGTCGGTGGCCCAGTCACGGATCTGCTGCGAGCGGTGCTTGGTCACGCGGTTCGTGGTGCTGGCCTCGCTGTGGGTGCAGTTGTAGATACCGCGTTCCTCATGGATGCTGCGCGACACGCCGTCGTCACGCGTGTAGTGCGCCTTGACGGAGTTGCCATCCCTGTCGCCGTCACACACGACGACCTTTCCCCACAACGTGAAGATGTATAAACGGCGTGTGCGCGCTGTTTGCGCCATCGTCGGGTTCCGGCCATTCCCCCGGGAGTGCCTGCCCCGTGGTGATCTTTGATGGAACGCTCTGACCAGGAAGGCAGGGGGCCATTCTGTGAGGAGAGACCATGTCTGACGCCACGCCCGAAGTGACGGACCTCGGCGCGATCCCCGGCTCGGGGGACGGTCCCGCGGCCCCTGCTCTGGGCTCGATCCCGGTGACCGAGATTCATCCGGAGGCCGACAGCGGCCTGACCGTGGTTGCCCCGGCCGACGTCAAGGCGGAAGACGTGGGCATGTTCAGCGTCCGCTACAAGGGGTCGGTGCCCACGCTCGTCCTCACCGGCGGCACGATCGTCCCCTCCCTGATTACCGTCGTGGACGGGTCCGGGAACATTCTGGCGGAGTACGAGGCACGCCCTGCCCCGATGCGGATCGCGAGCCGCATGCTTCCCAACGACCAGAACGAAATCGTCTGCGCCACCCCTGACTGCAAGCCCATCAGCCTGGCCAGGTAGGCCCCACGGCCGGGTCTGACGCAGCCCGGCACCGGCCGTGGGGCGGGGAGCCTTCGCGGCGCTCAGTCGGGCCCCGGTTCGGCGAGCGCGGCTGGCTGTGCCCGGTCGAGCCGGTCACGGCGGGCTCTGAGAGGGCATTTGATCTAGACGTATTGCCCTGTATGCCCTAGTAGGTTCCTCGCCAGGTTGGTGTGGTCTCGTCCGTTATGCGCTTGGCGAGGTTGTCGATCGAGGCGATGTGGATCATGGCTACGGAGCTGGTGTTGAGGGTCTCGTAGTCGCGGGCGAGGCGCCTGTGGAGCATGAGCCATCCGAGACTTCGCTCGACAACCCAGCGCCTTTTGACGACGTGAAATCCGCGAACTCCCGGGTTTCTGTTGACGACTTCGACGTCGATTCCGAGCTGGGCCCCGTGCTCGACGACGGCGTTCTTGAATCCGGTGTCGACCCAGCTTTTGGTGATGGTCGGGTAGGTCTGCTTGGCCTGGTCGAGGAGGCGTATTCCGACGGCGTTCTCGGAGAGGCTTGCGGCGGTGACGGTCGCGGCGAGGATCAGGGCGTGCGCAAGTTCCCGGAATCCCCCAACTGACGTGAGGCTGCTGCGGGTTGGGGTGGATGACAGAGCGGACACGGGATCCGTGATCATTCAGGTGTCTAAGCCAAGTGATCAAGAAGGTTCCCGTGTCCGCTGTCTCATCTTCCCCGATCCCCTCCGTGTTGGCCAAGCTGGGTCCCCTCAACCCGGATGATGCAGCTGACCTGCGTGTCTTCCTGGAAACGGTGCCCGATCCGCGCTCGCGGCGGGGCCGCTGGTACTCGCTGACCTCGATCCTGCTGATCTGCGCGGCAGCCGCGCTCTCGGGAGCGAAGACCATCGACGAACTCGCCGAGTGGGGAGCCCGCGCCGACGCCGGGCTGCTCACCGGACTCGGGGTGCGCCGTCATCTCCTGAACTGGCGGCACGCGCCGTCCCGCTCAGCGATCGGGAGGGTCCTCGATCGCCTCGACGCCGACGCGCTCGACGCGGCCGTCAGTGCCTGGCTCGCACGCCGCCACGCGGACACGGCGGCTCCGGCCGGGCGGCGGGTGATCGCTGTGGACGGCAAGGCACTGCGCGGCTCCGCCCGCCTGGACCAGTCCCGCCGGCACCTGCTGTCCGCCGTCACCCACGGCCTCGCGGTCACCCTGGCCCAGGCCGAGGTCGGGTCCAAGACCAACGAGACCCGGCACTTCCAGTCCTTGCTCGCGCCCCTCGACCTGGACGGGGACGTGCTCACCTTCGACGCGCTGCACTCGGTGAAGGCCAACGTCACTTGGCTGGTGGAGACGAAGAACGCGCACTACGTTGCCGTGATCAAACCCAACCAGCCCACCGCCTGGACGCAGTTGGACGGCCTCGCCTGGAACGCCGTGAAGGTCCAGCACACCGCCTCGAACAAGGGGCACGGCCGCCGTGAGTCCCGCTCGATCAAGACCCTGGCCATCGCCGACAACCTCGGCGGAATCGCCTTCCCCTACGCGAAGCTCGCCATCCGCGTCCACCGCCGCCGCAAAGCCACCGGCATGAAGGAGACCCGCGAGACCGTCTACGCGGTCACCAGCCTCGACGCCCACGAGACGAAACCCGCAGACCTCTCCTCCCACCTGCGCGGACACTGGACCGTGGAGGCCCAGCACCACATCCGCGACCGAACCTTCGCCGAAGACGCCTCCACCGTCCACTCCGGCAACGCACCCCGCGCCATGGCCACCTTCCGCAACCTCGCTGTCGGCGCCCTCAAGACCCTCGGAGCGACCAATATCGCCAAGACCACCCGCGCCATCCGCGACCAACCAGAACGAGCCCTCCTCATCCTGGGCATCACCCCCAAGCACGACCTCAACGGAACTTGATCAAGCCCTGGGCGAGGATCAGGCCGATCGTGTCGGTCAGGATGCCCCGCTTCCTGCCGACGATCTTCTTGGCCGCGTCCGTTCCCTGGCTGGCCAGAGGTGCGTTGGTGGAGGTCTTCACGCTGGGTGTCGAGGACGGAGGCGGTGGGCTCGGGCTTGCGTCCTTCCTTCACGCGGGCCAGGCCGGTGAGGTCGTAGTTGAGCTGGGCGAAGATTCCCTCGTCGCGCCAGGCGGCGTAATAGAAGTAAACGGTGCCGTGGCCCGGGAAGTCGTGCGGGAGGTATTTCCAGGGGATTCCGGTGCGGTTGACGTAGAGAATCGCGTCGAACACGTCACGGAGGTCGACTTTGGCTGGCCGGTGGGCCGGCGGTCGAGCCGGGCTTTCCTCCAGGCTGTCAACGTCGGCTCGATCAGGGCCCATCGGGCGTCGGACAGGTCGGTGGGGTACGGCTTCCGCTGGCTCACGTCGCAGCGTGATCATGGACGCGGCGGATGGTGCTGTTCCGCTGCTGCTGGGCGTTTCTGCCCCATCTTCGAATTAGACGGACTTTGTGCGCGAGGAGCGGAGCAAACGGGCGGCCTCGTCAGCGACTCGACGGACGCAGGGACGCATGTATGGGGCGAACACCTCAAGTCTGGCAGTCACGAGAAGTGCCTATCGGGGTGAACCATCTTTTAACGCCCTCTGAGTGGGCGTTATTGAGCCGAAACTCATCGGTTGCCTGGTCGTTGATCGGGTGTGATCGAGGGTGGGGATATGCGTCGGCTGTCGCCGGATGCGCAGGAGGATCTTCGGCTGCGGGTGGTTGCGGCGCTGGAGTCGGGGCGGGTGGCGACGTACGGCCGGGCCGCGGAGATGTTCGGCGTGTCCGAAAGGTCGGTGGGCACCTGGTGGCGGGCCTTCAAGGCTGGTGGCAGGCCGGCGCTGCTGGCGGCGGAGCGTGAATCGCGGGCGGGGAAAGGCGAGTTGCTCGATAGCTGCGCACGCGGTGCGGTGTTGCGGGCGATGCGGGACTACACCCCGGCCGACCTGGGGCAGAACGGGGTGATGTGGACCCGTGCCTCGACGAGAGCCTTGATCCGGCTGGTGTGTGGGGTGTCGATGACGGAACAGGGGGTGGGCAAATGGCTGCGTCGGCATGGCTTCACGCCGCAGCGTCCCGCCCGCCGCTCCTACCGGCAGCAGCCCGCACAGGTGCGGGCCTGGCTGGAGGAGGAGTACCCGGCGATCGCCGCACGGGCCCGACGGGAGAAGGCCGAGCTGGTCTGGGCCGACCAGTGCGGCCTGCGGTCCGACACCGCTCCGCCCGGACGCTCCTGGGCCCCCGCCGGGCACACCCCGATCGTGCGGGTCAACGGCCGCCGCTTCAGGGTCAACATCATGTCCGCGGTCGCTTCGCGGGGCGCGCTGTGGTTCACCGTCTTCCCCGGGAAGTTCACCGCGAAGGTGTTCTGCGCGTTCCTGGACCGCCTCGCCGCGCAGGCCCGCCGGAAGGTTCATGTCATCGTCGACCGGCACCCGGTCCATCGCAGCAAGGCCGTCAAGGAGTGGCTCGTCGAGAACGCCGAGCGGATCGAGCTGCACCTGATGCCCGGCTACAGCCCTGAACTCAACCCCGACGAGCTGCTGAACGCCGACCTCAAACACCACATCCACGCGGCCCGCGCCACCTCGATCGACGACCTCGCCCGCGAAACCCGGCGCTTCCTACACCGCCGACAGCGCCAACCCCACATCGTGTCCGGCTACTTCCACGGCCGCCACGTCCGCTACACGATCCAGTAGGAAACCCATCAGTTTCGGCTCAATAAGTCCGATCTTCCTCGGTTCGTGATCGCTCGATCGTGGTACTGATCGCCGTACGAGCGGCCTGGTGGGCATGTCCATGTTGAGATGCGGGGTGTGAAGAGAGAGCCGTACCTCAGCGACTTATCGGACGAGCAGTGGTTGTTGATCGAGCCGATGATCACTGCCTGGAAGCAGGACCGGGTGGCGCGGTCGGCGACCGGCGATCCCGGTTCCTGTGACCTGAGGGAGGTCGTGAATGCGATCTTCTACCAGAACCGGACGGGCTGTCAGTGGCGCTACCTGCCGCATGATCTACCGGCCTGGTCGGCGGTGTTTTACTACTTCAGACTGTGGCGCGAGGACGGCCTCGACCAGCGGATCCAGGAACTCCTGCGCTGCCAGGTGCGCGAGAGAGCCCGGCGATTAGAGGACCCGTCCCTCGTGATCCTCGACACCCGGTCCGTGCGTGCGGCCGCGGGTGTCCCGAAGACCACGACGGGGCTGGACGCCAACAAGAAGGTGTCGGGGCGCAAGCGGGGACTGGCCGTGGATGTTCTGGGGCTGATCATCGGCGTCGTCGTCCTGGCTGCCTCGGCCCACGACAACGCCGCCGGCACCGCCCTGCTCGACCAGGCCGCCGAGCGGTGCGGGATGCGCCTGGAGAAGGCCCTGGTGGACCAGGGCTTCAAGGACGAAGTCGTCATCCACGGTGCGTTGATGGACATCGACGTCGAGGTCGTCCGCCGCAACCCCGCAGACCAGGGCAAAGACTTTGTCCCGCAGCCGAAGCGGTGGGTGGTGGAGCAGACGAACGGCACGCTGCTGCTGCACCGGCGTCTGGCCCGTGAGTACGACCACCGGCCCGACACCTCCGTCTCGCGCGTCTACTGGGCCTCCACCGCGAACATGACCCGCCGCCTCACCACACCGAGTCCCGCCTGGCGTGACTGCCTGGGACTGGCCGCGTGAACGTCGCCGAACTCCTCGCCGGCCTCCAGGCCCAGCACGACGAGGTCACCGCCCGAGCCGCAGAGCTACGCGGTCAGATCGAGCACTTGACCGCTGCCCTGCGCGAGACCGAGCCTCGACTCGCGGACCTGGACACCGCCCGGAAGGTCATCGCAGAGGTCGCGCCGGCAGGAGCCGAACCCGACCCGCCCGAGACGGGCACCGCCTACCAGGCCATCGTCAACGCCTTCAACCAGCACCCCGGCCAGGTGTTCAGAGCCCGTGAGCTGCACGAACTCCTCGGCATGCCCACCGACGAGGCATCCGTCAACGTCACCCGCAGCCGCCTCGGACGCCTCGTCCGCCAAGGCTTCCTCACCCAACCCGGACGAGGCCGCTACCAAAAACGGACTTAACGCCCACTGAGATCACGCAGAAACATGCGGGCGCCGCTTGCGGCGCTCGCCGTGAGCGTCGTGCTGGGAGGGTTCGGACCGGACCCGACCGTGGGGACCTCCCGGCCCTCCGGCGGCGCCCGCCGGGCCGGACGCCCAGCGCACCGCCGCCCTGGGAGCGGTGCGCGGCGAGATCAAACAGGGCGAAGTGTTCCTCCAGTGAGCTGAGCCTCCCGCCGCGCCCGGGCGGATGGCATGCTCACAACAACTTCCGGTCAGAGGCGAGACGGTCCGCTCGCATCGCCGACAGTCGCACCGTGATCGACACGAGGTGGGCCGGGCGGCACACGCCCGCCCGTTGTCCCGTCTCATTGGAGCTTGCTTCCGTGGGGCCTGCTGACCAGCGATGATGCTCCTTGGTGTGAGAGGAGAGCACGCCCGTGCCTCATCTCATCGTGCCCGCGCTGAGTAGATGCCGACGGCTGTCTCACTTCATCGTGTCTGTTGGTCTGGAGGACAGCCGCGGCGGGTCGGCTGACTGCTGATCGGTGATCTTCCTGGCCGTTGGGCCAGCCGATAGGTTCACCCCATGAGATCACCACAGGCAGATGTGCATCATTCGGCTTCGTCCTGGCGGCAGCCCGGCCCTCCGGCGGCCTCCGTCGAGCGCAGCATGCTGGTCGAAGAGATCTCCAAGCGCATCCTGAATCTCGGGCAGGGCCGTCTGCTCGTGGGGATTGACGGCTTCACCGCTGCTGGGAAGACGAGTTTCGGACATGAACTGGCTGAGTGGATCAGTGCAGCGGGGCGGCCCGTGCTCCGGGCGACTCTCGACGATTTCAAGAAGCCGTGGAGGGACCGGCATCTGTATGATCGGGAGTCTGGCGAGGGGTACTACCGCAACGCGTATGACTATGAGGCTGTCAAGCGCCTGCTGCTGGATCCCTGCCGGTCATCGGAAGCGACATCCTCCTGCGTGCTGTGCAGCATCGACCCGCTGACCCAACGAGATCACTCATCGGAAGCGACGCCACTTGCGGCGGACGCCGTGCTGATCGTGGATGGTGTCTTCGCGTTCCGACCTGAGATCAATGAGTACTGGAACTTCCGGATCTGGTTGCAGGTGGATGCGGAGCTGTCCGTTCGGCGAGGTGCCGAGCGTGACCAGAACTGGGCCGGGTCTGAAGCCGAGTCGATTCACCGCAACAGGTATCTGGTGGCCGAGGGCATCTATCTTCAGCGAGTCGACCCGCTGCCGATGATGGATGTTGTCATCGACAACTCGGCGTTCGCACGTCCGCAGATCGTGACACCGTGACGCCGGCATGGTGTTGACGGGTGGTCGAGTGAGCACAGGCAATGAGCATGCTGGCTGCCCCGCGGCTGTCAGTTCGCTGCTTTGGGTGTGATGTAGCGGTAGATCGTGGCGGGTGCCGGCTTGAAAGTGCGGGCGATCTTCGGGACGGGGGTGCCGGAGTCGTAGAGCTGCTGAGCCTGTTCGACCTGTTCAGGGGTGAGCCGTGGGGGTCGTCCGCCGTGCGTGCCGATCGTGTGCCGCTCCACAGCCGAAGGGGCGAGCACGTGCGAACGCGCCCTCGCCCGCGTGTGCGTCCACGCACCGGAGACCCGCCGGGGATACACGGCACAGCTCCTCCGGGCGATACGGCCGGCGCGCGTCGGCCGGGCAACTGGCGGCACGGCCGCTGCCGACCGCGCCGGCGCAGCCCGGTGTCGTCGCCCTGGTCGCCTTCACGCACGAGACCGATGACCGAATCCACCGCGGACAGGTAGCGGCATGGACCGTCGCTCCCGCATCGGACACGCGGCCCGATCGTCCGCGAGACAGCGACCGGAACACCATCAACTACGCTTACAGCAGCCGCATGACCCCTGTCCAGGACTCGGGGTAAGCCCCAGTGACGAGGCTGTGATGAGTGAACCCACGAAACCCAGGGTCGACGTTCCGGAGGGTGACGCTCCCACCGAGCTGACCATCCGGGACCTGGTCGTCGGGGACGGGGCCGAGGCGAAGCCGGGCATGGTGGTCAGAGTCCACTACGTCGGGGTGGCCTTCGAGTCCGGCAAGGAGTTCGACGCCTCCTGGGACCGGGGCGAGCCGTTCAAGTTCGCCGTGGGCGGTGGCAGGGTCATCAAGGGCTGGGACCGGGGGGTGAGAGGGATGAAGGTCGGCGGTCGGCGCGAGATCATCGTTCCCCCGCGTCTCGGCTACGGCAAGCAGTCACCCTCACCGTTGATCCCGGCGGGATCGACCCTGGTCTTCGTCGTGGACCTGCTGGACTCCTACTCCGGCACAGCCGGGTGGAGCAACGCGTAGAGAACGTCCTCCGCTCCTACGGCCGTCTGCTCGATGGCGGGCTACGGTCCGGGCGCGCGTGGGGCGTGTCCGGGCGACCGAGGCGGTCGGGCCGGCCCTTCCGGGGCATGCCGGTGGCGCAGCGGACGGGCGGGCTCGGTCACGTCTCCAGTCAAGCACCGCCCGCCCCCGGACGGGGTGCGTTCGACGGGACGGGACCCCCACGAGACCAACGGAATCCTGTTCCCCGCAGCGTGGTCAGGGCTGGCCGACACTCGGTCTTCCCGGTGCGGCGCCGGACCTTGGGTACCTGTCGGATTCGGGCTTCTCCTAGGCAAGGCCGCATATGATCAGCCGTTCGTCCGGAGCCCGGTGGAACGCGACGCGCGTGTGGTGTTCCGAGCCGCCCGCCGGCCCTGACGCATCCAGGCGATGACGTCGAACACCCGCAGGACGCCGATGTCCTCACCGATGCCCGCCTTGTCACGGAGACGGACCAGCCGGTCGTGGAAGGCGCCGTTGTCCGCGCGCAGTGCCGCAGCCGGCGCGGCCCAGAAGGAGTGGTCCGTCTTCGGTCGCTCGAAGAGCTGTTTGACGCGGATGTCACGCGGATGTCACGCGGATGTCGTAGACCGGGACGCGGTGAGGGCGCTTGCGGGCCGGCAGCTTGCCCGCGACCACCGGGCCGCTGCCGTCCGGCTGGCCGGGGGTGGGTGCTGTCGGCCAGTCGTGCCACAGCTCCCACGCGGGTCCGCCGTCCTCGATGAACGCGTCGCTTCCGGGGTGTTCCAACCGTGCGTCACGCGGGATGAGCGACAGCAGGCGTGCCCCGTGCCCTTCGGGGTCGGTCAGCAGATTGATCGCCCCGTGCGGCTTGAGGGACACGCTGAGCACGGTGACGGCCACCAGGTCGTCGCCGTCGAAGCGGTCCGCGCGGCATTCGGCGTCCCCTCCCCCGCCCAGACGCTCGAAGTACGCGCCGGAATAGAACGGGCCGCCGCCTGAGCGTCGTCGGGCGAAGCATTCGCACAGCAGACGCACGGCCTCTTCGTCGTCCCCGAAGATCTCCGGGATCTTCAGTTCGACCACCGAGAAGCCCGCCGGCACGCGCGTCCGTACGACGCCGTTCCGGGTGTCGGACCTCTTCTGGAACCGATCCGGGCATGGGCTCGCCAAGGACCCGGGCAGCCCGCGGGGGCGCCGTCGCAGAGGATGGCCGTGCGGGTGACTGAGGTACCCCCGGGGGGCTCCTGTCGCCCCGTGGAGCACTCTTCGTGCCAAGGGACCGCACTATGAACGCCCTCCGGCCGCCCCGAGGACGACCGGATACAGTGCGCGGGACCGCAGCCTGGTTGAGGAGGGGAAGCGTGACCCACACCGGCAACACCCGACCCGCGGACGGGGAAGCGCGAGCGTCGCGGCGGAGGCGACTGCAGAGGCTGCTGCGCTACGTCCCCCTGGTCGCCCCCGTCCTGCTGTGGGCCGTGCCCTGCTGGGTACTCCTTTACACCGGCCAGCGCTGGCCGGTGCCCGTCACCCTGGCCGGCACCGTCCTGTTCGCCCTCGCTCTCATCGGTATGCCGCTCGCGATGACGCGCGGCCACGGCCGGCGTCAGCGGGACCGGGCGGCGATCGTCGGTGACACGCTGCTGGGCGTCGGGTGGGTGATGTTCACCTGGTCCGTTCTGCTCGGTGTACCGCTGCGGCTCGTCCTGACCGTGGCCGGCGTCGGCGACGGTCAGGGACGGGCCCGAATCGTCACGTGGGCTGCCCTAGGTGTCACCTCCGTGCTCCTCGCCTGGGGATACGGCGAGGCCCGCCGCGTGCCGCGCGTGCGCCGGGTCGACGTGCAGCTCCCGCGGCTGGGGGCCGGTCTGGACGGTGTCCGCGTCGTCCTCATCACCGACACCCACTACGGCCCGCTCGACCGCGCACGCTGGTCGGCACGGGTATGCGAGACGGTGAACTCCCTGGAAGCCGACCTGGTCTGCCACACAGGCGACATCGCGGACGGAACGGCGGAACGCCGCCGGGCCCAGGCCGCCCCGCTCGGTACCGTGCGGGCGACCCGGGCCAGGGTCTACGTCACCGGAAACCACGAGTACTACAGCGAGGCCCAGGGCTGGGTCGACCTGATGGACGAACTGGGCTGGGAGCCGCTGCGCAACCGCCACCTGCTCCTCGAACGCGGAGGCGACACCCTCGTGGTAGCCGGTGTGGACGACGTCACCGCCGAATCCTCCGGCCTGGCCGGCCACCGCGCCCACCTCGCCGGAGCCCTCGACGGCGCCGACCCCGACCTGCCGGTCCTGCTCCTGGCCCACCAGCCCAAGTTCGTCGACCGGGCCGCGGCGGGCGGCGTCGACCTCCAGCTCTCCGGCCACACCCACGGCGGCCAGATCTGGCCCTTCCACCACCTCGTCCGCATCGACCAGCCCACCGTCGCCGGCCTCAGCCGCCACGGCTCCCGCACCCTCCTCTACACCAGCCGTGGCACGGGTTTCTGGGGCCCGCCGTTCCGCGTCTTCGCCCCCAGCGAGATCACCCTGCTCGTACTCCGCTCCCCGCGCCCCTCCTCCTGACCCCGTACGTCCCGTCTCGTTCCCGTCCACGTCCGGCCCGGCCGAGGGGCCACCACGGTCCACGGGTCAGACCTCGCGCCACCTGGCCTTTCCGGCGGAGAAGGCACCGAACCGCACCAGGCCCGACGCCACCGCCATCAGCAGCCGCGGTCCCGGAAGGTCTGGGCGAACGAGCGGAACGCGTCGTCCGTGCCCTTGGCCCGGCCCGGATCGGAGGTGACCGGCGCCTTCAGACCGAAGACGCCGACAGCGTGCGTGCCAGGGCGTGACCACCCGGTCAGGGGCCACCCGACAGGCAGAGGTGGACGATGCCCCAGCTGGTGATCTGGGTGAGGCAGAGGGCGGGCAGGACGGCACGTGGCCGCGTCCGGTCCCCTGCTCCGGGCGCGGCCACACCGGCCTGGGTGCCGGGCATGGTTCAGCAGCCTCCCCCGGACTCCGTCCGAGGGGACCCCAAGGAGGAGGTGGGGGTGCCGCTGAGGGTGAGGGTGTCCGGAGCGGCGCAGCAGCCGCCGGCCGCCTCGGCGGCCTCGGGCTCGTCGAAGAGACCCGCGCCACCGCACACGCCCGTCTCGGGGAGGGTGAGTTCGACGCGTTCCGCGGCTTCCTGGTCGCCGGCGAGTGCGGCGGCGATGGAGCGCACCTGCTCGTAGCCGGTCATCGCGAGGAAGGTGGGGGCGCGGCCGTAGGACTTCATGCCGACGAGGTAGACGTCCTTCTCCGGGTGGGAGAGCTCGTTCACACCGTGCGGGTAGACCGTGCCACAGGAGTGCTGGTTGGGGTCGATCAGCGGGGCGAGGGCGCTGGGGGCCTGGAGGCGTTCGTCGAGACCGAGACGCAGCTCGTCCAGGAGGCCGAGGTCGGGGCGGAAGCCCGTCAGGACGATGGCCTCGTCGACCGGGCGCAGGCGGCGGCCGTCCTCGGCGACGAGGATCAGGCGGCCATCGTCGTCGCGTTCGACGGCGTCCGTGCGGAATCCGGTGACGGCGTCCACGTGGCCGTCGTCGACGGCCTTCTTCGCGGCCAGGCCGAGAGCGCCGCGGGCGGGGAGCTGGTCGGCTTCGCCGCCGCCGAAGGTGGAACCGGAGACGCCGCGGCGCAGGATCCAGGAGGTGTGCGTGCCGCGGCCGTCCTCTGACATGGCGAGCCGGGCGAGTTGGGCGAGGGCGGTGAAGGCGGAAGCGCCCGAGCCGATGACCGCGATCCGCTTGCCCGCGTACCGGGCGCGGACGGCGGGGTCATCGAGGTGGGGGACGCGGTAGGTGATGCGCTCCGCGGCCTTCCTCTCGCCGAGGGCGGCCAGTCCGCTGCCGCCTGCGGGGCTGGGAGTGGACCAGGTGCCGGAGGCGTCGATCACCGCGCGGGCGAAGAGCCGGTGCTCGCGGCCGTCGGTGGTCTCGTACCGGACGACGAAGGGCTGGGCGGCGCGATCGGCGTCCACGACGCGGTCCCGGCCGGCGCGGGAGACGCCGGTGACGCGGGCGTCGTAGCGGACCCGGTCGCCGAGGGTGTCGGCGAGGGGCTGGAGGTAGCCGTCGGCCCAGTCCCCGCCGGAGGGGTAGGTGCCCTCGGCGGGCTTGGTCCAGCCGGTCGGGGCCAGGAGCTTCTCGGCGGCCGGGTCGACGAGCTCACCCCAGCGGGAGAACAGCCGTACGTGCGCCCACTGACGAACGGCGGCTCCGGCGGTGGGGCCGGCCTCCAGGACGAGGGGTTCGACACTGCGGTCGAGGAGGTGGGCTGCGGCGGCGAGACCGATCGGGCCGGCCCCGATGACGACGACGGGCAGATCGGTGGTGGCGGGCGCGTTCACGATCGACTCCCCCTTTGTTTCGATGTTTGTCTATGGCTTGCGCCGTCAGCATGGCACCTGTTTCGACATGCGTCAACATAGACATCTATCGAATCGCATCGAATCGAGACTCGCCACGGAACAGAGAAGCGGACGCCACCGCCACCCCAGGAGACCGGGCCGACCTCACCGCCGCCCGCCTGTGTCGCACCTGCCCCCCGCCCATTGGTTCGACATGTGTCAACATAGATATATGTCGAACGCGAAGGTTCTGCCGCTCCTGGACTCCGACGTCGTGACACCCTGCTGCCCGCCGCTGAACGAAGGCCCCATGTCCGCGGGGGAGGCCGAGGTGGCGGCGATGATGTTCAAGGCCCTCGGCGACCCCGTACGCCTGCGACTGTTCTCCGCCGTCGCCTGCCACGAGGGCGGCGAGGCGTGTGTGTGCGACATTTCGGATGTCGGTGTCTCCCAGCCGACCGTCTCCCACCATCTCAAGAAGCTCAAGGAGGCCGGGCTGCTGTCCTCCGAGCGCCGCGGGACCTGGGTCTACTACCGCGTCGAACCCGCCGTCCTCGCCTCCATGGGCGCGCTGCTGTCCGGCGCCGCGAAGACCGCGTGAGCGGCGCGAGCGGCGTACGGATCGAGGCACTGGCGCCCGAGCATGCCGCGCAGGTGCTGGGCATCTATCAGGCGGGGATCGACGGGGGCGACGCGACCTTCGAGACGAGGGCCCCCGACTGGGCCGCTTTCGACGGGGCGAGGCTGCCCGGCCACCGGTTCGTCGCCCTGGACGGCTGCGGCCGGGTGGTGGGCTGGGTCGCGGTGAGCGCCGTATCCGAACGGTGCGCGTACGCGGGTGTGGTCGAGCACTCCGTGTACGTCCACCCCGACGCCCACGGCCGCGGGATCGCGGCCGCCTTGCTGCAGGCGCTGATCGGCTCGACGGAGGCCGCCGGGATCTGGACCGTCCAGTCCGGGATCTTCCCCGAGAACACCGCCAGCCTCGCCCTCCACGCACGCGCCGGCTTCCGGGTCATCGGCACCCGTGAACGCGTCGGCCGCCGCGACGGCGTGTGGCGGGACGTGGTCCTGCTGGAACGCCGGAGCCCTCTGATCGAGTGAACGAAAGCCGGTGGCCGCCCTGCCCCGGAGAGGGAGGTGCGCCGGCATTCCGCGGGTGAGTCTCGGCGGACCCGGTCGTGACGGATCTGAGAGCCTGCCGGCCGAAAGCCACCCGACAGGCTCTGAGCCGGCCGAAAGCGTCCGACCTGGGCGCGTGCGCGGGTCGGACGCTTTCGGCCGGCGAGGCCGTGCCCGTCAGCGGTGGTGGGCGGAGGCGGTCACGTCCGCGGGCGTCTCCACCGGGCGGCGTGGCCGGGTCAGCGCGATGGCGCGCCGGAAGGAGCCGTGCCGCGCGATCTCCTGCGCCGTCAGCCGGAGCGCTTCCTGGAAGTCGCCCATCGTGCGGCGGGCCGCCGGGGTGTCGACGTACAGGGAGTTCATGTGGATCCCGTCGGCGTCCCGCTGGAACCACGAGCAGGCGCCGTTGGCGCGAGCGGACCACACGTGACTGGCGGGCCGCCACCCGGCGTGCCGCTCGGCACCCCGGCACTTGCGCATGTCGATGTACGAGAAGAAGTTCACCGGGTACGGCCAGGCGCGCGCCGCGAACTCCTCGGGTGCCAGCAGCTCCCACGCCCGGACGAACGGTACGTCGACATGGCCGATCATCTCTGTGAACCCCGTCCGGACCGATGCCATGACCTCGGCGAAGTCCCGGCCGGAAGAAGCGTCGAACTCGATGGGCATGGTGTTGACGAACCAGCCGACCGAGTCCTCCCAGACACCCCGGCCGCGCTCACTGACCGGCATGAACCCGCGGTAGACGCCCGGCCCGCCCGCCTCCCGCAAGCAGACGGCGACGGCGGCGAGCACTCCCATGAAGGGCTTCCCGCCGGTCTCCAGACAGGTCTTCTCGAACACTTCGGCCTCCGCGGCGTCCAGCAGCACGGATGCCTCGTTGACGATCGGGTACATCCGGCCCGGCTCCACACCCAGGTCGAGCGGGAAGCGCGGGAAGAACGTCCCGCCGCGACGGACGAACTCCTTCCAGTAGGCGAGGCGTTCGTCGTCCGCGCCGATGGCCAGGTAGCGTCCGCGCTGCTCCTCGGCGAAGTCGAGGTAGCTCGGCGCGGTGTCGGGCAGTCCGGGGCGCTCACCACGGCACAGCGCTTCGTAGGACGTCAGCACCTCCCGGACGACGATCGGCATCGACATGCCGTCGCAGACGATGTGGTCGAAGGCGAGATAGACCGTGGCGGAGTCCTCGCGGACCACCGCGCCCATGGTGAACAGCGGCCACGACAGCGTGTCGATGCTGCGCTTGAACCTTTCGAGGAGGAAGTCGTTCAACGGCCCGGAGTCCTCGAACTCGCCCGCCGGCTCGACGTCGAGGGAGAGTGAAGCAGGGTCGAACGGCGCGCACGCGACCTCCCCGGCCAGGCGGCGGAAGGCACAACGCAACACCTCGTGCCGTTTGACGAACGCCAGCAGCGACTCGCCCAGGGCCGCCTCGTCGAGTCGACCGGCCACCTCGAAGGTGACCGCGAGCCAGGACGCCACGGGGTCGTCGGCGGCGCGGCTCTCCTCCGCTACGGTGAAGTGCTTGTCCTGGTTGAAGGACGCCTTCCTGCCCGCCGAGCCGACCGGTTCGTCCGCCTCCGGCACCGCGACCCGCAAGCGCCACTCGACCACCCGCCCAGCTGCCACCTCACGCATTTCCAGAGGAAACTGCCGCATGCCGCCATCCCTTCGCCCCCAGGTCACCCCTCGGCCCCTCAACGACCCCCGGGGCGGAGAAGTGACGCGGCGGGGATTCGTCCATGTGATCACCCCGCCGGCCGAGGACGGACGCGTCGTGCACGGCGCGCGGCGACGCGGGGAACCCGGGGAGGAAGGCGAGGTGTCGTGACGCGACGGGACGACCTCCGCGGGACGGCCGTCGGGCTGAACCCGCTGCGGAAGCGCGCCCTGGCCCGGGAGGCCGCGCGTGCACGGCACCTCCTCACCGCCGGGGAGTGGCGCCCCGCCCCGTCGGACTCCGCGGCGGCGGCCGTCCTCGCACGCCTCGCCGCCCCGCTCCCGACCCGGCGGGCGGCGACCCGCGAAGTCCCGAACCGACCGGGCTAGCGGACGGAGCCCCGGTCGCCGCCCGCGGTCTCACGGGCCAGGACGGCGGGCTTGCCGGACAGCGAGCGGGCCACGATCCTCCCCAGTCCGGGCAGCCCGGACAGTCGCATGGCCGCACGCCTGACGTGCAGGCGCGATGCCGATGTGGGCAGGAACCACTCGGCGGCCGCCCGGCCGGCCGCCTGCTTCTCCTCGGCCACGGGACGCCAGCGCTCCTCGTAGGCGGCGAGCCCCGCCTCCACGGATGACGCGTGCCCGAGCTCCTCGGCCAGGACGTAGGCCCCCGCGACCCCGAGCGAGGCGCCCTGGCCCGCGAGCAGGGACACCGCGTAGGCGGCGTCCCCGACCAGCACGGTGCGACCCCGGCTCCAGCGGTCCATCACGACCTGTGCCACCTGGTCGTAGTACACCTCGCCGCTGGGCGGGCACTGGCTCAAGGCGCGCGGGACGACCCAGCCGAGGCCCGCGTAGGCGTGGCGTACCGCCTCCCGGGTGTCCGGGGGCAGGTCTCCGTGCTCGGCCCGGTGCACGCCGAAGGCCGCGACCCGTCCGTCACGCAGACCGTAGAGGCCCATCTGGCGGTCGACGGTGTCCGTCAGACAGAAACGGTCCCGCACCTGCCCGAAGATCTCCGGATCGTCGAAGACGTAGGCGGTGGTGTGGAATCCCCGGAACCTCAGGAAGTCCGCCTCGTCGCCGAAGACCAGCCGGCGCACGGTGGAGTGCACGCCGTCGGCGCCGACCAGGAGGTCGGCACGTTCGACACCTCCGTCGACGAGGGATACCAGGACCCCGTCCGGGGTCTCCTCGACGCCGGCCGGCCCCGTGCCGAACCGCAGCTCCACCCCAGGCGGAAGCGCGTCGCGCAGAGCCTGTTCCAGATCGGGCCGCATGAGGCTCAGGAGTCTGCCGCCGACGGCCTGGGAGAACCGCGTGTAGTCCAGACCCGCCCGGCGGCGGCCGTGCTCGTCGACGAAGCTCGCCTCGTCGATCCGGTAGGCCCTTTCCTTCAGGTTCGGGAGGAGCCCCATGGCCTCGGCCGAGTCGTACCCGGGCCCGAAGAAGTCGACCATGTACCCCTGGGTTCGGGGTCCGGGTGCCTTCTCCAGCACCACGACGTCCCAGCCCAGGGCGTCCAGACGCCGCGCGAGGGCGAGCCCCGCGATCCCCGCCCCGCAGACCACTGCCTTCATTCCGTGTCACCCGCTTCCTCGGCGGCGAGTCCCCCGCCGTATACGGCCATTACTTCCGGCGTCCAGCGTTCGAGCCCGGCCGCGGAGAGCGGATCGACCCCGAGGACCTCGGTCAGCCGCGGGCGCAGGAGCAACAGCGCGAGGTCGTTGACGAGCAGGAAAGCGGCCCGCACGTGTGGATCCCGGCCGCGCACCGCCTGTCCGGCCCGTGCCATCTCCTCCAGCGTCCGCAGACTGAGCTGGTGGAGCCGCTGGAAGAGGGCTCGGGCGGCCTCGGATTCGGACAGCAGCAGCCGTCCCAGGTAGGCCGGGATCGGCGAGCCCTCGGGCAGGTGGCGCAGTACCGCCTCACCGAGTGAACGTGCCTGTCCCGCTCCTGGTTCGCCTTGCTCCGGTGCCCGCACGGCCGCCTCGGAGACGACCGCCTCGAAGACGGACAGCACGTGCCGGTCGATGTCCTGTCGTAGCCCGTCCTTCGAGCCGAAGTGGTGCAGCACGAGCCCCGGGGACACTCCGGCGGCCTGGGCGATCTGACGCACGGACACCGCGTCCGGCCCCGACTCCGCGAAGAGCCGGAGCGCCTCGTCGCGCATCACGGCCCGGCTCGTCCGGTCGTCGCCATCTCTCATCACTGAACGCATGTTCAAAACATTAAACGATCGTTCAGCAGGGAGCAAGTGCGGCGACCGCGCCCCTCGCCCGCTCCCCTCATCCGGCCGAGGTCCTGGCGTTCATCCGTCGGCCACCGGACGAACCTCGGCGCATCACCGGACGGCAGAACGGAGAGGCTACGTTCCGTGACGCCCTCGTTCCGCAAGCGAAAGGGTTTCGCATGCTTCACCGGAAGGCCACCGCGGTGGCCCTCGTCGGCGTCCTCGCCTCAGCCGCCCTGGCCACACTGGCCCTCACGGACCTCACCCCCACGGCCTCGGCCGCCGGCACCGCGTTCAGCCCGAGCGCGGACACCTACGTCGACAGCGGCAAGGCCGGTACCAACTACGGCACTTCGCACCAGCTCGGCGTGGATCACAGCCCGGTCAAGCAGATGTTCCTGAAGTTCACCGTCTCCGGCGTCAGCCAGCCGGTGACCCGCGCGACACTGCGGATGCACGTCGACGACGTGTCGGGCGCGCAGAGCGGCAACGGCGGCACCTTCCAGGCGATGTCGAACACCACCTGGTCCGAGACCTCCGTGACGTACAACAACAAGCCCTCCGTCGACGGCGCCGTACTCGGTTCCCTGGGCGCCGTGAGCCGCAACACCTGGTACGAGGTCGACGTGACCTCGTACGTCACGGGCAACGGCACGTACAGCGTCGGCGTCACCTCCACCAGCAGTGACGGCGCCGACTACGACTCGCGCGAGTCCGGGGCCACCGCCCCGCAACTGCTCGTCGAGACCGGCTCCTCGCCCACGCCGACCCCTTCCACCTCCACCACCCCGCCCTCCGGCGACCCGGTCCTGGTCGGCGCCGGCGACATAGCCACCTCCGGCTCCGGCGACAGCGCGACCGCGAACCTGCTCGACGGCATCCCCGGCACGGTGTTCACGACCGGCGACAACGCCTATCCCGACGGCACGGCCTCCGACTTCGCGAACTACTACGACCCGACATGGGGCCGCCACAAGGCACGCACCAGGCCGGCGCCGGGCAACCACGACTACCACACGTCCGGCGCGTCCGCGTACTACAGCTACTTCGGAGCCAACGCGGGTACGGCGGGCAAGGGTTACTACTCCTACGACCTCGGCAACTGGCACGTGGTCTCGCTCAACTCCGAGGTCGGCATGTCCGTGGGCTCCGCCCAGGAGCAGTGGCTGCGCGCCGACCTGGCCGCCAGCACCAAGCCGTGCACCGTCGCCTACTGGCACAAGCCGCGGTGGACGTCGAGTTCGAGCCACGGGCCCGACGCCTCCACCGGACCCCTGGTGCAGGCGCTGTACGACCACGACGCCGAGCTGATCCTCACGGGCCACAACCACCAGTACGAGCGCTTCGCCCCGCAGAACCCGAGCGGGCAGCTCGACGCCACCCACGGCATCCGGCAGTTCGTCGCCGGGATGGGCGGTGCCAGCCACTACGGATTCGGCACCATCCAGGCCAACAGCGAAGCACGCAACAGCGACACCCACGGCGTGCTGAAGCTGACCCTGCACGCCGGCGGCTACGACTGGGAGTTCGTCCCCGAGGCGGGCAAGACGTACAACGACAGCGGCACCGGCACCTGTCACTGAGCCCTCCCCTCGCGCCGGGAGCCGCCGCCGTCCCCACGCACGGCCGGCGGCGGCCTCCGGCCCTCCTCACCGGAGGTCGTACCCCCGTGGACCTCTCCACCATCGGCAGGACCGCCCGGTCGGCCGGCCACGCGCCGGCCAAACTCGGTCTCGTGACAGCGGGCGCCGCCTGCCTCCTCGGCTCGTCCGTGCTGTTCGGACTGGCCTGGCAGGCATGGGGGCCCGCCGCCGCGAGTCGCGGGGCCGCCGTCGGTGCCGTCCTGGCGGCCGTGGCCACCGCCGTGTTCCTCTCCCCGCGCCCCGACGGGCGAGGCGGTACGGACGGCGGCACCGGACCGACCGCGCACCGAGCCCCCGGAGTCGCCTCGTGACCGGCATCACCCAGCGCGCCAGAATCCTGGTCCTCGCCGTCGCCACGCTTCTGCTCGCCGCCCTGGCCACCGTCACGCTCCTCCGCGCCCGGCAGGCCGGAGTCCAGGGATCGCCCGGCGACGTTCCCCGCGCGCCCGCCGCCGCCGTCGGGGACGACGGCCTTCGTGCCGGGCCGCGGCTGACGGTGCTGAGCGACGGGCTGCTCTCCTCGGTGTCCATCACCGATCCCTCAGGGCCGCGCGACGTCACCTCGCAACGGTGCGACCGCGCCTACACGGCGGGCGGTACCACCGCCTGCCTGACGCCGGTGGGGGCGCTCGGGACCACCCGGCTCCTGGTCCTCGACCCGGACCTGCGCACCCGGCGCAGCGTCACCCTGACCGGGTTCCCCAACCGCACCAGAGTGTCCGCCGACGGACGCATGGTCGCGTGGACGCTGTTCGTCGGCGGGCACTCGTACTCCGGTGGAGGGTTCTCGACCCGGACCGGCATCCTCGACACGCGCAGCGGTGAGCTGACCGGTTCCCTGGAGGTCTTCACGGTACTGCGGGACGGCCGCCGCTACCGTGCCCCGGACGTCAACATCTGGGGCGTGACCTTCGCCGCGGACGACGACCGTTTCTACGCGACGCTCTCCAGTTCCGGCACCCGCTCCCTGGTCGAGGGGAGCGTGTCGGCCAGGACGCTGAGGATCCTGACGGAGAACGTCGAGTGCCCGTCGCTGTCACCCGACGGGACACGGGTCGCCTTCAAACAGGCCGTCGACGCCGACCCCGCCAAGGGATGGCGGCTGTCCGTGCTCGACCTGACCACACTCCACCGCACCGGACTAGCGGAGACCCGGTCGGTGGACGACCAGGCGGCCTGGCTCGACGACGGGACGGTGGCCTACGCCATCCAGCGCAGCGACGGCGTCGACGACGTGTGGACGGTACCCGCCGACGGCACCGGCGCCCCGCGTCTCCTGGTCAGCGGAGCCGTCTCGCCCTCCCCGCCGGTGGCGAGCGCCCTCGGGCACGGAACCCGCGCGGATGCCGTACCCGAAGGCGACGGTGTTGATCCTTCCGGGTGAGCGCGGCGCCCGCCGTCGGCGCGTCGGACGCGGCCCCTCCTACCGTGTTCGGCATGGAGAACACCCGATCGTCCCCGTCGGCGCGGCCACCCGGGCCGTTCCGCACGAGGGCGCCCTCCGCGCTCCTCGCCGGCGGACGCACGGTCCGCGAGGTGCGCGTCGGCTGATCCCACACGAAGGCGAAGGGCAACCCCACTGCCCGGCCGCGACGCGACGCGTGCCTCGCCGCCCGGCTCACCCCGGCCCGTCCCGACGGAGTACACCCCCTCGTTCTCGAAGGACCCTTGTATGCGTACCGGTTCCGGATTCGCCCGTGTCGCCGTGTCCCTCCTCGGCGCCCTCGTCCCGATCCTCACCGGCTGCGCGGGGCCACCGGCCGCGTCCGGCGCCGACGCGTCCGCACTCGCGCACGCCGCCGGCGCCCGGGTGGGTGCCTCGCGCTCGCCGTCCCAGGTGACCGAGGAACAGTACCGAGCGGCGTTCACCGCCTACGCGGACTGCATGCGGGAGAAGGGGTTCCCGTTGCGGATCACCACCGACGCGGGCCCGCTCGTGCGGTACGGCGTCCCCGAGGGCGCGACGGATTCGGGCGCCGACGCGTCCTGCTACGCCGCGTTCCTGCCCGTCGACCGGGGATGGCACGCCGTGAACGAACGCCCCGAGGACCGCGCCGCACGGATCCGCGCCTGTCTCGAGGCGCACGGCGTCAAGGCACCCCTGTCGATCCGGAGGGCCGAGGCGCTGATGGACGAACACCACCTCACGGACGTCTGCACCTTCGCGTAGACGTTCCCGGCCGGGGCCGGGCGGCTCGACCACGGCCGGAACGGCTCGGCGGGGGTCCCGGCGGCCCTTTCAAAGGCGGGCCGTCACCGCCGGGGCGATCCGTCCGGCCTTCCCCGGGCCACCGGCATCGTCTCTCCGCTGGTTCAGCTCTCCTCGGGGCAGGGGGAGACGGAGCGTTCGGACCTGGACGAGGGGACGACCCCACGGGTGACCGGGCGCGGCAGCAGAGGCATCTGCATGCCCTGGAAGACGATGTCGTAGACCTGCCCCTCGCGCAGGGTCCCGTACTGTTGTTCGGCCTTCTTCGCCGGTACGTCACCGAGCCGGAAGTCACCTTCGCCGGTGTGGATGACCCAGTCCTCGCCGTCCTGCTCCTTCCCGCACAGGACGGCCGTCACCACACGGATCTCCTCGCGCTTGGCGAACTCGTCGACGAGGAACCAGACGGTGAGAGCCAGCATGGCCACCAGGATCAGGCAGCCCCAGCCGAGACAACCGCAGCCCGAGGACGCCGAAGATCCCCCCGAGGCGGCGATACGATCCGCCGCCTCCTTGTCACGCAGCCGCTCCTCCTCGCGTCGCAGTTCCCGGAAATACTCCTCGGACTCCCCCACATCCCCCTCCTCCGACATGCGCGCGGACCGGCCCCGGGGAGGGTCCGCTTCCGGCCGGGCGCCTCCCGTGGGGAGCCCCCGGTGGTCTCCCGCCACCCCGGGATTCTTCTCGGGGACGACCGCCGTCACACCTGTGGCGGCCGGGCGGACGTCCGTCACGCGCACGGGGACGCCGGTCGCGGCCGACCGGCGCCAGGGCGCGGTCTCCGTCCCCGCCGGCCAGGGAGGAGGCGGCGCTCACATGGCCCCGGGGAGGCCGCCGCCGCGGCCCGGGTGGGCTACGAGCCGTGGCCCGGGTGGGCGAGGGGGGCGATCCTGGGATGTGGGGGCCGGACGCAGGCGTGGGAGGTGGTGCGCGATGAGGCACGGCGGCCTCCGCAAGCCCGAGGGCATCCGGGTCGGCGCGCGGGAACATCGCGCCGCCCCCGGAGCGGCCCGGCCTCGCCGGAACGCGCCGCGTCGACGAGCGGTACCGGCCGCCCCGAGCGGCCGGCGAACGGGAGTCCGGTGCGCCCCCGCGCGACCTCGTGGAGCCACACGACGACGCCGAAGGCGCGACCGGCCGTGTCCACCCCCCAGACGACCTTCCGAGGAGTGACGATGATGGAAACTCCGGGTGCCCATCGGCGGCCCGTGTCGGTGACGGCCACGCTCGACGCGCCGCTGTCCCGCTGGTTGTGGCTGGTCAAGTGGATCCTGGTGATCCCGCACGCGATCGTGCTCTTCTTCCTCTGGATCGCGTTTCTCGTCGTCTCGGTGATCGCGTTCTTCGCCGTCCTCTTCACCGAGCGCTACCCGCGGGGCCTCTTCGACTTCAACCTCGGTGTGCTCCGCTGGTCCTGGCGCGTCTCGTACTACGCGTACGGAGCCCTGGGCACCGACCGGTACCCGCCCTTCAGTCTGGGCGCCGAGCCCGACTATCCGGCCCGGCTCGACATCGTGTACCCGGAACGGCTCTCGCGCTCACTGGTCCTGGTGAAGTGGTGGCTGCTCGCCATCCCTCACTACCTGATCCTCGCCTTCTTCACGGGAGGCATGCGGGGCAACTGGTGGGGCGGCGGCCTGATCACCCTGCTGGCGGTCATCGCGGGCTTCGCCCTGGCGTTCACCGACCGGTATCCGCGTGATCTGTTCGCTCTCGTCGTCGGGCTCAACCGGTGGGTGCTCCGTGTCGTGGCCTACGCCTGCCTGATGACGGACGCCTACCCGCCCTTCCGCCTCGACCAGGGCGATTCGGAGACGAGCGGTGTCTCCGGTGACGCCGGGACCGCATGACAGCGAGGGCGGCCGGTCACGTGCGGGCCCCCGGCCGCCCGTCCCGCCCCTCGGAAGCGACGCTGCGCTGCTCCGCCCGTAGCGTGCTGTCACTGATCGGCTCAGGATGCATGCGGTGACCTCCACTCTTCATCCTGCCGCGCCAGAAAGCGGAACGGCGCCCACGGGCCGACGGCATCCCGGGCCGAGGCCGTCGTGCGGATGCCCGGAAGGTGCCAGGACGCCCCGCTGAGAGCCTGTCGGGCCCTCGGCGCGGACGGGTTCCCCGTCGGCCGTGTGCCCGGCTCGGCCGGGCGGAGGCAGCCCGCTCCCTTCCGCGAGCGGTGTGCCGGACGGCGGACACGGCCGCGTGCCGGTGTCGCCGGGGTCCGTCCCGGGACGTCCTCCGGGTCGTGTTCACCGGGACGACCGGCCGATACTCTTCAGCTCGGCCTCGAGATGCCAGCGGAAACAGGGGTGTTGTTCCTCCCCGCCGATCGGCACCACCTCGCCCGTGCGATCGAGGAACGCCACCAGGGAATCCGCGTCGGTGGCGAACCTCGCCTCCCGCTCACGCACCCGGAACCGGATCAGCACCTGGCCGGGCCGCCCGTTCCCGACCGGCGCGATCCGCACGTCCCCTTCACCGCACGAGCGGTCCACTCCCTCGGCCAGCAGCTCCCTGGCGAAGACCCAGGTCACGGAGGAGTCGTCGGGAAGGGGGATCGTGAGTTGGACCGCCAGCGGGTCGCAACTGTTGTACCGCATACGTACCGTGACGCGACACGGGTGCTCGTCCGGCGGCAGGAAGTCCATGGGGACCTCGGCGTCGACGGTGTCCTGCATAGGGGTTTCCTCTCTGCCTTCTTCGTCTTCGTGAGACCGACGGGCCGGCATACGGCCCGGGGCCGGTCGCCGGTGCGCGCGGTTCACGTGACGAGGCGGCCACGCGACACCGGGGCTGACCGGCCCGTGACCACCGTCCGGGGGGCGGAAGAGGCCGGTATGCGGAATCCGGTGGGGGAAGCCCGGGGCCGGAGGAGGGGCGCCGGATCGGTCCGGTGTGCGGCATGGTCACGTGACGACCAACGAAAGGTGTCCCGCCGTGTCACGGCCGAGTCGGGGAGGCGACGGGCGCGGCGTCCCGTCGCTCCCGGCCTCGGCGGCGGCGCCGTCCGGGAGGCGCTCGGCCCCCGCGCGGGCACGAGCGCCCGTCCCCGGCCCGCCGGCGGAGCTGAGGGGCGACCGTCAGGTGGTCTGCCCGGGGGCCCGGCCAGGCGGAGCGATCGTGTGGCTGGCGATCACTGCCGCCTGGACCCGGCGCTCGACCCCGAGCTTGGTGAAGAGCCGCGAGACGATGTTCTTGACCGTCTTCTCTGCGAGATACAGCCGGCCGCCGATCTCGCGGTTCGTCAGGCCCTCGCTGACCAGGATCAGGATCTCCCTCTCCCGGTCCGTGAGTCCGGGCAGCTTCACGGCCTGGCCACCGGACGGGGTGTCCCCACGCATCCGCGCCATGATGCGGGCGGTGGCACCGGGGTCGAGCATCGACTTGCCCGAGGCGACGGTCCGTACCGCGGTCACCAGATCGGTGCCGCTGATCTGTTTGAGGACGTAGCCGGAGGCACCCGCCATGATCGCGTCCAGCAGCGCCTCCTCGTCGTCGAACGAGGTGAGCATCAGACAGGCCAGATCCGGCATGCGGGAACGCAGTTCACGGCAGACCGAGACGCCGTCCCCGTCCTGGAGCCGGACGTCGAGCACCGCCACCCTGGGGCGCAGTGCCGCCACCCGGACGAGGGCCTGCTCGGCGGTGGCCGCCTCCCCCACGACGCTGATGCCGGGCTCCGCGTCCAACAGGTCGTACACGCCTCGGCGGACGACCTCGTGGTCGTCGAGGAGGAAGACGGTGACGAGCTCCTCCTCGACCGCCGCCGGGCCAGTGTCGGTCATCTCGTACTCCTTCTTCGGGATCGGCCACAGCGGGCGCGCGACGCGCCCATCGTGACGTGTCGTCGATACTCCGGACAGGGCCGATCGGCCCTGCTTCCGGCGGCGGCACGCGACCACCCCACGACGACGGGCCGGGGCAGTGAGCCGGGGCTCGGATGAGGACCGTTCGGCCCTGGTGACACGGAACGGCAGGGGGCACGCTTCTGATCACGGATCGGCTCCCGTCGATTCGTGAACCGGGAACGATCGGAAAGGGGCGCGATATGGCGGTTCGGACAGGCGAGTCGACGCACGGCCCCCGCCCGTCCGTGACGGCTGCCCCTGCCGTGCTGCCGTTGACCCCGAGTCAGTCGCTGTCCCTTCTCCAAACGGTCTCGCTGGGCCGGCTGGTCTTCACCGAGCACGCGCTGCCCGCCGTGCGGCCGGCCGCCCACGTGCTGCGTGGGGAGGACGTGGTCGTCCACATCGACGGCGAGGGGGCTCCGACGGCGCTCACCGCGCCGGACGGGGCGCCCGGAGTCGTCGTGGCGTACCAGACGGACGAGATCGACCCCCTCACCCACCTGGGCTGGAGCGTGGTCGTCACGGGCTATGCCCGCCTCGTGACCGACCTGGAGGAGAAGGCCCTGCTCGGGGCGTCGTCACACGCCCGGGTGGGCCCGCACCCAGGTTCCCTGGTGTGCGTCCGGCCCGATATCGTCCGGGGTTTCCGGCTGGCCGAGCGCGCTCCGCACCAGGGGCGCTGACACCGGCCTCCCTGAGAGCCTGTCGGCCGAAGGCCACCCGGCAGGCAGGCTCCGAGGTGGGCGGAGCCGTGATCCGGGCAGCGTCCCGCACCGCTCAGAAGGTCCCGTCAAGGGCGGGTCCCGACGACGGGATGGGCGCCTGCCAGACCAGTCTGCTGCCGCCTTCGGACAGCCTCTCCAGACGGAAGTCCCCGCCGACGCTCCGGGCCCGTTCGTCGAGATTGGTCAGACCGGACCGCCGGCCCTGTTCCGGGACCCCCACGCCGTTGTCCGCGACGCTCAGCACGACGTCGCCGCCGAGGGTCTCCAAGGTGACGGCGACCCGGGTGGCTCCGGAGTGCCGTGCCGCGTTGCTGAGGAGCTCGTTGAGGGCGGCCACGACGTGGTCGGCGATATGCGCCGGTACGTCGGTGTCCAGCAGCCCCTCCATGCTCAGGCGCGGCGGATGGCCGAGCAGGGTGGCCGCGTCGCCGACCGCCTGCGCGGCGCGGGCCCGCAGCCCCGCGCCGCCTTCCCGGTCCCTCGTCCGCAGCCCGAAGATCGTCGATCGAATGATCTTGATGGTCTCGTCCAGGTCGTCCACGGCGCGTGAAAGCCTCTGCGAGGCGTCCGCGCGGTCCACCAGGCGGGCGGCACTCTGCAGTGTCATTCCGGTCGCGAACAGTCGCTGGATGGCCAGGTCGTGCAGATCGCGGGCGATCCGGTCACGTTCCTCCAGCAGGGCGATCTGTTCGGCGTCACGACGCCGGTCGGCCAGCTCCAAGGCGAGGGCCGCCTGTCCGGCGAAGGCCAGCAGCGGTTCGAGTTCGGCGTCGGTGAACACCGGGTCGCTCGGCCCCCGGGCGAGGAAGAGCACACCTCGGCCGGACGCGTCCTCCGAGCTCAGCGGGACCGCCGCGGCCGGCCCCCACTCCTGCGGGAGCTGCACGTCGGCCGCGCAACGGGGATCCGTCGCGGCCTTGGCGGTGGTGACGGGCGCCCCCGAGGAGTACGCGGCACCGGGCATCGTGCCCTGGACGGGCAGCACGAGTCCCTGCCGCACCTCGTCCCCCCTCCCGGTGGCCGCCTCGACCAGCAGCCCCTCGCCGCCGGGCACGGCGGTGGCGATCTCCGCGGCGGCGGACCCGGTGATGTCCTGTGCCCGGCGGGCGATCAGCTGCAGCACCTCGGCGCGTGGGCTCCCGGACAACAGGTTGCCGGTGATCTCGGCGTTGGCGCGGAGCCAGCGCTGCTGACGCTGGGACCCCTCGTACAGGCGGGCGTTGTCGATGGCCACACCCGCGGCGACCGAGAGGGTACTGATGACCGATTCGTCTTCCGTGTCGAACTCCAGCCCACTCCGCTTGTCGGTCAGATAGAGGTTGCCGAAGACCTCGTCGCGTACGCGGATGGGCACGCCGAGGAAGGTGCGCATCGGCGGGTGGTGTTGCGGGAAGCCGTGCGAGGAGGCATGTGCTCCGAGATCCGCCAGCCGAAGCGGCTCGGGGTGGCGGATCACCTCGCCGAGCAGGCCGTGGCCGGCCGGCAGCGGCCCGATCCGGCCGCTCTCCCGTGCCGTGACGCCCACGGTGAGGAACTGCGACAGGGTCCGGCCATCCGGTCCGATCACACCGAGCGCGCCGTACTCGGCGTCCACCAACAGCGCCGCCGCCTCGACGATGCGGCGGAGCACCTGGGAGAGTTCGAGTTCCCGCCCGACGGAGACGACCGCCTCCAGCAGGCTGTGCACGCGGTCCCGGGTCCCCCGGGCCGCGTCGATCCGGGCCTGGAGCTCGTCGAGCAGCTCGTCCAGCCGCATCCGCGGCATCTGCGACAACAGGTCCCCCACCATGGCCTTATCGACTCCCGTACTTCGTCCGGTCGAAAGACTACCGGCCCGACAGGCCGAGGGAGGCCCGTACTTCACACCCCGTGACCGGTTCACCACGTCTCGTTCCCGCGTGACCGCCGGCCGGAGGCGGGCGAGGACCGCCGGTACGGCCGCGTGCCTGCTCCATCCCGGCCCCCGCCTGACGTAGGGTCAGCCCGGAGGCAGGCCGGCCGGAATCGCGGCCGGGCGGCGACGCACACCCGGGGAGGCGGCATGACCGACAAGAAGGCGGCGCGCCTTCCGCGCTCCGTGTACGAGAAGGAACTGTTGCGCCTGCAGACGGAGTTGGTGAAGCTCCAGGAATGGGTGCGGGCCGAGGGTGCCCGGCTGGTGGTCGTCTTCGAGGGACGCGACGCGGCGGGCAAGGGCGGCACCATCAAGCGGGTCGCGGAGCATCTCAATCCGCGCGTGGCACGCATCGCCGCACTGCCCACACCCACCGAACGACAGCGCACCCAGTGGTACTTCCAGCGGTACGTGGAGCACCTGCCGGCCGCCGGGGAGATCGTGCTCTTCGACCGTTCCTGGTACAACCGCGCCGGCGTCGAGCGCGTCATGGGTTTCTGCGGCACGCAGGAGCACCGGGTCTTCCTGCGTCAGTGCCCGGTCTTCGAACGGATGCTGGTGGAGGACGGGATCCTGCTGCGCAAGTACTGGTTCTCGGTGAGCGACACCGAGCAGCAGGAACGGTTCCGGCGACGGCTCGAGGACCCGCTGCGGCGCTGGAAGCTGTCGCCGATGGACCTGGAGTCGATCACGCGCTGGGAGGCGTACTCACGCGCCAAGGACGAGATGCTCGTGCACACCGACATCGCCGAGGCGCCCTGGTACGTCGTCGAGAGCGACGACAAGCGCCGGGCACGGCTGAACATGATCGCTCATCTGCTGGGCTCCGTCGCCTACCACGAGGTACCGCCTCCCGTGCTGGAGCTGCCTGACCGGCCGGCGTCGACCGGCTACGAGCGCCCGCCGCGTGATCTGCAGACCTATGTGCCCGACCACGCGGCGACCCTCTGAACGGCCCCCCGCCGCGGCGGCCGTCGCGGGGCGGGTGCGGCCGGCCGGCGCCGGCCGGCTCGCGTGGGCCGGGGACGCTCACAGCCGGGCGAACCTCTCGATCTGCGCGGCGAACTCCTCCGCGGCCGCGGAGCTGACCGTGGCGTGCGTGCGGCGGACGGTCCGCAGGTAGTCGTCGGTGGTCGGCCGGGCGCGGGTCCCGGTGTCATAGGTCCGCTCGAACATGGCCTGGGAGACGGTGCGGGCCACGTGGGCGATGTCGGCGGGGGTGAATCCCTCACTGGCCTCGACGAGCGCGGGGATGTCGGCCCGCGCACCGCCGCGCGCCAGGTAGCTCTCCCACAGGGCGGCTCGGGCCGCGGGGTCGGGCGGGCCGATCGGCATCACGTAGTCGAAGCGTCCGTGCCGCAGGAACGCCGGGTCGAGAACGGTCACGTTGTTGGTGGCGCAGACGAGCAGCCGGCCGTCGCGGGCCCGGAACCGGACGATCGCCTTGAGGAGTTCGTTGACGACACCGACGGCGGTCGCGTCGGCTCCGATGCGCTCGCCCGCGACTTCCTCGACCTCGTCGATGAAGACCAGGACGTTGGCGAGGCGGCCGGCCTCCTCGAAGCTCCTGCTCAGCCCGGCGGCGAGGCCGTGCTCGGCCGCGAGCCGGGCGGGGAAGAGCTCCAGGAACGGCCATCCGAGGCGCCCTGCGACGGCGTGAGCGAAAGTACTCTTGCCCGTGCCCGGCGGTCCGAACAGCATGACCGCCCGGGGCAGCTCCACTCCGTGCTCGGAGGCCAGCTCCGGCCGGGCCAGCGGCAGCACCAGACGGCGCTCGATGAGACGCTTCTCCCGCTCCATGCCCGCGACCCGGCCCCACAGGGCGGTGGGCGGGAGTTCGGCGCCGATCGCCGAGAGCACGCTGTCCGCCTCCGCCGTGACGGGGGCGCGTTTCTCGAAGAAGACGAGACCGGAGCGCTCCTCGAAGGTGCGGTTGCGGAGCGCGACGACGCCGGTCTCCTCGTCGGGCATGATCGCGTACAGGGTACGTACGCCGGACCCGAAGAGACGCCGCTCCAGTGCGGCGAGGAGCGCGCTGCCGAGTCCCTGACGCCTCCAGGCGGGCGCGATGACGATGCGCAGGATCCAGGCCCGGTCTCCGTCCACCCGGCTCACCACGGCACCCACGACACCGCCCTCGGCGAGGGCGACGACGGCCGGGTGGAGCGCCTGGAGCGCGGCCACGGTGTCGGAGAGCCGGAACAGCGCGGGTTCGCCGGTGGTACCGCTCTCGCCGTCGAGGCGCACGACCTTCTCGAGATCGTCGGCCGTGTAGTCCCTGATCTGCCAGCCTGCCATGATCGTCTCCGCAGCGACGGCCCCTCCCCCATCATCGGCGGGCGGGCGCCGCTTGACGAATCGCGGGCGGGCCCGGACGCGCTCCCCGTGCCGCCCGGTGGGGACGGAACCGCGGGAGCGGGCGCGCCCGAGGCGGCGGCCCCGGAAGGGACCGGGGGGCGCGGAAGCCGTGCGTCAGCGGGATGCCAGCGAGGTGTCAGCGGGAGACCTGCCGGGCGGTGAGCGCGGGCCGCTGGAATGGTGCCCTACCCACCACGGCGGTGACGGCCGGCCACGGCGGTCACCCTGAATCCCCGGAGGCACCATGAGCAAGGACCTGAGCACCCTCGCGGACGAGATCCTCGAGCTCGAGGCCGAGACCTTCGAGATCTCCGACTACTCGGACGCCAGCGAGGTCGTGCTGGCCGGCTGCACCAGCACCAGCTCCACGTCGACGTCGAGCTCCACCTGCAGCACCACCTCCTGCTCCGCCTGACCCGACGTCCGGCGAACCGGAGCCCGGTCGTGCCCGTCTCCCTTCCTGAGGCGCGCGCGAACCGGGCTCTTCCGCTGTCCGGGGACGGGGCGCGCGTCCGGGAGACCGGCGCTCCGGCCGGAAGGACCCGCGGCGCCCGGCGGGATCGCGGCGACGGACGCGGCGGACACGCCGTGGGCCATGGTCCCGTGGCACGACGCCATGGGTGGGCGGAGAGGTGCCGGCCGAGGTCGAGCCTCCAGCATCTCATAGGCTCTTGGCTCGAACTCCCTTGGTTTTATTGCGTGTTGAAGTATCGATGATGAACGGTCCCGCCGTCCGCAAGCGTTTCGCGACACCTCTTGACCACCCGATCTACGCCAGTAGAAACTCACCACTGCCACACGACCGGATCCATCGCGGGTGACGCCTTCACACCGTCCGTCACGTGGGCACCAGAGGGGAGGCCAGGGGCTTGTGCGAGCCGTACCGGTCCCGGCAGGGGACCTCACGGCGACAGGACGCCGTGTTCCCGGAGGTGCCGTGGGTGTGCCGGTCCGGCAGGTGTTCGACGGTCTACGGGAGAACTCCGTGCGCTTTCAGTTACTCGGCCCGCTCAGCATCACCGACGGGCACGACGTGGTCGTCCTTCCGCCGGCCAAACCGACGTCGCTCCTCGCGGCACTGTTGATCCGCCCCGGGGAAGTGGTCCCGACCGCGCGTCTCCGGCGGGCCGTGTGGGGGGAGGAACAGCCGGCGACGGCGAAGGCGGCCCTGCAGAGCTGCGTCCTACGGCTGCGCCGCCTCTTCGCCAAGTACGACATCGAGGAGCAGGCCGTGGTGGCGGTCGCCGGCGGCTACCGCCTGCCGGCCGACGGCGACACCCTGGATCTGCTGCACTTCCGCCGCCTGGTGTCCGAGGCGGACGGTGCCGGGGATTCCGAACTGCCCCTGCTGCGGACGGCGCTCGGCCTGTGGAGGGGCCCACTCCTCGCCAACGTGCCTTCCGAGCTCCTGCACCGCGACGAGGTGCCGCGGCTCGACGAGGAACGCCTGCGTGTCCTGGAGCGTGTCTGCCGGATCCAGCTGGACCGGGGACTGTGCGGCGAGGCCCTGGTGGACCTGTGGGAAGCCACCCGGACCCATCCCCAGCACGAAGGGCTGGCCGCCCAGCTGATGCGGGCGTTGTACCGGGTGGGACGGCAGATCGAGGCGCTCGGCGAGTACCGGAGGATCAGGGCGCACCTCAGGGACGAACTCGGTGTCGACCCCGGCGCGGAACTGCAGAACCTGGAGCTGTCCATCCTGCGCGGCGACGAGCCGCTCGGCCCGTCCTTCGAGGCCACGTCCCTCGCGCCGCCGCGGCGGCCGGCCCCCGCCGCGGGTGACGGGCCGGTCTCCCCGCTCGCCGCGGCGCCCGGGGGGACCGGCGCGGCCGTGCCCGACATGTCCGAGGGCGGCCGGCCCGCTCCGGACTCCTGCCGGCCGGGGACCCGGCTGCCCCACGTCCCCGGCTTCACCGGGCGTGAGCGCGAGACCGCCGAGCTGGTGGACCGGCTGAGCGGCGGCGGCCGGCGGGACGGGGGTGCGGGCGGCGCGCCCGTGATCGCGGTGCTCTCCGGCGGACCCGGCATGGGCAAGACCGCCCTGGCCCTGCACGCCGCACGGCTGGTGGCGGACCGGTTCCCCGCGGGCGGCGTGCTGGTGCCGCTGACCGGAACCGATGGTGTACCGCGGCCGGTCGACGAGGCCGCCGCCGCACTGCGGTCCTCCCTCCCCTCCGGCGCTTCCCCCGAGTCGTGCCTGGCGATACTCGACGACGTCGTGCACCCGGACCAGGTACGGGGGCTGCTCGACGTCACGGGCTGCGGGGCGGCCGTCGTCACCAGCCGCATGGGGCTGGCCGCCCTGGTGGCGACGCACGGGCCGTCGGTGACACGGCTCGGAGCCCTGTCACCGACGGAGTCCCGCGCGCTCCTCACCGGCGTCCTGGGCCGGGAGCGGGTGGACGCCGAGACCGAGGCCGTGCGCAGCCTCACGGACACGTGCGGGCACGTCCCGCTGGCCCTGCGCATCGTGGCGGCCCGGCTGCTGACGCGACCGAAGCTGCGCCTGGCGGACTACGCCGCATGGCTCCGGCGCGACCCGGCGGCTCCGCTGATGCTGCCCGACGACCCCCGGATGTCCGTCCCGCTGGCCCTCGACGGAGCCCTGGACCGGCTGCCCGACCCCTTGCCCAGCGCCCACCTGCGCCTGGCGCGGCTGGACGGACAGTTCACCGCTCCGGCCGCGGCCGCCGTCCTGGCCGTCCCCGAGACCCATGCCTGGGACCTGCTCGCACGGCTGCTCGACACCGGACTCCTCGACGAGGAACAGCCCGGGACGTTCCGCATGAACACCCTCATCCGCGCGCACGCGTTGCGCCGGTCGGCCCGGACCGGCGGTCTCCCGCAGGCCGTCGTCGCCGCGGCCCGGCGCGCGCTTCCGTCCGGGGCGCCCTGACGGCCCTGGCATGACGCGAAAGAACAAAGAACACGGTCCGGCCGGCGTAGGCGCCCGGACCCCCTCCTTCCCGAACCGTTCAGACCCGAGAGGCCGACAGGCCCCGAACCGGAGGTGCGACCCCCGCATGCCCACGACGCCGTACGAGGAGACCGCGGGCACCCGGCCGAGGGTGCGCCGCGACGTGCTGTTCACCAGGACGCCCCAGGGCGTGATCTTCCACAACGCCGAGGGCGGCTTCCAGCTCAGCTCCCCTTCCGCCTACCGGTTCGCCACCCTGCTCGTCCCCCACCTGGACGGGAGCCGCACCGTGGCGGAGATCTGCGAGGGCTTCAAGGACCCGCAGAGGGCCATGGTGGGCGGCCTGGTCAAGGCGCTGTACGCCCGCGGATTCGCCCGGCCGGTCCCGGACCCCTCCGTGCCGGGTCCGGGACCGGCCGTGGAGCCCGCGGTCGCCGCCCGCTTCGCGCAGCAGATCGCCTACATCGACCACTACGCCGACGACGCCGCGTCCCGGTTCGCCGCGTTCCGCGGGACCCGCGTCGCCGTACTCGGCGACGGTCCGGTGGCCGGCCGGTGCGCGCTCTCCCTGATCCGCAACGGGTGCGCCCACGTCGGTGTGACGACCGCGTCGGCCGAAGGCCCCTCCGCCGCGGCGGAGTTCGGTGCGCTGCGGTCCGAGGCCGCGGAGCTCCGCGCGCAGGGCAGTCCGGCCGAGGTGACGACACTGCCCGGCGCCGGGCCCGGCGGGACGGGCGACTGGAGCCGGTACGAGGGGTACGACGTGGTGGTCGCCGCCTGTGGCCGGGACGCGTTCGGGACGGCGACGGCCCTGCTCGGCCGGGGAGTGCCGGAAGGCCGTCTGCTGCTCCCCGCCTGGACCTTCGGTGGCCGGGCGGTGGTCGGCCCGGTCGGCACCCCACGGTCCGTCGGGTGCGCCGCCTGCGCGGCGCTGCGCCTCGGCGCGAACGGTGACGCGGCGGAAGCGGCGGAGCTCTGGAGCGGCCTGGCACTGGGGACCGGCACCGGGACGGAGCCGCGCGGACCGCTCGCCGCGATCCTCGGTAATCTGCTCGGCTTCGAGGTGTTCCGGCTGGTCACCCAGGTGCTGCCGGCCGAGTCCTCGGGGCAGGTGCTGATCCAGGACATGGCGTCCTTCGACGTCCTGGCCGAGCGGCTGCTGCCGCATCCGCGCTGCCCGCACTGCCGGACCCGGCCGGTCCCGCCTGAGCCGGTCGACCTGACCGCGGCCCCCGAGCGGCCCGCGTTCCGGCCGGTCGTCGCCGCGCCGCCGGAGGACGGTGCCACCGAGGGGCCGCTCGCCGAGCTCGACCGCCGGTCGCTCGCGGTCCGCCCGTCGGTCGGCGTCTTCACCCGGTACGCGGACGAGCCGGTCACCCAGACGCCGCTGAAGGTCGGCGCCGTGGAGGTCGGTCTGGGCGCGGCCGGGACCCGGACCATCGCCGCCTTCGACGTCCAGCACACCGCTGGTGCCCGCCTGCGTGCCCTGAACGCCGCCGCCGAGGTGTACGCCGAGTACGTGGTGCCGGGACTCCTCCCCCTGGACGGCTCCCCCTCGGCGGGCCGGCCGGACGCGGCGCCCCGGGTGTCGCCGGAGACGCTGGTCACCGCCACCGGGGCCGGGGGTGATCCGGTCGTCTCCTGGGTCCCGGCCGTGTCGCTGCTGACCAAGGAACCCGCGCGGGTACCGGCGGGCGCCGTGCGGCCGTTCGGCCCGGACAACCGGGACCGCCTGTTCGAACCGTCCCGTGCCGGCGCCGGTGCGGGCGGCGGACTGCCGGAGGCGGCGGCGGCCGGTCTGCTGTCCGCCGTCGCCTACGACGCGCTGCGCCGGTCCGTGCGGGGTACGGGACGCGTCACGGTACTCTCCCCGGCTCAGCTCGAGGGCGACCCCGAGGCGGGATTCCTGCTTCGGGCCGCCGGGCACATGGAGCGTGACGTCGAGCTTCTCGACCTCGGTGAGGCCGAGCGCACCGGGGTGTCCGTGGTGCTCGCCAGGACCCGGCCCACGGAGCCGGGTGAGCCGGTCCGCTGGGCGGCCGGCGCCGCCCTGGACCGGTCGGCGGCGGCCGTCGACGCGCTGCGCGACCTGCTCGGCACGGTCCAGCTCGCCGCGGAGGGGGTCCTGGGCGTGCCCGACACCGGCGGCCCGCTGCTGGCCGACCTCGACGCGGCGCTGGTAGCGGTCACGGCTCCGGGCGACGCCGTCGGCCCCGGTCCCCACCGGACCGCCGTGACCTGGGCGGATGTGCTGGGGAGGCTGGCCGCCTCCGGGCGGGACGCCCTGGTGGTGCCGACGCACGCCGCCGACCTGCCAGGCGCGGGGATCCACACCGTCCGGGTGCTGCTCACGAAGGCGGCCGACGATGACCGCTGACCTCGCCGAGGCCACCGCCGCGGGAGCCGAGGAGGTGCGGAGCGCGTCATGCCGCCACTTCGCGCAGGACCTGCGCCGGGCGCTGGCGGAGCTGCCCGGAGACCCGGACCTCCGGGTTCCCGACGTGTCGGTCTCCGCCCTGGGCGTGCGGGACGCCTTCGTCGCGCCCGCCCGTACCCCGCACGCCGCTCTGCCGGTGCATCTCTACGGCCGGCAGGTGATCGTCGGTCCCTGGCCGCGGAAGGGACGGGCCGGCTGCGGTGACTGTCTGCGCCGCCGCTGGCAGGGGGTGCGCTCGGTCGGCCTGCGGGAGGGTCTCGAACTGGGCGGTGACACCCGGGAGGCGGGGCCCTGGCCCTTCCGGGTGCCGTTCGCCGCGGAGCACGTCGCCGCGCTGATCGCCCGGCTCGCCGCCTCGCACCGGGAGGATCGGGGCCCGTTCCCCGAGGTGTGGCTGATCGATCTGGAGCGGCTGACCGTCCGTCGTCATCCGCTGGTGCCGGAGCCGGACTGCCCCGGCTGCGGGACGCCGGAACCGGTGACCGCCGAGTCGGCCGCCGTCGTCCTGCGGCCCGCGCCGAAGTACCGTACGGGCGTCGGAAGGGTGCGGCCGGTGGACGCGTACGACCTGCCGGTGGACGCGTTCGCCAATCCTCACTGGGGTGCCGTCGGACCCTCGGTGGTGTGCGACGTCACCTCGCCGACCACCTCGGCGACGGTCGGATGCTTCTCCAGCCGTTCGGGCGACTACCTGCGCGAGACGTTCTGGGGCGGTCACGCCGACACCTACCACGTGAGCACCCGGATCGGAATCCTCGAGGGGCTCGAGCGTTTCGCCGGGACGCGGGCCCGGGGCCGCGCCGTCACCCTCACCGCCTGCCTGGACGACCTCGGTCCGCGCGCCGTCGACCCGCGCGAGACCGGCCTCTACACGGACGCGTTCCACCGCGCCCACCCCTGGGTGCCTCCGTTCGCTCCGGACCGTCCGATCCCCTGGGTCTGGGGATGGTCGCTGCGCGACGCGGCCCCGCGTCCCGTCCCGGAGGTCCTCGCCTTCTACCACAAGCCCGGGATCGCGCACCGGTTCGTCCAGGAGAGCTCCAACGGCTGCGCCTCCGGGGGAAGTCCGGAGGAGGCCGTGCTCAGCGGCCTGATGGAGGTCCTGGAAAGGGACGCCTTCCTGCTGGCCTGGCACGGCATGCAGCCGCTGAGCGAGATCGACCCGGCGACCAGCGCCGACCCGCGCACGCGGGTCATGGTGGACCGGATGGCCATGTACGGCTACCGGGCCAGGTTCTTCGACACCCGGATCTCCTTCCCGGTTCCCGTGGTCACCGGGGTCGCCGAGCGTCTCGACGGCGGGCCCGCGCGGATGTGCTTCGGGGCCGGGGCGGCCCTCGACCCGGAGGCCGCGCTCGCCGCGGCACTGTGCGAGATCGCCACCGACTCCGTCCAGCTCCTCCAGCGGTTCCGGCGCGACGAGGCCGGGTACCGTGCCATGGCCGGGGACTTCACGAAGATCACGAGCCTGCACGACCATCCCCTGGTCTACGCGGTACCGGAGATGGGCCGCCACGCCGACTTCCTGCTCCGTCGGCCCGCTCCTCCCGAGCCACTGCGCGTGGCCGATCTGCGATGGCCCCGGGCGGACGGCTCAGGTCCGGACGTGCGGGAGGACCTGCTCGCCGCGGTGGAAGCCGTGACGGGCGCCGGGTTCGACGTGGTCGTCGTCGACCAGACCCTCCCCGAGCAGCGCGCTCTCGGTCTGTGCACCGTGAAGGTGCTGGTCCCCGGCCTGCTGCCGCTCGACTTCGGCTGGACACGGCAGCGTGCCCGGCACATGCCGCGTACCCGGACCGCGCTGCGCGAGGCGGGGCTGCGGCCGGACGACCTGGCCGACACCGACCTCAACCCCGGCCCGCACCCGTTCCCGTGACCGGCCGTCCGCACCCGGCGCGAGCGCGCCGAGAACCCAGGAAAGGGGGATCCCGTGGGGTACGCCCATGAGTACGCGCAAGCCGTACTGCACCGCGGCCGCGTCCCGATGGAGCCCACCGACCACGTCGTCGACTGGGCCGACGGCCCGCGCAAGACCAAGTTCTACCCGGACGCCGAGCCGTTCGCCCTGCCCGACACCGAGGACCTCGCCGACGTCCCGGTCGGTCCGGGCCTGCTGCCCGACGCCGGCGCGGGCGGACGGGGCGCCGGCGGACCGGCCGGGTTCGGGCTCCCGCTGCTGGCGGCGATGCTCAAGGACTCCTACGGACTGACCGGGCGCCGCCTCGGCATCCAGGCCAACACCGACCTGGCCGGACTGCCCTTCCACACGCACGCGAACTGGTCCCGCGGCACCGCGGGCGGAGGCGGACTCTACCCGGTGGGCATCCACTGGGCTTCCGGCCCGTCAGGCCCCCTGCTGCCGGGCCTGCACCACTACGACGTCCAACGGCACGCCCTGCAGCGCCTGCTGGCCGGTGACGTCACGGACCGGGTGCGCGAGGCGCTGGGACCGGACGCGCCCCGGGAGGCGCTGGACACCGACCAGTACCTGATCCTCGGCGTCAAGTACTGGCAGAACTCCTTCAAGTACAACAGCTTCTCGTACCACGTGGTCTCCACCGACCTCGGAACGCTCGTGCAGAGCTGGCGGATCTGGGCGGCCGCGCGCGGCCTTCGGCTCGCGCCGCTGCTGTGGTTCGACGAGCCGCTCCTGAACGAACTGCTCGGCATGGCGGACGGGGAGGAGACGGTGTTCGCCGTCGTCCCGCTGCGCTGGGACGGGGCCGCGCCGGCTCAGGACGCCCCGCGCGCGGACCCGCGCCACCGGCCCGCCGTGCGGCACCGGGACGCGGAACGCTCCCGCACCCTGCTGGACTTCACCGCGCTGCGCGCGATGCACGCGGCGACGCTGGACGGCGCGGCCGACCGGCCGTCGCCCGGCGCGCTGGCCACCGCGGCGGCCCGGACCGACGGTGACGACGACGGCGGCGGTGTCCGGGTGGCGCTGCCCGCGCCCGCCTTCCCCGGCACGGGTGTCCGCCGGGCCCTGCGTGAACGCCGTTCCAGCTTCGGGAGGTTCGACGCCCGGCGCCGGACCTCCGCCGAGCACCTGTCGGCGGTCCTGGCGGCCGGCGCCCGGACCCGGCTGGCCGACGACACCGACCCCTCCGGCGACAACCGGCTCGCCCGGCTGTACGCCTTCGTCAACCACGTCGACGGCGTGCCGCAGGGCGCGTACGCGTACCTCCCCGACCGGGACGAACTACGCCTGGTCGCCGCCGGCGCGCAGGGCTCGTTCCTCCAGGAGAACTACTTCCTGGCCAACTACAACCTGGAGCAGGCGGGAGCGGTCCTGGTACCCACGGTGCGGACCACCGCCGTCCTGGACGCCGTCGGCGACCGCGGGTACCGGCTCGCCGTCGGCACCGCCGGAGCCGTCGCCCAGAGCTTCTACCTGGCTGCCTCCGCCCTGGGCCTGGGGGCCGGGGTCGCGCTGGGATTCGACAACGTCTCGTTCGTCGAACGGCTCGGGCTGACGGGCGGCGACGAGGCGCCGCTGCTCGTCATGGCCCTCGGTCACGAACGGCCCGACCCCGCCGACTTCCGCTACGACATCGCCTGACGGCCAGAGGAATCCCATGACACCCACAGAGTCAGGCGCCACCGGCACCGGCCCGGGCGCCACCGCGGAGACCGGGACCCACTGGGAGCCCGGCGGACGCTTCGTCCTGCGCGCGGCCGGTCTGCCCATCGAGACCACGCACGCGCTGCGCTGCCCCGGCGTCCGCCGCTGGGCCGACGCGGTGCTGGACGAGGAGGAACGCCTCACCGCGGCCGGCGCGGACCTCAGCGAACTGCTGCACACGCTGGTCAAGTCGACCCTCGGCGACGAGGCGGGCCCCGAGGACGCCGCCGTCCGCCGCGGTCTGCTCGCCCTGCGGCGGCAGATCTTCAACAACCGTCTGCCGGCGGAGCCCGGGAACGCGGTGCGCCTGGTGACGGAGGCGGACGCGGACACCGGCCGGCACACCGCCCGGTGGCTTCGGGACCGCACGCGTCTCGAGGAACTCCGCGCGACCGGAGCGGACCTGTTCGACCGTGAACTGCGCGCGAGCCGGACCGCGTTGCGGCGTGTTCTGGCCGACGGCCGGCTGCGTCTCGGGCTGCTGCTCGCCTCGCCCGCTCTCGACGGGCGGCTGGACGCCTATCTGCGCGACACCGGCCCACGGCCGGGCAACCGCCTGCGCAAGATCGAGCGTTCCGCGCTCACCTACCTGTACCGCACGGCCTGCAAGACCAGTCCCTTCAGCACGTTCGCCGGCATCGGCCTCGGCACGTTCGAGGGAGACCCGGCGGACGACGGGGCCGAGCTGCGCACCGGAGAGGACTGGGTCGGCCACGTACGGCTGAACGTGGTCGCGCTGGCCCGGCTCACCGAGCTGATCACGGCCGATCCCGGCCGCCGCCAGGATCTGCCGGTGGCCCTGTCCCCCGGCTGGGGGCGCGAAGCCGACCGGATCCGATACGTGCGCCATGTGATGACGGCGGGCGACGACAACGCCTCGGTCACCTTCGACTCGGTCCGCGACCGGCTGTTCTTCCTCCGCAGCAGCGGCACGCTGGAGCGGCTGCTCGAGTGGCTCGACAGCCGCGACGCGCCGGTGCGCCACCGTGACCTGGTGGACTGGCTGGAGAGCGAGCACGACGCCGGACGCGAGGCGTGCGAACGGTACGCGTCGGCTCTGCTGGACCTCGGAATGGTGCGGGCGCCGACGCTCCACACGGACGTGCACGGTCCGGACCCGCTGCGCGCCTACCAGGACGCCCTGCGCTCACTGGGCGTCGCGTGGGCCGACCGGCTGGCGGGACTGCTGGACGGCGCCGCCGTCCGCCTCTCCCGCTACCCGGAGGCCGGCGTCGACGAGCGCCGCGCCCTGCTGGGCGCGCTGCGCGGCCTGCTGCTGGACGCGCAGCGGGAGCTGGGGGCGACCGAGCCGAACCTGCCGCGGACGCTCGTGTACGAGGACGTCGCCGCGGAGGACGACCTGGTGTGCGGGCCCGCCGTGCTGGGCGGCGAGACCGGCAGGGCGCTGCGGGCCGTGGAGGGCGTGCTGCCGCTGTTCGACCTGACGCTCCCCCAGCGGATCACCCTGCTCGGCTTCTTCCTCGCCCGGTACGGCCGGGGCGGGCGCTGCGACGACCTGCTCGGCCTGGTCCACGACTTCCACGAGGACTTCTTCGACCAGTACGTGTCCTTCACGTCCCGGCGCGTCCCCTTCGACGAGCAGGGCACCTACCGCCCAGAGGAGAACTGGCTCGGGCAGGAGGAGATGACGGCCCTCGACCGGGCCCGGTGCCGCTTCCACGCGGGGATGCGCGCCCTGTGGCAGAGCGGCGGGGAGGATGCCGAGATCGAGCTTCCGGCGGCACTGCTGTCCGGCACGGCCGAGGAACTCGCCCCGATCACCCACCACTTCACCCCGCAGAGCCATCACGTCCAGTTGTCCCGGCCGGACGGCGGGCGACCGCTGGTCGTCCTCAACAAGTCCTACGGTGGACTGGCGTTCCCCTTCAGCAGGTTCACCCACCTCTTCGACGGCACACCGGACGCGGATTCACCGGCACCCGGCCTGTCCCGCCTCCTGCGCGCGGAGACAGCGGCCCGCGCTCCGGCCGACGCGGTGTTCGCGGAGGTCACCGGGGGCCCGGTCACCAGCAACCTGAACCTGCACGGCCGACTGACGGATCACCAGATCGTCTGTCCGGGAGAGAGCAGCACCGTGCCCGAGGAGGCGCGCATCCACCTCGACGACCTCTCCGTCGAGCACGACGAGACGGCGGACCGTCTCGTGCTGCGCTCCCGGCGCCTGGGCCGCGAGGTGGTGCCGGTCTACCTGGGCTACCTCGTCCCGATCGCCCTTCCCGAGATCCCCCGCACGCTGCTCCTGCTGTCCCCCAGCACCATGGCCCCCTTCGACGTCTGGGCGGGCGTCCCGGAGGGCGAGGCGCGGGACGGCGTCACCCGCAGGCCCCGGGTCCGGCACGGGAACGTGGTGGTCAGCAGGCGCAGCTGGACGGCGGACGCGGCCGTCCTGCCCGTCCGCGGCCCCGGAGCCGGGGAGGTGGAGCACTATCTGGGCTGGGTACGGTGGCGGCGCGCCCACCGTCTGCCCGACCGGTGTTTCGCCACGGTCTCCCACCCGGGCCGGGGCCCGGTCGGGGCCAAGCCCGTGCACGTCGACTTCGACAGCCCGCTGTCCCTGGCCGCGTTCGACGCCCTGGTGGAACGCGAGCCCGGCACCCGGGTGACCTTCCGGGAGATGCTCCCCGCCGAGGACGGGCTCCACCTGTCCTCGCGTCGCGGCCGGCACGTGGCCGAACTCGCCGTGGAGACCTTCACCACCCGCCGTCCGCCGCAGCCTCGCCCGGAGGTAACACCGTGATGCCCGAGATGACCGAGCCCGCGTCGTTCCGGCCGGACCCCGGGGGCACCGGGCCGTCGCCCTGGCTGGCGCTGCACGTCTTCTACGCGGCCAGTCCCCGTCCACTGCTGGTCGAGTGCGTCCGCCCGCTGGTCGACCGGCTCACCGAGGAGGGCCTGCTGGCCGGCCACTTCTTCATCAACTACTGGCTGGAAGGGCCGCACGTGCGTCTGCGGCTGCGCCCGAGCGGACCGGACGCCGAGGCCGAGGTCAGCCGACGGGCCGAGGAGGCGGTGCGGCGCTTCCTGCGGACCCGGCCCGCGCTCTACCAGGTCGACTCGGGATTCCTGAAGGACTTCTACGACTCCCTCTTCGACATCGAGTTCCCGGGCGAGGACCGGGCGGCGTACCTCGGCGCCGACGGACGGATGAACCTCAGACCGAACAACTCCTTCTCCTACGAGGTCTACGCGCCCGAGTACGCCAAGTACGGCGGCCCGGCCGGGGTGGACCTCGCCGAATGGCACTTCCGGCACTCCAGCGACCTCGTCCTGGAGGCGTACCGGAGCATGAACCTGCACCTGCGGACGGTTCTGCTGGGGACCTCCGCCCAGCTGATGATGGTGATGGCCGGTTGCTTCCTCCCCGAGGAGGAACGGCTCGCGGACTACCTCGACTCCTACTACGCCTTCTGGCACCGGCTGTTCCCGGGGACCGGCTTCATCGGGTCGACCGAGTACGAGCGTGCCTACGAGCGGATGGCGCCCACGCTGGGCGCCCGGTTCGCACGGATCCGGCAGAGCATGGCGAGCGGCGAGCTGCACCGGCTCCCGGCGTTCCTGCGGCACTGGGCGGAGCACTGCCTGGAGCTGCGTGCCCGGGTGGTGGACCTCACCGGCCGCGGCATGCTCGCGTTTCCCGCGTGGGACGGTCCGGCCCGAGAGGACACCGGGCAGGTGCGTTCCGAGGAGCGTGACGCGGCTCCGCTGGTGACCGTCACCCATGCGCCGGCGGTGCTGCCCCGCCTGCTGTCGCCGTACATGCACATGACCAACAACCGGTTGCACGTGACGATCCGGGACGAGGCGTACCTGTCCTACGTCCTGGGGAGGGTCCTGCGCGAGCAGACCGCCACCCGGCGGGACCTCGCGTGAGCGCCACCGACCGCTCCGCCGCCGTCCGCGCGTACCGGCCCGCGCTGCGGCCGGGTGTGCTGATCGGCCCACCGCTGCTGCGCGGCCCGCGCACCGTGCACCTGATCAAGCATCCGGTCAGCGGTGCCGCCTTCGAGGTCGGCCCCAAGGAGCACTTCGTCATCAGCCGGCTCGACGGAACCCGCACCGTCGACGACGTCGTGGCCGCGTACGCGGACCGGTTCCGCCGCAGGCTCCCGGAGGAGCAGTGGACCCGACTGCTCGGCCTGCTCGGCGCCCGGGGGCTGCTGGCGGGCTCCCCTGATCCCGCCCCGCCCGAGCCGCCCCCGGCGCGCACCGGCACCTTCTGGAAGGGCAGCCGACGGACCGTCGGCGACGCGCACGCGACGACCGGACGCCTCCACCGGCTGCTGCGTCCACTGCTCCGTCCGTGGGTGCAGCTCCCTCTGGTGGCGGCCGTACTCGTGATGGCCGTCGCGGTGTTCTCGGCTCCCACGGCACTCCTGGACGGGACGCTCGCCCTGTTGACCAGTCCCCTCGCGCTGATCCCGTTCGCGGTGTTCCTGTGGTTCAGCGTCTGCCTCCACGAACTCGCCCACGGGGTCGCCGCCCGGCACTACGGCGGTGTGGTGACCGAGATCGGGCTGCGCTGGCGGTTCCCCGCGATGATGATGTACTGCACGGTCGACAACTACCTGTTCCTGCCGGGACTGCGGGCGAAGCTGGTGGTCGCCGTCGCGGGCGCGTACGTCAACCTGCTGCTCCTGCTGCCCCTCGCGCTCTGGCGGGCGCTCCTGGAGCCGGCCGACCCGGTCCGCGCGCCGCTCGCCGGGATGCTCTTCGTCGGCATGGCGCAGGCACTGAGCAACCTGGTCCCGCTGCCGCCGCTGGACGGGTACCGCATGCTCGGACACGCCCTGGGCGCCGCGCACCTCGCCCCGGAGACCCGGATCTACCTGGCCCTGCGCCGGCAGGGACGGGAGGCCGTCGCCGGCTACCCGCGGCGCGCCCGCCGACTCCACACGTCCTACGCCGTCACCGCGGGGGGCTTCGTGCTGCTCGCGGTGGTCGGCGGCTGCGCCCTCGTGGCCGCCCTGCTGTCCCGATGACCCTCCCGACCCCGAAGGACCACGTCACCCATGAATGAGGTACCCGCATGAGTTCCACCTCCCCCACCACCGGTCGCGAGGGGCCGCCGGCCGTCGAGGTCGTCGACGTGACCAAGAGCTACGGGGACCGGCGGGCCGTCGACGGGGTCTCCCTGCGCATCCGGCGCGGCGAGTTCTTCGGACTGCTCGGTCCCAACGGGGCCGGGAAGTCCACCCTGGTGGAGATCATGGAAGGGCTGCGCAAGGCCGACTCCGGATCGGTCACCGTGTTCGGGGCGTCGCCCTGGCCGCGCGACACCCGGCTGCTGCCCCGCATGGGGGTGCAGACCCAGTCGTCGGCCTTCTTCGTGCGACAGACCGTCCACGAGCATCTGCGGACCGTCGCGGCGCTGTTCGGTGCCGCGGGCGAGGCCGTCGGCTCCACCTTGGACTCGGTGGGCCTCGCCGGACAGCGCAACGTCCGCGTGGACAGCCTCTCCGGTGGTCAGCGGCAGCGGCTCGCCATCGCCTCCGCGCTGGTTCACGGCCCCGAGCTGATCTTCCTCGACGAGCCGACCGCCGCACTCGACACGGAGGGCCGCCGCGATCTGTGGGAGGTGCTGCGGGGACTCAAGGCGGAGGGCCGCACCATCGTGTACACCACCCATCACCTGGACGAGGCGGAGGCGCTCTGCGACCGCGTGGGCATCCTGGTGGAAGGCCGACTCGTCGTCACCGACGAACCGCGGCACCTCATCGGCACGTCCGCCTCGGCCGCCCGGCTTCTGGTGCCGCTCGGCCGCATCGACGAGGGCGCCGCCGCGGCGCTTCCCGGTGTGGACGGCGTCGCCGTTCAAGGCGGTTACCTCGTCCTGGAGACCCGGGCCACCGGCCGGGTGCTCGCCGCGCTCGACGCCGTCGCCGGTCTGGACGGCGTGCAGACGCGCACGCCGAGCCTGGAGGACGTCTACCTCGAACTCACCTCCCAGCGGCCCCCGTCCACCTCGGCATCCCAGGAGCACCAGGCATGAGCGCCTACACCGCGCTGACCGCGGCGGGTTACCGCGCGCAGGTCCGTGACAAGACGACCCTCTTCTTCACCTTCGCCTTCCCGCTGATCTTCCTCGTGGTCTTCGGGCTCGTCTTCCGGGGCCGCGACGTCGAGGAGAGCGGCTTCTCCTACCTCTCGTACACCGCCGCCGGGGTCCTCTCCTGGGGTGTCGCCAACGCGGCGGTCTTCGGCATCGGGTTCACGCTGATGCAATGGCGCGCGGACGACATCCTCCGGATGATCCGTATGTCGCCCGCCCCGCTCTCCGCCGTCATCGGCTCGCGCTACGTCCTCGCGCTCGGCGTGGGGCTGGTCCAGTCGGCCCTTTTCGTCGGGGTGGCGATGCTGCCGGGTTTCGGCCTGGTGCCCGCGTCGCGGTGGCCGCTGCTCTTCCCCGTCCTGCTTCTGGGGATCACCACCTTCCTGCTGCTCGGGGTGATCATCGGCAGCATCGCCGACACACCCGAGTCGGTCGCCGGCATCGCCAACTTCCTGATGCTGCCCATGGCTTTCCTGTCCGGGTCGTTCTTCCCGCTGGACGCGATGCCCGCATGGCTGCGGACGGTCTCGCTGGTGCTGCCGCTGCGCTATCTCAACGACGCCGTGTCCGCCGCCCTGACCGGCCGCGGCGACCTGTCCGACATCGGTGTGGGATGTGCCGGACTCCTCGCCTTCGCCGTCGTCTTCGGGGCCGTCGCGGCACGCGTCTTCCGCTGGACGAAGACCTCATGACGCCCGCGCCCCGACCGCTCCCGCATCCGATGGAAGCGGCACGTGACACCCTCCGGGCCAGGCTGCTCGACCACTTCGGCGCCGACGCGCCCATGGTCGTACCGCTCGGCGCCGTCGGTGCGGAGGACGGGGACACGGGCGCGGTGGACCCCTGGGCCTCCGACCGGGCTACGGCCCTGGTCCACCTCACCGCCTCGGCGGTCCTGTTCGGCCCCTGGGGAGGCGACGGCGGCGCGCCCGCCTGCGGCCGCTGCCTCGCCGTCCGGTGGCAGCGGCTACGGAGCCGCAGCGAGCGCAACGCCCTGGAGACGGGCGGCCCCGAAGGACCTCGCCCGGCCGGAGCCTGGCCGCTGCTGCCCGGTCACATCGGCGACACCGCGGTCGCACTGTGCGAAGCGCTGCTGCGCGAGCCCCGCCCGGAGTCTCCCGCCGTCCTCGCCGCGGATCGCGCCCTGCCGCGGGTGACACGGCTGGACCTGACGAACCTGCTGATCAGGACGTACCCGCTGCTCGCCGACCCGCTCTGCCCCGGCTGCGGTCCCCGCGGCCGGGCGCAGGCGTCGCACGAGGTCCGGCCGCTCAGCCTCGCACCGCGCCCCAAACCGGACCCCGACGCCTACCGGCTCCGGTCGGCCTTCGCGTACCCGCTCCCCACGGAAGCCCTGGCCAATCCGGTGTGCGGCGCGCTGGGCGCCGGCACCTGGACCGACGTCACGTCCTCCACGACCGCTCCGGTGGCCGGCAGCGCGTTCGTCCGGGGGTACGCGGGACTTCACGACGTCACCTGGAGCGGCCAGGAGAACTCCTTCGCGACCAGCCGCCGTCTCGCGTTCCTCGAAGGTCTGGAGCGGTACGCGGGGACCCGCCGGCGTGGCGGCTCCGCGCCGGTCGTCGGCTCCTACGACGCGCTTCGGGACGACGCGGTCGATCCCGCCGCGTGCGGCCTGTACAGCCCCGAGACCTACCGCGAGGACCCCTTGGCGGAGCCGTTCGACCCGGGCCGGCCGATTCCCTGGGAGTGGGGCTGGTCGCTGCGGGACGAGCGTCCGGTGCTGGTGCCGTCACGGCTGGTCTACTACAGCATCCCCTCGGCCGACGACAACTTCGTCTTCGAGTGTTCCAACGGCTGTGCCATCGGCGGCTGTCTGGAGGAGGCGGTCCTCGGCGGCCTGCTCGAACTCGTGGAGCGGGACTCCTTCCTGAACGGCTGGTACGGAGCGGCGCGGCTCCCCCGCATCGACCTGGGGACGGTCGGCGGCGCCACGGCCGCCGCCATGGTCGAACGGGCCGCGCTGCAGGGGTACGACGTGCTCGCCTTCGACAACCGGATCGACCTGGCGGTCCCGGCCGTCACCGTGGTCGGCGTCCGCCGGGACGGAGGTCCGGGCACCCTGTCCTTCGCCGCCGCGGCCTCCCTGGACCCGAGGTCCGCCGTCGAGGGTGCCCTGTCCGAGGTGCTGAGCTACATCCCGCACCTGGCCCGGCAGACCGCCGAACGCCGTGGTGAGCTGGAGGCGATGGCCGACGACTTCTCCCGGGTGCGTCACCTGAAGGACCATCCCCAGCTGTACGGGCTGCCCCGCATGGCCGGATACGCGCACGCGTACCTGGAGCCGTCCGAGGCGCGCCCCTTCGACGCGGTGTACCGGGACTGGGAGCGCCGGGTCCGCCCCCGCACCGGCGATCTGCGGGACGACGTCGCCGTGGTCAGGGACGCGCTGGTCGGCGCCGGTCACGATGTCGTCGTGGTCGACCAGACCTCGCCCGAACAGGAACGGATGGGGCTGCGGACGGTCTGCACGGTGGTGCCGGGACTGCTGCCGATCGACTTCGGCTGGAACCGGCAGCGGGCCCTGCTGATGCCGCGGCTGCGGACCGCGCTGCGGCGCGGCGGTCACCGGGCCCGTGATCTCACCGACGCGGACGTCCACCGGGCCCCGCACCCCTTCCCCTGAGTCCCCGCCGTCCCTCCCCGGGCCAAGTCGTGACCTCGCGGTGGCCCGGCCGTCCCCCGGAGGCCGCCGATGCGCCCGCCGTCCCACGACCGCCCGTTCCCGCCGGCCGGGCGGACCGCCCCGTTCCCGGCCGGTCACGACGCCCCGGTGGGCGGGGGCGACCTCCTGGTCCGCGCCGGGAAGGTGCTGCGGCCCGCCCTGGAGCTCTACCTGGACCTGCACGCGCATCCGGAGACGTCCGGACGGGAGGCCCGCACGGCGGACCGCTTCGGCCGGCGTCTCGCGGCGGCGGGCTGCGCCGTCACGCACGGGGTGGGCGGCCACGGTGTCGTGGGGGTGCTCGGCAACGGAAACGGGCCCCGCGTGTGGCTACGGGCGGAACTCGACGCGCTGCCGGTACGCGAGCGGTCGGGGCTGCCGTACGCCGCGCGCGGCGAGGCCATGCACGCCTGCGGGCACGACCTGCACCTCGCCGCGGCGGCGGGCGCCGCGGACCTGCTCGCCCGGATGCCCGACCGCTGGCGGGGCACCTTGGTGGTGGTGGGGCAGCCCGCGGAGGAGACGCTCGCCGGGGCCGGGGCCATGCTCCGTGACGGGCTGTACGACCGCTTCGGCGACCCCGGTGTCGTGCTCGCCCAGCATGCCGCGCCGCTGCCGTCGGGTACGGTCGCGCACGCTGCGGAGCGGGTCCCGATGGCGGCGGCCGGCGCCGTGCTCGACGTGGTGCTGCACGGACGGGGCGGTCACGCGGCGACTCCGCACCTGGCGGTGGATCCGGTCGTCGCCGCGGCGGCCGTCGTGACCCGGCTGCGGGACGTCGTCGCCCACGAGACCCGGCCCACCGACCAGGTGACGCTGAACGTGGGCACGCTGCGGGCGGGGACGGCCGCCAACGTCATACCGGACCGCGCCGCGCTCGGCATCGGGGTCCGGGCCACGAGCGAGGCGTCCCTCGACCGGGCGCTGGCCGCCGTGCGCCGGGTCGTCCTGGAGGAGAGCGCCGCCGCGGGGGCGCCCCGGGAGCCCGAGATGACCGTCGTCTCCCGCTCGCCGGTGCTGCGGTGCGACCCGGACGTCACCGATGCGGTCCGGCGTGCCCACATCGGGCTCCTGGGGGCCGGCAGGGTGCTGCCGTGGCCGGGGTCGATGGCCACGGAGGACTTCCCTCTGTTCGGGGACGCAGGAGCCGGGGTCCACGGGCGGCGCGGAGTCCCCCTGGTGTACTGGATGGTGGGGGTGGTGGGCGCCGACGCGTGGCGGGAGGCCGCGCCGGGCGGGCCCGGCCCCGGTACCGCGCCGGCCCCGAACCACTCCCCGCACTTCGCTCCCCACGTCGGCAGCGCCCTGCGGCCCGCGATCGCCGCGCTGACGGCCGCCGCGCTGGACCGGTTCGCCGCCACGTGACCGCGCGGCGTCCCCGGGCGGGACGGACGGCGGGGAGGCGAGGGACCGCGGTCCAGGACACGGTGTGTGCCCGCCGTGCCCACGTCCCGGGCACCGGCCGCGCGCCCTCCGCACCGGTCAGCGGGACGACGCGGAGTGGAGGCCGGCCGGGGGCAGGACGGCGGACAGGGAGAGAACGGCCACCGGGAAGGTGCCGGCCACGGCCACCACGGCCGCCCGGTGGCCGTCCGTCCACTCCAGCAGGGGCAGGTCGTCCCGGCCCGCCTTGAACAGGGCTTCCCTGCGCACCCACAGCCGGAGCAGCGCGGGGCCGGGGTCGTCGGCGGTGGCCGCCGCCCGCAGCTCGGTCTCGGGCAGCAGGCGGGCCAGTACCCGTGGCGGGCCGGGGCGGCGGGCCGCGGGTTCCACGTCGACGCCGACCGGCCCGGGGCCGACGGCGGCGGCCACCAGGCCGTCGGTGTGGCTGAGGCTGACGCCCCAGCCGGGACGGCCGGGCACGTGGGGGCGGCCGTGCCCGTGCCGCCCGCAGGCGTCGCAGCGCTGGGCGAGCGCCACGCTCCGCGGGGGCAGGCCGGTGACACGGGCGAGGCACAGCCGCAGGAGCAGCCGCGCCGCGACGACGTCGTCGCGGCGGCGGGGCGTCCTGATACGGGTCAGGCGCCGTCGCTCCCAGGGCGCGAGCAGGTGCTCGCCCAGCCCCGGACGGGCGAGCACCTCCGCGGTGGCCGCGAGGACGGCGACGGTCTCCCGCGGGGTCCGGTCCGCGCCAGGCGCCGGGCGCGCGTCGTCCGGCGGGCCTCCCATGTGGTTCCGGCCGACGGCGGGCACCGGGCCGTCGCCGGCCGGCGGAGCGGTGTTCACGGCCGGCGGGTCACCCGGCCGTCGCCTCTACGGCGTCGGGTCCGGTGCCGCTCAGGAAGCATTCCCGTACGCGGTCCAGCGTCCGGAAGTCGTCGATCGTGACGTCCTGGAGGTCGATGCCGGTGCCGGAGATGTCCTCCAGGAGGTCGATGAACTCCAGGAAGTCCATGGAGTCGATGAGCCGGGCCTCGATGAGGTCCTCGTCGCCGTCGATGGGGCCTTCGAGGCCGGGGTTCTTCTCGTAGAGCCACTCGGCGATGCGTTCCATGGTGCGGGGAGCTCCTTGCTGTCGGGGGGATCGCGGGGGCGGACGGGCGGAACGGAAGGCGAGCGGGGCCGGCGCCTCAGGCTCCGGCGTCGCGAAGTCTTGCCAGGGCCTGTTCGGGCGTGCCGTGGGCGAGGATCATCGCGTGGACCCAGCGTTCGACGCCGAAAGCGACGCACGCGCTGTACGCCGGCCCGTGGGAGCCGGCGCGGATGCCGAGTCGCTCGCCGAAGAAGTTGCGGTGCCGGTTGACCGAGGAGACGGCCGTGCCGTCGGGGGCGCTGAACTCGTGCTTGACGGGGTCGAGGGCCATCAGACGGGCCCGGGAACCGCCCTTGTCGTAGAACGGGTCGTCGGCCGTGGCCCGGGTCAGGACGAGGCCCAGGCGTCCGGCCAGCCCACGGACGAACTCCGCTCCCTGCTCAAGGTGTTCGAGTGCGCCGTCCTTGGTGCCGAGGTAGAGGACCTCGCGCATGTGGAAGCCCCACAGGCGGCGCAGTCCGTCGTAGTGGGTCTCGTTGCGGAAGCAGCGGCCGGTCGCGGACAGCCGCAGTCCGGTGTCGCCGACGTCCCGGCCCTCGAGCGAGAGCAGCAGTCCGTAGCAGGTGGCCGAGGGCAGGAGGTGTCCGGTCGGCCGGAGCGGGAGATCCGCGGGCGGTTCGCCGGCGGCCAGGCCGTCGAGGGCCTCCGGGGTGAACCGGCCGGCGGAGACACCGAGGTGGGGGAAGTTGCGGAAGAAGTCCAGGCGCGCCAGCGCCTCCACGGACAGCAGGGGAGGTCCGACCACCTCGGGCGCGGCGAGGCGTGCCGCCAGCCCGGCGAGCAGGCCGTCCAGACCGTGCAGCAGGGCGGTGTGGACCGGGTCCAGCGTGATCAGGCCAGGGCCGGGGTTCCGCAGACCTCCCGCGGGCAGGACCGTGATGCCGGGTGTGCTCATGGAAACCGTTCTCTCTCGGCGTGGACGAACAGGCGAGGGCGTCGGACGGAGTGGACGGGGTGTGCGCCCGGGCGCGACCGCGACGGCACGAACAGCCGTGCACGTGGCCGCCGTCGGCGGCGTGCGGGGAGGCCGGCCGGTGTGTCGTCGAAGGCCATGGCCGCGCATGGGGACCCTAGGCCAGCCGTTCACCTGTTGTCTAGACCAGAGCCGATGACCCAACGAGCATGGCCTGAAAGCTGTTTCGATGCGCGGCCGGATACCTCCGCAGCACGGTCCGGCACTTGACAAGTATCTTGGTCTACACCAATTCTGCTGATCACCGCCGTTACGGCCACCAGCCGTCGCGGCGATCGCTTCCACCGTCCACGCCCGCCACCCGGCACGGCGTGCGCCGTCCACGCCCGACCCTCCCCTGAGGGTCGCCCCGCGCCGCCCGCCCGCCGAGGAGCAGCGCTCTCCCGGAACCGCGACCACCACCGAGCCTCCTCCCGCGGCTCCCGCCCGAAGGGACCCCATGCCGACATCCGCCCCGCTCCGACGCCCGCGCCGCCCCTATCTGCACCGGGCCGCCTCGGACCGTCCGTACTTCAGCGCGGACGGCGAGTCCTATCTGGCCCAGACCACGCTGCGGGAACTGACCAAGTCTCGGCCGTTGCGGGTGCTGTCCGAGGACGACTTCGCCCACTGGCAGACCTTCGGATACGTCGTCGTGCGGGAGGCGGTCCCGGCGGACGCGGCGCGGCGCCTGCTCGACTTCACCTGGGAGTTCCAGGGGCTCGACCCGGACCGCCCGGACCGTTGGCACGAGGACCGGCCGTTCCGCAACGAGCTGGACCGGCAACTGCACGTCTACGGCTTCGTGGAGGCATACCACCACCAGCTGCTCTGGGACAGCAGGCAGGCCCAGCGCGTGTACGACGCCTTCGTCGACGTGTGGGACTGCGAGGAACTGTGGGTCACCCTGGACCGGCTCAACCTCAACCCGCCCAACATCGGCAACCGTGACCGCGCGCTGATCGAACCCACCGACCGGGGCTTCGACATCGAGCTGCACTGGGACATCGACACCACGCTGGAGGTCCCGCCACAGCGCGTCCAGGGGATCATCGCGCTCGACGAGACCCGGCCGGAGACCGGCGGGTTCCAGTGCTGCCCCGAGCTGTTCCGGCGGTTCGAGGAGTGGAAGACCGGCCGGCCGGCCGACCGGGACCCGCTGCGTCCTTCCGTGGACCGGTCGGAGTTCCCCGTCGCCCGGCCCGAACTGCACCCCGGTGACCTGCTCATCTGGAACGGACTGCTCGCCCACGGCGTGGCGCGCAACACCTCGAAGGACCAGGTCCGGGCGGTCCAGTACCTGTCGATGATGCCGGCGCTGGAGGAACACGAGCGGCTGCGCGCGTCGCGCGTCGGCTCCTGGAGGCACCTGCGCACCCCGCGCTGGAACCGGACGCTGGTCGGCGACCCGGTCCTGCACGAGTCGAAGCGGTACCCGACGGCCGAACTCGACCCGCTCGGCAGCCGGCTCCTCGGCCTGACCTCGTGGCAGGACGCCGAGAGCGACACGGACGCGTCGTCGGGTCCGGCGGCGGCCGTCGCCGGACGGAGCGGGGAGTCGTCGTGCGCCGCGTCTGCCTGACCCTCCCCACCAACAGGGCCTGTTCCCCGACCATCACGGCCGTCGCCGAGGAAGCCGCGTACGGGGCCCGCCGTTTCGGCGTCGAGGTGATGCTGCTGATCCTGGACTCCTCCGAGGACCCGGTGCTCGCCGAGCACCGGCAGGTCGTGGAGGCCCTGCCGGCCGTGCCCGGCGTGATCGTGCACCACGTCGACGAGGCCGGGCAGCGGAGCTTCCTGCGCGAGGTGACCGCCCGGTCCGGGATCGCCGCGCCGGACCGGGTCCTCGACCTGATGCTGCCTCCCGCCGTGTCGTACGGTGCCTGCACCAACCGCGCGTTCCTGTTCGCGGAGGCCCTGGGCTGCTCGTCCGTGCACCGCCGGGACTCGGACAGCCGCTACCAGACTCTGGACGGCGAGCCGGTCTTCCCGCTCCACCACGAGCTCGCGTCCCTGGGCCGTCCCGCCGCCGACCTCGCCGGTCAGGTGACCCGGCGCCGGCTCGACCCGGGCTGCGCGGACCGACCGGTGTCCCTGGTCGGCGCGTCCTTCGTCGGCGCCATGTCCGTGGACGTCGAGGAGATCCGCAGGCTCGACCCCGGCGTCTACCGCGACGTGGTCGGCCTCTCGGTCCCCACGGGCTACCCGGAGATCTGGCGCGAGCACCTGATCGAGGAGTCCTTCCGCGGTGCCGGCACGGCCTCGTTCACCGGCGACCGCACCACCCTCACCTCCGTCAGCCCGACCCGCGTGGACATGTGCAACATCGGTCTGGTCCGCGAGGTCTACGGCCGGGTGCCGCTGCCGCCCGCCACCGACACCATCGGCACCGACTACTTCCTGATCCATCTCGTCCACGACGCCCGGCTGCCCGGCGTCCTGCACAACCGTCACATCGTCAACTTCCACACCGACGAACGCCGTAGCGACGCCGGCTTCCTCGCCTACCACCTCCGGCTCGCGAAGTTCCTGCTGGCGACCCCCTACCTGGACGCCGTGTACGCCCGGACCGCGGCGGCCGGCGAGGACCTCCTCGACACGGAGGGCCGGGTCCGCGCGTCCACCGTCGCCGGCTACGTCCGGGAGAGCGGGGGCACGGCCGGGGCGCGAAGCGCCGAACGGCTCGGCCTCCTCGAACGCTCCTACCGCACCCTGGGCGGCCGTTACTCCGCGGCGGCCGACGTCTTCGCCGCCCGCCGGGACCGCCTCCTGACGGAGGCGCGCGACGACATGCGGGACTTCGCCCTCCTGATCGACGCCTGGGACGCCCTCGTCCGCGCCGCCGCCCGTCACGGGGTGCCGCCACACCACCATCCCCGCCCGTTCCGGAGCCTCCGCGAAAGCCGTCCGATGCGTCCTTCCCCCGGACCGGTCCCCGCGCACGGGGCCCGGCACGCCCGAGCCGGTGAGTGAGCCGGCCTCCTCGCGACCGAGGAGCACCCAGATCCGCACCGTGTCGTACGCGGGCGGCACGGCCGGCCGGGGCCCCCTGACGATGGGGCAGGCCAACATGATCCGCTGCATCCTCAGGGACGACCCCGAGCAGATCAACATCCACGCCGCGTGGAACGTGCCGGCCGGAACCTCGATCGAGGCGGCGATCGACGCACTGCGCACGCTCGTGATCCGGCACGAGGCCCTGCGCACCACCTTCCCGCACGCCCCGGGCGCCGCACCCTCCGAACAACTGGTCTCGGCGGAGGGAGAGTTCACGGTGAGCGTGCTCGACCACGCGGAGCTGCCCGGGGACCCGGCGGAGTACGCCGACACGGTCGCCCGCCGGTTCCGCGACGTCCGCTTCCGCCTCGACCGGGACTTCCCCCTCCGGGCCGGCCTCGTCTGCCGGGAGGGGGCACCGGTCTTCGTCGCCCTGGCGTCCAGTCACGCCGTCACGGACGGCAGTGCGCTCGCCGTCCTGCGGGACGAGTGGCTCGGCCTGCTGGCCGGCGGGACGCTCCCTCCCCTGACCGCCCTCACACCGCTCGGGCTCGCCTCGGAGGAGGCGAGCCCGGCCGGGGTCCGGAAGTCGGAGGCGTCCCTGCGGTACTGGGAACGGATCATCCGCACCGGTCCGCAGGCGATGTTCGCGGAACCGGGAGCATCGGGCACCGAGGGCCCGGTCCCCCGGCTCACGCTGCGGTCCCGACGCGGCGCCCTGGCGCTGGCCCGGGTGGCCGAGCGCACCGGCGGCCTGCCGTCCACCGTGCTGCTGACGGCCTGGTGCGCGCTCGTGGCCCACCGCGCCGGCCAGACCTCGTGCGTCGCCGCCGTACCGACCTCCAACCGGTTCCTGCCGCGGCTGGCCCGTTCGGTGAACACCGTGTCCCAGGACGCGCTGCTCTCCCTCGACATGGGCGTTCCGTCCTTCGACGCGCTCCTCGGCAAGGCGTGGGGAGCGGCGCTCAACGCCTACCGGCACAGCCAGTTCGACGCTCTGCGCCTGTGGGACATGATCGGCCGGGTCACCTCCGAGCGCGGCAGCCACTTCGCCCGCGACGTCGTCTTCAACGATGTGAGCGCGCTCCCCTCCTCCTCCGCCGGCGGCGCCCTGGAAGCCGGAGACCCCGAGCCGGAACTGAGCTGGGGACCGGATCAGTCGCTGCCCACCCGGCTGCTGGCCTTCGTCCACCGGACGGCACCGCTGCTCGAGATCCGGATGTGGGCCGACCCGGGGCTCTTCACCCGGCAGGAGGCCGAAGGCTTCCTCACCGGTCTCGTCCGGCTGCTGGAGGCCGCCGCCACCGAGGACGTGCCGCTGGACGCCCTCGGCGAGGTGGCCGGGGTGCGGCCGGTCGTCCGCGGCCCGGACTGGACGCGGGTGGACGGCTGCTGGATCTCGCCGCCGGCCGTAGCGGACCGACTGAGCCACGCCCTCGGGGGCCTCCCCGTCCACGTCACCGTGGACACCGCTCCGTCGGGCGGACCATCCGCGCGGGACTCCGCTCCGGCACTCACCGCGTTCATCGCCGCGGGCTCCTCGCCGCTCACACCGGCGGCGGCGCACGCCGCGATGATGGACGCGCTCCCCGGCCGTCCCGGACTACTGGCCCCGCGCCGGTACGTGATCGTCCAGGACCCGCCGACGACAGCCGACCGGAGCAGTGCATGGCTTCGGCGACGAATCCTCACCGAAGGGAACGGCCGAGACCGGCGGAACCGACATGGATGACGTGACCGTCCGGCCGAAGCCGGACACCTTGCCCAGCCCGTGGCGGTCGAGCCGCTTCCGCCTGTTCTTCCTCGCCCGTAGCGCCTCGCTGCTGGCCGACGGCATGCTGATGGTCTCGCTCACGACAGCCGTGCTGGGGGCCGGCTACGGCGCCGGCGGAGTCGGGTACGCGCTGGCCGCCTGGATGGCGCCGATCGCGCTGCTGGTGCTCTTCGGCGGCGTTCTGGCCGACAAGTTCACCCCGCAGGTCATGATGGTCGGCGCCGACGTGGTGCGGATGGTGGCCATGCTCGCGCTCGCGGCCCTCCTGGTCGGCGGCGACGCGCGGCTGTGGCAGATCATGGCGCTGATGGCGCTCAGCGGCGCGGCGACCGCCATGTTCCAGCCCGGTCTGGCGAGCATGGTCCCGCAGGTCGCCGAGGACATCCAGCGGGCCAACGCCCTGCTGCGGATCTCCGAGGCGATGAGCGCGCTGATCGGCCCCGGTCTCGCCGGACTACTCGTCGCCTACTGGCACGTGGCGGGGTCGTTCCTGTGCATCGCCGCGGCCTTCGCGCTCAGCGCCCTGGGTCTGGCGCCGCTGCGCAAGCTCAGCACGGCCCGGGATGAGAGCGACGACCCGATGTGGCGCAGACTCGCCACAGGCTGGCACGAGTTCCGGTCCCGTTCCTGGCTGTGGGGGGTCATCGCCGTCTGGGCGGTCTACGGCCTGTTCGTCTTCGGCCCCGCGCTGCCGCTGGGCGCGGCTCTCCTGACCGAACAGCACGGGGCCAGCGGATACGGCTGGATCGCCTCCGCGGACGGGGCCGGCACCATCGTGGGCGGTCTGCTCGGCATGCGGGTACGGCCTCGCCGGCCGCTGGTCGCCGGAGCCTGTGCCATGTTCTGCTTCTCCCTCAATCCGCTGGCACCCGCCTTGGGCTGGTCCTTCACCGTCACTGCGGTCACCGGTGTCCTGGCCGGCTGCGGGTTCGCCTTCTGGGGGGTGATGTGGGCGACGAGCGTCCAGTCCCATGTCCCGCTCGCCGCGCTCAGCCGCGTCTCGGCGTACGACGTCGCCGGATCGATCATGGTCATTCCGCTGGGCCGTGCCCTGGCCGGCCCGGCGGCCGAGGCCGTCGGCGCCGACCGTGTGCTGCTCTTCTCGTCCGTCATGGGCGTCGTGTGCCTCGTCGCGATGCTCTGTGTACCGGCCATCCGCCGCCTGGGCCGGGGGCCGGCGACATCCGGCGGTGCCGACGGGGCCGGGGCGCCGGACACGGTCGGCCGTCGCGCGACCTGACGACGTGACGGCCGGGGCGTGACGGCCGGGGAGCGGGCGTCCGTGGGGTGTGCTCCGGCCGATGGGTCCGGATGGGGGCGGTCACGGCCGCGCCTCGCGTGATTGACTACGCCGCATGGACGAGGTGCGGGTGCCGCTTCCCTGCCTGTACTACCTGCACGGAGGCGGGATGGTCCGGGACGCGCACGAGGCCCGTCTCCGCTGACTGCGGCGGGTCCTCACCCGGTCCGGCGGCCAGGACAAAGGACCCGGCCGCTGAGTCCGCACGGCCCCAGGGGGCTCCGTCACGCCGGGGCCGCGAGGTCGGGGTGGTCTCCCAGCAGTCGGGCCGAAGCAGCCTGACGCCAGGAGTCGACCACGATCGCGCGGAGTTCGTCGGCGTCGTCGAGGGCGGCGAGCCGGACCCGCACCCAGGCGAAGGAGGACTCGTGGTCCGCCACCCAGAACTTCCCGGGTTCGGCGAGGACCAGTTCGTCACGCTCCTCCCTGGGGCAGCGGACGGCCATCGACGTCTCGTCGTCGGGCAGGGTGAGGAACATCTTCCCGCCGACCCGGAAGGTCGGCATGGACCACGCCTCCTTCTCGGTCGTCTCGGGCAGGGCGAGGGCGAGTTCGCGGACTTCGTCGGACGTGCACACGCCCCGACCGTACGACAGGTCACTGACATCGACGCCGGTACCCGGGCTCCGGAGGCCGTGGCCCCGCCGCCGGCCGACGCGTCATCAGAACTCGGCTCGGGCCCGCGGACGGTCCGGGCGTAGGCTTCGCCCGGCGGGAACGGGCGGACGGGACGAGGGCGGGGCGGATGGCGACCGGGACGGCACAGGGGTGGGGATCGAGCCTCGACTCGGTCGTGGTCTACGCGCGGGGCGCGCTCTGCCGCCGCCTCGCCCGGGGCGTCGTGCCGCCGGACGCGCGCGTACGAGTGACGGGACTGCCCCGGTCGATGGACCCGGGGTCGCTCCGGGCGCGGGTCCCGGGCGGTGCGGGCGTACGCGTCGTGGAGGCCCGCGTCGAGGTCGGGGCCGCGCCGCTCGGCACCGGCCGCCCCGCGTCGCTCGCCGACGAGGTCGACCGGCTGCGGGACGCCGTCGCCGCGACACGGGAGCGCCGGGACCGCGGGCTGCGACTGATCGAGGAGGTCCGGGCCCTGCAACCCGTCCCTCCGGCGCGCGAGCGGGACGACCCGCACCGGCGTACCCCCGTCGACGCGTGGCGGGGACTCGCCGACTTCGTCGACGAGCGTCTGACGGGACTGCACACCCGGCTCGCGGGAGCTGGAGGAGGCCCTGCGCGAGGCGGAGCACGCGCTCGACGTCGCCGCCGACCGACTCGCCCGCGCCTCGACCGACGGGCCGTCGGCGCATGTGGACACCACGGTGTCGGCGGTGCTGGCCCTCGCCGCCACCGGCGACACGCCCCTGGTGGACACCGAGCTGGACCTGGAACTGGAGTACGGGGTGCCGGGCGCCGTCTGGGTGCCCGGCTACCGTCTCACGTACCGCCAGGACGGCGACGACGGCCGTCTGGTCCTGCGTGCCTCGGTCGCGCAGCGTACGGGCGAGGACTGGACGGGCGTGCGCGTCGCCTTCGCCACCGCCGACCTGCGGCGCCGCACCGACCTGCCCGTGCTCCGCTCGATCCGCATCGGACGCCGCCAGCCCGCCCCCGCCCCGTCCGGCTGGCGCGAGCCGCCCCGGGGGCTCGCCGACCTGTTCGCCGACTACGACGCGGCCCGCCCCCGCGGCGAGGCGACCGCCATGGCCGGAGCCGGCCCGCTCGGCGAGTCCGTCGGCGGCGCCGTACCACCGCCACCGCCGTCACCTGGCTACGAAGGGGCGGCCGCGCCGGTGCTCCCGGCCCCCGGCGGCCCCTCCCCGGCACCGCCCGGCCGGCTGCCCGAACCCCCGCGCCCGGCCCGTTCGCGTGGGGCCGCGGGCGGACGTCCCCGTGGCTTCGCTCCCGCTGCTCCCACGGCGCCCGGCCGACCCGCGCCGGAATCGGAACCGGCGGCGGAAACGGCGGCCGGTGCGCCGCGACCGGCCGCCGCCGATCTGGACTACGCCGCCCTCCTCCTGCACGGCCCGGAGGAGCCGGACACCCGGCGGGGTCTGCTCCGCGTCGGCTCGCCCTCCGATCCGGTGACGGCCGAGTACCGCCGGCGTGCCGAGGCCGTGTCGGCGCTGCCCCTGCCCGGACACGCTGTGCGGCCCCGTGAGTCGGCGGGCTCGTTCGACCACCGGTTCGACGCCCGGTGGACGACAGACGGTCGCCCTGGCCTACACCCTGGTGGCGAAGGGCCGGGTCTCCGGCCTCTGAGGGCCTGTCGGGTGGCCTTCGGCCGACAGCTCCGGGCCGGAGACGACGCGGGAGCGAGGGTCAGTCGACCGGCCAGGTGTGCGCCGGAGCGTTGAGGTGCATGTAGTCGATGTACTGCAGGGTCATGCGTCTCAGTGCCTGGTGCCGGTCCGCGACATGGACGATGTCCTGGATGTGGTGGAACATCTCGGACTGCCACACCGCGCCGTTGCGCCCGGTGACGCACCGCTGCTCGATGATCCCGAGCAGCGGCTCCCGCCAGGCGGCGTCCATGCCCAGCCGCTCCAGGCCCCGGTCGGCCAGCGGCAGCAGCCGCCGCAGCACCAGTTCGGTCGCCGGGACCTCTCCCACTCCGGGCCAGTAGAGCTGCGCGTCGATCCCGCGGCGCGCGGCGGCGTGCAGATTGTCCTCCGCCGCCGCGAACGACATCCGTGACCAGACGGGCCGGTCCTCGTCGACCAGGGCGCGGACCAGGCCGTAGTAGAAGGCGCCGTTCGACAGGACGTCGGCCACCGTGGGGCCCGCGGGCAACACCCGGTTCTCGACCCGCAGATGGGGTACGCCGTCGACGACGGCGTAGACGGGGCGGTTCCAGCGGTAGACCGTCCCGTTGTGCAGGGTGAGTTCGGCCAGACCGGGAATCCGGCCGGCGTCCAGCGTCTCCCGCGGGTCCTCGTCGTCACACAGCGGAAGCAGCGCGGGAAAGTACCGCGCGTTCTCCTCGAAGAGGTCGAAGACGGAGGTGATCCACCGTTCGCCGAACCAGACCCGCGGCCGCACGCCCTGCACCTTGATCTCGTCCGGCCTGGTGTCGGTGGCCTGCTCGAACAGCGGGATGCGGGTCTCGTGCCACAGTTCCTTGGCGAACAGGAACGGGGAGTTCGCCGCCAGGGCGACCTGCACGCCGGCGATGGCCTGTGCGGCGTTCCAGTGGGCCGCGAACGTGTCCGGGGAGACCTGGAGGTGGAACTGGGTGCTGGTGCACGCCGCCTCGGGCGTGATGGTGTCCGCGTAGGTCCGCAGCCGCTCCACGCCGTCCACGGCGATCAGCAGGTCCTCGCCACGCGCGGAGAATATCTGCTCGTTCAACAGGTGGTAGCGGGGATTCTCGGACAGCGCCGCCGCGCCCACGTGCGAGAGCTCCAGAGTCGGCAGGATCCCGATCATGACCAGGTGCGTGCCCATCGCCGCCGCCTTCTCCTCGGCGTGGTTGAGCGCGTCCCGGATCTCCTGCTCCCAGGAGTCCGGGCCCCCGGCGGTGAGGCGGCGCGGCTCGATGTTGATCTCCAGGTTGAAGCGTCCCAGCTCGCTCGACCAGGCGGGGTCCGCGATCGCCTCCAGGACGTCGGCGCTGCGCATGGCGGGGTCGCCCGCGGCGTCGACGAGATTGAGTTCGATCTCCAGGCCGACCTGGGGACGCTCGAAGTCGAAGCGTGCCTCCCGCAGCATGCGCGCGAAGACGTCGAGGCAGGTGTGCATCTTGTCCCGGAAGCGCCGTCGGTCGTCACGGGTGAACACCAGCGCCGGTACATCGCGTCCCATGCGGCCCTCCCGATTCCCGTCGGCACGGACTTCTCCCTTCAGCGTCCCACTCCGCGGGCGAGCCAACCACCGAGCGGGGCCCCGCCGTCCCGCACCGGCCGGGAGGCGCGGCCGGTGCGGGACGGGTCCATGACCGCACCGGAGCGGGTGGGCGGCAACCCGGCCGTCCGCGGCAGCGCGCCGACTGGCCGCATGGTCTCGGATGCGTCACACTCGGTCACCGGCCCCGCACCGCACACCCGGCTCATTCCGGGGCCAGGGAGGCGATCATGGTCATCAGCCACACCCTGCGGGAGAACGTGCTGCGCGTGCGGCTCCCCCGCGAACTCGATGTCACCAGCCGCGCCGCCGCCGCTCTGGAGATCGAGGCCCTCGTGGCCGCCCACCGCCCCGGCCGTGTCGTGGTCGAACTCCCCAGTCCGGCCCCGTCGCCCGCCACGCTCAGCGCTCTCGCGCGGGCACACCGCATGTGCCAGAGCCTGGGCATCCCACTCACCACCAGCGGGCCCGGCGCGCCCGGTATCGACGACGCGGTCCCCGAGTCGCCCCGGCGGCTGGAGACCGGGGCGCAGCGCGACCGATGAGACGCTCCGGGCCGCGACGGGCCACCGGCGACACCCGGGCCTCCGGCCTGCGTGATCTCCGGCCGGGCGGCCACGCCCCTCCCTGGCTCGGACGCTCGCGGCCGAAGGTCACCCGGAGGACCCACCGCCGTCCGCGGGCGGCATTCCGCGGCCCTCGTCGTCGTAGCGGACCAGGAGCAGGGCGATGTCGTCGGTCCGGTGGGTCGTGCCCTCGGCCTGCCGGACGAGGTCATCGGCCAGCCTGTCGAGGTCCTGGACGTCGCTCCGCGCGAGGTGCCGCGCCAGGTCGGCGATGGCGTCCCCGATGTCGGCGCCCGGGACTTCGACCAGTCCGTCCGTGTAGAGGGCGAGCAGGGAGCCCTGCGGCAGCGGCATCTCGCTGACGGGGTACTCGGACCGCGGATCGATCCCGAGCAGCAGTCCGGGCGGGACCACCGGGATGTCGGTCCGGCCGTCCGGCCCGCGGAGCAGTGGCGGCGGGTGACCGGCGGTGGCGAAGCGCACCCGCCCGCGGGCCAGGTCGAGTTCGGCGATGAGGCAACTGGTGAAGAGGCCGGGGTCGAGATCGGTCAGCATCCGGTTGGTGCGGGCGAGGATGTCGCCGGGGGAGGCACCCGCGGTGGCGTGGGCGTGGACGGCCGTGCGGACCTGGCCCATGAGGGCCACGGCCGTGGTGTTGTGGCCCTGGACGTCACCGATGACGGCGGCCGCGGTGGTGGGGGTGGCGTGGATCAGGTCGTAGAAGTCCCCGCCGATGTCCATCCCGCGGCCGGCGGGGAGGTATCGGACGGCGACGTCCAGCCCGTGCAGGGCGATCAGCTTCTGGGGCAGCAGACTGGTCTGGAAGGTGCGGGCGAGGGTGCGTTCGGCGTCGTAGAGGCGGGCCCGGTCCAGAGCCTGGGCGATCAGACCGGCCAGCGAGGTGAGCAGGGCGCGCTCGGCCGGGGGGAAGGGCCGCTGCCGGTCGTAGGAGAGGATGAGCGAGCCCACCGGCCGGCCGGAGGCGATCAGCGGCAGGAAGGCCCAGGCGCTGCGCGTCCCGAACCGGGGGGCGCTCGGATGGGCTCGACGCAGGTCGTCGACGGTGGGGAAGAAGACGGGCACCCCCGAGTGGAGCACCTGGGCGTCGGCGACCTCGGCGGTCAGCGGCGTCCCGTCGTAGCGGTCGATGAAGTCCTGGTCGTACCCCCGGTGTCCGATGATGCGCAGGCGTCCCTCGTTCACCGTCATGAGCACGAGGCCCTGCGGTCCGAACGCCGGGACGATCTGATCGGCGACGAGTTCGACGACATCACGTACGCCGGCGGCCTCCGTCAGGGCCGCCGCCAGGTGCATCAGGTGGTACAGGGCGGTGGCCCCCACGGGCTCGGCCGCGGGGGGAGGGGTGGGGGCGGGAGGCGTGCCGGGCGCGGCCGGTCCGTCGGCGGGCGTGTCCGCGGCGGGTGTGATGTGGACGCTGATGCCGGTGTCGTCCGGGTAGAGCCGGAAGCGCAGGCTGCGGTCCGGAGCGCGCCGGACGACGAAGGAGACCGGCCGTCGTGAGATCACCGCGGCGCGGTAGCGGTCCTCGAAGAGCGGGTCCCTCATCCACGCCAGCGCCTCCCACGGCCGGCGTCCCAGCAGGGAGGCCGGCCCGGCGTCGACGAGGGTGGCGCCGGCGGCGTTGATGAAGGAGACCCGGCCGTCGAGGTCCAGGGCGCAGCACCCCACGGGCAGGCGTTCGGCGAACGCGAGCGCGGCCGTGCCGAGCGTGGGGTCCGCCGTCGAGGGCGGCGCCGGGCGGATGACCCGGGGATCGTGCGGGGACGACGGCGTGCCGCCCCGGTCGGCGTGCCGCTCCAGCAGGCCCGCCGTCCGGGCTCCGAAGCGGCGGATCGCCTCGCGTTCCCGTACGTCGAGTCGCGGGGGTTGCCAGGTCGGCCGGAGCAGTACGACGCCACCCCACACCCGGTCCCCGCCGAGGACGGGGGCGGCGGCGAGCATGAAGTCGTAGGGGAGCACGATTCCGAGCCGTGGGTAGCGGCGTGCCACCTCCTCACGGCCGCACAGCCACACCAGTTCCCTGGCGCGGACGGCGTCCGCGAGCGGGAGCGGCGCGTCCGTCCGGACCCGGATCCAGGGGGCCGTCAGGAGCCGGGGGGCGCCGGACACGAGGGCCAGGCGCAGCAGCCGGTCCTCCGGCACGAGGAGATAGACCAGCCCTACCGACGCGCCGGTCTCCAGCATGACGTCGGCGAGCACGGCGTCCATCCGGCCCGTGTCGAACGCGTCTCCGGCTCCGTACTCCGAGCCGGCGGTCCGGGGCATGTCACCTGCCTGGGGAGATCCGCACGGTCGGCCAGGACGGACGTGCCGGTCCTCCGGGGCGACGCCGGGACGCCCCGGATCGTCGGTACGCGGGTCCGTGGCACGGCCTGACGAGGGCGGCGGGGCCTCTCAGCGCGGTCACCGACCACCCGCAGCACTTTTCCTCCATATCGCGACTTTACGCCCATGCATGGGCGGAGGCGCGTCACATCCCCGGGGCGGTCCCGAGCGGTGGGCGGGGGTGCCGAGGTGCCGGGCGCGTACCGCGACCCTGTACGCGGGGAAGGCACGCGGCGATGCCGCGGTCCGCACCGTCTTCGGACCCACCGGCTCCGCGAACGCGCGGCCGGCACAGCTCTACCGTTCGCGTTCCGACTCGCCGCCGAAGGCCGCGGGTCACCCGACGGGCTCCGATGCCATCAGCACCACGCGGTCGCCGGGCCCCGGCCGCGGGGTGCCGTCCGCCACGACCGGGTCGAGGCGGCCGTCCGGCCGGATCAGGAAGAGCGGGTCGCACGCGGCGGTCCAGGCGGCGTCGGCGGGCCGCACCTGGACCGTCGCCCCCCGCGCGTGACGGCGGGAGAGGGTCTGCCAGGTGACGCCCGGACCGAACAGGGCCCGGTCGCCGAGGAACGGCGCCACCACACCGCGGCTCTCCGGCGGAGCGGCGAGCCGGTGTACCGGTCCGGTGACGCCGCCCCGCATGATCTCCGCGGCCAGCGCGTTGAAGTCGTCCTCGGCCGTGAGGAAGTACACCGCCGTGATGCCCTCCAGGTCGCCGCCGGTGGCGGTGGCGGCGGCCAGCAGCTCGCCGGGGGCCAGTTCGAGCCCGGACCGCGCGATGCGCTCGCGCTGCTCCTCCTCCCCCGCCCACATCAGCACCTCCAGTCCGGCGGCCCGCAGCGCGACACCCAGATCGACCGCCCAGGGGTCCCCGCCGACCAGGAGGGGACGCGACCGGGACGTGCGCACGACGCCGAGGCGCCGGGCCACCGGTGCGGCGGTCAGCCCGTAGAGCGTCACGGTCGCGACGATGACGACGAAGGTGGCGGGCAGGATTCTGGCGGCGCCGCCGACTCCCTGGGCCACCAGGCCGGCCGAGAACGTGGAGGCGGTGGCCGCGGCGACGATGCCACGGGGGGCCATCCAGCCGATGAAGCCCCGCTCGCCGCGCGTGAGATCGGTGCCGAGGGTCGCGACGGCGGCGACGAGCGGCCGGGCCACCAGCACCAGGGCGGCGGCGATCCCGAGCGCGGGAAGGATCACGTGCCGGAGCGACTGTGGCGTGACGGTGGCGGAGATGGAGACGAAGAGCACGCCCAGGATCAGGCTCACCAGGGCCTCGAAGAACGGGGGGCGCGCGGGGCCCTCGATGCGGGGCAGGTTGGCCATGGCCAGACCCATCACCACGGCCGCGATGAGCCCCGTGTCGTCACGCAGCACGTCGCAGAAGGCCGCGACACCGATCACCAGGGCCAGCTGTGCGGTGGTGCCGAGGATCTCGCTCGGCCGCACCACCCGGAACAGCACCCACAGCAGGGCCGTACCCACCGCGGCGCCCGCCGCTCCGATCCCGAGGCTGGCGAGGAAGCCGGTCACCGCCCCGCCCGCGCGCGGGCTCGCGCCGGCCCCGACCGCGTGGAAGACCAGGGCGCCCAGGATCGCCCCGACCGGGTCGATGAGGGAGCCTTCCCAGGCGAGTACGTGCTGGAGCCGTTCCCTGGGCCGCACGATGCCGAGCAGCGGGCCGACGACGGTCGGACCGGAGACCACGAGGATCGCGCCGATCATCACCGCCGCGCCCCGGGACATGCCCAGCGACGGCCCGGCGACCGCCGCGGCCACGAACCAGCCGACCAGGACCCCGATCCAGATCAGCCGCACCACCACACGGCGGTCGTGGCCCCTCAGCCGGGCCACGTCCAGTTCGAGACCCGCGTCGTACAGGATCACGGCGACGGCCAGCGAGACCAGCGGGGAGAACGCCGGTCCGAGCAGCCGCTCGGGGTCGACGTCGTCGAAGAGCGCGCCGGCGGTGAAGCCGACCGGCAGCAGCACGAGCAGTGCGGGGATGCGCAGACGACCGGCCAGGAGCTGCGATCCGACGGCGAGGAGCAGGATGAGGCCGACGCCGGTGAAGACCTGGTCCGTCGTCAAAGGGCCGTCCCCCGGGGCCGGTCGGCGCGGTGCGCGGGGCCGGGGGCAGAGACCCCGTCGTGCCGCGGCCCGGCACCGGCGCCCGTCACCCCCACGGCGTGAGGCCCCAGCGGGCGACGTGCCGCTCACCGGGCCCGAGCCGGACGAGCCCGGTGCGGCTGTTGAAGGCGTCCGGCGGGCAGGTCATCGGTTCCACGGCGAGCGCCGTGCGCCGCTGCTCCGGTGGCAGCGCGTCGCCGGTGTAGAGCTGCACGTGGTCGACGCCCTCGCCGAGCCAGACGTCCGTACCGTGCGTGCCGGAGGGGTGCGCCAGACGGATGACGGCCCGGCCGTCGGCGCCGCGGTCGAGGCCGGTGAACGGGGTGTCGAGCCGCAGTGCGCCCACCACCCGCGGCGTCCTCAGGTCGTAGGCCGTACCGTCGACCGGTTCGGCCGCCGCCCCGGGCAGTCCGCGCTCGTCCGTCGGCAGCCAGGTCCGGGCCGGGACCGTCAGGACCGCCTCGTCGACGAACCCGGTGCCCGCCGTGAGGTAGGGATGCTGGCCGAAACCGTACGGCGCCGGGCGGGTGTCGGGGTTGTGTGCGGTGACGGCGACCTCGAGTCCGTCGTCCCCGAGGGTGTACACGGCGCGCAGGCGCAGGCGGAAGGGGTAGCCGGGCTGCGGCCACAGTGGTACCTCGAGGACGGCCTGGTGCTCGCTCGCCTCCACCACCTGCCAGGAGACCCAGCGCAGCAGGCCGTGGATGGCGTTTCCGGCGGCCGGCTCGTTGAGCGGCAGCCGCTGGTCCCGGCCCTCCCAGCGGTACCGCCCGTCGCGGACGCGGTTCGGCCACGGCGCCAGGATCTGGCCGTGTCCGCCGGTGATCCGGTCGTGGGCGGCGAATCCGGCCAGTACGGCGCGTTCCCCGAAGGTGTAGGACCGCAGCGCGGCGCCCAGTTCGACGACGACGGCCGTGTGTGCGCCGTGGCGGAGGGTCAGCTGCCGCCCGGTCCGGCTCTGCTGCACGTGTGGCCTCCTCGTCCCGCCCGCCGCGCTGTTCGGGCCGGGGCTCGTGGGTGGTGACGCCGTACCGGCGTCCCGTTGGGGAGGGTGCGGCGCCGTGCCGCGCCGGTCAAGCACGACACGGCGCCGGGGCGCGGCCCGCACGCCCGGTTCACCCGGTGGGGCCACGGGCGGCGCGGGGACGGCGGGCGGGCCTCCGTCCCCGCGCCGACGTGGCGCGCGCTCCCGGACCGCCGGATAGTGGACGTACGGCCCCTTCCCGAGGGGACCTCCACCGAGGTGTTCGGAGCCGCCATGGACCGCTACCCTCCCATCGCCGATCACGGCCTGGTGGGTGACCTGCAGACCGCGGCGCTCGTCTCGTCGCGGGGAGTCGTCGACTGGTTCGCGGCGCCGCGGTTCGATTCGCCCAGCGTCTTCGCCGCCCTGCTCGACCACGACGGCGGAGGCTGTCTGCGCCTGGCGCCCGAGCATCCGGAAGGCACCTGCCGACAGCTCTACTACCCCGACACCGCCGTCCTGGTGACGCGGTTCATGTCACCGGACGGGGTGGGCGAGGTGATCGACTTCATGCCGCCGGACCGGAAGGGCGTCGCCACCGACCGGCACGCGCTGTTCCGTCTGGTGCGTACGGTGCGGGGGACGGTCGACTTCACGCTCGAGTGCCGGCCGCGCTTCGACTACGGCCGGGCCACACACACCCTGGAAGTCGACGGCGACCGGGCCGTGTTCCGGGCCCCCGGCATCGACGGGCACCTGCAGGCCACCTTTCCGTTGCGGCGGGACGGTGTCGACGTACGGGGACGGCTGACGCTGGGGGCGGGCGAGTCCGGCGGCGTCGTCTTCACGGTCTGCGCGCCGGGGGGTGCGGCTCCCCCGCCCGTCACGGTGGACGGACTCGCCGCGCGGATGGACGAGGTCGGCCGGTTCTGGCAGCACTGGCTGCGGCAGTCCCAGTACCGGGGGCGGTGGCCCGAGCTCGTCCACCGCTCGGCCATCACGCTGAAACTCCTCACCTACGCCCCCACCGGCGCGCTGGTCGCGGCGGCCACGACGGGGCTCCCGGAACAGATCGGCGGGGAGCGGAACTGGGACTACCGCTTCACCTGGGTGCGGGACGCCGCGCTGTCCGTGCGGGCCATGCTGGACCTCGGATTCGTGGACGAGGCGACCGCCTTCGTCCACTGGCTGGCCGACCGGCTGCGGGAGCGCGAGGGCACAGGCGAGGAACCGCTCCAGACGATGTACCGGGTGGACGGCGACCCCGACCTGCCGGAGGAGACGCTCGGCCACTGGGAGGGCTATCGCGGCTCCGCCCCCGTGCGCATCGGCAACGGCGCCGCCGGCCAACTCCAGCTGGACATCTACGGCGAGGCGCTCTACGCCGTCTCCTGGGGACGCGAGATCGCCCAGCAGGCCAGCTACGAGGGCTGGCGGGCCATCGCCGACGTGCTGGACTGGCTCACCGACGCCTGGGACCGGCCGGACGAGGGCATCTGGGAGACCCGGGGCGGCCGTCAGGACTTCACGTTCAGCCGGGTCATGTCGTGGGTCGCCTTCGACCACGGACTGCGGCTGGCCGATCACTTCCGCCGACCCGCCGACGTGGCCCGCTGGCGCCGTGCGCGGGACGCCGTGTTCGAGCAGGTCATGCGACGTGGCTGGAGTGAGGAGGCACACGCCTTCGTTCAGCACTACGACGGTGACGTCCTGGACGCCTCACTGCTGCTCATGCCGGCGGTCGAGTTCGTCGCGCCCCGGTCCGGGGCCTGGCTCAGCACGCTCGACGCGATGGACCGCACCCTGGTCTCCGACAGCCTCGTCTACCGGTACGACCCCGCGGCGTCACCGGACGGGCTGCGCGGCTCCGAGGGAACGTTCAGCCTCTGTACCTTCCTGTACGTCGACGCGCTGGCGCGGGCGGGGCGGGTGTCCCAGGCCCGGTACACCTTCGAGAAGATGCAGACCTACGCCAACCACGTGGGGCTGTTCGCCGAGGAGATCAGCCCGAGCGGCGAGCAACTGGGCAACTTCCCGCAGGCGTTCACCCACCTGTCGCTGATCATGGCCGCCCTGACCCTGGACCGGGCACTCGACGCGGAACGCGGGAGCTGAGCGGTGGGCACGTCCGGAGCCGCGGCGCGGCCCCCACGGCTGGGCGCAGCCGAGTTCGACGCGCTGTACCGGCGCCTGCGGGCCCGCAACGCGTGGGCCTCGGGCGACCGGGGAGCGCTGGCGGCACTCACCCCGGCCGTCGTGACCGCCGCCGCCCGGGAGGTCCGCGGGGGCCGGACGGTCGGTCTCGCCGCGCCGATCGGGACGGTGAGCGGCCCCGACGACCCCGAGCCCGCCCGGCACTGGATGATCGGGCGGCCGGGCGGGAGCGTCGCCGACGGACTGGACTTCGCCCGGGACGGTTTCGCCATGAACGTCCACGGGGACGCCGACAGCCATCTCGACGCGCTGTGTCACGTGATCTACGACGGCACGCTGCACGGTGGTGTACCGGCGGACAGCGTCACGGCGGGCGAGGCCACGGCGCTCACCGTGGACGTCGCCCGGGACGGCATCGTGGGACGTGGGGTGCTTCTCGACATCCCGCGCCTGCGTGGCGTCCCGTGGCTCGAACCGGGTGCGTACGTGACCACGGGCGACCTGCTGGCCGCGGAGCGGACTCAGGGTGTGCGGGTGCGCGCGGGCGACCTGCTGTTCGTCCGGGTGGGTCACCGCTTGCGCCGCGACGAACTGGGCCCCTGGCCGGCGGCGCGGACGCGTGCGGGCCTGCATCCGTCCGCCATGGAGTTCCTGGCGGAGCGACGCGTCGCGGTCCTCGGCGGGGACGGGAACAACGACACCGCCCCGAACGCCACCGAGGGCGTGGACTTCCCGGTGCATGTGCTGGCCCTCCACGCCATGGGGCTGCATCTGCTGGACTACCTTCGGTTCGAGGACCTGGCGCCGGTGTGCGAGACGGAGCGGCGCTGGTCGTTCCTCTGTGTGATCGCGCCGCTCCGGCTGCCCGGCGCCACCGGGTCCCCGGTCAATCCGATCGCCGTCCTCTGAGGTCCGCGAGCCTCGGGCCATCCGGGAGGAGGCACAGTGCCGGCACAGGCGAGGGGCCCGGCCGTCGTGGTGGTCGTGGGCGTCTCGGGATCAGGGAAGTCCACCGTGGGCGGGCTGCTCGCGCGGCGGCTCCGGGTGCCCTTCCTGGAGGGGGACGACCTGCATTCCGCGGCGAACCGCGCCAAGATGGCAGCGGGCCGGCCGCTCGACGACGCGGACCGCGGACCGTGGCTGGATTCCCTCGCCGACTGGATCCGGGAGGCCGACGCCTCGGGGCGGGGCGGGGTGGTGGCGTGCTCGGCGCTCAAGCACGCCTACCGGGAGCGGCTCCGCGCGGCGAACCCCGGCGTGTGGTTCCTGTATCTGCGGGTCGAGCCGGCGATCGCCGTCCGCCGTGTCGCACACCGGGCCGGCCACTTCATGCCGGCCCGGCTGGTGGCCCCCCAGTACGCCGATCTCGAACCGTTGCGGCCGGACGAGCCCGGACTGTCCGTGGACGCGACCGCCGACCCGGTGTCCCTGGCCGACCGCGCGGCGCGGGCCGTGACGTCACCCGACGGTCCGGTCACCCGTTCGGAGGCCGGTGGGTCGCCGGGTCCGGGACGGCCGCCTAGCCTCGGACGGGGGCAGCGGACGAATCCCGACTCCTAGAACGGGACCCTCGCATGGCCGACGACCGGCAGTACGACGTCATCGTCATCGGTACCGGAGCGGGCGGCGGCACCCTCGCTCACCGGCTGGCCTCGACCGGCCGGCGCATCCTGATCCTGGAACGCGGCGACTACCTGCCGCGGGAACGGGACAACTGGGATTCCACCGCCGTGTTCGTCAAGGGGCGCTACCGAGCCCCCGAGTTCTGGTACGACAAGCACGGCAACGCCTTCCCGCCGGAGGTGAACTACTACGTCGGGGGCAACACGAAGTTCTACGGCGCGGCGCTCTTCCGCCTCCGCCCGGAGGATTTCGGCGAACTGCGCCACCACGACGGGATCTCGCCGGCCTGGCCGATCCGGTACGAGGACCTGGAGCCCTACTACACCCAGGCGGAGCAGCTGTACCTGGTCCACGGGCGACATGGCGAGGACCCCACCGAGGGGCCGGCCGGCGGCCCGTATCCTCGCCCGCCGGTCGCGCACGAGCCACGCATCCAGCAGCTGAGCGACGACCTGGAGAAGAAGGGGCTGCACCCCTTCCACCTGCCGATCGGCGTGAACCTGACGCAGGACGACGACGGCCGGGCCACCCGGCACAGCGCCTGCATCCGCTGCGACCGGGTCGACGGCTTCCCCTGCCTGCTGGGCGCCAAGTCCGACGCCCAGGTGATCTGTGTCGATCCCGCCCTGCGCCACGACAACGTCACGATGATCACGGGCGCCCATGTCCGGCGGCTGGACACCGACCCGAGCGGCCGCACCGTCACCGGCGTCGTGGCCGAGTTCGAGGACGGCACGACCCGGGTGTTCGGCGCCGACATCGTGGTGGTCTCCTGCGGCGCGGTCAACTCGGCCGCCCTGCTGCTGCGCTCCGCGAACGACCGGCATCCCGGCGGTCTGGCCAACAGTTCGGACGTGGTGGGCCGTCACTACATGCGGCACAACAACCTGGCGCTGATGGCGGTGTCGAAGGAACCCAACCCCACCAGGTTCCAGAAGACGCTCGCCCTGCACGACTGGTATCTGGGCGCGGACGACTGGGACTTCCCGCTCGGCGGCATCCAGATGCTGGGCAAGTCGGACGCCGACCAGGTGCGCGGCGAGGCGCCGCGCTGGGCGGGCGCCGCGCTGCCCGACATGCCCTTCGAGACGCTGGCGCACCACGCGGTCGACTTCTGGCTGTGCGGGGAGGACCTGCCGCTGCCGGAGAGCCGCGTCACCCTGGACAAGGACGGCGCCGTTCACCTGGCGCTCGACGAGAAGAACAACATCGCCGGGCTGCACCGGCTGCGGCACCGGCTGCAGGGAATGCTCGGCCATCTGGGCATGCACGAGCAGCATCTGCTGCCGCGCAGCATCTACCTCCACAAGGGCATGCCGATCGGGGCCACCGCGCACCAGGCCGGCACCGTCCGCTTCGGCGCGGATCCGAGGTCGTCCGCGCTGGACCTCACCTGCAAGGCCCACGACCTGGACAACCTCTACGTCGTCGACACGTCCTTCTTTCCGAGCATCGGTGCGGTGAACCCCTCGCTGACGGCGATGGCCAACGCCCTGCGGGTCGGCGACCACCTCGCGGCCCGCCTGGGCTGAACCCGGAACGCCGGGCGGCGCGGGGTGTTCCGCCGACGCCCTCTCGCCGGGGACGCTCAGCGACCGGTTCCCGGGGCGGGGGCGTCAGGGGCGGAGGTCTCGGCGGGCGGCTCCAGGTCACCGAGCGTGTCCAGCCGGTAGAGCAGCACGAGCGCCGGGCCGACGAGGACGACCGCGACGAGGGTCACCAGCCCCAGCCAGCGCATGGTGGGCGCGGCGCCGGCCGCCTCCGTCACGGTCAGGGAGGTGGGCAGGACGTAGGGCCGCTGCGCCAGCCCCCAGGCTCCGACCGTGAGGGCCACGCTCGCCACAGCGGTCCAGCGGGACCAGTCCTGGGACCGGCGCACCAGCAGGAACACCGTCGCCGCCCCGCAGGCGGCGGCCGACACGATCAGCAGCAGCCCCCAGCCGCCGGTGAGGCCCTCCCAGACGTAGCGGGCGTCGCCGTGGGTGACGGGCAGGGCCACGAGGGCGAGGGCCACCACGGCGGCGAACGCGAGCAGTGCCCGCAGCCGGAAGTAGTCGACGAGGTCGTCGGCGCCGAACCGGCGCGCGTCGCACCACAGGAAGACCGCTCCGAGGAACGCGGTGGCCGCGATCGCGAGGAGACCCGTCAGGACCGAGGTCGGGTTCGCCCATGCCTCGGCGTCGGAGGTCGTGCCGATCGCGACCCGGCCGGAGGCGATGCCGCCGAGGACCGCCCCGAGGAAGAACGGGGTGAGCAGCGAGGAGACGGCGAACGCCGCGCCGTAGACACGGCGCCGGGCCAGGCTGCGGGCCGGTTTGCGCAGGGCGAAGCCCGCGCCGCGGAGCACCAGGCCGACGGCCGCAAGGGCCAGGGGGAGCCACATCGCCTCGAAGACGGCCTGGAACATGGCCGGGAAGCCGGTCCACATGAGGATGAAGACGAAGATCAGCCAGACGTTGTTGACCTCCCAGACCGGGGCCATCGCGTGGTCGATGAGCCGCCGGGGCCGCTCGCCGCGTTCGGCTCCCCCCGCCAGGAGGTCCCAGAAGCCCGCGCCGTAGTCGGTGCCCCCGGCGCAGGCGTAGGCGGCGACCGCGAAGACCATCACCCAGGCGACGAACTCGGCCGTCATGACGCGCCTCCGGTCGTACGGCCGGACGTGCCGCCCGGCGTGTTGCCGACGGCTCCGTCCTGCGGTGCTCTTCTGGGCCCGTACGGCGTGTCGGTCTCGGGCGTCGGCGCGACGACGGGTGCCGTGTTCGCGTCGGCGGCCCGCCAGCGGGTGCGCATCTTCAGGAGCGTCGCGAGGAACCCTCCGAGAACCGCCGTGTAGACGACGACCACGAGGCCGAACATCGTCCAGAGCGCGCCGGCGTCGGTGTCGGTCACCGCCTCCGACACCCGCATGTGCTGGTAGACGATCCAGGGCTGGCGGCCCACCTCCGTGGTGATCCAGCCGCACTCGACGGTGACCAGGCAGGCCGCTCCGGCGACCGCCGCGCAGCGGAGGAACCAGCGGCTGCGCGGGAGGTCCCGGTGGCGGAACCAGCACCAGGCGTACCAGAGTGCGAGCAGGACCAGCAGGCTGCCGACGGTGACCATGATGTCGAAGGCCCAGTGGGCGAGGGTGGCCTGGACGGCCGTGGGGCGGTCGGACGCCGGTACCGAGGTCAGTCCGGTCACCTCGGTGCTCGGCTTGAAGCCGGCGAGGATGGAGTCCAGTTGCGGGATCTCGATCCCGCCGGAGACCGTCCCGTCGTCGTTCAGCCAGCCGAACAGGTATTCGGGCACGTGGGTGTCCGTCTTCCAGACGAGTTCGGTGGCGGCGAACTTGACCGGCTGCTGGTGGAAGACGGCTCGGGCGGTGGAGTCGCCGATCATGAACTGGACCGGGGTGAGGATCGCCGCGACGGTGAACGGCAGCGTGAAGCCGAGCCGGTGGTACCGGTCGCGGCGCCCTCGGAGCAGGCCGACGGCGTAGACCCCGGCGACCACGAATCCCGCGGTCATGAACATCGCGACCACGAAGTGCCAGTACTCCGGGCCGAACATGGGAGTGAAGACGGCCTGCCGCACGTCGACGCCGACCGGGTTTCCCCGCGCGTCGAGCGAGAAGCCCCGCGGTGTGTTCATCCAGGCGTTGGCGGCGATGATGCCGAACGCGCCCATCAGCGCCGCCAACGGGAGCGGTACCCCCAGCCAGAAGTGGGTCCAGGGCTTCAGCCGGCGCCATCCGTAGAGATAGATCGCGATCAGGACGGCTTCGAGGAAGAAGGCCCATGCCTCCACGCCGAACCCGAGTCCGAAGACGTCGCCCCAGCGTCCCAGCATGCCGGGCCAGAGCAGCCCGAGCTCGAACGACAGCACCGTGCCGGTGACGACGCCGACGGCGAACTGCACCGCCATCACCGCCGACCAGCGCCGGGCGAGCTTCAGCGCGACGGGGTCGGCGCGGCGCAGCCCACGGTGGTGCATCAGCAGCGTGAACGCCGGCAGCGCCACCCCGAAGGGGACCAGCAGGATGTGCGCGCCCAGGGTGAAGGCCATCAGTTCGCGTGCGGGCAGGAGCTGGGACGGCGCGTCCGCCGCGTGGATCACGGTGCCGAGCATGGGTGCCTCGCATGGTCCGTGCGGCCGGCGGCCCGCCGGCCGGGAGTGGCAGGGTCGTGGCCGGCGTTCAGCCTCCGGTGGCGAACCCGGGGAAGAGCGTCATCCCGCCGTCGACGAACAGCGTCGTACCCACGACGTAGTCGAGCAGGTCGGAGGCGAGGGCGACGGCCGCGTGGGCGATGTCCTCGGGGTCGCCCACCCGGCCGTACGGGATGAGCCGCAGGAGGTCGGCTTCCGCCTCGGGGGTGGACCAGGCGTCATGGTTGATGGGCGTACGGATCGCGCCGGGCGCGATCGCGTTGACCCGGACCCGGTGGGGCGCCAGCTCCTGGGCGAGGGTCTCCATCATCATCCCCACGCCCCCCTTGGAGGCGGCGTAGTTCACGTGTCCGGCCCAGGGAATGACCTGGTGCACCGAACTCATGCAGATGATCTTCCCGGCCGACCGGGACACGTCCTCCACCACGCCACGCCGCAGGAACTCCTTGGCGGCCTCGCGCGCGCAGAGGAACTGCCCGGTGAGATTGACGTCGATGACCTTCTGCCACTGCGCGCGCGTCATCTCCGTGACCGCCGCGTCCCGCTGCAGGCCGGCGTTGGCGACCATGATGTCGATCGTGCCGAATTCCTCGACCGCGCGGTCGACCATGGCGACGACCTGGTCCTCGTCGGACACGTCGGCCTGGTGGGCGTAGGCGCGGACTCCGAAGCCCTCGATCCGGGCGACGACCTTCGCGGCCTCCTCGGCACCCGCGACGTAGTTCACCACCACGTCCGCGCCCGCCCGGCCCAGAGCGACGGCGGTGGCCAGGCCGATACCCGAGTTGGCGCCGGTGACCAGCGCCTTCTGTCCCATGAGCAGGTGCGCGGGCACGATCGTACGGCTGTTGTCGGCACCGGTTGCCACGTTCACTCCTTCGACGCGTTCCGACGGCGCACCGGCCCGCGGGCTCCACACGGTCCGGTGACGCGAGGGGAGGCCGGCCTCGGCGGTGGGCCAGGAAGACTCCACCGGGACATCGCCCGCCTGGGCACAGACGAAAGCACCCGCCGCCGCGGCGCGGGGGACCGGCGCGCGCGGAGGTGGGGTTTCCTCCGCGCACGTCACACCGGCGGACCAATGTCGCGGGAGGCGACGGGGGCGCCACCCGGCGCTCCCGAGGTGCCCGGCCCCACGACCGAGAGCATGCTGACAGGGAGAAGTGAATCCTCCTGGCCGACGAGGGGGCCCTCGTGGAACCCAGCAATGAGGCGGACCGCCCCGGCCTCCGCGCGCAGGGCGGTTCCGCCCTCGAGGGCGTCGCCGCCGCGCTGCTGGACGAGCACGGCCGGATCTCCTGGTGGTCGCGGACCGGACAGGAGATCCTCGGCTGGACCGGCCACGAGGTGACCGGCCGGCCTCTGCGGGAGCTGCTGGCCGAGAGCGGCCCGGACGACTTCCCGGGCGTGGCGGCCGGAGTGCGCAGGGTGCGGATGCGGCACCGGTCGGGCCGGTCGCTTGAGGTCGACGTCCGGCTCACGGACGCGGATGCCTCACCCGGTTGGCTGGTGCTGATGCTGGCGCCCGGCGGGCCCCACGACTGGGACAGGGACCGGGATCTCGCGCGGGCCCTGCTGGCCCAGGACGGCATCGGGATCACCCAGCTCGACATGGAGCTGCGTCCCGTGCGCACGAACGCCGCGATGGACGCGCTGCGGCCGGTGGGAGCGGGGGACGACTGGCTGGACGGGCTGACCGCACGGGACGACGGCGGCAACGCGCGCACCGCCTTCGAGCAGGTGTCCGTGACCGGCATGCCCTTCGTCGGGCATGTCTACGACTCCGGCCCGCCCGGCGGTCCCTCGGCCCTCGCCCTGTCCTGCTTCCGCACCGACGACATCCTGGGCATGCCGGTCGGCGTCGTGGTCGAGGCGGTGCGGGTCACGGAACCCGGTCCGCTGCGCCTCACCGACGCGTACCGTCGCGCCTTCGAGACCAGCGGCTCCCTGGACGTCATCCAAGTGGCCCAGGACCTGGCCACCATCCTGGTGCCGGCCCTCGGCGACTTCGCCACGGTGGACTACCCCGAGGACGTCCTCCAGGGCCGCGACCCGGTACAGGGCTACCGTGGCCAGGAGGCGTCCGCGCCCCGGCGGGTGGCGGTGAAGGCGTTCGACGGCAGGTGGCCTCCCGGGCTGATCCAGGTGGGCGAGCCCATCCCCCGGGTACCGGAGAGTCCCGAGACCGCCGCCAAGGGCATCGGCGGGGTGGTCGTCGCCGACGCCCAGACGGCGCGCCGAATCCTGGGCGAGGACCCGGTGCTCATCCGGCGCTTCACGCCCGAGGGCATGCACGACTCACTCGGCTGCCCGCTCTACCGGCGCGGCCGGTTCTTCGGCTACGCGCAGGTCTACCGCACCCGGACCGCGGACGCGTTCGACGAGAGCGACGTCAAACTGATGCACGACCTGTGCGCGCGGACCGCGACGAGCATCGACAACGCCTTCCGCTTCATCCGCGAGCACCAGGCGGCCGTGGTGCTCCAGCGCAGCCTGCTGCCCCCGGCGTCGACGAGCAGTTCGGCGGCCGAGACGGCGGGCATGTACCTGCCCGCGGGCGGGACCGTGAGTGTCGGGGGCGACTGGTTCGACGCGTTCGGCCTGTCCTCGCTGAGGATCGGGCTCGTCGTCGGCGACGTCGTGGGACACGGGCTGGAGGCGGCGGCGACCATGGCCCGCCTGAGGACGGCCGTACAGACGCTCGCCGATCTCGACCTTCCTCCCGAGGAGCTGCTGACGCGGCTCGACGACCTGGTCCAGCGCATGCAGGTGGAGGCCGAGGAGCCCGACGGCGTGGGCGGATCGTGTCTGTTCGCCGTCTATGATCCCGTCAGCCGCGTCTGCCGCATGGCCTCCGCGGGCCATCCGCCGCCGGCTCTGGTGACCCCGACCGGAGAGGTCGGCTTCCCGCCTCTCGTACCGGGCCCGCTCCTCGGGGTGGGGGACAACCCCTTCGAGGTGTCGAGCGTGACGCTGCCCCCGGACAGCGTGCTCGTCTTCTACACGGACGGCCTGCTCGGGCGCGACTCGACGGCGGGAACGACACGGCTCACGTCGGACCTCGCCGAACTCTGCCGCCCCGACCGGTCCCTCGAGGCCATCGGCAACGGACTGCTCACCCGCCATCCGGACGTGGACCACCCGCCCGACGACATCACGCTGCTGCTCGCCCGGACCCGTGCCGTCTCCGCCCGTAACACGGCCACCTGGCAGTACCCGCCGGACCCCGTCGCCGCGCACGAGGCTCGCCATCACGTCACTGCCCAACTGGAGGCGTGGGGACTGCACGACCTGCTGTTCAGTACCGAACTCATCGTCAGCGAACTCGTCACCAACGCGATCCGCTACGCCGGGGGCCCGGTCACGCTGCGGCTGATCCACGATCGCGTCCTGGTCTGCGAGGTGTCCGACCCGAGCAACACCCAGCCCCGGCTGCGCCGCGCGCTGAGCACCGACGAGGGAGGCCGGGGCCTGTTCCTCGTCGCCCAGCTCAGCACCCGGTGGGGCAGCCGCTACACCGACCGCGGCAAGACCATCTGGACCGAACAGCAGCTGCCGGACGTGTGAGGGAAGCGCCGGCGCCCTCACCCGGGGTGCCGGGCCGGCGCGGGACCCACCGGTCGCGAGGGCATGCGGGGCGCGCGGACCGTTCCGCGGCCGGACCATCGGTCGCGGGGCCGTCCGCGCTCGGCCCCGCCGGCCGGGCCACACTGCCGGCCGGATACGCTGCGGCCCCGGGCCCTTCAGGCGAACACCGTCACGGTTCCCGACGGGCGCGCGGTCCGGCCCGCCCCGTCGTGGGAAGACGGAGACGGAGGCCCCCCTCCCCACCTGGAAGCGACCGATGACGACTCCCGGCACCCGGCTGGTCCACCGCGCGGCCCGCCGCGCCCGCGCCGCGCGCTCGGCCGCGGTCCACTCGGTGCGCGCGGTGTGCCGCTCGGCCGCGCGCCGGTGGCCGGCGCTCCGGGCGACGCCCGTGGCGCTGTGGCGCGACGACGTGGCCGACTGGGCGGCGGCCCTCACCTACTACGCGATCCTCGCCCTGGTACCGGCACTGCTGGTGGCGGTGACGCTGACCGGCCTGGTGAGTCCGGACGGTACGGACCGGCTGATCGTCCTGGTGTCGTCCTGGGCACCCGCCGAGTCCGGCGCCACGCTACGGGAGACGCTGCGCGAACTCGCGGCGGAGCGGTCGGCCGCATGGGTGCTCATCGCCGCCGGTACGGTCAGTTCGCTCTGGTCGGCCTCCAGCCATCTGGCCGTCTTCCGGCGCGCGCTGCACGCCATGCACCGGGTCGAGGACCGCCGGCCGGCGCTCCACACCGCGCCGCTCATCGTCCTCAACGCCGCACTCCTGCTCGCGCTTCTGGTGACCAGTGCCGGGGTGCTCGTCTTCACGGAGCCGGTCGCCCGCGCGGTCGAGGGCCTGTTGGGAGTGCACGTGATGTCCGCCCGCGCGTGGACCCTGCTGCGCTGGCTCGGGCTGCTCACCCTGGTGACGCTCCTGGTGCTGGTGCTCTTCCGGACCGGCCCGGCGGTGGCGAAGACCCGTGCGCACGCGGCACCCGGCGCGGCACTCGCGGTGCTGCTGTGGCTGACGGGTTCGGCCGCGTTCTCGCTGTACGCGACGAGTTTCGGGACGTACAGCAGGCTCTACGGTTCGCTCGCCGGAGTGGTCGTCTTCCTGGTCTGGCTGTGGAGTTCGCATCTGTCGCTGCTGGCGGGGGCGCAGTTCGCGGCCGAGTCGGCGCGCGTCACCGGCCGTCCTCGCGAGGACGCCGGGGACCCGGTCCGGACAGGGGAGCCGGACCCGGCCACGGAGCGGGCGGCGGTACCGGCCGGGAAACGGGCGGCGGAACAAGCCGAAGAACGCTGAGACCGGCACCGGGTACGGGCACGGCCGCCGACCGGGTCCGCCGGATCGCCTGCGTCCGTCGCACGTCGCCGACTTGACGGACCCGCGGCCCGGCTCGCACTCCGCCACGGCGGCGGCGCGGTCACCCGGCGGCCTGCGGGTTCCGGGCCGGGTCGGGCGTCCCTGCGGGCTGCTCGCTCCATACCGCCTCGATCGAACCCTTTGTCCGTATTCTTCGTGCGCCGCAGCGTTGAGGACACCTCCCGCGTGGGTGGCCGGCACCGAACGACCAGTACGCTTTCGCGCCAATAGTCTCCTCGCACAGATGATTTAATCTCTCGCCGGTCTAAGTTCCATGACACAGGTGCCGGTTCATCCCAGGAGGTCGGATTTGCAGTTCGGACGTTCCCATGCCCGTCGCCGGGTGCCCCGACGCTCGCACCTGCTGATCGCCGCGGGGCTCGGTTCGCTGCTGGTCGGGATGACGCCCTGGCTCGGGCTCGCGGGCCAGCCGTCGGCGGCATCCGCCCCGAAACCCACGCCGTTCCTGCAGCAGGCCGGCACGACGCCGCCGCACCACGGCGTCGTGCCGGCGAACGCCAAACGCAGTTCGGCTCCCCTCCTCGACCGGACCGGCTGGACCGTGACCGCGAGCGACGAGGAGACCACCGGCGAGGACGGCCGCGCCACCCACGTCCTCGACGGCGACGACAGCACCATCTGGCACAGCAAGTGGAGCGGCACGCCCGCCCCGTTCCCGCACACCCTCACCATCGACATGCACCGCACGGCGGTCGTGTCGGCGATCCTCTACCGTCCGCGGTCCGGCAGCGCCAACGGACGCATCGGCGAGTACGGCATCAGCCTCAGCACGGACGGGCGGAACTGGGGGACCCCGGTCGCCACCGGCACGCTCTCCGACGACGCCGGCAGCAAGTCGCTCGCCTTCGCCCCGCGGGGGACCCGCTACGTCCGGCTGACCGCGCTCAGCGAGGCGGGGGGCCGCGGCCCCTGGACCGCCGCCGCCGAGATCAACCTGCTCGGTGACCCGGGGACCCCCGCCGCCACCGTCAGCCTGCCGCGGACCGGCTGGACCGCCACCGCCAGCGACGAGGAGACCACCGGCGAGGACGGCCGCGCCACCCACGTCCTCGACGGCGACGACGACACGATCTGGCACAGCAAGTGGAGCGGCACGCCCGCCCCGTTCCCGCACAGCATCACCATCGACATGCACCGCACGCAGCCGGTCTCGGCCCTCACCTACCAGCCCCGCCAGGAGAAGGCGAACGGCCGGGCGGGCGCCTACTCCATCACCACCAGCACCGACGGCGCCAACTTCGGCAATCCGGTGGCGATGGGCTCCTGGCGGGACGACGACACCGTGAAGACCGCCACCTTCACGCGGACCAGGAGCGCCCGCTACATACGCCTGACCGTGACCAGCGAGGCCGGCGGGCGCGGTCCGTGGACCTCGGCCGCCGAGATAGGTCTGAGCGGTCCGGCCGATCCCGCCCTTCACGGCTCGTGGGGGCAGATCACCGGCTTCCCCCTGGTGCCCGTCGCGACCGCCGTGCTGCCCGGTGACAAACTGCTGGCCTGGTCGGCCTACGCGACCGACCGCTTCGGCGGGAGCAGTGGCTACACCCAGACCGCGATCCTGGACCTGAAGACCAACAAGGTCACCCAGCGACGCATCGACAACACGGGCCACGACATGTTCTGCCCCGGCATCGCCATCCTCGCCGACGGCCGCGTCCTGGTCACCGGCGGCAGCAACGCGGAGCGGGCCAGCATCTACGATCCGGTCCTGGACGACTGGTCGTCCACCACCGACATGAACATCGCCCGCGGCTACCAGGCGATGACCCTGCTCTCCACCGGCGAGGCGTTCGTCCTGGGCGGATCGTGGAGCGGGGCCGCCGGCGACAAGGCGGGCGAGGTCTGGTCGCCGGAGACCCGCACCTGGCGCAAGCTCCCGGGTGTACCCGCCTCTCCCGCCCAGACGGCCGACCCGGCCGGCCCGTACCGCGCCGACAACCACATGTGGCTGCACGCCACGTCCGGCGGCAAGGTGCTCCAGGTGGGCCCGAGCAAGCAGATGAACTGGATCACGACCACCGGCGACGGCAGCATCACCTCCGCCGGCACCCGGGGCGACAGCGCCGACGCCATGACCGGGAACGCCGTGGCGTACGACATCGGCAAGATCCTCACCCTGGGCGGCTCCCCCGCCTACGAGAAGGTGCCCGCCACCCGGCGCGCGTACACCGTGAGCGTCTCGGGCGACCAGGTCCAGGCGTCCCGCACGGGCGACATGACGCACGCCCGCGGCTTCAGCAACAGCGTCGTCCTGCCGGACGGCAAGGTCGCCGTGTTCGGAGGACAGGGCTACCCGGTACCGTTCAGCGACGCGACCTCCGTGCTGGCTCCCGAGCTGTGGGACCCGGAGACCGGTTCCTTCACCCGGCTCGCCACGATGGCGGTGCCGCGCAACTACCACAGCGTGGCGAACCTGTTGCCGGACGGACGGATCTTCTCCGGCGGCGGCGGCCTGTGCGGCGACTGCGCCACCAACCACGCCGACGGCGCCGTGTTCACGCCGCCGTACCTCCTCAACGCGGACGGCTCGCCCAAGCCGCGTCCCGTGATCTCGGGCGGCGTACCGTCGCGCACCACGCCCGGCGCGTCGCTGACGGTGGACACGGAGGGCCCGGTCGCCTCCTTCGTCCTGATGCGGGCCTCGGCGGCGACCCACTCGACGGACAACGACCAGCGACGCGTGCCGCTGGCGTCGACCGCCAACGGCACCGGCACGTACACGGTGAAGATCCCCTCGGACTCCGGCGTCGTGCTGCCGGGGACCTACATGCTCTTCGCCCTCGACGCGCAAGGGGTGCCGAGCGTCGCCGAATTCCTGACCGTCTCCTGACGGTCACGCGAAGGTGCCCGGTCCTCCTGGTGCGGGGGGCCGGGCACCTTCGCGTGTCCGGGGCTCGCGGGGGCCGCCCGGAGGTGGTCGCCGCTCGGAGCCCGGCGGGTGACCTTCGGCCGACAGGCTCTCAGCTCAGACGTAGGTGACCGTGACCTGTTCGAAGCCCAGCGCGCGCAGCAGCCCCTGGAGCATGGCGGTGGTGTTCTTCTCGGCCCGCGACGGCAGGTCGCTCTCCCGCGCGGCGTCTCCGATGCGCTCGGCCGCGAGCGTGCGGACGGCCCGCTCGTCCGCAGGGTTGTCGGAGAAGAGGTCGCCCAGCCGGTCCAGCAGACCGCGCTGCTTGGACACCGCGTACGACCGCTCGGGGTCCAGCGCCGGGCCGGCCAGCCGGGCGTGCGGCAGCCGCAGCGCGGCCGTGGTGCGGGGGGCGTCCACACTCACGCTGTCGGGGCCGATGCCGCCGAGGTCGACGTAGGCACCCACGGTGCCGCTCGCGACGTAGAGGGTGCGGGTGCCCTTGATCGAGTCCGGCAGGAAGCGTGCGTCCTTCTCCAGGTCGACCACGACCTGGAAGGTGCCCGCGGCGCCCTCGTAGCGGTTCATGTCCTGGATCGACTTCAGCAGCGCGGGGCCGGAGCGGTCCACGGTGTCCTCGCCGAACACGTCGCCGAGATCCGGCAGCGGGTCGAACCGTCCGAGGAGCACCAGCGCCGCGACCGCCGCGAGGAGCGCGACGGCCACCCAGGGCCGGCGTCGAGCTCCCCGGGCGCGCGCCGGGGCCGTGAGCACAGGCGTCTCGTCATCTTCGGCTCGCATGTCGTGCTGGTGCCCTCCCCGGCCTCGTCCACTCCTCAACGACCTCCAAGGGCAGGAAGGTTGACAGAGAAGTGATGCCGGAGACTCCGGTGACGACCCGCCGCGGCGGACCTCCTGAGGGCCGGGGCCGGGCTCCTCCCCCGTATCTCTCGCGGCGCGGACCGTGCGCGAGCCGGGCGGTGCAAGCCGCGGGGCCGGAATGTTCGGGGACTGTTCGGGCGAAGGCGGCGCCCGCCGTCGAGCGGGCGGGCCGCGGTTAGCATCGACGGGGCCGACCGGTCCTCCCCCGCGTGAAAGGCAGTGATGACGGAGTCGAAGGGCCTCGTGCTGATCGTCGAGGACGAGCGCCACATCTCCGAGGTACAGCGGCTCTACCTGGCGCGCGAGGGCTTCGGTGTCCATGTGGAGGCCGATGGAGCGAGCGGGCTCGCGGCGGCGCGGCGCATGCGTCCGGTGGCGATCGTGCTGGACGTCGGGCTGCCGAGCCTGGACGGCATCTCCTTCTGCCGTGCCCTGCGGGACGCGGGCGACTGGACGCCGGTACTCCTGGTGACCGCGCGCGGCGAGGAGGCGGACCGGATCCTCGGTCTCGAACTGGGCGCGGACGACTACCTGACCAAGCCGTTCTCGCCGCGCGAGCTGGTCGCGCGGGTCAAGACCGTGCTGCGCCGGACGGCGCCTCCGCCGGGACGGTCGCCGCTGGGCATCGGCCGGCTCAGCATCGATCCGGCCGCCCGCACCGTGCGGCGCGACGGTGAGCCGGTCGACCTCACCGCGACCGAGTTCAACCTGCTGGTGTACCTGTCGGAGCATCCGGGGCAGGTATTCACCCGCGAGCAGTTGCTCGCGCGGGTATGGGGCTATCCGGGCTATCGCGACACGCGGATGGTGGACGTCTTCGTGTCACAGGTGCGGGCGAAACTCGGTGACGCGAGCCCGATACGTACGGTCCGCGGCGTCGGGTACAGCGCGATGGTCCCCGTCACGTGAGCCGCCGCGCACCCGGCACACGTCCCGGCTCCCTCGCGCGCAAGCTCGTGGCGCTGACCACGGTGGTCGCGGCGCTCGCCGTGACGCTGACGGGGATCGTCGCCTGGCAGACCGCCGCCCACGGCGCGGAGGACCGTGAACGCGACCAGCTGCGGCGCCAGGCGACCGTACTCAGCCGGCTGCCGGTCCTGACCGAGGCCCTGTTCAACGGCGCGCGGCTGCTCGGCGGACCGAACGGGGTGGAGCTGGCGGTCATCGCGCCGGACGGCACCGTGAGCGGCACCGCCACGCCCGCCGTCGACACGGCGTCGAAGGCGGCGCTGCTGGCGGGACGGCCCGTCTCCACCCGCGGCGTCCTCGGGGGCCGGGAGGTGCTGCTGGTGGGACAGCCGGGCGTGCGCGGCGGGGCGGTCGTCCTGACGGAGCCGTACGCGATCGTCACCGAGAACACCACGCGGGTCCGCCGCAGCGTGGTCGTGCCGCTGCTCGTCGGCATGCTCGGCGCCGCGCTGGCGGGTGCGCTCCTGGCCCGCCGCATCGCCCGTCCGCTCACACGCGCCGCCCGGGTCGCGCACCGCCTCGCCGACGGTGAGCGCGGCGTCCCGGCGCCGGTCGACGGCCCGCGGGAGACAGCGGAGATCGGACACGCTCTCAACGTGCTCGACGCCGCACTGACCCACAGCGAGAACCGGCAGCGGGAGTTCCTGCTCTCCGTCTCGCACGAACTGCGCACGCCGCTGACCGCGCTTCAGGGATACGCGGAGGCCCTCGCCGACGGACTGATCGAGCCGGAGCGGCTGCCCGAGGTCGGCGGCGTTCTGGCCGACGAGACCCGTCGCCTGGACCGCTTCCTCTCGGATCTGCTGGATCTGGCCCGGCTGGAGGCGGACGACTTCCCTCTCGCCCTGGCCCCCGCCGACCTGTGCGCGGTCCTCACCGAGGCCGCCGCCTTCTGGACCGCGCCTTGCGAACGCGGCGGGGTCACCCTCCGCGTCGAGCGCGCGGAGACGACCGGAGCGGAGGGACGGCCCACGGCGGCCGGGAAGGCGGGCCGCGACACACGGGCCGGGCGGCCCGTGGTCGTGGAGACGGACGCCTTCCGGGTCCGGCAGCTGATCGACGGCCTGGTACGGAACGCCCTCCGGGTGACGCCGGAGGGCGCACCCGTGGTGCTGTCCGTGCGGGCGGCGGCCGACGGCGGGGCCGAACTCCAGGTGCGTGACGGCGGCCCCGGTCTCTCGGAGGACGACGTACGCGTCGCCTTCGAGCCCGGAGTACTGCACGCCCGCTACCGGAGCACCCGCCCCGTCGGCAGCGGCCTGGGCCTGGCCATCGCCCGCCGCCTGGCCGAGCGGCTCGGCGGTGCTCTCCGCGTCGACGGGCACGGCCCGGAGGGCGGTGCCCGCTTCACCGTCACACTGCCGTCGTCGGTCGACGCGGGCTGATCCCGGCACCGCTCACCCTCCCGGGACACGGACCGCGCGGCACACGGCGAGGTGCCTGTCCGGCCGGGCTCCGCGTCCGCGACGCGGCGGACCGGCCGTGCGCCGGTCCGCCGACGGACCGACCGCACTTCTCCGCCCGCTTCCCGCGCGGTCCACCCGGGCCCGTACATTCCCCGAACACAGAGCCGACAGCCGCCTTACCCGCGGCGTGCACGGTGAGCGCATGAACGATTCGACGGCCCCAGGGCCCGGACTCCTCCACCGCGCCGGGCGCTGGTGTGCCCGCCGCGCCTGGCGCGTGATCGCCCTGTGGGCGCTGTTCCTCGTCGCTCTCGGCGCGGCCGACCACGCGTGGGGCGGATCCTTCGCCGACTCCTTCTCGCTGCCGGGGACACGTACCCAGACCGGCGCCGACCTGCTCGCGGCCCACACGAACACGTCCGGAGGCACGACGGCCCCCCTGGTGCTCCGGTCCGGGCGGGGGACGGTCGCCGATCACGGCGAGGCGATCGCGGTGGCGGTCGGGGAGCTGCGGCGCCTGCCGGACGTCCTGGCGGTGGCCGATCCGCTGACCACGCCGGGGGCGGTGTCGGCGAACGGCACCATCGCGAAGGTGACCGTCCGGTTCGGCGACGATCCGGCGGCCTTCGACCCCACCTATCTCGCCGGGGTCGACCGTGCCGTCCGGCCGCTGCGCGCAGAAGGCATCACCGTCGAGTACGGCGCACCGCTCGGTCGGCTCGCCGCGCCCAAGTCCGCCGACCGCGTCTCGGAGGCGATCGGCCTGGCGGTCGCCGTGCTCGTGCTGCTGATCGGTTTCGGGAGCGTCGCCGCGACCGGACTGCCGCTCCTGACCGCGGTGGCCGGCCTCGCCGTCACCCTGTCGGGGCTCGGCCTGCTGGCCGGTCACTTCGGCTTCGGCCAGGCGGCGCCGACGCTGGCCGCGATGATGGGGCTCGGCGTCGGCATCGACTACGCGCTGTTCCTGACGACCCGGTACCGGGCCATACTGCGGGCCGGAGCGGAACCGGCCGAGGCCGTCGGACGCACCGTCGCGACCAGCGGCCGTGCCGTGCTGGTCGCAGCCGCCACCGTGGCCATGGCCTTGGGCGGACTCTGCGTCTCCGGCGTGGATTTCATCGGCACGCTCGGCATCGCGGCCGGCCTCGGTGTCGCGGTGGCCGCCGCCGCGTCGGTCACCCTCGCCCCCGCCCTGCTGGGGCTGATCGGTCACCGTGTCGACCGCCTCCACGTACGCGCGCCGGTCGCCGAACCGACGGGCGAAAGGGATGTGTGGCACCGCTGGGCCGACACGGTCAGGCGGCGCCCCTGGCTCTTCCTGGCCGCCGGTCTACTCCTGCTCGGTTTCCTCTCGCTCCCCGTCGCCTCCCTGCGGCTCGGCCACATCGACGCCGGGGCGCAGCCCGCCGAGAGGACCGACCGCCGCGCCTACGACCTGATCAGCGAGGGCTTCGGCCCCGGGGCCAACGGTCCTCTCACGGTCGTCGTCCACCTCGACAGCCGCCTCGTCGCGGACCCCGCCGAGCGCGGGGAACTCGCCGCCTCGCTCCGGCGGGACCTCCGTTCCGCGCCGGGCGTCGCCTCTGTGACACCACCGGTGCCGAGCCCCGACGGGGTCCTGCTGGTCACCGAGGTCACCCCCGCCACCGGCCCACGGGACCAGGCCACCGCCGAGCTGGTGCACGCCGTGCAGGACGACGTGGTGCCGCGGACGCTGGCGGGCACCGGCGCCACCGGATACGTCACCGGGCCGACCGCCGCCGCCCAGACCTTCACCGACGTCCTGCTTGCCAAACTGCCCCTGATCATCGGCGTGGTGGCCGCTGCCGCGTTCCTTCTGCTGCTCACCGTCTTCCGCAGCCCGCTGATCGCGGCCAAGGCCGCGCTGCTCAACCTGCTGTCCATCACCGCCGCCTACGGCGTGGTCGTGGCGGTCTTCCAATGGGGCTGGGGCGGGGCGCTGTTCGGCGTCACCGAGAAGGTTCCCGTGGAGTCCTACGTACCGATGATGATGTTCGCGATCGTCTTCGGGCTCTCCATGGACTACGAGGTCTTCCTGCTCTCCCGTATCCGGGAGGCGTGGCTCCTCGGGATGGACGACGACGCGGCCGTCGCTGACGGCCTCGCCGCCACGGCGCGCGTGATCACCTGTGCGGCGCTGATCATGACGAGCGTCTTCCTGGCGTTCCTGATCTCGACAAACGTCGCGGTCAAGATGCTCGCGCTCGGTCTCGGCGTCAGCGTCGTCGTGGATGCCACGGTGGTGCGGCTTCTCCTCGTACCGGCGTCCATGTACCTCCTCGGGCGCGCCAACTGGTGGCTCCCGCGCGGGCTCGACCGGATCCTGCCGCGCTTCGATCCGGAGGGAGCCGTCGTCAGGCCGACGGCGTCTTCCGCGCGGGCCGCCGCCACGGCCCGGGGATCCGCCCGATGAGCCGGCGGACGGGCCGTTCCCCGAAGCCCGGTGCGGGACGGGCCGGCGGTGCGGGACCGGTCCGCCGGGTATTGCGGCGCCATCTCGTCCTGACGGTCTCGGCCGTCGTGGCCTTGGTGTCCGTGGTGGTCGTGGGCGCGGCCGAGTACACGGCCCGGGCCGTGATCCGGCACCGGATCACCGAGGCCGCCCCGGCGTTGGGTGACGACGTGGTGATCGGGACGGGCGGCGACTGGGCCGCGTGGCATCTGGCACGGCGGAGGATTCCGCGCCTGCTCGTCAGCAGCGACGACGCGGTCATCGGTCCGCTCCCCCGCGTCCGGGTCCGTGTCCGACTCGACGGGGTGCGCCTCGGCGAGCGGGCGACCGTCACCGCCACGCACGCGCGGGTCTCCGTCCCCACGGAGTCCCTCGCCGCCGCGATCCGCACCGTCGTACCGTCCGTGGCGGTGCACGAGGTCACCACGGACCCGGCCAGAGGAACGGTCCTGGCGGCCGTCGGTCCGGGCGGCGCGGGGCAGCTGACGCTGCGTCCGGTGCTCGCGGACGGGAGGGTCACTCTCGCGGTGGACGGTCTCCGGGTGTTCGGCCGGTCCGTGCCCACCGACCGGCTCGTGACGGACGGGGCCGGCCTCGGCTCCCGGGCGGGGACGCCCCGGACGTACCCGCTCGGACTCCGTGCCACGTCCGCGCGGGTCCGGTCGGAAGGGCTGGAGGTCACGCTGGTGGGAGGCCGGAGCGCGCTGGACGGCGCGTGAGGCGGCGGGCGGCCGGCGGACGCGGCCCGGCCGCGCCGCCGGGCGCTCAGAGCCTGTCGGGTGGCCTCCGGCCGACAGGCTGTCAGCCGTCGACGGAGTCGAGCATGCCCGCGCGCAGGCTTCGCAGGTTGCGGGCGAGCAGGCGGGAGACGTGCATCTGGGAGATGCCGATCTCCTTGCCGATCTCCGACTGCGTCATCTCCTCGACGAACCGCAGATGGAGGATGCGGCGGTCCCGCTCGTCGAGCCGGTCGAGCAGGGGGGCCAGGGCGTGGAAGTCCTCGAAGAGTTCGAGCGCCGGATCCTCCGCGCCCATCAGGTCGGCGAGCACCGTGTCGCCGTCCTCTCCGTCGCCGCCCCCGACGACGGCGTCGAGCGAGGAGGAGTGGTAGCCGTTGGAGGCCAGCCGGGCCTCGATCACCTCGTCCTCGGTGAGGTCCATCAGCGCCGCCAGCTCCGCCACCCGGGGTGCGCGGCCCAGACGTGAGCTCAGTTCCTCGGTCGCCTTGGCCAGCTCCACACGTGCCTCCTGGAGCCGCCGCGGGACGTGGACGGCCCAGGAGGTGTCACGGAAGAATCGTTTGATCTCCCCCACGATGTAGGGGACGGCGAAGCTGGTGAACTCCACCCGTCGGGAGAGGTCGAAGCGGTCGATCGCCTTGATCAGGCCGATGACGCCGACCTGGACCACGTCCTCCATGTCGTCGCCGCGGCCTCGGAACCGGCTCGCCGCGTAGCGGACCAGCGACATGTTCATCTCGATCAGCGTGTTGCGCGCGTACTGGTGCTCGGCGGTGCCCTCCTCCAGGACGGCCAGCTCGTCGAAGAACACCTTCGACAGTTCGCGCGCGTCTTTCGGGGCCACCTCTCGCGGTGCTTCGACCAGCGGCAGGTTCCCCACCGGTGTCGGCGCGCCGGCCCTCGTCTCCGTGGTCACCGTTGTCGGCACTCTGAAGCCCTCCTTCGGCTCTCGGCGGGACATGTTGCCGTGTGTGCGTGGAAGTCCCGTCTACCCCCGGTTCCCCGATCCATGCGCACGGATCGCCGGGGTGGCCCGGTGCCGGCGGTGGGCGTCACGGGTCGAAGGGCTTCCCGGGCCGGCGGCCACGGGCCTGGAGAGTGACGGCCGGGGGCGGGCACCGGTCCGACGGAGCGTGCCGAGGCGGCCGGGCGCGGGCCTCGCTACAGGGGGAGGCGCGCCCTGACCCGCTTCCCCGACGGCTGGGGTTCCACGGTCACGCTCTCGCACACGGCCACGACGATCTCGACGCCGTGCTGGCCGACGCGCTCCGGGTTGTGTCCCCGGGGTATCGGGGACGCCTCCCGTCCGTCGTACACCGAGATCTCCAGAACCCCGGTGAAGAGCTCCAGCGCGATCCTGCAGGTGCCCGGCGCGTGCCGTACCACGTTCGTCACCAGTTCGCTGACGACCAGACGCGCCAGGTCGACGCTCTCCACCCGCACCGGAGGGTGGCCCGCGGCCGGGGCGGAGGCCAGGAAGTCGGCGGTGAAGTCGCGAGCGGACGCGATCATGTGGTCACCGCCGGTGTAGGCGACGCTCGCCGACAGCACGGGCCGCCGGGTCGCGCTCCGCGCGGCGATCGCGTTCCTCATCGTCGCCTCTCCTCTTTCGTGCGGCTTCCTGTGTGTCGCCTCGTCCTGCCCGCTTTCCCCCGTAGACGCATTCCACACCGCCCGGCTCCCACGGGACGGTACGCCACGTTCCGCGACGCGGTCGCGCCGGAGCCCCCGGACGGAGGGACCGGGCCGGAATCCGGGCCGCCGGGCTCCGGCGCGGGGGTGCGGAGACGCGTCCGGACCGGCTCGGGCGCCCCGCGGTGACCGCCGGGATCGCGGGCATGCCGCCCGGGAAGCAGGGTAGGCGGCGGGCGAACCGGGCGGCAGGCGCCCGGACGACGAGGAGAGATCCACTGTGCTGATGGCCCATCCCGCGGTACTGGTCAACCTGCTCGAACAGTACGAGGCGCTCCGGCTGCTGCACGCGGGCGACGGAAGTGCGGAGGTGCGGCGACGCATGGACGACGTGGCCTACACCCTGTGTGTCTCGACGGGCACCCGTGACGTCGACGCGGCGTTGATCGCCGCCCGCTTCAGGCTGCCCGGCGCGCGCCCGGAGGACGACTCGGTACTGATGGTCTGAGAGCCTGTCGGGTGGCCTCTGACCGGTCGGTCACGCCCTGGCACGCACGCTGTCGGCCGAAGGCCGCCCGACGGGCTCTGAAGCGCGAAGGTCCCCCGACCGGCTTCGACGGGCGGCGCGCAAGGTGCCTCCCCGCGGCGTCGGGCGCCGTGCGGGAGACACCGGCCGGCGTCCGGACCGGGCACCGGGCCGGGTCCGGACGCCGCCGGGCCGGGAGCCTGGTGGCGGAAGCGGGACGGTACGGGGGTCAGGGAGCCATCTCGTACGCGCCGGCCAGTGCCTCGACCCGCGCCCAGACCCGTCCGGAGCGCTCCTCGTCGACGACCGGACGCCGGACCGACCCCAGCGCCCACAGCTGCTGGGCCTCGTTAGCGGAGTCCTTGCCGTGCAGTTCGACCGCGTGCGCCGAGAAGTCGCGGACGAGGGTGGCGAACAGCTCGTCGAGGACGTCCGTGTCGAGCCCGGTCTGTGCCGCTTGCTCCAGGACCAGCTGGCCGTGCACGACGAGCGCGAAGAGCTGTCCGACGGCCAGGAGGAGGTCCAGGTCGCGGCTCTGCTCCTGGTCGGGGGCGGCGGTGGCGACGAACGCGCAGAGGGCGTCTGCCTGTTCGCGGAAGCGGGCGACGTTGGGCAGGTGCCCGTAGGCGTCGTAGGCGGCACGCCAGTCGTGGAAGCGCACCGAACCGAGGCCGCGGGCCGGACCCTGCCGGAAGAGGAAGGTGTCGTCGGCCGCGTCCAGGCGCGCCGGGACCGGCTCGTACGCGACAGGTTCGAGCAGGTGGTTGCGCATGAACTTCAGGATCAGCGCCAGGTTGACGTGGACGGTGCCCTCCAGCTTCGGCAGTCCGCGGATCTCCACGGCGGCCTGGGCGAAGTAGTTGTCCTTCTCGAAGCCCTTGGCGGCGATGACGTCCCACATCAGGTCGATGACCTTCTCGCCCTCCGTGGTCACCTTCATCTTCGTCATCGGGTTGAACAGGAGGTAGCGGCGGTCGTCGGGACCGGCGGAGCGGAAGTAGTCGACGGCGCGGTCGCTGAACAGCTTCATGCCCACGAGCCGGACGTACGCGTCGGTCAGCTCGCGCCGTACGTGCGGGAAGGCGGTGACGGGACGGCCGTAGAGGATGCGGCCCCGGGCATGGGTGACGGCCTCGTACATCGCGTGCTCGCAGATGCCGATCGACGCGGTGCAGAGGTTGAACTTGCCCACGTTGACGGTGTTGAGAGCGGCGTCGAAGGCGGCCCGGCCCGTGTGCAGGACGTCCTCGGCGGTGACCGGGTAGTCCTCCAGACGGAACTCGCTGACGAACTTCGACGAGTCGACGACGTTCTTCACCAGGTGGTACGAGGGGTGACGGCTGTCGGCGGCGAAGAAGACGTACCCCTCGGGTCCCTCGACGTCGGTGCGCCGGCCGAAGACGGAGACGAGTCCGGCGGCGTTCCCGTTGCCGATGTAGTACTTGGATCCCGTGGCGCGGAAGCCACCCTCGCCGTCCGGCTCCAGGAGCATGTCCGTGGAGTAGATGTCGGCGCCGTGGGCCTTCTCGGACAGGCCGAACGCGAACACCTCGCCCCGCGCCAGGAGTTCCGCGGCGCGCGCACGCGCGGCGGCGTTGTCGCTCTGCCAGACCGGGCCCAGGCCGAGGATGGTCACCTGCCAGGCATACCAGTAGTCCAGACCGTAGAAGCCGAGGATCTCGTTGAGCGCGGCGATCCGGGCGGTGTCCCAGCGCTTGTCCGTCGAACCCACGGAATCGTCGGCATCGGACGACGGGGTGAGGAAGGTGGCGAACAGACCTTCCTTGGCGGCGAAGGCGAGGAAGTCGCCGAGCCAGGCCCGGGAACGGTAGTCCTCGATCAGCCGCCGCTTCCCGCGCTCCTCGAACCAGTCGACGGTAGCGCGCAGCAGCCGGCGGGTCTCGGGATCGAACTGCGCGGGGTCGTAGGTGCGCGGATTGAACAGCAGCGGGTCGGCCATGGTCGCCGCCTTTCGGTTGGAAGGTGGGAAGGACGGGAGGAGAAGGCGTTGGTGGCGCGGTCAGCGCTCCGGGCGGAACCGATCGAGAGTGGCGAGGACGTCGTCGAGCCAGGCCAGCATCATCCGTTCGTAGGCGATGCCGCCGCGCAGGACCACGTGCTGGAGTTCGCGTTCGGCGTCCAGCGGCGCCGGACCCGGGGGCCGGGCTCCGGCGTCCCGGGCGTCGGCGTCCTGGACGGGCGCACCCCGGACCTGGTTCTCCGGCGGCTCACCGAAGTCCCGTGCCTGGCCCGCGAGGTAGTGGGCCAGACGCGCCGCGTGCGTCTCCTTGTGCCGTTCCACCTCGCGCACCAGCGCTCCCGGATCATCGAAGGCCGCGCCGCGGATCCTCACCGCGAGGTCGTGCCGGACGCTCTCGGGCTCGATCGGCTCCCGGAGCCATGAGGACAGCGCGGCGCGGCCCAGATCGGCGACGGAGTACTCCCTCTTGTCCGGCCGGCCGTGCTGCGCCACGTCCCGGACGTCCACCCAGCCGTCGTTCTCCATGCGCTTGAGCACGCGGTAGATCTGCTGGTGGGTCGCGGTCCAGAAGTACCCGATGGAGCGCTCGAACCGGCGGGCCAGCTCGTAGCCGGAGCCCGGTTTCTCCAGCAGGGACACAAGGATCGCGTGTTCGAGCGCCATGCCGCCGATCCTTCTATGCAACTCGTTGCATAGACAAGTGCCGGCGCGCCGGTGAGACGCGGCTCACCCGACCCCACACCCCGAGCCGTCGCGCGGGAGGACCCGCTGTTGACCCACCCGCCCTACCTCGCGGTAACTTACCGTCGGCGCAGCAGAGTCCAGCGAGGGGGCAGAAGCGTGGCCGACCATGATCTCACCGGCTTCACCCAGGGCACGTTCACCCACGGCGGGGTCACCCACCGGGTTCTGCGCCGGGGCTCCGGCCCGGCCGTGATCGTCCTCGCCGAGATCCCGGGCATCACCCCCAAGGTCCTTCAGTTCGCCGAGCGCGTCGCCTCGACGGGCTGTACCGCCGTCCTTCCGGTGCTCTTCGGTACTCCCGGCCGGGATCCGGACCCGGCGGCCCACGGCTGGGCGAGCGCCGCGCGGGTGACCGCCTCGGCACTCTGGCGGGTGTGCGTGAGCCGGGAGTTCACCCTCCTCGCCACAGGCAGGAGTTCCCGTGTGGTGTCGTGGCTGCGCGCGCTGGCCGCCGCCGAACACGAACGGTGCGGCGGGCCCGGGGTCGGCGCCGTCGGCATGTGCCTGACCGGAGGATTCGCCCTCGCCATGGCCACCGACGAGCGGCTCCTCGCCCCGGTCCTCTCCCAGCCGTCACTGCCGCTCGCCTGTACGCCGGGCCGCGCGGGAGGCATCGACATCAGCCCGCGGGACCTGGCGGTCGTCCGGGGACGCTGCGAGCGGCGGGAGCTGCGGGTCCTGGGCCTGCGCTTCCGGAGCGACCGGCTGGTGCCATACGACCGGTTCGCCTTCCTCCGGCGGGAACTCGGTGACGCCTTCGTCGCTGTCGAACTGCCCGACGAGGCCGCCGCCCCCGAGGCCCGGCTGCCGCCGCATTCCGTCCTGACCGAGCACCTGGTCGACGCACCCGGCCAGCCCACCCGCGAGGCCCTGGACATGGTCCTGGAACTGTTCCGCACCCGGCTGCTCGGGGAGCGTCCCGGCACCGCCGTGTGACGCCCGGACGCCGACCCCCGAACGTCAGACGCCTTCCGCGCCGGCCTCCCGCCCGCCCAGGTGCTGCCACAGGAAGGTGTACACCAGGGCCTGGTTGTGGGCGGCCTGCTCGTTGTCACCGGCGCCGGCGTGGCCGCCCCCGGTGTTCTCGTGGAACAGCACGGGGTGGCCGAGTTCGCGCAGCCGGGCCGCCGTCTTGCGGGCGTGCCCGGGATGGACGCGGTCGTCCCGGGTGGAGGTCATCAGCAGGACCGGCGGGTAGGCGCCGTCCGGGGTCAGCCGGTGGTAGGGCGACAGGGCGCTGAGGTGGGCGCGGTCCGCCTCGTCGTCCGGGTCGCCGTACTCCGCGATCCAGGACGCGCCGGCGAGCAGCCGGTGGAACCTGAGCATGTCCAGCAGCGGCACCTGGGCGACGAGTGCGCCGAACAGCTCCGGGTAGCGGGTCAGCATCGCGCCCATGAGCAGGCCGCCGTTGCTGCCGCCGACCGCCCCCAGCATGCCGGGCGTGGTGATGCCCCGCGCCACGAGGTCGGCGGCGACGGCCGCGAAGTCGTCGAAGGCGCGGATGCGGTCGGCGCCGAGCGCCGCCTGGTGCCACGCGGGGCCGTACTCGCCGCCGCCGCGGATGTTCGCGACGACGTGGGTGCCGCCCCGCTCCAGCCACGCCCGGCCGGTCACGGCGCTGTAGAAGGGGGTGAGGGAGACCTCGAAGCCGCCGTATCCGTAGAGCAGCGCGGGTCCCGGACCGGCGACGGTGTGGTCGGGGCCGACGACGAAGTACGGCACGCGGGTCCCGTCCCGGGAGGTCGCGAAGAACTGCTCGACCGACAGGCCGGTCGCGTCGAAGCGGGCGGGCACCTCCCTGAGGATCTCGCTGTCGTCGCCGATCACCCCGCGGTGGAGCGCGGAGGGCTGCAGGAAGCCCGACACGTCGAGGAAGAACTCGTCGGAGACGTCCGGGTCCGTGTCCACCACACTCACCGCGGACAGGGCGGGGACGTCCGTGCGCGGCGCTCGGGTCCAGCCGCCGTCGGGGAGCGGGGTCAGGATCTCGAGGTGTGTGGTGACGTCGCGCAGCGTCTCCAGGATCAGGTGGCGGCGGGTCCAGGAATGACCCGCGAGTGCCGTCCGCCGGTCCGGGGTGAACAGCACCTCGGCGGTGCGGTCGCCGGCCAGGAAGGCGTCGAAGCCGAAGGCCAGCAGCGTGCCCGACGGGTGGCCGAGCCAGTCGGACTTCAGGGTGACGATCAGGTGGCGGCGGTGGGCGTACGCCTCGGCGTCGTCCGGCACGTCGATCCTCAGAAGGGTGCCGTCGGCGGTCAGCAGGTGCTGCTCGCCGCGGAAGAAGTCCAGGGAGCGCCCCACGAAGTCGCGTTCGTAGCCGGGGGTGCTGTCGTGGCTGCCCCAGGCCGACACGTCGGACCGGTCCGCCTCGAAGACCAGCGGCGCGTCCTCCAGCCGGGTTCCGCGGCGCCAGCGGCGCACCGTGCGGGGGTATCCGGCCTCGGTCAGTGATCCCGGCCCCAGGTCGGCGCCGACGAAGACGGTGTCGGCGTCGATCCAGCCGATCCGGGTCTTGCCCTCGGGCACCTCGAAGCCGTCCTCGACGAAGGTCCCGGTGGCGAGGTCGAATTCGCGGACCACGACCGCGTCGCCACCGTCGCGGGACAGGCACACCAGGGCCCGGTCGTGCTCGGGGCTCCGCACCCGGGCACCGGCCCACATCCACTTCTCACTCTCGGCCGCGGCGAGCGCGTCGACGTCCAGCAGGACCTCCCACTCGGGAACGTCCTTGCGGTACTGCTCCAGTGTCGTGCGCCGCCACAGGCCGCGCACGTGGTCGGCGTCGCGCCAGAAGTTGTAGAGGTGCGCCCCACGGCGTGTCGTGTACGGGATGCGGTCCGAGGCGTCGAGCACCTCCCGCAGTCGCTCCCTGAGCGGCGCGAAGCCGGCGCCCGCGGTCAGCGCGGCGCTCGTCTCCGCGTTCCGCTCGGCCACCCACGCCAGCGCGGCCTCGCCCTCGACGTCTTCCAGCCACAGATACGGGTCGTCTTCGCTCACACGCCGCATTGTGCAGGTCCGACGGACGGCGCGGCCACCTGGCCCCCTTCGCCGTCCCTTCGCCGTCCCGAGGCGGGACTCTCGGGGCACGGCCGCAGGCCGGGTGGCCGCGGCGTCGGCGGATCGCGTCGAGAAGGCACGGCGAAGGCCGGCCCGGGGAGGGACCCCGAGCCGGCCGTGACACGGCGGCGGTCATCCGCGCCTCGCTCCTCGACACGCGGATGACCGCGTGACTCCGTCGCGCCGGGCCCGCCCGCCTCCGCGGCAGCGGTGGCCGTGTGGTCTACCAGCGGTACCAGCGGCCGGAGCCTCCCTTCGGACGCGCCAGGAAGCCCAGCAGCCAGATGACAAGCACGATCAGCGCGACCCACCAGAGCACCTTCAGCGCGAAACCCGCGCCGAAGAGAACCAGAGCGAGAAGGAGAACCAGAAGAAGGGGAACCATCTCTATCAACCTCCGGACTGCCGCGTACCCGCGTTCACCGACACCATTCACGGCGGACCCGGTGTTTCCGTGGAATATTTCCGGGAATGCGGGGCCGGTTCTCCCGGTGTTTCACCGCTCTGTGTTTAGCGCGGCGATTTCAGGTCAGGTGCTCCGACGTCAGACAAGATGCGACACACAAGGAGTGATCAGCCGTGTCCGGTGAGGAAAAGATGAAGGCCAAGGCAGAACAGGCCAAGGGCAAGATGGCGGAGGCCGCGGGACGCGCGACGGGAAACGAGCGCCTGACGGCGAAGGGAAAGGCCGAACAGGCCAAGGGCGACGCCCGTGACGCCAAGGAGAAGACGAAGGACGTCTTCAAGCACTGAGGCTTTTCCCGCGTTTTCCGCCATGGCCCGGCGATGAGGCGCGGGAACGCACGTGGGCGGAGCCTCCGGCGGATGACTCTTCCGACAGGAAGAACCGTCACCATCAGAGGCTTCGCTCACTTGTTCCCCCGAACGGAGTTCCCAGCCGTCCGAGCCGGGCGCGTCGGCGCCACGCCCGACGATGCCACTGATACCGGGGGCGAGACTCGCTCGGGATGCGCGGGCCCCCGGCAGAACGGCCAGGTCAGGTCAGGTCAGGGTCCACGTCACGGTGTCGGTGACCCCGTTCGATCCGGTGGCCTGCAGGGTGTTCGTGCCCGGGTCCAGGGTCACGCCGAGGGTGAAGACGTGGTATTCGGCCGCCTTCATGGCCCCGAGATCCCTGCCGTTGAGGGTGAGGCGGACACTGGCTCCAGTGGAGTAGACCTTGACGGTCGTGTTCGCGTCGGTGCGGTCGGTCCAGCGGCGGCTGGTGATGTGGGTCGTGCTCGCCGTGGTGTTCCAGTTCGCCTTGTAGAAGTAGAAGGCGTCCTTGCGGACCGTACGGTCGTAGGTGACCAGGCCCTTGTCGTTGCGCCCTCGGGTGTCTCCCTCGTCTCGCCAGTCGGAGGCGAAGTCGAACATGTTCCACACGAACGAGCCCCACAGATAGGTCCGCGGGGCGATCACGGCCCAGTTCTCTTCGTGGACCTTGGCCTGGTACTCCTCGGAGTGGAAGTTCGAACCGGGCCTGGTCTTCGAGAACATGGGGTTCTCCTCGTGGTGGTGGATACTGGCGCCGGCCCCGTACTCGCTGATGGCGAGCTTGCGGTTGGGCTGGGCCTTGTGGAGGCTGTCGGCCCAGCCCGCGAAGGTGTATGCGCCTTGCACTTCGTAGTACCAGTCGAAGTACTTGTTGTAGGCCGTGGTATCGGTGTGCTTGACGAACCCGGCGTTGTTGTTGAAGGAGTTGCAGGCGTAGGTGCTGATGCGGTCCGGGTCCTCGGCCTCGACGACGTTGGCGAGTGCGGCCAGCAGGGTGTTGGTGGCCGTGTTGTCGTAGCGTTGTTCGTTTCCGATGCTCCAGAAGGCGATCGAGGGGTGATGGTGGTTCTGCCGGATGAGTTCCCTCATCTGCTGCTCGGCGTTGGCGGTGAAGGCGGCGCTGTCGGTGACCAGGTCGACGACCGGGACTTCCGCCCAGACGATGTATCCGCGCTGGTCCGCCAGGTCGTAGACGGTCGGTGCCTGCTGGTAGTGGGCGGTCCGCAGTGCGTTGACGCCCATCTCGTCCATCAGGTCGAAGTCCTGGACGTGCTGGGCGTCGCTGACCGCCCAGCCCTGGTTCAGGCGGTCCTGGTGGGCGTTGACGCCGTGCAGCGGCAGATTCCTTCCGTTGAGCGAGAAGCCGGTGTCGGGGTCCACGGCGATCGACCGCAGTCCGAGGGTGACGGCCACGGCGTCTCGAACCGTGCCGGAGGCGCCCCCGAGGTCCAAGAAGCCGACCGAGGTGTCGAGGACCTCGGCGGTGACCGTGTACAGGTAGGGATCGTCCGTTCCGTCCCAGAGGTGCGGCGCGCTGATGGTGAGCTGCTGCTCCACGACGCGGCCCTTACCGCCCTCGACCGAGGCGAAGGACGAGGTGCCGGTGGCCACGACCTCCCCGGCGGCGTCCGTGATGACGGTACGGACCGCGACCGACCGAGAGGAGCGGTAGTTGTTCCATGTCTTGGTGGTGACGGCGACGGTGGCGGAGGACGCGGAGAGGGACTGCTGGCGCACGTAGACGCCGGGGCCGCCGAAGTCGGTCATGCGGATCATCAGAGGATCGGTGACCACCAGGCTGACACCGCGGTAGATACCGCCCCCGACAGGGAAGTCGGCACTGAGCGGCGGCACGTCGGGGAACGCCTCGTTGCTGACCTTGACCGCGATGACGTTGTCCTGCCCGAGGACCAGTGCCTTGGAGGCGTCGAAACGGAACCGGCCGAAGCCGCCCCGGTGTTGGCCGAGGTGGACGCCGTTCACGTAGACGTCGGCGACCAGGCTGACCGCGTCGAACTGCAGCCACAGCATGGAGCCGGAGTACGACGCGGGCGGGGTGTAGTGACGGCGGTACCAGGATGTGCCGCGGTAGTAGCCGTCGGAGTTGGTGGACTTGCTGCTGCCGCCGTCCTGGGCGTCCAGGTTGTTCCAGGTGTGCGGCACCGACACCGGCATCCAGGACGAGTCGTCGAAGCCGGGATACTGCGCGCCGGCCGCGTCGCTGCGCAGGAACCGCCAACCGGCGTTCAGGTCGACCTGCGGCCGCGTCACCGAGGAAGCCGAGGTCGCCGCTTGCGCGGAGGTGGACGCCGTGCCCCATGCGCCCGCGGCGACCGCCAGGCCCAGAGACGCGGTGAGCAAGGACCGTCTGGGCAGACCTGAGGAAGGGGTCATGACCGTGCTCCTAACAGTCGTCCGAACGAGCGGGATGCGGGTGCGCTGTTCGGCGTGATCGCTGATGTGGTGTCAAGGGCGGGGAAGCGGCCCGGGACGGGTTCGGGCACGGGTAGGCATGGGTGCCTTCCCCGTGCGGAAACCGCACCGGTGACAGTCGACCGGCGGTTCGAGGTCCCGCGGATGGCGGGACGGCTCGCGACCGCCGCGGCTTCGGCGGTGGAACGCCTGGGAGCGGCGGTCGAAGCGTCGCGCGGACGGTGCCCATGAGGGCGACTCGGGATACCGGGGCGCATCGCCGGCCTGCGTCGGACTGGGAGGTCCCGACGGGTGAGACGACGAGGACACAGACCCGAAGGTGGACGAGTGTGCGTCTTGGCGATTGAGAGTGTGCGATGGAGACATGCCGCTGTCAAGGAATCCCACAGAAAACAACAACTGGCTTCGTTCGGGATGGACTTCCGCGGGCTGCACTCCGCGCGCGCGATGCGATGCGCACGACATTCCGCCGCGACAGGGCTCCCGGAGCCCGCCGAGTGACTCCGGTCGGGCGGTGACGCCCTGGCGCACACACGTCCGGAGAGACGCGACGCCTGCGGGGTGCGCTTCGGCGTGATCCGTTGCGGCGCCGGAGCCCTCGGCCGCCTTCCCATCGGCGCGCGGCCACGGACGTCGGGATGGACGGGCCGCGGGGCGCCGACGGACGCGGGGCGCGCGGGTGCGCACTTCCCGTCGGCGCCGTCGTGACTACCCAGTGACTACCTACTCCCCGCCGGGTGCCTACCCTGACGCTCCGCGGCCGGGACACTCCCCTCCCCCATCCATGGGGGCGAACCCCTCTGTGCACCCGCACAAGTCGCGTGAAACGAGACCGGAATCAAGCTCTCCGGCCATGGATTCGGCACCCGATTCAGCCTTTTCCTGGAGCTATGCCAGGAAACCCGTTCGTAGATGAGATTCGGCCACTCCGGCGACGAGGCCACGTTGTGTCCCTCGCCCGCCGGGAGCGCGTGGCATCTCACCGCCGCGGTGCCCACGGCCTCCGATGCCCCGCTTCCGCCGTACCGGACCTCCCAGGCCCCCAGGTCGGCCGCGCGCTGCCGGACGCCCCGCTCCGCGACCCCACCAGCATGACGCCGGGGAGGCTGACCATGATCACCACCAGTGCTCGCGTACCCGCGGGCGACCGTACGGACCGCGCACCCACGAAGTGCTCCAGGGCGCTGTGCGTCGCGGCCGCGAGCGCATCCTCCGTACGACGGATGCGGCATTTCGTCCGGTACTGCGTCCGGCGTCTCGGGCTGCCCGAGAGTACCTGCGACACGGCGTGTCTGGTCGTCAGCGAGCTCGTGACCAACGCCGTCCTGCACAGTGGCAGCCGCTCGGTGGCCGTCCTGGTGGGCATCGGGCCCGGACACCTGTTGATCACGGTGCGCGATTGCGGTCGGTGGCGGGAGCGGGACGGTGCACGACGGAGCACCGTCGACGACGACGCCCCGTGCGGCCGGGGCCTGGAGCTCGTGCGGGCGCTCACCGACCGCTGCACGGTCACCTCCGGTAGCGGTGGGACCGTGGCCGTGGCCCGGGTGCGCCTGACACCCGGGACAGCCGTCCCGGCGACGGCGGTAGCGGTCCGGTGATGGCCGCCGACACGAGCGGCGAGCGCCTCGGCACGTGCGGGCCGACCCGGCTGCGGGCGCGCCACCGGGCCCTCCTGCTCGCCCTGCTCCGGCACCACGGACCGACGACGCGGCAGGAACTCGTCCGGCGAAGTGGCCTGTCCGCGACCACCGTGTCCAGCCTCGCCGCCGAACTGGAGTCACAGGGCCTGGTCACTCAACGCGCCCTCGCGCACGGCGGGCCCGGACGCCGGCCCGTGCTCGTCTCCTTCGACCGGTCCGCGGGCACCGCCCTCGCCGTCGAGGTCGGCCCCCGTCACCTGGCCGTGGCGGCGGGATGCCGCTCCCGTCCTGTGGCGGAACGCAGGGTGCTCCGTACCTCCGGGTCCGACGCACGGGACGCGGAGCGGCTGTTGGCCACCGCGGAGCAGGCCCTGGCGGACTTCGCGGCCGGACCGCAGACCCTGCTGGGGGCGACCGTGGTGGTGAGCGCCGCGGCCCCGCCCGACGGTGCCGGCCGGCCGGCTCCCCGGCCCGGGGAGGACGGCCTGCGGCCGGCCGAGGTCGCGCGGCTGCTGGGCGACCGCTGGCAGATCCCCGTCACCGTCGAGAGCGGCGCGGCCCTCGGCGCTCTCGCGGAGTTCTGCCGCGGCGAGCAGGCCGGCGCGCACACGATACTCAACGTGACCTGCGGCGAGCGGGTCGAACTCGGCATGACGATCGGCGGCGCCCTCCACCGCGGTCGCACCGGGCAGGCCGGTAACCTCGGCCACCTGACCGTGTGCCCCGGCGGACGGCGCTGCGGGTGCGGACGGTCCGGATGTCTGGACGCGTACCTGGACGGCGCGGCCCTGCGAAGGCTGCTCGGCCGCGATGGGAGGGCCGCCGACAGCGACCCCGGGGGGCCGCCCGGCCGGGCCGGACTCCCGGACCTTTGTGGGGACCCCGTCTCCCTGCTCGCCGAGGCGGTGACGGCGGCAACTCTGCTCATCGACCCCACGGTCATCGTGCTCGGTGGCGCCTTCTCGTCCCCCGGGTCGGGGCTGGTGGAGCCGCTGCGGTCCGTACTGCGCTCGCTGCCGTTCTCCACGGCGCCCGTCACGTGCTCGGCGCTGGGGCGCAGGGCGCCGCTGCTGGGCGGTGTCGACCTGGTGTTGTCGGAAGGGGGACATCCGGAGCCTCGGCCCGCCCCGGCCCTGGGGGCGGCGGCGCGTCGAACCATCCCCTCGCAGACCCGGGGCGGGTGAGGGATGCCTGGAAGCGAAGGGCGCTCCGTCTTCCTCGGCCGCCCCGTCGGCGGACACACCGGGGCGGCGTCGCCCGCCGTTGCCCGGTGGCGAGGGTCTCCTGTGCGGGGACAGCTTCGTTGGTCGGCCGCCGGGCGGGGTGGGACAATGAACATCCGTATATGTGCGAACTGGTGAGTCCGGGAGGCGGTATGCCGGGGGAGCGCGTCGGCAGACCCGGCCTTGACCAACGAGCGGGTTTCGCGTTCGTGGGACGCGAGGGCGAGATGCGCGCGCTCATGGCCGCTCTCCGTGACGGACCTTCCGTCGTCTTCGTCGAAGGCGAGGCCGGGGTGGGGAAGTCGCGGCTGCTGCGCGAGGTCGAGCATCGTCTGGAGGCCGCGGGCACGCTGGTCCTCAAAGGCGCCTGCCACCCGCTGCGCGAACCGTTGCCGCTCGGCCCTGCCGTCGACGCGCTGCGGGCCGCGTGGCCCCTGATCGGGCCCGAGACCCGGTTCGGCCCCGCCACCGCCGTTCTGGCCCCCTACCTCCCGGAGATCACCGACCGACTGACCTCCGCCGCCGGCCCGGAACCCCGGGAGGACACGCGCAGCCAGCTCCTGATGCGCGCCGTGCACGAGACGCTCGCCGCCCTCGGCCCCGTCGTCCTCATGGTGGAGGATCTGCACTGGGCCGACGAGGCCACCCGCGACCTGCTGCTCCTGCTCGCCCGCAACCCACCTGACCGGCTGCGTCTCGTCCTCACCTACCGGGCCCGCGACCTGCCCGGCAACGGGAGCGTCCTGGGCTCGCCCTACCGGCGGCCTGTCGGCATCGGCGGCACCGAGGTCTCCCTCGGGCTCCTCACCGAGGCGCAGGTCCGCGAACTCGCCACCTCCGCCATCGGGCGCGCCGCCACCGGGCCGCTGTGCCGGGAACTGTTCGCACGCAGCGGCGGCCTTCCCCTCGCCGCCGAGGAAGACCTGCTCGTCATCGCCGACCGCGCCAGCCGCTCCCCCGGCGGGCAGGTACCCCTGGGCCTCGACGGCCTCGCGGTCCCGCGCGCCCTCCAGGAAGCCGTGAACAGCCGGGTCGCACCGCTCGGCGCCGACGCGGCGGCCGTGATCGACGCCGCCGCCGTCCTGTCGGTCCCCGCACACGAGGAACTGCTCGCCACACTGGCGGCACTGGACGAGGAGCGGGCGGAGCACGCCCTCACCGCGGCCCTGGAAGCCAACGTGCTGATGGAGAGTGAACCCGGCCGCTACGGCTTCCGCCACGTCCTGGCCCGCCGCGCCATGTACGACAGGATCCCGGGCCCGCGCCGCCGGCGTCTGCATTCCCGGGCGGTCGACGTCCTGTCGGTCCAGCATCAGCCGCCGCTGGTGCAGATCGCCCACCACAGCCGTTGTACCGGCGATATCGCCGCCTGGCTGCCCAGGGCCCTCGCCGCCGCCGACCACGCGATGGCCGTCGGTGACGACGGCGTCGCCGGTGACCTCCTGGGGTCCCTGCTCGCCGAGCCCACGCTCCCGCCGGACGAGCGCGTCCGCAGCGCCCTGGCCCTCAGCACGATCGCGTCCTTCCGGGCCGATCCGGCGGCCAGCGTCTCGGTCCTGCGCCGGATCGTCGCCGACCCCGGCCTGCCGACCGGCATCCGCGGCGAGATCCGTTTCCACCTCGTCCGGACCCTGACCAACGTCGACGCCTACTGGCACGATCTGGGAGAGCTGGACCAAGCGATCCACGAGCTGGACGGCAGGCCCGCGCTGGAAGCGGCCGCCGTGTCGAGCCTGGGCCTCTATTCCGGCATCGGTGAAGGAGACCGTCCCCTCGCGGCGGACCTCGCCCTGATAGAGCGGGCGACCCGGCTCGCCGCCCACAGCGGCGACCTCGTCGCGCAGGCGGACGTCCTCGCGAACCGGATCGCCCTCCTGGAGGTCGTCGGCGACCCACAAGGCCGCGCACTGCTGGCGAGCCTGCCCCGCCGGACCACCGATCGCGGCGTGCTCCGCCACTGCGCCCGCGCCCTGCACAACGCGGCCTACTACGAGATGGCGCGCGGCTGTGACGAGACGGCGCGCGGGCTGCTGGGAGAGGCGGAGGAACTCGGGCGCCGCACCGACTCCCAGGTGATCGAGCTGGGGTGCGCGGCGATTCGGCTGGGCCTCGATCTCACGGCCGGGCACTGGGACGGCCTCGACCAGAGGATCGAGGCCATGGCGCAGGAGACGCCCGAGCGCAGCACGATCCGGCTCGCCCTGGTGGTGGCCGGCGCGACCCTGGACACGGCGCGGGGGCAGTGGGCGCGGGCCAGGCAGGCCCTGGTCCCCCTCACGTCCGCCGCCAACGCCGACATCGGCCCGCTGGCGCTCACCTCCCTCGCCCGGCTCGACCTTCTGGAGGGCGACGCGCCGAGCGCGTGGGAGCGGGCGGGGCGGGTGGCGGCGGTCCGACGCCACAAGGGTCTGTGGGCGCGGCCCGTCGACCTTCTCCCGACCGCCGTCGAGGCCGCGCTCGCCTGCGGCCTGCGTGACGACGCGCGCCGGCTGGTCGACGAGGCCGCACAGGGCATCAGGGGCCTGAACGCCTCCGGGGTCGCCGCCGGAGTGCAGTGGTGCCACGGTCTGCTCGCCGCCGATGCCGACCCGGAAGCCGCCCTCGCGTATCTGGGGCGTGCCCGTTCCGAGTTCGAGGCCATCGGGCGCGCCCACACCGCGGCCCGGGTCGCCGAACAGGCCGGCCTGCTGGGGCTCGCGCGGGCCGCCGGCCGGTCCGGCGGCGCCGCCCATGACCTGCATCACGCCCTGGACGTCTTCGTCCGTCTCGGCGCCACCGCGGACGCGGCCCGCTGCGAGCAGGCCCTGCGCAACAGCGGCTGGTCACGGCCGGGACCACGGCGGCGCACCTACGGCTCCGACCTCTCCCCACGAGAGCGGCAGGTCGCCGAGCTGCTGGCCACAGGGGCCGCGAATCGGGACATCGCCCGTGTTCTCGCGATCTCCTCCCGTACGGCCGAGCACCATGTCGCCAGCACCCTGAAGAAGCTCGGTGTCACCCGCGATCGCGTACGGGAGGTGCTCGACACCCGCTGACCCCGTCGCCGGTGGTGGGGCCGCCGTCTCCCGGAGCCGCCCGGACAGCCGTCGGGCCTGGCGGGGCGTGCCTCGGCGGACATGGCGGTACCCCGCCCACGGGGCGGGGTACCGCTCAGGAAGCGACGTCGAAGCCGGTCGTGACCGGGCATCAGGGGGAGCGTCCCGTGCGACGGACACGGGCACCCGCCCGGCGGACGGCCTCGGGTCGTCCGCCGGGACGGATGGTCCGCGCGGTCAGCTGGTACGGATGAAGGTCCAGGTCTGGTCGGACGCGGAGCCCTGCTGGGTGAGGGCGGAACCCCTGGTGGTACCGGAGGCGGTGACGGCCAGACCGCTGTTCTGGGCGACCAGCTTGTACGCATGGGCGCCGACGGGCTGGAGGGAGAACTTCTGGTTGGACTTGCCCGAGCCGCAGGGCCACTGGATGACGGCGGTGCCGGCCGTGGTGAAACTGCCGCGGATATCGAGGCACAGGCCGGATGCCTTGTTCTTCACCGCGTAGGTGCCGTCGGCGTTGCGCGTGAGGATCCAGCGCTGGTTGGTCCCGTGCTTGCGGTCCCACACGATCATCTGGGTGTTGTCGGCACCGGAGGAGGCGGGGTCGTCCATGACCTGTGCCGGGGTGTCCGCCAGGGCGATCTCGAAGGTGCCGTCGGTCGGCGGGGCCTGGACGGGGTCGATCGGGCCGCCGGGCGTGATGCGGTACATGGCGGTCGCGTGCGAGGCCAGGGTGGCGGACAGGGTACCGTTCGTGGCCGTGGTGGTCCCGCTCCAGAGTTCCCTGACGGTGTAGGTGGATGCCCCGGCGATACCGAGCTCGGCGACCGAGGTGGTCACGGTGACGGGCCCGGCGCTGGTGTTGGTGAGGGTCACCGACCAGTCACCGCCCTCCAGCTCACGCACGGTCAGCAGCTGGGTGTCGGACTGGGTGACGATCCTGGCGGCCTTCCCGAGACCGTCCTGGTCGACGGCTATCACTTCGTGGTTGGTCAGGATGTCCCTGATCTCGGGCGTCAGATCGGCGAGCTTGTTCCCCGCCATGAGAGGAGCGGCCATCTGGGCCCACAGGCTGAAGTGAGAACGGTACTCCTCCGGCTTCATGGACCCCACGCCGACTTCCATCATGTCGGGGTCGTTCCAGTGACCGGGGCCGGCCTGGCTGCCCAGGGGGCCGTTGATGCGGGTGATGTCGAGGACACCCATGCCGTAGGCGTTGACCCTGTTCCTGTCCCACGCGGGCGCGATGTCCTCGGTGGTCCGCCACAGGTTGGCGATGGAGGACCAGTCGTAGGTGGCGCCGGTCTTCTCGTGGAAGCTGTTGGGGTTGATGCTGTACACGATCGGGCGGCCGGTGTCAGCCAGTGCGTCGCGCATCTTGGCGAAGCCGGCGATCTGCTCGTCGAGGGTACCCTCGGAGGAGCACCAGTCGTACTTGAGATAGTCGACGCCCCAGGAGGCGAAGGTGTTCGCGTCCTGCTGCTCGTGCCCCTGGCTGCCCGTGGCGCCGGGGTACGCGTGGTTGCGCTGTGCGCAGGTCAGTGCGGTGGGCACCTGGTAGATGCCGAACTTCAGTCCCTTGGAGTGCAGGTAGTCGCCGAGTGCCTTCATTCCGCTGGGGAAGCGGTCCGGCGCCGCCCGGAGGTTGCCCGCGGCGTCGCGCTGCGGATCGAACCAGCAGTCGTCGATCACGACCGTGTCGTAGCCGGCGTCCTTCATGCCCGAGCTGACGAGTCTGTCGGCGGAGTCGCGGATGAGCTCCTCGTCTATGTGGCAGGCGAAGGAGTTCCAGGTGTTCCACCCCATGGGCGGGGTGAGGGCGACGTCGTTGTCCACGGCGGCGGCCGACGGGGCGCCGAGGGTGGAGAGGGGCACGACGGACAGCACGAGCGCCGTGGCCAGCAGTGTGGCCCTCCTGCGGCGGGGGGAGGTGCGGGGGGAGAGGCTGGGAGTGAACATGAGTCCTCTTCAGGTCGGCTGGGGATGGTCGCCCTGTGCCTTCGGCGGGCTGTGCGATCCGGTGCTCGGGCCCGCGACGGCCGACCGTCGGCGGGACGGCGAGGCGTGTGCGAGAGGCCCGCACGAGACAGCGGGCATGGTGTGAATCGGCTCAGCGTCGACTGCGCCACACAGGTCATCGGAGCGACAGAATTCAACGTGATGGCGCACATATAAACAGCAGGTATCAGGGCAGTCAAGAGCTCCGCACAGACCGTGAAAACTCGTCCGTTTCCACGCCGCCGACCAGGGAGCAAGGGCGCCCGTCGGGGTCTCGCCATGAGGCCCCGCCGCCCGGCGCGAGCCGCACACAGCGAAGCCCCCACAGCCCCGTCGGGCGATCTGCGGCCGGGCGGCGAGACCCACCCGCTCCTTTGCCGGCGTCGCGGAGGGACGATTCCACTCAGGGGGCGGCCACAGGAAGCCGACCCCTCTCCAGACCGTTGACTATTGTTGTTTTCTGTTTGAATATGCTCATCGACTTGTCGGTTCGCGCAGAACAGGGCCAGCCCCAGGGAAGGAAGTCATGAACAAGACCTCGGTCAAGCTCGCGGACGGCCGTGAGCTCATCTACTACGACCCGGAGGGAGCGCCTCCGCGTGTCGGAGCCGCCGATCCCCGTCCACTCGAGCCGGCGGCGAGCCGGTCCGAGATACGCCGCGATCCGGTCACCGGAGACTGGGTGACCATCGCCGGGCACCGACAGGCGCGCACGTACCACCCGCCGGCTGACGAGTGCCCGCTCTGCCCCTCGCGCGAGGGGCGGCTCAGCGAGATCCCGGACGCCGACTACCACGTGGCCGTCTTCGAGAACCGGTTTCCGTCCCTGGCCGCCGACGCCTCGGTCCAGGGCACGGGTCTCGCGCACCCGGTGGCCAGGGCCGCGGCCGGCACGGGCCGTTGCGAGGTCGTCTGCTTCACCGCCGCACACGCGACCTCCTTCGCCGACCTGTCCGAGCCACGGGCACGCCTCGTCCTCGACGCGTGGACGGACCGTACGGCGGAACTCTCGGCGCTGCCCGATGTCCAGCAGGTGTACGTGTTCGAGAACCGCGGCGCGGAGATCGGCGTCACCCTGGCACACCCCCACGGGCAGATCTACGCCTTCCCGTTCATCCCGCCCCGCACTGCCCGCGTGATCGAACAGGCCGGGAGGTACCGCGCCGCCACCGGCCGCAACCTCTTCGAGGACCTGCTCGCCGCCGAACGCGCGGACCCCGTACGCGTGGTGCTGGCCGGAGAACACTGGACGGCCTTCGTCCCGTTTGCCGCCCGCTGGCCTCACGAAGTGCACGTATACCCGAACCGGCGGGTCCCCGACCTGACCGCGCTCAGCGAAGAGGAGCGCGCGGAGTTTCCCCGCCTCTACCTGGAGCTGCTGAAACGCTTCGACAGGCTGTTCGTCGAAGACGGACGGCATGGGGAGGCGCAGCCGACCCCCTACATCGCCGCGTGGCATCAGGCGCCCGCCGGCCACCGGCAGGAGGTGGCCCTGCACCTTGAGCTCTTCACCATTCGCCGCACCGCGGGGAAGCTGAAGTACCTCGCCGGAGTGGAGTCGGGCATGGACGCCTTCGTCAACGACGTGGTGCCCGAGGCGGCGGCACGGCGTCTTCGTGAGGTGGCGTCGTGAGCGGGTGCCTCATGGTCGCCCAGGCCACCCGCCCGCGCGAGGGACGCGCGTGGCGAGCGAGCCACGGGAGACCGGACGACCTCGTCGTCGACGCCTCGACCTTCACCCGGAATCCGAGCACGAGAGGGCCGCACGGCTGATGCGTACCATCCGAGAAGACGCAGCCGCAGGCGTCGGGGCCGGGGTCTGGAGAGCCCCCGGCCGGGTCAACGTGATCGGTGAACACACCGACTACAACGACGGTTTCGTCCTGCCGATCGCCCTGCCCCACGCGGCCCGCGCGACGGTCAGGGCGAGACAGGACGGGGTGCTAAGCCTGTACAGCGAGCAGGGCCAGGGGCCGGCCGTCGAACTGGACGTCCGTACGCTCACGCCGGGTGGCGTGGACGGCTGGGCCCGCTATCCGGCCGCCGTCGTCTGGGCGCTGCGCGAGGCCGGGTACCCCGTCGGCGGGGCCGACGTGCACATCGACAGTGATGTGCCGACCGGAGCCGGCCTCTCCTCCTCGGCGGCGATCGAGTGCGTGGTGGCCGCCGCCTTCAACGACCTTCACGGTCTCGGCCTCGACCGCCCCGAACTGGCACGGCTGGCCCAGTACGCGGAGAACGCCTTCGTCGGCGTTCCCTGCGGAATCATGGACCAGATGGCGTCGGTCTGCGCCCGGCGGGGAGCGGCGCTCTTCCTCGACACCCGTGATCTCTCCAGCCGCCACGTCCCGTTCGACATCGAGAGCGCGGGCTTGCGGCTGCTGGTCATCGACACCCGGATGAAGCACGACCTCGCCGATGGCGAGTACGCGAAGCTGCGTGCCGCGTGCGCGCGTGGCTGCGGTCTGCTCGGGCTGCCCTCCCTGCGTGACCTGGACCCCCGGGATCTGCCGGCGGCACTGGCCCGGCTGCCGAGGGACCTGGTCCCGCTGGTGCGGCACGTGGTGAGCGAGAACACGAGGGTGGAGCAGGCGGTGGCCCTGCTCGACGCCGGTGAGCCACGGGCCCTGGGGCCCGTCCTGACCGCCGGACACCTCTCCCTGCGTGACGACTACGGTGTCTCCTGCTCGGCGACGGACCTGGCCGTGGACGCGGCGGTGGAAGCCGGCGCGCTCGGGGCCCGGATGACCGGCGGTGGATTCGGTGGCTCGGTGCTGGCCCTCGTCGACACCGGCACGGCTCTCACCGTCGCCGGCGCGGTGAAGAGGGCCTTCCGGCGAGCGGGCCGCAGGATCCCGCGGATCTTCGCCGCCTCCGCCTCCGCCGGCGCACGGCGCATCACCTGACGAGCCGAGCCCGCCGGTGCTCAGCGGCCCCCGGCCGGCGCCGACCGTCCCCGCCCCCTCCCGGCGGGGCGGGAGGCTCCCGCGCGGGGGCCTTCCGCGTCTCCCCCGCGGACGCCACCGGGACCGGACGCGCGGTGAGCGCCCCTCCCCCGCGGGGTGCCGTGGGGGTCCACGTCTCCGTGGCCGTGCCCGCGCGCCGGAGGACGCCTCGTTTCCGGGGAGGGTGTCGCCCTTCGGTGTGCCCGCGTACGCGTGCGCCGGGCCCGGCCGGCTCTCTACGCCGAGGCCAGGGCACCGGTGACGAGCGCGCGCGCTTCTGTGACCAGTTGCGCGAGGTGGTCGGGGCCGATGAAGCTCTCGGCGTAGATCTTGTACACGTCCTCAGTTCCGGACGGACGTGTCGCGAACCAGGCTTTGTCGGTGCACACCTTGAGGCCGCCGAGGAGAGCTCCGTTGCCCGGAGCCTCGGTGAGCACCGCGGTCACCTTCTCCCCCGCGATGCGATCGGTGCGGACGTGCGTGGCCGACAGCGCCGTCAGGGCGGCCTTCTGGGCGCGGTCGGCCGGGGCGTCCACGCGTGTGGAGGCGGGTTCGCCGAACCGGCTGGTGAGGTCGGTGTAGAGAGCGGACGGGCTGCGGCCGGTGACCGCCGTCATCTCCCCGGCGAGCAGGGCGAGCAGGATGCCGTCCTTGTCGGTCGTCCACACCGAGCCGTCCCGGCGCAGGAAGGTCGCGCCGGCGGACTCCTCCCCGGCGAAGGCCATCGCGCCGCGACCGAGACTGTCGGCGAACCACTTGAACCCGACCGGGACCTCCACGAGGCCGCGGCCCAGGTCCGCCGCCACCCGGTCGATCATCGAGGAGGTGACGAGGGTCTTCCCGATAGTCGCCTCCACCGGCCAGCCGTCGCGATGCCGTCCCAGGTACGCGAGGGCGACGGCGAGGTAGTGGTTGGGGTTCATCAGGCCCCCGTGAGGGGTGATGACGCCATGGCGGTCGGCGTCCGCGTCGTTGCCTGTGCAGAGGTCGTAGTCGTCCTTGCGCTCGGCCAGCGGGGCCATCGCTTGGGGAGATGAGCAGTCCATGCGGATGGCGCCGTCCCAGTCGAGCGCCATGAAGCGCCAGGTGGGATCGGTGACCGGGTTGACGACCGTCAGGTCCAGGCGGTGCGTCTCGGCGATCCTGTGCCAGTAGGCCAGGGACGCGCCGCCGAGGGGGTCGGCTCCGATGCGCAGGCCGCAGGCACGGACGGCGTCGAGGTCGACGACGGACGGCAGGTCGTCGACATAGGCCCCGAGATAGTCGTGGCGGACGGTGGCGTCCCGCACGGCACGCGGGTAGGGGATCCGGCGCACGTGCTCGAGTCCGGCGGCGATCAGCGTGTTGGCACGGGCCTCGATCCAGGCGGTGGTCCGGGAGCCGGCGGGACCCGCGTGCGACGGGTTGTACTTGAACCCCCCGTCGCGAGGCGGGTTGTGCGAGGGTGTCAGCACGATGCCGTCGGCCGGTGGGGCGCCGCGGCGGCCTCGGTTCCAGCGCAGGATCGCGTGGGATACCGCGGGTGTCGGAGTGGCTCCGCCCTCGCGGTCCACCATCACGGTGACCCCGTTGGCTGCCAGGACCTCGATCGCGGTGACCCGGGCCGGCTCGGACAGCGCATGGGTGTCGGCGCCGAGGAACAGTGGCCCGGTGACGCCGTGGGCCGCCCGGTAGTCGCAGACGGCCTGGGTGGTGGCCGCGACATGGTCCTCGTTGAACGTCGTGTCCAGAGACGAGCCGCGATGCCCGGACGTGCCGAACGCGACCCGCTGCGCCGCCAGCTCCGGGTCCGGCCGCAGGGTGAAGTACGCCGTGATCAGTGACGGTACGTCGATCAGATCGTGTGCGAGCGCGGGCTTTCCGGCTCGGGGATGCGTCATCGCGAGGTCCTCGGTGGGGTGTCGGCGGGTGCGCCCGTGAAGGGCGTGCTGGATGGGGCGAACGCGTCGGGGGACGACCGGAAACGCCCTCGGGGCGAGCCGCCGACGAGTGGGGCGGCCGGACTCAGGGACGTACGGGCGCGACCGCCCGGCCCAGGGCCGGCTCTCAGGGAGCGGGACGACGCCCGGAGAGCCGGGCGGAGGAGCCGACGGCCGAACCCACTCGCTCGCCGGCGGACTGAGATTATTCAACGTAACTCACCATAGTCAAACATTCGGTGAGTGCGCCGCCCCGGCTGTGGCAGGCCGCACCGCTCGCACTCCCGAGCCCGCCGGGTGGAACCGGCGGGTCCGGCGACCGGCGCGCGGGCCCGTTCCCCACCCCGGCCACGCCCCCCCACACCGCCCCGACGGGCTACCCGGCGGACTACCTATCCGTCATGCCTCCCCAACCCCCCACACTCCCCGGACGAGACCGAAACGTCACCACAATCCCCTCCCGGCGACACGGACCCGGCGACAGGCACAGGGAGACCATGGGCGGGCCACCGGAGGAACGCCACACGCGAGCCCTCCGCCGGACGCGCGGCACCCCCGGGCCCCCGCCCCGCGGCCTTCCCCCGCCGCGCCCGAAGGGCGCCACGCCATGACACCGGGAGAAAGACACGTGACCGTCCCTCACCACCGCGCCGGCCCGCACCCCCTCCTCTGCCGAGTGAGCATGAGCGCGTCCGGAAGGAGTCCACGCGCGGTTCGCACCGGGGTCAGGCGGGAGGTCCGACGTGGACGCCACTCCGGGGAGGTACCCCTCCCGCACCGGGCGGATCCGCCGACTGACGACCAACCACGCCCAGGAGCAGTGGAACTGACGTCTCCTCAGGAAGGAGTCGCCGGCCGTCGGCACGACCACCCCGCCGGATGGTCACAAGGTGATTTCGGCCGACGTATCGACTTGACGTCGGCCGGTAACCCGGCTGTCATATGTTGCATCACGTTCGAACATGTTGATTCGTGGGTGATTTCTGTGTGGGATCGGTGTACGCGTAGCCGATGGTGTCCCCTCCCGCTCACGGCCTGGCGTCGCAGCGACGCCATCTTTCCCCCGCACCACGCGCCGTCTCCGGCGTACGCTCGAAGGAGCTCTCCATGATCCGCACCACCGCCAGCCGCGCCGTCATCGCGACGGGCCTGCTGCTCACTCTCGGCCTGACCACCGCCTGTTCCACCGGTCAGGAGTCAGCCAAGGGCGCCGACGACGCCTCTCCCGCCACGGTGAGCGGCACGATCTCCATGACCTACCTGCAGAAGCAGGGTGACCAGGAGTACTTCGTCGGCGAGGCAGCCGGAGCGAAGGCGAAGGCCGCCGAACTGGGCGTGGACCTGAAGGTCGTGAACCTCGGAAACGACGCCAACAAGACGATCAGCGAGGTCCAGGCGGCCATCGCGCAGAAGACCGACGGCATCATCGTCGTCGTGCCGGACCCGGCGGTCGGCCCGCAGGTCGTCCAGGCCGCGAAGGACGCGAAGGTGGCCCTGCTGACCTCGGACGACCAGATCTGCACCAACGGCCCCGACCCGTCGGCGTGCGCGAAGGAGGACCTGGTGCCGCGAATCGGCTTCTCCGGTGAGCAGATGGGCGGCGAGGTCGGCAAGCGCGCGGCCGAGGAGTTCCGCAAGGCCGGCTGGAACCCCGCCGAGACCAGGACCATCTCCGCCTGGAAGCAGGACGTCACCGTCTGCGGCGACCGCGTGAAGGCCGCCAAGGAGACGTTCTCGGCCGCTGTCCAGGGCGTGCGGAACATCGACGTCGCCACCGACAACACTCCCACCGGCGCCCAGGACAAGATCGCCGCGACCGTCACGGCCAACCCCACCGTCAAGAACTGGGTGATCTGGGGCTGCAACGACGAGAACGTCCAGGGCGGCGTCACAGCGATGGAGAACGCCGGCATCGGATCCGACCGGGTGATCGGCGTCGGCCTCGGCGCCTACCTCGCCTGCAAGAACTGGGACGGCGGCAAGCCCTCCGGTATGAAGGCCGCGCTGTTCATCAACGGCAAGGACGTCGGTGCCCTCGCCGTCCAGACGATGTACGACAAGATCAAGAACGCCAAGGCATTCCCGCAGGAGGCGTTCGCGCCGACCACCATGGTCGACGCGGTCGGCTGGAAGTCCGCCGGCGTCACCTGCAGCTGACGCCTCCGAACGGGCCCGCCCCGACCCTCCCCCGTCGGGAGCGGCCCTCGCCCCTCCGGCCCCGGTTCCCTGCACAGCCGGGGCCGGAGGCGGCACCACCCTGCCGACCCGCCCTTCGAGGGGACGTGCCAGCGGACGCGGCGCGCTCCTGCACGACGGGCCCTGCCACCCTCCCGCACGACCGAAGGCAGCCATCATGAGTAGAGCTCACGACACGAACCCGTATCCCCGCCCGCCCACCGCCCCGCAGTCCCCCGCCGGCGCCGGCGCCGGCGTACGGCACGTCTCCAAGCGGTTCGGTGCGGTGTGTGCTCTGGAGGACGTCACCCTCGACTTCCCGGCCGGTCAGGTCACCGCCCTGATGGGCGAGAACGGTGCGGGGAAATCCACCCTGCTGAAGATCCTCGCGGGTGACCACCAGCCGACCGAGGGCAGTGTCGTCCTGGACGACCGGGCCGCCCAGCTCTCCTCTCCCACCGACGCCCGCCGTCTGGGCATCCGGATCATCCCTCAGGAACCGGAGATCATCCCGCATGTGTCCGTCGCCGAGAACGTCTACGCGGGTCTTCTGCCCCGCAGAGCCGGGCGTCGTCTGGACCGCGCCGAACTCCGCCGCCGCGTCACCGCCGACCTGCGGCGGCTGGGTTTCGACAAGGTCCTCGACCCGGACCGGCTCGGTTCGCGTCTGACGCCCGCCCAGCGCCAACTCGTGGAGATCCTGAGGGCCCTGACCGGGGGTGCGAAGGTCATCGCCTTCGACGAGCCCACCTCCTCGCTCTCCGAGCACGAGGTCGAGGCACTGTTCACGCTGATCCGCCGGCTGCGGGACGAGGGCGTCGCCGTCGTCTACGTCTCCCATCGCATGCAGGAGATATTCCAGCTCGCCGACCGCATAGCGGTCCTGCGCGACGGCACCGTCGCCGGAGTGCAGAAGGCCGCCACCACGAACGAGGGCGAACTCGTCCGACTCATGGTCGGCCGTGACCTGTCCACGATGTTCTCGCGCACACGTGTGCCCACCGGCCGCCTGGTGCTGGACGTCCGCGGCCTCACCACCGACGACGTCACCGGCATCGACCTGCGGATCCACGCCGGGGAGGTCGTCGGCCTGGCCGGGCTGGTCGGCGCGGGACGCTCCGAGATGGCCCTCGCGCTCGCCGGCGACCGGCCTGTCCGCTCCGGCACGGTCACCCTCGACGGCAAGGTCCTGCCCTCCGGTGATCCTGGCGCTGTCATCCGCGCGGGCCTCGGTCTGGCCCCCGAGGAACGCAAGGCACAGGCGCTCTTTCTGCACCGCTCGATCCGCGACAACACGTCCACCGTCGTCCTCGAGCGCCTGCGTCGGCTGCGTTTCGTCCGGCGGGGCGCGGAACGCGAACTCGCCCAGCGATACACGGATCGCCTGCGGGTACGCACCCCCTCCATCGAGCACGAAGTACGCAAGCTGTCGGGCGGCAACCAGCAGAAGGTCGTCCTCGCCCGCTGGCTCGCGCGCAAGCCCAAGGTCCTGATCCTCGACGAGCCCACCCGCGGCATCGACGTCGGTGCCAAGGCCGAGATCTACCACATCATCGCCGACCTCGCAGCCGAGGGCATCGCCGTTCTGGTCATTTCCTCCGAACTCCCCGAGGTGATCGGCCTCGCCGACCGCGTCGTCGTCATGCAGAACGGACGCGTCACCGGCGAACTCGCCCGGGACCAGGCCACCGAGGAAGCCATCCTCAACCTCGCCATGGCCGACGACCTCGCCTCTGCCCCCACCTCTGGAGCAACCTCATGAGCGCCACCGCCAAGACCCCCACGACCGCGGGAACACATCGTGGCCCCGCCCCGGGCCGGTTCGCGTTCCTGACCGCGTCGGGAGGCGGGCAGAACCTCAGCCTGATCGGCGCACTGGTCGTGGTGCTGGTCCTGTTCGGCGTCCTCAACGACAACTACCTCAGCGTCTCCAACGTGCAGGTCATCGCTGAGCCCGGATCCACCGGTTGATGTGCGGCGGTGACGTTGCCGGGAACGAGGAAGTGCCCTGTGACCTGCGATGATGGGAGTTCTCACGCTTCCAGCACGCACGACCAACAGGGCACTTCTGAGATGCAATCTTCCCATGCCGCGGCGAAGGTCTCCGCACGGTTCGATGATCCGAATCTGATCGCGTACGGCGGGCTCGCGCCGCTGGTGCGCCTGGCCGAGCGGTGCGGCCTGCCCGGCCTGGTCGGCGAGATGATGCGGCTGCCGGCCTCGAAGAACGGCACCGGTTCCTTCCCGGCCGCCAAGTCGATGGCGCTCATCGCGGGCATGGCCGCGGGCGCGGACAGTATCGACGACATGGACCGGCTGCGGCACGGCGCGATGCGGCGCCTGTTCACCGGGGTCCGCGCCCCGTCGACCCTCGGCAGCTTCCTGCGGTCCTTCACCCACGGGCACGTGAAGCAACTGCACGCCGTCGCCCGCCGGTTCCTGCCTCGCCTGGCCGCGCACACCCCGCTGCTGCCCGGCGCCGACACGGTCGCCTACCTCGATCTGGACGACACCATCAAGCCGGTCCACGGCTATGCCAAACAGGGCACCGGTTACGGATACAACAAGGTCAAGGGCCTGAACGCGCTGATCGCGACGCTGTCCACGCCGCTGGCCGCCCCGGTGATCGCCGCAACCAGGCTGCGCAAGGGCAGCGTGAACTCGGTGCGCGGAGCCGGTTCGTTCGCCGCCGAGGCGGTCCGCACCGCCCGCGCGTCCGGTGCGACCGGGATGCTGACCGTGCGGGCGGATGCGGCCTACTACGCCGCCGAGGTGATCGCCGCCTGCCGCGCGCTCGGCGCCCGCTTCTCCGTCACGGTGCGGATGAACGCCTCCGTCAAGCAGGCCATCGCCGCTATCGACGAGACGGCCTGGACGCCGATCAAGTACCCCAAGGCGGTGTGGGACAGCGAGGAGGAACGCTGGATATCGGACGCCGAGATCGCCGAGATCGAGTACACCGCCTTCACCTCGAAACCGAAGAAGCAGCAGGTCACCGCCCGTCTCATCGTGCGACGCGTCAAGCGCCTGAACCCCGCGACCGTGCCCGGGGGCCAGGGCGAGCTGTTCACCGCCTGGCGCTACCACGCCGCGTTCACCGACAGCACGCTGCCGCTCATCGACGCCGAGCGTGACCACCGGCGCCACGCGATCGTGGAACAGGTGATCTCCGAGCTGAAGAACGGCCCGTTCGCACACGCCCCCTCGGGCAGCTTCCAGGCGAACGCCGCCTGGCTCGCGCTGGCCGCCCTCGCCTTCAACCTGACCCGCGCCTGCGGAACGCTCGCCGGCACCTTTCACGCCCGCGCGACGTGCGCGACCATCCGTGATCACCTGGTCAACGTGCCCGCCCGTCTGGCCCGTTCGGCCCGCCGGCTCACCCTGCACCTGCCCGAACGCTGGCCCTGGCACGACGCCTTCGAAGCCCTCTTCAACACCTTGCACACCCCGCCCCAACCGACCTGACCTGCCCGTATCTGACCCGCCCGCCAGGGCCCGAGAGCTGTGGACATGTGGAAAAGCTGGGCAGACCAGCGGCCACCCCATGCCCGCCGCCAGACGCATCGCCTCGATCACCGAAAACGATCACTCACGAAACGAGCCGGTGGATCCGGGCTGAGGCGGCCACCATCACGGGCCTGCTCGCCATCGTCCAGACCGTCGTCATCATCTGCGGCGGCCTCGACATCTCGGTCGGCTCCCAGACCGGCGTCGCTTCCGTCGTCAGCGCCATGGCCTTCACCGCCACCGGGGCCAACGCCTACCTCGGCGTGGCCGCCGCCATCGGCGTCGGCCTCCTCATCGGTGTGCTCAACGGCCTGGTCATCGTCTACGGGCGTGTCAACCCCACCATCGCCACCCTGGCCGGCCTCGCCGCCTACAAGGGTCTCGCTCAACTCCTCTCGGACGGGCGCGCGCAGGGCTACGTCCTCAACGACGGCATCTTCGTCTTCCTCGGACGCGGCAAGATCGCCGGAATCCCGGTCATGGTCTGGATCCTCATCCTCACCGCCCTCGCCGTTCACGTGCTCCTCAAGTACACCGACATCGGCCGCAACCTGTACGCCATCGGCGGCAACGACACCGCCGCGCGCCTGGCCGGCATCAACATCAACAAGTACCTGATCGCCGTCTACGCCCTGATCGGCATCGTGGCCGCCATCGCGGGCATCCTCCTCACCGCCCGTACCGGGAGCGGCCAGCCCGTCTCCGGCAGTGAGGGCCTCGAGCTCAAGGCCATCACCGCCGCCGCTCTCGGCGGCGCCGCCCTGAAGGGCGGCAAGGGCGGCATCGGCGGCACCCTCCTCGCCGTCGCCCTCCTCGGTGCCCTCGAGAACGGACTCACCGTCCAGGGCATCAACTCCTTCTGGCAGAACGTCGCCCAGGGCGCCCTGCTGGTGATCGCCGTCGTCATCCAGCAGCGTCGCAGCGGTGAGCGCGCGATCGGCCTGCCCGCCTGACCGCCGCCCCGACGGGGTGGGGTCGCCGAGGGTCGACCCCACCGCCGAAGGCTGCCGGGCCCGGTAGGGCCCGGCAGCCGCACATCCGCGCCCCGACCGCCCTGTCCTGTCCAGACGCGCGGCCTGCCGGCCAGGCGATACGCGCCCGGCCGACAGGTGTCCGCCTACCTCGGGTGTCAGGAGCACCACACTCGGGCGTCGGCCCAGTCCGCGTGGTCGGATCCGATGCTCCCGTCGGAGTCCTCGACACGGAGCCGCAGGAGTTCCGCTCCGGTGGTGTCGACGTCGACGGTCGCCGCCACCTGGCCACCGACGAGCTTCGGTGTGGCGGTTCTGAACGTACTGTCGGTCCAGACCTTGAAGATCACCGATCCGTTGTCCCCGACCTCGTCATCGACACCGACGGTCGCGGTGAAGCGGGTGCACCGCCGGCCCAGATAGATCAGCACCTCGCTGGTGGCGTGCGCACCGAGCCCTCTGGCATAGGGGACGCCGCCGATCCGCAGCGGCCGGCCGTCGTGGGCCCTGTCGCCGCCGTTGCTCGTGTCGCGCTCGACCGGTCCGTAGCCGTTCCTCTCGACGAGGAAGGGCAGCGTGCTGACATGGGTGTCCGACGTGGGTGCTCGCAGACCGTCCGCCGGGTTGGCCACGATCCTGGTGTCGGACAGCCGTCCGCCGGTGCTTCCCTCCTGCCGGTAGGTGGCGTCGGCGGTGAAACGGGTGACGCCCGGGAGCGTCCCGCCGGGGGCGGTGACATTCCACGTGGCGGTCAGCGAGTCGCCCGCCGCGAGGTGTGCGGCGGTGACGGCGCCGACGGCCTCAGCCGTCCAGCCGGGCGGCAGGTCCAGGCCGAGTCCGACGTCGGAGACGTCCCGCCGTCCGACGGGCACGGAGAAGGTCGCGGAGACGCCGACGGTGCCGGAGGCCGCGGCGGTGTCGGGGGCGTCCAGGACGAGTGCGGCCGTGCGCTCCCCCGGCATGCCGTAGGTCGCGGCGTCGTAGCCGGGGCCGGCGACCGGTTCGGGGTCCAGCGGGGAGAGGGTCGTGCCGAGGTTCTCCAGGGTCACCGTGCCCAGGCCGCCGCCGGCCCCGTCCTCGTTCCCCACGGCGATGGCGATGGTGTTCTCGCCGTGGGGCGCCAGGATGCCGTTGGGGAGCGGGAAGACGTGCTGCGGCCCCCTGTGGTTGATGTAGGTGCCGAGGAGCCAGCCGTTGACGTAGATCAGCGCCCGGTACCTGCGGCCCGGATCGTCGACGATCTTCAGTCCGACGGAGGTGTCCTGACCGGCGGGCAGGTCGAGGGCGGCCGTCGTGCGGTACCAGGAGACGCCGGGGGTGGCGTCGCGGGTGGCGGGTCCGGTCGTGCTCCAGTCGCCGTCCGGGAACCCGGGCAGGGTCCATCCGGCCCTCTCGCCGTACAGCCCGCCGGTGTTCATCGGGCCGCGCGCGGTGTCGACGAGGCCCTCGCCGCCCCGGGCGCCCTGGATCCGCCAGGTCACGGTGGGCACGGGCGATCCGCTGACGAAGGCTCCGGTGAGACCGCGGGCCTCCTTGTGGTAGTCGTTCGTGCCCGGGTTCTGGTTGTGACCGTTGTTCGAGACCAGTACGGACACCACGTTGTCACCCGATGTCCTCAGCACGCCGTGCGGGAAGGCGAACTTCCGGGGACCGGCGCCGGCGCTGCCGAGGAACGTGCCGTTCAGCCATACCGAGAAGACACCGCCCCCACCGGTCTGCGCGAAGAGCGTGACGCCGTCCACACCCGTGCCCTCCCCCGCCTTGAAGCGGCCCCGGTACCAGACGTCGCCGTAGTGGAAACCGTAGTCGTCGCAGAACAGCACGGGGAGCGTGGCCGGCTTGGTGATGCTGTGGGACGTGGTCTTGTCGGCCACCTTCCAGGCGGCGTCGTCGAACCCGGGCTGCGCCTCGGGTGAACCCGCCCGGTGCTTCCATCCGGTGAGCGCGGGGAGGGTTACCGGGGCCGGACCGGGCAGCCTGCCGGCGGCGGAGCCGCCGGGGCCCGGCCGGGTGGCCAGCGGTGCTCCGTTCCAGGTGATCGGCGCGCTTCCGTTCGCATAGACCTCGACGGGCTGGGCCGAGGAACTGTCGCCGGTCAGGTCGAGGCCGCCGGATCGCGCGGTGGCCGTGCGCAGCAGGTCGCCGCCGTGAACGAGGACGGGTCCGTTCGCGGTCTGGGCCCGCCAGAACGTCTCGGCGTTCCGGTCGTCGCCCAGCAGCAGCAGGAGGGGCCGGGGGCCGCCGGTGACCAGGACCCGGGAGAGGCCGGTGTGGGTGTAGTTCAGGCGCAGGTCTCCGGTGGCGGTGTCCCAGGTGTGCGCGACGTCCCCGGCCAGGACCTGGACGGCCGGCCGTCGGGGAAGGCTGAGAACGGTCTCCCCGTCCTGGCCGTGCCTGCCGTAGAGCACGGCGACGTCGCGTCCGCCGATCTGTGCGTGCGTCATGATCTCGGAGGTGGAGTACTGGAGCCGGGTGTCGCCGAGCCGGTAGTCGGCCACGAGGATCTTGGAATCGCGCCCGGCGAGGGTGATCGAGGTCCCGGCCTTCTGCGGGACGGTCGTGTACGCCCGGCTGCCGGTCGCGTCGACGGCGTCGACGGAGACGAAGGAGCCGATGGCCGCGGGGTTGTGCGCCCCGGTGACCACGATCTTCAGCTGGTGGTCACCGGGGCTGAGGCCGTCCTTGGCGAAGAGCACCCTGTCCTTGGCCTCGGGCCTGCCGTAGGTGTCGACGGAGGCGGTCCTGACGCCGTCGACGTAGACGTCGGCGATCCCGTGGTTGGCGGCGAGGGAACCGATCCAGCGCACGGCGGTGCCGGTGAAGGGCACGGTGAGGCTGTCGCCGGCCCTGTTCGAGAAGGATTCGGTGCGCAGGAACTCGCCCGCCGTGTAGCTCATCTCGTCGCCGACGTGCCGCCAACCTCCCGTGTACCGGAGCCGGTCGGTGTCGCTGTCGTCGTGGGTGTACCCCGAGCCCCGCCCGCTGGTGGTCAGCTCCATGTGCGTGGCGGCGGTCGCGGCCGAGGTGGAGTCGGTGTGGCGCAGGACGTGGAACCGGGTGGCGGTGTCGGGGTTGACGCGGACGGTGCCGGTGACCGCCGGGTCGGTCAGCGTGGCGGCCGGCGCGGCGTCGGTCTTGGCGAGAGGGCTGACGCTCTGTAGGAAGTAGCCGATCAGCTTGTTCTGCCGGTACCGGTCGGTGAGCTGCCGGGGCTCGGTGATCGCGGCCCCGTAGTCGTACGAGGTGTAGGTGCCCGAGACGGCCTGGCGGCCCCAGTTGGTGCCGCCGTACAGCATGTAGAGGCTCTGCAGGGTGGCACCGGCGGCGATGTTGTTCTTGTAGAAGACCGAGGCGAAGTCGGCGCCCATCTTCTCGCGGCAGGTGTCGCCGTCGGAGCCGCCCCAGTAGGTGATCGAGCCGCCCTGGAACTCGGGGAGGTACAGCGGCTTGCCCGGTCGGCGGTAGCCGGCCATGTCGTCCTGGACCGGCTTCCAGTCCGGGTCTTCGCAGTCGAACCCGAGCGGGTACTTGTCGACGCCGTCGATGTCGAGCGCACCCGTCCCCTCGTTGTACGACGCGTAGTTCGCCGGGTTCGCGTTGAAGTGGATGTGGTTGCCGGTCAGCGGCACGGTGATCCCGTCGGCGCGGGCCTTGTCGCGGAGGTGTGCCACATAGGCGCGGTCGGCTTCCGTGTAGTGGTAGAACTCGTTCTCGACCTGGTAGGCGATGACGGAGCCGGTGCCGTTCTCCAGCTGGTGGCGGGCCAGGATCGGGTTGATCCGGTCGAACCACTCGTCGACGGCTGCCAGGTAGTCCGGGTCGGTGCTCTTGCCGCGCCCCGGCTCGACGCCCAACCACGCGGGGAATCCGCCGCTGTCGACTTCCGCCTGGATGTAGGGTCCGGGCCGGGCGATGACGTACAGGCCGACCTCATCCGCGATGTCGAGCAACTCGTCGACGTCGCGGACACCGGTGAAGTCGTATACGCCCTTCGAGGGCGAGTGGTACGCCCAGTCGAAGTAGAGGGAGACGGCGTTGAATCCGCCGGCCTTCATCTTCTGCAGCACGTCCCGCCACAGGTCTGGGCTGGGGAGGCGGAAGTAGTGGAACTCGCCCGCCCAGATGAAGGTGCGACGACCGTCGATCATGAGCGAGTAGCCGTCGTAGCCGACGTCGTGGGCGAGGGCCGGGTCCGCCGACACGGCGGTGACCGCGGCGACCGCGGCCGGGGCGGACCCGGGGGCCGCGGTGCCCGCGAGGCAGCCGGCGGCCAGGGCCGCGCTCATCAGCAGGGCGGTCATCACCCTGGGGTTGGTTCCGGGCATCAAGCCTCCTGTGGAAGAGGGAGAGCGGGCCGAGGGCGTGCGAGGCCGCCACGCCGGACCGTGCCCGACGCGGGTTCCCGGGGTTCCGAGGGGGATCGAGCAGACGATCGCCCGGCGGTGGGGGCACCCTCGGCCGCGGCACGCGGATGGCCGCCGCCGCGGTCCGCGTGACGGAGGGAAGGTCCCCTCAGGCGGCCTACCCACGAAAACGAACGAACAAATACCAACGCGGTGGTGGAATGATGAGAGCGTGACCGCCAGCGCGGCGTCAAGGGGGCGTGCCGCGGGGAGTGCTGACTCCGCGGATGCCCCTGTGCGGGTCCGCACACCGCGCCACACCCGGGGAATCCCGCGAAAGAGCCCTTGAGCTGTGTCGTTCCCAAGCATCGGCGATGAGGCACCCCGGTCCGGTTCTGGGAGGGGGTGATGGGAAGCGCCGCTCACCCTTGACAGTCGCAGCGGTCACGGCGACGCTCTTCACTGCTCGATTCCGTTGGATTCGGTGCCTTTATGTGCCGTCCGTGTCCCGGAGGATCTCTTGGCTCTGATCACCCGCAAGAACCCGCGCGCCCTCGTCGGCCTGGCGGCCGGCCTGGCCCTGGTGAGCGGCCCCATGGCCGCCGCCGTCGGTATCGACCTGGCGACCGCCTCCCCGGCCGCCGCGCTCCAGAACTCGCTGGCCCGCACGCCCCAGATGGGCTTCAACAACTGGAACTCCACGCACTGCCGCGCGGACTTCGACGAGGCGATGGTGAAGGACATCGCGGACCTGTTCCTCTCACAGGGCCTGAAACAGGCCGGCTACACCTACGTCAACCTCGATGACTGCTGGGCGCTGCCGAACCGTGACGCCCGCGGCGATCTCGTCGCCGACCCTGTGCGGTTCCCCCACGGCATCAAGGCGCTGGCCGACTACGTCCATTCCAAGGGCCTGAAATTCGGGATCTACTCCAGCGCCGGCACCCGGACCTGCGACCGCAACGGCTTCCCCGGCGGACTCGGACACGAACAGCAGGACGCCAACCTCTGGGCGTCCTGGGGCGTCGACTACCTCAAGTACGACAACTGCAACAACGAACAGCTCGACGCCGAGACGCGCTACCGGGCCATGGGCGACGCCCTCAGGGCCACCGGACGCCCCATCCTCTACGGCATCTGTGACTGGGGTGGAAGCACGCCCTGGACCTGGGCCGGCGACGTCGGCAACTCCTGGCGCACCACGGGTGACATCTCCGACAACTGGCAGAGCATGATCGCCATCGCTCACCGGAACCAGCCCCTCGCCGCCTATGCCGGCCCCCACTCCTGGAACGACCCCGACATGCTGGAGGTCGGCAACGGGGGCATGACCGACACTGAGTACCGCACCCACTTCAGTCTCTGGGCCCAGATGGCGGCGCCGCTCCTGATCGGCACCGACCTGCGCGAGGCGACCCCGGCCACCTACGAGATCCTCAAGAACGCCGACGTCATCGCCGTCGACCAGGACCCGCTCGGCCGGCAGGGCACCGTCCTCTCCGACGCCGGCGGCCTGGTGGTCATGAGCAAACCGCTCGCCGACGGCAGTCGCTCTCTCACCCTCACCAACGAGACCGACACGGCGCGGACCATCTCCACCACAGCCACCGCGGCGGGAATCGGCGGGGCCAGGTCGTACGAGGTGAAGGACCTGTGGTCCAGGGAGGTCACCACCTCCCGCGGCACCATCAGCGCCACGGTGCCCTCCCACGGCACCGCGATGTTCCGGGTCACCCCGACGTCACGCACCGCCCTGCCCGCCGGGGTCTTCGACCTCGGCGACCTCGCCTGGACGAAGGCGGACAACGGCAGCGGCCCGGTGGAACGCGACCACAGCAACGGCGGGCGGGCCCCCGGCGACGGCAGGCCGCTCACCGTCAACGGCGTCGTGTACCGCAAGGGCCTGGGTGTACGGGCCGGTTCGGACATCTCCTACCACCTCGGCGGCACCTGTCGCAGGCTCACCGTGGACGTCGGTGTCGACGACGAGGTGTCCACCGGACGGGTGCGCTTTCGCGTCTACCGCGACAGGACGCTGGTCGCGGACAGCGGACCGCGCACCGCCGCCCAGCCCGCGCTGCGCCTGACCGCGGACATGACAGGCGGCAGGAAACTGCGCATCGTCGCCACCTCCCCCGGCGGAAAGCGCACCGGCCACGGCGACTGGGGCAACCCCCGGCTCGCCTGTGGCAACGGACCGGTCCCCGGCACGCACGCCCTGAGCGGCCTGGACTGGACCTCCGCGACCAACGGCTGGGGGCCGGTCGAGCGGGACCGGAGCAACGGGGAGACGAAGGCCGGCGACGGCGGTGCGCTGACCGTCGGCGGCACCGTCTACGCCCAGGGCCTCGGCGTCAACGCCCCCTCCACCCTCACCTACTACCTCGGCGGCACGTGCACCGGCCTGACCACCGACGTCGGCATCGACGACGAGGTCGGCGCGAGGGGCTCGGCCGTGTTCCGGATCCACGTGGACGGCCGTGAAGTCGCCGCCAGCGGCCGGCTCACCGGCGAAGACGGTTCCGTCCGGCTGACCGCCCCGCTCACCGGCGCGTACGAACTCACCCTCCAGGTCACCGACGGCGGTGACGGAAACTCATACGACCACGCAGACTGGGGAGCGCCCCGCCTCACCTGCTTCTGACCGGCGCACGACACCGGCCGCCCGCTCTCGCCGAGGCGGGAGCGGGCGGCCTCCACACGGTCCCGCACGCCGAGAGGGCCGCTCCGAAACCACGGCGGCCGTCTCGGCGTGGAACCCACCGGGCCCACCCCGGCCTGCTCAGCAGATACGCGGCAGTTGTTCGCCGAGGGGAAGGTCGACCACCCGTGTCCCGCCGAAGCCGGTACGGGCCACGACGAGACCCGGGTGCGCCTCGACCGCCTCGCCGATGACGGCCGCGTGGCGGCCCAGTGGGTGGGCGCGCAGCGCGTCGAGCACGGCGTCGGCCTGTTCGCGCGGGACGAAGGCGACCAGCTTGCCCTCGTTCGCGACGTACAGCGGGTCCAGCCCGAGGATGGCGCAGGCGTTCGCCACCGCGGGCGGCACCGGGACCTTGGTCTCCTCGATGACCACCCCGGTCCCCGAGGCCGCCGCGATCTCGTTCAACGAGGCCGCCAGGCCGCCCCGGGTCGGGTCCCGCAGCACATGGACGTCCGGGGTGACGGCGAGCATGGACCTGACGAGTCCGCCGAGCGCGGCACAGTCGCTCTCGATGTCCACGCCGAACTCCAGGCCCTCACGGACGCTCATGATCGCCACTCCGTGCAGGCCGATCTCGCCGCTGACGATCACGACGTCACCCGGTCGGACCCGCTGGGGACGCAGGTCGACGCCGTCGGGGACGACACCGATCCCCGCGGTGTTCAGGTAGATCCCGTCGCCGTGTCCGGCTTCGACGACCTTGGTGTCGCCGGTGGCCACCTCCACGCCCGCGGCGCGCGCGGCGGCTCCGAGGGCCTCCGCGACCCGGGCCACCACGGCGACCTCGACGCCCTCCTCGAGGATGAACCCGCAGGACAGGTAGGCCGGTTCGGCCCCGCTCATGGCCAGGTCGTTCACCGTCCCGTTGACCGCCAGGTCGCCGATGCTGCCGCCCGGGAAGAACAGCGGCCGGACCACGTACGAGTCGGTGGAGAAGGCCAGCCGGGCGCCGCCGAGGGTGAGGGTCGCGGAGTCGCCCATCTGGGAGAGCAGTTCGCCGCCGAAGGCCGGGGCGAAGAGGTGCTCCACCAGTTCGGCTGAGAGCGCGCCGCCGCCACCATGCCCCATCACGATGCGGGGCCGGTCGCGCAGCGGGGCCGGGCACGTCCAGCCGGTGATGTCGAGTGTGGTGTCAGACAACGGGGCTCGCCTCCCTGGACGTCGGGGCGCCGGAGGCCGCGGCGGGGGTGAGGCCGAGCCGGCGGTAGAGGTAGTACGCGGCGCAGGCGCCCTCGCTGGACACCATGGTGGCGCCGAGTGGCGTGCGCGGGGTGCAGCGGGTTCCGAACGCCTCGCACTCGTGCGGCTTCAGCAGCCCCTGGAGCACCTCCCCGCTGCGGCAGTCGGCGGGTTCGCGGGTGTCGATGCCGGTCACCGAGAAGCGGTGCTCGGCGTCGAACTCCCGGTACGCCGGAGACAGGCGCCAGCCGCTGTCGGGAATCACCCCGATGCCGCGCCAGGCTCGGTCGGTGACCTCGAAGACGTCCTCCAGCATGGCGAGGGCGGCCGGGTTGCCCTCGGGGCGCACGGCGCGCTCGTAGGCGTTGTGGACGGTGTACTCGCCCCGTTCCAGCAGGTGCACCGCCCGCCGTACGCCTTCCAGGATGTCGAGCGGCTCGAAGCCGGTGACCACGATGGGCACCTGGTGGCGCGCCGCCAGCTCCGGGTACTCGCCCGTCCCCATCACACTGCAGACGTGCCCGGCGGCCAGGAAACCCTGCACCCGGCAGCTCGGCGAGCGCATGATCGCCTCGATCGCCGGAGGGACCCGGACATGGGACACCAGCAGGCTGAAGTTGACGATGCCGAGCTTCCTCGCCTGGTACACCGTCATGGCGTTCGGCGGGGCGGTGGTCTCGAAGCCGATCCCGAAGAACACCACCTCACGCGTGGGGTTCTCCCGGGCGATCCGCAAGGCGTCGAGCGGGGAGTACACGACCCGTACGTCGCCGCCCTCGGAACGCACCTGGAACAGGTCACGGCCGGTCCCGGGCACCCGGAGCATGTCGCCGAAGGAACAGAAGATCACCTCGGGGCGGGAAGCGATCTCCAGTGCCTTGTCGATGACCTCCAGCGGGGTGACGCACACGGGGCAGCCGGGACCGTGGATCAGCTCCACCCGGTCCGGGAGGATCTGGTCGATGCCGTGACGGATGATGGTGTGCGTCTGGCCGCCGCAGACCTCCATCAGGGCCCAGGGGCGCGTGACGGTGGCGTGGATGTCGTCGAGGAGCCGGCGGGCGAGGTCGGGGTTCTGGAACTCGTCGATGTACTTCACTGCCGCGCCTCCGACGCCTGCTCCCACGGGTCCGCGAACTCTTCCTGGAGCAGGCCCAGTTCCTCGAAGAGCGCGAGTGTCTTGCGGGCCGACTCCTCGTCCAGCCGCTGCAGCGCGAAGCCGACGTGGACGATGGCGTACTCGCCGACCCGGAGGTCCGGGAGGTACTCGAGGCACACGTCCTTCTTCACTCCGCCGAAGTCGACGGTGGCCATCCGGGTTCCGTCTCTGTCCGTGATCTCAAGCACTCTGCCGGGTACCGCCAGGCACATGGACCTCTCCTCGCTGTGGGTGGGATGCGGTGACGTGCTCGGTCGCCGCCACCATGAGCTGTCCGAGGGACAACCCGCCGTCGTTGGGCGGGACGTGACGGTGGCGCAGCACGATGAAGCCGTCCTCGCGCAGCGTGCGGGCGCAGGCCGAGGAGAGCAGGGTGTTCGCGAAGACGCCGCCGGTGAGGGCGACGGTGTCGGTGCCGTGCCGCTCGCGCGCGTGCCGGCACAGGGTGGCGACGAGCCCGGCCACGGACCGGTGGAAGCGGGCGGCGATCGTCGCCGGGTCCGTGCCGGCCCGGACGTCGGCCACCACGGCGGCCAGGACGGGCCCGGGGTCGGCCCGCAGCGGTCCGGGACCGACGGGGGCGGCCAGGCCGAACGCGTAGCCGCCGTCCGGGCCGGTGCCGCTCGCGCGGAGCGCGGCGCCCTCCAGTTCGATCGCGGCCTGGGCCTCGTAGCCGGAGTGATGGCACACGCCGGCCAGTGAGGACACCGCGTCGAAGAGGCGGCCCATGCTGGAGGTCGGGACGCAGTGCAGACCGCGCTCCAGCTGGCGTTCCAGTACGCGCAGTTCGCCGGGCGGGCAGGCGGCCGTGCAGGGCAGGTCGGCGGCCCGCTCGATTCCCGCGGCGCGCAGGTGGGACAGGGCCATGCGGTAGGGCCGGTGCACGGCGGCGTCGCCGCCCGGCAGTGGCACGTAGGCGAGGTGGGCGAAGCGCTCGTACCCGGCGTAGTCGGCCAGCAGGACCTCGCCGCCCCAGACGGCCCCGTCGTCCCCGTAGCCGGTCCCGTCGAACGCGACGCCGATCACCCGCCGGTCGCCGTCGAGGCCGTGCTCGGCGAGGGCGGACGCGATGTGGGCGTGATGGTGCTGCACCCGCACCAGAGGGAGGTCCCGCTCGGCGGCACGACGCCGCGCCCGGCCCGCGGACCGGTAGCCGGGGTGCCGGTCGGCGGCCAGGAGCGTGGGGGTCACCCCGGTGATGGCCTCCAGCTGGGCTTCGGCACGGTCGTGGGCGTCCTGCGTGGCGAGGTCGTCCATGTCGCCGACGTGCGCGGAGAGCCAGGCGCGGCGCCCGTCGCCGAGGCAGAAGGTGTTCTTGAGGTCGCCGCCGACGGCGAGGGAGGGCGGCACGGGCAGCGGCAGGGGCAGCGGGAGCGGGGCGTGCCCGCGGGACCGGCGCAGGACCATCGGCTCGTCGTCGCAGACACGGACGACCGAGTCGTCGCAGGGCACCTGGATCGGCCGGTCGTGGGTCAGCCAGGCGTCGGCCAGGCCGGCCAGCCGCTCCAGGGCCTCGGCGTCGTCGGCGACGATCGGCTCCCCGGAGAGGTTGCCGCTGGTCATGACGAGGAGGCACGGGCCGGGCGGGTCGCCGGGCAGTCCGAGCAGCAGATGGTGGACGGGCGTGTACGGCAGCATCACGCCGAGATCGGGGCAGCGTGGGGCGACGTCCACGACCTGGCCGGCGGCGTCGGCACGGCGGCGCAGCAGCACGATCGGGCGCGCCGGCCCGGTGAGGAGGCTCCGTTCCAGGGGGCCGAGGTGTGCGAGGCGCTCCACGTCGGCGAGGTCCCGGGCCATCAGGGCGAACGGCTTGTCGCCGCGGGCCTTGCGGCGCCTGAGTGTGGCGACGGCGTCCTCGTGGGCGGCGTCGCAGGCGAGGTGGTAGCCGCCGAGTCCCTTGACGGCGAGGACCGCCCCCGCTTCGAGCAGCCGGCGGGCCTCGGCGACGGGATCGGCGTCCGGCACCTCGCGGGGCGGGTTCCCGGCGAGCAGCAGCCGCATCCGTGGTCCGCAGGCCGGGCAGGCGACCGGCTGGGCGTGGAAGCGGCGGTCGGCCGGGTCCGCGTACTCCCTGGCGCAGTCGGGGCACATCGGGAAGCCGGCCATGGTGGTGTGGGCGCGGTCGTACGGCACTCCGGTGACGATGGTGAAGCGCGGGCCGCAGTGGGTGCAGGTGATGAAGGGGTGGCGGTGGCGCCGGTCGGCGGGGTCGGCGAGTTCCCGGAGGCAGTCGGCGCAGGTCGCGGTGTCCGGTGAGACCAGTGTCCTGGGCGGGCCGCCCGTGCGGGAGGGGACGATGCGGAAGCCGGTCCCGCCCGCGAGGGGGACCTGGCGGTGGTCGACGGCGTCCACCACCGCCAGGGGAGGCGCGTCGGCGGCGAGGCGCTCGCAGAACTGCAGCACCGCGGCGGCGGCTCCCTCGACCTCGGCGACCACGCCCTCCGGTGTGTTGGTGACGTGACCGGCGAGGCCGAGTCCGGTGGCGCGGGTGTAGACGTAGGGGCGGAAGCCGACGCCCTGCACGACGCCGCGCACGGTGACCCGGCGGCGTTGGAGGGCCTCCATCAGCGGGTCTGCGCCATACGGTGGTCGTGCTCGTGGCCGTCGTGGCCGTGGCCGTCCTGATGGTCGTCGTGGTCGTGCTCGTGGCCGTCGTGCCCGTGCCGGTGGCGGGCCATCACCGGGGCGTGCGTCGCCCCGCCCGCCGCGGCCTCGGCCCGGTCGAGCAGGGCGCCCACGCCCTCTCCGGTGCGGGCCGAGGTCAGGACCACCTCGACACCCGGGTTGACCCGCTGGACGTTCTCCCGGAACAGCGCCTCGTCGAAGTCGACGGCGCGGGCGATGTCCGTCTTGGTGACCACCACCACCTGGGCGAGCCCGAAGGCGGTCGGGTACTTCAGCGGCTTGTCCTCGCCCTCCGTCACCGAGGCGAGGACGACCCGCAGCGCCTCGCCGAGGTCGTACGAGGCGGGGCACACCAGGTTCCCGACGTTCTCGACGAAGAGGAGACGGGCGTCGTCGGGAAGCCAGCCGTCCAGGTACCCGCCCAGCATCTCGGCCTCCAGGTGGCAGAGGCCGTCGGTGAGCACCTGCCGCACCGGGACCCCGGAGCGGGCCAGGCGGGTCGCGTCGTTCTCGGTGGCCAGGTCCGCCGTCAGCGCCGCCACCGAGAGGCCACGCTCACGGGCCATGCCGAGTTCGAGCTCCAGCAGGGCCGTCTTCCCGCTGCCCGGACTGGACAGCAGATTCACGACAGTGGTGCCACGGGCCGCGAGCCCGGTGCGCAGCGCGTGGGCGGCGGCGTCGTTCTTGGCGAGCACCGCCTGCTGCAGGTCGACGACTCGGCACATGCTCAGGCCTCCTCGGGGATCGGTTCACGGGTAAGGGGGGCGACCGGCTCGGCGGCATCGTCCTCCCAGGTCACGCTCAGAATGCGGAGTTCGCGGCCGGCGAGGAGGCGCACGTCCGCGGCCTCGCCGCAGCGGGTGCAGCGCAGTTCAGGGGGCATGCCCACGGACCACTCGTACGCGCAGGACGCGCAACGGGCGCGGGCTTGTTCGGTACGGGTGACGAGTTCCGCGCCTTCCAGTACCGTTCCGGCGCAGGCGAGCCCGAACGAGAAGGCCAGCGCGTCGGGGACCACGCCGGCCAGCTCGCCCACCTGGAGGTCCACGCGGGTGACCGCGCTCGCCCCGTCGCTACGGGCCGCTTCTTCCACCTGGGCCACCACGGCCATGGCGATCGACATCTCGTGCATCGGACTCCGTCCTGCCGGGGCCATTACATCGACGGGGCGGGGGCGACACGGTCGGGCACGCCGAAGGGGCCCGCCCCGCGTCCGCCATTCGGGCGCGGCCCCTCGGCCGGGAGGTCACATCCGCCGCATGCGCAGGTAGCGCCTCACATCGGGCAGGAGCTGCAGGGCCACCACGAGCGCGACGGCGGCGGCGGCGCCGCCGATGACCGACTTCTTCATCAGGATCTCCTCAGTTCGTGGAGGGGGCGCTGGTCCGCGCCCCCCGTTTCGTCCCGGAGCAGGTCGCGGAGCATGGTCACGGCTCGCGGCACCGCCTCGGTCACCGGGCCGCTCAGGCCGATGCCCTCCTCGACGCGGGCGGGTTCACAGCCGACGACGAAGGTCCGCCGGGGCGGGGTGGCGCCGGTCCCGGCGCACAGGGTGCCCAGCAGGGCGAGGACGGCGTCGGGCGACATGTGGTGGCCGTCGAGCACGGCTCCCCCCGGTACGCCTCCCGCGGTCCCGCCGGGCTCGGCGTCGCCGGCCGGGTCACCGGTGCCCTCCCGGGCTTCGCCGCCTTCGCCTTCGCGGGCGTCGGCGTCGATGAGGTAGAGCGTGCCCGGGGCGCCGCCGCGCGCGGTGGCGTCGACGAGGACGAGGGTGTCGTAGCCGTCGAGCAGCTGGTACGCGAGGTGGACTCCCCGGACGCCGAAGTCGGTGACCTCGACGCCGGCGGGCAGGGGGTGCGCGGACAGGGCGCGCACGGTCTCCACGCCGAATCCGTCGTCCCCGAGGAAGACGTTGCCGATGCCGGCGACCAGGGTCCTGCTGCTCACGCCTCCTCCAGTGGGGTGACCTCGTCGGGCTGGAAGTAGAGGAAGCGGCCCTGCTCGCGCCGGATGTCGGCTCCCGGATCGCCCTCCACGGTGACGGCGAGATGCACTCCCCCGTCGACGTCGTGCAGGACGGCCTCGACGCGGGCGGCGCTCCCCTGGAGGAAGAGGTCCTGGGCGTCGGTGCGTCGCAGTCCCGGTCGGAGGAGGACCCGGCTGCCGACACCCACGGAGACTCCCTCGACGGTGATCCGGTCGCCCGACGGGTCCGCCGGGTCCGCCGACGCCGGGTCCCACCAGGGTGTGTCGGGCCGGAACACCGCTTCCTGCGCGGGAGGTGTGGTGAGTTCGGCCGGCATGCCGGGGCCTCCCGGAGTATCCGGGCCGGTGATCTCGCGCAGCGCGCGCACCGCGCCGTGCAGCCGTTCCAGCACCTCGGGGGGCATGGAGTCGGCGAGGTCGATGACGGCGGCGGCGCGGGCGTCGGTCCCCCGGGCCTCGCGCTTCTCCTGCTCGGTCAGAGCGGCGGTGCGCAGGGCGAGGATCTCGTCGATCTCGGTGGAGTCGTACATCGCGCCGACGCTTTCCGGGGCGATGGACGGGTGGTCCTCCAGGATGATCGGGGAGGACAGGACGACGTCGGTACGGCCGGGTCCGCCGGCCAGGACGGGCCAGGTGTGCTCGTTGACGCACGCGGCGACCGCTCCCCGGGCCCACTCGGGCGGGTCGGTCATGGAGAGGAAAGCACCGGTGTGGAGGCCGAGCAGGAGGTGGGCGGCGACCAGGGAGCGGGCCAGTGCCGCGTCACGGTCGGTGTCGGCGGGCCGTGGTGTCCAGGGGCTGGTGTTCTCCACCACCGCGGTGAGCCTGGACACCCGGTAGGGGCCCGGGACTTCGGTCGCCGTGAGCGTGATGGTGCCGTCGACCCGCTCGGTGCGGCGCACCAGCCGGCCGACGCACCGGCCTCGCTCGTCGAGGACGGGCTCGGTGTCCTCGCGGGCGGGCCGGTGGAAGGGCCGGCGGACACCGGCTCCCGACAGGGCGTCGATGTCGACGTGGAGTTCGACGCGCTCCTCGGTGCCCTCGTCCCAGGGGACGAGCACCCGGTCGGGGAGGTGCAGTGCGGAGACCTCGCGGAAACCGCCTTCGGGGAGGGCCTGTTGCACCGTGCGTCGCTGAGCGTGCAGGAAGCGGAGTTCCACGGCCAGCGAGGTCCCGGCCTTCGGTTCCATCAGGATCTCGGTGCGCTGGCGGGTGTGCTCCCCCTGGCGCGGTCCCCAGGAGGGCGGGACCAGGACGCCGAACTGCCAGCGCAGCCGGTTCTTGGCCGCGGAGGCACGGTAGGGGTAGAGCACGTAGCCCTCGAACAGGACGGCGTCGGCCACCTGGCGTGCGGTGTCGAAGGGCGACTGTGGCGCGGCGGTCGTGGTCATGGCGCCGTCCTCTCGGTGACGCGGGGCCGTGCGGTGCCCAGCCGGAACGGGGGCGGTGCGGACGCGCCGTCGGCGGCCCGGTCGAGCAGCGCCCGCACCGTCGACTCCCAGGAGGCGAGCGCGTGGCGGGAGCGGAAGGCGAGCAGTTCGGTCATCGTGTCCCGGGGCAGTCTGAGCCAGGCGGTGCCGGGGAAGTGCTGCTCCACCATCTCCCGCCAGACGGTGACCGGCATCCGGAAGGGAGCTTCGCGGTCCCAGGGCACGGGCTCGACACGGAACCCTCCGTCGCCGGTGAAGGCGGTGCCCGAGAACAGCAGCAGCAGGGGCGCCTCGCCGTCCTCGAGGGCGTCGAAGTACCGGGTGGCCGCGATGTCCATGTCGTAGGTGCAGGGCACGGACAGGTCGGTCTCGGTCTCGCCGCTGAAACCGGGCACCATGACCGGCACCTGTGCGATCTGGACGGGCTTCAGGGTGGTGCCCCAGCGGGCTCGTTCGCCGAACAGGTCGGCCAGGGCCTCCGCCTCACCGGTGCCGTAGGACCGCAGGGCCGGTTCGGCGCGGATCTGGCAGCGCAGCGCCAGGGCGTGCACCCGGGTGTCGTCGGAGGCCGTGATCCGCAGCCGGAAGACGAGGGTGGGGCCCGCGGCGTACGGGTCGGCGCGCACCCCGGTACAGCTGAAGGTCAGCTCGGTCATGAGGGTCTCGCCTCCGCGGGGGTCTTGGCCCGGCCCTCGACCCGGTCGAAGAACGCGCGGAGCGCGGAGCGGGCTTCGGCGCCGCCGTCGAAGCCCTGCCAGAGCAGCCGCATGCGCCCTACGAGTTCGTAGCAGATGTCGATGGGAACGAGGTGGCAGGTGGTGCGGCCGTCCGCGTCCCGGTGGAGCAACAGGGCCTCGACGTCGGGCTCCAGCAGGCCGGCGAGCCGTCCCGGCCCGAGGACCCTCTGCCAGGTCTCCGGGTCGAGTTCGCTCTCGGTGGCGCCCGCCGGGCTCGGGTAGAGCGCGACGAGCCGGCCGAGGGCGGCGTTGCGGAAAAGGAAGGCGACGGAGACGGGGATCTGGAGGAGTTCCCAGGCGGCGTCGTCGATGCCGTGCGCGGGGTCGGCGAGATAGCGGTCGGGGACGGCACGGTAGCGGCCGGTCCGGGTGCCGGGGCGGTCGAAGAGCAGCGCGCAGGCGGTACACGCGCAGACCAGCGACCGCTGTTCGGTCTCCACCAGGTGGCGGTGGCCGTCCGGCGGGACGGCCAGGCCGCAGAGTTCGCAGGTCTCGGGCCGGGGCGTCCGGGGGCCCGCGAACCGCCGCAGCCCGCTCGGGCCGGCCGCCCGGACGGAGGGGCCGGTCACGGCACCCGCACCGAGGAGTGGGGACGGACGCCGATCTGGAGCAGGGGCGGCTCCGGCGGCGGTGCGGGTTCCGTCTCCACCGCCGTCACCTCGGGGGCGAAGGCGGCGAGCACGTCCTCCAGTCGTCGGGTGCCCGCCTGTTCGCCGCCGGAGCAGCCGCAGCCGCCCTCGTCCGCCGACGGGCGCAGCCGCAGCACGCCGGTGGTCTCGTCGTAGCCGGTCTGCTCCAGCGGCTCGGCGACCGCGTCGAGGGCGCGGGCGATCCGGGTGCGCACGTCCTCGGGGTGCAGCGCGTGGAGGGTCAGCAGGCCCGCCACCAGTTCGTCGGCGAGCAGCGGCTGTGGCAGCCCGTCGCCGAGGGCTCCGACGATGCGGGCGAGCCCGGCACCGTAGAAGTCCATCAGCACCCGGACGAGTTCCTCGGCGGCGGCGCAGGCGTCGCGGTCGCCGGTGGCCGCGAGGCGGTCCAGCACTTCCTCGACCCGGCGTCCGGCCAGGGTCGCGTCGACGGTCTCGGTCATCCGCCCAGTCCGCTCAGTCCGGTGGGCACGTGCATCGTCTTCACGGTCTTGCCGCCGCCCACATACATGTGGACGCCGCACGGCAGGCAGGGGTCGAAGCTGCGCACGGCCCGCATGATGTCGATGCCCTTGAAGTTCTCCGGGGGGTTCTCCTCGAAGATCGGGGTGTTCTGCACGGCGTCCTCGTAGGGGCCCGGGGTGCCGAAGGTGTCGCGCGTGCTGGCGTTCCACGGGGTCGGCGGGTACGGGTGGTAGTTGGCGATCTTGCCGTCGCGGATGACCATGTGGTGCGACAGCACACCGCGTACCGCCTCGGTGAAGCCGACCCCGATCGACTCGTCCGGCACGTCGAACTTCTCCCAGGTCTGGGTGCGTCCGGCGCGGACCTCGGCGAGGCCCTTCTCGGCGCAGTGCAGGGCGATGGCGGCGGCGTACGCCTGGAAGTAGGTGCGGGCGCGGTTGCGCTCCAGGGCGTTGCTCCACTTCGGGATCTTCCACTCGAAGCGGGTCTCGGGCTTGGTCATGGTGCGGGGCAGGTTGATGACGACGCTGTGCCCGGTCGCCTTCACGTAGCCGACGTCGACGAGTCCCGACAGCGCCGTCGACCAGAGGCGGGCGATGGGGCCGCCTCCGGTGTCGAGCGCGAGGTGGTCCTTGCCGTCGAACCACCGCGGCGACATCACCCAGCTGTACTTGTCGTCGAAGTTCCGCTTCTGCGGAGCCGGCAGCGTGTGCTGGTTCCACGGATGACGGGGGTCGACGGGGTTGCCGAGCGGGTCGTGCGTGACGAACTGCTCCTGGCCCGCCCAGTCGTCGTAGTACGAGCTGCCGAGGAGGATGCGGATGCCGAGGTTGATCTCGGTGAGGTCGTTGGTCACCAGCTTGCCGTCGACGACGACGCCCGGGGTGACGAACATCTTCCGTCCCCAGTCGGTCATGTTGGCGTAGGTGAAGTCGCAGTGCTCGGGGTCGTTGAGCGCGCCCCAGCAGCCGAGCAGCACGCGGCGCCTGCCCACCTCCTCGTAGCCGGGCAGGGCTTCGTAGAAGAAGTCGAAGAGGTCGTCGTGGAGCGGGACGACGCGCTTCATGAACTCGACGTACCGCATCAGGCGGCTCATGTAGTCCGTGAAGAGCTGGACGGAGGCGACGGTGCCGACACCGCCCGGGTAGAGCGTGGAGGGGTGCACATGGCGGCCCTCCATCAGGCAGAACATCTCCCGGGTGTAGCGGCTGACCTGGAGCGCCTCGCGGTAGAACTCGCCCTCGATGGGGTTGAGGGAGCGCATGATGTCGGCGATGGTGCGGTAGCCGTGCTCGCCGGCGTGCGGTGCCTCGGTCCGTTCGGCGAGCTCCAGGACGCCCGGGTTGGTCTCGCGGACCATCTTCTCGCAGTAGTCGACCCCGACCAGGTTCTCCTGGAAGATGTTGTGGTCGAACATGTACTCCGCGGACTCGCCGAGGTTGATGATCCACTCGCCGAGATGCGGGGGCTTCACCCCGTACGCCATGTTCTGCGCGTACACGGAGCAGGTGGCGTGGTTGTCGCCGCAGATCCCGCAGATGCGGCTGGTGATGAAGTGCGCGTCACGGGGGTCCTTGCCGCGCATGAAGACGCTGTATCCGCGGAAGACCGACGAGGTGCTGTAGCACTCGGCGACTCGCTTCTGCTTGAAGTCGATCTTCGTGTGGATGCCGAGGCTGCCCACGATCCGGGTGATCGGATCCCAGGCCATCTCCACCAGGCCGCTGCCGTCGCCGGCTGTCTTCGTCTTCGGTGTCATCGTCTGTGCCGTGGCCCTTCATGTGCGGGGAGGTGCGGGGTGCTGATCGGTGTGGGGGTTCGAGCGGTGGTCACCAGGGCGGCCGGTAGCCGGTCGTCAGCTTCTTGCCGCCGTGCCGCCACTTGGGTTCCTGGTCGACGGTGTGCGTGGTGACCGACCGGAGACGCCGGACCACGGAGCCGTACGCGCCACTGGCCTTGCTGGACAGCTTGGCGCCGGGGGGTTCGTCCATGAACGGCATGAACTTGTCGGGGAAGCCGGGCATCGTGCAGGCGATGCAGATGCCGCCGACGTTGGGACAGCCGCCGATGCCGTTCATCCAGCCGCGTTTGGGCACGTTGCACTTGACTACCGGGCCCCAGCATCCGAGCTTGACCAGGCAGGTGGGCGAGTCGTACGTCTTCGCGAACTGGCCCTGCTCGTAGTAGCCGGCCCGGTCGCAGCCCTCGTGGACGGTCGCGCCGAACAGCCAGGACGGACGGAGCTTGTCGTCCAGCGGGATCATCGGGGCCGAGCCCGCCGCCTGGTACAGGAGGTAGGTGAGGGTCTCCGAGAAGTTGTCGGGCTGGATGGGGCAGCCGGGCACGCAGACGATCGGGATGCCGGCCTGGGAGGTCCAGTCCCAGCCCAGGTAGTCGGGCACGCCCATGGCACCGGTCGGGTTGCCCTCCATGGCGTGGATGCCGCCGTAGGTCGCGCAGGTGCCGATGGCGACGACGGCGAGCGCCTTGGGTGCCAGCCGGTCGATCCATTCGCTGGTGGTGATGGGCTGGCCCGTCTCGGGGTCGTCGCCGAATCCGCACCAGTAGCCCTCGGGCTTGATCTTCTCGTTGGGGATGGACCCCTCGACGACGAGGACGAAGGGGTCGATCTCGCCGCGCTCCCCCTTGAAGAACCACTCGATGAAGGTGTCCGCCCCACCGACGGGGCCGCATTCGAAGTCGATCAGCGGCCAGTGCACAGCGATCTTGGGGAGCCCGGGCAGGGTACCCGTGACGATCTCCTCGATGCTGGGCTGCATCGCCGCGGTCAGGGAGACGGAGTCACCGTCGCAGCTCAGCCCCGCGTTGATCCAGAGGATGTGGATCGTGGGGTCCTCGGCCGCCGTCTCCGGCGTTGTTGCGGTCATCGGGTTGCCTCCTTGGGGAGGAGTTCGGGGAGGGGCCGGCCTGGTCGGGTCGGTGGCCTCGGGCCCCACCCCTCTTGCTAGCAGCCCGCCGCCCGGAGGGCCTCGTCTTGTACCGCCAGTCCAGTGACGTTCCGCGGGCGGGACGCCGGCGAAGCGGGCGGTACACCACAGGTGAGGTAGGACGGGGTGCCGGTGGCGGGCTCCTTGCGGACGAACGCGCGGCGCAGCGCGTGGTAGGGGGCCCGCGGGTCGTCGAAGATCCGCCGCATCCGGACCAGCTCGGCTTCCCGGTAGGCCGCCAGCGGGCGTTCGGCCTCGTCGCGTTCGCGGCGGCCCTTCTTCCGGGCGACCCGGGACGCGAGGGACGGCAGCGCGGCCAGGTGCGCGGCGAGCCGGGCCGTCTCGTCGGCGAAGGCTCCGGGACCGCAGGGGAGCGTGCGGTCGACGAGGCCGGACGACAGCGCGGCGGCGGAGCTCACCGGCAGGGCGTCGGTGGTGAGGCGGGCCGCGGTCTCGGCTCCGGTCCGGCGGGGCAGGGTGTAGGTCCAGTACTCCGAGCCGTACAGCCCCATCAGACGGTAGTGGGGGTTCAGCACGACGCCTTCGCGGCACCAGACCTCGTCGGCGGCGAGGGCCAGCATGACGCCGCCCGCCGCCGCGTTCCCGCCGAGCGCGGAGACGACGAGACGGTCGGTGGTCGTGAGGACGGCCTCGACGAGGTCGTCGATGGCGTTGATGTTGGCCCAGGACTCGGCGGCCGGGTCCGCGGCGGCCTCGATGACACCCAGGTGGATGCCGTTGGAGAAGAAGTCGCGGGCACCGCCGAGGACGAGGACCGAGGTGGGACGCGACAGCGCGGTCCGGTACGCCGCCAGGAGACGCCGGCAGTGCGCCGTGCTCATCGCGCCACCCGGGAAGGAGAACGTCAGGAAGCCGACGTCGCCCTCCTCGCGGTAGCCGATGTCGGCCCAGGGCGCCGTCGCCGCGGGGAACGGCGCCGCGGTGAGGGGGGCGGGCCGCTCGGGCAGTGCGGGGAGCTGGTCGGCGAGGGCCGCCGTCGCGGGCAGCTTGACCTCGCCGGGCCCGCCCGGGGTACGGCGGGCCCGCAGTTCGGGAATCCAGACGGCTCCGTCGACGGTGGCCCGGCAGACCGCTCCGTCCCTGGTCGCGAGGAGTTCCCCGGGCCGACCGCGCAGTCCGTGCTCGGCGTGACCGCCGTGCAGGAACCACACCCCGCCGAGGAGTTCGTCCCGCACGCCCGGCCGCGAGTCGGCGGCCCGCAACAGCCGAAGCACGCGCTCGGTGGAGTCCGTCGCCCAGTCGACGCGCCGGTCCTCCTGGCGCAGAACGGGCCGGGTGCGGTGGCTGGTCTGCGGCCCGGGGGTGAACGTGCCGGAGGCGAAGCGGCGTACGGCGAGGTGCACGGCCCGCATCGCCGCGTCGGCGATCTCCCCGCGGTAGAGGTCGCTCTTGCCGACCGGGGGCAGGGGGCACTCGACGCTCGCCCAGACGTCGCCGGCGTCCATCTCCGCCACGGCCTGAAGCACGGTGACGCCCCATCGGGTCACGTTCTCCTGGACGGCCCGGTCGAGGGAGGAGGGCCCGCGGTCGCCGACGGGTCCGGGATGGACGATCAGGCAGGTGTGGGCGGACCACACCTCCTCGGGGACGGCCGTTCGCAGCATCGGGGCGAGGATCAGGTCCGGTGCGTGCCGTCGTACCGCTGCGGTCAGGTCGACGTGCGGCAGGGCGAGTTCGACCGTGACCGCGTGTCCGTGGTCGCGCAGTTCGGCGTGGGCGCGCTGGGTCAGGCTGTTGAACGAACTCGCGACGAGCAGGATACGCACGTGACCTCCCGGCGGCGGGGGCGGAGCCACACGAGGGCGGCCGGCCCGGACGGCAGTGGCTGCCGGTGTGTTCGACCGGTCGCCTGCGATGCTGGGGCATGGGGCCGGTCCCGGCCCGCAGCCGTACGGTCATGTCACCTGAAGAGCGGACCGGCGGGGGGCCACTCGGCGGCGGCATCGCGTCCGCGGCCCCGATGCGGTCACGCGGTCAGACGTACCACGACGAGCGCGATGTCGTCGCGGACGCCTCCGGCGACGCCGAGCCGGTCCAGCAGGGCGTCCGCCAGGCGTTCGGGGCCGAGCGCGCCCAGTTCCGCCAGAGCCTGGGTGAGACGCCCGAGGCCGGCGTCGATGTCCTCGCCGCGGCGCTCGATCAGGCCGTCGGTGTAGAGGATCAGCGTGTCGCCGCCGCGGTAGGAGATGCCCGCCTGCGGACGCGGCACGTGGTCGGGACGGGCTCCGAGGGGCGGGTCGGTGGCCTGGTCCAGCAGTTCGGAGGAGCCGTCGGCGTGCAGCAGCACGGGCGGCGGATGACCGGCGCTGGAGTAGACGATCAGCCGCGACCGCCAGTCGACGAGGACGCTCACCGCGGTGGCCGCGAGGGCTCCCTCGACGGAGCGGGCGTACACGCCCAGGATCTCCAGGGCCTGCGCGGGGCCCGCGACCGCCCGGCCGGCCGCCGACAGGGCGCTGCGGAGCATGCCCATGACGGTGGCGGCCTCCAGTCCGTGTCCGACGACGTCGCCCACCGCGAGGGTGCAACGGCCGTCGGGGAGGTCGGCGGCGTCGTACCAGTCGCCGCACACGTTCAGCGAGCCGATCGCGGGCAGGTACCGCACGGCGATGTCCTGGTGATGGGCCAGGTCGGGTGAGCGCAGCATCGCTTCCTGGAGGGTGACGGCGACCTCCCGCTCCCGGGCGTGCGCGGCGCGCAGTTCCTCGTTCAGTCGCTGGAGTTCGCGGGCCCGCGCGTACAGCTCGGCTTCCATGCCCTGCTCACGCTCGGTCCGGTCCCGGTCGGAGCCGCCCAACCGTCGGGAGCGGAGGAAGGCCGTGACGTCCTCGACGCGGTGGATGATCCAGGCCACCCGCCCGTCCGCGTCGAGGACGGGCGTGTTCACCGGTGACCACCAGCGCTCCTCGAAGACTCCGGGCCGTTCCACCAGGGGGATGTCGTATTTCTGGACGGCCATCGTATCGGCCCGGCCCGTGGCGAGCACACGTTCCAGGGAGGCGCCGAGGTTGCGGACCCCGTCCGCGTCGGGGTCGGCCGGGTTGTCGGGGAATGCCTCGAACAGGTGCTGCCCGAGGAGTTCCGCCCGGCTGCGGCTGGTCGCCCGCAGATAGGCTTCGTTGACGTCGACGATCACCAGATCGGGCGCCAGCACCAGGTACGGGCTGGGCGTCGCGGCGAACAGCGCCCTGTAGTCCATCTCCCGCGTCACGTGCTCACCGGCTCCTCATGTCCGGCCGAGGAACGGCCTTACCGCCAACGTACGCACCCGGCGCGCGGTCCGCGCGTCGTGCCCTCCCCCGGCCCGTTCGCCCCTCTCCGGGACGGAGGGAGACCCGCGGGTGACGGCGAGGGCCCGGCCGCGCCGTCCGGCGGTCCCGGCACCGGCCTCCCCCACCGTGACCGGACGGTCCGGTCCGCTGCCCGACGCGCCGCGGCAGCCCGTCCGGCACCGCCTTCGCCGCCGTGGGTGGAGCGTCAGCCCGCCTGGCTCAGTTCCAGCAGGTGGCCGTCGGGGTCCCGGAGGAAGCAGCGCACCTCGACGCCGTGGTCCACCGGCGGGGTGAGGAACTCCGCGCCCCTCGCCACGAGCGTCTGGTACGCGGCGCGGCAGTCGGCCACCCTGAAGGTCATGGCGTGGCTGACCGCGTCCGGGTCGCCCGGGGCCGTGAAGGTGACCGTCGGCTTGTCGTCGCTGGGCCCTCCTCCGGTGACCAGCAGCAGCCAGGTGCCGCTCAGACGCAGGACGGCGCTGGTGCCGCCGTACTCGCGCACGACCTCGGCACCGACGACGTCACGGTAGAAGTCGCGGGACCGGTCGACGTCCCCCACCACCAGGATGTGGGTCAGCTCGGTACCTTCGGGGAATTCCCTGGTCGTCATGCGCGGCTCCGTGGGGGCGTGGGGTCGGGATGCCGGGTGCGGCCGTCCGTCCGGGCCCGGCCTGGCCCGGAGGGTTCAGTCCTGGGCCCGTGCGGTCACGGGCGCGTCACTGCGGTCGCCCAGGAACTCGTACCAGCGGCGCTGCAGGCAGAGATACCGGGTGTCGGCCTCCGCGAGGCCGAGGAAAGACCCCACGGTGGCCGCGAGCCTCTCCTGGAGCCCCGCGTCGGCGAGCGCTCCTTCCTCGGTGAACGCCTCGTGTGCCCTCGCCAGGCTGAACATGTCGGGATAAACGCGGGCGCCGAGGTGCTCCAGCGGGACGCGCAGCGCCCACAGGCCGCGATTGCCGCCCACCATCGACGGGGAGGCGGAGACCAGTAGGGCCTGCTTGTCCTTGAAGGGCTGCGGCCGGAACCGCGAGACCCAGTCGACCGCGTTCTTGACCACGCCCGGGACCGAGGCGTTGTACTCGGGAGTGGCGATGATCAGCGCCTGCGCCTCGGCGACGCGGTCGCGCAGCGCGACGGCTCCCGGCGGCGGGCCGTGCTCCGCCTCCGCGTCACCGTCGTAGGGCGGCATGCCGAAGTCCCGGAGCCCCGCGGAATCGGCCGTGGCACCGGCGTCGACCACGAGCCCGGCGACCAGGGCGGCCAGTCGCGCGTTGACGGAGCCGGCGCGGGAGGACCCCGACAGGACGAAGACGCGAAGCGGCGTCTCGACGGGGGTCCCGGGCGCACCCGGGGAGCTCTCCGACAGGTGCCGGGCCTCGGTCGCGCTCACGCCGCCTCCTCGCGGGGTCCGGTCCGGTGGGGTTCCGCCGGGCGGGCCGGCCGGGCCGGCTCTGCCGCGGCGGGCACGGGGCCGACCGTACGGCACCGGGGTACCGGCGGGCCGCATTCCGTGCCCCCCGCGCGCCGCGGGGGCGCTGACGGGCCTGACGGCGGGGACGGGCCGGGGGCGTCAGAGCGTACTGGCCCGCGGGTGCGGGTCCCGCCCTGCCCACGGTGAGGAGGCCGCCCGGCGCGGGACGCAGCGGGTCGGACGCGGGTCAGAGGCAGGACGGGCAGAGGCCCCGATAGGTGATCTCCACCTCGGAGACGTCGAATCCGTACCGCTCGGCCGCCGCGAGACCGGCCAGTGGATCGCCGGTGGGGTGGACGTCGCGGATCAGGCCACAGCCGGAGCAGACCAGGTGCTGGTGAGGGCTGCGCGCGTTGGGGTCGTACCGCTTCGCCCGGCCATGGGTGGTGACCTCCAGGACCTCGCCGAGGGAGACGAGCTCGCCGAGCGTGTTGTAGACGGTCGCCCGCGAGATCTCGGGCAGCCGTTCCGCCGCGCGGGCGTGCACCTCGTCGGCCGTGAGGTGCACGTGGTCACCGTCGAGGACCTCGGCGACGACGCGCCGCTGCGAGGTCATGCGCCAGCCGCGCCCGCGCAACCGCTCCAGCAAGTCGCTCATATCGGCTCACCCATTCAGGTTCGGCGGAATTCCCGGCGGCCCGGACGCGCGTCCGGCACACTGACGGGCGGGGATTTGGCGTCCTTCTTGACTTGGATTCCGTCCATCGTAGGATCGGTTCTGTTGACAGCCAAGGGGACGGAACGAATCCAGTACGGCAGGAGGCAGCGAGGTGAGGGCCACCGCCGGAGTACCGCGCGGCACCGGCCTGCCGGACGCGCCCCGCGCCGAGGTGCCCGAGACCGGCAACCGTCGCTCGCACGCCGGGCTCGGCTCCCTGTCCCGCACCGTTCGCGGCCCGAGACTTCTCAGCCGAACAGGCCGAGGTCACGCACGGGGGCGCACGCCCCGCCCGTTCCACCACCAGCAGTGCCTGAGCACCGTGAAACGCCTGGTCCGGAGGGATTTTCCATGTCTGAGAACCACGACGCCATCGTTACCGACCCGAAAGCGGAGGGCGGCGGTGGCTGCCCGGTCGCGCACGGTCGCGCACCGCACCCCACCCAGGGCGGCGGGAACAGTCAGTGGTGGCCGGAACGCCTGAATCTGAAGATCCTCGCCAAGAACCCCGCGGTGGCGAATCCCCTGGGCGAGGACTTCGACTACGCCGAGGCGTTCGAGTCGCTGGACCTCGCCGCGGTGAAGCGCGACATCGCGGAGGTGCTCTCCACTTCGCAGGACTGGTGGCCGGCCGACTTCGGCCACTACGGCCCCTTCATGATCCGCATGGCCTGGCACAGCGCCGGCACCTACCGGATCAGCGACGGCCGCGGCGGCGCGGGGGCCGGTCAGCAGCGCTTCGCCCCGCTCAACAGCTGGCCGGACAACGGCAATCTCGACAAGGCCCGCCGCCTGCTCTGGCCGGTGAAGAAGAAGTACGGCCGCGGTCTTTCCTGGGCCGACCTCATGATCCTGACCGGCAACGTCGCCCTGGAGTCGATGGGCTTCGAGACCTTCGGCTTCGGCGGTGGCCGCGCGGACGTGTGGGAGCCCGACGAGGACGTCTACTGGGGCCCCGAGACCACCTGGCTCGGCGACGAGCGCTACACCGGCGACCGGGAGCTGGAGAACCCCCTCGGCGCCGTCCAGATGGGACTCATCTACGTCAACCCCGAGGGTCCGAACGGGACTCCGGACCCCCTCGCCGCTGCCCGCGACATCCGTGAGACGTTCCGCCGGATGGCGATGAACGACGAGGAGACGGTCGCCCTGATCGCGGGCGGTCACACCTTCGGCAAGACCCACGGCGCGGGCCCGGCGGACGCGGTCGGCCCCGACCCCGAGGCCGCCCCGATGGAGCAGCAGGGTCTGGGCTGGAAGAACACGCACGGCACCGGCAAGGGCGGGGACGCGATCACCAGCGGTCTGGAGGGCATCTGGACCGACACTCCGACGGAGTGGGACAACAGTTTCTTCGACATCCTCTTCGGCTACGAGTGGGAGCTCTTCCAGAGCCCCGCGGGTGCGCACCAGTGGCGGCCCAAGGAGGGCGCCGGGGCGGGCTCCGTGCCGGACGCGCACGACCCGTCGAAGCGCCACGCCCCCACCATGCTGACGACGGACCTGTCACTCCGCTTCGACCCGGTGTACGAGCCGATCTCGCGCCGCTTCCGCGAGAACCCCGCCGCGTTCGCCGACGCCTTCGCGCGGGCCTGGTACAAGCTGACCCACCGTGACATGGGCCCCGTCGCACGGTACCTCGGCCCTGAGGTCCCCTCCGAGGTGCTGCTCTGGCAGGACCCGCTCCCCGAGGCCGCGCACGAGCCGCTCGGCGCCGCGGACATCGCCGCCCTCAAGGAGAAGGTCCTCGCCTCGGACCTCACGGTCTCCCAGCTGGTGTCGACCGCGTGGGCGTCCGCCTCCTCCTTCCGCGGCAGCGACAAGCGCGGTGGCGCCAACGGCGCCCGGATCCGTCTCGAACCGCAGCGCGGCTGGCAGGTCAACGAGCCGGACGAGCTGGCGTCGGTGCTGCGCGTGCTGGAGAGCGTCCAGGCGTCCTTCAACTCCGACCGGCCCGGCGGCAAGGGCGTCTCGCTGGCCGACCTCGTCGTACTCGCCGGCTCCGCGGCGGTGGAGAAGGCCGCCGCAGACGCCGGATACGCCGTCGAGGTGCCCTTCACCCCTGGCCGCGTGGACGCCACGCAGGAGCAGACGGACGTGGACTCGTTCGCCGCGCTCGAACCGTCCGCCGACGGCTTCCGCAACTACCTGGGCAAGGGCAACCGGCTTCCGGCCGAGTACCTGCTGCTCGACAAGGCGAACCTGCTGACGCTCAGCGCCCCCGAGATGACGGTCCTGGTCGGTGGTCTGCGCGTGCTGGGCGCGAACCACCAGCAGTCCTCGCTCGGTGTCCTCACCTCCACCCCCGGAACGCTGACGAACGACTTCTTCGTCAACCTGCTCGACCTGGGCACGGAGTGGAAGGCCACCTCCGAGGACGCGCACACCTTCGAGGGCCGCGACCTCGCCACCGGCGAGGTCAGGTGGACCGGCAGCCGCGCCGACCTCGTGTTCGGGTCCAACTCCGAACTGCGGGCACTCGCCGAGGTCTACGCGAGCGACGACGCCAGGGAGAAGTTCGTCAGGGACTTCGTCGCCGCCTGGAGCAAGGTGATGGACCTCGACCGGTTCGACGTCTGATCCCGGCGTCCGGGCCGGCCTTCACCGGCCGGTCCGGACGCGCGTCCCGCCGTCGTGAGTCCCACCGCCGGCCCGGCGGCCCCGCTGCGGCGCCCGGTCAGTGACCGGTGGAGGCGTCGGGTCAGTGACCGGCGGAGGCGTCCGCCGGGTCCGCCACCCCGGCACTGAACACCGTGGCGTGGCCGGTCAGGGTGACCGGTTCCCAGGCCGGGACGTAGACGGCTCGGCCAGGCCCGATCCGTACGGCCTCGTCCGCCGAGGTCAGCAGGGCCTCGCCCTCGGTGCACAGGACGATGCGCGGTGCGCCGGCGCGCAGCGGACGCGCGGGGTCCCCGGAGCGGGCCGTGATCCGGGTGAGCCGGAAGTCGTCGACCGGCGCGGGGTAGTGGTGTGCGCCCGCCGCCTCGACCCGTGGTGTCAGGGTCCGGTGGGGCGGCGCGGTGAACCGGACGACCTTGAGGAGCTCTTCCGCGTCCACGTGCTTGGCCGTCAGTCCGCACCGCAGGACGTTGTCGGAGCCGGCCATCACCTCCACGCCCAGTCCGGACAGGTAGGCGTGCGGGACGCCGGCTCCCAGGAAGAGCGCCTCCCCCGGTTCGAGCCGGACGTACCGCAGCATCAGCGCGGGCAGCAGCCCGGTGTCGCCCGGATGCGCGCGGGCGATCGCGCGATAGGCGGCCCAGTCCGCCCGGTGGGGGCCCTCCCGGCCCGCCGCGTGCGCCACGGCGCCGGCGGTGGCGTCCAGGAGCCCCGGAGCGGGGGCGAGGAGGCCGGTGAAGACCGACTGGAGGGCGGCCTCCTCGGGGCCGGTCCGCAGGACCTCGGCGAAGGGGCGCAGGCCCGGCACGCCCAGGTCGTCCAGGAGGGCGGCACTCTCCCCGGGTGCCCGGAAGCCGCACAGCCCCTCGAACGGGGTGAGGGCGACGATCATCTCCGGCTTGTGTCGGCGGTCGCGGTAGTTGCGGTGCGGCGCGTCCAGCGGGACTCCCCGGGCGTTCTCGGCCGCGTAGCCCGCCTCCGCCTGGGCCGCGTCCGGATGGACCTGCAGGGAGAGCGGGGCGTCGGCCGCGAGCAGCTTCAACAGGAAGGGCAGCCGCGGACCGAAGCGCCGCAGCGCGGGCGCGCCCAGTTCCCTGCCCGGATCGGCGGCGATGACACGGTCGAGCGGAAGGACGGCGCCCTCGCGCTCGATCAGGGAGGGCGCCGCCGGGTGGGCGCCCAGCCACAGTTCGGCCTGCGGCTCACCGGTCACGGGCAGGCCCATCAGCCGGGGCAGTGCGGTCGGCGAGCCCCACGCGTAGGGCTGAACGGTGGCGGAGAGGAGATCCATGGACTCTGTTTCCTGGGCGAAGACGACGTGCGGGCGAACACGGGTCCCGGTGGAGTGGGACAGCGGACGAACACCGTCCGCCGGCGCGCGGACCGGCGGACAAGGTGCGTTCCGACGGCCCCGCGAGCGGCTCGGGAGGCGCCGGCGCCCCTTCACGCACCGGCGGAGCTCGCGTGTGCGGACACTCTGCCCGTCTGTGACAACGTTGTCCAGCGTCCGTCCCGCCCGGCGCGGGACACGGTCCGACATCACTGAGACTGAGGCGACATACACCGGTCATGTCTCGTTCGCGTGACCCGCTCCCCGACCGCGACGGGGCCTGACCGACGGCGGATGGCCTCCCGGGCGGCGGGCGCGCTGTCTCCGCGCGGGGCGCCCGTACTGCATCCCGTGGACGGGACCCTGGACTCGCTTCCGTGGGTCGCGCCCCGCCGTACCCATCGGGATTCCGATGACGGACATCGGATTCACCATTGGTGAGCCGAGGGACACCGGCTTACGGTCGAGGACGTGGCCGCACCGGCCGTCCGCGCCGGGAGCGTCTCTTCCCCGCCGCGTGCACCCGTGTGCGCGCCCCCTGTTCAGGGGCCCGGCCGGGCCCCTGTCCCACGCCCACCTCCCGGAGTGAACACACCATGTCGAAGATCCTTTTCGTGATGACCGGCGCCGACCACTGGACGCTCGCCGACGGCACGAAGCACCCGACGGGCTTCTGGGCCGAGGAGGTCGTGGCTCCCTGTCGGGCGTTCACGGCGGCGGGCCACGAGGTCGTCGTCGCGACTCCGGGCGGCGTCGAGCCGACCGTCGACCGCGGCAGCCTCGCCCCGGAGGCGAACGGCGGTCCGGAGGGGGCCGCGGAGGTCGCCGCGGCGCTCGCCTCGATGGCGGCGCTGCGGCAGCCGGTCCGGCTGGAGGACGTGCTCCTCGACGACTACGACGCGGTCTTCTACCCGGGCGGCCACGGCCCGATGGAGGACCTCGCCGTGAGCGCGGACTCGGGCCGGCTGCTGATCGCGGCCCTGAGGTCGGGGAAGCCGCTGGCCGTGGTGTGTCACGGCCCGGCCGCGTTGCTCGCCGCCGTCGACCAGGACGGGAAGAACGCGTTCGCGGGTTACCGGGTCGCCGCGTTCAGCAACGCGGAGGAGACCCAGGCCGGTCTCGCCGACAAGGCGAAGTGGCTGCTGCAGACGCGCCTGACGGAGGCCGGTGTCGACGTCCGGGTGGGCGAGCCGTGGGCCCCGAACGTCGTCGTCGACCGCAATCTGGTGACCGGCCAGAACCCGGCCTCCTCCGCTCCCCTCGCGGCGGAGGTACTCGGGAAGCTGGCCTGACGACGCGCTCCCGCGGCCAGGGCGGACGGCGGTCCACCGCCCCCGGCCGCGGCCCGCCCCGCCGCCCGGCACCGGGGGCCCGCGCCGCCGGCGGCCGGGCTCACGCGCTGTCCGCGGCCTCCCGGGCGATCCGGTCGAACTGGGCGCCCATCGCCTCCGACAGCGCCTTCGCGGCGGACAGCGGTCGAACCATGACGGTGAAGTCGTCGATCCTGCCCTCCTCGTCGAAGTGGAGGAGGTCGCAGCCCTGGACGCGCTTGCCGTCGACGGTCGCGGTGAAGACGAGGGCGTGGTCGCGCCCGTCCGGGTTCGCGATCTCCCGCACGTAGACGAAGTCCTCGAAGACACGCATGACCGCGCGCAGAATCGCGGCCGTGACGGCCCTGCCTTCGTAGGGCTTGAAGGCGACGGGGCTGGTGAAGACGACGTCGGTGGCGAGCAGCGCCTCCAGGGCCTCGGCGTCGCGGTTCTCGACTGCCTTGCGGAACGGGTGCATCGAACCCTCATCTACTCAACTAATTGACTAGTTTCGTTGGAGGGTACGACGGGGCTGCGGGCCTGTCCAGGGCGGGGACACGCGCCATCGGCGGGGGCGGTCAGGACGCCGGACGGGTCGACGTCAGCACGCCGATCTTGTCGATGCGGTGCTCCGGGTTGCCCTGGGCGTCGCGCCAGCGGTTGCCCGCGGCGTTGTCCTCGGGCGTCGCGCACGTGGAGAGAGTGATCATCGCCCGGCTGGGGGTCCGCCCCGGCTCGCCCGGAACGGCGGCGCGCTGTTCGGCGAGGGAGCGGGCGGACCGGAAGGACGTCTCTCGCGTGCCGGTGATCGTGTACACGTAGACGGTGTCACCCTGGGTGACCTGGACGGAGTCTCCGACGCCGACCGCGGGCAACTCCCGCAGGGGCCCGCCGGCGGAGAGCCGGTGGGCGGTCACCAGATAGTTGCCCACCTCGCCTGGCCCGACCCCGCCGTTCTTCCCGTAGGGGCTCGCCGCGACGCCCCGGTCCTGTATCCGGGTACCCGCGGCGTCGTCGGTCGTCCCCTCGTACGGCACGATCCGCAGCGCGGTGAGGTCGATCGCCGGTATCGCCAGCTCGGCGGACCGGCTCAGCGCGGTCGGCTCGGGATCGGGCGCCGGAGCCGCCACCCGGGTGGGCGGGGCGGGAATCGGGGCCGCGGACGTGGAGGCCACGGCCGACGGGACCGCGTCACGCAGGGAGGACGGATCACCGGCCGGAACGCCCGCACCCGTCCCGACGGAGCAGCCGACGAGCAGACCGACGGTCATCGCGGCCAAGGCGGTGGAAACGACTCGAGGACTCGGCATGGCATTCCCCAGGGGGTTCGTCACTGTCGGTCACTGCCACGAGGGCGTACCCAGGGCAGCCCACGAAGACCGCTTCAGCCAGGAGAACCGCCGGAATCAGCCGCGCATTCCCCTCCCGGCAGGCGATCTCGGCAGGGCTGCGGCGGGTTCGGTGACCGCGCTGGTGCCGCGTCGGGCGGGGTTCGCCCGTCACGGCGGGCTTCACTCTGGGCTTCGGGCTCGCCCGCGGAAGTGACGGGATGACCGGGGAGGCCGCGTCCGGAGCCCTCCGCCCCGCCGGGGAGAGGTGCGGGCGCGTCGCGCTGCCGCCGGAGGGGTGTCGTGCCCGGTCAGGCCGCCTGGCCCCCAGGTGTCCGCCCCGACCTCCTCAGTCGGGGTCGCGCGCGGTGTCGCGACGGTGCAGCAGATCGGCTTCCGGATGCAGGTCGAGGAGGTCGAGGAGGGTGGCCAGATCCTCGGCGTCGGTGGCGTGCTTGGCGACGGTCAGGCGGGCCGAGCGCCGCTGGGCGATCGCCGGCTCGCGTCCTTCTGCTCGCTCCATGTGCACGATGCGACCACGACCTGGCCGTCCGCGCAGCGCGAGCACGGGCCGTTCAGGCGCGCCCCGCGGCCTTCTGGGTCCTGCGGGACAGCGAGTCGACGACCACGGCCGCCAGCAGGACGGCTCCGGTGATCATGAACTGGATGGCGTTGCTGACGCCCATGATGTTCATGCCGGACTGGATGGATCCGATCACCAGGGCTCCGAGCAGCGCGGACCAGACGGTGCCGCGTCCACCGAACAGGCTGGTGCCGCCGATGACCGCCGCGGCGATCACGTTCATCAGCAGGTTGCCGCCGCCGGATGTCTGGCTCGCGGACTGGATCTGGCCGGCGAGGAAGATGCCTCCGACCGCGGCCATCGTGCCCGCGATCGAGAAGACGCTCATGCGGACGAATGGCACGCTGATGCCGGCCCGGCGGGCGCCCTCGATGTTGCCGCCCACCGCGAAGACCCGTCGGCCGTACGTCGTGCGGCGCAGGACGAAGTCGAGCACCACCAGAAGGATCAGGAAGACCAGGAGTGCCAGCGGCAGCCCCTGGTACTGGTTGAGGATGTAGGCGGTCACGAAGGCGATCGCGGCGATGACGGCCGTGCGCAGCACGATCTCGGCCACCGGCCGGGCCGGCACCCCGGCCACGCGTCGGCGTCTCGCGTCCAGCAGCGAGGCGGAAAGGAAGAGACCGACGCCGACGGCCGCGGTCAGGTACGCGGCGGCGGGACTGTGGAAGATGGTGGAGTACAGCTTGGAGACGATGCTCTCACTGGGGATGTTGACCGTGCCGCTGGTGCCGAGCACCTGGAGCATCAGGCCGTTCCAGGCGAGATTGCCCGCCAGGGTGACGACGAAGGCCGGTACGCCGACCTTGGCGAAGAAGAAGCCCTGGATGAGCCCGACGGCCGCACCGCCGGCGATGGCGACGAGCAGGGCCAGCCACTGGTTCATGCCGTTCTGGACGTTGAGCACGGCGAAGATGGCCGCGCACAGTCCGCTGACGGAGCCGACGGAGAGGTCGATCTCGCCGAGCAGCAGGACGAAGACGATACCGACGGCGATCATGCCCGTGCCGACGATCTGCTGGCTGAGGTCGGAGAGGTTCTGGGCGGACAGGAAGGTGCTGTTGAGGCTGCCGAAGACGGTCCAGATGACGATCACCGCGAGGACGACGGGGAGGGAGCCCAGCTCACCGCTGCGCAGCTTGCGCCGGAATTCGTCCAGGTAGCCTCTGACGCCCTCTTCCCGGACCAGCAGCCGGGAGTCGACCGCGGGGGTGGCGCCCTCGGCCGGCTGCCGGGAGCCGCTTTCGTCGGGGCCTCGTTCTCGACTGCTCATCACCCCTCCTCCCGCTTGCGGGCCTGGCGGCGGGTGACGGCGCTGTCGGTGGCGCCGGTGATGGCGGAGATGATCTCCTCCGCGGAGGTGGCACGTTTGTCGAAGAAGCCGTTGTTGCGGCCGAGCCGCATCACCGCGATGCGGTCGGCCACCGCCATCACGTCCACCATGTTGTGGCTGATCAGGATGGTCCCGAGGCCCTGGTCGCGGAGTCGTTCGACGAGGTCCAGGACCTCGGCGGTCTGCTCCACGCCCAGGGCCGCGGTGGGTTCGTCGAGGATCACGACCTTGGGCTCGCCGATGAGCGAGCGGGCGATCGCGACCGTCTGACGCTGGCCGCCGGAGAGGGAGGCGACCGGGATGCGGACACTGGGGATGCGGATGGACAGGGTCTGGAGCAGTTCCCGGGCCCGCTGGTCCATCCGGACTTCGTCGAGTACGCCGAAGTGGCGCAGTTCGCGCCCGAGGAACAGGTTGCCCACGACGTCGAGGTTGTCGCAGAGGGCGAGATCCTGGTACACGGTGGCGATACCGAGGTTCTGGGCGTCGTGCGGCCGGTTGATGGAGACCGGCCGCCCCTGCCATGTGATGACGCCTTCGTCCGGCGGGTTCACGCCCGCGATCGTCTTGACCGCGGTGGACTTGCCGGCGCCGTTGTCCCCGACGAGGGCCACGACCTCACCGGGACTGACCTCCAGGTCGAAGTCGGAGAGTGCCTGGACGGCACCGAACCGTTTGGAGATCCCCCGGAGTGTGAGCACGGGTGTTTCCGTCAACGAAACCGCCTCCTCCGCTCGCCCGCTGGTACGGGTCACCTCGCCCCCGCCGGGATGAAACGCTCGGGCGGTCAGGTGAGACCGGCCTCCTTGCAGGCCGCGGAGTAGGTCGGGGTGCAGATTTCCTCGACCGTGTACATCCCGTCCTTGACGACCGTGTCGCCGATGTTGTCCTTGTCGACGACGATCGGTGTCAGCAGGGTGGCCGGGACCTCGTCGCCGCTGCCACTGGTGACGGTCACCGGGGTCAGCGACTCGGGGAGTTCCTTGCCCTCGGCCAGGTCCACCGCCATGGTGGCGGCGACATCCGCCTCCGGCTTGTACGGCTTCTGGACCGTGATCGTCTGCGTGCCGAGCAGGATGCGCTGGATGGCGTCGAGCTGGGCGTCCTGGCCGGTCAGCGGCACGTTGATGCCGGACGCCTTCAGGGCGGTGGCGATGCCCGCGGCCAGACCGTCGTTGGCGGAGTAGACGCCGTCGATGTTGTCCTTGCCCAGCGCGCTGATCGCGCCGGACATCTGCTGGTTCGCGTTGTTCGGGTCCCAGTTGGGAGTGTCGTACTCCTTGCCGATCTTCACCTTGCCGTCGAGGACCGAGTGGGCTCCGGCCTTGAACTCGGCCGCGTTCGGGTCCGTCGGCGAACCGTTGTGCATCACTATCTGGCTGCCGGCGGCGTCCGCGCCGAGCGCGTCCAGGAGCGCCTGGCCCTGCAACTCGCCCACCTTGCGGTTGTCGTAGGAGACGTAGGCGTCTACGGGCCCCTGCGCCAGCCGGTCGTAGGCGACGATCTTCACGCCGGCCGCGTTGGCCTTCTCGACGGAGGACTGGATCGACTTGGCGTCCACCGCGTCCAGGATGAGCACCTGGTCACCCTTGGCGAGCGCCGTGTTGACCTGCTGCTGCTGGGTGGTGGCGCTCTCGGCGGCGTTGTAGTAGTCGATCTGGGCGTCGGGAGCGAGCTCCCTGATCTTCTGCTCGATGTACGGCCGGTCGAATTTCTCGTACCGCGTGGTCTTGCTCTCCGGCAGCAGCAGGCCGATCTTCACCTCGTCCTGCTTCGCCGGCGCCCCCGGACCGGAGTCGGCGGCACTGCTGGTCACCACCATGCTCAGAGAGAGGGCCGCGGCTCCGGCCAGGGCTATCGCACCCCGCAACACACGGGTCATCGGAGGCTCCTTTCGCACTCTCCCACCCCGGGGCACCGGAGAGGTGACGGGACGGGAGTGCACCTGTGGCCTATATATCGACATTAACCGCCACCCGGACACCGGCAAGCGGGTGACCTCCCCCACCGTCCGGGTGACCTGCCCTGACCTGCGCGGACCTGCGCGGACCTGCGCGGACCACGAAACGGTGGTCGGTTCCGTGGATCGCCCGGACCTGTGCGAGCGCGCGGCGGCCCGTCCCCGGGAAGGTCGTGCGGTGGCGCGCCATGGAGACGGTCCGGTCGGCCGGCAACCCGGTCAGCGCGGCTCCGCGACGGGCGGCCGAAGACGGAGGTAGAGGCCGGCGGACGCGGCGAGCACCGTCACGCAGGCGGTGAACGTCAGGCCGGCCGTGTCCAGTCCCACCCACATCGTGAGGGCACCGACGCCCACGACCGGCAGCGAGATGCCCGCGTAGGCGACGACGAAGAAGGAGGAGATCGTGGCCGCCCGGTGCGCGGGCGGTGCCGCGTCGCCGACCGCGCTCAGGCCGGCGCGGAAGGCGAGCCCCTGGCCGAGTCCGCCGCACACCCCGCCCGCCACCAGCAGCGGCAGCTCCTCCGCCCACAGGGACGAGCCGACCAGCGCCAGACCCAGCACCAGGATCAGACAGCCGAGGGGCAGCGCGGTGCCCACCGGCATCCGCCCGGTCAGCGACTGCCCCGCGGTCGAGGCGAGGAACACCGAGAAGACCACGACCCCGGTGACGGCCAGGTCGGAGATATCCAGGGTCTGCGAGACGAAGCTGGGCGCCACCGCGGTGAAGAGCCCGAGCAGCGAGAATCCCGCGAAGGCGGCGAGCGCCGCCGGGGCGAAGACCCCGCGGACCCGCGCCGGTACGTAGAGGCCCGGCGGCTGCGGCCGGGCGCGCGGTCGCGGCTCGCTGACCGTCTCCGGCAGCAGCAGGACGACGACACAGGCGACGGCCACCGACCCGAGATGCACCAGGAAGGGGAGCGTCAGCGGCTTCGGCGCGTACTGTGCCAGTATCCCGGCAAGGAGCGGACCGCAGCCGAGGCCGCCCATGTTGGCGGCGGTCGCTGCGAATGCCGCGCGGGAACGCTGCTCGGGGCGCGCCAACTCCCGTACGGTGACCGTGCCCGCGCCGCTGAGCAGTCCGGCCGATAAGCCCGACAGGAGGCGCCCGGCGAAGAGCAGGGGCAGGCCCCCCTCTGCGAGGAAGCACACCGCGCTCGCCGCGGCCAGACCCAGCGCGCACAGCAGGACGGGACGGCGCCCCACGACGTCCGAGTGGTTTCCGACCAGCAGCAGGGTGGCGATCACGCCCACCGCGTAGCTGGCGAAGATCACCGTCACCATCAGCTCGGAGAAGCCGAGTTCCTCGCGGTAGAGCCCGTAGAGCGGTGTGGGCAGCGTCGTCCCCGCCATGCCGATGGCGAAGACCGTGGCCGCCGCGAGGTAGCCGGGGTGCCGGGGGAGGGGTGGGCCGAGCCGGGGGTGCCGCGATCCACTGGTCATAGCCGTCACCCTAGGGCCGTTCCCGACCGGCCGACCTCCAAGGAGGCGCCGCCCGCCGCAACGCCCGCACGCGTCCCGTGAGGTGCCGCCCGCGCGGCGGAGACCCCCGGGGCGGGCGGCCCGGTGCCGCGCCACCCGGCAGGCTCTCAGGCGGAACTGACGCCGCTCCGCGCCAGGGAGAACACCCCGAAGACGATCAGTCCGACGCCCACCGCCTCCGGGAGCAGCCACCAGCCGCCGTGGACGTGCTCCTCGTACAGCAGCACGCCCAGCGCCAGGCTCAGTGTCGCGTCGCCGAGGGTCAGCGCGGGCTGCGAGGCGACCAGCGGTCCGCCCTGCATGGCGTGTTCGAGCAGGAGCAGCGCCGCGATGCCGGTCAGCCCGAACGCGTACGTCTGCCAGGTGGTCAGAAAGGCGCTGAGACCTCCCTCGTCCAGGATGTGCACGGCCGACTTCATCAGGGCGGCGGTCAGCGCGTAGCAGATCGCGGTGGCGGCCCCGAGACAGCCGGCGCGGGCCCGGCCGGGCGGTCTGCGCAGTCCGGCCGCCGCCAGGAGGACCGCCGCGGCGCCGCAGGCCGCCAGGGCCGGGAGCCAGCGGTCCAGCGCCACGTGCGTCCGGTTTCCCTCGGGTGAGGCGGCCACCATGGCGAGACCGAGGCCCGCCACCACGCACGCCACCGCCGCCCACTGGCCGCGGGGCAGCCGCTCCCGGGCCGCCAGGGAGCCGATCAGCAACGCGAGCGGGAGTTCCAGGACGAACAGCGGCTGGACGAGTGACAGCGGACCGGTCGCCAGGGCCACCGCCTGCCCGACCCCGGCCGCGATCACCGCGGCGATGCCCGCCAGCCAGAGCGGGCGCCGCAGCAGGTCGGCGATCAGACCGAGCCGGAACGAGTCCGACTGCGGGACCGTGAGCGCGGCACGGCGCTGGAGCACCGTGGCGAGCGCGTTGCTGAGCGCTGCGAAGCAGGAGAAGAGGACCGGCAGGACGACGCCCATCCTCCGATCCTCCCCGGACCGGGCCCGTGGTGCGGCGACGACACCGTCCCGGGCCCCGCCCGGTGACCGCATTCGCCCATCCGGACGCCGGTCGGAGCAATGTCGGCGGTGGCCGGGCGAATGTCCGGTGCCGGGCGTGGGCCGCCGGGCCCGCGGTGGTACGTCGTCGGCCATGCAGCCAGCCTCGCCACCGCCGGTGGTCCCGTTCCTTCGTACCGCCGCCGCGTACGCGTGGCGACTGCTGGTCGTCGGAGCACTCGTGTACAGCCTGTTCGCCCTGCTGGGCCGTTTCCACGAGATCGGGGTGGCCGTCTTCCTCGGCCTGGTCGTCACCGCGCTGCTGCGTCCGGTCGCGGACCTGCTCGCCCGATGGCTCCCCCGCCCGGCGGCGGTCACCCTCACTCTGCTCGGCGGCATCGCGCTGGTCGTCGGGGTGCTCACGCTGGTCGGCGAGGCGGTGGAGGGCGAGCGGACGACCCTTGTGCGGGAGTTCCGGGCGGGTGTGGGCCGCCTGGAGGATTGGCTGGAACGGCCGCCGTTCCGCCTGGACCCGGACGCGCTCACGGACGTCCAGGCGCGGATCGGACAGTTCCTGTCGAGCCACCGCTCGACGGTGGTCAGCGAGGCGCTGAGCGGCGCCCATCACCTGGTGGCGGTGCTCACCACGCTGGCCCTGGCCTTGTTCAGCGCGGTGTTCTTCATCCATTCGGGAGACCGGCAGTGGGCGTGGCTGACGGGGCAGTTGCCGCGGTCCGTGCGCGGCAGGGCGGAGATCGGGGGGCGGGCGGCCTGGCGCACCTTCACCGGATACACGCACGGCATCGTGCTGGTGGCCGCGGTCAACGCGGTTCTCGTCGGCGTCGCGCTGTGGCTCCTCGGAGTCCCGCTCGCGGTTCCGCTCGCGCTGCTGGAGTTCATGGCCGCGTTCGTCCCGCTCATCGGGTCGCCGGTCGCCCTCGCGGTCGCCGCGGTCGTCGCCCTGGCCACGAAGGGCCCGCTCGTGGCGGGGATCGTGGTCGCCCTGATCGTGGTCATCGGCCAGATCGAGGGGCATCTGCTGCACCCGCTCGTGATGAGCTGGGCCGTGCGACTGCACCCGCTGGTGGTGGCGATCTCGGTGATCGCGGGATCGATCGCGGCGGGCATCGTGGGCGCGGTGGTCGCCGTGCCGATGGTCTCGGTGGTGTGGTCGGTCCGTACGGCGCTGCGGGACTCGGGCGAGGCGCCCCGCGCCTGAGAGCCTCTCGGGTGGCCTTCGACCGGCAGGCGGACGCGGTCTGGTGTGTGCGATTCCAAGGCGTCGGGAGGTCACCGTAGCGGCGGGGCTACCGGGCATCCCGGCAACACCGGCAGCGTGCGTGCCAGGGCGTGACCGCCTGGTCAGAGGCCACCCGGAAGGCTCTGAGCCGCGCCGTTCGCGAGCGGGTGGTCCCGGGGGCGCCCGGCGGGGCCCCGGTCGACCGCGCGGCGCGGCCGGTGGCCCTACCGGAGGCCGGGGATCTGCCGGGCCTGGAACGCCGCGCGCACCGCGGCCTCCGCGTCCGTGCCGTACATCTTCCGGGCGGTCTCGATCGTCCGGTTCGCCGCGTCCGTGAAACTCGTGTCGGGCGCGAAGCCGAACTGGGCGTTGACGATGACACGGTCCGCGGTCCGGGCTCCGAGGGCGTCGCGGATGTCGAGCAGGGCGCGGGACCAGATCTCGCCGTCCGCGTGTACTTCGCCCACACGGTCCGCGTACACCTTGGTGCCGTCGATGCGGCGCAGGCAGTGGGGTGCGGCGCTGTAGGGAACGGAGTCCCAGTCGGCGACGCACGCCTCGTCGGCCTTCAGCGGCCAGCCGTGACGGGCCGCGGCGGACGAGCCGACCTCGACGGCGAGGTAGTCGCCGAACGCCTCACCGATCGCGCCGGCCTCCGGCGAGGTGCCGAAGCCGGGGACCTGGGCGTGATGCACCGCGTGGCCGTACTCGTGGACGATCACCTCGGCGTCCTCTGCGTCGTCGACACCGCCCTTGCCGAAGCGGATCTCGGCCTTCTTGTCGGTGAAGAAGGAGTTGTCCGCGCCCCACTGGTTGATCCGGACCGGCTGCACGCGGTCGTTGGCGCCCGGGAGTTCGCTGCCGAAGCCGAGACCCTGCAGGTACTCCTGCGCCTCGTTGACCCAGAAGTAGGCCATGACCTGCTCGAACTGGTCGTCGTGCCGGTCGTAGGCGGCGGCGTCGGCGACTCGCGCGGCGCCGCCCGTGTGGGAGCTGACGGAGGCCCACCGTCCGGAGAGGGCGCCGGTTCCGTCGAGATTGCGCAGGCCGACGGTGGCGTAGGCCGATGCGGGGACCGCGTCCGCCGCGTCCTTGCCGTCCGCGAGCGACTGGTCGCCCGTGGACTGGACGGGGTTGACCATGAAGATCCGCGCCTGCGGCGCGGCCGGCACGGCACCGGCCGCCGAGGCGGCTCCGGCCGGAGCGATCAGGGCCACGGTGGCGGTGGCCGTGGCGAGGGCGAGCAGACCGCGGGGTATGCGGCGAGCCATGTGCGTCCTCTCATCGAGGGGTGAGGGCGAGGTGGTGCGGGCGTGATCCTTGCGCACGTCACCCTGCTTTGGCCAGGCCCTGACAGAGGATGAGTCCCGCGTCGTCCATGCCGCCCCGGGCCCACCCGTCCCTCCGGGGCCCGCACGGTCCGGCGCCGAAAGCGCGTGCCGCGTGGTCCCTCAGCCGTGAGCGGAGCGCCGCCGGCCTCCGGCGGCGCTCCGCTCGGCGTGGTCACGCGACGCGGGTGATCCATCGCTGGAGCGCGAGGTGGGTGGTGTCGTCGAGTCCGCACAGTTCCTCGATGGCGTCGAGGTCGCCCGGCAGCGGCGCGATGCCGGCCGTGGTCAGGGCGGCGTGCAGTTCGAGGCGGCGACGGTCGGCCGGCCGCAGGGGAACGGACAGTCGACTCTCGGGCGAGGGCGCGGGCACATGGTCGAGGTCCACGCCCGGTCCGCGGGGCGACGGAGCCTCCTCGGGCAGGCCGTCGACGAAGAGGGCGGGGAAACGGTAGGGGTCGAAGTCGAGCCGCGAGGTCGGGGCGGTGATGTAGTCCGGGAACCGCGTCATGGGAGCCTCCTCGGGGGTGTCGTGCAACTGACGGTGAGGAGTACGCGAAGAGTACGGACGGTTGCGGCGCGTCACTCCCACCACCCGAATGCCGCCAACTCCATTTCGTCACACGAAAGGCGGGCCACGCCGTGCCCGCGGGGCCGCCCGGCTCACCCGTCGGCCGCCCGTCGGGTGCATCCGCCTCGGCCGAGGAGTCGCAAAACGTGGAAAACAGGGCAAGAGTCACCTAGGAGCTACTACCGTGACCCACGAGGAGGCGGACGGCGATGGAAGCCGGAAGCGGTGCCGGAGACCAGAGCGCGCCCGAGGCGCACCGGTTCCTCGTGGAGAGTCGGCCGGGTGCGCCTGGTGTCGTCGTCCTCTCCCTGAGCGGCGAACTCGACCACGACACGGCGCAGCCGCTCCAGGACGCGCTGGAGGAGCACGACACGGCCGGCCGCGTGGTGGTCGACTGCGCGGGGCTGCGCTTCTGCGACTCCACGGGGCTGAACGTGCTGCTCAGGGCGCGACTGCGGCTGCGTGACACGGGCGGGCACCTGGATCTGGCCGGCTTGGGACCACCAGTGGATCGCATGTTCGAAATCACCGGCGCCCGGACGGTGTTCCGGGTGTACGACGACGTCGCGGACGCCCTCGCGGACCGGCGGCCGGGATAGCGGCACGAGGGCGGGCGACCATGGAGGCGGTCATGGGCGGACAGGACGGGGAGAGAGAGCAGGTGCGGCGGATCGGACTGTCCGGGACCGAGGGCGTCGTCACCCGTTGCCGCGACTTCACCGCGGCTGCCTTGGCGGACTGGGGCTGGATCCCGGCGGAGAGCGAGGAGGACGGGGAGCGGGTGGACGACGTTCTGCTGCTCGTGTCCGAGGTGGTCACCAACGCCTGCCTGCACGCGGGCGGGCCGGAGGAGCTGGTTCTGCGGCACACGGCGGGACGCCTGCGGGTCGAGGTCGCGGACGCGAACCCCGAACTCCCGCGTGCCTACGCCCCGCGGTCCCCGTCGCTGCCCGGCGGGCACGGTCTGATGGTTCTGGACCGGCTGGCCGGAGACTGGGGTTCCGAGCCCAGGGGTGGGGACGCGACGGGCAAGGTGGTGTGGCTGGAGGTCAGCCGTCCGTCCCGTCCTCCGTGGCAGCGGGTTCGGCGAGCAGGCCGTCCCTGAGTTCGTGGAGGATCCGCGCGAGCAGACGGGAGACGTGCATCTGGGAGAGCCCGAGGCGCGCCCCGATCTGCGCCTGCGTGAGGTCCTCGCCGAAGCGCAGCGACAGGATCGTGCGGTCGCGGGCGTCGAGCCTTGCGAGCAGCGGCTTCAGTGACTCCAGGTACTCGATCAGCTCGTAGGAGGGCTCGGCGGTCGCCAGGTGGCGTGAACCGGCGCCCGGGTCGGCTCCGGCGTCGCCGCAGGGCGCGTCCAGCGAACGCGCGACGTAGCCGTTGGAGGCCAGTTCGCCCTCGGCCACGCCCTCCTCGCTGAGGTGCAGATGGTCGGCGAGTTCCGCCCGGCTGGGGCGGTGCCCGAGCTGCTGCTCCAGGGTGTCCACCGCCTTGGCGACGTCGATGCGCAGCTCCTGGAGCCGCCGCGGCACCCGCACCGCCCAGCTCGTGTCCCGGAAGTACCGTTTCATCTCGCCGATGACCGTGGGGAGGGCGAAGGCGGAGAAGTCGGTGCCGCGCTCGGGGTCGAAGCGGTCGATCGCCTTGATCAGGCCGATCGTGCCGATCTGCACGATGTCCTCGGCCGGCTCGGCCCGGTTGCGGAAGCGGCGGGCGGCGAACCTCACCAGGCTGATGTTGAGCTCGATGAGGGTGTTGCGGACATAGGCGTGCTCGGGCGTGCCCTCCTCCAGTTCCGCCAGGCGTACGAAGAGCGCGACGGAGAGTCTCCGGGCGTCGTCCGTGGACACGGTGGCCGGCCGGGCGATGTCGGGCAGTCCGTGCAGTGCTTCGTGGCGCACGGCGGCGCCGTCCGGGAGCGGATCCGGGCCGGTGGCGGTGTGTCGTCGAGCGGTGGCCATGTCGTTCCTTCGACGGTGGCGAGAGGCCCGCGCCCTGCCCTCGGGGGCTCGGCGGGGTCGTCGATCGAGTGCCCTGCCAGACAGATGCCCACTATCGGGTGGTTTGACACGATATCCAGGGGAAGCGGCAGTGTATGACCTCGCGCGATCGCACCACGGACGACCGGACGCGGACGTACCCACTGACCCAGGGGTCCGGGATGGTGCGTCAGTGCCGCGACGTCACCGGGCGGGCGTTGAGCGAATGGTTCGGACCGGCGGGGGCGCCGGAACGGCTCTGCGCGCAGGACGCCCTGCTGCTGGTGTCGGAGGTGGTGACGAACGCGTGCACGCACGGTGGTGTCCCCTACGAGCTGCGGCTGGACCGGACCGGTGACCGGCTCTGGGTCCAGGTCAGCGACACCAGCCCGGTACGGCCCCGGCCCCACGGTCCGCACCGGGCCGACCGCACCTCCGGGCACGGGCTCTACCTGCTGGAGCGGCTTTCCGTCGCGTGGGGATCGGTGCCCCGGCCGGGGGGCAAGGCGGTCTGGTTCGAGGTGGAGGTGCCGCCCGGCTCAGAGCCTGCCGGGTGGCCTCTGAGGCCACCCGGAGCGAGGACCTGGAGCGCCGCGTCAGACGACCTTCGCCCGTCGCGACGCCCGCGCGGTACGGGCCCCGGGCGCTGAGGGCCGGACCACGGGCCGGGCGGGGGTTCGAAGCCTCGGCCTAGAGTGGAGACGTGGTGCGGATCGTCGCGGTGCACCCCGCATCCCGGCCGCGCCGCGACCGCCCGTGCGAGGTCTCCCATGGCACAGAGCACCCCCTCCTCCGGCGCCGGGCCCGCGCCCGGGAAGTTCGGCGAGGACGGACTCCGGCAACTGTTGGCCGGGCTCACCGCCGTACGGGACGGAGACCTGTCCGTCCGACTGTCAGGCGCCGCCGGCGGCATCCACGGCGAGATCGCCGGGGTCTACAACGACATGGTCGACCAGCTGTCGCTGGTCACCTCCGAGGTCACCCGGGTCGCGGGCGAGGTCGGCGGCCAGGGCCTACTCGGGGGCCGGGTCCGCGAACCACGGGCCCGCGGCGCGTGGCAGGAGCTGACGTCGGGCGTGAACACGATGGCCGACAACCTCACCTCACAGGTGCGGTCGATCGCGCAGGTAGCGACGGCCGTCGCCCGCGGTGACCTCACCCAGAAGATCCGGGTGGACGCGCGCGGGGAGATCCTGGAGCTCAAGGAGACCATCAACACCATGGTCGACCAGCTGTCCTCCTTCGCCGAGGAGGTCACCCGGGTGGCCCGCGAGGTCGGCACCGAGGGAAAACTCGGCGGCCAGGCCACGGTGCGGGGCGTGTCCGGCACCTGGCGTGACCTCACCGACAACGTCAACTCCATGGCCGACAACCTGACCAACCAGGTGCGCAACATCGCCCAGGTCACCACGGCCGTCGCCCAGGGCGACCTGACGAGCCGGATCGACGTCTCGGCACGCGGCGAGATCCTGGAACTGAAGACCACCATCAACACCATGGTCGACCAGCTGTCCTCCTTCGCCGCCGAGGTCACCCGGGTGGCCCGCGAGGTCGGCACCGAGGGAAAACTCGGCGGCCAGGCGGAGGTCGAGGGTGTCTCGGGCACCTGGAAACGGCTGACCGAGAACGTCAACGAGCTCGCCGGGAACCTCACCCGGCAGGTCCGCGCCATCGCCGAGGTCACCAGCGCCGTCGCCGAGGGCGACCTCACGCGTTCCATCACGGTCGAGGCACCCGGAGAGGTCGGGGAACTGCGGGACAACATCAACTCGATGGTCGAGTCGCTGCGGGCCACCACCCGGGCCAACGAGGAGCAGGACTGGCTCCAGACCAACCTGGCTCGGATCACCGGTCTCCTCCAGGGCACCCGGAGCCTTCCTCAGATCGCCGAGCTGAGCATGACGGAGGTACCCCCGCTCGTCTCCGCGCAGTACGGTGCCTTCTTCCTCGCCCGCGAGGACGAGCGGGGCACCGAACTCGTCATGACCGCCTCCTACGGCTCCCCCGACGACCCGGACGCACCGCGACGCCGGTTCCGTATCGGCCAGTCCCTCGTCGGACAGGCCGCCCACGACCGGCGCCCCCTCGTCGTCGAGCGGGTCCCCGCCGGGTACGCCACCATCGCCTCCGGGGTGGGTTCCGGTGAGCCCGTGACCCTGGTGGTGCTGCCCGTGGTGGTCGAGGAACAGGTCCTCGGTGTGGCCGAGTTCGCCACCCTCCATCGCTTCACGCCCATCCAGCGCGACTTCCTCGACCGCTTCGTGGCCAGCGCCGGGGCCGTTCTCAGCTCACTGTTCGCCAACCTACGCACCGACGAACTCCTCGGGCAGTCGCGCCGGCTGGCCGACGAACTACGCTCCCGGTCCAAGGAGTTGCAGGCGCGCCAGCAGGAACTCCAGCGCTCCAACGCGGAACTCAAGGAGAAGGCGACGCTGCTCGCCCAGCGCAACAGGGACATCGAGTCCAAGAACCTGGTCATCGAGCAGGCGCGCCAGGAACTGGAGGCGCGGGCCCAGCAGCTCTCGCGCACCTCCATGTACAAGTCCGAGTTCCTCGCCAACATGAGCCACGAGCTGCGCACCCCCCTCAACAGCCTGCTCATCCTGGCCCGGCTGCTCGCGCAGAACCCGCGGGGAAACCTGACGGAGAAGCAGGTGGACTACGCGGAGGTGATCCACTCCGCCGGCTCCGACCTGCTCCAGCTGATCAACGACATCCTCGACCTGTCGAAGGTCGAGGCGGGCAAGATGGAGATCCGGCACGAGGCATTCGCCCTGCGCGAGCTCCTGGACTACCTGGAGGCGACCTTCGGGCCGGAGGCCGACGAGCGCGCGCTGGACTTCACCGTCAAGGTCTCCGCCGAGGTACCCGGGCAGCTCACCACCGACGAGGCACGGCTCCGGCAGATCCTGCGCAACCTGCTCTCCAACGCGCTGAAGTTCACCGACGAGGGCCGGGTGGAGCTGACCGTCGACCGGGCGGCGCCCGAGGAGACACCGGTGGCCCTGCGCGACGGCGGGCTGGTGCTCGCCTTCCGCGTCGCCGATACCGGCGTCGGTATCCCCGCCGAGCGGCTGGAGAACATCTTCGAGGCGTTCCAGCAGGGCGACGGCACCACCGCGCGACGGTACGGGGGCACCGGGCTGGGACTCTCCATCAGCCGGGAGGTGGCCGGGCTCCTCGGCGGCGCCATCGAGGCCGAGAGCACGCCCGGCCGGGGCAGCCGCTTCACCTTCTTCCTGCCCGCGCCGGGGACGGCGGCGGACACCCGGCCGGACGGGGTCCCGGCCGCGGACGCCGAGCGGACGGCCGGCGACCGGACCTCCGCCACCGACGGCGTCGCCCCGGGGACGGACGGCGAGACGGTGCTGGTCGTCGACGACGACGCCCGTAACGTCTTCGCGCTCACCGAGGCTCTCGAGGGCCACGGACTGCGCGTCCTCACCGCGGACGGCGGACGGGCCGGGCTGGACCTGCTCGGCGCCCACGAGGAGATCCGGCTCGTCCTGATGGACGTGATGATGGCCGGTATGGACGGCTACACCACGATCGAGGCTCTCAGGAAGCTGCCGGGCCGGGCCACGCTCCCGGTGATCGTGGTGACCGCGAAGGCCATGCCGGGAGACCGGTCCCGGGCCCTGGAGGCGGGCGCCGACGACTACGTGGCCAAGCCGGTGGACGAAGCCGAACTGGTGGCCAAGATCCGCTCCTGGCTGACGGACTGAGCCGCCGGGTCGGCGGCGCCGCCCACGGCGGGCGGCGTCAGCGCGTCCGGGGCCGTCCGCGCACCCCGACGGCGACGAGGCTGGTGTCGTCGTCCGTGTCCCCCACCGCCGTACTGAGCAACCCGTCCACCAAACGGTCCGGTGGCCGGCCGGACAGCCGCTCCGCCTCCCGGGCGAGCCGTTCGAGCCCGGCTGCCAGGTCGTCGTGACGGCGCTCGACCAGGCCGTCCGTGTACAGCAGCAGCGTGTCCCCGGGCCGCAGTCCGGTCCGCCGCTCGTGGTAGGCGTACCCGGGCTCCGCGCCCAGCAGAAGATCGAGCGGCGGACCGAGAAGCCGCGCCCGGCCGTCCCTGAGCAGCAGCGGAGGCAGGTGGCCGGCGCTCGACCAGACCAGGCCACGGTCCCGTGGGTCGTACAGGGCGCACACGGCGGTGGCCGTGGTGCCGCCACCCGTGCGCAGGGTGACCTCGTTGAGCCACCCCATCAGGTGTCGCGGCGGATGCCCGGTGAAGGCCAGCGCCCGCTGGGCGTTTCGCAGGGCGACCATGCCGGTGACGGAGTCGATCCCGTGTCCGGCGATGTCGCCGACCGCCACCAGCACCTGACCGTTCGGCAGCCGCAGGACGTCGTACCAGTCGCCGCCGACGCGGTATTCCTCGGCGGCCGGCCGGTAGCGTGCGGCGACGACCAGGTCACCGGGGAGCTCCTGCAGGCCGGGGACCTCGGGGATGATGGCCTGCTGCAGCTGGAGGGCCATCTGGTGGCGCATCTCCGCCTCGTTGCGCACCTCCGTGAGGTGGTCGAAGGTCGCCGTCAGCGCCATCTCGGTGCGCCGGCTGTCCGAGACGTCCTGGAACACCCCGACGATGCCGGTGACCGTGTCCCCGGTCAGCAGCGGTTCGGCCGCGACCCGCACATGCCGGACGGTCCCGTCGGGCAGCACGATCCGGAGGACCGTCTGCGCCCCCGTCTGCCGCTCCCTGAGGGTGGTCAGCAGTTCGGTGAGCGCCTCGCCGTCGTCCCGGTGCACCCTCCCGCGCAGGCCCGGCAGGGGCACCGGCTGCTCCGTCCGGTCCATGCCGAACATGGCGTACGCCTGCTCCGACCAGACGGTCCCGCCGCCGTCCGGGGTGTCCTGGAAGGTGGCGACGCTCTGGAGTCTCGCCACGGCCCGGCCGGTGGCCATGCCGACGTCGCCGACGGTGTGCCACAGGACGACCGCGCGTCCCCCGCCGGCCGGCAGTACGCGGACGTCGAGAAGCGGCGTCGTTTCGCCGGGGCGGGCCGAGGCGGGGAGCCGGGCGGCGCGTTGGGTGCGGGTGGTGGCGACGGCGCGGCGCGCCAGATGGGCCAGATCGGCGTGGACCAGCGGGAAGGCACGGGAGAGGGAACGGTCTCGGGCGGGGGGCGCGCCGCCGAGTGTCGCGGCGGCCTCGTCGTTGAGGTGGATCACGGTCGGCGCCCCGGAGCCGGGGCCGCGGCCCAGCAGCATCGCGGGGCGGGCCAGCGCGTCGAGGACGTCCACGAGCACCGGCGCGTCCGGCTGTTCCGTCTCGGCGCCGCCCAGCACCGCGCCTGCCACGTCCACCAGGCCGGTGAGGGCGCGTCTGACCGTCGCGTCGAGGGCGGTGGGGCCCGGCCAGCCGACCAGGGCCAGGCCGACCAGGGCCCGGCGCCGGTGCAGCGGCAGCAGGGCGCGCGCCGCGTGCGCCGAGGCCCCGGGGAGCGGCAGACCGGTGGGCGGGCCGTCGTCGAGCCAGACGGGCACCCCGTCCTTGAGGACCGCGCGGAAGGGCTCGGGGGCCGCCGGGGGGATCCACTGCCAGGCGACAGCCTCGGAGGCTCCCACGCCGGCGTGTCCGACGAGCCGCAGGCACCCGGCCTCGGTGCCACGCCACAGCCACAGGCTGTCCGCCCCGTGCGGGGCGAGGCCGCCCTCCAGCAGGGTGCGGGCCGCCTCGTCGACGGTGTCCGTGGCCTCGGCCGCCGCGACGACGCGCCGCGCCCGGCGGGTCTCACCGGGATACCGGGCGGAGGAGGCGATCCGGAGCCGGGTGCCGAACGTCTCGGGCGGGCCGTCGGCCGCGGCCGTCCACGGACCGCCGGGCATGGTCGCGGCGCCCTCGCCGACGGCGTCGACGATGTCTGCGGCGAGGTCCGCGGGAGCGAGGCCGGTCGCCTGGGCGAGGGCTTCAAGGTGCTCGGCGGCGTCGGTCGGGGACAGCCGCAGCTGCGCGGCGAGCATGCCCGTGGCGAGGTCGAGGAGATGCCGGTGCGCGGTGCGTCCGCGCAGCCATTCGATCTCGGCGGCGAGACCTCCCGCGCTGGTCAGGCCGGTCTCCGCGCCGACACCGGCCGGCGGCGGGGTGGAGTTTCCGGAGTCGGTCAAGAGGACCCCCGTTGCGCCGTCGAAGGGACGTCCGGAGCACCTGCGCCTACCCGCTCGGAATTCTACCCGCGCGTCCGTCTCCGTTCCCTGCGCCCGCCCGGCGGGCGGGCACGCCGGCGACGGGACGCCGACGGCCTTCCTCGTCCTCGGGAGGACTGGACCGGCGGTCTGAGGCACGCTTGAACAGGGGGTCGGTACGTGCGAAGGCCGAGCGTCGCCCGCGAAGGGCGCGGCGACGGAGCGGAGGAGGTGTCGACGATGGACGGACCACGGCTCTCCCCGCGCGAGCGGCGCGTCCTGGCCGAGATGGAGGAGGACCTCCGCAAGAACGTCCTGGCCCGCGATCCCCGTAAGCCCCACCGCGGTCGTCGGCTGCCGGTACCCCGCGCCCGCGGGGAACGCCGGCGTCCCTCCGGAGTCGTCCTCGCGGTGCTCGCCACCGCGGCCCTGGTCCTGCTGATCCTCGGCATCGTCACGGAACGCGCCGGTTTCATCTGGGCGTTCACGGCCGTGTGGGTGCTGACGCTGATCTGGCTGCTGCGCCTGGTGATCCACTGGACGCGGCGGCTCCAGGAACGCCGGAGCGGCGCCGAGGGGCCGCGGGGCGGCGGCGGACACGAGGACGGCCGGTCCGGTGACGGTCCGGCCGGCGTATGAGGGGGCGGAGTGCGGGCACGGGACCGCGGTGAGTCGGCAGAGGCGAGCCGGCACGGTGCGGAGAGGAGCGGACTATGCCCCGTGGATCGAGCGCCAAGCGTGAGCGGCAGTACGAGCACATCCGGGAGAGCGCCCTGGACCGGGGCGAGAGCGAGAAGCGCGCCGAGGAGATCGCCGCGCGCACGGTCAACAAGGAGCGGGCCCGGGCGGGCGAGTCCGAGGCCGCCGGCAGGAGTTCACTCGACGACATGTCGTCCGCGCGCCGCGGCGGACGACGCTCGCACAGCGGCGCGCGGGGGCCGACCTACGACCAGTTGTACGCCGAGGCGCGACGACGCGGCGTCAAGGGCCGCTCGTCGATGAACAAGGCCGAGCTGAAGCGCTCTCTGGGCCGCTGACGGCCTCGCCCCTGCCCGGCCGACGCCGGCCCGGCACGCCGTCGGCCGGGCTTCCGGGACGGGTGCGCGGGGCGGGGCAGGAGGGGCGGACGGCAACGGCGCCGGAGGGTGGACGGCCGCGGGGGCCTGAGTTCGCCGTCAGACCGTCATGGGCGCATCAGGGGTGCCGGGGACCCCGGGAGCGCCGGAGGTGTCCGGGCCGGGGGTGTCCGGGGTGTCCGCTTCGGCGATGAGCAGGGCGATGTCGTCGTCGCTGTCCGGGTCGGGCAGGGTGGCGATCAGCTCGTCACAGGTCGTCTCCAGGGGCTGCGGGGTACCGGTGAGGTGGCGCAGCAGGGCGTCCATGCGGGAGTCGAGCGACTGGTGGCGGCTCTCCAGGAGCCCGTCGGTGTACAGGAAGAGGCGGGCGCCGGGCGGGAGGTCGATCCCCGTCGTGGTGAAAGGCACGTCCTCCGCGGCCCCGAGGGGCGCGCCGGGCGGCAGCTCGAGCAGGAGGGGAGGCCGGCCCGGCCGGGTCAGGGCGGGGGGCGGGTGGCCGGCCAGCGCGATGTGGCAGCGGCCGATGCCGGGGTCGTACCGGGCGTACACGCAGGTGGCGATCATCTCGTCGAGTTCGCCGGTGAGCACGTCCAGATGGCGGAGGATCTCGTCGGGGGCGAGGCCGAGGCGGGTGAGGGTGCGGGTGGCGGTACGCAACTGGCCCATGGTCGCGGCGGCGTTGATGCCTGAGCCCATCACGTCGCCGACGACCAGGGCGGTGGTGCCGTCGGTCAGGGGGATGACGTCGAACCAGTCGCCGCCGGCGTGGCCGGCGGTCCCGGCGGGCTGGTAGCGGCAGGCGACCTTGAGTCCCGGCGGGTCGGGGGGCGTGCGCGAGAGCAGATGGCGCTGGAGGGTGGTCGCCGCCTGGAGCTGTGTCTGGTACCAGCGGGCGTTGTCGATGCAGACGGCGGCGCGGGCCGCGAGTTCCTCGGCGAGCAGGATGTCGTCCGTGGTGAACGGCATCGGGTTGCGGGCCCGCTTCAGGTCGAGCGCGCCGAGTACCTCGCCGCGGGCGATCAGGGGCACCGCCAGGTACGAGTGGACGCCCGCGTCGGCCAGGAGCGTGGCCGCGGTGTCGTCCCGGGCGATCCGGGGCAGGTCGTCGGGGCGTACCCGGGCGAGGTGGACGGTGCGGCCGGTGGTGGCGCAGCGGGTGACGAGGCGGTCGGCCTCGTAGCGGGTGATCTCGCCGATGGGGTCGGCCGCGTCGGTGGCGGTGGTGGCGTAGGCCGCCTTCACGGCCAGGGCCCGGAAGGCGGTGCGGGCCGTGGGGGCCCGGTGGAGGGTACGAGGGTGCAGGGCCGCGTCCAGGACGTCGACGGCGGCGATGTCGGCGAGGTCGGGAACGACGGTGTCGGCGAGTTCGCGCGCGGTCTGCTCCAGGTTGAGCGTCGTCCCGATGCGGGTCGACGCCTGGGCGATCACGGCCAGGCGGCGGCGGGCGTGGGCGCTCTGCCGGTCCGCGTGGTACTGCTCGGTGACGTCCAGGACGGTCGCGACGACGCCGATCACCCGGCCGACGGAATCCTCGAGACGGTAGTAGGAGACCCGGCAGGCCCGGTTGCCGTTCTGGCCGTCCCGGGCGCGTTCGGTGGCGAAGCGGTCGAGCCGGGGCGTGCCGATGGCCAGTACCTCGCGCATCGTCTCCTCGACGGTCTCACGCTCGCCGAACGGCAGGTTCTCGGCGGCTTCGCGGCCGAGAACGCCCTGCGCCGAACAGCCGGTGATGCGTTCGAAGGACGGGTTGACCAGGACGAGGCGGAGATCGGTATCGGCGACCGCCACCCCGGTGGGCGACTGGGCGACCAGTTGCGCCGACAGCGCCAGGTTGCGTTCGATGCCCCGGACGACCTCCTCGTCGGCGGCGATCCCGAGCGCGTACCGGCCGCCTGCCTGGTCCGTCAGGCGCATGTTGCGGAACTCGACGGGGCGGGAGCTGCCGTCCTTGTGGCGGACCGGGAAAACACCGGCCCAGCTTCCGCCACCGGTCATGACCTGCGCGAACAGGTCGAGGACGAGTGCGGCGTCCTCCTCGGCGACGAGCAGTCTGGCCGCGTACCGGCCGAGGGCCTCATCGGCGGTCCAGCCGAACAGCCGCTCCGCCTGCGGACTCCACAGCGTGATACGCCCTCCGGCGTCCAGGACGATCGCGGCGACGCCCAGCATGTCCAGCAGGCCCCCGGGCGCCGCTGAGGCGAGAGGGCCGGAAGGCCGCACGGTCCGGTGGGCGTCGGCCGCGTCCATGGCGGGTCCTCCCTTACACGTGCCGGGCTGCCGGGGGCTGCGCGCGGGGCCCAACCGCTTCCATCGTCCTCCCGGTCGCCCGGACGGGCAGCCCGGGGCCGCGCGACGCCTCCGCCGACCTGGGCACGGGAATCGTTCCCACCAGGTGCCGGGAGGCGCTCCGAGGCTCCTCGGGGACCGAGCGTGACCTGCGTGATCCGCCCCTGCGGGGCGGTCGCGGCCGTCGCCGCGCGCTTCCCCGCGCATGCCGGTGGGCGGAGCCGTGCGGCTCCGCCCACCGGGTGTTCGGGACGATCCGGCCGGGTGGCCGCGGCGTCAGAAGGTGAGGTTCCAGGCGTCGATCCTGCCGGTGTCCTGCCGCGCGTTGTCGTTCACGCGGAGCTTCCAGACCCCGTTGGCGGTCTCCGAGGAGGCGTTGACCGTGTATGTCCGGACGATGTCGTCCGCGCTTCCGCCGGTGCGGTTGTGGAGCGTGTACACGCTGCCGTCCGGGGCCACCAGGTCGACCTTCAGGTCACCGATGTAGGTGTGCTTGATGTCCACGCCCACCTTCAGCGCGGCCGGGGCGTTGCCCGTCACGCCGGTGACCGTGATCGCGCTCTCGACCGTGGTGTTGTCGGAGATCGCGACGTCGGTGAGGTTCTCGAAGTACGCGCCGGACGGCGGGGTGCTGCCGCCGACCGCCTTGAGCGCGTCGACCTGGCCTTCGCCGAAGAAGCCGTTCTTCGCGGTGGTGCCCTTGCAGCGGCTGTCCGAGGGGCAGGCCGTGTCGTTCGCCTGGGTGTTCAGCCGGGCCCGGATGTCCGCCGGGGTGAGCGTCGGGTCGACGCTGGCCATCAGCGCGGCGACGCCCGCCACGTGCGGGGACGCCATCGACGTGCCGTTCTTGGTGCCGTACTTGCCTCCGGGCAGCGTCGAGTAGACGCCCGAGGAGCCGTCGCCGCCGGGGGCCGCGACGTCGATGACGCCGTTGCCGAAGTTGGAGTAGGAGGCCTTGACGTTGCCGTTGCCCATCGCCGCGACCGTGACGACGCCCGGCAGCTCGGTCGGGATGTCGACGCAGTCGTTGGTGAGGGTGCGGTACACCGGCGTGGAGTCGTTCGGGCTGGAGCTGTCGGTCGTCTTGTTCGCCAGGTCGTAGTTGGAGTTGCCGGCGGCGGCGACCTGGAGCGATCCCTTGCCCTCGGCGTACGCCTGGGCACGGCGGACGCCCTCGATGATCGCGGCCTGGTCCAGGTTGTCCGGGCAGTTGAACTGCCACGGGTCCGTGTAATAGCTGTTGTTGGTGACCTTGAAGCCGTGGTCACCGGCCCACATGAAGCCGCAGACGGTGTTCTCGGCGAAGAACAGGGTGCTGTTCGGCTCGGCGATGCGGACCGAGGCGATCTTGACGCCTGGCGCGACGCCGATCACGCCCTTGCCGTTCTTGGCCGCGGCGATGGTGCCGGCGACGTGCGTGCCGTGGGTGTCGACGTCCCGCCAGGCGCCGGAGCGGGTGTCCGCCTTTCCGTAGGCGCAGGAGACGGAGTCGGCCGCGTCGAAGTTGGGGGCGATGTCCTGGTGCTGGTCGTCCACCCCCGTGTCGAGGACACCGACCTTCACCGACGCGGAGCCGGTGGTGACGGCCCATGCCTGGTCGGCCTTGATCTGGGTCATGTCCCAGCGGTTGGACTCGTTGAGCGTGGTCGTCGACTGGGACGGGTTCGCCGGCAGCGCCGGGTTGTAGGCGTCGGCCGGGACGTCGGAGGTGCGCGTGGCGCCGACCTGCTGGACGCCGCTCACGGAGCGCAGGGTGGACGCGAAGGCCGCCGAGGTCGAGTGCGCCACGACCACGCCGATGGCGTCGTAGGACGCGAAGACCGAACCGCCGTTGTTCACGACGGCGTTGCGCGCGAGGGAAGTGTCACCAGGGGCGGTGATCACCAGGTACGCGCGGGTGCCGGCCGCCCAGGCCGCGGTGGTCGTCGCCGGTGCCGCCACGGTGGCCGTCCGCGCCGAGGCGGAAGAGGGCTCCGGAGTGGTCGTCGGCGCCGCGTGGGCGAGTCCGGCGGGTGCGGCGAGGGCCATGGTCGCGCCGAGAGCGGCGATCGTGATGGCGGAAAGTCTCAGCCGGCTCGATATGTGGGAAAACAATGCGTCCTCCGATAACCCGGTGACGCGGGTGGCGCCGACCGGGTCCTGTGATGTGTGGGGTGGACGCAAGATCCCAGACCAGAGGTGCGGAAGGAAGCGTTCAGTCCGACAAGCCCGTTGGCGTTACCCAGTGTTGACCTGTCGTGTCACCGATCGATGGGGGCTTCCACCGGGATGCCCCGCTTCGTTCCGCGCGGGGTCGGCGTGCGCACCCCGCGTGGACCACCGGGCCCGCGTTCCGGGCCACACGGGGTGTGCACGTGCGGTCGCCGCAGCGGCTGAGAGCCTGTCGGATGGCCTTCGACCGACAGGCGGACGCGGTCCGGTGCGTGCGATTCCAAGGCGCCGGGATGCCGCTGTAGCGGAGCCACCGGCGCCGGAAGGGTGGGACCATGCGCCGACTCCTGCTGATCGCGGCGCTGTTGCCGTTCACCGGCGCCTGCGGAATGGTGCGGTCCTCCGGGTACGCCGTGCCCTCGCCGCGCTGGACCTGGATCCGGCGATCCGTACCGAGGTGAAGGCGGAGGGCGGCCGGGTCGGCGCGCTGCTGTCGGTGAAGGGCAACGGCTTCGACGCGCGGAACTGCCTGCTCGCCCGCGTGGGTCCCGGCGCCACCGAGGTGCGGGTGCCGCCCCGGATCCAGCCCATGCCCGGCGAGGGCGGCTGCAGCGTCGGCAAGGCCCTGGACCCGATGCCGCCGCCGCACTGAACGGGGCGCCTGACCCCGGCGAGACGCCTCCCGCTTCCGCGCCCGGGAGGCCGGGACCGCCGATTCGACCGCCCCGAAGCCGCGGCGGCACCGGCCGCGCGGCAAGCGGATCGCCCGCTTGCCGACGGGTGTCTCGACGGCCGGTCCTGTGCTGGTCGTCGCGCTACCGAGGAGGGCGGGGGCTCCGGAGTGAACGGACCGGGGCCGACCGCTGCCTCAGCTCAGGACATCAGGGGCGTCCGGGCCGCATCGGCCTCGGCGGCGGTGTCCCCGCACCTGCTCGTCAGTACAGGCGCGGGGACATGACATGGGGTTCGGTGCCGGGTACCTCGAGCACGCAGCGCGGGATGCCGGGGCCGGGCAGGGCGCGGACCACCGCCTGGGTCGGCGGTTCGGTCGGGAGTTCGATCGGGACGACGACCGGCCGGTCGCCGGCGGTCGTGGCGTGTCCCGTCTCCTTTCCGTCGACCAGGACCTCCACCACCGCGGTGTGACCGGTCTGGAAGGTGACACTGACCGAGTGCCCCGCGTGGTCGATGTGGAAGTGGTGGCGCCGTCTCATGAGTCGCTCCCGCCGGGCACGTGCCTGCACCCCGCTCCAGCGTAGCCATCCCCCGTCCCGACGGCCTGCGCAGCGCCACGCCCTCCCCGCGCCGCGCCGGGAAAGGGGAGTGCGACACGGCCGTGGCCGTTCCGGCGGCCCGGGGACAACCGGGGCGCGCGCGGGAACGGGGCGTACTCCGGTGGCCTCCGGGGCGACCGTACCGGGTCCGCCCGCCGACGGCCGGGTGTCCTCCCGTGCGGCGCGCGGCGCCACCGCGACGGCCGGTCCGGGCCCGACTCCGCGACGCGGGGACATGCCTGAGGGGCCGTCAGCGATCCCCCGGGAACGGCTCGGGTGCCGCCGCGGTTGCGGCGGCGAGGGCGCGCGCTCGCACGGAGACCTCCCGGTCCGGGCCTCCCGGCGGGTCCGGTCGGCGCCACGCCGCACCCCGACACCTGATCGTTTCCTTATCCACGCAGGTCACAGCGTGTGCACTGGTCGACCCCTCACCCGAACAGCCGCCTCCGGGCGTACATCCGCGCCCCGCGTCCGGTGCACTGGAAGAGCACACGTCCGCCGAGCATGGAGACAGGACCATGTACGAAATGCACGTCGGCATCGCTTCCTCCGAAGGCGACTTCGTCTGGCACGTCGCCGCCATGGGCACGGCGACGGCCCTGTGCGGGCAGTCCCTGCACGCGGAGCCCCTCGAAGAGCGTGACCGGACCGACCGCCACTGCACGCCCTGCATGAGCTCCTTCCAGCAGCTCATGAACGATCGGCGCTGACCTGGCCACGCGGGGGGTGCGGCCCATGCCGAGACCCCCGGCCGATCGCCCGGAGCAACGGGAGCGTCCGCACTGGCGATCTTGCCGGGGGTGCGGTGGGATGGACAGCGGTCAGGCGTCCACGACGGATGGATGAAGGTTGTGTCGACCTCGAGTCACGCGGTGTTCGGCGCCCCCTGCTGGGTCAGTCTGATGACCCGCGACCTGCGAGCCGCGGAGGCCTTCTACAGCGCTCTGTTCGGCTGGACGTTCCGGCCGACCAGGCTCGGCAAGGAGTTCTCCGTGGCGCTGCGCGACGGGGCGCCGGTGGCCGGCATCGGCGCCGTGGCCCCGCGGCTGGCGGTGGCCGTCGCCTGGACCCCCTACTTCGCGGTGGACGACGCCGACGTGACCGCGGCCCGCATCCGTGAGCGCAGCGCCACGGTGGCCGTCGGCCCGCTGCGCTTCGGTACCGGACGTGCGGCGCTCGCCTCCGACCGGGAGGGGGCCGTGTTCGGCATCTGGGAGGGCGAGATCATCCCCGACTGGAGCGTGGGACGGGGCGGGGCGCCCGCATGGCTGGAACTGCACACCCGGAACGCCTTCGACGCGGCGATCTTCTACGGCGAGGTCCTCGACTGGGCCGGCGACAAGCCGGGCTGCTGTCAGGTCGCCTACGCGGACGACACGGTGATCCTGAGCCATCGGGGCACGACCGTCGCCCGTATCGTCGGTGGAGCGGTGGAGGCCGCGCCCAATCCCCAGGTCCGGCCCCGCTGGCACGTCCACTTCCGGGTCGAGGACGTCGAGGCGGCCATGGCGACGGTCAAGCGGCTCGGTGGCGGTGTCGTCTCCGAGGTCACCTCGTCGGGTCCGGGCCGCCGTATCACCCTGCACGATCCGGACGGCGGGTTGTTCACCGTGGCGGACGGGCTGTAGCGCCCGGCCGCACGCGCCGCACCAAACCGGGCACGCCCCGGTGCGGCGCGCGCCCCTCGCGCGAAGCCGTCCGGGCGCATACTGTTCCCATGGGATGGTCCCCTCCGACCGTCGACGAGCTGCGCGTCCGGCTCGGCGCCACGATATTCCGGCGCGTGGCCGGGCCGTCGGGGTCACGGACGCGCGACCGCATCCACGGCACTCCGGGTCCGCGCTGGTTCGGTCCCGACAGTCCGATCCGCACCGTGCACGGGGACGCCTCGATGTTCGCGGGGGGTCTGGCGGCGCTGCTCGTCCAGTCGCTGCATCCGCTGGCGATGGCCGCGGTCGCGGCCCACTCCGGGTTCCGGGGCGACCCGTGGGGGCGTCTGGAGCGCACCAGCACCTTCCTCGCCGTGACGACCTTCGGAACGGCCGACGACGCGCGGCTCGCCGTGGAGCGGGTACGGCAGGTACACGCCCGGCTGCGGGGCCGTACGGCGGAGGGCATGCCGTACCGGGCGTCCGATCCGCACCTGCTGGGCTGGGTCCACGTCGCGGAGGTCGACAGTTTCCTGCGGGCCCATCGGCGCTACGGCGCGGCGCCGCTCGACCGGGCGGGCTACGACGGGTACGTCGCGGACGCGGCGAGGATCGCCGAGGCGCTGGGCGTGGAGCGTCCGCCGCGCACCGTCGACGAGCTGGCGGAGCGGATGGACGGGTACCGGTCGGAGCTCCGGGCCACGCCCGCCTGTCGGGAGACGGCCCGCTTCCTGCTGCTGTCCCCTCCGATCCCGTGGCAGGCGCGGGCGCCTTACGCTCTGCTGGCGGCCGGGGCGGTGGCGCTGCTGCCGTCGTGGGCGTACGAGCCCCTGGGGCTGCCCGCTCTCCCGGCACCGGTGCGGGCGGGTGGCCGGGCGGGCGGGCGTCTGGCGACGGGGGTGATCCGCTGGGCGATGGGCCCGCCGCCGACCGGGGACGAGCGGAGGACGGACGACGGGCCGCGCCGGACCGTCACTGACCGGCGTGAGCGGCCCGGCGGATCGTCGCGTCGATGAGGGCCAGGGCCTCCTCCGCGGTCCGGCCGGGCGCCCTGTTCCAGGGGCCGATCAGGCCGTTCCAGCCCTGGGCGCGGAGCTCGGTGACGATCCAGGCGGCGGCCCGGTTCATGGTGTCGACGCTGCCGTATCCGAGGCGGTGCGCGGTGAGGAGGGCGCCGCACACGCAGCGGGCGCCCCGGATGTCGCGGAGCCGGTAGGGCCGGTTCTGCCAGCCCCATTCCACGAGAACGCGGCGGGCGTGGGCGAGGTGGACGGAGGGGGTCACCTCGGGCTGCCCGACGCGGCGCCAGACGTGCAGCCGGTCGGGCAGTACCGCGCCGACGCGCCCGGGAAGCCGGCGCTCGGCCGGCGGGGGTGCGGGGAGGGCTTTCAGGGCGGTGGCGACGAGCTGGTCGACGGGGACCGAGAGGAGGCCGCGCCATTCCCCTTCGGCGGTGAACGGCGCGGCCTCGGTCCGGTCCGCCCCGGGGGAACCCGAGGCGGACGGGGCGGGTGACGCGTGCGGCGCGACCGGGAGGTCCCAGAGACGCACGATCTCCTGCCAGGCGGCGGAGTCGTGGAGCCGGGCGCCGGCGCGGTCGACGGTCTCGGGCGCGGCGGTGTCGGATGGCGCGGTGACGGCGGACGGGGCGGGACCACGGCGGGGCGCGGCTTCGACAGCGGTGGTGGGCATGGGCGGGCGTGCTCCTGGGTCGACGAAATCCCCCCTCTAAATGAAATGTCGGCTTTGTGGCGCTTTGACTTGAGGGCACCCGCCACCCAAGACACTCGTTCCGGCCACAAGTTACCCATCGGTATGCCGTGACTTCCCAGGACGGCGGCAGTAGAACTCGTTCCCCTTCCCTTCACAGATGAGGAACATCACGTGGTCTCTCGCCGAAGGTTCATCATGGGAACAGGTTCCATTCTCGGGGCAATGGCGTTGCCGGTGCCCTCCGTTTCGGCCGCCCCCCTCCCCCCGGGAACACGCCTCCCCGTTCTCGTCATCGGCACCGGGTACGGCGGCTCCGTGGCCGCGCTCCGGCTCGCCCAGGCGGGTGTCGACGTGCACATGGTGGAGATGGGCATGTCCTGGGACACCCCGGGTCCCGACGGCCGGGTCTTCGCCAACACCACGAGGCCCGACTACCGCTCGTTCTGGCTGCGCACCCGGACGAAGCAGCCGCTCAGCAACTTCCTCGGCTTCCCGCTCGACAAGGACGTCCCCCGCTACACCGGCGTCCTCGACGCGGAGGAGTTCGGCGGCATCACCGTCTACCAGGGCCGCGGCGTCGGCGGCGGCTCCCTGGTCAACGGCGGGATGGCGGTCACGCCACGGCGGGAGAACTTCGGCGCCGTGCTGCCCACCGTGAACGCCGACGAGATGTACGAGGTGTACTACCCGCGCGCCAACGCCGGGCTCGGCGTCAACCAAGTCGACCCGGACTGGTGGGAGAGCGCCCCGTGCTACCAGTACGCGCGGGTCGGCCGCAAGCACGCCCGGCGCTCCGGGTTCCCCTTCGTCTTCGTGCCCAACGTGTACGACTGGGACTACATGGAGCGGGAGGCCACCGGGGCCGTGCCCAAGTCCGCTCTGGCGGGCGAGGTTCTCTACGGCAACAACCACGGCAAGAAGACCCTGCGCAAGACCTATCTCGCCGAAGCCGAGGCGACCGGCAGGGTCTCCGTGTCAGCTCTCCACAAGGTCACTTCGGTGGCCCCGGCGCCGGGGGGCGGCTACACCGTCCTCATCGACGAGCTCGACACCACCGGCGCCACCACGGCCACCAAGTCCGTCACCGCGGACCGGGTGTTCTTCGCCGCGGGCAGTATCGGCACCAGCAAGCTGCTCACCCGCCTGAAGGCCACCGGGGCGCTACCCGGTCTCAACGGCGAGATCGGCAAGGGCTGGGGGGACAACGGCAACGTCATGTGCGGCCGGGCCAACCATCTGTGGGACCCCACCGGCAAGCTCCAGTCGTCCATGCCCACGGCGGGCATCGACAACTGGGAGGCGGGCGGCGCGTTCGCCGAGGTCGCGCCGCTGCCGACCGGGATCGAGACGTACGCCTCGTTCTACCTCTCCATCACCAAGAACCCGCACCGTGCCGAGTTCACCTGGAACGCCGCCGCGGGCCGTGTCGAGCTGAACTGGCAGACGGCCTGGAAGCAGCCCTCCATCGATATGGCGAAGACCATCTTCGACAAGATCAACGCCAAGGAGGGGACCATCTACCGGACGGACTTCTTCGGCTTCTACAAGATCTGGGGCGACCACCTCACCTACCACCCGCTCGGTGGTGCGGTACTCGGCCGGGCCACCGACAACTACGGTCGGCTGCACGGGCATCCGGGGCTGTACGTCATCGACGGCGCGCTCATCCCCGGCAACACCAGCGTCAACCCGTTCGTGACCATCACCGCGCTCGCCGAACGGAACATCGAGACGATCATCGCCGCCGATCTGTGACGCGCGCGAGACCGGGGCCGGCCGGGATCACCCCGCGGCCCCGGAGCCGGGCTCACCCACCCGGCAGGACGCACACGGAGTCGAGGCCGAGCACGTGATTGAGGCGCCCGAAGGCCAGCCAGGAGCCGATGCTCATGCTGAGCTCCACGATCTCGGCCTGGCTGTACCGCGCCGTCATCCGCGCCCAGAACTCCTCGTCGAGGCCGTGGTGGTCAAGGGCGTACCGTTCGGCGTACTCGGCGGCGAGCCTGGTCCGTTCGTCGAAGTCCCCGGTCGTGCGCCACGCGGTCACCGCGGCGGCGAAGGACTCCTCGACCCTGACCCCGTCCCGCTCGGTGCGCCAGTCGAGGCAGAAGACGCAGCCGTTGATCTGCGCGATCCGCAGCCGGGCGGCCTCGAACTCCCGGAGCCCCAGGGTGGTGTGCTCGTAGACCGAGAGCGAGAAGTGGGCGGCTGCCGTCCCGATGCCGGGGACCATCTCGCCCCACACGTATCCGATCGGTTCCTGACCTTCGGGTATGTCGATGATCACGGTTGTCTCCTTCCGAGTTTTCCCACGGCCGGCCGCAGGGGCACGTCGAGCGCGTCGTAGAGTCCGGGCGTGGCGGCCGCCAGCCAGTCGACGGCGTTCACGAGGCGCCCGACAGCGGTGGCGTTCCCGCCGGCGGACCGGTTCTCCCCCTCGTCGGTCGCCTCGACGGTGACCTCGATGCGCGGGCGTCCCTCGACGATCACCCGGTGGGCACCGGCGCCGTCGGGCGGGCTGGGCCAGTCGGGTGCGCAGGAGGGATGGATCCGGGTGACGTGCTCGACCACGATGCGGGGTTCGCCGTCGACGATGCCCTGCACCTCGAAGCGCACGGCACCCTGGGTACCCGCCTCGAACAGACCCATCGTCCGGGTGGTCACGGAGGCGTCGAGGGCGCGCCGGTCGACGGTCTCCCTGATGTCGTCCAGCGCGACGCCCAGGGCGCGGGCCATCAGGCGTATCTGGCCGCCCCACACCATGGTCGGCACCGACGGCGCGAGCATCGGCGGCGCGTAGTCCAGGGGCAGCCCCATGCCGACGAGGTGCCGGACGGAGTCCTCCTGCTCGTAGGTCGAGTAGTCGAAGATCTCCTGGCAGCGGATGGCGTCCACGGTGGAGCCGAGACCGCTCGTCAGCAGCGGCAGCACGTCGTTGCCCCAGCCCGGGTCGACGCCGGAGACGAAGAGCGACCCGCCGCCCTCCGCGATCGCGGCGAGGACCGGTTCACGGAACTCCGCCGGTGCGTTGAGCTGGTCATAGAGGGGATAGAGCGCCGGGGTGACCACGACGGCGCCGGCGCGGATCGCGGCGCAGACGTCGGCGAGGGCCTCGTCGGGACGGAGGTCGCCGGAGGCCGCGTACACCAGAGCGCGCGGGCGGGCCGCGAGGACGGCATCGACGTCGTCGGTCGCCGTGATCCCCAGCGGGCGGCCGAGGGCCGCGAGTTCGCCGGCGTCCCGCCCGGTCTTGGCCGGGTCGTGGACGATCACGGCGGCGAGTTCCAGCGCCGGGTGGGCGTCGACGGCCCGGACGGCCGCGCGCCCGACGTTCCCGGTGCCCCAGACAACGGTGGGAATCATGCGCGGAGGGTATACTGACGAACCGTCAGTTCCTAGGGGCGTGGCAGAACCCGCTCCCCGGACGGGCCCCTTCTACGGCGGTGATCACGGCGACGGGGTCCGGGCATCATGCCCCGTCGGGGCCGGACCGAGGCGGTTCACCGCATTGGCGGTTGGGCCGCTCCGCGTGGCTTGGCAGAGTCGGCGGGACCCCCGGGAGAGAACATGCCGGTACCGCCGCTGTCCGCACGCGCGATCCTCGTCGCCCTGCTCGCCTGGTGCGCCGTGTCGGTCGCCGCGCCCGCCGGAGCGGCGAAGGCCGACGCCGACTCCCCCGCCGCGGGAACGGAGCCGGCGCCCGGGGTCGGCTACCGGTCCTGGGGCGTGACCGGGTCCCACGGGCCCGCCCGGGTCCACCTCGTCACCGTCGACCTGCGCGACCCCGGGGTCAGGGTGGACCTGCTGACGCCCGGCACCGTCGGGGCGCGCGCGCCGCTGTCCGCCCTCGCGGACGCCCGCGCGGCGGTGGCCGCGGTCAACGGCGACTTCTTCGACATCTCGGGGCCCGGCCATCCCGGGGTGGAGCCGACCGGCGCGTCCGTCGGCCCGGCCGTCGGGGGCGGCCGGCACGTCAAGGCGGCCGTGCCGGAGGGACAGCGCTTCGGGTCCGCGCTGCCACCGGGCACCGGCACCCGCGAAGTGCTGGGAGTCGGGGTGGACCGGCGGGGCCGCCTGGGCCGCCTCACCCTCGACGGCTCGGTGACCGCGTCCGGCGGCACCCTCTTCCCGCTGGAGGGACTGAACCAGTACGCCCTGCCGGTGGACTCGGTCGGTGTGTTCACCGCGGACTGGGGAGCGGCGTCACGGGTGCGCGCGACCTGTGGCACGGACCAGGACCGGGCGGCGGCGTGCAGCCGCGACACGTACGAGGTGACCGTGCGGGCCGGACGGGTCGCCGCGGTCGCGCGGGTGCCCGGGGCGGGCGTCATCCCCCGGGGAACCGAGGTCCTGGTGGGCCGGGAGCGCGGTGCGCGGAGCCTGCGCGGGCTGACCGTCGGCGACCGGGTCTCGGTGCGGCACCGCCTGGTGGCGGAAGGCTCCCCGATCCCCTACCACTTCGCCGTCGGCGGATACCCGGTCCTGCGCGCGGGGGCCCCGCTGCCCGGTCTGGACCGGCTCACCTCCGCCGTGCGCTCCGCGGCCGGCCTGGCCGACGGCGGGAGGACGCTGCTGCTGATGGCCCTCGACGGGAGCCTCGCCTTCCGCTCGGGCCTGACGGTCGCCGAGGTCGCGGCGCTGATGCGGGATGCCGGCGCCGAGGACGCGTTCAGCCTGGACGGCGGTGGCTCCTCGACGCTGGTCACCCGAAGCCCCTCCGGCACGGCGGTCACGGTGCGCAACCACCCGAGCGGAGGGGCCGAGCGGCCGGTGGCGAACGGCATCGGCGTCTTCCGGCGGCCTTGATCCGTCACTGCCCCGCCCACACCGTGCGTGGCGGCCGGGCATCGCCCGACCGCACCACGTCACCGCGCGGAGTACGGGTGGCCTGGCTACCGTGACTCCGGGAAGCCCCTGGGACGCGGGACCTCCCTCGAAGAGCATGATCGACCGGAAGAGAGTCAGCGACATGGCCGCACGACCTGAAGGCACGCCGGTCTGGACCGACGCGATGTTCACCGACGTGGAGGGCGCCAAGAAGTTCTACGGCGAGGTCCTGGGCTGGACCTTCGGCGAAGCCTCCTCTGAATTCGGCAACTACACCCAGGCATACCGGAACGGGAAGGCGGTCGCGGCCGTCGTCCCGCCGATGCCGGGCCAGGACTCCCCACAGTCGGCCTGGTGCCTCTACTTCTCCTCGCCCGACGCGTCCGCCGCGGCGGAGAGGATCAGGAACGGAGGGGGCACGCTCCTGATGGAGCCGATGCAGGTGGGCGACTTCGGCTCCATGTGCCTGGCGCAGGACCCGACGGGCGTCACGTTCGGCGTATGGCAGCCGGGTACCCACGAGGGCTTCGAAGTCGAGGGCGAGACCGGTTCGTACGCCTGGGCCGAGGTCTTCACCCGCGAACCGGAGCGGTCCGACGCCTTCTTCGCCTCGCTGTTCGGCTACCGCACGAAGCGGATGCGGGACGACAGCGTCGACTACAAGACCTTCGACCTGGGCGGCGAGATGCCGGTCCTGGGCCGGATGACGATGACGCCGGAGGACTTCCCCGCCGAGATCCCCGCGTACATCCAGATCTACTTCGCGGTCGACGACTGCGACGAGGCGCTCGCGAAGGCCGAGAAGCTGGGAGGCCGGAAGGTGTTCGGGCCGATGGGCAGCCCGTTCGGCCGTTTCGCGGCGATCGTGGACCCCCAGGGAGCGCCCTTCGCCGTGATCGACCCGACGACCACCGAGGGCGAGATGCCGGAGTTCGTCTGAGCTTGACTCTGTCGGGTGGCCTTCGAGCCCGCGCACCGCCTCAGAGCCTCCCCGTGGTCGTGCCCGGGACCTCACCCGGTCCCGGGCACGATCCTGTCCCGGAGAGGTGCGTGATGCGGGCGGGGGTGGTCATCGCGGCTCCTCGGGGGCCCGCGTCGCTCGCGCCGGCGGCGGACCGTGGGCCCGGGAGCACGAGACCTGCGGGCGGGCGGACGACACCCCTGTACCCCGGGGGACTTCACGGGCGCGACGGGCGCCGGGACGTCAGGGCCTGAGGCCGCTGACGACGTTCGCGGTGGCGGCGACACCGTTCTGGATGGTCGGCGCCATGCTCGTCCCGGCCAGGAAGAAGCCGAGGAGCGCGCAGACCAGCGCGTGGGAGAACTTGAGCCCGCCGTTGCGCAGGAAGACCACCGCCAGCACGAGCAACAGCACCACCACGGAAATGGAAACGGCCATGGCCACACCCTCCTCGCACCGCACGGGAATTGCGGCGTCCGGCGGCCAGTGTGGCGCAGCGGAGGCTCCGTCCGGGCGAACGGCATGCCTGCCGAACGGGTGACGTCGCCGGCAGCCGTCCGCTGGGAGGTGCGGGCGAGGTGGCCGGGCGGTCGTCGTGCCCGCACCTCTTCGGGAGGCGTCGTGGTGCGGGCTCGACGGACTTCTCAGACTCCCGCGGCGGGGGCCGGGAGGCCGACCAGGGACGCGATCGTGTCCTGATGACTGCCGGCCGAACCCAGGGCGACCTGAGCGGACTTGGCGCGCTTGAGCGCCAAGTGCGCCGGATGCTCCCAGGTCATGCCGATGCCGCCGTGCAACTGCACGCACTCCTCGGCCACATGGACGGCGACCTTCGCGCAGTACGCCTGAGCGACGGCCACGGTCAGCGCGGCGTCCGGGTCGGCGGTGGCCAGCGCGTCGGCGGCCGCGCGGGCCGCCGCACGGGCGTTCACCACCTCCAGCCAGCACTGCGCCATCCGGTGCTTGAGCGCCTGGAAGGAGCCGACGGGCCGGTTGAACTGGTAGCGCTCCCGAGTGTGCCGGACGGTCTCCTCCAGACACCACTCGGCGAGCCCGAGCTGTTCGGAGGCCAGCAGTCCGGCGCCGGTGAGCAGTCCTCGGCGGATCGCCGCACGGGCGGGACGCTCGTCGGCCAGCCGGGTTCCCGCGACGCCGGACGTGTCGACAGCGGACAGGGGCCGGGTGAGATCGAGCGGCGTCAGCGCCTCGGTCCGCGCGCCGGCCGCGGGGACGGCGTAGAGGCCGTCGGCCCGCAGGACCAGCAGGACGTCCGCGCAGGCGGCGTCCGCGACAGCGGTCACGGTGTCCGTCGCCTCCGGCTCGGCGGCGGGGGCGGTGGAGAACGGGACGGCGAGCACCGCCACCGTGCGGCCGTTCGCGAGGGCGTCGAGCAGTTCGGCGACCGGGGCGCTCTCGGTGTCGAGGGCGAGCAGGGTCTCGGTCGCCATCACCGCCCCGGTGAGGAAGGGCACCGGGGTCACCGCGCGGCCCAGTTCCTCCAGGACCACGGCGGCCTCACGGTGGCTCGCGCCCTGACCGCCGAACTTCTCCGGGACGAGGAGGCCGGCCGTGCCGATCTCTCCGGCGAGGGACTTCCACAGGCCGGGCACATAGGGGTCGCCGGTCTCGATCCGGCCGAGCAGCACCTGTGGTCCGGCCCGGTCGGCGAGCAGCGAGCGGACCGTGGCGCGCAGATCGTCCTCGGTCCCGGAGTAGAGCAGATCCGTCATCGCGCGAGGTCCTTCCAGGCTACGTCCTTGTCGTCGCGGGGCTCGGCGGGCAGTCCGAGCACGCGTTCGGCGACGATGTTGAGCAGCACCTCGGTCGTACCGCCCTCGATGGAGTTGCCCTTGGACCGCAGGTACCGGTACCCGGCGTCGCGGCCGGTGAAGTCGACCAGGTCGGGGCGGCGCATGGTCCAGTCGCCGTACAGCAGCCCCTCCTCGCCGAGGAGTTCCACCTCCAGGCCGCTGATGGCCTGGTTGAGCCGGGCGAAGCCGAGTTTCATGGCGCTGCCCTCGGGGCCGGGCTGGCCGGCCACGAGCTGCTGGCGCAGCCGTTCCCCGGTCAGCCGGGCCACCTCGGAGCCCACCCAGAGGTCGAGGAGGCGCCGGTGGAGTTCGTGGGTGCGCAGCTCGGGGCGTTCGCGCCAGGTCCTCGCGACCGGACCGATCATGCCGCCCTCGCGGGGGATGCGCGCACCGCCGATGGACACGCGCTCGTTCATCAGGGTCGTCTGGGCGACGCGCCAGCCGTCGCCGGGCTCGCCGAGGCGGTGGGCGTCGGGGATGCGCACGTCGGTCAGGAACACCTCGTTGAACTCCGCCTCGCCGGTGATCTGGCGGAGCGGGCGCACCTCGACGCCGGGGTCGGTCATGTCGCAGACGAAGTAGGTGATGCCCCGGTGCTTGGGAACGTCCGGATCGGTGCGGGCGATGAGGATGGCCCAGCGGGCCACGTGCGCGCTGGAGGTCCACACCTTCTGGCCGTTGACGACCCAGGTGTCTCCGTCCCGGACCGCGCGGGTGCCGAGGGCGGCGAGGTCGGAGCCCGCGCCGGGTTCGCTGAAGAGCTGGCACCACACCTCCTCGCCGGCCCAGAGCGGCCGCAGGAAGCGCTTCTTGACCTCCTCGGTGCCGTAGGCGAGGAGGGTCGGGGCGGCCATGCCGAGGCCGATGCCGATCCGCCGCGGATCGTTGTCGGGGGCGTCGGCGGCCTGGAGTTCGGTGTCGACGACGGCCTGCAGGGAGCGGGGGGCGCCTAGTCCGCCCAGGCCGACGGGGTAGTGCACCCAGGCGAGCCCGGCGTCGAAGCGGGCCCGGAGGAAGTCGGCGCGCGCGGTGCGGGCGGGCGGGTGCGCGGTGAGCAGTTCCCGGGTCAGGGCGCGGACCGCGGTGGCGTCGGGCGCGGTCATCGGGCGGCCCCTTCCGGGAGGACGACCAGGCGGCCGGTGGTGGTGCCGTCGGCGACGCGCTGCACGGCGTCGGCCGCCTCGGAGAACGGGACCCGCTCGCCGACGAGCGGCCTGATCAGGCCCTTGGCCGCGTACTCGGTGAGTGTCTCGTGACAGCGCAGGACGGCGGCCCGGTCCTTCGCGTTGTACAGGCCCCAATGGAGGCCGAGGATCGAGTAGTTCTTGACGAGGGCGTGGTTGAGCGCGGGTGCGGGGATGGAGCCGCTGGCGAAGCCGACCACGACGATGCGGCCCTCGAAGGCGACGGCCTTGGCGGACTGCGCGTAGGCCCCGCCGCCGACGGGGTCGTAGATCACGTCGGCGCCCCGGCCGCCGGTGGCCTCCTTCACGACGGCGACGACGTCCTCGGCATGCCGGTCGATCACGAGGTCGCAGCCGAGTTCCCGGGCGACGGCCGCCTTCTCCGGTCCGCCGGTGACGCCGATGACGGTGGCGCCGGCCGCCTTGCCGAGCTGGACGGCGGCGCTGCCGACGCCGCCCGCCGCGGCGTGCACGAGCAGGGTCTCACCCTCCCGGAGCGCGGCCCTGCGGTGCAGTCCGAACCAACCGGTCTGGTAGCCGATGTGGAGAGCAGCGGCCTCCGCGTCGTCGAGCGCCTCGGGGGCGGGCAGGACGGTCGTGCCGTCGGCGAGCGCGTACGTCGCCATGCCACCGTGCGGCAGGGCGGGGGTGGCGATGACCCGGCGCCCGTCCTCGGTCTCGGCGCAGACCTCCACGCCGGGGGTGAAGGGCAGCGGGGGCCGCACCTGGTACTGGCCCCGGCAGAGCAGGGCGTCGGGGAAGTTGACGCTCGTGGCGCGGACCTTGAGCAGGACCTGCCCCGCGCCGGGCGTGGGGCGGTCCACCTCCTCGCACCGCATCACCTCGCCCGGCTCGCCGTTCTCGTGCACTCGCCATGCCTGCATGGAGTTCCTCCACCAGCCGTCGTCCGTACTGCGCGGTCGGTCGCATACTAAGCGGTCGCTTGTCGCGGTGGAACCGTGCGCTCAGGACTTCTTCGGCCGGGCCCGGACGTGCATGCGTTCCCCCTGGGGCCCGAACAGGCTCAGAAACTCCACCGGACCGTCCGGCGTAGGCCCGAACCAGTGCGGCACCCTCGTGTCGAACTCGGCCGCCTCGCCGGCCGCCAGCACGACGTCGTGGCCGCCCAGGACCAGCCGCAGCCTCCCGGACAGGACGTACAGCCACTCGTAGCCCTCGTGGACGCGAGGGTCGACCGGCTCGGCCTTCTCCTGCACCACCTTGTACGCCTGGAGGCCGCCGGGCTGGCGGGTGAGCGGCAGCATCGTGCGGCCGTTGCGCACGATCGGCTTGGCGCGGACCCGGGGGTCGCCGGTGGGCGGCGCGCCGACCAGTTCGTCGAGCGCGACCTGATGGGCGCGCGCGATGGGCAGCAGCAGCTCGAGACTCGGCCGGCGCTGCCCGGACTCCAGCCGGGAGAGCGTGCTCACCGAGATTCCGGTGGAGGCGGCCAGATCGCCCAGAGTGGCTCCGCGCTCACGCCGGATGCGGCGCAACCGCGGTCCGACCTCGTTCAGCACGTCGTCGATGCGTTGGTCCTCACTCATGCGTCCATTGCAGAAACAGCAAGTTCGTTTGTCAAGCGGGTCCCGGCGGGGCCAGGCTCGGGGCATGGAAACGAACGAGCGCCACAGCCCCGCCATGACGACGAGCACGACCGCCACCACGCCCCCGGGCGGGCGGTACGACGCGGTGGTGGTCGGCGGCGGAGCCGCGGGGCTCAGCGCGGCCCTGGTCCTGGGCAGGGCCCGGCGCCGGACCCTGGTCGTCGACGCGGGTGCGCCGCGCAACGCCCCTTCGGCCCACATGCAGGGCTACCTGTCCCGGGACGGAATGAGCCCGGCGGACTTCCTGGCGGCCGGGCGGGCCGAGCTGACGGCCTACGGGGTCGAGCGCACCGAGGGCGAGGTGACCGAGGCGGTCCCCGACGGGGCCGGCGGCTTCGTCGTCCGCCTCGCCGACGGACGCACGGCGCGAGCCCGGCGCCTGATCGTGACGACCGGTCTGGTCGACGAGCTCCCGGACCTCGACGGGCTCGCCGCGCGGTGGGGCCGGGACGTACTGCACTGCCCCTACTGCCACGGCTGGGAGGTCCGCGACCGCGCCTTCGGGGTGATAGCCCACCCCGTGGCGGGGGCACACCAGGCCCTGATGGTGTCCCAGTGGTCCGGGGACGTCACCCTCTTCCTGCACACGACCGGCCGGCTCCCCGAGGAGCAGCGCGCGCGGGTCGCGGCGGCGGGCATCGAGGTGGTGACGGGCGAGGTGGCCGGCGTCGTCGTCGAGGGCGACCGCCTGACGGGCGTCCGGATGGCCGACGGCCGGGTGGTCGCCCGGTCCGTCGTCTTCACCGGCACCCGGATGATCCCGAGGGACGGGCTGCTGACGGCGCTCGGCGCGGCCACCCGGGACACCCCGCAGGGAGCGCTCGTCGCCGTGGACGAGACGGGCCGGACCAGCGTGCCGGGCGTCTGGGCGGCGGGGAACACGACCGGTTTCGCCGAGCAGGTGGTCAACGCGGCGAGCGGTGGCTACCGGGCAGGGACGGCGGTCAACGCGGACCTGCTCTTCACCGACCTGGACCGGGCGGTCGCGGCGACGGCCTGACCGCGCGCCCCCGCCCCCCTTCCCGCCGTGCCCGCGGCCCGTCACGGCCCGGGGGCCGGCGGGAGCGGGGCGCTGCGCCAGGCGGATGAACACGTGTGCCTGCGGCCGCGTGGGCGGAGCCGAGCGGCGAGGATCGGCCATGGTGGCCGGACGTCGACCTCACAACAGCGGAAAGGCAGGGCACAGCGCATGCTCGGTACGGACTTCACGACGGGATCCCCCAGCTGGCTCGACCTCGGAAGCCCCGACGTCCAGGCCGCCGCCGCGTTCTACAGCGGCGTCTTCGACTGGGAGTTCGTGTCGGCGGGCCCGGACGCCGACGGGTACGGCTTCTTCCGGCAGGACGGCCGGACGGTCGCGGCGATCGGCCCGCTCACCGCGGAGGGGGCCACCTCCGCCTGGACGGTCTACTTCCAGACACCCGACGCCCAGGCCACCGCGGAAGCCGCCGCGAGCGCCGGCGGGACGGTACGGGTCGCTGCCTCCGACGTCATGGAGGCGGGACGGATGGCCTGCCTCACCGACCCGGGCGGCGCCGAGTTCGCCGTATGGCAGCCGGCCGCGGTCAAGGGTCTGGAGCGGACCTCGGAGACCAACACCCTGGTCTGGGCCGAACTGCACGTCGACGACCCGCGGGCCGCCCTGGACTTCTACGGCCGGCTGTTCGGCTGGCGCTCGACGGAGATGGACACCCCGGGGATGGCGTACCAGGTGCTGTCCACCGCGGAGGGCGACCAGCAGGACGCCTCCTTCGGCGGGGTCGCACAGCTCCAGGAGGGCGCGGACAAGGCGCGCTGGATCCCGTACTTCGCGGTCCGGGACGCGGACGAGACCTCCGCCAGGACGCAGGGCAACGGCGGCTCGGTGCTGATGCCCGCCGCGGACATCCCTGACGTGGGCCGGATCGCCTGGCTGGCCGACCCCTTCGGCGCGCCGTTCGCCGTCCTCAAGCCGTCTCCGCGGATGTGAGGACGCGCCCTCCCGCGGTCCCGTGCGGCGGCCGGCCGCCCGCGCCCGCGCGGAGGCGACCGGCCACCCGGCGTGTCCCGTACCCGGAGGGTCAGACCCCGCCCCGCGCGAGGGCGAGCAGGCGGTCCAGCACGCGGGGGCCGTCCACCCGGATCCCGTCGTGTTCCAGCTCGTCCGTCACCCAGGTCCGCAGCCCCCGGATCGCGCGGGCGGTGCGCAGGGAGTGGGCGGTGTCCACGTAGAGGTCGTCGTGGTAGACGGCAGCGGCGACCGGGACCTCGTTGGCGGCCAGCCGTGCCGGGTCGTACAGCGCGGGCCAGTCGGCGCGCCCGGCGAGGAGCGCGGCGGTCTCGCGCAGCGGGCGCAGTGCCGGGTCGCTGTCGAAGTGCCAGGGATGGACGGTCTCCCCGGTGAGGAGCAGGGGTCCGTCGCCCGCCAGCGTCTTCGCGGCGTCGAAGCCCGGGAACTCGGCGCGGACCCGTTCGGCCGCCCAGGCGGTGGGACCCCGCCCCTGGGCGTAGATCGCCTCGTGGAGCACGGCGTACAGCGGATGCCCGGCGTGTGAGAGGACGGCCTGGACGTTCTCCAGGAAGGCGTCCGAGAGCGCGGGACCGCCCATGGCCGGGACGAAGGCGTCCTCCAGCAGGAGATGGAGTTCGTGGGTGCCGTCCCCGCGGCCGAGAAGGATGCCGAGCGACTGGAAGCACTCCGCGGTGAGCAGACCGCCGCCGGGCAGGGCGGCCGGTCGTTCCAGCAGGTGGGCGGCGATCCGGCGGGCACGTTCGACGTCCTGCGGGTAGCGGGTGTAGTGGGCCTCGGTCTTTCGGCTCATCCGCGGATAGGCGGCCCGGTAGACCTCGTCGGCGGGGGCGTCGAGCGAGGGCAGACCACCGGTCACCAGGACCGTGTGCAGACCGTCGGGCGCGGCGCAGAGGTAGTGCGTGGCGCAGAAGCCGCCGAAGCTCTGGCCGAGGACGGTCCATCGGGCGCCGCCGGTGAGCCGCTTACGGATCAGCTCGCAGTCCTGGACGATGGAGTCGGCGCGGAAGTGAGCGAGGTAGTCGGCCTGTTGCCGCGGAGTGCCGCGCAGCGGCAGGGTCTGGCGGTTGGCCGGGGTGGAGTTGCCGGTCCCCCGCTGGTCGAGGAGGAGGACGCGGAACTCCCGGACGGCCCGTCCGAGCCACTGGCGGACGGTGGATCCGGTGAAACGGCGGGCTCCGAAGCCAGGCCCGCCCTCCAGGTACAGCAGCCAGGGCAGGTCCGCTCCCACGCTGCCACTGGCGACGGCCTCGCGGGCGAACACCTCGATCTGCTCGCCGCCGGGGTCCTCGTGGTCGAGGGGCACGGCGAAGCGGCGGTCGGTGAGGACGAGGCCGGGCAGACGGTAGCTGGTCAATGCTGCTCCTGTTCCGTACGCCCCCGAGCGGTGCCGCGCCCCCGCCTGACAGTGGATCACAGGGTGCGGCGCGGGGCGCTGTGAGCGCGCTCGGCCGAGGGGCGGGGCGCGTCCGGCTCCGCGACGGGTGCGGCGCGGGCGGGGCGGCGAACGCCCGGGGGACGGGGCGTCACCCCGGGGCGGGTGCGGCGTGGACACCGGTCCCGGGGATACCCGCTCAGGGCGTCAGGCCGAGTGCGCGGACGAGGACGGCCGCGGTCCGGGCGACGGCGACGCTGTCGGGAGCCTCGGTGGCGCTCGTCCGGCGGGTGTAGACCGCGATGACCACCGGTGCCCCGGACGGTGGCCGTACCACCGCGATGTCGTGGGCGCCGCCGTAGGAGCCCGAGGTACCGGTCTTGTCACCGACGTCCCAGCCCTCCGGCAGGCCCGCCCTGACGCGCTCGCCGCCGGTGGTGGTGGCGCGCAGCCAGTCGATCAGCCGTGCCCGGTCGGCGGGCACCAGCGCCGGGCCGAGCGTCACCCTCCGGAGCGCTCGGCCGATGGCCGCGGGCCGGGTGGTGTCGCGCGGCTCCCCGGGCCGCCAGTCGTTGAGCTCCGGCTCCCAGCGGTCCAGCCGGGTGACCCGGTCGCCGAGCGAACGGTGGTAACGGGTCAGGCCGGACGGGCCCCCGATCTCTTTCAGGAGCAGGTTTCCGGCGGTGTTGTCGCTGCGGGTGACGGCCGCCCGGCACAGCTCCGCCACCGTCATGCCGGTGGCGCCTCGGCCCGCGGTCGTGGGCGAGTCGGGGACCTCCTCGCTCGTCGTCCAGTGGACCGTCCGGTCCAGCAGGCCGGGTGACACACGGCGGGCCTTGTCGAGGATCGCGGCGGCCACGAACGCCTTGAAGGTGGACAGCACGGGGAAGTCCTCCTCCCCGCGGTAGGAGACGGTCCGGCCGGTACCCGTGTCGTACGCGTAGGCGCCGACGCGCACCGCGCGGTCGGCCTCCAGCCCGCGTAGTTCGGCGGCGAGCGACGCTTCCTGGGCGGCGGAGGGGCGCGGCAGGGCGGCGGCGGTCCCGGCGGCCGGTGCGGGGGCGCAGGCGGTCGGGGCGGCGAACAGTAAGGCGAGGGCGGCGGCGGCGGCCGCGCGCAGGGGGCCCCGGGTAGGGGCGGAGGTCCGGTTCATGGCGGCAGCTCACCAGCCCCGCCGCGGCGTTGTCCAAGAGCCACACGCCGAACGGTGCCATGCCGGAACAGCTATGACGCCTGTTCGCAGCGGGTCCGGTGGCCGGGGCGGGGTGCGCGGTGCCCGGCCGAGGCGGAGGCGGTGTCCACCCGCGCGCGTGACGGTCGTCGGGGGTGGCGGGTCGTCGCGGGGTGGGCATGGCCACCGGTCCAGGCACCCGCCGGGCCCGGTCCGTCGGCTTCGGGGCGCGACGGGCCGGGTCCTCCGCCGGGTTCAGGGGGCGACGGGCAGTCGGCGCTTGTGGTCGGTCAGCCGGTAGCGGCGCACGATCGACGCGAACGCCGCCTCGCTCACCGGCTTGCCCTCCAGGAAGTCGTCGATGTCGTCGTACGTGACACCGAGCGCGTCCTCGTCGGGCTTGCCGGGGTCGAGGGTCTCCAGGTCGGCGGTCGGCGTCTTCCAGACCAGCTGGGCCGGGGCGCCGAGGGTGTCCGCGACGGCACGCACCCGGCGCTTGGTCAGGCCCGTGAGCGGGACCAGGTCGGCCGCGCCGTCGCCGAACTTGGTGAAGAAGCCGGAGACCGCCTCGGCCGCGTGATCGGTGCCGACGACCAGGGCGCCGTGCGCACCCGCGACGGCGTACTGCGCGATCATCCGCTGACGGGCCTTGATGTTGCCGTGCACGAAGTCCTGGTGGTGGGCGTCACGGAAGGTGACGCCGCCGTCCCGGCAGGCCGCGAGGGCCGCGTCGCTCGCCGGCCGCACGTCGACGGTCAGCACGTGGTCGGCCCGGACGAAGTCGAGCGCCAGCTGGGCGTCCTTCTCGTCGGCCTGCACGCCGTAGGGCAGCCGCATCGCGTGGAAGGCGGCCTCGTGCCCGGCGGACCTGGCCCGCTCCACGGCGAGCTGGCAGAGCCGGCCCGTGGTGGTGGAGTCCACGCCGCCGCTGATCCCGAGAACGAGACCGCGCAGCCCCGTGCTGGTGAGTCGCTCGGCGAGGAAGGCCACCCGGCGCTCGATCTCGACGCGCGGGTCGAAGGTCTCGGAAACCTCGAGTTCCCGGGCGATCTGCTGCTGCAGGGCGATGGACGCCGGGTCGGTCACGGAGTGCTCCTCGGGAAGGTCGGCCGGTGGTTCGTCGGGCGGGCGGGGTCACGTGGCGCGGCGGGCCGCCGTGGCCCCGGGCCCGGGTCGACTCTATGCGGCGCGGGCCCGCGCCGCGCCGCCGCCCTCGGGCGGGAGGCTCCGGAACCGGTCGCCCCGGACCGGGGACCGGGTACGCCGACCGCGCGGCGGGACGCGCCGCCCGCCGACTGCGGACCGAGACTCGGGGTAGGAGGCCGTCATGAACACGAGGACGAGCGGGCGACTGCGCCAGGTGCTGGGACGTGCGGACCTGAGGCTGTTCGAGCAGGTGGCGAGGCGGTCGTGGCCGGGCGCCGACCGGGTCCTTCCCCGGCTGAGCAAGAGCGCGGACCACGGGCTGCTGTGGTTCGGCGTCGGCGCGGGCATGTGGGCCGTGGGCGGCGTGCGCGGCAGGCGGGCGGCGGTCCGCGCGGTCGCCTCGCTCGCCCTGGCATCGGCGACGGTCAACACCCTCGCCAAGGGCGCCGTGCGACGCGAGCGCCCGCTGATCGACGTGGTGCCGGTCGTGCGACACCTGGCGCGCCGGCCGATCACCAGTTCCTTTCCCTCGGGGCACTCCGCCTCGGCCGCCGCCTTCGCGGCGGGTGCGGCGCTGGAGTCCCGGGGCTGGGGAGCGGCCCTGCTTCCGGTCGCCGCGTCGGTGGCCTTCTCCCGTGTGTACACCGGGGTGCACTACCCCAGCGACGTCGTGGTGGGCGCGCTGCTCGGGGTCGGGGCGGCGGCGGTCCTGAAGGGCCCGTCGCCGAACCACACCCGGCAGCCCCCGCCGGCCCGGCCGCGGGTGGACGCTCCGGCGCTGCCCGAGGGCGAGGGGCTCGTCGTCGTGGTCAACCCGTCCTCCGGCTCGCAGCCCCAGTTGACGGAACCGGCCCGGCAGATCGAGACGTCGCTGCCGAAGGCGGAGGTCGTCCGCTACGACGAGTCGGCCGGGCCGCTGCCGGAGGTACTTGACCGTGCCGCCGCGGACGCGGCGGCACGGGGCGGCGCTCTGGGGGTGTGCGGTGGGGACGGCACGGTGAACGCCGCCGTGGCGCCGGCGCTGCGGTACGGTGTCCCGCTGCTCGTGCTGCCCGGCGGGACGTTCAACCACTTCGCCGCCGACCTGGGGGTGGAGACGCTCGTCGACGGGTGCGCGGCCGTGACGGCGGGGCAGGCCGTCCAGGCGGACGTCGGGCGGGTGCGGCGGCTGTCGCCCGCGGGCGTCGCCCCGAAGGGTGCGCCGGATGATCCCGACTACTTCCTCAACACCTTCAGCCTGGGCGTGTACCCCGAGCTGGTCCGGCTCCGCGAGCGCTGGTCGCCCCGGATCGGCGGGACGGCCGCGGCGGTCGTCGGCACGGTGAAGGTCCTGCGTGGAGCCCGCCCGCTGAGGGCCTCGGTGAACGGCGTGCCGCGTTCGATGTGGCTGCTGTTCGCCGGCAACGGCGCGTACCGGAGCATCGGTCTCGCCCCGGTGCGCCGGGAGGAGATGGCCGACGGTCTGCTGGACGTGCGCGTCGCCCACGGCGGCCGGTTCGCCCGGACCCGGCTGCTGGCCACGGCGCTCGCGGGCGGGGTGGCCCGGACGCGGGTGTACGCGTCGGCGCGTCCGCACCGCGTGAGGATCACCGGACTGCCGGCGGACACCCCGATGGCCTGTGACGGCGAGGTGATGCCCGCGCCCGCGGACATGCTGATCGACAAGCTGCCGAAGGCGCTGACCGTCTACCGCCCCGTGGACGGCTGAGAGCCTGTCGGGCGGCCTTCGTCCGACAGGCGGGCGCGGTCCGGTGCGTGTGATTCCATGGAGCCGGGATGCCGCTGCAGCGGAGCCACCGGGGCATGTCGGCAACGCCGGCAGCGTGTGTGCCAGGGCGTGACCGCCCGGTCGGACGAAGGCCGCCCGACAGGCTCTGACGGGGTCGCGGCAGAGAACCGGCGGCGCGGCCTACCCGGCGTCCGGCTCCTCGGGGGCGCACAGCACTTCGACGCGCTGGACCAGGTTGTTGCCGAATCCGCCGCGGTTCCACGGCTCGGTCAGCGGTTGGGTGTTCCCGTCGGCATCGGTGGCGCGGACGGTGAGATGGCGTATCCCGGGGGTGGCGTTCCAGAGGGCGTGCCAGGCCGACCAGGCCCAGGGGTGGCCGGGCTCCGCGGTGAGTTCGGCGTCGGTCCAGAAGGCGCCGCCGTCCGCGCTGACCTGGACCCGCGCCACCGGCGCGTGCCCGGACCAGGCGCGGCCGACGAGGCTGACGGGGCCCGGCCGGACCACCCGGGTGCGGGACATGAAGTCGGGGAAGCCGGGAGGGACCATCAGCGCGCGGGGCGCGATGGTGCGGACGGGCTCCCCCGGCTCCTGCGGGGTGGTCCGGTACCGGTATGCCTCGGCCTGCTGGAATCCGGTGAACGGGCGGTCGGTGAGCGTGATGTCGCGCAGCCACTTCACATGGGCCATGCCGTACCAGCCGGGGACGACGAGCCGGACGGGGTGGCCGTGCTGCGGGGGAAGCGGGCCGCCGTTCATCGCGTACGCCACGAGGACCTCCGGCGCGGTGCCGAGGGCGACGTCCAGCGGGAGGCTCCGGCGGTAGTCCTGTTCGACTCCGCGCTCCACGCCGTGGTCGGCGCCGGTGAAGACGGCCTCGACGGCTTCCTGTCCGACCCCCGCCTCGGCGAGCAGGACGCGCAGCGGGACACCCGTCCATTCGGCGGTGCCGACGGCCTCGACGAGCCAGGGCTGGCTGACCGGGCGCGGCGAGAGCAGTGCCCGGCCGTTGCCCGCGCATTCCATCGTGACCCGGTGGGTGACGGCCGGGAGGGCCCGCAGGTCGGCGAGGTCCAGGGTGAGCGGCTCGCGGACCCGTCCGGTGACGGTCAGCCGCCACGAGGTCTCGTCCAGGACCGGAATGTCGTAGTGGACCAGGACGTAGTGCAGGCCGGGCGGGGTGAGCCGGTAGTGCAGCGCCTCCAGCGGCATTCCGTGGTTCCGCGTGGCGAGAGCGAGTTCGTGGGCACTGATGCCTTCGTGGGGGTCGGCCAGTCGCCCCGCTGTGCTGATCTCACTGAGGGGTCCGTCCATGCCCCCATGGTGCGCCGCCGCCCGGTGCCGGGCATGTCGACGCGGGTCCGGTCCACGGCCGGGGCGCGGGCGGGATGCGCGGTGCGAAGGAAGGAGAGGCCGCCGGACGCCGCGCCGCCGGGTGCCGGGACCCGGCGGGTCAGCGTCCGGCGGACCCCGACGGGGTGCGCGGCGGGGGCCGCAGGGTGCCCGCGGAGGCTCGCAGCAGTCGCAGGACGGGCGGGGGCGGCGCGTCGATGCGGTAGGTCCCGCCCATCGCGGTCCACTGGTCCAGGACGCCGAGGAGGCCGGAGTCGCAGAACGTCACCCGGGCGACGTCCAGGACCAGTCCGGTGACGCCGGCCCCGGCGGACGAGGCGAGTATCGCCCGCAGTGGGGCACAACTGTGGTGGTCGACTTCCCCCGCCAGGCGGACCAGGAGGCCGGTGGTGCCGATGCCCGTACAGGACTGGACGGCTATGACCCCGGGCGCGGTGTCCGCGCCCGGGGCGCACAGGACGGGCAGGGGGATGGCGGTCAGTATCGGCGCGCTGCTCGTGGTGCTCACCCCTCCATCAACGCCGGTCGGCGCGTTCACCGGAACACGGCGCGCCGGGCGGTCACCCCGGAGCGTGGCAGTGATCCACTTCCGGAGGACACAGTCTGGCCGCGAGGGGCGTGACGGTCCGCGGTCCGGTCAGCCCGACATGAGCAGACCGGCGGCCAGTTCGGCCGCGCGCCGGTGCCAGGCGCCCGCGCCCCGGAGCATGGCGTGGCCGCCCGAGGCCATCGGGATGCCGACGGCGTCGGCGCCCGCGAGGCGCGCGCGGCGGACGAAAACCCAGGACTCGGCCGCGGAGGTGATCCGGTCGCGTTCGTCGTGGAGGAGGAAAAGCCGGCGGCCCGCGAGGTGGTCCACGGGCTCGCCCGGCGGGCACCAGGGGGCGAGCGCCACCACCCCGCGGACCAGCGGGTCGGCGGCGGCGCTGAGCGCCGCGCGGCCGCCCATCGAGTGCCCGACGAGCACGACGGGCACCTCTCCGGCCCGTTCCCGCAGACGGGCGAGCGCGGCCTCCGCGTCACGGGCGGCGTCGCGGCGGTCGCCGTTCCAGCCGCGATGCCGGTAGCGCACCTCGGCGACCAGGACGTCCCGGCCGCGCGTGGCGCGGGTGATCGCCGCCGCGAAGGGCCGCATCCGCAGCGCGGCGAGGCCGAGCGGCGACGGCCTCTCGAGGCCGTCCGCGCGCCCGCCGTGCAGCAGCAGCACGGCCGCCGACGGAACGGCGGGAGACGTGCGGGGAACGAGCGGCCGGCCGCGGCCCGCCGACGCCTCCGTGTGATCGGCCCCGGCTGTCATCCGGCCTCCCGGCGGGGCGGGCGCGGGAAGAAGCCACTGGTGCGGGCCGCGTACTCGGCGAAGCCCGGACGGTTCGCCATGTGGGCCTCCAGCAGGCGTTTCCCGCTGCCCCAGATCAGCAGGCCGCTCATCACCAGGGGTGAGACGAGCGTGAGGGCGGCGGTCTGCCAGCTCGCGCAGGCCAGCAGGTAGACGCCCCACCAGACGAGGAAGTCTCCGAAGTAGTTGGGGTGCCGCGTCCAGCTCCACAGCCCTCGGTCCATGATCCGGCCGCGATGGGCGGGGTCGGTCTTGAAGCGCGCGAGCTGGTGGTCTCCGACCGCCTCGAAGAGCAGACCGGTGGCCCACAGCAGCAGGCCGAGCGCGGCCGTCGGCCCGAGCGCGTCGGGGAGGTAGGCGGCGGCCTGCACGGGCAGCGAGACCAGCCAGACGAGGGCGCCTTGGAGGAGGTAGACCTTGCGCAGGGCGTACAGCCGCGGGTCGCCCGGGGCGCGGGCGAGCATCCGGGCGTAGCGCGGGTCCTCGCCGTGACCGCGTCCGCGCCGGGCGATGTGCACGGCGAGGCGCAGTCCCCACACGGCGGTGGCGAGCGTGACCGCGAGCCGTCGGCCCTCGTCGCCGTACCCGGCCGACAGCAGCCAGCTGGTGAGCGCGACCGCGGCGAAAGCGACTCCCCAGGCGACGTCGACGATCCGGTGCAGTCCCTTGACGGTGGCGACGGCGAAGGTGACCAGCATGACGGCGAGCGCGGCGCCGGCCGAACCGGCGAGATTCCAGCCGAAGGCGTCCCAGTCCAGCGGGGTCATCGTCCGTCTCCGGGTGTGTGCCAGACCGGTGTCGCGGGCAGGCCGCCGGCGCCGCCCGGTTCCGGGCGGACCGCGAGGATCTGGTCGACCCCCATGCGGTTCTGGGCGAACGCCAGGCCGCTGCCGACGAGGTAGAGTCGCCACACCCGGGCGGTGGGCGCGCCGACGAGGTCGACGAAGCGTTCCCACCCCTCCTCCAGGGTCCGATGCCAGGCGTCGATCGTCCAGGCGTAGTGCTCCCGCAGGGATTCCGCGGAGCGGACTTCGAGACCGGCGGACTCCAGCAGCTGCAGCGTCTGCCCGACCGGCCGCATGTGCATGTCCGGGGCGATGTACGTCTCGATGAAGGCGCCGCCGCCGGGTCGGTTCGCGCCGCGGGACATCTGCTGGACCAGCAGTCGCCCGCGGGGCCGGAGCAGGCCGTGCAGCTGCGCCGCGAACGCCGGGTACTCGGCGTCGCCGACGTGTTCGCCCATCTCGATCGCCGAGACGGCGTCGTAACCGCCGCCCGGGATGTCGCGGTAGTGCATCAGCCGGACGTCGACCTGGTCGGCGAGCCCTTCGCGGGCCACCCGGTCCCGGACGGCGTCGCGCTGGCGGGCCGAGAGAGTGACGGCGGTGACCTCGGCCTTGTAGGCGCGGGCGGCGTGCACGGTCAGCGATCCCCAGCCGCAGCCGATGTCGAGCAGACGCGTACCGGGTTCGAGGCCGAGCTTGCGGCAGACGAGGTCGAGCTTGTCGCGCTGGGCGTCGGCGAGGCCGTAGCCAGGCGACTCGGGGCGGGTCCAGTAGGCGCAGGAGTAGGCCATCGACGGGTCGAGAAGGGCTTCGTAGAAGTCGTTCGACAGGTCGTAGTGGTGACTGATGGCGGCGCGGTCGCGGGCGGTGGAGTGCGGCCGGCCGCGGAGTTCGGCACGCGGGGCGGTGGGTGGGGCGGGCCTCGGGCCGAGGGCGCCGAGGCGCAGGGCGACGCCGGCCGCGCGGGCGAGGTCGGCGGGACGGGGCCGGACGGTGCCCTGCTCCCGTACGTACTCCCACACCTGGGTGAGGCTGTCGCCGAGGTCGCCGTCGACGTCGATCTCACCCGCGATGTACGCCTCGGCCAGGCCGAGTTCGCCTGGCTGCCAGAGCAGTCTCCGCAGCGCGCGCGGGGTGCGGACGAGGACCAGGGGGGCGTCGCCGGGGCCCGCCTCGCTGCCGTCCCAGGCGCGCAGCCGGACGGGGAGCGGGCCGGGGAAGACGGGCGCGAGGGCACCGGCCAGGAGCTGGGCTGCAGAGGTCATCGGACGGTCTCCGGCGTGGGGTCGGCGCTGAGCAGGATCTGGCGGACGTCGAGGTAGCGGGAGCGGAAGCCGGCCTCGGAGTAGGCGAGGTAGAAGTCCCACATGCGGCGGAAGACGGCGTCGAAGCCGAGCGCGGCGACGGAGGCGGCCTGGCGGTCGAACTCCTCGCGCCACAGGCGCAGGGTCTCCGCGTAGTGGTCCCCGTAGCCGATGTCCTCGACGATCGTCAGTCCGGCCGCGGCGCTCTCCCGGGCGATGGCCTCGCGCGAGGGGATCAGACCCCCGGGGAAGATGTACTTGCTGATCCAGGTGTGGGTGCGGGAGGTGACGAGCATCCGCTCGTGCGGCATGGTGATGGCCTGGAGGGCCACCCGTCCGCCGGGGGCGAGGAGCCCGCGCAGGGCGGAGAAGTAGGCCGTCCAGTACTCGGCGCCGACGGCTTCGATCATCTCGACGCTGACGACGGCGTCGAAGGAGCCCTGGACGTGCCGGTAGTCACGGAGTTCGACGGTGACACGGTCGGACAGGCCGGCGGCGGCGACGCGTCGGCGCGCCAGGTCGCGCTGTTCCTCGGAGAGGGTGACGGTGAGCACCCGGGCGCCCCGGGCCGCGGCCCGGATGGCCAGCTCGCCCCAGCCGGTGCCGATCTCCAGGAGCCGGGTGCCCGGTCCGACGTCCGCGAGGTCGAGCAGCCGGTCGATCTTGCGGTGCTGGGCGGCGGTGAAGGTGGCCGGCGAGGCCGGGAAGGCGGCGAAGACCGCGGAGGAGTAGGACATGCTCGGGTCGAGGAACAGGGTGAACAGGTCGTTGGACAGGTCGTAGTGGCGGTGGATGTTGTCCCGGGCGCCCTCGGGCGTGTTGCGGTGCTGCTCGGGCCGGCGGCGCGCCCAGGCTCCGCGCAGGCGGCGCAGCGGGGCCGGGACGAGGTCGTCGACGTGTGAGGCGAGCACGGTGAGGGTGCCGACGAGGTCGTCGGTGTCCCATTCGCCGGCCATGTAGGACTCGCCGAAGCCGATGAGGCCGTCCGCGCCGATCCGGCGGTGGAAGAGCTCGGGCCGGTGGAGGGTGAGCGTGGGCAGCGCGCCCGTCTGGAGGGGGACCCCGCCGGTGGGGTGTCCGTCGCCGCCGTGCCGTATCCGCAGCGGGATCCGGGTGAGGGCGCGTTCGATGATCCGCCGGGCGACGGCGGTGCGCGGCGCCGACGCGCGGGGCGGGTGGGCGACGTCCGGCCAGCGCTCCGGGTCGACGGCCCACGGTGCGGGCGGGGCGGCGCTCTGGTGCGTCGGGGAGTACGAGACGGTCACAGGATGCCTTCTTGCGTGGGGTGGGCGGGGCGGGGGCGGACCGGGAGTCCGCGGAGGAACAGCAGGACGCCGTGGAAGCGGATGCCGGCCGACACGGCGGCTGTCGACCAGGGATGGGTCAGGGCGAGCCGGAGCAGCGCGCGCGGTCCGGCGGGCCGGTGCCTGCCCCGTACGGTCGCGGTGAAGGGGCGGGTGCCGTCGTCGTGCCGCAGCTGCACGGTCAGGTCGAGCCGGTCGCCGGGGAGCGGCAGCCGCATGCGGTACGAGCCCTCGACGGCGAAGAAGGGGGAGACGTAGAAGTCCTTCGGGACGTCGGCGGCGCCGTGCTCGTCGGGGCGGAGCAGATAGCAGTGGCGTTCGCCGTAGGTGTTGTGGACCTCGGCGACGACGCAGACGGGTGTTCCGGCGCGGTCGTGGCACCAGTAGAGCGTCAGGGGGTTGAAGACGTGTCCGAGGACCCGGGCGTGCGCGAGCATGACGACGGGCCCGTCGGCGTGGGTCATGCCCTGGGCGCGCAGGAACGACCGGAGCCCGGCCCGCAGGGTGGGGGCCTTCCCGCCGAAGTGGTCGCGGGCGTCGAAGCGGGCCAGCGGGCGCAGGACGCGGGGCAGCCGGGGCAGGTCGTCGATGTCCACCAGCCACAGGTAGGTCCGGCGGCGGAAGGCGTGGCGGACGGGGCTGACCCGGGCGTGCGCGACGGTGCACTCGTAGAGCGCGGGGACGCGGGCCGCGAGCGACCGGGCGGGGAGGGCGGTCACCAGCGCACCCCCAGGCTCTCGGCCGCGGCGACACCGGCGCGGCAGCCGTCCTCGTGGAAGCCCCAGCCGTGGTAGGCGCCGGCGAAGGCGGTGACCGGGGTGTTGAGGAGGGGCAGTTCACGCTGCGCGGCGACGGACCGCGGGGTGTAGACGGGGTGTTCGTACACCATGCGGGCGATGACGGCGGAGGGGTCGACGCGGTCGCCCGCGTTGAGGGTGACGATGTGCGGTTCGGCGGTCGGCAGCCGCTGGAGCCGGTTCATGTCGTAGCTGACCTGGACGGTGTCGGGCCGGGCGGCGCAGGAGGGGAGCCAGTAGTTCCAGGAGGCCCGCGCGTGCTCCGAGCGGGGCAGCAGCGAGGTGTCGTGGTGCAGCACGGTGGGGTTGCGGGAGTAGGTGAAGGCTCCGAGGACCCGGCGTTCGTCCTCGGTGGGGTCCGCGAGGAGCCGCAGTGCCTGGTCGGGGTGGGTGGCGACGACGACGGCCGCGTACTCCCGGGTGTCGCCGTCGTCCGTGGTGACGTGGGCGAGGCCGGCGGACCGCGTGACGGCGCGGACGGGGGTGGCGGTGCGGACCGCGGTGAGTTGTTTCGCCGCGCGCGCGACGTAGGTGGCGGACCCGCCCGCGACCGTCCGCCACCGCGGCGACCCGGTGACGGACAGCAGCCCGTGGTGGGACAGGAAGCGGAACAGGTACGAGGCGGGGTAGAGCAGGGCCGTGTCGGGGGCGCAGGACCAGACGGCCGAGACCAGCGGCACGACGAAGTGGCCGACGAAGTAGGGGGAGAACCGGCGCCTTTCGAGGAACTCGCCGAGGGTCTGCGTGGTGTCGCCGGATTCGAGCAGTCGTCGTGCGGCGCGGTGGAAGCGGGGCACTTCGGCGAGCATCCGCAGATGGCGTCCGCGCCGCAGGTTGCCGCCGCCGAACAGTCCCGCGGGTCCGCGGGCTCCCGCGTACTCCAGGCCGCAGCCGTCGCACCGGACGGACATGCTCATCTCGGATTCCCGGGTGGTGACGCCGAGTTCGCGGAAGAGGCGGAGCAGATGCGGGTAGGTGCGCTCGTTGTGGACGATGAAGCCGCTGTCCACGTGGACCGTGCCGCCGTCCCGGGTCGGCAGTTCGTGGGTGTGGGCGTGGCCGCCGAGGCGGTCGTCCGCCTCGTACAGCACCACGTCGTACGCCTTCCGCAGCACGTGTGCGGCCGTCAGCCCCGCCACGCCCCCGCCCACCACAGCGACTCTCCGTCGGTCCATGTCCCTCAGCCCCTCGCGGCTCGCGGCCCCTCGCACGGTCTGCGTGTGCGGGGTGCCTCACCGGTACTTCGGAGCCGGTCGTCCGCCGGATGGGAATCTCCTTCCATGGTCCGAGATCGGCTCCTCGGCGCAACCGGACGGGGCGTCGGCGCCGAAGGGTACGTTCCGCGCGGGCCGACGGTTCAACGGCGGGGCCGAGACGCCGTCCTCCGGCGGGCCGGGCCGCCGGGTGCGGTCGCGGTCCACAGGTCAGTGCTGCGGCACTCCGCGCAGGGCCCGGTCGAGCCCGTCCTGCGGGAGCCCGGACAGGGCGCGCAGGAATATCTCCTCGTAGGTGGGGGAGCCGATCGTCGCGCGGGCCGTGGTCTCGTACTTGAGGCGGAGGTCGCGCATTTCGGGCATGCCGCGCTGGGGGTGGCCGGTGGAGCGCCAGTACGCCTCGCTGGTACCGGAGACGTCTGCGGCGAGTTCGCCGTCCCCGTCGGCGGCGAGCGCGGCGGCGAGGACGTCGAGGCCGAGGGCGACGCCGAAGCTGTCGCCGAGCAGCCGCTTGCCCTCGAGCATCTCGCGGGCGTGGCGGACCGCGGACGCGGGCTCCCCGCCGAGGAGGCCGGTCAGGGCGAGCTGGTAGTCCAGGCAGGCACGGGTCCAGTGCTCGTCCAGGTCGAGGCAGACCGCCCGGAGGGCGAGCGCCTCGGCGCGTGCCTCGTCGAGGCGGCCGAGTCCGGTGAGGCCGAAGACCCGGACCAGGTGGCAGCGCATCCGTGCCGCCGAGTCGGCGGGGGCGCCGGGCGCGGCGGCGAGGACGTGCCCGACCACCACGAGCGCGGCCATCGGACGGCCGGTGAGCAGCGCTATCAGCCCCGCGAGGTAGGCGGCGTCCAGGGTGCGCTCCCCCGGCCCGGTCCGGTCGTCGTACTCGGCGTGCCGCGCCTCGCGGGCGCACCGCTCGCTGACGTCGTGAGCGAGTCCGAAGTCGCCCTGGAGGGTCAGGGTCACCCCAAGCGCCCACAGCGCTCGGGCCCGGTCGGGGCCGCGGGTCTCGCTGAGCAGCAGCGCCTGCTCAAGGTAGTCTCGGGCCTCCCGCAGCCGGCCGCAGCAGGACCAGAAGAACGCGGCGGAGCCGACCAGCGCGAGCGCGTCGTCCGGGTCGGTGCGCAGCAGACGGTCCAGGCCGGTGCGCAGGTCGGTGTGGCGCTCGTCGAGCGTCTTGTACCAGGAGAGCTGCCGGGGACCCAGCCATTCGGCGTCGGCCCGGCGGGCGAGCTCCAGGCAGGAGGCGGCGTGCCGGTCGGCGACCCGTTCCGTCTCTCCGAGGCGTTCCAGCCAGCCCGCCCCGTACTCGCGGATCGTGTCGAGGAGCCGGTAGCGGTTGCCTTCCCGGCGCACCACCGAGCAGCGGACCAGCGCGTCGAGGGCGGCGGGCAGGGTCTCCGGGGTGAGTGGGCCGCCCTGGCAGACGAACCCGGCGGACGCGAGGTCGAAGGGGCCGCGGAAGACGGTCAGCCGGGCCCAGAGCAGGCGTTCCAGCGGCTCGCACAGTTCATGGCTCCAGCCGATGGCGGCGCGCAGCGTCTGGTGGCGTTGCGGCCATACCCGTTCCTCGTGCACGAGGAGGTCGAAGCGGGAGTCGAGCTGGGCGCGGACCGCGTCGACGCCCTGGATGCGAATCTGGGCCGCGGCGAGTTCCAGGGCGAGGGGGATGCCTTCCAGCCGTACGCAGATCTCGGTGGCCGGACCGGCGCGCCACTGGCCGGGTAGGCGCGCGGTCCCGCCGCGCTGCTGTCCGGTCGCGCGCCGGCGCAGCAGGCTCACGGCGTCACGGCCGCCGGACGGCAGGGGTTCGAGCGTGAACACCCGTTCGCCGTCCACGCCCAGCGGGCGCCGGCTGGTGACGAGGACGGTGAGTGCGGGTGCGGCGGCGAGCAGGTCGGCGAGGAGTCGCGCGCAGGGCTCGGCGACATGGTCGCAGGAGTCGAGGACGAGCAGCAGCCGCTGGGGGGCGAGCCATTCCGCCAGGGCGCCCGACGGCATGCCGGGTGTGTGGTCCGACAGGTCCACGGCGTCGGAGACGGTCGCGACGAGCAGCCGGTCACCGTCCAGGGCGGTCAGGTCGGCCCACCAGGCGCCGTCGGGGAAGCCCCCCGCGGCCTGGCGGGCGACATGCAGCGCGAGCCTGGTCTTGCCGACCCCGGCGACCCCGGTGACGGTGATCAGGCGATGCTCGGTCAACTCGGCGGAGAGCCGATCCAGTTCCGCGCGACGTCCCACGAAGTCGGTGTTCTCGTCCGGTAGATGTCCACGCACGAGAGCAGTGTCCCTCATGACGCTCCCGAGCGGAGGCCGCTCCCCCGGTCATACGACGTTCACGACCACGGAGTGCCAGCCGGTGGCCCCGTCGGGCACGGTGCCGGCACGCCGCTCGGTCTGCACCTGTCCGGTGCCGTCGGTGGCACGGACGGTGAGGGTGTGCCGGCCGGGTTCGGCCTGCCACCGGTACACCCACTGGCGCCAGGTGTCCCGGCTGTCCTCGGCTCCGAGTTCGGCCTCCTGCCAGTGGCCGTCGTCGATCCGTACCTCCACCCGCCGGACACCCCGGTGCTGCGCCCAGGCGACGCCGGCGACCGGGACCGTGCCCGCCTCCGGGCGCGCGAAGGACCTCGGGGTGTCGATCCGGGCCTGGGTCTTGACGGGTGCGCGGGCCGCCCAGCCTCGGGGGACCCAGTAGGCGTCGTACGCGTCGAAGGTGGTGAGCTCGATGTCCACGATCCACTTGCAGGCGGAGACGTATCCGTAGAGTCCGGGCACGACCATGCGGACGGGGAAGCCGTGCTCGAAGGGGAGCGGGGCGCCGTTCATCCCGAAGGCGAGGAGCGCGTCCCGGCCGTCCAGCACCGCTTCGACGGGGGTGCCGATGGTCATGCCGTCCGCGGAGCGGGCGACGATCTGGTCGGCCGGGCCGCCCTCGGAGGGTGCCTTGACACCGAACTCGCGCAGGAGGTCGGCGAGCCGTACGCCGAGCCAGCGGGCGTTGCCGACATAGGGTCCCCCCACCTCGTTGGAGACACAGGCGAGGGTGATGTCCCGCTCGACGACCTCGCGGCGGAACAGGTCGTCGAGGCTGAGCATCGGTTCGCCTGTCACGCCGAGGCCGTTGATCCGCAGGCGCCAGCCGTCGGCGTCGACCTTCGGGACGATGAGGGCGGTGTCGACCCGGTAGAAGTCCTTGTTCGGGGTGACGAAGGGGCTGATGCCCGGGACCCGCAGCTGCGCGCCGGCCGGGACCGCCGGGGCGGCGGAGGCGGGGCGCGGCAGCCGGAGGGTGTCGCGCGAGGTGACGGCGTCGCGGCTTCGGGTGCCGCCGAGGGCGCGGCCCAGCGCACCGGCGACGGTGGCGGCGACGGCCGTGGAGGCGGCGACCAGCAGGAATCCGCGGCGGTCGGCTGACGCGGCCCGATCCGGCGAGGTCCCGGGTCGCGGGGCGAGTAGCCGCCCGATCAGCGCGTACAGCAGCGCCGCGCCGGCCACGGCGCCGATCAGTGAGGGCAGCGCGTCCGTGAAGGAGTCGGAGTCCGGGCGGTTCACGGCGGCGACCGCGCCGACCACTCCGAAGGCGAGGACGGCCGCCGCCCCGGCGAGGCGGTGGCGCAGGGCGAGGACTCCGACCAGCGCGGCGAGTACGGCCAGCACGGTGAGGATGCCGGTCTGGAGGACGATCTTGTCGTTCTCGCCGAAACTGCGGATCGCCCAGTTCTTCAGCCCCACGGGCGCGAGGTCGATGGCCGCCCCGCCGACGGCCGCGACGGGGCTCGCCTCCGGCCGGGCCGCGGCAACGACGAGTTCGGCGACCGCCAGCGAGACGAAACCGGACAGGAGACCGCCGAGCGCGGCGAGGAGGCGGTCAGTCGGGGTCGGCTCACGGGGGGATGCTGAGGTGGTCATGCTGGAAGGTACGGCACCGGAGGAGCCGCGGCGAGGTGGAATCACCCGCGAGGTGTACCCGATCGGCGCGCGAGTGGTCCAGCCGGAGCACGGCACGCCGGGGGCGCCGCACGCCGGGGGTGGGCGAGAGCGGGCCGGGCGGGACGCGCTCTCCTCCTCGGGAGCGCCCGGCCGGGAGCGCCTGGGCCGGGTCCTGGGCGCGGCTCCGGCAGGGGTTTCCGCGACCGTCGGGAGGGCCCGGCCACGCGGCCGGGCCCGGCACCCGAGGCACTCCGATCCGGTACGCACCGATCGCGCAGCGCTTCATGGGGCGAGCGGGGCCGCGACTCACTGTCCGGGCTGCGCGGCCAGGCAGTGGCGCAGCCGGTGGAGCCCTCGCCGCGCGTGGCTCTTGACGGTGCCGAGCGGCATGCCGGTGCGGGCCGCGATCTGCGTCTGGGTGAGGTCGCCGTAGAACGCCATGGCCAGGACCTCCCGCTGGACATGCGGGAGCTTGGCCAGCTCTCCGACGACGAGGACCCGGTCGAGGGCGCTGTCGGGACGGGCCGCGGGGTCCTCGGCCTGAGGGAGGGCGGCGCCCGCCGCGGCGACCAGCTCGCGCCGCCGGGTGCGGGCGGACAGGGCGTCGGCGATCTTCCGGCGGGTGATGCCGACCAGCCAGCCGGGCAGCGGTCCCCGCTCGGGCCGGTACCCCTCCCGGCCGCGCCAGGCGGCGAGGAAGACCTGCTGGGTCACGTCCTCGGCCTCCCGGAGGTCTCCGAGGCTGCGGGCCGCGAGCGTCTGCACGAGACCTCCCCAGCGCCGGTAGGCGGCGGCGAGGCACTCTTCGTCGCCCCGCACGAACCCGGCGGCGACCTCGTGGTCGAGCAGTTGTTCCTCGTCCTCGGGCGACGGCTGGATGGTGATGCAGGGTGCGGTCATGGTGACGGCTCCTTGGACAGGGACCGGAATCCACCGGTCGGCTGACGCGTCCCGAACACCGGAACTCCTCCAGACTCCGTCGCACCATCCCTCCCATACCACTCGCAACGATTCTGCGTCGTATGGTGGAACCATGACCGAGCACGCGCATGGCATCACCAGCGGGGCCGTGGCACGGCGTCTCGGGGTCGCCCCGACGACCCTGCGCTCCTGGGACCGGCGGTACGGCATCGGTCCGGCGGCCAGGGAGGACGGGCGGCACCGTCGGTGGACACAAGCGGACATCGCCGTCCTGGAGGAGATGTGCCGCCTGACCGCCTCGGGCGTCCCTCCGGCGGAGGCCGCGCGCGCCGCGCGGGCGGGTACGGGACCGGGCCCGGAACCGCGGCCGCTGCCGGTCGCCGAGCCGGCGCCCGTCCCGCGGCCCTCCGTTGCGCCGTCGCTCCCGGCCCGGACGGTACGCGGGTCCGGAGCCGGCGGCGGCCTGCCGCTGGGGCGGGCCCGCCAGGAGTGCCGCGGCCTGGGCCGAGCGGCCGTCCGGCTGGACGCGCAGGCCATGGACGAGATGCTGGGGACACTCATCGAGGAGTACGGACTGGTCGCGGCCTGGGAGGAGGTGATGGCACCGGCCCTGCACGCGGTGGGACGCAAGTGGGAGACCTCGGAGGACCGGTACGTCGAGGTCGAGCATCTGTTGTCCTGGCACGTCTCGACCGCGCTGCGCCGCGTGAGCACCGCCTCCCGCCCGTCGCTCCGGGCGGGTGTTCCTCCGGTCCTGCTGGCCTGCGTGCCCCACGAACAGCACACGCTCCCGCTGGAGGCCCTGACCGCCGGGCTCGCCGAACTCGGCTTGCCCACACGGATGTTCGGCCCCGCGGTGCCGCCCGAGGCGCTCGATCAGGCGGTACGCCGCACCGGTCCGGCCGCCGTCGTCCTGTGGGCCCAGGCCCGCTCGACCGCGAACCACCCGCTGGCCCGGCACGTCGCCGACACCACCTGGGGCGTGAAGGGCGCCCGGACACGGACGACCGTCCTGCTCGCGGGCCCCGGCTGGGCCGGCCCGCCCGCAGGCCCCGGCATGCTGCGCCCCGGCGGGCTGCGCGAGGCGCTCGCCCTGCTGCGCACCCTGTGCGAGGCCGCGAACACCGGCTCGGGGCCCGCCCCGGCCGGGCTCTGAACCCTGCCGAAGGCCCGCGAATCCGGGACCGGAGCCGTCAGGGGCGCGGGAAGGCCCAGGCGGGGCCGACCGCGCCGCACCGCGCGTTCAGTCCCTGCCGCGGGCGTGCCGGAAGCGGGCCAGTCCGTCGGCGAGTTCCACCAGCGGGTCGGGGTAGTCGTAGCGCGCGCGCTCCAGACCGGGCAGCTTCCAGGGTTCGTGGACCGCGGCGCCCTCGATGCCGGCGAGTTCGGGGACCCAGCGCCGCACGTACACGCCGTCGGGGTCGTACCGCTTGCCCTGGAGCACCGGGTTGAGCACCCGGTTGGGGCGGCTGTCGGTGCCGGTGCCCGCCATCCACTGCCAGTTGAGCTGATTGTTGGCCACGTCGCCGTCGACCAGCAGGTCGAGGAAGTGCCGTGCGCCGGCGCGCCAGTCGATGTACAGCGACTTGGTGAGGAAGGACGCCGCGAGCAGCCTGCCCCGGTTGTGCATCCAGCCCTCGTGGGCGAGTTGCCGCATGGCCGCGTCGACGACGGGATAGCCCGTGCGGCCTTCCTTCCACGCCTTGAGATCGGCCTCGGCCTCGCTTCCCCGGCGCCAGTGGTCCTCCTGCCCCCGGTAGTCCTCCACGGCCGCTTCGGGGCGGGCGGCGAGCACCTGGTGGTGGAAGTCCCGCCAGCAGAGCTGCCGTACGAAGGCGTCCGCGCCCGCGCCGCCGCGCGAGCGGGCCCGGTCGACGGCCTCGGCCGCGGAGAGCGCACCGAAGTGGAGGTACGGGGAGAGGCGGGAGGTGGCGTCGCCGGGAAGATCGTCGTGTCGCTCCTCGTAGGCGTCGGCGTGCCCGCTCAGCCAGGACGTCAGGCGCTTGCGGCCCTCGCCCTCGCCTCCCCGTGCCAGTCCCGGCGACAGGGTCGCGGGGTCCGGCCGGGCCGGCAGTGGCTCCGAACCGATTCCGGTCGGCACCGGGACCCGGCGCGGCGCGGCCAGGGGTTCGCGCAGCCCCTCGGCCGACCAGCGTCTGAAGTAGGGGGTGAAGACGGCGAAGTGGTCGGATCCGCTGGGTGTCACGGCGCCGGCGGGCAGTGCGGTGACCACGCCGTCGTGGACGTACAGGCGTCGGCCGTCGGCCTCCAGGCCGCGGCGCAGCCGATCCTCGCGATCGCGTGCGAAGGCGCTGCCGCCGGCCGCCATGTGGACCTCGTCGGCATCGGCCTCCCGCACCACCTCGCAGACCACCTCGACCAGTTCGCCGGTGCGCAGGACCAGCCGGCCGCCCCGCTCCCGCAGCCCGGCGTCGAGGCCGGCCAGGCAGTCGGCGAGGAAGGCAAGCCGGTTGGGCACGGCGAAACCGGCGCGGTCGACCGCCGGGTCACGGACGAAGAGCGGCACCACCTCGTCGCCCGCGCCGCCCAGCGCCGCCCTCAGCGGTGGATGGTCGTGCACCCGCAGGTCCGAGGTGAACAGGACGACCGAGACGTTCATGGTGCCACTCCTGGCTGCTCGTTCACCGGGCGGTGCTCGGCGCTTCGCGTCGCCCGCTGATCGGATTGCGCTGACATGTGCGTTGCCCCTTCGGCACGGCGCACGAGGCCGGATGCGGACGGGGCGCGGCGAGCGGGAGGGGACGGGGGCAGGGCGCCCGCGGCAGGGTTCCGTCCGTGTGTCCTGCCCCGCGTCTCAGAGCCTGTCGGGTGACGACCCGATCAGAGGCCACCCGACAGGCTCTCACCGTCCGGTCCCGGTCGGCGGGCGGGACCCGCCCTCCCCCGTCCGGTCGGCGCCGGCGGCGGTGGGTCCGGTCCACGCACCCGTGCCCGCCTCCGTCGCGGGCGCTTCGTCGCCGCCGGCCGCGGCCTCAGCGGCCTCGGCCGTCCGCGCGATGTTCCGTGCCATGCCTCCGAAGACCACGGTGTGGAAGGGCGAGACGCTCCACCAGTACGCGTGGCCGGCCAGGCCGTGCGGATGGAACAGGGCGCGCTGCCGGTAACGGGTCCGTCCCCGGCCGTCGCGCTCCGCGTACATCTCCAGCCAGGCCAGGCCCGGAAGCCGCATCTCGGCACGCAGCCGTAGCAGCCGTCCGCGCTCGATCTCCTCGACCCGCCAGAAGTCGAGCGAGTCCCCGACCCTGAGGTGGGAGGCGTCCCGGCGGCCCCGGCGCAGTCCGACGCCGCCGACCAGGCGGTCGAGCCACCCCCGGACGGCCCAGGCGAGCGGGAAGGAGTACCAGCCGTTCTCGCCTCCTATGCCCTCGATGACCCGCCACAGCGCGCGCGGCGTCGCGTCGACGAAGCGCTCCCGCTCGTCGGCGTACAGGCTGCCGCCGGCCCAGTCGGGGTCGGTGGGCAGCGGGTCGCTCGGCGCTCCGGGCACCGCGGCGGAGGACCAGCGGGTGGTGACACGGGCCTCGCGGATCCGCTGGAGCGCGAGGGCGAGCGCCGTGTCGAACGAGAGGGGGGTGCCGGGCGGGTCGGGAACGTAGACGGCGATGTCGTGCTCGTCGCAGACGACCTCGTACCGCAGTGACTCCGCCAGCGGGCGCGCGATGGACCGCGGTACCGGGGTGACCAGGCCGATCCAGTGACTGGACAGGCGGGGGGTGAGGACCGGCACGGGGAAGATCAGCCGCCGGGGCAGCCCGGCGACGGACGCGTATCGGCGCATCATGTCGAGGTAGGTGAGGACGTCGGGGCCGCCGATGTCGAAGGAGCGGCTCACCTCGGGCGGCATGCTCGCGCTGCCGACGAGGTAACGCAGCACGTCCCGCACACCGATGGGCTGGATCCGGGTCCGGACCCAGCTCGGGGTGACCATGACGGGCAGTCGCTCGGTGAGGTAGCGGAGCATCTCGAAGGAGGCCGAACCCGAACCGATGATCACGGCGGCGCGGAGCACGGTGGTCGGCACCCCGGAGTTCGCGAGGATCCGGCCGACCTCGGCGCGGGAGCGCAGGTGCGGCGAGAGTTCCCGCTCGGGGATGCCGCGCGGGGAGAGGCCGCCGAGATAGACGATGCGCCGGACACCGGCGGCCCTGGCCTGTTCGGCGAAGGTGTGCGCCGCCCGCCGGTCGGTGCGCTCGAAGTCGCCACCGCCGCCGAGGGCGTGCACCAGGTAGTAGGCGACGTCGATGTCCCGGAGGGCGCGAGCCAGCGACTCGGCGTCGGTGACGTCCCCGCGGACGATCTCGGCCTCACCCGCCCAGGGATGGTCGCGCAGCTTGGCGGGGGTGCGTGCGAGGCAGCGGACCCGGTGACCCGCGGCGAGCAGTTCCGGGACGAGACGTCCGCCGATGTACCCGCTGGCCCCGGTGACCAGGCAGCGGAGGGGAGTCGGGGTGCTTTCCGCGTCGTTCATGGGCAGCTCCGTTCCGAGGGCGGAGGTGACGGGGCGGGTACCCCGCCACGGTCGGTCGCGGGCGCCTCACCGGGCTCTTCCCGGCCAGGCGCCGCGGCGGATGCGCGGACCGGCTTCTATAGGCTGGTCGTGTGGCCAGCACTGACGAACGAGAGACCGGCGGAGCCGGGTCCGAGGGCGAGCCGGGAGACCTGCAGCGTTTCGCCGTCGAGCTGCGGCGGACGAACGGGGAGATCAACCGGCTCGTCCACGGTTTCGCACTCGCGCAGGGACTGCATCCCACGGACGTCCAGGCCCTCTCGGTCGTCCTCGACAGCACGGAGCCGCTTACACCGGGCCGGCTGCGGGAGCGGCTCGGGCTGACGTCGGGCGCCGTCACCGCCTGTCTCGACCGGCTCGAGCGGGCCGGGCACATCCGGCGGTCGCGGGAGAGCGCCGACCGCCGGGTCGTCCATGTGCACTACGTGGAAGGCGCTCGGGCCGCCGCGCGCAGCTACTTCATGCCGCTGGCCCAGGCGACGGACCGGGCGCTGCACCGGTTCGACCGGGACGAGCTGGCCGTGGCCTTGCGATTCCTCGGCGCGCTGAACGAGGAACTCGGGGCGCTGACACCGCCGCGCCGCTGACCGCCGGTCCACCTCACTCCCCCGCATGAGTTGAGAGCCTGCCGGGTGGCCTTCGACCGACAGGCGCCGAGGCGTCTCCCGCCTCCCCGCCTCCCCGCCTTCCCATCGCCTCCGGGCGATCCGTGCCCGCCGCCCGCATCCGCCTGTGCCGTCGGGGCGGAAGCGGCGCCGGACAGGGGCCGAGTTCCCCGGTTCGGCGGCGGGATCGTGGCACGATGCCGTGTCGTCAGGTCGCCGTGGTTCAATCTCTCTCAATCATTGAGATTGTTATTCCTTGAGATACATGCCTGGAGCTCCCATGTCTACCGCCGCACGCTGGGCTCGACGCCTGTTGCCCCTCGCCCTGCTGATCGTCTGGCTGGCCATCGGCGGCGGGCTCGGCCCATACGCCGGCAAGCTCGGCGAGGTCGCCACCAACGACCAGGCCGCCTTCCTGCCCCGCAGCGCCGAGTCCACCCAGGTGATCGAGGCGCAGCGGGCCTTCCGCCAGGACGAGACGCTGCCCGCGATCGTGGTCTGGACGGCGGACGACGACGCCCGGCTCGACGCCGCGCGGCAGGCCGCCGCCACCCGCGCGCTCGCCTCGCTCGACGGCCTGCCGGGGGTCGTCGGCACGCCGTCACCGGCGCTCCCCTCCGAGGACGGCCTGGCCCTGCGCGGCGTGGTCCAGCTCCGCACCGACCTCGGGGAGGAACTCGCCCCGACGCTCGACGCCATCGAGTCCGCCGCCGCGTCCGTGCCGGGCACGGAGGTGTGGCTGGCGGGACCGGCCGCCACCCGGGCGGACCTGTCGAACGCCTTCGCCGGCATCGACGGGCTCCTGCTCGCGGTGGCACTGACGACCGTGCTGCTGATCCTGCTGCTCGTGTACCGCAGCCTGCTGCTCCCGCTGGTCATCATCCTCGGCGCGGTGTTCTCCCTGGGACTGGCCTGCGCGATCGTCTACGTCCTGGCCGATCACGGGGTCGTCCGGGTGGACGGCCAGGTCCAGGGCATCCTGTCGATCCTGGTCATCGGCGCCGCCACCGACTACGCGCTGCTGCTGGCCGTCCGGTACCGGGAGGAGCTGGCGGCGAGCGACGGCGACCGCTACCCCGCGATGCGGTCGGCGCTGCGTCAATCGGTCGGCCCCATCACCGCCAGCGCCGCGACCGTGGCGCTCGGCCTGCTCGCCCTGCTGCTCAGCGACCTCACCAACAACCGCGCGCTCGGGCCGGTGGGCGCCATCGGCATCGTCTGCGCGGTGCTGAGCGCCCTCACCTTCCTGCCCGCGGTCCTGGTACTGCTCGGCCGGGCCGCCTACTGGCCCGCCAGGCCCCGGACGTCCGGGGCCGACCAGGGCGGCCAGGGAATCTGGCGGACCGTGGCGGCCCGGGTGGACCGCGCGCCGCGCAAGGTGTGGGCGGGCACCCTGGCCGTACTGCTGGCCTGCGCCGTGTTCGCCCCGGCCCTGGAGTCCAAGGGGGTCCCGCTGGACGAGATCTTCGTCGACGACGCGCCCTCCGTCGCCGCCCAGGAGACCCTCGGCCGCCACTTTCCCGGCGGGGCCGGGAACCCGGCCGTCGTGATCGCCGACGCGCCTTCGGCCGATCGGGTGATCGCCGCCGCCGAGGCGGTGCCCGGGGTCGACTCCGCCGCCGCCGTCACCGCCTCGGGCCGCCCTGGTGCCGGCGAGCCGCTGGTGGTGGACGGGCGGGTCAGGATCGACGTCACGCTCGAGGACGCCGCGGACAGCGTCCGGGCGGAGTCCGCCGTCGCCGCGCTGCGCGAGAGCGTGCACGCGGTGCCCGGAGCGGACGCCCTGGTCGGCGGCTACACCGCGCAGCGCTACGACACCCAGCGCACCGCCGAGCGCGACCGCATGCTGATCGTGCCGGTGGTGCTCGTCATCATCCTGGTGATCCTGGTCGGGCTGCTCAGGTCCCTGCTGCTGCCCGTCCTGCTGGTGGCGACGGTCGCGCTGAACTTCCTCGCCACGCTCGGCGTCGCGGCCCTCGTCTTCGAGCACGTCTTCGGCTTCACCGGCACCGACCCCTCGGTCCCCCTGTACGGGTTCGTGTTCCTCGTCGCGCTCGGGGTGGACTACAACATCTTCCTGATGTCCCGGGTCCGCGAGGAGTCCCTGCGGCACGGCGTCCGCGAGGGCGTGCTACGCGGTCTGACCGCGACCGGTGGCGTGATCACCTCCGCCGGTGTCGTCCTGGCCGCCACCTTCGCGGCCCTGGGCGTCATCCCGCTGGCGTTCCTGGTGCAGATCGCGTTCATCGTCGCCTTCGGTGTTCTCCTGGACACTCTGGTGGTGCGCTCGTTGCTGGTACCGGCCCTGGTGCGGGACCTGGGCCGCGTCGTGTGGTGGCCCGGCTCCCTCAGCCGCGGCACGAAGGCCGGGACTCCCACGCCCGAGGCGGCGAGCGGCACGCGTCCCCCGGCGTGACACGCACGCCGTCGCCGCGTGGTCCCCGGAGTACGCGGGACCACGCGGTGACACGGCGGAGGCGGCGCGCCCGGCGCCGGTCCGCGTGTTACTTCGGCATCAGGACCGTGTCGACGATGTAGACCGTGGCGTTGGCCGTCGGAACGTTGCCGCAGACGACCTTGGAGGAGTCGTTGACGGTGTAGCTCTCACCGGAGCCGCTGGTGGTGATCTCCCCCTTCTCGAGGGTCTCGAAGGAGCCGTTCTCCAGCTGCTGCGGCGTCAGCTTCTCGCCCACCACGTGGTAGGTGAGGATCTTGGTGAGGGTCTCCTTGTCGGCGAGCACCTTGTCCAGGTCCGCCTTCGGGATCTTGGCGAAGGCGTCGTTCGTCGGCGCGAACACCGTGATGTTCTCGGCGGTGTTCAGGGTGTCCACCAGACCGGCCTGCTTGACCGCGGCGACCAGCGTCGACAGCGCGGGGTTGTTCGACGCCGCGGTCGCCACCGGGTCCTTGGCCATGCCCTCGAAGCTTCCCGCGCCGTCCTCCGGTACGGAGGCGCAGGCGGGACCGAACGGACCGTCCATCGGAGTGTCGGACGACGCCGCGTCGGCCGACGTCGAAGCGACCGCCTCCGGCGCGGCGGCCTGCGAGGACGTGTCACCCGAGTCGGAGCACGCCGTGAGAGCGAGCGGCAGGACGACGGCGGCTGCGACGGCGACGGCGGCACGGCGGAAGATCTGGACGTTCATGGTCACTCCTCAGTCATGGGGCCTCACCCATCGGCGAAGCACACCCCCAATTCGGCGCACACCCCGCGTCCGGATGGGTCTGTCGCCCGAAAGAGTGGTGCGAACACGTGCGACCAGCCGGTTTCCCGCGTGCCGGGAAAAAGCGCGCCGTCCGGCCCATCCGGCTGCCCGTCGGCTCCGAATCAGTCCCGTATCCGAGTAACTTCCTGGAGGATCTCCCCGGTGAGAGAGAACGTGCACATCGGCAGGGCGCCGTCCGCGGCTCCGGACCTGCCGGAGCTGATGGGACGCGTCGCCCGCGGCGACCAGCAGGCGTTCACGGCCGTCTTCGAGGCCGTGTCCGGACCCGTGCTGGGGCTCGTCCGCACGGTGCTGCGCGACCCGGCGCAGTCGGAGGAGGTCGCCCAGGAGGTGATGGTGGAGGTCTGGCGGACCGCCGCCCGCTACCAGCCCTCGAAGGGGACGGTCATGAACTGGGCCCTGACCCTGGCGCACCGCCGCGCCGTCGACCGCGTCCGGTCCGAACAGGCGTCGTCCGACCGGCAGAAACGAGTGGCGCTCCTGGACCACACCACGGCCTTCGACGAGGTGGTCGAGCAGGTGGAGACCAGACTGGAGCGTGAACAGGTACGGCGCTGCCTGCGCGGACTCACCGAGCTGCAGCGCCAGTCGGTGAACCTCGCCTACTACCGCGGCCTGACCTACCGTGAGGTCGCCGAACTGCTGTCCCTGCCGCTCGGCACCGTCAAGACACGGCTGCGCGACGGCCTCATCCGGCTTCGTGACTGCCTGGGGGTGGGCGCGTGAACACCATGGAGCATCCGCACACGCTGACCGGCGCCTACACACTCGACGCCCTCGACACGGAGGAGCGCGAGGCGGTCGAGCGCCATCTGACGGACTGCGCCTCGTGCGCCCAGGAGGTCCTGGAACTCTCCGAGACCGTCACCCGGCTCGGGCTCGCCGTCGCCGCGTCCCCGTCCGCCACGATGCGCGCCGAGGTGATGCGGCGGATCGCGACGGTGCGGCAGGAACCCCCGGCGACCGCGGCGGCCCGCTCGGCATCCGGACGGCGGCGGTTCGGCGGCCTGTCGCACTGGGCACTCGCCGCCTGCCTCGCGGGCGCCGTCGCCCTGGGCGGAGTGTCCGTGTGGCAGTACCAGCGGGCGGAGGACGCGCAGCGCGAGGTCCAGCGGGCGCGCGGCGCGAGCGACGCGGTCGCGGCGGTGCTGGCCGCGCCCGACGCCCGGGTGAGCACCACCGCGCTGGACGACGGCGCGGTCGGCACGGTGGTGGTCTCCGCCTCGCTGAACCAGGCCGTGTTCGCGGCCTCGGGCATGCCGGCGCCGCCCAGTGGCAAGGTCTACCAGCTGTGGTACGACGACGCCGGAACGATGCGGTCGGCGGGTCTGATGGACGCGGACGCCCCGGCGGCGGCCCGGCTGCTGGCCGGACCGGTGAACCAGGCGTCGGGCATGGGCGTCACCGTCGAACCGGCGGGCGGCTCACCGCAGCCCACCTCCGAGCCGGTGGCCCTGATCGCCTTCCCGTCCACCTGACCGGACGGGCGGCGCGAGGAAGGCCGGACGACCGCCGGCGTCCTTCGCGGGACGGGGCGACGTCACTTCGTGTCGTCGCCCCGTCCGACGTGCTCGCCCGGTGTGGCGAGTTCCGCGACGGCGTCGGCGCCGACGACCGCGCCCGTGGACTTCCTCGCCCGGCGCAGCCGCCGTTCGAGCCGGCCCGCGAAGGTGGTGAGAGCGAAGTTCAGGGCGACGAACACCACCGCGACGACCGTGAAACTGGCGATGGTGTTCGCTCCGTAGTTCGCGCTCATCGGCCGGACCGAGGCCAGCAGCTCGGAGAACCCCAGCATCGCGCCGCCGAGCGCGGTGTCCTTGACGATCACGACGAGCTGGCTGACCAGCGCCGGCAGCATGGCGGTGACCGACTGCGGCAGCAACACGTACGTCATGGTCTGGCCCTTGCGCATGCCGATCGCCTTGGCGGCGTCGGTCTGGCCGCTCGGCAGCGCGAGGATGCCGGCCCGCACCACTTCGGCCAGAACGGACGCGTTGTAGAGGACGAGGCCGGTGACGACCGCGTACAGGGGGCGGGTCTCGGGACTGATGTCGGTGAACTCCGCGTAGGCGGCGTTGGCGAAGAGCATCAGGATCAGGACCGGGATGGCCCGGAAGAACTCGACGACGGTGCCGGCCGCGCCGCGCACCCACGCGTGGTCGGAGAGCCGGGAGATACCGAGCAGCGCGCCGAGCGGCAGCGCGATGACCATCGAGAGCGCCGCGGCGATCAGGGTGTTCTTCAGCGCGGGCAGCAGGAAGGTGGTCCAGGTCCGGGAATCCGTGAAGAACGGCGCCCACTTGGACCAGGCGAGCTGGTTCTTGTCGGCGAGGCCCGCCACCACCCACCAGACGAGGACGGCGAGGCCCAGCAGGAAGACGACCGTGTAGAGGACGTTGCGCCGTCGGCCCCGCGGGCCGGGGACGTCGTACAGGACGGTGGGCGACTCCTTCATCGCTTCACCGCCACCTTCTTGCTGACCCAACCGAGGAAGAGGCCGGTCGGCAGCGTGAGGCAGATGAAGCCGAACGCGAAGATCGCCGAGATCAGGATCAGCTGCGCCTCGTTCTCGATCATCTCCCGCATCAGCAGGGCCGCCTCGGCGACGCCGATCGCGGCGGCGACGGTGGTGTTCTTGGTGAGGGCGATCAGGACGTTCGCCAGGGGACCCACGACCGACCGGAACGCCTGGGGCAGGATGACGAGACGGAGGGTCTGCGAGAAGCCGAGCCCGATCGCGCGGGCGGCCTCGACCTGTCCGAGCGGCACGGTGTTGATGCCGGACCGAAGTGCCTCGCAGACGAACGCCGCGGTGTAGGCGGTCAGCCCCAGCACGGCCAGGCGGAAGTTGATGGTGGTGAAGTCCTCGGCGCCGAGACTGACGCCCAGCGTCTGGAAGAGGCCCAGGGAGGTGAAGACGATGATCACCGTCAGTGGGATGTTCCGGACGATGTTGACGTAGACGGTGCCGAAGCCCCGCATCAGGGGGACGGGGCTGACGCGCATCGCGGCCAGCAGCGTCCCCCAGATCAGGGAGCCGATCGCGGCGTAGACGGTGAGCTGCACCGTCACCCAGAACGCTCCCAGCAGGTCGTACCCTTCGAGGAAGTCGAACACGGCGGCCCACTCACTTGACGACGACGCCGATCTCCGGTGCGGGTTCGTTCTGGTACTCGGCGGGACCGAAGTTGTCCGTCACCGCCTGGTCCCAGGAGCCGTCGGCGACCATCTGCTCCAGAGCGTCGTTGATCTGGTCGGTGAGTTCGCTGCCCTTCTGGACGCCGATGCCGTAGTTCTCGTTGCTCATCTTGAAGCCACCGAGCTTGAACTTACCCTCGTTCTCGGGCTGTGAGGCGTAGCCCGCCAGGATCGAGTCGTCGGTGGTGATGGCGTCGATGACTCCGTTCTCCAGGCCGGTCAGGCACTCCGAGTAGCCGCCGTACTCCTGAAGCTGGGCCTGGGGCGCCAGTCGCGTCTTGACGTTCTGCGCGGAGGTGGAGCCGGTGACCGAGCAGAGCTTCTTGTTGTTGAGGTCGGCCGGCTTGGTGATGGAGTCGTCGTCGGCGCGGATCAGCACGTCCTGGTGGGCGAGCAGGTAGGGACCGGCGAAGTCGACCTTCTTCGCCCGCTCGTCGTTGATCGAGTAGGAGGCCGCGATGAAGTCCACGTCGCCTCGCTGGAGCAGGGTCTCGCGGTCGGCGCTCTTGGCCTCCTTCCACTGGATGTCGGCGGGGTCGTAGCCGAGCTGCTGGGCGACGTAGGTGGCCACGTCGACGTCGAAGCCGGTGTAGGTGCCGTCCGGTGTCTTGAGACCGAGGCCGGGCTGGTCGAACTTGATGCCGACGGTGATCGTGCCGTCGCCGCTGCCGGAGTCGCCTCCGCCGTCGTCGCTGCAGGCGGCCAGGGAGAAGGAGAGCGCCATCGCGGCGGCGACGGCGACGCCGGCCTTGGTGAGCTGATGCGTGTTCATGATCATCACCCTTGGGGGCTCCGGTGCGCGCGGATGGCCGCGCTCAGTGATGGAGGATCTTCGACAGGAAGTCCTTGGCGCGGTCGCTTCGCGGGTTGCTGAAGAACTCTTCGGGTGTCGTCTCCTCCACGATCCGGCCGTCGGCCATGAAGACGACGCGGTTGGCGGCGGAGCGGGCGAAGCCCATCTCGTGGCTGACGACGACCATGGTCATCCCCTCCCGGGCGAGTTGCTGCATGACCTCCAGCACCTCGTTGATCATCTCGGGGTCGAGCGCCGAGGTCGGCTCGTCGAAGAGCATCACCTTGGGTTCCATGGCGAGCGCGCGGGCGATCGCCACCCGCTGCTGCTGGCCGCCCGAGAGCTGCGCGGGGAACTTGTCGGCCTGGGAACCCACTCCTACCCGGTCCAGCAGCGCCCGGGCCCGCTCCTCGGCGGCCTTCTTCGGCTTCTTGCGGACCTTGATCTGGCCGAGGGTGACGTTCTCCAGCACCGTCTTGTGCGCGAAGAGGTTGAAGGACTGGAACACCATGCCGACGTCGGCACGCAGCGCGGCGAGTTCCCGGCCCTCCTCGGGGAGCGGTTTCCCGTCGACGGAGATCTCGCCGGAGTCGATGGTCTCCAGGCGGTTGATCGCACGGCAGAGCGTCGACTTGCCCGAGCCCGACGGGCCGATGACGACCAAGACCTCGCCGCGACCGACGGTGAGGTCGATGGACTGGAGCACATGGAGCGGACCGAAGTGCTTGTCGACGTTCCTCAGCACGACAAGCGCGTCACCACCCTCCGAAGCGGGCATGGCACCCTCCTGGATCACCGGCCCCCGTCACCGCCGCCTCCCCACGTTCATGCTCCGCCCTGCGCCGGGCCCGCGCACCCCGGAAGGGCCGCCCGGTGGGTCGGTCCGCCGGGGCCGGTGCGGCTCGGCGGTGCTCAGACCTCGGGCACGCGGGCGAAGCGTCCCGCCGTCCGGAGGTCCTGTTCGATCCGGGCGACCGCGTCGCGCAGCTCGGGCAGGACCTGGGTGACGCATTCCCCGGCATCGCGGCGACTGCTGTGCATGGCCACGTTGACCGCGGCCACGACCGTCCCGGTGCGGTCCCGCACCGGGACGGCGATCGAACGCAGCCCCTGCTCCAGTTCCTCGTCGACGAGGGCGTACCCCTGGTGCAGGACCCGGTCCAGGATCGCGGCGAGCTCCCGGCGCGCGGTCACCGTGTGCGGGGTGAGGGCCGCCGGCTCGATGCCGGCGAGCCACCGTGCGCGGTCGGCGGGCGGGAGTCCGGCGAGCATGACGCGTCCCATCGACGTGGCGTGGGCGGGGAAGCGCGTCCCGACGGTGATGTGGACGCTCATGATCCGCCGGGTGGCCACGCGTGCGGTGTAGCGGATGTCGTCGCCCGCGAGGACCGCGAGGGAGGCCGAGTCGTGTACCCGCCGGGACAGCTCGGCGAGGTGGGGTGCCGCGATCTGGGGCAGTGACAGCCGGGCGAGCGCGGGGTAGCCAAGGGCGAGGACCCGGGGGGTGAGCCGGAACAGACGCCCCTGCGCCTCGACGTAGCCGAGGTGCCGGAAGGTGATCAGGGCCCGCCGAGCGGTGGCCCGCGCCAGTCCGGTCGCCACGGCCACATCGGCCAGTCCGAGTGCGGCCCGCCCGTCGCCGAAGGCCGTGAGGACCGTGAGCCCCCGGGCCAGGGACTCGACGAATCCCCGGCCGAGCTCCTGCTTCGACGCGCGCGTCCAGCTCGCCAGGCCCGAGGGCGGCAGGGCGGGCGGACGGACCCGAGGTGTCCGGCGCAGCACCTCCTCCCAGCTCCGGGCCGCTGCCACGAGCCGGGGCAGCACCTTCTCGCGCAGCGACGACGCGCTGTGCCGGCTGGTGTGACTGACCACCCCGGCGGCGCAGACCACGGCTCCGTCGGGCCCGTGTACGGGGACGGCGAGGGCGATGAGACCGGGCTCGATCAGCTGGTCGTCGAGCGCCCAGCCCTGGTCCGCCGCGCGCCGGGCGCGCTCGGCGAAACCCTCCTCGCCCGCGCCGCCGTCCGTGAGCCGCGCCTCGGGGGTGGTGGTGTGGCGTCGTGCCCAGTCCTCCGGGGTCCATCCGGCGGCGAACACGGCTCCGGGCGCGGTGCGCTCGGCGGGCAGCAGGTCGCCGATGCGGAAGCTGAGGGACATCGCGCGGCGGCGGGTGGACTGGTGGACGAAGCGGATGCCGTCGCCGTCCGCGACCGCGAGCGAGACGGACTCGTCCAGCTCCTCGGCGAGGGCATCGGCGTGGGGTCCGATCAGATCGGGGAGGCGCAGGCCGGCCAGGTAGGCGTTGCCCAGCTCCATGAGACGCGGGGCCAGGAAGACCTGACGTCCGTCGAGGCGGACGTACCCCATGCGGGCGAGCGTGCCGGCCACCCGGTCGACCGTGGCGCGCGCCAGTCCGGTGCCGCGCTCCAGCTCACCGAGACCGAGCGTGCCGTCGGCCTCGGTGAGCAGCCGGAGGACGCTGATGCCGCGCAGCAAGGGACCGACGGCCTCCGGAGGGATTCCGGCACGGGAGTCCGTCTCGGTCCCGGAGGCTCCGGCGGCCTCGGGCACGGACGGGGACGCGGGCAACATGACGGACGCGCGACCGGAGGCCGCCCCGGCGCCGTCGGCGGAGCGGGCACCGGGCCGCTCGGCGGAGGCGTCGCCGGAAAGGGCGTCGGGTGTGGTCCGCCTGGTCGTGGTGGTGGGGACGGACTCCGGCGCGGGTTCCGCGGGCGGTGCGGACTCGGTGGCTGGCATGGGATCTCCCTGACGGATCGTGGGGACACCGTAGTGAAGACCGGTGGCAGGGGGTCGCGGGTGTCCACGCGGGGCGGTCTCGGCCGGGTTCGTCGTCCGCCCGAGCCACGGCCGCGGATGCCGTCCGGGCGCCGCTCCCCTACGGACACGGCGCGCCAGGCGCGGCAGTAGGGTGAACGCGTGATCGCCACCTGGGACGAGACGGGGACCGGTGTTCTGCCGCTGCCTTCCGGGCGGCTCGTCCGCGGGCGCGGACTGCGTCGCCCGCTTCCGCCGGGTGCGACGCCCCACTTCGCCGTCCACCTCCTGGGCAGGCCGCCGGCGGGCGGGGTTCCCTGGGAGGTCCGGTGGCTGCGCTGGCCCGACTTCCGGTTGCCCAGCAGCCCCGCCGACGCCCGGACGGTGCTCGCCGAGAGCTGGGAGCGGGCGGTGGACCGGCGCGTGGAGATCGCCTGTGGCGGCGGTCGCGGCCGGACCGGCACCGCCCTGGCCTGCCTGGCCGTCCTGGACGGTGTCCCGCCCGATCGGGCCGTGGCGTACGTGCGGCGGCACTACCACGCTCGCGCGGTGGAGACCCCGTGGCAGCGGCGCTATGTGCGCCACTTCGCCGACCGGGTGTGAGGGCCGGCACCCGGCCGTGGCTCCCCGCCGTGGCGGTGGTTCCGGCGCGGCACGGCGGACGACCGCGAAAGAAAGGGCAAGGACCTCACATGCTCCTCGCCACTCTCAACCTATAGCGCACGGGGGGCCTTGCGACAAGGCCCCGGTGCTGCCGCAGAATGGCCGACCGAAGCCGGAGCCCCGCGGAGCCGACGGCCGAGCGGTGCCCCCGTCCGTCCCCGGGGACACGCGTGGCGTACGTCGGGCACCCGCGGGCGTGCGGCGGCGCAGCGCGGGCGGGCGCGACGCCGGACCGTACGCCGGGGAGGCGGCACCCCTCTTCCTCGAATGGATGTGTACATGATCGATGTGATCGTGGTCGGCGGCGGACCGACCGGGCTGATGCTGGCGGCCGAACTGCGGCTGGCCGACGTGCGGGTGGTCGTACTGGAGCGGCTCGCGGAGCCGACGGGACAGTCCCGCGGGCGTGGCCTGCACGCGCGGAGCGTCGAGATCATGGACCAGCGTGGCCTGCTGGACCGTTTCCTCGCGGTCAGTGAGACCTTCCGGGTGGGCGGGCTGTTCGGCGGCGTCCACAAGGCGTGGCCGGAGGGGCTGGACACGGCGCACCCCTATGGTCTCGCCACGCCACAACCGGTCACCGAGCGGCTGCTGGAGGAGCACGCCCGGGGGCTCGGTGCCGAGATCCGGCGGGGCCATGAGGTGGTCGGGCTCAGCCAGGACGAGGACGGGGTGACCGTCGGGCTGGCGGAGGGGACACGGCTGCGCTCGCGCTTCCTCGTCGGCTGTGACGGTGGCCGCAGCACGGTGCGCGGGCTGGCCGGCATCGGGTTCCCCGGTCAGCCCGCCACGGTCGAGACGCTGCTGGGCGACATGGAGGTGTCCGAGGAACCGGCGACGGTCGCCGCCGTCGTCGAAGAGGTCCGCAGGACCCAGTTGCGGTTCGGCGCGATCCCCGACGTGGACGGAAACGAGGGGGTGTACCGCATCATCGTGCCCGCCGAGGGCGTGTCGGAGGACCGCTCGGCCGCCCCGACCCTCGAGGAGTTCAGGAACCGGCTGCGGGCCGTCGCGGGAACCGACTTCGGCGTGCGCGCTCCTCGGTGGCTCTCCCGGTTCGGCGACGCGACCCGCCAGGCCGAGCGCTACCGGGCGGGCCGGGTGCTGCTGGCCGGGGACGCGGCGCACATCCACCCTCCGACCGGCGGACAGGGCCTCAACCTCGGTGTCCAGGACGCCTTCAATCTGGGGTGGAAGCTGGCCGCGGAGGTGAACGGCTGGGCGCCGGACGGACTTCTGGACAGCTACCACGCCGAACGGCACCCGGTGGGTGCCGACGTGCTGGACAACACCCGGGCGCAGATCACGCTGCTCGGGACCGATCCGGGTGCGGTGGCGCTACGGGACCTGTTCTCGAAGCTGATGGACTTCGAGGAGGTGAACCGGTACGTGACCGGGATCATCACCGCGGTCGGAGTGCGCTACGACGTCGGCGAGGGCCATGAGCTGCTCGGGCGGCGGCTGCGGGACGTGCGGCTGAAGCGGGGGCGTCTCTACGAACTGATGCGCGGCGGACGGGGCCTGCTGCTGGACCGGACGGGCCGGCTCTCGGTGTCGGGCTGGGCGGACCGGGTGGATCACGTCGTCGACTTCGGCGAGGACCCGGACGTGCCCGCGGCGCTGGTGCGGCCGGACGGTCATGTCGCGTGGGTCGGCGAGGACCAGGAGGATCTCCGGGCCGCCCTGTCCCGGTGGTTCGGCGCCGCCGCCGGCTGAGTACCCGGCCCCGGACGGGCATGCCAACGCCGGACGGAAGCGGGCCCCCGGATCAACGCACGCCCTGGGGACGGACCGCCGCCGGACGGACGTCGTCGCGACCGGAAGCCCGGCGGCCCCGCCCCGCACCCTCCCGGCGAGCCCCGGGAGGGGCGGCCGGGCGGGGCAGGGGACGACGCGCCCGGTCAGCTGCGCAGCGGGCCTTCACAGGTGAAGTCCGAGGTACCGGCACGGCGGTCGGACCAGATGGCCACCGGGCCGAAGGCGCAGTTCATGTCGTCGAAGTTGTCCCCGCCGGCGAGGCTCCGGTCGAGGACGAAGTAGTCGACGGTCTCCGACATGTCCTTGAACACCCGGTCGGGGTCGCCTGCGTCCGCGAGGTTGGCCGTGATGCGCCCGGTGCACCGGAACCGGGGCAGGGCCGGGTCGGCACTCTTGGTGCAGGTGGGGGTGACAGCGGTGGCGGCGGCGAACGCGGAACGTATCCTTCCGGGCGTGGCGTGCCGCAGTCCGGCCGTCGGCCGGTGACCGGTGTCCGGCACGAACAGCTCGTCCACCCGGGCGATCTGCCGGTCGAGGAAGGCGTCGTAGTCGCGCTGGGTCCCGGCGTCCGCGCCGATCAGGTCGCGCCAGGTGTCGAAGCCGCGCACGTCTCCGGCGCGGAGATAGCCGTACATGGCCTGGAGCAGCGCGGGGCGCTCCGTCCAGAGGTACTCGAAGAACGTGCCGGCGTAGCTGTAGAAGCGGAATCCGTCGCCCTCGTAGGTGGCGTGCAGGATCCGGTCGACGCTCATGCGCGGGCCGCCGCCCGCGGTGTCCCTGATGACGCCCTCCACCAGGGACTTGCGCACGGCGATGCCGTCGTCCCGGGTGGCGCCGTCGAAGAACTCGGCCGTGCCCTCGTCCATGGCGGTGGTGCGGTCGTTCTCGTACCAGGGGCCCTCGCCGAAGAATCCGGGAACGGCATAGCGGCCGTTGAGGTAGTGGACGTACTCGTGGCGGAAGAGCTCTTCGAGGGTGAGACGGGAGTCCTGGGGCACGCGGCGCTGGTACGTGTAGAAGGTGGCGCCGCGTTCGATGTAGACGCCGCCGTTCTCGGTGCCCATGCCGGTGAGGAGGGGGTGGTACGTCTCGTAGTCCCGGCGCGAGGCGTACAGGACGACGCTGAGGACGTCGTTGGGGTCTCCGGCCAGCGGCTGTTCGGTGCCCAACACCCGGTGGAACTGCGCTTTGACCTGCTTGCTCGCGTAGTAGAGCTGGTCGACGGTGGCCCGGTCGAGTCCGGTCCTCACCGTGATGGCGCCCTTGTCGTAGGTGTAGGTGTACGGGAAGATCCGCGCCTCGATGTCGGCTTTGCAGACGTCGTACGGCGCGCAGGCCCCGAAGTAGTCGAGCCAGCCGACCAGGGAGGCCCAGGGAGCGCTGCCCAGGCCGAAGCCGCTCTCGACCGGGCCGAGCAGCGCGCCGAGGTCCGCGACGATCTCGTCCCTCAGGCTGTCGATCCGGCCGAAGCGTCCGTACTCGCCGAGGGCGTCGCGCACCAGCCACGCGTTCGGCGTGTCCTTGAGATGGGTGTGGCCGGCGAAGGACTTGAAGGCGGCTCGGTATCCGGGGTCGCGGGCCACGGCGGCGCGGAAGGCGGCGTCCTGGTTGCCGGGGTAGAGGCCGAGGTAGTTCACGGAGAGCGCGGCGAGCGCGGCGCCGGCCCAGGCGGTGTCCCCGGAGGTCGCGGGGTGGCCGGCGTCCATCCGGGCCAGGACGTCCTCGATCAGTCCGAGTTGGTGCTCGCGCAGGCCGGGCGCACTGCCCGCGTAGAGGGCCTCGCGGAGGGTCCGGGCGTTCTGGGGAGTGACGTCGAAGGTGTGCGGGGCGGCGGCGAACGCGGCGATCGCGGCGCGCATGGCCTCGACGGTGGGCGCGTCGGTGATGTCGATCTCGGGGCGGCCGAAGTCGTGGTAGGCGACGGCGTGGAGGTAGGTGAACATCTCGGGGAGATGGGTGGAGCCGGTGCCGTCGTGCCCGGCGGAGAGGGAGGTGACGCGGGCGGCCACGGCCTGGACGTGGGCGTCCGACATCACGGGGGCGAGGCGTGCTTCCCAGGTCCAGAGGAGGGTACGCAGACAGCCCTCGGCCTGGACGGCGGGGTCGGCGAGGAAGTCGGCCAGCTGGGCAGGCGTCAGACCTGTGACGCCGTCGAGCGTGCAGGGGACGCCGGCGGCCGTGACGGGCGCTCCGGCCGCGGTCCGCGCGGTGTCCGAGGCGATTCCGGTGTCCGGAGCGGGCCGGAGGCCGGGCACCCGTCCGGCGGTGACGCCACGGGGCGCGGCGCCGGGCTTTCCCGGGGTGGCGGGGGCCTTCGCCAGGCGCTCGACCTCGTCCCGCGGGTCCGAGGCGTGGGCCGGGCGTGCGGCGGTGACCGGGGCGGCCTTCCGCGCGGCGAAGGCGGCGGGGACGCCGGGGTCCGCCGCGTGGGCGCTCTGCGCGAGGGGTGCGGTGAGGGCGACCGCGAGCGCGGTGGCGAGGAGGGAGGTGCGCATGGCTCTGTGCTGGGACACGAGGTCTCCTGACATGGGGGGTGATGAGAGCCGAACCGCCCCGACGGACAGCGCCGTTGGTCTGCCCGGGCGACGGCATGGCGTGTAACATAGCAATGTGAAATTGCACTGAGAAGCCCCAGGCGCCGTCAGTTTTCGCGTCCGCCACGACGGACGCCCCACCCGGCTTCCGTCCCGTGCCTCCACCCACACCACCCCTCTCACCCGGAGCTCTCATGACCGAGGCGTCCGCACGCCCGCACACCGTCAGCCACGATCTCCAGGTCCCCCCGGACCTCGCCGCCTTCATGGCGGAGGGCTGGGCGCCCTCCCCCCTGCCGGACGGGGCACGCGTGCCCGGAGCCGCGCTCACGCCCGCCCGCCGCGCGCGGCTGTCCGACCGGTTTCCCGGAGAGCGGCTGATCGTCGCCGCCGGCGAGCTGCGGGTCCGGTCCAACGACTGCGACCACCGCTTCCGCCCGCATTCGGCCTACGTCTGGCTCACCGGCCTGACCGGGGAGGACCAGGCCGGTCACGTGCTGGTCCTGGAGCCCGACGGCACCCGGGGGCACGAGGCCGTGCTGTACGTCCGGCCCCGCTCCCCACGCGACGGCGGCGAACGGGGGGAGGAGTTCTATCGCGACCGCCGCTACGGCGAGTTCTGGGTCGGTCGCCGCCCCGACCTCGCCGAGGCCGAACGCCTCACCGGCATCCGCTGCGCCCACCTCGACCGCCTCGGCCTGCTCGGCCCCGGCCGCGACGCCGCGACCGACCCCGAGCTCGCCACCGCCCTGAGCGAGCTGCGCCTGGTCAAGGACGCCTGGGAGGTCGCGCAGCTGCAGTCCGCCGTGGACCACACGACGACCGGGTTCGAGGACGTCGTACGGGCCCTGCCCCGGGCGCTCGCCCATCCGCGCGGCGAGCGCTGGATCGAGGGCGTCTTCGACCTGCGGGCCCGCGCCGAGGGCAACGGCACCGGCTACGAGACCATCGCGGCCTCCGGAGCGCACGCCTGCGTCCTGCACTGGACCCGCAACGACGGCCGGCTCCACCCCGGCGACCTGCTGCTGCTCGACGCGGGCGTGGAGACGGACACCCTCTACACCGCCGACATCACCCGCACGCTCCCGCTGTCCGGACGGTTCTCGTCCGTCCAGCGCCAGGTGTACGAACTGGTCCTGGCCGCCCAGGAGGCCGGGATCGCCGCCCTGCGCCCCGGCGGCGCCTACGGCGACTTCCACCGGGCCTGCGTCCGGGTGGTCGCCGAGGGCCTGGCGGACTGGGGCGTGCTCAAGAACCCTCGGGGCGAACTGCACCGGCGCTACACCCTCTGCAACAGCGGCCACATGCTGGGCCTGGACGTCCACGACTGCGCCCAGGCACGGTCGGAGACCTACGGCGAGGGAAGGCTGGAGGCGGGCCAGGTCCTGACCGTCGAACCCGGGCTCTACCTCCAGCCGGACGACGAGACGCTGCCCCCCGAGCTGCGCGGCATAGGCGTCCGCATCGAGGACGACCTGGTGATCACGGAGGACGGAGCGCGGCTCATGTCCGGCGCCCTGCCCCGCACCCCCGACGCGATCGAATCCTGGATGGGCGCGCTGACGGACGGCTGAACCAGGTGCCGGGAGCCCCGTACGCCCGGCGGTGCACGCGGGAGGCGCACCGCCGGGCGGGACGAAAACCGCTGCGGAGAGGGCGCGTCGGAAGCCTTGGCAAGCTCAGTGGCATGTGAAATATTACAGACGTGCCCACGAGACACTCCTCCGCGGCGCCCGACGTCATCGTCGTCGGCGCCGGCATGATCGGCTCCGCCTGTGCCTACTACGCCTGCCGCGCGGGCCTCTCCGTCACCGTGCTCGACCGGGGTCCGGTCGCGGGCGGTACGACCGGGGCGGGCGAGGGCAACCTCCTCGTCTCCGACAAGGCACCCGGCCCGGAACTCGAACTCGCCCTGCTCTCGCACCGGCTGTGGCACGAACTGCCGCGGGCCCTGCGGGCGGGGGCCGAGTTCGAGCCCAAGGGGGGCCTGGTGGTCGCCTCGGACGTGACGGGTCTGGAGGCGCTGCGCCACTTCGCCCAGGATCAGACCGGCTGGGGCGTCGCGGCGCACGAGGTCCCCGGCGACCGGCTCCACGACCTGGAGCCGCACCTCGCCGGGGGCCTCGCCGGTGCCTTCCACTACCCCCAGGACGCCCAGGTGCAGCCCGCGCTGGCCGCCGCCGCGATGCTGCGTGCCTCGGGGGCGGTGCTCCGGCTGGGCGAGGAGGTCACCGCGCTCCTCACCGGTCCGGACGGATCGGTGCGCGGGGTCCGCACGGCCTCCGGGGCCGAGGTGCACGCCCCCCACGTGGTGAACGCCGCGGGTGCCTGGGGCGGGACGCTCGCTCGGCTCGCCGGAACGGACCTGCCGGTCCTCCCCCGCCGCGGCTTCGTGCTGGTCACCGAGCCGCTGCCACCACTGATACGGCACAAGGTGTACGCGGCGGACTACGTCGCCGACGTCGCGAGCGACTCCGCGACGCTGCAGACATCGCCCGTCGTCGAGGGAACCCCGGCGGGCCCGGTGCTCATCGGCGCGAGCCGCGAACGGGTCGGGTTCGACCGCACCTTGTCCACGGAGGCACTCGGCCGTCTCGCCGCGGGCGCCGCCCGGCTGTTCCCGGTACTCGCCGGGGTGCGGGTCATGCGCGCGTACACGGGCTTCCGCCCGTACCTTCCGGACCATCTGCCGGCCATCGGCCCCGATCCCCGGGTCCCGGGGCTGCTGCACGCCTGCGGACACGAGGGCGCCGGGATCGGGCTGGCACCGGCCACCGGGCTGCTGATCTCCCGGTTCCTGACCGGGTCCGCCCTCGGGACGGACCCCCGCCCGTTCCGGCCGGAACGCTTCTCCCCCGGCTTCCCCGGGCCCCCTGACTCGCCCCGCCCGCCTGGCTCCGTCGCCGCCCCCGGCTCAGCGCACGCTCCGCGTCCCGAGGGTCCGGCGTCCGCCCCGGCCCCGGACGAGCCCGGGGAGCGGGCATGAACCCCGAGGTCCCGTCCACCGTCCTCCGAAGGCTGGGAGAGAGCATGTTCCGTCGGTCCGCACGCCGCGCGCGCCGCCCCCGTACCCCAGGGTCGCTCGTCGACGCGAGGCCGGTCGCGCCCATCCCGTTCACCTTCGACGGGCGGGCGGTGGACGCCCTGCCCGGCCAGTCGCTCGCCGCCGCGCTGTGGGGCGCGGGCATCACCGCCTGGCGCACCACGCGGATCGGCGGACGGCCGCGCGGCGCGTTCTGCGGGATCGGCCAGTGCTTCGACTGCCTGGTCACCGTCAACGGCGCCCCCAACCGCCGGGCCTGCCTGCTTCCGGCCGCGCCCGGCGACACCGTCACCACCCAGAAGGGACACGGCCGTGACGCCCTCGACACCCCCTGACGACGACTCCGTCCACCCCGGCCACGCGCCCTCCGAAGGCACGCCCGGCTCCCCGGGCACCACCTCCGCGCCGTACGACCTCGTGGTGGTCGGAGCGGGGCCCGCCGGACTCGCGGGAGCGGTCACGGCCGCCGAGCGAGGGCTCTCGGTGGCACTGCTCGACGGGGACGCACGGCTGGGCGGCCAGTTCTACCGGCATCCGGCTCCGGCCCTCGGGGCGGCGCGGCCCGACGCGCTGCACCACGACTGGCGGGCCTTCGCCGCGCTGCGCCGTCGGTGGGAGGCGGGCGACGGCGTCCACCTCGCGGAACACCACGTGTGGACGGTGGCGTCCGAACGGCTCGCCACCCCCGGCACAGGAGCCGCCGGAGCGTGCTGGGCGGTCCACGCGGTCACCGGCCCCGACGGGGACCGGGGGCGTCCGGTGACTGTGCGGGGGCGGGCCCTGCTGCTGGCGACCGGAGCGGCCGAACGTCATCTGCCCTTCCCCGGCTGGACCCTGCCCGGCGTGGTGGGTGCGGGCGGCGCACAGGCCCTGCTCAAGGCGGGGCTCGTCCTGCCCGGACGGCGGATCGTGGTCGCGGGCAGCGGCCCGCTGCTGCTCGCGGTGGCCTCGTCGCTGACGGCCGCGGGCGCCCGTGTCCCGGCCGTGGTCGAGGCGTCGGGCTATCTGGGCTACGCCCGCGCACCGGGAGTGGTGGCCTCGGTGCCCGAGAAGGCGGCCGAGGCCGTCGCACACCTCGCACCCCTGCTGCGGCACGGCGCGCACCCCTTTCCCCGGCACGCGGTGATCCGCGCGCACGGCGCGGACCGGGTCGAGGCGGTGACCGTCGCCCGGCTGGACCGCGACTGGCGACCGGTGCCCGGTACCGGACGCCGCCTCGACTGCGACGCGGTCGCCGTGGGACACGGGCTGGTGCCCCGGATCGAACTGGCCTCGGCGCTCGGCTGCGCCGTGCGCCGTGCCGCGGACGGCGCGGAGGCCCTCGTACTCGACACCGGGCAGGCGACCTCGGTGCCCGGAGTCTGGTCCGCGGGCGAGACCGCCGGCCCCGGCGGCTCCCGGCTGGCCCTGGCCGAGGGCGAGCTGGCGGGCCTGGCGGTGGTGCGGCGACTGCGCGGCACGGGGACCGGCGTGCCGCCCGCCCGGCTGCGGGCGCTGCTGCGCACCCGGGCGAGGCTCCGGGCCTTCGCCGGGCTGATGACGCGCGCGCACGCGCCGGGCGAGGGCTGGCCGGAGTGGCTCGACGACGCGACGGAGGTCTGCCGCTGCGAGGAGGTCACCGCCGGCCGTATCCGCGCGGCCGTCGACGGGCTCGGCGCCGGTGACGCCCGGTCGGTGAAGCTCCTCACCCGGGCCGGGATGGGCTGGTGCCAGGGACGGGTGTGCGGGGCGGCCGTCGCCTGCCTGGCGCGCCCGGGAACCGCGGGGCGGGCTCGGGGCGCGGCGGCGCTGCCCGCCTCACCCGAGCGGCGCACCCCGGCCGTGCCCGTGACGCTGGGCACCCTGGCGTCCCTGGCACCGGCGTCCCCACCCGGCCCCGCACCCGACCGGGACGGCGCGCCGGCCGACGAGCCGCTTCCGGCGCCGCGGCGGCCACACCACTGACCTCTCCGACGACAGCCGCCGGCCGCCGGGCACCCCCTCGGCGATCCGGCACCCCACCTTCCAGAAGGGCACCTCGTGACCGCCTCCCCCTCTTCCCCCGCCTCCCCGCGCTGGGCTCCTTCCCGGCCCTGGCGCGGCATCATGGTCGCCACCACCCTCCCCTTCAGGGGCGACCTCTCCGTCGACTTCGACGCCTACGCCGAGCACGTCCGGTGGCTCCTCGACCACGGCTGCGACGGGGTGGTGCCGAACGGTTCGCTCGGCGAGTACCAGACGCTGACCGCCGAGGAGCGGGCCCGGGTCGTCCGCACGGCCGTCGAGGCGGCCGGCGACGGCGCCCGGGTGATGCCGGGCGTCGCGGCCTACGGCAGTGCCGAGTCGCGCCGCTGGGCCGAACAGGCCGCCGAGGCGGGCTGCGGCTCCGTGCTGCTGCTGCCGCCCAACGCCTACCGCGCCGGCCCCGCGGCCGTCCGTGCCCACTACGCAGAGGTGGCCGCCGCGGGACTGCCGGTCGTCGCGTACAACAACCCGTACGACACCAAGGTCGACCTCACCCCGGACCTGCTCGCCGAACTGCACACCGCCGGGCACATCGTGGCGGTCAAGGAGTTCAGCGGTGACGTCCGCCGGGCCTACGAGATCGGCGAACTGGCCCCGGACCTCGATCTGCTGATCGGCGCCGACGACGTCCTGCTCGAACTGGCCGTCGCGGGCGCGGTCGGCTGGGTCGCCGGCTACCCGAACGCCTTCCCCGCCTCCTGCGCGGAGCTGTACCGGGCGGCCGTCTCCGGCGACCTGGAGCGGGCCCTGCCGATGTACCGGGCCCTGCACCCGCTGCTGCGCTGGGACTCCAAGACGGAGTTCGTGCAGTCGATCAAGCTCTCCATGGACATCGCCGGCCGACCCGGCGGCCCCTGCCGTCCGCCGCGCTCGCCCCTCGAAGGCGCGGTGGCCCACGAGGTGCGGGCCGCCAGCGAGAAGGCCGTCGCCGACGGCCGGCACTGAGCCCGCACCGGACCGAGAGGAGTCCCACGTTGCGTACCCGTCATGTGTTCCACGCCGTCGACTCGCACACCGAGGGCATGCCCACCCGGGTCGTCACCGGGGGCGTCGGGGTGATCCCCGGGGCCACGATGGCCGAGCGGCGACTGCACTTCACCGAGCACCTCGACCACCTCCGCACCCTGCTGATGTACGAGCCGCGGGGCCACGCCTCGATGAGCGGGGCGATCCTCCAGCCGCCCACGCGGCCGGACGCCGACTACGGCGTCCTCTACATCGAGGTCTCCGGACTGCTGCCGATGTGCGGGCACGGCACCATCGGAGTGGCGACCGTGCTGGTGGAGACGGGCATGGTCCCCGTCGTCGAGCCGGTCACCACCGTCCGCCTCGACACGCCGGCCGGTCTGGTACGGGCGGACGTACGGGTCGAGAACGGCGCCGCGAAGGCCGTGTCGCTCACCAACGTGCCCGCGTTCTGCGCCGCCCTGGACCGGGAGGTGAAGGTTCCCGGCCTCGGCACGGTCCGCTACGACCTGGCCTTCGGAGGCAACTTCTACGCCTTCGTCGAACTGGACGCGCTCGGCCTGCCGTTCGACCGTGGGCGGAAGGACGAGCTCCTCACGGCCGGGCTGGCGATCATGGCGGCGATCGACGAGACGGACCGGCCCGCGCATCCCGTCCACCCGGACATCGCCGGCGTCAGACACGTCTACCTCGCCGCGCCGGGTTCGGACGCCGTGCACTCGCGGCACGCCATGGCCATTCATCCCGGCTGGTTCGACCGGTCCCCGTGCGGCACCGGCACCTCCGCGCGGATGGCGCAGCTCCACGCGCGCGGACTGCTGCCGCTGGAACGGGACTTCGTCAACGAATCGTTCATCGGTACCCGGTTCACCGGCCGGCTGACCGAGGAGACCGAGGTGGGCGGGGCACCCGCGGTGGTGCCCGTCATCACCGGGCGGGCATGGATCACCGGCACCGCCCAGTACTTCCTCGACCCCGAAGACCCGTTCCCCGGAGGATTCCTGCTGTGACGTCCACGACCACCGTCCCGGGCTCCGGCTCCGGCTCCGATGTCATCCGGTCCGTGAACCCGGCTGACCCCTCCGACCTGGTGGTGGAGTGCGCCGCGTCCGGTGCCCGCGCCACCGTCGGCGCCGCCGAACGGGCGGGCGTCGCCCAGGCCGGCTGGCGGGCCGCCGGCGCCGGGGTCCGCTCGGCCGCGCTGGGCCGTGTCGCCGCCGCGGTCGAGGCCGCCGCCGAGGAGCTGGCCGCGCTCGCGGTCCGTGAGGTGGGCAAGCCCGTGGCGGAAGCCCGCGCCGAGGTCGCCCGGACCGTGGCGATCTGGCGGTACTACGCCCAGCTCGCGCACGATCCCGTCGGCGAGGTCCACGAACCGGCGCTCGGGCCGGGCCTGCTGATGACACGCCGTCGCCCCCGGGGAGTCGCCGGGCTGATCACCCCGTGGAACTTCCCCTACGCGATCCCCGGCTGGAAGGCGGCACCGGCCCTGGCCGCCGGCAACGCCGTCGTCCTCAAGCCCGCGCCGGAGGCGACGGCCTGCGCGCTGCGTCTGGCCGAACTCGTCGGGCGGGAACTGCCGGACGGGGTGTTCACGGTCGTGCCCGGCGGGGCGGCCGAGGGAGCCGCCCTGATCACGGCCTGCGACGCGCTCTCCTTCACGGGGTCCACGGCCGCCGGCCGCACCGTGATCCGCGCGGCGACCGAGCGCGGTGTGCCCGTGCAGGCGGAGATGGGCGGGCTCAACGCGGCGATCGTGCTGCCGGACGCCGACATCGGCCGGGCGGCGGCCGATCTCGCCGCCGCCGTCGCCGGGTACGCGGGGCAGAAGTGCACGGCGACCAGCCGGGTCATCGCGGTCGGCGCCGCCCGGAAGCCTCTGCGGGAGGCGCTCGTGGAGGCACTGCGCGGTCTGCCGGTGGGCGATCCGGCGCATCCGGCCACCGTCTGCGGCCCGTTGATCGGCCGGGCGGCCCGGGACCGGGTGCGGGCAGCCCCCGGCGGCCTGTCCGATCTCCTCCGGTGCGAGGGCCCGTCCTCGCCCGGCTGGTACGCGCCGCCGGTCCTGGTGGACGCGCCGGGGCCGGACCACGCGCTGCTCCGGGAGGAGGTCTTCGGCCCGGTGGCGGCGCTGCTGGCCGCGGCGGACCTCGACGACGCGGTGCGTATCGCCAACTCCGTTCCGTACGGACTGGTCACGTCGGTGCACACCTCGGACCTCGACGCGGCCCTGTACGGTCTGGACGGGCTCGACACCGGGATGGTCCGCGTCAACGCGCCGTCGACGGGTGTCGACTTCCACCTCCCGTTCGGTGGAACGAAGTCCTCCGGCCACGGGCCCCGTGAGCAAGGCAGGTCCGCGCTGGAGTTCTACACGTCCAGTCGCACCTACACTCTGTCACCCACCGTGAAAACGTGACATTGTACGCTGGTGCGGCGTCCGCCCCGAGAGCCGGGCGTCGGCGCGACGAGCGGAAGTCGGAGAACGGCACATGGGCCATCTGAAGCAGAGCCACCTCATCACCACCCGCGAGCGGCTGCGCGACCAGGTGGCGCACGCCCTGCGGGCCGCGTTGATATCGGGTGAACTGAAGCCGGGCCAGGTCTACTCGGCGCCGGGCCTGGCGGAGGACTTCGGGATCTCGGCGACCCCGGTCCGGGAGGCCATGCTCGATCTGGCGCGCGAGGGTCTGGTCGAGCCGGTGCGCAACAAGGGCTTCCGGGTCACCGAGGTCGACGAACGCGATCTCGACCAGTACACCGACATCCGGCTGCTCATCGAGGTGCCGACCGTCGGTCGGGTCACCCTGACCGCCGACCGGGAGGACCTGCGGGCGTTGCGGCCGATCGCCGAGGACATCGTGGCGGCGGCCCGTGCGCACGACCTCATCGGCTATCTGGAGTCCGACCGGCGCTTCCACCTCACGCTGCTGGGTCTGTCGGGCAACGAGCGGCTGGTCGAGACGGTCGGGGACCTGCGCAAGCGGTCCCGGCTCTACGGTCTGACGGCGCTGGACGAGCGGGGCGAGCTGCTGCCGTCGGCCGAGGAGCACCTGGAGCTGCTCGACCTGATGCTGGCGGGCGACGCGATGGGCGCGGAGGCGTGCATGGTCCGGCACCTCAGCCATGTCCGCTCGCTGTGGGCCCGGGGCGGTGCCGCTCGGCCGCCGGCGGAGTGACGCCGACGGTCCGGGGCGCTCCCCGGACGCTCAGTGGACCGCCCGCTCCCGGAGTGTGGACCGCCAGGCCGGAACGGGTTCCTCCGGGTCCGCCTCCGCTCCGCGTCCGCCGCGGGCGAAGAAGTCGGCGAGCGGCAGGAGCGCGGCTCCGACGGTGACGGCGTCCGGGCCCAGGGTGCCGAGCGCGACGCGGACCCGGGCGGCGGGGTACGCCAGGGCGTAGGCCGTGGCGTGGGCCCGGACGGCGTCCAGGAACCGGACGCCCAGCTGGATACCCGCCCAGCCGCCGACGAGGATGCGCTCGGGCTGGAAGAGGTTGATCAGGTCCGAGAAGCCCGCGCCGAGGTACTCGGCGGTCTCCTCCAGCACGGCGAGGGCCGTCGCGTCGGGCTCGGGGGCGGCGCCGCCATCGGCCGGGGACGGGTACGCGGCGGCGAGCATCGCGGTCAGCGCGGTCTCCTCGTCCGCGCCGGCGGGCGGCTCGCCGCCCGCCTCCACCCAGCGTTCCACGAGGGCCTCGGCTCCCGCGTACGCCTCCAGGCACCCGCGGGCACCACACCGGCAGCGCCGGCCGCGCACCCGCACGGTCAGGTGCCCCCACTCCACCGCGCGACCGGACCGCGTGTCGTCGGTGACGACGCACGCGCCGACACCCGAGCCGAAGAGCACCACCACGGCGTTGTCCGCGCCGCGCCCGGCGCCGAACCACATCTCCGCCTGGCCGAGCGTCTTGGCTCCGTTGTCGATGTAGTACGGCACGCTCTCGGGCAGCCGCACGGACGCGCGGAGCAGCCGCTCCAGCGGCACCGCGTCCCAGCCGATGGTCTGGCCGTGCACCACGGCGCCGTCCTCGGGCGTCCCGGCGACGATGCCGGGCACGCCGACGCCCACGCCGAGGAGCCGGTCGGTCTCGATCCCGGCCAGGTCGAGCACCTCGGCGATGCCCTCGCGGAGATGGCCGACGACGACACCGACGTCGTAGCGGTCCGTGCGGCGCGGCCCGTCGGACTCCAGGGGCCTCTCCACCCGGGCGAGTTCGGTGAGGGCGAGGTCGAAGAGTTCGACGCGTATCCGGGTCTCCCCGACGTCGACGCCGATCATGTAGCCGCTGTCCGGTCTGATCCGGAGCAGCGTGCGGGGGCGCCCACCCGCGGAGTCGACGCTTCCGGCCTCCTCCACCAGTCCCTCGGCGACCAGTTCGGCCACCACGTTGCTCACGGAGCCCGAGCTGAGTCCCGTGACGGGGCCCAGCGAGAAGCGACTGAGCGGCCCGTCGAAGTACAACCGCCGCAATACCGCGGTGCGGTTCTCACGCCGCAGGTCACGCACCGTACGACCACTGCGCACTGTCACCGCGCCCCCTCGTCTTGAGTCCTTGCAGGCAACATACCGCTGTCGCACCCCTTGGCGCGACCTTCGCTTGACGTTTAACTCACATCCTAAATTAAGCCGTGAGAGACTTCGGGAACCGAACGCGGGAATGACGCGGGACGACGCTCCCGTCCCTCCCCGGTGATCCGCCACTCCACGAAAGGCCCCTGGAGTCATGCGCAGAATCAGAGCCCGGCAGCCGGCGCCGTCACCCTCTCCCTCGTCCTCACCGCCGCCGCGTGCGGAGGCGGCACGGGCGGCACCGACGCGGCCGGCGGACGGTCCGGCACCCTCACCTACTGGGCCTCCAACCAGGGGGCCGGACTGGAGGTCGACAAGCGGGTGCTGCGGCCCGAACTCGACCGGTTCGAGAAGGAGACGGGCATCAAGGTGCGGCTGGAGGTCATCGCCTGGCCCGGCCTCAGCAGGACCCCGCCTTCGACACGCCCGCGCTCGCCGTCCTGCGCGACACGCTCGCCTCCAGCGCCGCCGCCCTGCCCCAGGTCCCGGAGGAGTCACAGTTCGAGACCGTCGTGGGCACCGCCGTCAAGGAACTCTTCGCGGACGCCGCGGCCGGCCGGTCACGACCGAGTCGGTGCGCGCCAAGCTCGACAAGGCCCGGCAGCAGATGCCCGGGACGCGACCGCGGCCGCCACGGCGCCGCGCGTGGCGGCCGGGCCGCGTCGCCCTTCCTGCTCGTGTTCGCTCGGCACCCGGGGCTGAGCGCCCGGCGGTCCGGGTCCGGGCCCCTGCCCCGCTCCCGCGGGGGTAGGGGCCCATCTCGGCGTGCGGTGAGCCGGACCTGTCGGCGGGTGACGGCCTGTCGGGCCGTCCGGGGCCGCTTGTCCGGCGGACATGCGGAAGCCTCCGGCCCGAGGGCCGGGGGCAGGGGGCAGGGGTGCGAGCTGTGGACGGGGCGGGGCCCGGGGCCAGGGGGCGTGGTGCCCCCGGCCGTCGGGGTCAGGGAGAGGAGACGACCGTGGACGGCACCGTCGACGTGCCCGAGGTCGGGGCGCCGGTGTCGTTGATGACGTGGTCGTACTGGCCGTTCCCGCTCAGCGAGACGACGAGCAGGCTGTGGAAGCGGACTCCGGGTTTCACCGGCGCCTTGAACCCATGGGCCTGACGGATCGTCGGGTCCACGTTGTAGTAGCAGTAGCTGCCCATACCCCAGCCCTCGTGGGTGTCGACGGAGTCGTCGACCCGGTACGCGGCGTATCCCCTCGTCGTTCCGTTCTGGACGGCGGCCTGGTCGGGCGCGTCGTACGCCTTCTCGTTCTGGAAGAAGATCGTCCGGCCGCGTTCGCCGTACCAGTCGACGTCGTACTTGTTGAAGTGTTCGACGAACAGGCCGGTGGCCAGCACGTCGTCACCTTCGACGCGTACGCCGTAGTCGGCCCGGTTGGTCTCCCAGCCGACGCCTTCGCCGTGATCGGCCCGCCACACCCAGGTGTGGTCGATGATGGTGTCGTCGCTGTTGACCACCATGCCGGTCGTGGCCTTGCCGGGACCGGCGCCGCCGACGCGGATGTAGACGTCCTGGACGGTGGTGGGGTCGGCCGCGTGGTCAACGGAGGCGTTCGCCGGACCGATCTCCAGCAGGGTCGGGGAGTTGACGGGACCGGCGTCGACGAGGAAGCCGGCGAGGCGTACCCCGTCGACGTCGGCTACGCGCATCGCGGTGACCCCGTTGTCCGGGATCAGGGTGGCGAGGCCGAGGCCCAGGACGATGGTGTTCGCCCGGTTCACCTCGATCGTCCGGTCGACGTGGTAGATCCCGGGTGTGAACAGCAGGTGCAGTCCTTGCGCGAGCGCCGTGTTCATGGTGGCCGCCGTGGTGCCCGGTTTGACGACGTAGAACCGGCTCAGCGGGATCGACGCGCCTGGCGGGTTGCCGTCGGCCCAGGTGGTGCCGCGCGCGTTGACGCGCTTGGTCGGGGCGAAGACCTTGAACTCGTCTCCGTCGAGGTAGAGGAAGGGCTTCTCCCGCGAGACCGGCGTCGTGTCCAGGGTGGTGTAGCGCGGCTCGGGAAAGCTGGTGGCGGGTGCGCCCTCGACACCCGAGAAGGTCATGTTCCAGACGCTGTTGGTCCAGCCCCCGACCGTACTGTCACGGGTGTACCACTGCTGCTGGGAGTACGGACCGACGGTGCCGTCGATCCTGCTGTCGGCGATGTAGCCGCCGCTCGCCCAGCCGTATCCGGCGGGAGCGAGGTTGAGGCCGCCCTTGACGTGCATGCGGCGGAAGGAGGCCGCCTGGGCGACCGCCCAGCGGTTGGTGCCGTTCACCGGGGCGACCGCCAGGTTCTCGGCGGAGCGCCAGAAGTTCTGGGTGGCGTTGCCGCCGAACCAGCCCGCGTCGACCGTGACGTCCCCGTTGATGGTGGTGTCGTCCGGACGCAGACCGAGGCCGGCGATCTGGGTGTAGAAGCCGATCTGGGCGTTGAGGTTCCCGTAGGTGCCCGGCTTGAAGAGGAGCGCGTGCCGGCCGCTGCCGAACTGCGCCGTCTCCTGCTCCTGGAAGATCTGGTCGAGCGTGCCCTGGATGCCCGGCGTGGACGGGTCGAAGACGTGCACGTGGGGACCGAGGTCGCCGCCGCCGGGCAGGGTGGGGCCGCCGCCCGTGGTGCCGTAGACCTGGAACTCCCAGAGGGAGTAGCCGTATCCGGTGGCGCGGGTGGTGCCGTGGACGCGGACGTGTCGGGCGGTCCCGGAGACGGCGATGCTCTCGGTGCCGCCGGTCCCGGTGGTGGTGGAGTAGGCGGTCGTCCAGCCGGCGCCGTCGGTGGACAGCTCGACGCGGTAGGCCGTGGCGTACGCGGTCTCCCACCGCAGCTCGACCCGCTCCACGGCGGCGGGGGCGCCGAGGTCGACCTGGATCCACTGTGGGTCCGAGAACGCGCTGGACCAGCGCGTTCCGTTGTCGCCGTCGACGGCGGCGGCAGCGGGGGTGCCGCCGTTCTCCTGGCTGGAGGCCGTGACGGGCCTGCCCTGGGACAGCAGGACGGGCGCGGCCTGTGCGGCGGGCACCGGCAGCAGGACGAAGAGGGCGGCCACGAGGACGCCGACGGCGACGAGGGCGAGGGCGAGTACACGGCGCCTTGGGGCGCGTGATCCGCGTGGCGGTTCGGCCACCGCGTGGATGCCGAGGGAAGGCATGAAGGAGGCTCCTTGGAAAGGGAGTTCGGGGATCGGCGGAGGTGCGGGAGAGCGCTCTCCTGGCACCTTGCCCGGCCTCCCAGTCCGGGTCAATGAGCCGACACGGCTTTTCTTATGTCTTTCATTAAGCCGGTGACCGCTGGGGGCGGAAGGCGCCGGATCGACCTCGTAGGCGGGGGCCTGCTCGGTTGATGCGGCAACGCCGCGAGCCGCCGTGCCGGGTTTCGGGACAGGGCGCACCTCACCTGACGCGGCGCTAGGTTGTGCGGCATGAGCAACCTTGACCGTCAGGCGGAACCGAGCGTGTGCGGGGGGCGCGGCTTCGTCGTCGCCGAACCCGTCCGTGAGCTCCTGAGCCCCCGCCGCGTACAGCTCGGCGAGTCGACGGAAGTCCGTCGCCTCCTTCCGAACCTCGGCCGCCGCATGATCGGGGCCTGGGCCTTCGTCGACCACTACGGTCCCGACGACATCGCCGACGAGCCGGGGATGCAGGTGCCGCCGCATCCTCACATGGGGCTGCAGACCGTCAGCTGGCTCCATGACGGTGAGGTCCTCCATCGGGACAGCACGGGCAGCCTCCGGACGATCAGGCCGCGTGAGCTGGGCCTGATGACCTCGGGCCGGGCGATCTCACACTCGGAGGAGAGCCCCCGGCCGCACGCACGTCTCCTGCACGGCGCACAGCTCTGGGTCGCCCTGCCGGACGCGCACCGGCATGTCGAACCGCACTTCGAGCACCACGCCGAACTCCCCACCGTGACGGCCCCGGGCCTCACGGTCACCGTGATCCTGGGCGACGTCGACGGCACGACGTCACCGGGGACCACGTACACCCCGCTCGTCGGGGCCGATCTCACACTGGCGGCCGGCACCGAGACGCGACTCCCCCTGGTGCCCGACTTCGAGTACGGCGTGCTGTCGATGTCCGGGGAAGCGCACGTCGACGGAGTACCGGTGCTGCCCGGTTCGATGCTCTATCTCGGGTGTGGGCGGGGTGAGCTGCCGCTGCGTGCCGCCTCGGACGCCGCGGTCATGCTGCTCGGCGGTGAGCCCTTCGAGGAGGAGCTGATCATGTGGTGGAACTTCGTGGGGCGCACGGACGAGGAGATCCGCCAGGCCCGCGAGGACTGGATGACGGGCCATCGCTTCGGCGAGGTCCGGGGTTACCAGGGCGCCCCGCTCCCCGCGCCGGAGCTCCCCACGACGCGACTCAGGTCCCGCGGCCGGGTGCGCTGAACCGCGGCTCCCGCCCTGGCGCCGTCCCACGGCGCCCCAGGGCCGCCCCGCGCGGACGCGCGCGGCGGCCCTGGGGCCCGTCGCGGGCTCTCAGGCGTTCGTCAGCATGGCGACCGACGTGCCGCGCCGTTGTGCCCAGGTGTCGAGTGCGGTGGCGCAGGCGTGGTCGAGGTGGCGGACCTCGGTGAGGTCGAGTGCGACGGGCCTGTCCCGCGGGACCGCCTCCAGCGTCTCCAGCAGCCGCGGCAGGCGCAGGAACGTGGCCGACCCGGTGATGGACACGATGAGGCGGCCGTCGGGCAGTTCGCGCACGCCGACCTGGACCTGCGAGGTTTCCCAGGCGCACTTGACGACGGCCAGCAGCAGGCCGAGGAGCACGCCCTCGAACATGCCGACCGCGACGATGGACAGGGCCGTGGCGGTCAGTACCAGCACCTCGCCCCGGTGCCCGCGCCACAGCGCAAGGAGGTCTCCGGTGGGGACGAGCTTGCAGCCGGCGTGGACCAGGACTCCGGCGAGCGCGGCCAGCGGGATGACGCCGATGGCCGCCGGGAGCAGGGCCGCGAACAGGACCAGCCACAGTCCGTGGAGGACACGGGAGAGCTTCGTCCTGGCACCGGCCTGGACGTTCGCGGAGCTGCGGACGATGACGGCGGTGAGCGGCAGTGCGCCGAGCGCGCCGCACAGGGTGTTGCCCACTCCCTGTGCCATCAGTTCCTTGTCGTATTCGGTACCCCGGCCGTCGTGCATCCGGTCGACGGCGGCGGCGCTGAACAGGCTCTCGGCCGAGGCGATCAGGGCGAAGGCGAGCACGGTGCCGAGCGCGGCGAGGCTCGCCAGCGAGGCGAAGGCGGAGGTGCCGGGTGGCTGCACGGCCGAGAGCAGCCCCTGCACCTGGACCCGGGGTACGGACCAGCCGGCGAGCGTGGCGACGGCCGTGGCCAGGGCCACCGCGGCGAGGGGCGCGGGGACGACCCGGACGCGACCCGGCAGCTTCTTCCAGAGGACCAGGACGGCGATGGTCCCCAGGCCGAGTGCCGAGGCGGTCAGCGCCCGCGGGGAGGCGAGGGTGTCGACCAGCAGCCCGGGGACGCCGAGGATCTTCTCGAAGCCGGACCGGGGCTGCTCCAGGCCGGCCATCGTGTAGAGCTGGCCGAAGATCAGCACGAGGCCGATCCCCGCGAGCATGCCCTGGACGACGGACACGGAGATGGCGCGGAAGACGCGGCCGAACCGCAGCGCCCCCAGACCGATCTGGACGAGTCCGGAGACCAGGACGATGGCCCCCAGGGCGGCGAGGCCGAAGGTCTGCACGGCCTCGTGGACGAGCACGGTCAGACCCGCGGCCGGGCCGCTGACCTGGAGGCTGCTGCCGGGCAGGACTCCCACGACGAGCCCTCCGACGATGCCGGTGATCAGGCCCAGTTCGGCGGGGACTCCCGAGGCGACGGCGACACCGACGCACAGAGGCAGGGCGACCAGGAAGACGACCAGGGACGCCAGGACGTCACGGCGTACGCCGGCGTCTGTGAGAGGGAATGACATCAGCGGCTTTCCTCGGGGTGCGGAGGTGGGAGGGGGCTGCGGCGGCAGGGCGCGGGCGACGGGTTCACAACGGCCGGAAGGAATCGCCGGCGGCGTCGTAGGCCCGCACGGAACCCGTGTGGACCTCGTAGTACCAGGCGTGCAGCGACGGGGCTCCCTCCGTGACCCGCTCCGCCACGCGGGGGTGCGCGCGCAGGCGCCGGAGCTGGTTGAGCGCGTGGTCCTGCACGGACGCGGCGAGATCGGGGAGGTGGTCAGGGCCTCCCGCGGGGCGCGGGGTCGCGTGCTCCAGCCAGCCCCGGACGGCGGGGACGGCGGAGAGGTCCTCGGACCGGACGAGCGCCCCGACCGCTCCGCAGTGGGAGTGGCCGCAGACGACGATGTCCCGGACTCCGAGCACCTCCACCGCGTACTCGATGGTGGCGGCCTCCGCGCAGGGCCGGCCGGCACCGTACTCGGGCACGACGTTGCCGGCGGTGCGGAGTTCGAAGAGCTCGCCGGGCCGCGCGCCCGTGATGAGCGAAGGCACCACCCGCGAGTCGGAGCAGGTGATGAACAGGGCCTCGGGGCTCTGGCCCGACTCCAGGGCGCGGAACTCCTCGGCGTGGTCGGCCACATGGGCGGTGAAGGAACGCGCCCGGTCGAACAGGGATGTCATGGGGACCTCTCCAGGGGTCGGTGTGTGCGGGACGTACGGTGCGAGGAAGCGGGGGATTTCCGCCGTCACCGGGCAGCGGCATATTCGCTCGGGAAAGGCTTCGGTCGGTGCGCCCCCGCACTCCGCTCCCGGTGCCGCGTCAGGCAGCCTTCGCCCCGTCGCGCGAACGTCTCCTGACACGGCACCCGCGAAGGGAGCACACGGCGGGGCGGGCGCCCCGGGGCGCGGAAGACGCCCTGAGACGGGTGCGCACCGGGGAATTCCGGCGGAGTACGGATGCACGGTTCCGGAGGATGTCTCAAAAACGCGGAGATCTGTCGCATTCTCACGTGCACCGCCGCCACGGTGGCCGACAACCGTCGACCTTTACGCATCTATGGCCGAAAGAATGCGAAGGCCGATCAGCCGCGACCAGAGACGAGTGCTTTACCCACAGATTACCTTGCAGTGCAGGTCAAGGGATCGTCAAGTACCCTGTGGATCGCGGCATTTTCCGGTGGATCGTCTGAGCATCCGCAGGGATCCCGCCCGTCCCGCTCCACGGCCCGCCGCAGACTCACAGCACCCATCGCGACGCATGCCGACCCGAGAAACCCCTGATCGAAGGGGACTCGCGACAGCGGGCGGAGTGGAGCGGCACGGAGGGCGACAAGGGGACCCGGAGACGCGAGATCTGTCTCAAATCGCCCCGCCGGACCGCACTTGTGTCTTGATGGCATCGCCCGCATTGCCCTTCATTGACAGTGACTTGGTCTGGGCTTTACCGTCTGACACCGCACCATGCTCGATACCACACTGCATTCTCCTCCGGAGGTCCACATGGAAAAGCTGATCGCGAAGATGTCCCAGGACACTGTCTGGCAGAAGTGGGTGACGGTGAACTCGGCCGAGAACGCGGCCAAGTCGGGATGCATCAGCTCCGCGCCCAAGGCCGGATGCATCAGCGTGTCCAGTGCCCCGGGCCGCATCTCCTGATCCCCCTGACGGGAACCGGAAAGGGGCCGGGGTCCGCTTTCAGGACCCCGGCCCCTTTCCCGGCCACCTCGTCGACATCGCGTTCTTCCCTCCGACAACCGGTCCACAGGGGGTGCTCGCCGTGTACGGCCAGCCGCCGGCAGAATTCATCGAACAAGTCCGAGACATACCGATCTACCGCGACTCGGTCGCGACGGGCCGCTTCCCCGTTCTCGAGAAGCCGGAGATCGCCCGTGGGTTCCCCGACAACTGGATGACGCCGCGGCTGGCCAAGGCACTCGCCGAGGGCGAGGCGGAGTACGTGCTCTCCACAGGCACCAACCACGCCAGGATGCAGATCATCAGGCCCCCGTACTTCCTGCTGCACTCCTACTACCGGCTCTGGAGCGAGCACCCCGACATCGCCTTCACCTGGGAAGAGGGCTGCGCACGCGTCTCGCTGACCACCGTGCTGGCGACCGAGCACGTCGCGCGCGTCAACGCCGCGAAGCGCGGCGCGCGGCCCGACCCGGTGCCCTCACTCCACGACCGGAGGCTCGACGGCCGCACCGTCTACCTCAATCTCCGCCTCGACCCGGCCTCGTGGGAGCGCGCCGACGTCGAGCGGATGGTCGCGGAGGTACACGAGGCCCGGCGGGCACACCCCCGCGGCCGATACCACCTGGACTGCTCGGGATACCACCTGGCCCACCTGGTCCTCAAGGCCCGTCAGTGGGGCCTGTGGGAGCACTTCCCACGCCCGGCGAGCATCGTCCACGCCTACGAGTACACGCCCGTCAACGTCCGCCGCTTCCTGGAGCGGCACTTCGACTGCCCCGTCGTCGACCTCTTCGGCAGCACCGAGCTCGGCTACCTCTACTACAGCGACCGCCACGGCCGGTACCACCCCCATCTCGACCGGATGAACGTCGAACTCCTGCCCGTCGCCCCGGGGAGCGATATCCACAGCCTCATCGTGTCGAGCGTCCGCAACCCCTACATGCCGCTGATCCGCTACCGCTCGGGCGACTGTGTGCGAACCCTGGACGGGACTCCCGACCCGGACAGGATCGAACGCTTCTGCGGACGGGAGCAGGAACTTCTGGGCGCCGGTGCGCTGCGCGCCGGCGCCCACGGACCCGTCTCCCAGGGAGACCTGGACGACTGCGTCGCCGGGATCTCCCCGGCCGTCTTCCTCCACCGGCTCCGTGTGAGCGGTGACCTGGAGGCCCGCCTTTCGTACACCACCTTCGACAGCGCCCCGCTGACGGCGTCCGCCGCCATGGAGCTGGCGGGAGCGGTCGGGTCGCTGACCGGGCGCCGCTGCGTCCTCGAACACCGTCGGCACATCCCCGTCGGGAGGTCCGGCAAGTACGCCTGGCTCGACGGGAACCGCTGACCGTCCGGCTCCGCCCGGCACCGCACGCATCCGGCAGCGCCACCCGCGCCCCGGTACCGGCGTGCCGAGGCCACCGCACCGCGAGGGAGAGACATGAGCGCACCACAGCAGACGACGGACGAGGATCTCCGGGCCCTCCTCGGCACCGCGCTCCACGAGGAGGTCGTGGCCCATTTCACCGCAGGGGGCGGCCTCCCGGAGGAACTCGTCGAACGCCGGGTCCTGGAGTGCCTGCGCTATCTGTACCTGGTCTCACTCCATCGCGACCGGTTGGCGGGCCTGTTCCTCCCTGTCGAGCAGGCCGTGGACGAGATCTGGCACTACCTCATCCTCCAGACCCGCGAGTACCGCGCTTTCTGTGAGGAGCGGCTTCCCGGCGGCTACTTCATCGAGCACCGCAGCATCGCCTACCAGGACTACCGGCAGGAGCCGGGACGCGAGCGGGTCCTGGAGGAAGCACTGCGGTGGATCCCCCTGTACCGCCGCGCGTTCGGCCCCTTCGACGAGGAAGCCCTGCCGCACTGGACCGTCGTCCGCTTCCTGCACCGGCACCTCGGGATGTCGCTCGCGGAGATCGCGGCACTCGAACCGCTGGAAGCCGAGCAGCCGCGCGGTTGCCTGGCCTGAGCGGCTCTCCGAGCCTGTCGGGTGGCCTCCGGCGGGGCCGTCACGAACTGGCGCGACGCTTCCGTCGTTCCCGCCGTGTCCGAGTGGCTCCGACGAGGACCTCCCGGCGCCTCGGCATCGCACGCGCCATGCCTCGCCCGACGCGCCGGCCGAAGGCCACCCGACAGGCTCTCAAGCGCGGCGGACCCTCCAGAGCCATGCCGAGACGCCGGCCAGCAGGGCGATCGTGACCAGGTTGGCCACCAGGGACGGGGTGCCGCCCGGGACACCCGACAGGTTCCAGGTGGCGATGACGACAGTCGGCAGGACGGCGGTGAGCAGTACGCCGGAGGTCTTCTGCACGGCGGTCCAGTGCACCGAGGTGCAGAGGAGCACCGCGCCGGTGACGCGGAAGAGGACGCCGAACAGCGGCCCGGGGAGATCGGGGAAGAGCACCATGAAGGGCAGCGAGAGAGTGAGCATCAGCAGCGGGACCAGGGGGTGCACCTTGCCGCGCCGGCTGCCCGCGCCGTTCCGCGCCGAGACCCCGACGGCACCGGCTCCCGCCTCGGCCAGGGCCGTCGCCGCGATCGTGCGCGGGTCCCCCAGCTCCGCGAGGATCTCGCCGATCGGGGCGTCGGGACGCTCGGCACGCGTCACCTCGATGTGCTCGGCGAGGTCGGCGAGGAGTTCCTGGCGCCGGTCCGCGGGGAGTGCGGAGCCCTCGCGCTCGACGGCGGACAGGTAGTCGCCGGCGAGGTCGGCAGAAGTCTTCATACGAGGTCTCCGGTGGAGGGGTGCGGGATGGTCAGGAAGGCGTCGACGGCGTCACGGAAGCCGGGCCAGACGCGGGTGAACTCGTCCAGCGCGGCCCGGCCGCCGTCGGTGAGCGCGTAGTAGCGGCGGGGCGGCCCGGCGGCGGATTCCTGCCAGGTGCTGCTGACCAGGTCGTCGCGGCGGAGCCGGGAGAGCAGCGGATAGACCGTGCCCTGGCTGGTGGCCAGGGCACCGGAGCCCTCCAGGGCGCGAAGGAGTTCCACGCCGTAGCGAGGCCGGTCCCGCATCAGGGCGAGCACGCAGTACTCCAGGACGCCCTTGCGCAGCTGGGCGGCCGCCCGGGCCTGCTTGGTCGAATCACCTGGTTCCATGCGATGCAAGATACCTGGTGAGACAAACGCGTGACCAGGGGGGGGTCCCTTCGACCCGGAACCCGCGTCCCCCGCGCCGGAGGTGGCCGCCCCCGCGGGGTCACCTCCGGCGCGAGGCGTCTCCGGCCGTTCGGCCGACCCCGCGTGGGAGGCCGGTGCCGTGCGCGGGGGACGGAGCGGGACGAGCGGGACACGGCAGCGCAGGAGCCCGGACGTCAGCGCCGGGGCGGGTCCCGCCAGGGCAGCGGGTCGAGAGCGGTGAACGGCCAGTCCGGGGCGTCCGGGTGACGGCGGGTCCGGTCGGCGTTCCAGCGGATCTGTTCGGTGTGCAGGGCCGGCCGGGACAGGCGGGCGAGCGCGGGATGGCAGGCCGCCAGGGTCCGGGCGAGGACGAGCGTGGTCTCGGCGTCGGAGGCCGCCTCACCCGGGCGGGCGTGCGGGATGCCGTACCACTCGGCGACCGCTTCCAGCGAGCGTCTCCCCGGGCGGTAGCGGTCCGCGTGCCGGTCGAGCACCAGGGGGTCGCAGACCGGGGCCACCCCGGCGGGGAGCCGCTCGGTCAGCGTGGGCACGCCGTGGCGCAGGAGTTCGGCGTGCAGGGTGCCCAGGACGTGCGGGGCGAACCACACCACCAGGACCTCGCCCGACGCCAGGTGTCCGGCGAGCCGCCCGGCGATCGCGTCGAGGGCCTCCGCCGCCGGCATGCCCTCGGCGCGAGCCCGTGCGAGCGTGACGCCGTGGCCCTTTCCCGGCGCCACGGACAGGGGGCCGGGGCCGGGGTCCAGCATCCAGTCGCCGTCGCCTGCGGTTCCGCGGAGGGCGACGGAGAGGATACGGTCCACCGCCGCGCGGTTGCCGGTGGTGGCGATGTCCAGGGCGAGCAGGGCGCGCCGGTGCCAGCCGGGGCGTGCGCGGCGCGGGGGCGGCGCCGGCTCCCTCGCGTGACCGGGGTGGTACACGTCCCAGCCGCCGCCGTGACGGTGCCGGAGCACTCCCGTCCCGGCCGGAACCGGCGCCCCGCAGCCGGCGCACGGGCCTTCGTAGTCGTTGACGGGCCCGCCCGGTCCTGCCCCGCTGCTCATCTCACGCCGCTCCGTTCAGGGCTCCCTGGTCATGAGGTCCCGGCGCCGTCGCGGTACGCCTCCAGGAGCCTCAGCCACGCTTCGCTCAGCGTGGGGTAGGCCGGGACCGCGTGCCACAGCCGCTCGATCGGGACCTCGCCCGTGACGGCGATCGTCGCCGAATGGAGGAGTTCGCCGATGCCCGGCCCGACGAAGGTGACCCCGAGCACCGTCTCCCGGTCCAGGTCGACGACCATCCGGGCGTGTCCACGGTATCCGTGCGCGTACAGCCCGGCGCCGGCCACGGCCGTGAGGTCGAGGTCGACGGCCCGGACGCGGAGTCCGGAACGTTCCGCTTCGGCCAGCGAGAGGCCGACCGCCGCGGCCTCGGGGTCGCTGAACACGACCTGGGGCACGGCGACGTGGTCGGCGGTGGCCGCGTGCGCGCCCCAGGGTCCGGTCCGCGGGCCGGGGCCGTCCGTCGCGCGCGCGACGATCGCGGCGCCCGCGATCCGCGCCTGGTACTTGCCCTGGTGGGTCATCAGGGCCCGGTGGTTGACGTCTCCGACGGCGTACAGCCAGTCGCTGCCGCTGACCCTCAGGCTGTCGTCCACGGACAGCCAGGAGCCGGGCTCCAGGCCGACGGTCTCCAGGCCGATGTCCTCCGTCCGGGGGTGGCGGCCGGTCGCGAACAGGACCTCGTCACCCTCGATCCGCTCGCCACCTTCCAGGACCACGGTGACCGGGCCGGTGCCGCCGTCGCGTACCACCGCGGCGACGGAGACGCGCGTCCGGACGTCCGCGCCGCGCTCGGTGAGCGCGGCGGCGACGTGCTCACCGACGAAGGGCTCCATCCGGGAGAGCAGCCCCGTGCCCCGTACCAGCAGCGTCACCCGTGCGCCGAGGGCCTGCCAGGCGGTGGCCATCTCCACCGCGACCACTCCCCCGCCGACGACGACCAGCCGCTCCGGCACGCGGTGCGAGCTGGTGGCCTCACGGCTGGTCCACGGCCGGGCGCCGGCCAGGCCCGGCAGTTCGGGCAGGGCGGCGCGGCTGCCGGTGCAGACGGCCACGGCGTGGCGGGCGGTCAGGAGACGGCGCTCCCCCTCGGGCCCCTCCACCGTGACGCGGCGGGTGCCGGACAGCCGCCCGTGGCCGCGGTACAACCGGGCGCCGATGGAGTCGAGCCAGCCGACGGCGCCGTCGTCCTTCCAGTCCGAGACGTAGTAGTCGCGGTGGGCGAGCACCGCCGAGGTGTCCAGCGGGCCCTGGACCGACTGCGCGAGGCCCGGGACCTTGCGCGCGTCGGAACGGGCGATCGCCGGCCGCAGCAGCGCCTTGCTGGGCATGCAGGCCCAGTAGGAGCACTCGCCGCCGACCAGTTCGCCCTCCACCACCGCCACGCTCAGCCCGCCGGCGCGGGCCCGGTCGACCACGTTCTCCCCCACCGGTCCCGCTCCCAGGACCACCACGTCGTACTCGTGCTCCACCGCTCGTGTCATGGGCCCAGTCTGGTGGCAGGTGTAGGGCGGATGCCACAGGGAAGGCGCGAGGGCGACGCCGGAATAGCACGGCTCGATCCGCCGTTGTGCGGGGCGAGTCCCCAGGGGACCGTGAGGACGAGGCACGACCGTCCGGGACCCGGAAAGGTAGGAAGAATGAGCACCGTTGAGCTCACCAAGGACAACTTCGACCAGATCGTGAGCGAGAACGACTTCGTTCTGATCGACTTCTGGGCTTCCTGGTGTGGTCCGTGCCGTCAGTTCGCGCCGGTCTTCGAAGCGGCCTCGGAGCGGCACGGGGATCTGGTCTTCGCCAAGGTCGACACAGAGGCGCAGCAGGAGCTGGCCGCCGCCTTCGAGATCAGCTCCATCCCGACGCTGATGATCGTCCGGGACAACGTGGCCGTGTTCGCCCAGCCGGGGGCGCTCCCGGAGACCGCGCTGGAGGACGTGATCGGCCAGGCGCGCGAGCTCGACATGGACGAGGTGCGCAAGTCCATCGAGAGCGCGAAGCAGAAGGCGGCGGAACAGTAGGAAGCCGCCGAGGGGGCGGTACGGGTCGGCCGTACCGCCCCCTCGCGCACGGCCGTGGCCGTTCCCCGCGCGCGAGAGGTCCGCGGCAGAGGTCAGGCAGGGCGGGTGCCGGAGTCAGCGCTCCAGGACCAGCGCCAGGCCCTGTCCGACGCCGATGCACAGCGCCGCGAGGCCCGTACCGGAGCCCGCCGCGGCCAGTTGGTGGGCCACCGATCCGGCCAGCCGCGCACCGGAGGCGCCCAGCGGGTGGCCGAGGGCGATGGCTCCGCCGAGCGGATTGACGATCTTGGGGTCGAGGTCCGGCCACTCGGCGAGGCAGCCCAACGACTGCGCGGCGAAAGCCTCGTTGAGTTCGAAGGTGGTGAGATCGGCGAAGGACCGGCCCGCCTTGTCCAGGGCACGGCGGACGGCCTCGACCGGCCCCAGGCCGAAGAACTGCGGCTCGATGCCGGTGACGGCCGAGGCACGGATCCGGGCGAGCGGTTCGCGGCCCGTCTCGCGCAGCCCCTCCTCGTCGACGAGCAGCAGCGCCGCCGCGCCGTCGTTGAGCGGCGAGGCGTTGCCTGCGGTGACCGTGCCCCCGTCCTTGCGGAAGGACGGCCTCAGCCGCCCGAGGGCCTCCATCGACGTGCTGTCGCGGACGCACTCGTCACGCGACAGGTCCACACCCCCGTAGGGCACGACCTCCGCGTCGTAGCGCCCCTCGGCCCAGGCCGTGGCCGCCTTCCGGTGGCTGTCCAGGGCGAACGCGTCCTGCTGCGCACGGGTGATGCCGTGCCGGTCGGCGATCAGTTCCGCTCCTTCGCCGAGCGAGACGGTCCACTCGGCCGGCATCCGCGGGTTCGTCATGCGCCAGCCGAGCGTGGTGGAGTACATCTGCTGGTGACCGGCCGGGAAGGCGCGCTCGGGCTTCTGGAACACCCAGGGCGCGCGGGACATCGACTCGACCCCGCCCGCGATGGCCACCGAGGCGTCGCCGAGCGCGATGGCCCGTGCGGCCTGGACGACGGCCTCGAGTCCCGAACCGCACAGACGGTTGAGGGTGACGCCGGGGACGGAGGCCGGGAGTCCGGCGAGCAGCACGGCCATCCGGGCCACGTCCCGGTTGTCCTCGCCGGCGCCGTTGGCGTCACCGAAGTACACGTCGTCGATCCGCGCCGGGTCGAGGGCGGGCGCGCGGTCGACGAGCGCCCGGACGACGTGGGCGGCGAGGTCGTCGGGGCGAACGGAGGAGAGGGCGCCTCCGAACTTGCCGATCGGGGTGCGGACGGCGTCGACGATGTACACGTCGCGGATGCTCATCGGTTCTCTCCCACGGGACCTGCGGTCGTGACCTTCGGTTCGAAACGCCCAGCGCGTTCGCCTGGTGAACTTTCGTTCATGGGGCGCGCGCCGAGTGTCCGTCCCCCGGGGCATCCTGTCAACGGCCTCCGGCGGGCGGCGCACGCCGCTGCGTGGCTGATACACGCGTTCGCCCGGAGTCGGGCCCGGGGCGTCCCGTCACGAACCGGACGGATGCCGGATCAGCGCCGTCAGGCCGTAGTCGAGCTCCCGGCCGTCCACCAGCAGGGCCTCGACCGTGCGGGTCTCCGGGTCGATCTCGGCCACGATGCCGTGGCCCTCGTAGCGGGGATAGCCCGATGCCCCCTGCCGGCCCGTGGCCTCGACCACGGCCGAACGGACCGCGCTGTCCTCGACGGAGGCGCCGCCGCGGCTCTCCACGTGCTCGGGGACCAGCAGGATCTCGAAACGCTTCGGAACGGTGCTCATGCACCGACGCTAGGTCGTCCCCGGCCAGACTCCGCGGACCGGCGCGCGGCACGGCGCAGTCCCGGCCGCCGGGACCCTGCCCCGTACCGGGCGCGACGTCGACGGCCACGGGGACGCGCCCCCGACCCTCGGGCCCGGACAGGTCCTCCCGGACCGGGTTCCGGGGTCAGCTGGACTCCCGCCGGACGACCCGGGACGGCATGAGCTCCCGCACCTCGGGCACCGCCTCCGGTTCCCGCACCGCCCGGTCCACGAGTTCCGCCAGGTGCTTGCCGATCACCATGTCCATCCGGACGGTGCTCAGCCGGGGCCGCAGCAGCCGACCGAGGAGCAGGTCGTCCGAGCCCACGACCGCCGTGTCCCCGGGGACCGAGAGCCCGGCGTCCTGCAGAGCCCGCATCAGCAGCATCGCGTACTCGTCGTTGTAGGCGAACACCGCGTCGAGGTCCAGCTCCCGCCAGCGCGCGGCCAGTTCGTCCGCCGCGTCCTCCTCGTACCGCAGCGGCAGCGGGACGACCACCGCCTCCGTTCCCTCGACGGCCTGCCGGGCGCCTTCGAGGCGCGGGCCGGAGAAGAGTCCGAGGCCGGGCTCCTCGGGCACCACCACACCGATGCGGCGACGGCCTCGCTCGACGAGATGCGCGACGGCGGCCCCACCGATCCGGGCCTGGTCGATGACCAGAGCGTGCGCTCCCTCGACCCGCTGCGGACCCACGGTGATCACAGCCTTGGCACCCGAGCGCTTGAGGGTCTCCACGCCGCGCGGGGTCAGCTCGATCTCGCCGAGCGAGATCACGGCGACCGGGCGCAGCTCCGCCCAGGCCCGAGCCGCCTCGTCGGCCTCCAGGCCGACGCTGCTGTACTGCACCACGGTGTAGTCGAGGTGGCGCAGCGCCCACTGGAGTTCGTCGAAGAACCGGCTGTACAGCGGGCCGATCGGCACGTGCGGGGTGGGCAGCAGGACCATCCGGCTGTGGCCGGCGCGCAGGCTGCGGGCCGCGGCGTGCGGTACGTAGCCCAGTTCCTCGGCCGCTTCCCTCACCCGTCGACGGGTCGGCTCGCTGATCCGTACGGCCGCGGTGTCGTTCAGCACGTACGACACCGTGGCGCGGGAGACCCCCGCGAGCCGCGCGACGTCGGCACTGGTCGGGACGGGATGCGCGGCGGACTGTTCGGTTGGCTTCCTCATCGCTCCGGCATCCTTCCAGACCGAGCGGGGCCGGGTTCCGGCGGATGGCCTGATGCGCGTGCCGCACCGTGGTCGCACGCGTTCCGGACACGCGCGATCCGCTCCGGCCGTACGGTCGGTGCTCGGGGTGCCGGATAGGCGCCCGATCCGCGGCGCGCTTCGAGCGCACCCGAAGAAGGAGGTTTCCCCCGTGCGGCTGCACACCACGACCTGGGGTTCCGGGGACCGGATCGCGCTGCTGGTCCACGGCATCATGTCCGACCATCGCACCTGGCGGCGGGTGGGACCGGCCCTGGCGGAGCGCGGCTACCGGGCGGTCGGGGTGGACCTGCGCGGCCACGGTGCCAGTGGTCGCGCCGAAAGACCGGAGGAGTACACCCCCTGGGACCACGCCGACGACCTCGTCGAGACGCTGCCCGCACGGGCCGAGCTGGCGATCGGGCATTCGCTCGGTGGCCTCGCCCTGGCCTACGCGGTGGAGCGGCTCGCGCCGCGGCGCGCCGTCTACGCCGACCCCGCCTGGCACCTCCCGGCCGGGGAGGAGGGCTACCGTCCGGAACTCTTCACCCAGGGCAAGTCCCTCACCCGTGATCACATCCGGATTCTCAACCCGCGCTGGGCGGCGGAGGATCTGGACATCGAGACGGAGACGATCAGGCTCTGGGACGAACGGACCGCCCACGGTCTGGTGCCGAGTGTCGGAGCGGATCTGTGGCCCGTGAAGCCCGCCGTCCCCTCGCTCGTCCTCCTGGCTGACCCGAGCGTGCTGGTCAGGCCCGAGGACGCCCGGACGCTCGAGGAGCGGGGTTTCCGCGTCCGCTCGATCGCCGGTGCAGGGCACACCCTCCACCGCGACGACTTCGACGGGTTCATGACCGCGTTGGACGAGTGGATCTGAGCGGGGGAGCCGCTTCGCGACGGCGGGACCCCGCCATGCCGTCCGCGCGCCGTGGGCCGGGACCGGGCGCCGTCACGCGCCCGGTCCCGGCTCTCGGCGCGTGGTGTGCTGAGGTGCCGGGACGCGAGGTGTCCGGCGACGGAGCGCGGTCAGTTGTGACCGAACTTCCGCTCCTTCTTGTGGGCGACCTGCTGGACGAGGGGGCGAGGGGTCTCCCCCACCGCCGAGGTGGCCGCCTGTTCCTTCGCCGTCGTGTCGGTCCGGTGCTCGTGGCCGCCCGTACGGGCGCCGTGGTTCACCCGGGTCTGTTTCTTGCCCACGATCGTGCCTCCTGTCGCGAAACATCGGACGCTGGGGCGTTCCCAGCCTCGCACGTGGGTACGAACGCCGCACGTCAGGGACCGCGGGTGCCCTGGCCGAGCACCGGTCCGGGCGCCGGCTCCCGGAGGTTCCGGCTCGCTCCGCCCGACCCGCTCGGGGCGGCACGAGGGCGGGGCGGTGCGCGGCAGGTCCCCGTACCGGACGGGGGCCACCCCGCGGGCCGGGCGGTCCGGCCTCTACCGTGGTGCCCGTGACCATGTACCCGCAGTCCCCGCAGTCCCCGCAGTCCCCGCAGTCGGCGCAGTCGCCGGATCCCGCTCACCTCACCGTCGAGGCCGATCCCCGTGAGGTCGGCGCGGTCCGCACCTCGTACGCGCCCGACCGGGACGGTGATCCGGACCCGGGGGAGATCGTCTGGACGTGGGTCCCGTTCGAGGAGAACGACGGGCGGGGCAAGGACCGCCCGGTGCTGGTGGTGGCGCGGGAGGCGGCGGGGACGCTGCTCGCGGTGCAGCTGTCCAGCAAGCCGCACGACCACGACCACGAGTGGGTGGCGATCGGAGTGGGTGCCTGGGACAGTTCCCGGCGCGAGTCCTGGGTGGATCTGGACCGTGTGCTGCGGGTCCACGAGGCGGGCATGCGGCGTGAGGCATGCGCCCTGGACCGGCCGCGGTTCGACCGGGTGGTGGAACGGCTCGTCGAGCGCTACGGCTGGTCGTAGGCGACCCGCGCGCGGGGTCCGGCGGCGCCGCGCCGCGGACCCGCGGTCAGCCTCCCTCGACGACCCGGCGGAACGCGCCCAGGGTCGCGCGGTCCCGGGTGCGGTCCAGGACCGCGAAGACGATCTCGTCGAAGTGGCCCGCGAACCGGCCGCCGCCGGTCAGGAGCCGGGCGAACGCTCCGGCGACCTCCGCGGGGTCGTTCCGGAAGACGCCGCAGCCCCAGGCGCCCAGGACGAGACGCCGGTAGTCGCCGGCCACGGCCGTCTCCAGGACCCGCTCGGCGCGGGCGGCGAGGGCGGCCGGGATACGGTCGGCGAGCTCCGGCGTCCGTCGGCGGATCACGCCCGCGTTGGGGGCCGGGGAGGTGAGGAACCCGACCGTGAACGGCTCCTCCAGGAGCGCGCCCCGGTCGTCGCGGAAGACCGGGACGCCCGGGGAGTGGATGACCCGGTCCGAGTAGAAGGCGTCCCGGTCCGCGCGGTGGTGCGCGTAGGAGGCCGGGGCCGTGAGCAGCGTCGTGTAGAGCGCGGAGTCGCGGCACAGGGCCTCTTCCTGGGCCTGCGCGCCGTTGAGGTAGCCGCCACCGGGGTTCCGGGCCGAGGCGAAGTTCAGGACGGCGACGGGTGCGGCGTCCGTCCCGGCGAGCCGGCGGGCGGCGGTCAGACTGCTCTCCCCCGTCACCTCCATGGCGGTGTCGCGACCACGGTCCGGAACGACCGCCAGGGGCTCGGGGCCGAACAGCGCGGTTCCCGCCACCGCCGCGGCCAGTTCCGTCTCGATGGACACCATCCGGCCGTCGGGGGCCCGGTAGTGGCCCGCCTCGACGATCTCCTGGGTCTGTTTCGCGATTCCCCGTAGCCGTGCGCTCATGCCCGTCACCCTGATCGACGGTGTGACGGCGGAGCAACGGGTTTTCGAAAGGGGCCGACGAGGCGGTCTTGCACGCCCGTCGGTGGTGGCTTTAGGTGGAATCAGCGCCGTCCCGAACAGGAGGTTCCGACATGTCGCCGAGCGGCATACCGCACAGCGGCCCACCCCTCACCGAGAACGAGGCGGAGGATCTGCTGCGATGCATCTGTTTCAAGACGGGCCCGCCCCGCACCCTGGGGGTCGAGGTGGAATGGTTCGTCCACGAGCTGAGTGACCCCCGGCTCCCCGTCGCCCCGCCCCGCCTGGCCTCCGCGATCGACACCGTGCGGTCCCTGCCGCTGGCGTCGGCCCTGACTCTCGAACCCGGCGGTCAGCTGGAACTCAGCTCTCCGCCCACCGCCTCCCTGACGGAGTGCCTCGACACCCTCTCGGCCGATCTGCGCGCCGTGCGCGCCGGGCTCGCCCCGCTCGGACTCACCCTCGGCGGCTACGGGGTGGACCCCTGGCACACACCCCGCGAACGGGTGCTGCGCGAGCCGCGCTACGACGCGATGGAGGCAGCTCTCGACCGCACCGGCCCGGCCGGCCGGGGCATGATGTGCGACTCGGCGTCGGTGCAGATCTGCCTGGACGCCGGCACCGAGGAACCGGGGCCGCTCGGCTACCACCGGCGCTGGCGGCTGGCCCACCTGCTGGGCGCGGTCATGGTGGCCGCGTTCGCCAACTCCCCCGTCCACCTCGGTCGGCCGACCGGCTGGCGCTCCACCCGTCAGGCGCTGTGGACCGACCTCGATCCGAACCGGGCGCTGGCGCCGCGGCAGGACGGCGACCCGCGGGCCGCCTGGGCCGCGCACGTGCTGGACACGCCGGTGATGTGCGTCCGGTCCCCGGAGGGACCCTGGCAGGTCCCGGAGGGGCTGACGTTCCGGAAGTGGCTGCGCGGCGGAGGCCCCTATCCGCCGGGCGAGGACGATCTGCGCTACCACCTGACGACCCTCTTCCCGCCGGTACGGCCGCGCGGCCACCTGGAGCTGCGGATGGTCGACGCGCAGCCGGGCACCGACGGCTGGATCGTGCCGGTGGCCGTGGCCACCGCGCTCTTCGAGGACCCGCAGGCCGCGGAGAGCGTGTACCGGGCGGTCAAGCCGCTGGCCGAGTACGCCGGCGATCATCAGGCGCCGCGCAATCCGCTCTGGCGTGCCGCGGCCCGCGACGGACTGGCCGATCCCGAGTTGCACGCCGCCGCGCTGGTGGCGTTCCCCACGGCCCTGGAGGCGCTGCCGCGGCTCGGGGCCGGCGCCGCCGTCCAGGACGCGGTGGCCGCCTTCCACGAGCGCTACGTGATCCCCGGCGGCTGCCCCGCCGACGACCCGCAGGAGGTGCGGTCGTGACCGTGACCGACGACCCGACGACCCTGCGGCGACGGGCGCTCGACGCCCTGACCGCCGCGCGCGACCGGACAGCGCTGCTCACCGCCTGCGTCGACGACGAGGAACTCCAGGCCCAGCACTCCCCGTTGATGTCCCCGCTGGTCTGGGACCTGGCGCACATCGGCAACCAGGAGGAGCAGTGGCTGTGGCGGGCGGTCGCCGGCCGGGACGCGCTTCGGCCGGAGATCGACTCGATCTACGACGCGTTCGAGCATCCGCGCGCCAGCCGCCCGTCCCTGCCGCTGCTGCCCCCGGCCGAGGCCCGCGCCTACGCCTCCGACGTGCGTGGGCGGGTCGTGGACATCCTGGCCGGGCTGCCGCTGGAGGGAGGCCGGCCACTGGTCGAGTCCGCGTTCGCCTTCGGGATGATCGCCCAGCACGAACAGCAGCACGACGAGACGATGCTGATCACCCATCAGCTGCGCAAGGGGCCCGCGGCCCTGACCGCGCCCCCTCCGCCGGCGGCCGACAGCGACCCGCTGCCCGCCGAAGTGCGGGTTCCAGGCGGCCCGTTCACCATGGGCACCTCGGACGAGCCGTGGGCGCTGGACAACGAAAGGCCCGCGCACACCAGGGTGGTGCCCTCGTTCTTCATCGACACCGTGCCCGTCACCAACGGCGCCTACATGGCGTTCGTCGCGGACGGCGGCTACGCCGACGAGCGCTGGTGGGAGCCGGAAGGCTGGGCACAGGTCCGACGGCACGGCATCGGCGCTCCGCTGTTCTGGCGGCGCTCGGGCGGACAGTGGCTGCGGCGCCGCTTCGGGGTGACCGAGCCGGTTCCCGAGGACGAGCCGGTCGTGCACGTCAGCTGGTACGAGGCGGACGCCTACGCCCGCTGGGCCGGACGGCGGCTGCCCACGGAGGCCGAGTGGGAGAAGGCGGCCCGGCACGACCCGGCGACCGGCCGCTCCCGGCGCTATCCGTGGGGCGACGCGGACCCCGGTCCCGAGCACGCCAATCTCGGCCAGCGGCACCTGCGTCCGGCGCCGGCCGGCAGCTATCCGCAGGGCGCCTCGCCGCTCGGCGTGCGGCAGCTGGTCGGAGACGTGTGGGAGTGGACGGCCAGTGACTTCCTGCCGTATCCGGGTTTCACCGCGTTCCCGTACAAGGAGTACTCGGAGGTGTTCTTCGGGCCCGCGCACAAGGTGCTGCGCGGAGGTTCGTTCGGTGTCGACCCGGTGGCCTGCCGCGGCACCTTCCGCAACTGGGACCTGCCGGTGCGCCGCCAGATCTTCTCCGGTTTCCGCACCGCGCGCGATGCGGAGCTCTCCTGATGTGCCGGCATCTGGCGTACGTCGGAGAGCCCGTGGGCCTCGGTGAGCTGCTGGTGGAGCCGGAGTTCTCGCTGTACCGGCAGGCGTGGGAGCCGCGGTTCCAGAACAGCGGTGTGGTGAACGCGGACGGGTTCGGCGTGGGCTGGTACGTGCCCGGCGACCCGGTTCCGGCCCGCTATCGCCGCGCGGTGCCGCTCTGGTCCGACCTGTCCTTCACCGACCTCGCGCGGGTGCTGCGTCCCGGGGCGCTGCTGGCCGCCGTCCGGGGCGCGACGCTGACCGGCGCCGACGGGGAGGCCGCGGCGGCCCCGTTCGCCGCCGGTCCGTGGCTGTTCAGTCACAACGGCGCCGTCGGCGGATGGCCGGGCTCGCTCGCGGGCCTGGCGGCGACGCTGCCGGCGGAGGAGCTGCTCCGGCTGGAGGCGCGCACGGACTCGGCCCTTTTGTGGGCGCTGGTGCTGCACCGCCTGCGGGCCGGGGACACGGCCGGGCGGGCACTCGCCGACACCGTGCGGGAGGCCGCCGGCGCGGCCCCCGGCTCCCGGCTGAACCTGCTGCTGACCGACGGCGCCGAGATCGCCGCGACAGCCTGGGGCACCTCCCTGTGGTACCTGACGGGGCCCGGTCCGAGCGGTGCGCCGCGCACGGTCGTGGCCTCGGAGCCCTACGACGACGATCCCCTCTGGCGCGAGGTGCCGGACCGCACCCTGCTCTCCGCCGACCGCACCGATGTCACCCTGACCCCGCTCAAGGAGCCCTCCTCGTGAGTCCGTTCCAGCTGACCCGCACCCTGCCCGAGGACGCCACGGACGCCGCGCTGCGCGCCGACGTGCTCCACGGTCTGACCCACACTCCCAAGGAGCTGCCGCCGAAGTGGTTCTACGACGCTCGCGGCAGCGAACTGTTCGAGGAGATCACCCGGCTCCCCGAGTACTACCCGACACGCGCCGAGCGGGAGATCCTCATCGCCCGGGCGCACGAGATCGCGGCGGCCACCGGCGCCCGCACCCTGGTGGAGCTGGGGTCCGGCTCCTCGGAGAAGACCCGGTTCCTGATCGACGCGCTGCTGCCCGAGCTGGACAGCTACGTGCCGGTGGACGTGAGCGAGTCCGCGCTGACCGGGGCGGCGCGCGCGCTGCGGGAGGAGCGGCCGGGACTGCGCATCCACGCGCTGGTCGCGGACTTCACCCGCGGCCTCGTCCTGCCCGGGACGCCGGGGCCGCGTCTGGTCGCCTTCCTGGGCGGCACGATCGGCAACCTGCTTCCCGGAGAGCGCGCGGTGTTCCTCCGCGCGGTGCGCACCATGCTCAGCCCGGGTGACGCGCTGCTGCTCGGCACGGACCTGGTGAAGGACGAGGCGACCCTGGTCGCCGCGTACGACGACGCGGCGGGGGTGACGGCCGCCTTCAACAAGAACGTCCTCGCGGTGATCGCGCGCGAGCTGGGGGCGGACGTGCGGCCGGAGGACTTCGACCACGTGGCGCTCTGGGACCGGGGCCACGAGTGGATCGAGATGCGGCTTCGGGCGCGGCACGCGCTCACGGTGAAGATCCCGGAACTGGATCTGGTGGTGGCGTTCGAGAAGGGCGAGGAGATCCGGACGGAGGTGTCGGCGAAGTTCCGTCAGGCCGGTGTGCGCGCCGAGCTGGCCGAGGCCGGGCTCGAACTGACCCGCTGGTGGACCGACGAGAAGGAACGATTCGCCCTTTCGCTGGCGACCGCGCGCTGAGCGGCTCGGGCCAGCGAGCGGCGGTCCGTGTACGCACCGCCGGGCAGCGGATCGAGGATTCGTAGTTCGGCGGTGAGCGCGCGGGCCGTCGCGATCCGCCAGAGGGAGGCGGCCAGCGGGTCGTCCGCCACGAAGGCGGCGGGGCCGTCGGGCCGGTAGCCGATCCGTACCGGCTGGACGGCCGCGCCGGCGTCGAGCGCGGCCTGGAAGGCGGCGGGCCGGAAGACGCCCGTCGCCCGGCCGCACCAGGTGGACCCCTCGGGGAAGACGATCACGCGGCCACCGCCCGTGAGGACGGTACACATGGCCCGCACGGTGCCGGGAAGGGCCCGCAGGCGGTCGCGGTCGATGAAGAGGGTGCCGCCGCGGGCGGCGAGCGGCCCCAGCACGGGCCAGGACCCGACCTCCGTCTTGGCCAGCATCCGGCCCGGCAGCGCCGCGGCGACGAGCGGGATGTCCAGCCAGGAGACATGGTTGGCGACGACCAGGAGCGGACCGTCCGCCGGGACCCCCGTGATGCGCGTCCGCACGCCGAAGGCGCGCAGGACCGCCCGGCACCACCGCCGGGCCGCGGCCCGGCGGGCGGCGGTCGGCAGGAGGGCCGTGGCGGGCGCGAGCAGCACTCCCGCCAGCACGGCCGACAGTCCCGCGGCGAGCCGGAGGACGGCCAGGGCCGGCGGGACGGTCCCGGCGTCGGGGCCGGGGTGTTCGTCGCAGCGGCCCGGGGTGCAGGGCGCCGTCGGGAGCCATGGCGAGGCGGCCGTCGGCGGGGCGGGGGCGCGGTTCACGGCGCGGGCGCGAGCGAGAGGAAGTGGCGCAGGTAGCGGGGGTTGGTGTCGCGCAGCGACAGCAACACGTAGAGGTCGGCGACCCCGAAGTCCACGTCGTGGGCGGGGGCTCCGCAGACCCGCGCACCGAGGCGGAGGTAGCCGCGCAGCAGCGGCGGGATTTCGACGCGTTGCCGGGGACGGGCGACGCCCTCGGGGCTCCAGAGCTTGTGCGGGGTGACCCAGAACTCCTCGGGGGCGAGGTGCCTGGCCCTGACGGTGTCCCAGGTGGCGGCGGCCAGCGTGCCGCCGTCGGCGAGCGGGATGGAGCAGCAGCCGGCCAGCCAGTTGTGGCCGGTGCGGGTCATGTAGCGGGCGAGCCCCGCCCAGATCAGCGCGATGACGGCGCCGTTGCGGTGGGCCGGGTGCACACAGGAGCGACCGACCTCGACGAGGTCGTCGCGGACGGGGGCCAGCCGGCCCAGGTCGAACTCGCCCTCCGAGTAGAGCCGCCCGGCGATCCGGGCGCGCTCCGGCGGGAGCAGCCGGTAGGTGCCGACGACCTCGCCGGTCGCCTTCTCGCGCACCAGCAGGTGATCGCAGTGGGCGTCGAAGGCGTCGATGTCCAGGCCGGGCTCGGGCCCGTCGAGACGGGCGCCCATCTCGCCGGCGAAGACCTCGTGCCGCAGCCGCTGGGCGGCGCGGACGTCCTCCTGGTCGTGCGCGAGACCGACGGTGTAGCGCGGGGTGCCCTCGCCGCCGGGCGTGTCCGGGGCCAGGCTCCGGCGTGGTGCCGGCGGTCCGGTGCGCGCCGGGACGGAGGGAGCGCTCGGCGGGACGACGGGGACGGCGACTGCGGACGACGGTGCGGGCATGTCGGGCTCCTCCGGCGGACGGAAGGGGACGGTGAGGGCCGGACCGCGCGGGCGGTGGACCGGCTCCTTACTTCTTCCGTGACCGGCTGGATTCGACGTGACCGTTCGGAGGCAGGCGGGTGTGGAGGCGCTGAATGCTATTCGGCGAGCGTCGAGCTGATCTTCGCCGAGGCTGCGGCGGCCGCGGCCTTCGGATCCTCGCCCCGCAGGACGGCCGTCATGTAGGGCTTGATGGGGTTGTCCGCCTCGACGTCGGCCCACTGCGGGGAGTTGGGCGTGGCCCGGCCGCGTGCCGCTCCGACGGCCATGGCCGCGGTGGCCTCCTGCCCCTCGACGACCGAGGCCAGGCGGGGCTTGTTGGGGACGTAGTTCATGGCGCGGGCGAGTTCGGCCTGCCACTTCTCCCCGGCCAGCGCCTTCACGACCTCCAGGGCCGCGCCGCGCTGGGGGGCGTTCTCCGGGATGATCAGGTCCGAGCCGCCGGTGAAGACGGCGCAGGGCTGGTCGACCTGCTTGCCGGGTATGGGGAAGAAGCCGAGTTTGTCCTCGATCGCCGGGTTGACCTTGGTGATGGCGGCGACGGCGCTGGGTGCCGCGATGATCTGGGCGACGTCGCCGCGCGCGAAGACCTCGGCCTGCGGCGGGGTCTGTTCGTCGGCGTCCCTGGGTCCCGAGCCCAGGGACTGGAGGTGCTTGTAGAAGTCCATACCGCGCAGCGCCGCGGGGGTGTCCAGGGCTCCGTCCCAGGCGCCGCTGCGGTCGACGGCGAGTTCGCCGCCCTCGTCCCAGATGAACCCGGCGAGGGTGTACCAGTCCTGGCCGGCCAGGTAGATGCCCTGGTTGCCCTTGTCGTTGAGCTTCTCGGTGTCGGCGAGCCACTTCTCCCGGGTGGCCGGGGGCTTGGTGATGCCGGCTTCGCCGAAGAGGTCCTTGTTGTAGATCACGATGCGGTTGGCCGCGTACCAGGGGATGCCGTACTGGGCACCGTCGATGCGGCCGGGCTCGGCGAGGCCGGGCAGCCATTCCTCGCCGCCGAGGTCGCGCGCGGACTCCAGGGTGAGGTCGTAGAGCTTGTCGGTGTCCGCGTACTGGGCGACCTGGGTGTTGCCGACCTCGATGACGTCCGGGCCGCCCTCGCCCTTGATCGCCTCGGTGACCTTCTTCCCGATACCCGTCCACTCCTGGAAGGTGACCTGGAGCTCGACACCCTCGTGCTCGGCCTCGTACGCGGTGGTGAACCGCTTGAGGAAGTCCTCGCTGACGCTGTCGCGCATCAGCCAGATGCTGACGGTGCGGGTCCCGTCGGCGTCGCCGGGGAGGAGCCCGCAGCCGGCGAGCGCGAGCGCGGTCGCGGCGGCCAGGGGACAGACGAGATGGCGGTTCTTCACGTAGGTCACCTTCTGCGTTCCATGAGAGGAGTGCGGCATGGGGGAGCAGACCCGACGTGGGGGGACCGAACGGGGTGTTCGCGCGGGTATGTGGCCTGGATTCTGGTCTGGACCAACCGGGTGGTCAAGTCCTGGACCATCTCGGCGGGGGCCTCCGGGGCGCCCCGGAGGCCGCTCCGGACGCCGACGTGTCGCGGACCGGGGCGTGTTGGGGCACCGTGGAGTGAACCCCACCGAGAGGAGTTCGACCCCCATGTCGAACCACACCTATCGCGTCACCGAGATCGTCGGCACCTCCCCCGACGGAGTCGACCAGGCCATTCGCAATGGCATCGGGCGGGCCGCCCGGACGCTGCGGTCCCTCGACTGGTTCGAGGTGACGCAGGTCCGCGGTCATATCGTGGATGGTGCGATCGAGCACTACCAGGTCGGCCTGAAGGTCGGCTTCCGCCTGGAGGAGGACGAGTAGGGCCCGTCGACCGGGACCGGCCTCAGGTACGGCCCTCCCGCTCCTGAGCGTCCTCCAGCTCGGCGGACGGTGTCGCCCACCGGGCCCGTACGACGGTGAATCCGGCTTCCTCGGCCGCGTCGCAGACCAGCTCGTCGTCGTCGACGAGCATCCGGACCTCGCGTTCGCGGCCGATCCGGCGCAGGATCTCCGTCTTCGTCAGCCGCGCCGGCCGGAAGTCCCGGTTGCCCCGCATGTGGATCGGGCCCTGCGGCAGCCCGTGGGCGGCGAGCCATTCGGCGGTGTCCCGGCGGCACCGTTCCGGGCGTCCCGTGAGGTACACCACCTCGCACTCCCGGGCCGACTCCCGGCACAGGGCGACGCCTTCCGCGAGCGGCGGGTCGTCGGGGGCCGCGGCGAAGAAGGCCGCCCAGTCCCGGGGGCGGGACTCCAGGTGGTGGCGGCGGTGCGCCGTGTCGGCGAGGGTGTTGTCGAGATCGAAGACGGCCACGGGCCTGCTGGGGTGCGTCACCCGCCCAGTCTAGGAGCCTGTCGGGTGGCCTTCGATCGACAGGCGCTCAGCACGGGGCCCGACATCCGCGGAGCGCCCGCCGGGGACGACGGCGCGGCACCTGGGGGCCGCCCGCCGGGAATCGTCCCCGCGCCCGTGCGTTGAACCCGGTGTGACCGCTTCTCTCCATGGCATCCGGTTCTCCGTCCTCGACCGCTCCCGCATCCGGGAGAGCGAGGGCGCTCCCGCCGCTCTGCGCGACACGGTGCGTCTCGCGCGGGAGGCCGAGTCGCTGGGCTACCACCGCTTCTGGGTCTCCGAGCATCACGGCGTGCCGGGGGTGGCCGGCTCCGCGCCGACCGTACTGGCCGCCGCCGTGGCCGCGGCGACGTCCTCCATCCGGGTCGGCACGGGCGGGGTGATGCTCCCGAACCACCGGCCGCTGCTCGTCGCGGAGGCGTTCGGGGTGCTGGAGTCGCTGTTTCCCGGCCGGATCGACATGGGCCTGGGCCGCTCCGTCGGCTTCACGGACGGCGTCCGGCGTGCGCTGGGCCGGGGCAAGGAGGACGCCGAGCGGTTCGCCGACCAGCTGGCCGAACTGCTCGGCTGGTTCACCGGCGCGCAGACGGCCCACGCCGAGGTGCACGCCCGCCCCGCCGAGGGTCTGCGGGTTCCGCCGTTCGTCCTCGCGACGGGCGAGGGCGCGTCGGTCGCCGCGGAGGCCGGGCTGCCGCTCGTGATCGGCGACCTGCGCGACCGTGAGCGACTGCGGGCCGCCGTCGACACCTACCGGACGGCGTTCCGGCCCTCGGTCTGGGCCGAGGAGCCGTACGTCGTCGTCTCGGGCACGGTGGCCGTGGCCGGGAGCGAGGAGGAGGCCCGCCGGCTGCTGGTCCCGGAGGCATGGTCGCTGGTGTACGCACGCACCCAGGGCGAGTTCCCGCCGCTGCCGCCGGCCGAGCGGGTGGAGGCGCTGGCGATGACGGAGCGGCAGCGCGACCTGTACGAGGCAGCCCTGACGGGGCACGTGTACGGCACCGAGGAACAGGTGGGCTCCGCGCTGGAACAGGTGGTGGCGGAGACGGGCGCCCAGGAGGTGCTGGTGACGACCAGCACCCACGACCGAGCGGCGCTGCGCGACTCGTACCGCCGCCTCGCCCGCCTCTCCCACCTGGCCGACGGGGCCGCGCGACGCCGCTGACACCCGGAGAGCCGGACGAGCCCGGACGTGTGGGGCCGTGGTGGAGGCGGGCGTGGGCCGCCCGGCGGGCGGCCCGGGATGAGAGAGGGGTCGTCCATGGCGTGCCAGGCGGGTTCGGCCCGCCGCGAGGGGCGGCACGACACCTCGCTCGGTTGCCGGACCGGCCGGGCGGCCTCACGACCAGGTCGATCCGGCGCCGTGCGCCGACCCGCCGCGGAGGAGGGGCAGCCCTTGGCATCGAGGGATGCCCGAGCGCTCCGTCGACCGATTCGTCCGCGTCCGCGGCGCACGTGAGCACAATCTGCTCGGCGTCGACGTCGACATCCCGCGCGACGTGCTCGCCGTTTTCACGGGGGTGTCCGGGTCGGGCAAGTCCTCCCTCGCCTTCGGCACGATCTACGCGGAGGCACAGCGGCGGTATTTCGAGTCGGTCGCCCCGTACGCCCGGCGGCCGATCCATCAGGTCGGCGTGCCGAAGGTCGGGGAGATCACCGGGCTGCCGCCCGCCGTGTCCCTGCAGCAGCGCCGTTCTTCGCCGAACGCCCGCTCGTCGGTCGGCACGGTCACCACGCTCTCCAACTCCCTGCGCATGGTCTTCTCACGCGCGGGCACTACCCACGGGGGGCCGAGCGCCTGGACTCGGACGCGTTCTCGCCGAACACCGCCGCCGGGGCCTGCCCCGGGTGTCACGGTCTGGGCCTGGTCCACCGCACCAGCGAGGAACTGCTCGTGCCCGGCCCCGGCCTGTCGGTGCGCGAGGGGGCGATCGCCGCGTGGCCGGGCGCGTGGCAGGGCAAGAACCTCCGCGACGTGCTGGACGCGCTCGGCCACGACGTGGACCGGCCCTGGCGCGAGCTCGCCGCGAAGGACCGCGAGTGGATCCTCTTCACGGACGAGCAGCCGGTCGTCACGGTCCATCCGGTGCGGGAGGCGGGGCGGATCCAGCGCCCGTACCAGGGGACGTACACGAGCGCCCGCCGCTATGTGCTGCACACCTTCGCGGAATCCAGGAGCGCGACGCTCCGGGCGAAGGCGGAACGTTTCCTGACCGCCGCGCCCTGTCCGGTGTGCGAGGGTTCCCGGCTGCGGCCGGAGGCCCTCGCGCTGACCTTCGCGGGACGGACGATCGCCGAGCCGACCGCCCTGCCGCTGACCGCGCTGGCCCGGACGCTCGGCGCGGCGGTCGCCGGAGCGGCCGGGGGCGGGCCGGAGGACACCGGCGGGAGCGCGCGTGTGCTGACCGAGGACCTCCTCGCCCGGATCGCCACCGTCACCGAGCTGGGCCTCGGCTATCTCAGCCTGGACCGGGCGGCCCCGTCGCTGTCGAGCGGCGAGTTGCAGCGGCTGCGGCTGGCCACCCAGCTGCGGTCGGGCCTGTTCGGAGTGGTGTACGTCCTCGACGAGCCGTCCGCGGGACTGCATCCGGCCGACACCGAGACGCTCCTGGTGGTCCTGGACCGGCTGAAGGCGGCGGGCAACTCGGTGTTCGTGGTGGAGCACCACCTCGATGTCGTCCGGCACGCCGACTGGCTCGTCGACGTCGGCCCCCGGGCCGGGGTGCACGGCGGCCGGGTGCTGTACAGCGGCCCTCCGCGGGAGCTGGCGTCGGTCGAGGAGTCCGCCACCCGCCGCTTCCTCTTCGACCGCGCCCCGGTACCGCCGCGTGCGGCACGGTCCCCGACCGGGTGGCTGCGGACCTGCCCGGTGACCCGGCACAACCTGCGGGGGCTGGAAGCGGAGTTCCCGCTGGGCGTCCTGACGGCGGTGACGGGTGTCTCCGGCTCGGGGAAGTCGACGCTGGTGGGAGCGCTGACCGGGGAACTACCGGGGGTGGGGAGACTGGTGACGGTCCACCAGAAGCCGATCGGCGGGACCCCGCGATCCAACCTCGCCACGTACACCGGTCTGTTCGACGTGGTCCGCAGGCTCTTCGCCGCCACCCCGGAGGCACGGGAACACGGCTACGCGGTGGGGCGGTTCTCCTTCAACGTGGCCGGCGGGCGGTGCGAGACCTGCCAGGGCGAGGGATTCGTCTCGGTCGAACTCCTCTTCCTGCCTCGTACGTACGCCCCCTGCCCGGACTGCCACGGCGCCCGGTACAACCCGCGGACGCTGCGGGTCCGGCTGCGCGGCCTCACCATCGCGGAGGTCCTCGACCTGAATGTGGAAGCCGCCGCCGCGTTCTTCGCGGACCATCCGGCCGCGGCGCGCGCGCTGGGCGCCCTGCTCGATGTCGGCCTCGGCTATCTGTGTCTCGGCCGGCCGGCGACGGAACTCTCCGGCGGGGAGGCGCAACGCATCAAGCTCGCCGCCGAACTCCAGCGCCCGCGACGCGGTCACGCCCTGTACGTCCTGGACGAGCCGACGACCGGGCTGCACGCGGCGGATGTCGAGGTCCTGACGCGCAGGCTGCGCGACCTGGTCGACGCCGGCCACTCGGTGGTCGTCGTGGAGCACGACATGGATGTGGTCGCCACCGCCGACTGGGTGCTCGACCTCGGGCCGGGAGGCGGCGACGAGGGTGGGCGGATCGTCGCCGCCGGGCGGCCGGGCGAGGTGGCGCGGTCGGCCGCGAGCCGCACCACGCGCTATCTCGCGGCCCGGCTGGACGGCTGAGCGCCTGCCGGGGGGCCTCCGGCGGCGAACGCCGCTTCCTCCGGCCCGCGCACGGCGCCCGGCCTCACCCGACGCACCGGCCGCGCCGGACGCGCCGGACGCGCCGGACGCGGCCGACTCGCCCGGCTCAGGCTCAGCGGCGGGCGGCCTTCCGACGGGCCCGCAACCACTCCTTGTTCATGGCCGCGATCGAGGGGAGCGGGATTCCCTTGGGGCAGGCCGTCGCGCACGCTCCGGTCAGGGTGCAACCACCGAAGCCCTCGGCGTCCATCTGTCCCACCATGTCGAGGACGCGCGTCTCACGCTCGGGCGCGCCCTGCGGAAGGACGTTGAGGTGGTTGATCTTGGCGGAGGTGAAGAGCATCGCCGAGCCGTTGGGGCAGGCGGCCACGCACGCCCCGCACCCGATGCACTCGGCGTGCTCGAAGGCCGCGTCGGCGTCGGCCTTGGGTACCGGGGTCGCGTGGGCCTCGGGCGCGGCGCCGGTGGGGACGCTGATGTAGCCCCCGGCCTGGATGATGCGGTCGAAGGCCGAGCGGTCGACGACGAGGTCCTTGACGACGGGGAAGGCGGCGGCACGCCAGGGCTCGACGTCGATGGTGTCGCCGTCCCGGAAGGACCGCATGTGGAGCTGGCAGGCCGTGGTCCGTTCCGGGCCGTGTGCTTCGCCGTCGATGACGAGGCTGCAGGCGCCGCAGATGCCTTCGCGGCAGTCGTGGTCGAAGGCGACGGGATCGTCGCCGCTCAGGAGGAGTTCCTCGTTGAGGGTGTCGAGCATCTCCAGGAACGACATGTCGGCGGAGACGCCGTCCACCTCGTACGTGGACATGGCGCCTTCGGCGTCGGCGTTCTTCTGACGCCAGACGCGCAGGGTGAGCTTCATGCGTAGCTCCGCTGGGTGGGTTGGACGTACTCGAAGACGAGGTCTTCCTTGTGCAGGACGGGGGCGTCGCCTCCGTTGAACTCCCAGGCCGCCGTGTACGAGAACTCCTCGTCTCGCCGTGCCGCCTCGCCGTCCGGCGTCTGGGACTCCTCGCGGAAGTGGCCGCCGCAGGACTCGCTGCGGTGCAGGGCGTCGAGGCACATCAGTTCGGCGAGTTCGAGGTAGTCGACGATCCGGTTGGCCTTCTCCAGCGACTGGTTGAACTCCTCGCCGCTGCCGGAGACCTTGAGGCGGTTCCAGAACTCCTCGCGGAGGCGCGGGATGCGGGCCAGGGCCTCGCGCAGCCCGGCCTCGGTACGTGCCATGCCGCAGTGCTCCCACATCAGGTCGCCGAGTTCGCGGTGGAAGGAGTCGGGGGTGCGGTCGCCGTCGACGGCCAGCAGGAGGCTCAGCCGGTCCTCTGTCTCGGCGACCACCTCCCGCACCACCGGGTGGTCGTCGTCGAGCGGTTCACCGGAGGGCTGCCGGGCGAGGTAGTCGGTAAGCGTGGCCGGCAGGACGAAGTAGCCGTCGGCCAGTCCCTGCATCAGCGCGGAGGCGCCGAGGCGGTTGGCGCCGTGGTCGGAGAAGTTGGCCTCGCCGATGGCGAAGAGGCCGGGGACGGTGGTCCGGAGGTCGTAGTCGACCCAGAGGCCGCCCATCGTGTAATGCACGGCGGGATAGATGCGCATCGGAGTCTCGTACGGGTTCTCGGCGGTGATCCGCTGGTACATCTCGAAGAGGTTTCCGTACTTCTCCGCGACGGCCTCGCGGCCGGTCCGCGCGATGGCGTCGGCGAAGTCGAGGTAGACGCCATGTCCGCCGGGGCCCACGCCCCGGCCCTCGTCGCAGACGTTCTTGGCTGCCCGCGAGGCGATGTCCCGGGGGACGAGGTTGCCGAAGGAGGGGTAGAGGCGCTCGAGGTAGTAGTCGCGTTCCTGCTCGGGGATCTCGCCCGCGGGCCGCCGGTCACCCGGTGTCCGGGGTACCCAGATCCGGCCGTCGTTGCGCAGCGACTCGCTCATCAGGGTGAGTTTGGACTGGTGGTCGCCGGTGCGCGGGATGCAGGTGGGGTGGATCTGGGTGAAGCAGGGGTTGGCGAAGTGGGCGCCGCGCCGGTGGGCGCGCCAGACGGCGGTGGCGTTGGAGTTCATGGCGTTCGTCGAGAGGTGGAAGACGTTGCCGTAGCCTCCCGAGGCAAGGACCACCGCGTCGGCGTAGTGGGTGGAGACGGCGCCGGTGACGAGGTCCCGGGCGACGATGCCGCGGGCGCGCCCGTCGACGACGATGAGGTCGAGCATCTCGGTCCGGGCGTGCAGTTCGACCCCGCCGGCGGCGATCTGCCGGGACAGCGCCTGGTAGGCGCCGAGGAGGAGCTGCTGGCCCGTCTGTCCCCGGGCGTAGAAGGTACGGGAGACCTGGACGCCGCCGAAGGAACGCGTGTCGAGGAGTCCGCCGTACTCGCGGGCGAAGGGCACGCCCTGGGCGACGCACTGGTCGATGATCTCGACGGAGATCTGGGCGAGCCGGTGGACGTTGGACTCGCGGGCGCGGAAGTCGCCGCCCTTGACGGTGTCGTAGAAGAGCCGGTGGACGGAGTCGCCGTCGTTGCGGTAGTTCTTCGCGGCGTTGACGCCGCCCTGCGCGGCGATGGAGTGAGCCCGGCGTGGAGAGTCCTGGTAGCAGAACTGGACGACGCGGTAGCCCTGTTCGGCCAGGGTGGCACCGGCGGAGCCGCCGGCCAGTCCGGTACCGACGACGATGACGGTGTGCTTGCGCCGGTTGGCGGGGTTGACCAGCCGGGCCTGGAAGCGCCGGGTGTCCCAGCGCTCGGCGATGGGCCCGGCGGGGGCCTGGTGGTCGACGGCGGGCTCGCCCACCGTGTAGTCGAGGTAACTCATGTCAGCTCACCACTCCGGTCATGACGGCGACGGGTACGGAGACGAATCCCGCGGTCAGGGCGAGTGCCAGCCCGTCCGCGAGGCCGCGCAGGAGACGCTCGCGGCGGGCGTTGCCGACACCGAGGGTCTGGGCGGCGCTCCAGAAGCCGTGACGGACGTGCAGGCCGACAGCGAGCATGGCGACGATGTAGACGAGGTTCCCGTACCAGGTGGAGAAGGTGTCCACCACGTTCTGGTACGGATGCCCTTCCTGGAATCCGCCCGGGTGCGCGGTGCCGGTGGTCAGGTCCAGGATGTGCCACACGAGGAAGAGGGCGACGATCACGCCGCCCCAGCGCATGGTGCGGGTGGCGTAGGAGGAGCGCCCGCGCCGGTGGACGTAGCGGGTGGGGCGGGCCCGCACGTCGCGCCGGCTGAGCTGGTAGGCGGAGACGGCGTGGGCGGCGACGGCGGCCAGCAGCACGATCCTGACCAGCCACAGGGCCCAGGAGTGGTGCAGGACGGGAGCGCCCATGACGCGCAGCCAGTGACCGTACGCGTTGAACTCCTCCGGTCCGAAGAAGACCTTGAGGTTGCCCAGGACATGGGCGACCAGGAAGCCGAGCATCAGCAGGCCGCTGACGGCCATGACCGTCTTCTTGCCGATCGTCGATCCCCAGAATCCGCGCGGGGGTGGCGGGGAGGGCGGCCGACCGGTCCCCCGTCCCGCCGGGTTCGTCTTCGTTGCCAGTGCCATGCCGTCGACGCTAGGGCCGCGGAGCCCGAGAGGTCCAAGACATGGTGCGGCTCATCTCGATAGGCTGAACCTATGCAGTTCCAGCAGCTGGTCTACTTCGTCGCGGTCGCGGAGACCCTTCACTTCACCCGGGCCGCGGAGCGGGTGCACGTCTCCCAGCCCTCGCTCTCGCAGCAGATCCGCGCGCTGGAACAGGAGCTGGGCGCCGAGCTCTTCAGCCGTGCCCGCGGCAACATCGCGCTCACCGACGCCGGGGAGGCGCTGCTGCCGCTGGCCCGCCGCATCCTCGCCGACACGGACACCGCGCGGCACGAGGTGCAGGAACTGGTGCAGCTACGGCGCGGGCGGGTGCGGCTGGGCGCGACGCCGAGTCTCTGCACCGGTCTGCTGCCGGACGTCCTGCGCGCCTTCCACGATCTCCATCCAGGTATCCGACTGCTGATCGAGGAGGGTGGCTCGCACGACCTCGTCCGCGAACTGGCGCGCGGGGCGCTCGACCTGGCGCTGGTGGTGCTGCCGCTGCCGACCCCGTCCCCCGCGCTGACGACGGTGGACCTGCTGACCGAGGACCTGGTGGTCGTCTCGTCGGCCGCCGCGCCCGCACCGCGCCGCCCGGTGCGGATCACCGATCTGCGCGAGCATCCCCTCGTGATGTTCCGGCACGGCTACGACCTGCGGGAACTGACCGTGGCGGCCTGCCGGGCGGAGGGTTTCGAGCCCTCGTTCACGGTCGAGGGCGGCGAGATGGACGCCGTCCTGGGTTTCGTACGGGCCGGGCTGGGAGTCGCGGTGGTGCCGGCCATGGTCGCGGCGCGCACGGGCCGCGACCTGCGCGTCACCGCGCTGGCACGCCCGGGGCTGCGCCGCACGATCGCACTCGCCCACCGGAGCGACGTGGCCCCGCCGCGCGCGGCCCGGGAGCTGCGGAGACTGCTGCTGCGTGCCGGGGCGGGACCGCGAGGCCGGGGGTGACCCCACGGGTCCACGCGCGGACGGACCCGCCGCTCCGGTGCCGCGGACGGTCGCGGGAGCCGCCGACGGGGCCCCGACCGGTCGTCACACCGCGTCCGCGAGGAGCAGGGAGTGGATGCGGTCGGGCGCCCCGGGGCGGGCGTAATACCAGCCCTGAGCCGTGTCACAGCCCAGCTCGCGCAGTTGCCGGGCCTGGGCTCCGGTCTCGACGCCCTCGACGGTGACGGCGAGCTTCAGGCTGTGCGCGAGGGACACGATGCCCTCGACGATCTTGAGGTCCACCGGGTCCGCCGGGTGCTGCTGCATGCCCCGGGTGAAGGAGCGGTCGAGTTTGAGGACGCTCACCGGCAGGCGCCGCAGGTTCGCCAGGTTCGAGTAGCCCGTCCCGAAGTCGTCGAGCGCGATGTCCACGCCCATCTCGGCGAGCTGCCGCAGCGGCTTGAGCAGGTCGTCGTCGGCGCCGATCAGCGCCGACTCGGTGACCTCCAGGCACAGGGCGCCCGGAGCGAGCCCGGAGCGCTCCAGCACGTCGACGGTGTCGGCGACCAGGCGGGGATGGTGCAGCTGGGTCGGCGAGAGGTTGACGTTGATCCGCAGCGGGCCGCCGTCGGCGTGCCGGGCGGGCCAGAAGCGCGCCTGACGTACGGCCTCCTCCAGCACCCACCGGCCGAGTGGCACGATCAGGCCGGTGTTCTCGGCCAGCGGGATGAAGCGGTCGGGGCCCAGCACACCGTGCTGGGGGTGGCACCACCGTACGAGGGCTTCCGCGCCGTGCACGGTGCCGTCTCCGAGGTGCACGAGCGGCTGGTACTCGATGAAGAACTCGCCGCGTTCCAGGGCGGCCGGCAGCGCGGTCGTCAGCCCGTGCCGGGTGATCGCCCGTGCGTCGGCCTCGGCGTCCGCGAACTCGAAGCGGTTGCCGCCCGCGGACTTGGCCCGGTACATGGTGATGTCGGCGCTGCGGAGCACCTCGGCCGCGGTGCGCTCCCCGGCCGGCCCCTCGACCACGCCGACACTGCCGCGCACCGTCAGTTCACGGCTGTCGACGCCGATCGGGGAGGCCAGGGCGGCGAGCATGCGGTGCGCCAGCTCGACGACACCGCGCTCGGTGTCGGGGCCGGTGGTCAGGGCGACGAACTCGTCGCCGCCGAGCCGGGCGACCATCTCGCCGGGCGCGGTGGCGCAGCTCTGGAGCCGGTCCGCGACCTCGACGAGCAGTCGGTCGCCCGCCGAGTGGCCGAGGCTGTCGTTGATGGCCTTGAAGCCGTCGAGGTCGAGGTAGCAGAGCCCGAAGCGGGCTCCGTCGGCCGGGGCGAGCGCCTTCTCCAGGCGCTCGAAGAAGAGGGTCCGGTTCGGGAGTCCGGTGAGGGCGTCGTGGGTGGCCTCGTAGCGCAGCCGCAGGTTCAGCAGCCTCCGCTCGGTGGTGTCCTCCAGCAGAGCGAGCTGGTACTGCGGGAAGCCCTCGGCGTCCCGCAGCAGCGAGACGGTGAGGTTGGTCCACAGGACGGTGCCGTCGCCCCGGTAGTACGGCTTCTCGACGCGGTAGTGCTCGCGCTCGCCGCGGACCAGTTCGTCGTAGAGCCGCCACACGTGCGGGGCGTCCTCGGGGTGCACCCACTCGCTGACGTTGCGGCTGCGGACGTGGTGCTCCAGCCCGCCGAACATCCGGGTCAGGGTGTCGTTGATCTCCAGCACGTTCCCCTTCAGGTCCGCGATGGCTATGCCGATCGCGGCGCCTTCGAAGACCGCGCGGAAGCGGGTCTCGGTGGCGTGCAGGGCGACTTCGGCCGCGCTGCGGGCGGAGAGGGAGGAACGGGCGATCGCCTCCTGTTCGGCGAGTGTCCGCTCACGCAGGGCCTGGGCGAAGCCGGCGGCGAGCGCGTGCTGGAGCCGTGAGCAGCGGGCGCGCAGTTCCTCGCCGGACACCTCCACCTGGGTACCGCAGTACAGCACCAGGTACGAGTCGATCACGCCGAGCGTCCGGCTGAGGGCGTCCGGGTCCGTGCAGTGGGCGGCCACCAGGGCGGCGCCGGCGCGATGGGCGGTCGTCGTGTCGAAGGACCGGTCGTGCAGCGCGGCGCGCAACTCACGGGCGAGCGGCAGCAGACGCCCCTCGAACTCGGCACGGGTCAGTGAGGTGGCCGTGACCGGGAAGATGGCGCGGCTCCAGATGGTCACGAACCGCCTGAGTCGGTCCTCCAGGCCGTCCGGTTCCGCGCCGGAACCGGACGGCTGCGACGGCACCTTCACGCCTTGCGCCCCACCCCTGCGAAGCCCGAGAAGGCGTAGGGATCCTCCTCCTCGGACGGACTGTCGGGCCGCCAGTCCGGCATGGACACCAGCCCGGGGTCGAGGAGTTCGCAGCCGTCGAGGAAGCGGGCTATCTCGGCGTGGGAACGCATCACCAGGGGGTTGCGGATGGTGCGGTAGACGCCGACGGCGCCGCCGGCCTCCTCGTCCGTGACGGGGATTCCCTCGTAGGAGGCGTGCGTGAGGATCAGCAGGCTGCCGGGGGCGAGCGCGCCGACCAGTTCGGCGACGGCCCGCTGCGGCTCGTCCTCGTCCTCCAGGAAGTGCAGGACGGCGACGAGCAACAGCGCGACGGGCCGGCGGAGGTCGAGGAGACCGGTGACCTCGGGACTGCTCAGGATCTCCTGCGGCCTGCGCAGGTCGGCCGCGAGGACGGCGGCGCCGGCGTTGCCCTCCAGGACGGCGCGGCTGTGCGCGACGGCGACCGGGTCGTGGTCGACGTACACCACGCGGGCGTCCGGGGATGCCTCCTGGGCGACCTCGTGGACGTTGCCGAAGGTGGGTATGCCGGAGCCTATGTCGAGGAACTGGGTGACGCCCTCGTCGACGGCGTGGCGCACCGCGCGGCGCATGAAGGCCCGGTTCGCCTGCATGACCTTGGGGAGTCCCGGCATGAACTCCATGGCTCTGCGGGCCGCTTCCCGGTCGACCTCGAAATTGTGCGAGCCGCCCAGATAGAAGTCGTACATACGGGACACGCTCGGCACCGAAATATCGATACCCGGCGGGGCCCAGACGGGACGCTCCATCAAAGTCTCCAACAAGTCGCCACGGGGGATGCGGCCGTGTACGTGCGGCCGGTGTTCGAGCCGAGGCTACTGATCGCCCGCCAAGAGAGCGAGTAGAAACGGAAATTCGCGGTCCGTTCTTGGTCACACGCCATTGGCACGTGCGGGGGGAACGAAGAGATCACGCCTTGCGCCCGTGCATATTCACGTGCATGCGGACGTGCGTCCGGCCCGCCGCCACCGGTGGGGTGACGGCGGGCCGACCGGCCGGAAGCGCGGCGCGGGGGACCTACTTGGGCGCTCCGACCAGCTTTCCCTGGGGGGTCACGGCGTACCAGGTGCCGCCCACCCCCTGGCCGTTGGTGTCTCCGGGCTCCTCGTCGCCCGCGAAGGTGTAGAGGGGCCAGCAGTCCATCGTCTGCTGCTTGACGCCGTCGGGCCGGTTGAAGGTGACGAAGCCCTTCTTGCTGATGCCCTCGGTGTCGTTCTTGTCGACGGGGGCGACAACCGGCCACTTCTCCAGGCAGGCGCCGACACAGGCGGATTTCATGGGCCAGGCGGAATCCTTCTTGAAGCGGTAAACCGTCATTCCGCGCGAATCGACCACGATGTCACCGAGCTTGGCGTCCTTTCGCGCCGAGAGCCCGGCGAGATCCGAACCGGAATCCTCACTACCGCCCTCGTTCGCGCCGGGCGCGGCCTTCTTCCCGTCGGGGGCCGCCGCGTACCAGGTGCCCCCCACTCCCTGCCCCTTGACGTCGCCCGGCTTGGTGTCCTTGGCGTATCGGTACATCGGCCAGCCGCCGAGCGTGAGCTGCTTGGTTCCGTCCGCCCGGGTCACCTGGCCGACCTTCGAGGCGTCGACCCCGGTCGGCGGCTCGGCACCCTCGGCACTCACCACCGGCCACGTCTTCGCACAGTCTCCCTCGCAGGTGGCCCGGGGCGGACTGGCCGCGTCCTTGTCGAACCGGTAGAGGGTGTACCCCTCGTCGTCGGTGACCACCTCGCCGAGCTTCGCGTCCTCCTTGACCTGCAGTTGCCCGGCGGACTTCGCCTCGGCTCCCGCGTCACCCGACCCGTAGCCACCGGAGCCGTAGGCATCGCCGCCGTACGCGTTCTCGGCGGGAGCCCCGGCCGGCTTCGCGGCCCCGGCGGGCTGACCCCCCAGCGTCGGGTCGCCCTGCTCCTGGCCGCACGCCGTCGTGAGTGCGAGTACGGCCGATGCCGTCACCGCGAGTGCGGCGTTCCTCCAGGTCTTCATGTCAACTCCCGTTGCTTCATCGCTTGTCGGAGTGGCGTGGGCTGCCGTTCCTGGCATGGAATACGGAGCGGACGGGGGCCGTACTCAACGAGCGGCGCGGGATTTCCGGAGAGACGTGAAACCAACACACGCCGAAAACCCCTCCATCCGGGGAATCCGGGCCGTTTCCCGGCACGCAGGCGGGTCCTGTGATCATGATCGTCGGCGTGTCTCCGTACGGATCCCTCCTCACCCGGCCGCTGGCGGCCACCGCCCTGATGTGGCTGCTGGCCATTCCGGCGCCCGCCGCCGCCGACGCCTGCGCCTACGCCGTGACCGGGCCGGGCGGCTCGAACACCTCGGTCGCGGTGGCCGGACCGGGCGCGTGTTCGCCCACACCCACGCCACCCCCTCCCAGCCCCACACCGAGCGAGCCACCGGAGCCCGCACCCCGGCCCACACCGAGCGAGCCACCGGAGCCCGCACCCCGGCCCACACCGAAGCCCCCGCCACCGGTCCGCACGCCCGCGCCGACACCGCCGCCGCCCGCACAGCCGGCGCCGAGAAGGCGAGCGGTACCACCCGCGCCGGCACCGGAGCCTCCTCCGCCGCCGTCCCCCACGCCGCCTCCGGCCACCCGGCCGTCCCCGCCGGCCGTCGCCCTGCCGTCCTACCGTCGCGCCGCGCGGCCCGAGCCCAAAGGTCGCCGCTCCCTCGTCTCCATGACGCTCGTCGTCATCGCTCCCGCTGTGCTCGCGACCGCCATCCTGCGCGCCCGCTCTCGCTGAGTTCCCCCGAAAGAAGACCACTCCATGTCCGAATGGCTCGTCCTCACCCTCGCGATGGCCGCCGCCTGCGTCGTCGTGCTCACCATCGTCGTCATCAACCACCGGAGAATCACCGACGACGACGACCCCAGCGAAACCCCCGACGTCATCGAGTACATGACGATGATGATCGGCGTGGTCTACGCCATCGTGCTCGGCCTCGCCATCGCGGGCGTCTGGGAGGCGCGCGGAGCCGCCCAGGAGACGGCGCGTCAGGAGGCGCAGGCCCTGCACGAGATCTCGGAACGCGTCGAGGTGTACCCGGCCGACGTCCGCACCCGTATCCGCGCCGACATCGACGCGTACGTCTCCTACGTGGTCGACGACGAATGGCGCCACACGTCCGAGCGGGGCGAGCTGAGCGAGCGGGGCACCGAGCTGCTCGACCGCCTTCGCCGTGACGTCACCGACTACCGGCCCGCGGACGACCACGAGGGGCAGGCGTACCAGCCCCTCGTGGACCAGGTGGCCGTGGTCGACGACGCCCGCGGCTCCCGAGGGCAGAGCGCGGGGGCGACCATGCCGGGGGTGGTGTGGTTCGGCCTGGTCACCGGCGCCCTGGTCACCGTCGGCCTGATCTTCACCCTGCAGATCCGGCGCACCGGCCGCGAACTGCTGCTCGCGGGCCTGTTCAGCGCCCTCATCGCCTTCCTGCTCTTCCTCATCTGGGACTTCGACGCGCCGTACGGACGGGGCATCTCGGCGACGGCGACCCCGTTCACCGATCTCTTCCCCCACCTGACGGGCTGACGGCGGCCCGACCCCGACACGGTGTAGGCCGACCAGGGGACAGTGGTGCCCCATTCGCCCCTCTGGGATCGCGGATGTGGTAACGGGCTTCTAGCGTTTCCGGCATCGAGGTGCATACCAGGACATTCGCGGAAACTTCCGCAGCTGCTCCTCGGGGACCCGGAGGATTCACCATGCGCGCGATACGTGCCGCTTCCCTCGCCCTGCTGGGGGCGGCGGCCCTCTCCCTGACGGCTCCCGTCGCCTCGGCGGCGGACGGTGCAGCCGTGCCCGGTCCGAAGGCCGCACCGGCGAAGGCGCCGGGCGACTTCGTCGTCTCCCCCTCACTGGTCGCACCCGGCGGACGGGTGACGCTGAGCGCGCCGGGCTGCGCCAGCACCGCGACCGCGTCAGCCGGCATCTTCGACACGGCGACGATCCCGCCGGGCTCCACGGCCACCGCCACGGTGGACGCGGACGCCAAGCGGGGAGCCGTCTACACGGTCTCGTTCAACTGCACCGGCGGAGTCCAGGACACCGTCACCCTCACCATCACCGGTACCTCCACCGCCACGCCCACCATCGGCTCGACGGTACTCACTCCCCCGCGCGGAGTACAGGGCGGCCTGGGCGGCTCCGTGGACGGGATCGACACCGCGACGCTGGTGATCGGATCGGGCCTGGTCGTCGCCGCCGCCACCGGTCTGATGCTGGTCGTGCGGCGTCGTACACAGCCCGACCGGAGCCGGCGCCACTGACCGGACCTCCGCATCGGCCCCCACCCGGGCCGCGCGGGCGGGTCCCGCCCGCCCGCCGAACGCCCGTCGCCCCCGGTTCCTGTGCGTCAGGAACCGGGGGCGACGGGCGTTCGGACGGCCGGTCAGGCCGCTCCGCCGCCCACGCGGCGACGACGGGCGATGAAGAGACCGCCGCCGAGCGCCGCCGCGGCGACGAGCGAGCCACCGACGGCCATCTCCGTCGAGGACGGCGCGAGCGAGCCGCCGAGTCCGCCCTGCGAGCCCTGGCCGGCCAGCACGCGGAAGGACTGGGTGAGCGTCCGGCCGTTGCAGTTCACGGCCAGGTTGTACTGACCCGGCGTGGCGTTGTTGTGGACGCGGGCGGTGGCGGTGGAGACGCCGTTGTTGTTTCCGGAGAGGGTGGTCGTCGGGAAGGCGTTGGACGTGACCGTGCCGCCGGCGCAGCCCCTGACGCTGATCGTGAGGGTCGACCCCTGGTGGACGGCGTGGGGAGTGACGGTGACGCTGTTGGCTCCGTCACCGCCCCGGTCGAACTGGAAGGAACTGACGCCGACGCCGCCGGGTCCGGGCGTGGCGGCGGCGAGGGGGGCAGCGAGCCCGACCGCCGCGAAGGCGGTGGCGGTCACCGCCAGAGTGCGTGCAGCACGCATGGTTGAACCTCCAGTGGAAGACGCCCCGAAGCGGTGCTCCGGGAGATTCGACGAGTACGTCTTCCATGACGAACCCTCACAAGACAGGGCGATCCACGCATGTCGACACTGGTCCACCCCGGTGAGACGACACGCCGGGATTCGCATCCGAATCTGATGGAGTCGCAGGTCACGGACTATCAGGTGGCTTATCTGACGATTACTCGGATGGGTCATCGCGGAGGCTCACCCGTGCCGCCGCCGGGGTGGCGGCACGGGGCCGGTACGGCGGGGGCCCGGAGCGTGGCCGCCACCCGTTCGCTCCTCCCTGATCGCCGGCCGGAGCCACCGCACTTACCGTTCTCACGACGCCACGAAGGGAGAATCATGGGCCCCAAGGACTTCAGCGTCTTCGAGCCGAGGAGGCGCCAGCCGTGGGGAGTGCTGGCGCTGGTGATGCTCTCCGGCCTGGCGATGATGCGCAATGGAGTCGATGTCGAGGCCGGCCCGCCGCAGCCGGCTGCGGCAGCCCGCCCCGACACCCGGCCGATCGGGGTCGCGCCCTCCGCTCCCGAAGGTCTGGAGCCCCTGCCGTACGCCCCGGCCTCACGGGTGAGGATCCCGGCGATCAGCGTCGCCGCCCCCATCATCGATGTGGGCCTGGACGCGGACGGCTGGATCGAGGCCCCGCCTCCGCAGGACGCCAACCTTGCCGGGTGGTACCAGAACGGCATCGCGCCCGGACAGCGGGGCACCTCCGTCATCGTGGGCCACGTCGACAACACGGCCGGTCCCGCGGTCTTCTACGGACTCGGCTCGCTGGAGAAGGGCCGGCACATCGAGGTCGAGCGCTACGACGGACGGATCGCCGTCTTCGAGATCTACGGCGTGGAGGTGTACGCCAAGGCGAACTTCCCCGGCGTACAGGTCTACGCCGACCACGGCGTGCCGGAACTGCGGATCATCACCTGCGGCGGCGGATACTCGCGGGCGCACGGCTACGAGGGCAACGTCGTCGTCTACGCCCGCATGATCGGCTCGCGCTGATCCGACGGGGGGGGAGGGCCCCGAACGCCGAACGGCGTTCGGGGCCCTCCCCCGTCGGATCAGCGTCGCGGCACGGTGATGTCGTATCCGGCGTCGAGGAGTTCGGGCAGGTACCTGCGCAGTGCGGCCACGGTCTGCGAGCGGTTCCCGCCCGCGTCGTGGTGGAGTACGACGACACCGGGTGCGGCCCCGTCCAGGGCGCGGCGGACGATGGCGTCGGTACCGGGCTCCTTCCAGTCGAGGGTGTCGACGGTCCAGGCGAGGGGCTCCATGCCGAGTTCCGCGGCGATCTCGAAGGAGAGCTTGTTCCAGGCGCCGTAGGGGGCCCGGTACCAGAGCGGCGCGGCACCGAGGACCTGCTCGACGACATCGCTCGTGGAGCCGAGTTCCGCGCGGATGCGGGAGGGCCGCAGCCTGGTGACGAGCGGATGGGACCAGGAGTGGTTTCCCACCACGTGCCCGTCCTCCGCCATCTCCCGGAGCAGGTCACGGTTGTCGGCCGCCATCTCCCCGCAGACGAAGAACATCGCCCGGCAGCCGTACCGGCGCAGGGTGGCGAGGATCTCCGGGGTGTACCGGGGGTCGGGGCCGTCGTCGAAGGTCAGCATCATGGAGCGGTCGGTGGCGCCGGGCATCCGGAGGAACGGCCTGCTCCGGACCGGTGGGACACTCCGGCGGAAGGCCGGTGGCGCGCCCGCCGTCATCGGCCGCAGCCGGTACGCGGCGGGGTTCTGCCGGTAGCCGGCCGCCTGGGGCCCGGCTGCGGGCGTGTCGCCCGCGGCCGTCGCCGGCAGATCCTCCGGCGTCCCCAGCCGGTCGGAGGTGAGGGCCCCGACCGTGGCGGTGGCCCCCAGGGCGGCGGCGAGGCGCAGGACCGCCCGGCGCCCCGCTGGCTTCTCATCCTTTTTCATGACTAATAGCTCGCATGGCGGAAGGGCCGAGGCGCTCTTCCACACCGGCCGGCCACCCGAAAACACCCGATGGGCCCAAAGCCCTTCGGGGTCCTCGTGCCGGCGCACTCCCCCTGCCCGGTCCGGAGGACCGCCCGGGGACACGGCACGGTCATGCGGCGAGCCGGTCGCGGCGACGGCCGTCGACCGCTCACCGCACCACTCGCCGCTCGGTGCGACCGTTCGTCGCACACCGTCGTCCGGTCCCTGTCTCTCGCCGCCCGCATGCGTTCGGATACGCCCCGTGGGACCAAGAGCCGCAGGAGAGGTGTGGAACATGGTGACGGCGACGACCGACGAGAGGGCCCTCGCGGAGCTGCAGCGTGAGCACGGACCGGCGCTGCTCGGCTTCCTGAGCGGTCTGACCTACGGGGACCAGCAGCGCGCCGAGGATCTCGTGCAGGAGACCCTGGTCCGCGCCTGGTTGCACCCGGAGGCGTTCGACGGGCCCTACGCCTCGATGCGCCCGTGGCTGTTCACCGTGGCCCGCCGCCTGGCCATCGACGCCCGCCGCTCGCGGCTCGCCCGGCCCGCCGAGATCGGCGACGGGGTGCTCGCCGCCACCCCCGACCCGGCCGACGTCACCGAGTCCGCGGTGGCCGCTCTCGACGTGCGGGCGGCCGTCCGGGGGCTCAGCCCCGAGCACCGGGCGGTGCTGGTGCGGCTCTACTTCCACGGGCTGACGGTGAACGAGGCCGCCGCCGAACTCGGCATCCCGGCGGGCACCGTGAAGTCCCGCTCTCACTACGCGCTCCGGCAGCTCGGGCACCGCCTGCCCGGATACCGGCCGGGCCGCGGGGGCGTTACCCGGCCCCGCGCCGGGGCCGCACAATGACCACGAGACCCTCACTCCCGCCGCCGCGGACAAGGTGCTCGCCGACAACTTCGCCCCCTGGGTGCTCGATCTGGGGCTGACCGTGATCGCACTCGACGACCCGGGGGGCCGTGCTCGGGCTTCCCTGGTCCGACCGCCTCGCCCGGGAGGGCGGCGGGCTCAGCGGCCAGGCGCTGATGGCCGCCGCGGACGGTGCGACGGTCATCGCGGTCGCCGCTCTGCGCGGTGGCTTCGTACCGATGACGACCGTCCGGCAGTCGATCAGCTTCCAGCGCCGGTGCTGGGCACGGACGTGCTGGTGCGGGCCCGCCTGACCAAGGCGGGCAGGCGGATGGCGCTCGCCGTCATCGCGATGACGGCCGAGGACACGGAGGAGACGGACGCCCACGCCACGGCGGTCTACGCGCTGCTCGGCTGAGGCTCGCCCCCGCGGCGGTCCCGCCCGTCCCCGACGTCACGCGTGTGCCCCGGCTCCCCACCGGTACCGATCCGGCGGGGAAACGTATCCGAAACCACACGGGTGAGTTGAGTAAAGAGCGACCCGCAGGCGTCTTCCTCGGTGGAGGCTCGTCCTCGGGGTCCTCGCATTCTGCGTCCGGGAGAAGGTGGGAGCGTTGCTGCCCGACAGCACGAACGGCACCAGCGGCGGCGGTCTCGCCGTCCCGATGGCCTGGCTGTGTGCCGAGTTCATAGCGGACGACCTGCTGCGTGCGGGTTGTCTGGTCGAGCCCGGTTCACTGGAGTACCGGGCAGGACGCCAGACCCTGGCGCTCACCATCCACCTCTGCGAGGGCGCGGACGCGCCGTCCGGGGCGCGGACGGCGGGCCGCGTCGACGAGTGGTTGTCGCGGACCGCCTACGACCATCCCTGGCCCGAGTGGGTCCGCGCACGGCTCGCCGAGCGGATCGGCTCAGGCGAGGAGAGCCCCGATCTGGATCTGGCCCGGGAGACCTGGCGGCTGCTGGAGGAGACCCGGTTGTGGGCCGTGGATCTCGGCGGGCCGGCGGTGGGCGGGGCCGCGATCGACGAGACGGCCCACGCGTGGCTGCCCGCCTGGAAGCTGGGACTTCCGCTCGGGCACCTGGCACTGCACCTCTACTGAGCCGGCCGGCCGCGGGCTGCCGAGCACCCGCCGCCCGGCGTCCGGACCGGCGCACCGGGCGTCACTTCACGGAGCGGTGGCCGTGCGGTGCACTCCCGCGCGGTACTTGGGGATCCGCACCGTCACCTTCATCCCGGCGTCGATCGCGGTCTCGATGACCAGGCCGTACTCCGCACCGTAGACCTGACGCAGCCGTTCGTCGACGTTGGACAGGCCGATGCCCGACGCGGACGGCCGCTCTCCCCGCAGGATCGCCCGCAGGGCCGCCGGGTCCATCCCCACGCCGTCGTCCTCGATCGTCACCACGGCCTCGGCGCCGGCGTCCCGGGCGGCGATGGTGACCCGGCAGACGTGCACGGAGTCTTCCAGGCCGTGCTTGACGGCGTTCTCCACCAAGGGCTGGAGGCACAGGAACGGCAGCGTCACCGGCAGCACCTCGGGGGCGATCTGCAGGGTGACCTGCAGCCGTTCGCCGAAACGGGCACCGGCCAGGGCCAGATACTGCTCGATCGAACACAGTTCGTCGGCGAGCTGCGCGAACTCCCCGTGCCTTCGGAAGGAGTAACGCGTGAAGTCCGCGAACTCCAGGAGGAGTTCGCGGGCCCGCTCGGGTTCGGTCCGGACGAAGGAGGCGATGGCGGCGAGCGAGTTGAAGATGAAGTGCGGGGATATCTGGGCGCGCAGGGCGCGGATCTCCGCCTCCACGATCCGGGTCCGCGAGCGGTCCAGTTCGGCCAGTTCCAACTGGACGGAGACCCAGCGGGCGACCTCGGTCGCGGCCCGCACCAGGACGGCGGACTCCCGGGAGCCGTAGGCCACCAGAGCACCGAGCACGCCGTCCTCCCCGGTGAGCGGGGCGATCACCGCCCAGCGCAGCGGGCAGTCGACGTCCACGCAGCCGGTGTGCGCGGACCGGCTGCGGCCGGAGGTCAGGACGGCGGCCACCTGGTCCATGACATGGGCTCGGTGGTGGCCGTCGCCCGGACCGTCCCAGGCGAGGACGGCGTTCCGGTCGGTGAGGCACAGCGCCTCGGTGCCCAGCAGCGAGCGGAGTCGGCGGGCGGCCTTGCGGGCGGTCTCCTCGGTGAGCCCGGCGCGCAGCGGCGGGGCGGCGAGCGAGGCGGTGTGCAGGGTGTGGAAGGTGGCGCGTTCGACGGGGGTGCCCAGATCGAGGTCGGCGGCGCGGGCGTGACGGCGGGCGGCGAGGTACCCGAGGGCGTAGCCGGAGGCGAGCAGCAGTGCGGCGCCGACGGCGGCGGCCCCGGCGATCCCGTTCACCGGCCGGCTCCGGGGCGCGGATGGCCGGGGACGGGGCCGGGGCCGCCGGCGAACTCCTCGGGCAGATGGAGCCGGGCCAGCAGCGCGGGCGTCCCCCCGGGAATGTGCCGGGGGGTGGCGAGCGAGACCAGGACCATGGCGAGGAAGCCCAGCGGCACGGACCAGACGGCCGGCCAGGCGAGCAGCGTGCGCGGCCAGCCGTCGGGAGGCAGGTCGGCCCGGGTCGCCATCACGGCGGTGAGCGCGGAGCCGCCGCCGAGCACCAGTCCCGCCATCGCGCCGGGCGGGGTGAGCCGCCGCCACCAGATGCCGAGCACGAGCAGCGGACAGAAGGAGGAGGCGGAGACCGCGAAGGCCAGAGCGACCGCGTCGGCGACCGGCACCTTCGAGGTGGCGATCCCCAGGCTCAGCGGGACCGCGGTGGCGAGCAGGGTCGCGAGGCGGAAGTGCCGCACGCCCCGGGAGGGCAGGACGTCCTGGGTGAGGACGCCGGCGACGGACATGGCGAGTCCGGAAGCGGTGGAGAGGAAAGCGGCGAACGCCCCGCCGGCGAGCAGCGCGCCCAGCAGGTCGCCGGTGAGCCCGCCGATCATCCGGTCGGGCAGGACGAGGACGGCGGCGTCCGCGGCGCCGGTCAGGGCGAGTTCGGGGGCGTAGATCCGGCCGAGCGCGCCGTACACCGGCGGCAGCAGGTAGAACGCGCCGATCAGGCCGAGTACGACGAGGGTGGTGCGGCGCGCGGCGCGGCCGTGCGGGCTGGTGTAGAAGCGCACGGCGACATGAGGCAGGCCCATGGTGCCGAGGAAGGTGGCGAGGATCAGTCCGTAGGTGGCGTACAGCCGTTGGCTCCCGCGCCCTTCGGCCGGTGGCTGCGACCAGTCCGGGGGGCCGGCCCCCGGGTTGGTGTGCGCGGGGACCGGGGTCCCGGGCGGGAAGGCGAGTTCGGTGCCGCCTTCGACGTGATGGGGCCCGGGAGTGAGAGTGACGGCCGCCTCCTCGTAGGCGGTGCCGTCGATCCGGCCGGTGGCGGTGAGCGCGAGCGGTGCCTCGATGTCGATCCGTACGGTGTCGGCGACCTTCACGACAGCGTGCTCGCGGAACACCGCGGGGGCGTCGAAGGTGACCCGGGGCGCGTCGTCCGCGGTCCAGGCGGCGACCAGGAAGAGCGCGGGCACGAGCAGGGCCGTCAGCTTGAGCCAGTACTGGAACGCCTGGACGAAGGTGATGCTGCGCATGCCGCCGGCCGCGACGATCCCGGTGACGACGACGGCGACGATCACTCCACCGGCCCAGCCGGGCGCTCCGGTCAGGATCTCCAGGGTGAGGCCGGCGCCTTGGAGCTGGGGCAGGAGGTAGAGCCAGCCGATGCCGACGACGAAGAGGCTGGCCAGGCGGCGGACCTGCGGGGACTCCAGCCGGGCCTCGGCGAAGTCGGAGAGGGTGTAGGCCCCCGAGCGGCGCAGGGGGGCGGCGACGAGGACGAGCAGCACGAGGTAGCCGGCGGTGTATCCGACGGGATACCAGAGCACGTCCGGGCCTTGGAGGAGGGCGAGTCCGGCGATGCCGAGGAAGGAGGCGGCCGAGAGGTACTCGCCACTGATGGCGGCGGCGTTGAGGCCGGGCCGGACGGTGCGGGAGGCGACGTAGAAGTCGGAGGTGGTGCGGGATATGCGCAGGCCGAGCGCGCCGATGAGCACGGTGGCGAGGACGACGGCGGTGACGGCGGTCACCGCGTAGGCGTGGTTCACGTCCGCTCTCCCGCGCTCAGCGGCCCTCGACGAGGCCGGTGAAGTCGCGCTCGTTGCGCTCGGCGCGGCGGACGTACCAGCGGGCGATGCCCCAGATCACCGGGTACAGCCCGGCGCCGAGCACGACCCAGACGACGGACTCGGGGACGGGCGCGGCGAGCAGCGGCGGCAGGGCGCCGACGAGAAGGGCGAGGGCCCCGAGCGCGGAGAGCGCGGCGCGCAGCTGGCTGCGCATCAGGGAGCGGACGTAGGTGTGGCCGAGGGTGGTCTGTTCACTGATCTCGGACCGCGCGGGCGGATGTCCGGCCCGCGGCTGCGGCGCCCCGGCGGGCCGGACGTCGCCGCTCACGGCAGAGGCGTACGTGACCGTCTCACGCCGGGGCCGAAGCGGCGGCTGCTGCTCGGACATCGGTGTCCGCTCCGGCATCTGTCGACCTCGCAGGGGCTGGTGAGCGTCCAAGGAGTCTACGCAGCGGGGCCTGGGCGCGGTAGATCCGGCCGACGCCGGGAACCGGCGCTTCGGTGGGTGTGGCCGGGCTGCTGGACCGGTGACGCGGGCGGGCGGGCGGGGCGGCCGCGCGGGGCCGCCGGGGGCGCGGTCCCGGGGGGGCGGGGGGCGGCGAGCGTGGGTCAACCGCCCGCGCGCCGCATCAGCAGGTCGCGCAGTTCGCGCGCGTGGCGGCGGCTGACGGCGAGCTCCGCGCTCCCGACGCGGACCGAGGTGGCTCCCGCGTCCAGACGGAGTTCGTCGATCCGCCCGAGGGCGACGAGGTGGCTGCGGTGGATACGGACGAAGCCGCGGGAAGCCCAGCGTTCCTCCAGCGTGGACAGCGGAACGCGGACGAGGTGGCTGCCCTCGTCCGTGTGGAGGCGGGCGTAGTCCCCCTGGGCCTCGACGTAGGCGATGTCGTCGACGGACACGAAACGGGTGACACCGCCCCGTTCGACGGGTACCTGTTCGGGAGCGCCGACCGGCGTGGCGGGCACGGGGCCGGCGTGGACCAGGCCGTGGACCCGGCGGACCGCTTCGGCGAGGCGTTCGCGGCGGACCGGCTTCAGGACGTAGTCGACCGCCTTGAGGTCGAATGCCTGGACGGCGAACCCCTCGTGGGCGGTGACGAAGACGATGAGCGGCGGCCGTGCGAAACCGGCCAGCAGCCGGGCGACGTCGAGACCGGTGAGTCCGGCCATGTGGATGTCGAGGAAGACGACGTCGACGGCCTCCTCGCCGTCGGGGCCCGCGTCCAGCGCACGGCCGATCCGCCGCAGCGCCCCGGTCGCGTCGGTCGCGCCCTCGGCGCTGCGCACCCGGGGGTCCGCTCGCAGCAGGTAGAGGAGTTCCCCGAGGGCCGGCTCTTCGTCGTCGACGGCCAGTACGCGCAGCATGCGGCGGATTCTAAGGGCTGCCGCGCCCGTGGGCCCGTGGCTGTTCCAGCGGGTGCCTATTTCATCAGGCGCGACAGGCGCCGGTCGGCCAGCGGTCTGCCGCCCGTCTGGCAGGTGGGGCAGTACTGGAGCGAGGAGTCACTGAAGGAGACCTCGCGGATCGTGTCGCCGCACACGGGGCAGGGTCGACCGGTCCGTCCGTGCACGCGCAGGCCGCTCTTCTTCTCCGCCTTGAGCCGGCCCGCCGCGACGCCGTGCGTGCGGGCGACGGCGTCGCGCAGCGTGGTGCGCATCGCCTCGTAGAGGGTGGCGGTCTCCTCGTCGGTGAGCCCGCCGGCGGGCTTGAAGGGGGACATCCTCGCCGCGTGCAGGATCTCGTCGCTGTAGGCGTTGCCGATGCCGGCGATGAGGCTCTGGTCGCGCAGCGCTCCCTTGATCCGGCGGTGATCTCCGGCGAGCAGAGCGGTGAAGGCGGCGAGGTTGAAGCCGTCCGCCAGCGGGTCGGGGCCGAGCCGTGCGACGCCCGGGACGTCCCGGGGCGCGTGGACGAGGTGGACGGCGAGGCGTTTGGTGGTGCCCGCCTCCGTGAGGTCGAAGCCGTCGCCGCCGGTGAGGGCCGCCCGCAGCGCGAGCGGGCCCTTGCCTGGGCGGGGCGCGCCCGAGGGCAGCGGGTCGTGCCACCGGAGCCAGCCGGCCCGCGCGAGATGGACGAGGAGGTGCAGTTCCTCGCCCCCTCGGACGGCGGTGACGTCCAGGAACTTGCCGTGCCGGTCGACGCCCGTGACCTCGGCGCCCTCGATCGCGCTCAGGGGCGGGTCGTAGGTCTTGAGCACGCTGACGGCGACGGGCAGGACGCGGGCGATCTCCTTGCCCACGAGGTGCGCGTCGAGGAACTCTCGGAGTGCTTCCACCTCGGGCAGTTCGGGCATGGCTCCACCCTGCCGCACGGGCCCCCGGGTCGCGCGTTCAGCGGCCTTCGCCGGAGGGGTCGAGCAGCTCCAGCTCGTCCGCGAGGGACACGGCGAGGGCGTCGAGGTCGGGCACCGCCTCACCGTCGGCGACCAGCCCCACATGGACCCGGCCGCCGTACGGGGACATGGCGACGGCCAGCGACTGTCCGCGGGCGAGCGGGGCCATGGGGAAGAGCGCGCGCAGGGGTGCGCCGCCGAGGGAGAGGGCGGTGCGGGGCAGGGGCACCTGGGTGACCAGGAGGTCGAAGAGCAGCCGGGCGGCTCCGGAGGCGATCGGGGCGCCGAACCGGTGGGCGAGCGGGGGCAGCCGGTCGGCCAGTACGGCGACGGCGCCCGCTCCCCGCAGGGGGCCGGCGGCTTTGTTGCGGTCCATCGCCCGCCGTACCGAGGCCAGCCGGAGCGACGGATCGGCTTCGGTGACCGGCAGGTCGACGAGGTAGGCGGAGAGGCTGTTGCCGGAGGTGGCCGGGCCGCCGGGCCGCCGGCGGGAGACGGGGACCAGAGCGCGCGGATCGGCGCCGGGGGACGCGTCGCCGCGGGCGTGGAACCAGCGGCGCAGGGCCCCGGACACCAGGGCGAGCAGCACGTCGTTGGAGGTGCCACCCGCGCCACGGCGGATCCGCTGGATCCGCTCCAGTTCGAGGGTGGCGGTGGACACCCGGCGCGTGCCGCTGGAGAAGGCGGCGAGGGCGGCGGTCCCGCGGGCGTCGAGCCGGCTCGCGCGGACGACGGATGCGCCCACGTCGACCGCGCGGCCGAGATCCTCGATGCGGTCGCGGGCGGCGCCGACGAGGCCGGCCGGGCCGGGCAGCCAGGAACGCGGGGGCGCGGCGCGAACGGGGCGCCGGGGCGTAGCGCGTCCGCGGGCCACGGTGGCGATCTCGTCGAAGATCCCGGCGCCGATGGCGACGGCCCGCATGCCGTCGGCGAGTGCGTGGTGGAGCTTGACGAGGACGGCGAAGGAGCCGTCGGGGGCTCCGGTGAGAAGGTACATCTCCCAGGGCGGCCGGCCCCGTTCGAGGGGGCGTTCCATCAGCTCGCCGGCCAGCCGGGCGGTCTCGGTGCCGAAGTCTGTGCCGGACAGGCCGATCTCGCGGACGTGCCGCGCCACGTCGAAGGCATCGTCCGCGGCCCAGGCGGCGCCGCCGACGGGCAGCCAGACGTCCCTGACCCTCATCCGCAGGCGTGGGATCGCCGCGGCGCGGTGTGCGAGGAGGCCGGGGATGCCCGCCGGATCGCCGGGGGCGGGACCGAAGTGGGCGAGCGCGCCCAGGTGCATGGGGTGGTCGGTCGATTCCAGGTGCCAGAAGGCCAGGTCAAGAGGGGTCAGCAGCTCGACGCTCAACGGGTGCCTCGTGTCCTTGGGAGCGGCAGATGACCGAAGTCAATCGCGCACGGTCGGTTACGGTCAAGTACGATCAGATCACTCTGCGTTAATACCGTGTTGCTCGATGATGAACTCGCACCAGACGCACTTGCCGCCGCCACGCGGCTCCACGCCCCACACGTCCGAGATCATGTCGACCAGCAGCAGTCCCCGACCCGAGACGCCCGCGTCCCCGGCCTCCCTGCGCCGCGGCAGCGCGCTGGAGCGGTCCTCGACCTCGACCCGGAGCCGTCGCTCGGGGCCCGCGAGCATGCGGAGGGTCACGATCGCCCCGCCGTCGGTGTGCATCAGCGCGTTGGTGATCATCTCGTCGGCGACCAGTTCGATCTCGTCGGACCGCTCCCCCGCGCCCCAGGCCCGTACGGCGGCCCGGATCATATGCCGCGCCGAGCTGAGCGCCTCCGGGTCGCTGGGGGCGACGTGCTGCTGGAGCCTGCCACCGGACTGCGGGAAGTACACGCCCCGGCGGCGCAGCAGCAGGATCGCCACGTCGTCCTCGCCTCCGCGCTCGTCGACGACGTCGCACAGGTGGTCGACGAGGTCCTGGAGGTCGCGGGGTCCGCCGCGGACGAGCGCGGCGAGCCACTTCATGCCCTCGTCGAGGTCGGAGCCGCGCTGCTCCACCAGACCGTCGGTGTACAGCAGCAGGGTCTGGCCGGGGTCGAGTTCCAGCGTCGTCACCGGGAAGTCGAGCCGGCCGAACTCGGCCGACAACCCCAGCGGCAGTCCCCCCTCCACCGACACCCGGCGACAGGTGCCGTCGGTGTCCTGGAGCAGGGGGTCGATATGCCCGGCGCGGACCACCTGCACGACACCGGTGGACAGGTCGGCCTCGGCGTAGGTGCAGGTGGCGAAGCGGTCGGTGTCCAGTTCATGGAGGAAGACGGACGCGCGGGCCATGACGGTCGCGGGGGTGTGCCCCTCGGCCGCGTAGGCGCGCAGCACGATCCGGAGCTGCCCCATGACGGCCGCGGCGTGGGTGTCGTGTCCCTGGACGTCCCCGATGACGGCACCGACCCGGCCGCCGGGGAGCGGGATGACGTCGTACCAGTCGCCGCCGATGTCCCGGCCGAGCCGGGCGGAGCGGTAGCGGACCGCTATCTGCGCGCCGGGCACGTCGGGGATGCGGCGGGGCAGCATGGCCTGCTGGAGCCCTTCGGCCAGGTCGTGCTCCTGCTCGTAGAGCATGGCGCGCTGCAGGCTCTGGGCGATGCTGCTGCCGAGGGCGACCAGCAGGTTGCGTTCGTCGGCGCTGAACCCGGTCTTGTCGTTGTAGAGCAGGCCGAGTGCGCCGATCGGCCGGGCCTGGGCGATCAGCGGCAGATAGGCCGCCGAGGTGATGCCGAGCCCGCTGATGTGCGGCCACAACACGGGATAGGAGCCGGAGAAGTCCTCCGGGGACTCGATGAAGCGGGGCGCGAGTGTCCGGATCACCTCGCTCATCGGGTAGGGCTCGTCCACCCGGGTGAAGCGGGTGCCGGGAACGAAGGCGCCGTCGGGCCCTTCGGCGACCAGGTGGATCCGGCCGGCTTCCAGCAGTCCCATGACCAGGCTCGTGGCACCGAAGTACTCCAGGCCGTGCGAGTCGTTGAGGAGATCGATGACGTCCTGCACGGTCCGGGCGTGCGCGAGGGCGGCGGTGGTGCCCTCCACGACGCTGGTGCGTTTGCGACGGCCCTCGTCGAGGCCGAGCCGGGCGGCGTGTTCGGAGACCTCCTCGGACGCGTCGCGGATGATGCCGACGATCCGGCGGGGCCGGCCGGTCGCGTCGCGCTGGATCAGCCCCTGGGTGTGGGTCCACTGCGGTCGCCCGTCGCGCAACCGGACGCGGAAGTAGGCCCCGTAGTGGCCGCTGCCGTCCTTCAGGGCGTGCGTGACCAACGCGTCGAGCCGGGAGGTCTCGTCGGGTGTCACGCGCCTGGCGAGACTCGCGGGGTTGCCGTCGTACTCGTCCGGGCGCATGTCGAACACCAGCAGCGCACCGGAGTCCATCGTCATGAGACCGGTGTCCAGGTCCCAGTCGAAGCTGCCCATCCGGAACTCCGTGCCGAAGTCCCGGAGGAAGCAGCACGGCGCTCCCACGGCCCCTGGTTCGCAGCGGCACCGCTCGGCCGCCTCACCACCCCCGCTGCCCGCGCTCATGGGGCCAACGCTAGGCGCACGCCCCGCCGTGCGCACGGCGGACCTCACCCGTCGAAGGTCTCCGGCTGCCCGACAGCGGTGCCGGCCGGGAGGAGGTCGTCCGGGAAGGGTACGTTCGGCCCCACGGAGGGCGGCGGGAACAGGGCCGGGCTCGTGCAGTCCGGCGGTCGCGGGGTACCCGAGGCGCCCGGACCCGCGGGCTCGCCGGGCGGGGTGGGCGCCCGAGGGGTCGACGGTCCGGAAGGGAAGCCGGTGGCCGGGGGCGGCGGGGGATCCTCCGCGCCGGGCGGCCTTCGCGTCCCGTCGTCCGCCGAGGGCGAGTCGGTCGGGCTCGTCGGGAGGGGGCCGGCCACAGGAGGATCGGCCCCGGGGCGGCGGCCGTCCGCTCGCTGCCGCCTCCCCCGCCGTTTCCCCGGAGCGAGCAGCCGGCCACGGTGAGTGCCACGACCAGCGCGGCGGCAGCGCCGGCGAAGGCGCGTCACGAGCGGAGCGAGCGGCGCGGGGACGCGCGCATGGGTGTCTCCCTCCTTTCCCCACCCCGGACTCCTGTCTGTCGCGTCGGGGCGGAGCCCGCAAACGGGATACGCCCGTCCGGGGGGAGGTGCCTTCGGTCGGCGCGGACGACCCGACAGCGACACCGACTTGAACACGTTCAAGGAAGCCTCTACGCTCGGACCCATCAAGTTGAACGCGTTCAATCAGGGGGTGGGTGTGGTGTCCACACTGGTCGATCCGATCGTCATGCTGGGCATGTTCGTCATCGTCCCGGTGGGCCTGCGGCTGATCGACGGCCCACAGCCCGCCACGCTCTCGCTGCTCCGCCGCCTCTGGCCGCTGCTCGCCGTCCCGGGCGCCGTGTCCCTATGGCTGCCGCGCTCCACCGCCGCCGCCGCGGCTGCGGCGGTCTACGCCCTGGCCACGTCTGCGCTCGCCCTGCACGTCCCGGCCCGTCTCGCGGGCGCCCTGTCGCGGGGCGCCTGCGGTGACCCGCCCGCCCCGTACGGCCCATGGCCGGCCGAGATCGCCGTACTCACCGCGCTCGTGACACCGTCGGTCGCCGGCCTCGCCCTGGTCTTCGAACGCGCGGGGCACGAACTCTTCGGCTTCGACCTGGACATCCTGGCGCTGACCGTCCCCCACTTCCACTTCGCGGGCTTCGCCGCCGCGCTGGTGGCCGGGCTGGTCTGCCGGGCCGACGACGGTCCCGCCGCCCGGTTCGCGGCGCTCAGCGTCCCGCTCGGCACGCTGCTCGTCCTGCTCGGCTACTTCGTGGACGACTGGGCCGAGCTGATGGGCGCGCTCGTCCTCACCGCCGGGATGTGGGCCGTCGCCCTGGCGACCTGGCGGGACGTCCGCGCCTCCGCGCCCGACCCGGCCACCCGCGCGCTCCTCGCCGTCTCGGCCGCCGTCCTGGTGGCCACCATGACGCTCGCCCTGAGCTGGGCGCTCGGCGAGGCCACCGGCCTGCCCCACCCGAGCGCGACCTGGATGGCCGCCACCCACGGTCTGGGCAACGCCCTCGGATTCGCGCTCTGCTCGGTCCTCGCCTGGCACCGGCTGCGCGCCCGCTCCACCCGCCCCCTCCGAACGGAGAACGCAGGATGACCCGCCTGATCCGGAGCCTCTCCGGCACCGCCACGTCCTTCAACTACCCGGAGACCGGCGCCACCGGCGGCGGCCGTCTGCCGGCCGGCTACCACCACCTGCACCACGTCGCCCGGATCGGCCGGGGCAGGGACGCCTTCGAGACCGCGGGGGCCGCGGTCACCACCTGGCGCATGCACCGCGCCTCGGGAGCCCGGGTCCACAGCGAGGCCGTCCGCGCCCGGCCGGGCGTCCGCGTCGTGATCTCCGCGGGCGCCGGCCCGGTCAGGTTCACCGCGCCCTGCGAGGTGGTCTGGACGGCGTACGAGGAGACCCGCACCGGCTTCGCGTACGGCACCCTGACCGGACATCCGGAGCGCGGCGAGGAGTCCTTCGTCGTCGATCTCCACCCCGACGGCTCGGTCTGGTTCACGGTCACCGCGTTCAGTCGCCCCGCCGCCTGGTACACCCGCCTCGCGGGCCCCCTGGTCCCGGTCCTCCAGCGCGCCTACGCCCGCCGGCTGGGCCGCGCACTGGAGCGGATCGCCGCGGGCCGCTGAGAACGGACCGCCCTGTCCCGACCGGCGTTACGCTCCTTCTGTACGGATGTGCACCGGAGTCGGGCGCACCCGGCTCCGGGACGCGCGCCGATCGAGGAGGCAGCCATGAGCCGGTACGACGAGTACACGAGCCCCTCGCAGGCCGAGGGCGAGCGCCTCGACGAGGACATGGACGCGCGCGAGCGGATGCAGCGCCATCCGCCGACGACGCGCACGACGCCCTCCCAGGCCGAGGGCGAACGTGTCGCGGACGACGAGGAGAAGGACTGAACCGGCGGCCCGGACCCACCGCGGCCCGGGCCGACCCGCGACGCGATGGAGTGGTTCACCGCACCCGACTACTGGCTGAGCCGGATCGTCTTCCAGCGCGGGCTCGCCGGGATCTACCTGGTGGCCTTCCTCGCGGCAGCCCTCGAGTTCCGGGCCCTGATCGGCGAGCGCGGCATGCTGCCGGTACCGGACCACCTGCGCCGGATGGACTCGCGCCGGACGCCCAGCCTGTTCCACCGGCACTACTCGGACCGTCTGTTCGCCGCGGTCTCCTGGACCGGGGCCGTCCTCGCCCTCGCCCTGGTGGCGGGCGCCGGGGACGCCGTGCCCCTGGCCGTGTCGATGCTGCTGTGGGCGCTGCTCTGGGGGCTGTACCTGTCCATCGTCAACGTCGGCCAGACCTGGTACGCCTTCGGCTGGGAGTCACTGCTCCTGGAGACCGGATTCCTCGCCGTCCTCCTCGGCAACGACGACATCGGCCCGCCCCTCCTCGTGCTGGTCCTGCTGCGCTGGCTGCTCTTCCGCGTGGAGTTCGGCGCGGGGCTCATCAAGATCCGCGGCGACCGGTGCTGGCGCGATCTGACCTGCCTCTACCACCACCACGAGACCCAGCCGATGCCGGGCCCACTGAGCTGGTACTTCCACCGTCTGCCCCGGCCCCTGCACCGGGCGGAGGCCGCTGCCAACCACGTCGTGCAGCTCTTCGTCCCGGTCCTGCTCTTCGCACCGCAACCGGTGGCGACGGTCGCTGCGGGACTGATGGCGGCGACCCAGCTGTGGCTCGTCCTGTCCGGGAACTTCGCCTGGCTGAACTGGCTGACCATCGTCCTCGCGCTCTCCGTGATGGACGGTTCGGCGCTCGTCGGCAACCATCCGCGGCCCGCCCCGCCGCTCTGGTACGTGACCGTGGTCTGCGCCGCGACCGCGCTGGTCCTCGCCCTCAGCTACCGTCCGGCGCGCAACCTGGTCTCCCGCCACCAGGCGATGAACCGCTCGTACGACCCGTTCCACCTGGTCAACTCCTACGGCGCCTTCGGCACGGTGGGGCGTGTCCGCCACGAGATCGTCGTCGAGGGCACGGACGAGCCCGCGCCGGGGCCCGACACGGTGTGGAAGGAGTACGGCTTCAAGGGCGAGCCCGGTGATCCACGTCGCCTGCCACGCTCCTTCGCCCCGTACCGCCTCAGGCCGGACTCCCGCCAGGCGGATTGGTACAAGGAGCGCAGCAGGGCCGGTGAGCTGGTCCTCAAGCGCGCTGACCGGGAAGTCTCCCCTGCCGCGGTGTGGCGGGAGTACGGGTTCAGGGGCAAGCCGAGCGAGCCTGGGCGGTGGCCTCGGCAGTACGCGCCCTGGCACTTGCGGCTTGACTGGTTGCTGTGGTTCGTGGCCCTGTCGCCCTCGTACGGGACACCGTGGTTCGACGGCTTCGTGCTGCGGCTGCTGCTGAACGACGAGGACCTGTTGAAGCTCATCCGGCACAACCCGTTCCCGGATTCCCCACCCACGTACATCCGCTGCCGGCTGTACCGGTACCGCTTCACGACGTGGCGGGAGCTGCGGGAGACACACGACTGCTGGCACCGGACGTACATCCGGGACATGATCCCGCCGGTGCGGCTCCGCCCCCCGCCCGAGCCGTAGGCACGACGCCGTGCAGACGTGACGCTCCGGTGCCACCCTCTCGGGTGCGGTGAGGCACGGCGTAGGCAGCCCCGTCCCACCCCCGTGCGGCAGCCGGCGGCCCGCGAACCGGCCGATGCCCACCCGCCCGCCCGGATCACCCGCTCCCTGGCCCCGGCAACCGCCCCCGAATCCCGGACCTCCCGGATGCCGGACGGTTCATCCGGCATCCGCGACCTGGGAGGCCGTCCCGCCCCGCCTCCCCCGCTCCGGCCGCCGACTTCCGCGTGATGTCGTGGAACGTCCGCGCGAACCACGACTCCACCTGCGGGTGCCCGCGCCGGGGCCGTCGCGGTCGGCCGACGTCGTCACGCCTCGGCTGCTCGCCCAGCCCGTAGCGGATCTTGAATCCGGTCAGACCATTCCGATGCCTGGACCGGCTCATGTGGTTCGCCGCGCTCTCACCCGCGTACGCGCACGGCCGGAGGCGGGGAGCCGATACCGGGCGGCCGGGCCGATACCGCCCTGTACCCCCGGAGCCGTGGAGGCCGAGGGGGTACAGGGTGAGGCGACCGGTACGACTCAGCCCGGATCCACCGGCTCGTTTCGTGAGTGATCGTTTTCGGTGATCGAGGCGATGCGTCTGGCGGCGGGCATGGGGTGGCCGCTGGTCTGCCCAGCTTTTCCACATGTCCACAGCTCTCGGGCCCTGGCGGGCGGGTCAGATACGGGCAGGTCAGGTCGGTTGGGGCGGGGTGTGCAAGGTGTTGAAGAGGGCTTCGAAGGCGTCGTGCCAGGGCCAGCGTTCGGGCAGGTGCAGGGTGAGCCGGCGGGCCGAACGGGCCAGACGGGCGGGCACGTTGACCAGGTGATCACGGATGGTCGCGCACGTCGCGCGGGCGTGAAAGGTGCCGGCGAGCGTTCCGCAGGCGCGGGTCAGGTTGAAGGCGAGGGCGGCCAGCGCGAGCCAGGCGGCGTTCGCCTGGAAGCTGCCCGAGGGGGCGTGTGCGAACGGGCCGTTCTTCAGCTCGGAGATCACCTGTTCCACGATCGCGTGGCGCCGGTGGTCACGCTCGGCGTCGATGAGCGGCAGCGTGCTGTCGGTGAACGCGGCGTGGTAGCGCCAGGCGGTGAACAGCTCGCCCTGGCCCCCGGGCACGGTCGCGGGGTTCAGGCGCTTGACGCGTCGCACGATGAGACGGGCGGTGACCTGCTGCTTCTTCGGTTTCGAGGTGAAGGCGGTGTACTCGATCTCGGCGATCTCGGCGTCCGATATCCAGCGTTCCTCCTCGCTGTCCCACACCGCCTTGGGGTACTTGATCGGCGTCCAGGCCGTCTCGTCGATAGCGGCGATGGCCTGCTTGACGGAGGCGTTCATCCGCACCGTGACGGAGAAGCGGGCGCCGAGCGCGCGGCAGGCGGCGATCACCTCGGCGGCGTAGTAGGCCGCATCCGCCCGCACGGTCAGCATCCCGGTCGCACCGGACGCGCGGGCGGTGCGGACCGCCTCGGCGGCGAACGAACCGGCTCCGCGCACCGAGTTCACGCTGCCCTTGCGCAGCCTGGTTGCGGCGATCACCGGGGCGGCCAGCGGCGTGGACAGCGTCGCGATCAGCGCGTTCAGGCCCTTGACCTTGTTGTATCCGTAACCGGTGCCCTGTTTGGCATAGCCGTGGACCGGCTTGATGGTGTCGTCCAGATCGAGGTAGGCGACCGTGTCGGCGCCGGGCAGCAGCGGGGTGTGCGCGGCCAGGCGAGGCAGGAACCGGCGGGCGACGGCGTGCAGTTGCTTCACGTGCCCGTGGGTGAAGGACCGCAGGAAGCTGCCGAGGGTCGACGGGGCGCGGACCCCGGTGAACAGGCGCCGCATCGCGCCGTGCCGCAGCCGGTCCATGTCGTCGATACTGTCCGCGCCCGCGGCCATGCCCGCGATGAGCGCCATCGACTTGGCGGCCGGGAAGGAACCGGTGCCGTTCTTCGAGGCCGGCAGCCGCATCATCTCGCCGACCAGGCCGGGCAGGCCGCACCGCTCGGCCAGGCGCACCAGCGGCGCGAGCCCGCCGTACGCGATCAGATTCGGATCATCGAACCGTGCGGAGACCTTCGCCGCGGCATGGGAAGATTGCATCTCAGAAGTGCCCTGTTGGTCGTGCGTGCTGGAAGCGTGAGAACTCCCATCATCGCAGGTCACAGGGCACTTCCTCGTTCCCGGCAACGTCACCGCCGCACATCAACCGGTGGATCCGGGCTCAGTCGATGCCGGGCAGAATGTGCGGCTCCGCGAGGTCGTCCTCGTAGCCGGCCAGCCGGATGGGGGCCGCGTGCGCCCACACGTCCAGGCTGCCCAGCTCCCCGGACCTCTTCGGCCGGTCCGTATGTTCGGCCGGCCGCTTTTCCTGCTTCGTCAGTTCTGGTGTCACCGCGCACTCCTTCGTGTCGCGTGCCTATGAGGACATGGCCTTCGGTCGCGGTGGCGCCGTTCTCCGGGCGGGACCGCGGCCTTGGTGGCAGGCCAGTCCCCGGGCCGGCCGTGAGGGTTTGGTGAAACCCCGGTGGCCGACCGTAGGCATCAGAGTAACCAAATGAGCGGCCGCATGCTCTATGGGGCTCAGAAGTGTGACGCGATCGGGTGACTTCCGGACAGACGGGCGAACGGCGCGGTGTGGCCCACGCCTGGCGGGATGACCGGCCGGACCGGCCGGGTGACCGAGGACCTACCAGTTCGCCGGGGCGTAGTCCTTGAGGAAGCAGCCGTAGAGATCCTCACCGGACTCGCCGCGCACGATCGGGTCGTACACCCGGGCCGCACCGTCGACCAGGTCGAGAGGGGCGTGGAAGCCTTCCTCGGCGAGGCGGACCTTGTCCGGATGCGGACGCTCGTCGGTGATCCAGCCCGTGTCGACGGCGGTCATCAGGATGCCGTCCGACTCGAACATCTCCTGCGCGCTGGTGCGCGTCAGCATGTTGAGCGCGGCCTTGGCCATGTTGGTGTGGGGGTGGCCCGCACCCTTGTAGCCCCGGCTGAAGACACCCTCCATCGCCGACACGTTGACGACGTAGGCGCGCTTCGCCGCAACCGCCGCCATCGCCGGTCGCAGGCGGCTGATGAGGATGAACGGCGCGGTCGAGTTGCACAGCTGCACCTCGAGCAGCTCGACCGGGTCGACCTCGGAAACCGTCTGGATCCAGCTGTTGCTGTCGTGCAGGTCGGGAACGAGGCCGCCGGCGTCGATCGCCGTCCCGGCGGCGATCCGCTCCAGCGAGGCCGAACCGCTCACCAGGGCGAGGTCGGTGACCTCCTGGGCGGTCAGGGCGTCACCGGCACGCGCGGACGGCAGGGCGGGGATGTGGTCCACTGCGCCGGAGCCAAAGGTACCGATGACCTCGGACGGCGGCAGCTCGCCCGCGGGCAGCGGGCCCGACTCGGCCGCCACCAGCTCGCCGTACGCCTGCGGGGAGCGGCGCACCGTCTGGGCGGCGTTGTTGATCAGGATGTCCAGCGGCCCCTCGGCGGCCACCGAGTCGGCGAGCGCGACGACCTGCGCCGGGTCCCGCAGGTCGATGCCGACGATCTTGAGGCGGTGGATCCACTCGTCGCTGTCCGGCATCGCCTTGAAGCGCCGGATCGCGTCGTTGGGGAACCGGGTGGTGACGGTCGTGTGGGCGCCGTCGCGCAGCAGCCGCAGCGCGATGTACATGCCGATCTTGGCCCGGCCGCCCGTGAGCAGCGCGCGGCGGCCGGTGAGGTCGGTGCGGGCGTCCCGGCGGTTGCGGTTCTCGACCGCGCAGTTCCGGCACAGCTGGTGGTAGAAGTAGTCGACCTCGACGTACCGGGTCTTGCAGATGTAGCAGGAACGAGGACGCTGGAGTATCCCGGCGATCCGCCCCGCCTCGGTCACGGAGGAGGGCAGGATGCCCTCCGTCTCGTCGTCGATGCGCTGGGCGGAGCCGGTGGCGGTGGCCTCGGTGACCGCCTTGTCGTTCGCGGTCTTGGCGGCGCGGCGCTCCTGACGGCGGCGCTGCTTCACGGTCCGGTAGATGCCGGCGGTGGCACGTCGTACCGCGACGGCGTCGGGGTGGTCCACGTCCAGCTTGTCGAGCTCGTCGAGGACGCTCAGGCAGACGGCCAGGCGCTCGGGGTCGACACCCGGCCCGTACTCCTGGGTTTCTTCGGTCACCGTCATGGCGTCTGTCGTTCCTCGATCACTCGTGCGCTCACGCGCTCCCGTATCCCAAAAGCGGAATTTTACGGAGCGGAGGGCCGTGTCTCCAAACCCGCCGCCGGTGGGTGATCGAACACACAGTCGCCGCAGAGCCCGCCGGCGGGCGCGCGGTAGTAGAGGCAGCACGACGCCCGACGCAGCGCCGGACCGCGGACGGTGCCCGCCAGGCCCGGCAGGGCGAGGAGTCCCCCGACGAGGGCAGCGGCCCGTTCGGCGACCTCGGCGCGCCCATGGTCGCGGGACCAGCGGACCAGCTCCCGCAGCGCCCCCGCGAGGGCGGAACCGGCGTTGCCCCACAGCAGCCGCGGCGAGATCCGGCCGTCGGCGCGGAAGGCATCGGCCAGCGGGACCAGGTGGGCCTCGACGACGGCTTCGGCCATGTCCTCCACAGTGGCGGGCCGGGTGTCGGTCCCGGCCCACCAGAGATCGTCGGGCGAGGACAGCGACCCGTCCCAGTGCAGTTCGGCGGGGGTCAGGGCGGGGAAGCGTCCGTGGAGGCCGGCCGGGCCGAGAGCCGTCGACCACAGGCGCGCGGCGAGCCCGAGATGGGCGATCGACGCGGCGACCCTGCGCTCCGGGGCGCGCAGCCGGGCGGCGACCCGGTCGACGCGGGCACCGAGCGGTGCAGCGTCCCCCGCGTACAAGCGTGCCAGCGGCAGGTGCGCGCCGCCTTCGGGCAACGGAGCCGTCCGCAACGCGAAGAAGCCCCCCACCGATCCGCTCTCGACGAGATCCACCGTCGCCCCGCCCCTCTCCCGCAGTCGCTCGGTCCTGGACCCGGCGCGGCGCCGAGGTCCGCGGCCCACGGTATCGACGGCTCCCGGGGCGGGCCAATGTGGCCCGGACGGGACACGGACCGGCTCGGATCGAGTCCGCGCGCCCGGATGGGGCGGAGACGCCCGGTACGGCACCGTATGCCGAGAAAACCACGTCGTCCCCGTCCTGACCTGCCCGGGTGTACGTCTCCCGGGGTACGGAGCCGGCTCGTACTACGAGAGAAGTACGGCCGATGGGGTTCCCAGGTACGACGACGGAACCGCCGCGAGGAGAGATCGTTGTAGGTATGAGTCCCCTCGCGCTGTCCGTCCTCCTGTCACTGGTCTCGGCGGTCGCCTACGCGTCCGCCGCCATCGTGCAGGAGCGGGTCGCGGCCTCCGGCACGAACCGCACCTACGCACCGCTGCGCAGCCCGGCCTGGTGGGGGTCCGTGCTGCTCAACGGCCTCGGTGCGGCGCTGCACGTGGCGGCGCTCGCCTACGGCCCGCTCAGCCTGGTCCAGCCGCTCGGCGCGCTCACCATCGTCTTCGCGCTGCCGCTGGCGGCACTCTTCGTCGGCCGCCGCGCGGGCCGCACCGCCTGGCGGGGCGCGATCACGGCCACGGTGGGCCTGGCAGGGCTGCTCAGTCTCACCGGGAACGGCACCTCCCAGGCGCTGGGCGGGGCCGAGCGATGGCTGCTCGCCGCCGGCACGGCGGGAGTGGTGACCGCGCTGTTCACCGTCGCGCACCTGGTGGGGCGTCCGGTGCTGCGCAGCGTGGTCCTGGCGGGCGCGGCGGGTGTGTCGTTCGGAATCGCCTCGGTCTTCACGAAGACCGTCGCGGTGGAGTGGACGGCGAGCGAACCGTTCGCCCAGTGGCCGAGTCTGCTGGTGCTCTCGGCGCTGGCCGCCACCGGCCTGCTGCTCTCGCAGGCCTCGTACCGGGGCGCGGGGCTGGCCGCGCCGCTGGCCACGCTCACGGTCGTGAACCCGGTGGTCGCGGCGGCGGTGGGTCTGACCCTGTTCGGGGAGAGCTTCCGCTACGGAACGGCCGGTTCCGTAGCGGCGCTGATCTGCGGGGCCGTGGCGGCGGGCGGGCTGGTCCAGCTCACGGCCGACCGCCTGACGACCCCGCGGGAGATCCGGTCACCGGCACCGGCGCCGGACAGGCGATCAGATGGAGACGCCGCGGGCCCTGAGGTAGGCGAGGGGGTCGATGTCCGTGCCGTATCCGGGCCCCGTCCGCATCTCGAAGTGGAGATGCGGACCCGAGCTGTTGCCGGTCGACCCTGAACGGGCGATGCGCTGGCCGCCGCCGACCCGCTGCCCCTCGCGCACGGACAGCGCGGAGAGGTGTGCGTACTGGCTGTAACGGCCGTCGTGGTGCCGGATGACGATCTGGTACCCGTACGCACCGCCCCACCCGGCGGAGACCACCGTGCCGCCCGAGACGGCCTTGACGGAGGTGCCGGTGGGGACGGGGAAGTCGACGCCGGTGTGGTAGCCGCTGGCCCAGGAGGAGCCGGCGGTGCGGTAGCGGGTGCCGATGGACGCGGAGACGGGAGCGCTGAACCCCTCGCCACGCGGAGCGGCGGCGGGCTTCGGAGCCGTCTTCGCGGCGGAGGTCGCGGCCGGCTTCGGAGCGGGCTTCGCGGCCGGGCGGGCGGCGGGCGTGGTGTCCGCGGGCTTCTTCGGGGCGGGCTTCGCCGCGGCCGGCGCCTCGTCGGCCGGCTTGGTGGTCGACTTGGGAACGGGCTTGGTGACGGGTTTGGCGGTGGGCTTCGTCGCGGGCTTGGCTGCGGGCCTGGCGGGTGCGGTCATCCTCAGGGTGAGCTTCTGACCCGGGTGGATGAGGTCGGGGTCGCTGCCCACGACGGTGCGATTGGCCTCGTACAGGCGTTGCCAGCCGCCCTTCACCCGTTCCTCGTGGGCGATCCGCGAGAGCGAGTCGCCGGGGGTGACGGTGTACGACTCGCGGACGGTCGGGACGGTGGTCGGTGTGGCCGCTGGGGTCTTTCGCCCGTCGGCGACGCGCTGCCCGGGTAAGGAGGCGGCGCGGACGCCGGAAGCGTCCTGTCCCGCCGACAGCCCTGCCCGCGGCGCGCACGCCGGCCAGGCATCGGGCCCCTGCCCCTTGAGGACCTTCTCGGCGACGGCGATCTGCTGGTCCCTGGAGGCGAGGTCGGCACGCGGCGCGTAGTGCGTTCCGCCGTAGCGTTCCCAGGTCGCCTGGCTGAACTGGAGGCCGCCGAAGTAGCCGTTCCCCGTGTTGATCCGCCAGTTCGACGAGGATTCGCAGGCCGCGACCTTCTCCCAAACATCGAGCGAGGCCGCCTGCGCCCCGCCCGCCCCCATGAGGGGCAACGCGATTCCGGCACCGCCCGCGGTGACGGTGAGCGAGGCTCTGTTGATACGGCTCGGCTGCTGTCGGCGGTGTCGTCCGCGTGCGGCCATGGGTCCCCCTCGAACGCTTCGGCAGTCGCCCAAGGTAAGGGACAGTCACAGGCCGTGACAAGGGGCACCGGGAAATCTCCCCCTCGTGTATGTAGATCAGACAACCTTCAGGGACCGGCCGGGCCCGGCTGGGGCTGAGGCTCGGGTTCCGGTACAGGGGTGGGTCGGGGAGGTTCCGGTACGGGGCTCGGCGGCGGCACCGGCGCCGGCTCGGGGCTCGGCACCGGTCCGGGTACGGGCGGGGGCACCGGGGCCGGCGGCGGCACCGGAGACGGGGGCACCGGGTCGGGGTACGGGTGGGTCATGGCGCACCTCTCGGTCGACTGGTCCGTTCTGCACCAGGTTCTCCCGCTGCGCGTGCCCTCGCCCGCCGGATCCATTCGTCCGTGGCGGCGAGGAGCCGTCACCAGAGTGCGGGCGTGCCCTTCAACTGGAGCCTGGCGGCCCGGACCACCTCGGCGGGCGGCACGGGGGCCTCCGCCGGATGCTTCCCGGCCCACTTCGCGGCGTACGGGCACAGCGGCACGACCGGTACACCCTCACGGGCGGCGACGGAATAGAACTCCCGGACGAGGGTGCCGGCGATGCCCTTGCCCTCGCGCCCGGCCTCGACGACCGTATGGACGGCCACCAAGGCGTGTGGTTCCGCCGCCAGCACGAAGTAGACGATGCCCCCGGCGTACTCGTCGCCCTCGAACGCCTCCAGGCGCCCCTCGCGCCGGTCGTCACGCATCACCGGATCCACCATGCCCGTGACCCCGTCCCGCCTCAGAAGCCCGCCGGTACGGCCTGCGGGCTGCGCCGCTGCCCGCTCCCCGGTACGGGCGCGGAGGCGTCCGTACCAAGGTCCACTATCCGGTTGTCCGCGTCGACGTGCACCACACGCGGCACCAGGGCACGCGCCTCGGCGTCCTCGACCTGCGCGTAGCTGATGAGGATGACCAGGTCACCGGGATGCACCAGGTGGGCGGCGGCCCCGTTGATCCCGATCACGCCGGAACCGCGCTCGCCCTCGATGACATAGGTCTCGAGCCGGGCGCCGTTGTCGATGTCGACGATGTGGACGAGCTCACCGGGCAGAAGATCGGCGGCCTCCATCAGCTCGCCGTCGATCGTGACGGAGCCGACGTAGTGGAGATCGGCCTGGGTCACGGTGGCACGGTGGATCTTGGACTTGAACATTGTACGCATCATCGAGGTACTCCTGGAGCTAGGCTCCCTGCCTGCGTTTTTGCAGGTCAAGGGCGGTTTCCCTACCTTACAACGAGTCGCATGTCCAGTCAGCTTTCACTGGGTTCTTGAGGACTGATGCTGACCAATCGCCGACTCCCCTGACGGACCATCAGTCATATCGAAGATCATCCACAGGCAACCGGCCGCCGGACGCCGCGTCCGCCTCGCCGAGGCGAGGTCAGCCTACGCAACCACCGACCAGGACGCGATCAGGGCCACCCAAACAGTAAGCCGTCGACTCCTGTGCGCGAGGCGACGCATCCTTCACGACCCTGCTCGCGTCGGCTGTGTGCTCTCCCCGGGGTGGGCGGTTGGCTTGGATACGCCTGCTGACGAGCCGCGTTGTCCCGTCGTGCCCCTGGTGGGGGGTCTGTGGTGTTGGCTGTACGGGCGGGCACGGGCCGTGTGCCGTCGGGTCGCCGGCCGCGCTGACCGCCCCGGGCCCGTCCCTTCCGGGAAGGCCCGCGATCGCCCCGGAAGGGCGACCCCGCACCCCGGGGTGCGGGGTGCGGGGTCGGGGTCGGGGTGTGAGGGTCACGGTCCCCGGGTGGGGTGGTCGGGAGGGTGCCGGGTCGGTGGGGGTGGCGGGTCGGCCGTTGCACGTGGCGGTGTATCGGCAGGGAAGGGCGGCCAGTACGGCCTGGGCCTGCGTGACGCCCTCGCTGTAGTCCCAGGGGGTCCGGGGCGTCCGCCACCGGGTCGTCCGCGTGTGTCCACTCGTGGTGGTTGATCTCTTGGCTGGGTGAGGGGTACAGCTCGAGGAGCAGGAGTTGTCCGGGGCGACGCTCACACGCACCGGGATGGTCTCCCACCGGGCAGTGGTCCTGGAGGAACTGCGCGGCCTGTGCTGCTTGATCGCCGGCCGCGAGCAGCCCGCGCACCTCCTGCTCGCGGATCCGGCCAGAGGCAGCGGCTACGAGGTCGTCGGCCGACGCGCCGCGCCGGTGCGCGGTGCGGATTTACTCCCGCAGGTCAGCACGGACCTGGTCGTACCCGCGGTGTTGCCAGGTAACTGCGGGCCAGGCGCGCGGGATCAGCAACGTGGGTGAGGGCGGCAGAGCCGTCCTGCGGCGCGGCCGGGTCGGCTGGGCACCGGCGGACCCGGACGTCCATGGTGCCCTCGCGGACGACGCGCGCCAGGTACTGCTCGTCGATCACGATGTCGAGCGCCTCGTCGAGATCCCGCTCGGCGCACTGTTGGGAGTGGGTCTGTCAATCGAACGGATGATCAGCGGACCGGGCGGACCGGTCGCTTGCCCCATCCAGCTCACCCGAGGAGCGACGACCGCCGGCGTGGATCAAGCTGTGCTCGACGGAGTCCCTCGCTCTGCACCTCGGACCGAGGGACATGTTCGAAGACATCGGCAACGCGTGAGCAGCCGGGGACTTCCTTGGACGTCGTTCCCACGGATTGGGGACGGCAGTCGGCCATCACGCCGCCCCGGGCAAGCCGTGATTCTGCATTGAGCCTTTTCCAAGCTGGTTTCGTTGACCGCGAGCTGGACAGTCCTGCGCAACGACGAAGCTCCTGGTAGACGGGTTCTCGACCAAGATCACCCGTGTCTGCCAGGAGCTTCGCGTGCTTGTCTATCCGTCTTCGATCGATCTGTCCAGCCGCACCTTGCGGTTCCTGACCGGGCGGCTGACCGCCAGACGGCAGGAGATCGGCACGCGGTGGCGGCGGCTTCCCGCCTTGCGACAGGCTCTGCTGGCCCTGGCCCACCTGCGGTGTGGTGACACCTATGCCCAACTCGCGGCCGGTTTCGGCATCGGGATCGCGACCGCCTTCCGCTACATACGCGAGGCCGTCGACATCCTGGCCGCTCTGGCCCCGTCCCTGGCCGAGGCGATGAGGACGATCCGGACGAAGGCGTTCGTCATCCTCGACGGCACTCTGCTGCCGATCGACCGCATCGCCGCTGACACCCCCTACTACTCGGGGAAGCACAAGCGCCATGGCATGAACGTCCAGGTCCTCACCGACCCGTTCGGACGGTTGCTCTGGGCCTCGCCGGCGCTGCCCGGATCGACTCACGACCTCACCGCCGCACGACAGCACGGCATCATCGAAGCCCTCACCGAAGCAGGACTCGAATGCTGGGCCGACAAGGCGTATCAAGGCGCCGGCGGACCCGTCCGGGTACCGTTTCGCGGCCGTCGCCTCAAGCGATGGAAGCACCGCCACAACACCACCCATGCCAAGATCCGCTGCCTCGGCGAGCAGGCCATGGCCACCCTCAAGGGCTGGCGCCTCCTGCGGAAGCTCCGCTGCAGCACCAACCGCATCACCGACGTGGTGAAGGCCGTCCTCGTCCTTCACCACGCATCAGCGTGAGGTTGGAAAACGCTCAGTGACCAGCGCATCCAGGAGTTCCAGCACGTCACCTGTCCCTGGTCCAGGCCGGTGAAGCCCTTGGCGAGTTGGAACGCCTCCTCGATCCGCCACCGGCGACAGATGATCTCCACGAGTGTCGGCAGGACCGTGCGGCCGGGGCCCGGCAGCGGAAGTAGGAAGGCTCGCCGGTGTAGCGGTGGCGGCGGGTGACGAGGACGCTGGTGCCCGCCTCCGGTCCTTCGGGGGCGTCGTCGGTGCGGATGTCCAGCCAGGCCCAGTCGTAGTACTCGCCTGTGCCCTTGGTGCCGTGGCCGGTGGTCAGGCGCATCCACTGCTAGAGCCGCACCTTGTCGAGCATCTTGCGCGCTTCCCACCGGCGACCGGAGCCCGCTGTGACCTGGCGCGCGCGTTGCCGGGACGCCGATTCCGTAGGCGAGGTTCAGCGCGCGGACGTCCCGGCATTCACGCCTGCGGTACACCTCGTCGGCGGCGAACCAGCGGGGCCGTATCCCCGCTGCGAGGGCCCTGGTGACCATCGCTACCGCCTGCTGCGGCTTGGTCGCGAACTCGCGCTCTTCGGGCACCCCGGCCACCGTGTGGCGTTCCTCGTCCGCCGCCCAGTCCGCGGGGAGGTACAGAGCCCGGTCGATGACCACACGGGTGGTAGCGGTGACGGCCGCGAGGTGGACGGCGATTGGCGCGTGGAGGACAGGTCGTTCTTCCGTCCGCGACTGGCGGTTCAGCCGTGCGCGACGACGGCGACCGGGGCGACGGCGTGATGCATGACCGCGTGAGCGACGGACCCGATGTGTACGCCCAGCGGATTGCGGCGACGGCGCCGCCCGACAACGACGAGGGAGGCGTCGCGGGAGAAGTCGACGAGGAGGTTCGCGGCGCTGCCGGGGCGGGAGACCTCGGCGACCTCGACGTCCGGGTACTTCTGCCGCCAGGGCCGCAGCGCCTCGGTGAGTGCGGTGGCCTCGGCTCGGGCGAACTCCTCGTGTGCCTCGAAGCCCGCGCCCATGGTGTAGACGGCGTAGGGCGACGTGTCCCAGCCGTGTACGACGGTCAGCGGGGCCTGTCGGCACCTGGCCTCCCTCAAGGCGAAGTCGAGCACGGTCTCGTCGGGACTGGAGGCGTCCAGGCCCAAGACCACGGGCCGGAACGCGGTGGCGACGGACGGGACGCCGGCGGAATCCCTGACGTGTTCGTCCGCGGCCTGCTCCCCGGCGCGTACGAGGACCACGGCCGTCTCGGTGCGGGCGACCACGCTCTGCCCGGTGGACCCCACCAGGAAGCCTCCGAGGCCGCTCAGGGCACGGGAGCCGAGGACCAGCAGTTCCGCGTCGCCCGCCGCCTCCAGGAGGCCGTCGGTCCGCGAGCCGGTCAACTGCTCGACGCCCACTTCGACATCCGGGTAGCGCAGCCGCAGGCCCTCGGCGGTCTCTCGCGGAATCCGCTCGGTCCAGTGCTGGTGGGTCTCTGCGCCGAGGAGCGGAGCCTGCGCCATGCGTGCGGGTACCGGTTGCCACACGTGAACCAGCTTCACCGCCAACCCCCGCAGGGCGGCCTCGCGGGCGGCCCAGTCCGCTGCGGCCCGGCTCTCCAGCGAGCCATCCAGTCCCACGATGATCGTACCGGGCATGTAGCCCACCTCCTGTGTCGGGGTACCTGCTATGACCTTGTCGTTCCGCGGCTTCCGGGGACAGGGGCCGATGGGCTCGGACGGGGGCCGACCGGCCCCATCGGCAGGTCGACTCCGGGGCGGGAGGACGACTCCCGTGAACACGGCCGCACTCGGCGTCCGCGTCCGGAGGTGGCCGTTCTTGGTGGCGATGACCGTGCCCTTCAGGCACAGTCCCGACATTTCACCGAACGGGCGATTGCCCTTCCGTGTGACGGGGCCGCCGTGGCCCGCGGGGTTCGGGCCCATCGGCCCGACGGGGCTCAAGAGCGGGGCGTCCGGTCGACCGCGCGTGTCCGAGACCGTCACGTCCTCACCGACGGGCAGGGGACATCCCACTCGAGGTGGAACGGCGGTCGAACCCGCAAGTGGCCGACCGGATCGCCCGTGATCACCTTCTCGGGCCCCGCGGCGCGGGTAGGTGCTGGGATCTCACGGGGTCGGTCTCCGTGCTGCGCGCCGATCGTGTCGTGTGTGTGCGGCCCGCCAGCCGTGTTCGGTCAGCAGCACGGTGAGGGCGGTGGCGAGGCAGATCGCCCACTGCGTCGGGCTGAGAGCGACGGTGTCGAAGTTTCCTTGGGCGACCGGCGCCTGTACGGCGACGACCTGGAGGGTGAGGACGGCGGCCAGACAGATCCACAGGGTGCGGTTGCGCAACTGATGACGTCCGAGGACGGGGCCGTCCTCGCTGCGCGCAGCGAGGGCGTTGCAGAGCTGGAAGAGGACGAACGTGGTGAAGGCCATGGTGGCGGCGGTCGCGGTGTCGGTGAGGTGGCGGACCCCACCACCAGCTCGGCCACGCGACCCCGACGACGAGACGCTCACCTGACGCTACCCCAAGCGGGCCGGGGAGAATCTGGAGTTCGGCTATCCGCTCCTGCGGCTGCTGGCCCTGGTCGAGTGCGGCACCCGCGCGCTCATAGCCGCCGCCTTCGGGCCGGAGTCCGAGGGCGAACTCCCCTATGCCAACGGCTTGTGACCGCACTGGACAAATGGAACGGATCAGTTTCACCGTCCTGCTGGCCGCCGCAACCGACACGGTCACCGCAGCCCACGGAATCTTCCCCGGCACCCTCATCGACCTGGTCGGCACGATCGGCCACGCCGCCCTGCGCGGCCTCCTGCCCGCCCACCGACGGCAACGAGTGAAGGCCCGCACCCGCAAGAACCCCACCAGCAAGTACGGCCCGAACGCCGGACAGCACCCCCGGAAGGCCCAGAACTACACCGTCCACACCACCGTCACATTCTTCGCCCACGGCCTCAACAGCCGCTCACGGCGCTAACGCAACGGTGTTGGCGTTGGCTTCGAGGTTGGTGAGGACGACCAGAGCCTCGGCGAGAGCCAGTTCGCTGCAGCGGTGAGCATGGGACGGACACGCCCCCAGGTCCGGCGCGCCCGGCGGCCGTCGAGTACGCCTGCCTCGGCCAGGGCGAACGCGCCGCTGCAGAAGGAGACCAGCCGGGCGCCCCGCCGGTGGGCGCGGCGTATGGCGTCCAGTACGGCGGGGTGACGGGGTCGGCTGACGTCCGGTCTGCTCGGGATGATCAGGGGTGTCGGCGGTGTCGGCGGTGTCGAGGCGCGCTGCCTCGGTGAGAGTGAAGAAGCGGTCGCGCATGACCGTGCGGTCGTGGGGCGTGCAGAGCGTGAAGGTGTAGAGGTCACGGCCGAGATCGGGCCGGGGCGGCCCGAAGAGTTCGGTGGCGCGGCCGAGTTCGAAGGGATTGGTGTCCTCTTCCACGATGACTGCCACCCGGTGTGGTTGGAGCCCGCAGGAAGCCTCTTGGAAGGATTCTTGCGTCATGCGCCACTTCTACCACTCACACCCGGTGATGCCGGTGGCAAAGGATGATGCCTGGTGAACGGCGGGGCCTCTTCGTCCATGGATGCCTGGCATGCCCCGGCCGTTCCAAACCGTGTGGGCTTTGATGAGAGGAGTATGGGCAATGCGCCTGTTTTCTTGGCGTACTTCCGCGATGAGAGTAACCGTGGCGGGTGCATGGGGGGACGCGAGGAGCGGAAGGGGCGCCGTGCCGTCGGGACGACGATGGCGAGTACGGCTGACCGCGCTCCTGGTCACCCTGCCGAGTGCGGTAGCGATGCCGCTGATCACGGCACAGCCGGCTGCCGCAGCGACTGGTAGTACGGTCTGCTCGCGGTCGCCGGACGGTGTCTTCCGCTGGGACGGTGGCACGTCCTGGACGCAGATCAGCGGGCCGGGAACAGCCGACCAGATCTACGGGGGTGGGGCGGGTCTTCTCCGGGCCGCTCCGGACGGCAGTGGTGTCTACCGCTATCAGGGTTCCGGGCAGAACTGGCAGCGGATCGGTACCACCGGTCCGGGCTCGCAGTGGGTGGTCACGGACAGTGCCGTCTTCGGGCGATCACCCGACGGTGTCTACCGTTGGAACGGTGGCACGTCCTGGACGCAGATCAGCGGGCCGGGAACAGCCGACCAGATCTACGGGGGTGGGGCGGGTCTTCTCCGGGCCGCTCCGGACGGCAGTGGTGTCTACCGCTATCAGGGTTCCGGGCAGAACTGGCAGCGGATCGGTACCACCGGTCCGGGCTCGCAGTGGGTGGTCACGGACAGTGCCGTCTTCGGGCGATCACCCGACGGTGTCTACCGTTGGAACGGTGGCACGTCCTGGACGCAGATCAGCGGGCCGGGAACAGCCGACCAGATCTACGGGGGTGGGGCGGGTCTTCTCCGGGCCGCTCCGGACGGCAGTGGTGTCTACCGCTATCAGGGTTCCGGGCAGAACTGGCAGCGGATCGGTACCACCGGTCCGGGCTCGCAGTGGGTGGTCACGGACAGTGCCGTCTTCGGGCGATCACCCGACGGTGTCTACCGTTGGAACGGTGGCACGTCCTGGACGCAGATCAGCGGGCCGGGAACAGCCGACCAGATCGCGCCCTGTGCCGCCGTCAACACAGCGGTAGGCTGGACCACTTACTCCGCCGACAGTGACCACGGCAAAGCCGCTCTCGAGATATGCGCGGGTTCCCAGGCGGTCTGCACCATGACCTACTCGCCCCGGAGCTATCGGACCTCTCCGGGGGAGGAACATCTTGTCGGAGACCGCGTCTTCAATTACACCTCGCAGACCGAGAATCACGCCCTGACCTGGTCGGACACCGTGGAGAGCTCGGACACGCTCGAGGTGAGCGCGTCCGCCAAGGCCACCATCTGGGGAGTGGCGGAAGTGGGAGTGAACACGACCTACAGTCACACCTGGGGCAGGTCAAGCACTGTGTCGGAGACCGAAAGTCTGCCAGTTCCAGGGTGCAGTGTGGGGTGGCTGGCCCGTGCTGCGGAACTTGGCACTGCCTCAGGAGACATCCACCTGCATTTCGCCAAGGGGACGCACCTGGATGGCCACCGGGACTTCATGATCACCAACGCTGTCTTCACGGCACCGACCGGAAGCGGTTCCATCGTCGCCCGTTCTCGACCCATGACCGCGTCTGAAAGCACCTCGTGCTCCTGAGGCTGTCCGGGGATCCGAAGTCCCAACCGGTTCCGTACCACCCAGGTCCGGGGTTGAAGCGATGTGATGCGGTACCCGCGGTTCGCTCGCCAGGCAGCGTTGGGATGGCCGTCACCCCGGCGACGGCACCGGACCGACCTTCCGTCCTCCCGTCGTAACGTGATGCCGCCGACGAAGTCGGCGGCATCTTCGCGGTTCGTGCCCGCAGCGGTCCGACGGCCCGTACGATCCGCTGCTTGCCGGATCCCGAGCCGCTGGAACGGATCACCACGCGACGTGCGGAACTGGACGACCTCGAAGCACAGCTGGTCGAGCAGCTGGCCAGGGTTCGATCCGCGCGGGACGAACTCGCCGTCGCTGAGAGAGTCCTCGAGCGAGTGAGCGAAGAGATAGCAGGCGAGCATGCCTCAACCTTCCCGGCGTCCGGCCAGGTGGCCGGGCGGCCTTGCCGAGCCAGGAGACGGCGACGCGTTGTCCGACGACGAGGTGGGTCACACCGTCACCCAACTCCTCGACCAGGCCGACGCCCTCGTGCCCGGGGACGAACGGCAGGGTGGGCTTGACAGGCCAGTCGCCGTGCGCCGCATGGATGTCGGTATGGCAGAGACCGGATGCCTCGACGGCCACGAGCACCTGCCCCGGACCGGGCTCCGGATCGGGCCTCTCCTCGATGACCAGGGGCCTGCCGAACTCCCGGACGACCGCTGCCTTCATGGTGCCCGCTCCTTCCGTGTACTTCTTCGGTGGGCCGCGTCAGTCGTGCGCGACGACGGCGACGGCGGTGGTGCGTGGGCGACAGCGCCGATGCGCCCCGTTTCGGGGCCACGAGAAAGGCCACGGGGCAGGGGCCTGTGGTCCCGGAATGGGGCCGACAGTCCCTGTCGGCAGGCGGGTGGGGCGGGAACCTGTGGTGGGCCCGCCCGACCTGCCGTGTTCAGCGCAGCCACGCGTGGTCGCGCACGATCGGGAGCCGCGCCCACAGTCGGCCCAGACCCAGCGCGTCACCGGCCGACACCGCGGCCAGCGCGACCAACACCACCGCGTACACCAGGTGGTAGTCGGCGAACGGGTTCGTCGACATGCTCGCCGACCCGTCCGACAGGTGCTTCGCCGGCGGCCACTCCGCCACCCACATCAACGCCATCATCACCGTCCCCGCGAAAGCGGCCGGGCGCAGCGCCACCCCGGCCGTCAGCGCCAGCCCGATCCCGAGCAGGCCCATCATGAACAGCCAGTCCGCCCAGGTCGCCCCGGCCCACGAGTGGAACGTCGATTCCATAGGGCCCACCGCGACGTGCCCGAGGAAGCCCTTCGTGGGCGAACCACCTTCGACCCAGCCCTTTCCGGACGCGGTGGCGTAACCGAGGCCGAACGTCTTGTCGAGGAATGCCCACAGGAAGACGAACCCCATCAGCACACGGGCCGAGGCGAACACGTAGGCCCGGACGGTGAGCGTGCCGGCCTCCGCCGACCCGGCCGCCCCCGGCGCGGAATCGGCGTGGTTTCGGCGGAACGGCGGCAGGTGGAAACCCGAACTACGGTGCGTGGGCTGGTGCACGGCCATGACGGTGACCCCTTCGGAGAAGATCCGGTCGGTTCCTGACGCCACTCACTCTCCCGGCCCGCACCACCCCGCACCCGATGCCGAAGGTCCGCACCTCGGGGCCTCAACAGCCCCAATCCACAGGGACCTTCGGCCACCATCGGACGAAAAAGGCCGACCGGTGCCGGGCGGTGCCCGCACGGCCCCTTACGCGCACGTCGGCGGGGACCAAGGCCGGGAAGGGTTCACCCACCAGCCCAGCCGGCCTCGGACGCGGGCGGGAAGGAGTCCGATGAGCTCGTCAACCCTCGACGCCCCGGCCCTGGAACGGCTGGTCGCGACGGCTGTGGCCGCACCGTCCCTGCCCGACACTCAGCCCTGGCGCTTCCGGGTCGATACCGACACCCGCACCGTACGCATTCCTGTCCGCGCCTTCGAGACGCGCCCGACGCTCGCGCTGCTGTCCACGGCACACGACCGGCGGACGGACCGGCTGCGGACCGGCCAGGCCCTCGAACGCGTACCTCTGCCGGCCCCCCGCGTGCGAGCGCAGATGGTCATCCGGGTCGGGCACGGCCCCGAAGCACCGGCCTCGCCGCGCCGTCCGATGGAGAAGGCGATGGACGGCGACGTGTGATCACGTGCCGCCCAGGTGAGCGTCCGGCCTCGTTCGGCGGGGGCCTCAAGGACCGTCAAGGTGCCGCTCGCCCGCCGACGACGTGCGTCAGCGGGCGGACCGGCCGCTCTCTGTCGTGTCCGGGCATTGAGTCAGCGGCGCGTACCACACCAGCCGTGTCCCCTTTCCGCCGGGGCTTACCAACTCCATACCGCCGCCGAGCTTCTGCGCTCGCTCGGCCATGTTGGTCAGACCGCTCCGGCGGCCTCCGTCCGGGACGCCGACGCCGTTGTCCGTGACCGTCAGGCGGACCTGCTTGCCGTCCGTCTCCAGCACGACGTCGGTGCGGTCGGCGCGGGCGTGCCGGGCGACGTTGCTCAGGGACTCGGTGAGGACGGCCATGACGTGGTCGGCGGTCTGGCCGGGCACGTGCGTGTCGAGCAGGCCCTCCATGCGCACGCTGGGAGCGAAGCCCAGGAGCGGAGCGGCTTCGCCGATCGCGCGCACCGCGCGGGAACGCAGGCCGGGCGCCGCGTGGTCGTCGCGGGAGCGCAGACCGAAGATCGTCGACCTGATGATCTTGATGGTCACGTCGAGGTCGTCCACCGCCCGCTGGATCCGCTCGGAGGCCATCGAGTCCTGGACGCGGCGACCGGCGCTCTGCAGGGTCATGCCGGTGGCGAAAAGCCGTTGGATGGCGAGGTCATGCAGGTCGCGTGCGATGCGGTCGCGGTCCTCCAGCAGGGCGATCTGTTCGGCGTCCTCGCGTCGTTCCGCCAGCTCCATCGCGACGGCGGCCTGCGCGGCGAAGACCTGGAGTGGCTCGGTCTCCTTCTCGGAGAACTCCCGGCCGCCCGACTGCCTGACCAGCAGCACCACACCGCGGGCCTCGCCGCCCGTGCCGATCGGCACGGCGACGGCCGGTCCGAGCCCCTCGAAACGTGGCGGACCGACTGAAACCCGGGAGTCGCGTGAGACGTCCGGGCTGCTGGCAGGCGTTCGTTGGACGAACGCCTGCCCCATGAGCGTGCCCTCCGTGGGAAGTACGATCCCGCGCCATACGTCGGCCTCGTGGCCGATGGCGAGTTCGACCGCGAGGTTGTCGGTTCCGCTCACCGGCATGGCCACCACGCTCAGGGCGGACGCGGTGATCTCCCTGGCCCGTTCGGCGATCAGCGGCAGCACCCCGCCCTGGTCCGCGCCGGACATCAGCGCGTGGGTGATCTCGGCGTTCACCTGAAGCCAGCGCTCGCGCAGCCGGGACTCCTCGTAGAGGCGGGCGTTGTCGATGGCCACGCCGGCCGCCACGGCCAGCGTGGCCAGCACCGACTCGTCTTCCTCGTCGAACTGCTGCCCGCCGCGCTTCTCCGTCAAGTACAGGTTGCCGAAGATGCGGTCGCGCACTCGGATCGGAACTCCGAGGAACGTGTTCATCGGCGGGTGGTGGGCCGGAAACCCGTAGGACATGGGGTGATCGGAGAGCTTGGTCAGGCGCAATGTCTCGGGGTGGCGGATCAGCTCGCCCAGGATGCCGTGGCCCTCCGGGTAAGGGCCGATGCGCGCGATCTGCTCCGCGTCGACGCCCACCGTGTGGAAGGCGGAGAGCCGCTTGCCGTCCGGGCCGATCACCCCGAGCGCCGCGTACTCGGCGTCCACCAGCGCCGCCGCGGCCTCCACGATGCTGCGCAGCGCCTGCTCCAGGTCCAGCTCGCGGCCGACCGACAGCACGGCCTCCAGGAGACTGTGCACCCGGTCCCGGGTACCGCGCGCCGCGTCCAGCCGGGCCTGCAGTTCCTCCAGCAGTTCGTCCAGCCGCAGCTGCGGCAGTCGTACCCGTGCCTCGCGGGCCTCCTCGGCGTTCCCCACCATGCTCCTCCAACGCCTCACCGCCCGCCGGCAGCCCTTACCGTGCGCCTGCCACGGTAACGGCTCGAACAGGGAGACGACAGGAGATCAGGGCGCCGCGGGGTCGACTGGCCGGAATCGTCAGCTCCGGGGTGGTCGAGCCGCGAGGTACGAGGTGAGGTCGAGCAGGCGGTTCGTGTACCCCCACTCGTTGTCGTACCAGCCGAAGACCTTGACCAGGTCGCCGTGCGTCCGGGAGAGGGGGTCCACACGCCGGCGGGCCAGGCGGAGGATGGCCTGGGCGTGGGTCTTGCCGCGTGCGCGCCCCTCAGATCCCGTCGGGCGACCTTCGATCAACAGATATATGCGGATCGGTGCATGCAATTCCAAGGGGATGCGGGCTGTGCGGGGGTGGGATGCGAGGACCTTTGGTCCCCTGGGGGACCGGCTGCGGGGCCGACCGGCGGGCCGATCCCGCTACCGGCCTGCGGAGCGCATCCGGTCCCGTGCCTGGGTGGCGATGACGGCGGCCTGGATACGGCGTTCCACGCCGAGCTTGGCGAGCAGCCGGGAGATGTGGTTCTTGACCGTCTTCTCGGCCAGGTAGAGCCGCTGGCCGATCTGCCGGTTGGTCAGCCCCTCGCCGATCAGTTCCAGGATCTCGCGTTCCCGGCCGGTGAGACCCGGCAGCATCTCCGGCTCCTCGGCCGGCTGCTGTCCTCCGCCCCGCAGCCGTGCCATCAGCTTGGTCGTGGCGCTGGCGTCCAGCAGCGACTGGCCACGGGCCACCGTGCGCACGGCCGAGACCAGGTCCGAGCCCTGGATCTGCTTCAGGACGTATCCGGCCGCACCCGCCATGATCGAGTCCAGCAACGCCTCCTCGTCGTCGAAGGAGGTCAGCATCAGGCAGGCCAGGTCCGGCATCTTCGACCGCAGCTCGCGGCAGACGGTCACGCCGTCTCCGTCGGGCAGACGCACGTCGAGGACGGCGACATCGGGGCGCAGGGCGGGGACCCGTACCAACGCCTGTTCCACCGTCGCCGCTTCTCCGACCACGGTGATGTCCGGTTCGTCGTCCAGCAGGTCGTGCACCCCGCGTCGTACCACTTCGTGGTCGTCCAGGAGGAAAACCCTGATCGGGCTTCCCGTGCTGTCGCCCTGCTCGCTGTGCGCCATCGAATGCTCCTCGCAATGCCTCGGCCTGTGTCGGAATCCTTTCTTCACAGGATGGCCGAGGTCCAGGGCCGATCGGCCCCGATTGCGCGGTGTCAGCGCGCCATGAGACCACGCTCGCGGAACTGGCCCCGTACCCGGTCCACCAGTGTCGTTTCGGGGACAGGGGCATCGCCCAGGGGAAAGGGGGACGGTCGTACCCGGGCACGGCCGTCGCGGCGCCGATGTCCCTTCGCGCTCTGCGGGCAGCCACTGACCGGCCGGCTCGGCTGGCCGGGCACAGGCCGGCTGGTGCGCGGTGTCAGTCGTGCGGGACGACGGCTACGGGACATCCGGCGTGGTGCAGTGCGGCGTTCGTGACCGGCCCCGCGTAGACACCGACCTGGTGATCGATGCCGCGGCGGCCCACCACCAGGAGGCCCGCGTCCTGGGCGGCCCGCACCAGGACGGCCGCGGCGCGTCCCTCGATGACCGCCTCGGTCACCGGGACGGTCGGGTACTTCTCCCGCCAGGGGCGCAGCACCGCCGTCACGGTGCGCTCCTCGTCCCCCGGCGCGTCGTCCCGTGGCCACGGGACGGGAGGCGGGCCCTCCGGGGCCGCGGACACCAGGGGCACGGACGGAACGGCGGGCCGGAAAGCGGTCCGGAAGGCGTGGACCACTCGCAGGCCGGTGCCACGCCGGCGGGCGGCGTCGAAGGCGAACTCGATCAGTTCGTCGCAGGGACGGTCCGTCCGCAGCCCGAGCACCACCTGGCGGTAGGGCGTTTCCGGTATTTCCTCCGGGGCGACGCCGTCCGTGGCCGGCAGGTGGTCGTCGGCGGCGGAACGTCCCGCGCGGACCAGTACGACCGGGCGGGCGGACCGGCCGACGACGCGCTGGGACACGGAGCCCGTGAGGAAACCGCCCAGGGCTCCGAGGCCAGGGGAACCGAGGACCAGCAGGTCGGCGTCGGCCGCGGTCCTGAGCAGGCCGGCCACCGTGGCGTCGCGGACGAGTCGGTCGGTGATCCGTAGTCCCGGGTGGGCGGCACGGACGCTGCGTACGGCCTCGCGCAGGAGCTGCTCGGCCCAGTCGCGCTCGGTGTCGTCCACGGGGACGTGCGGCGCGGGGTGGGGAGGGCGGTGCCAGACGTGGATCACGCTGAGTCCGGTTCCTCGCCGCTGAGCCTCCTGGGCCGCCCAGTGCGCGGCGGCGAGTCCTTCGGTCGATCCGTCGATCCCCACCACGATGTCACGCGGCATGACGTGTCCTCCCTGGTCGTTGCATTCCGATGATCTCGAGCCTCGTCCCGGCCGTGCTGATGGTCCACGGGCCGTACAGTCCCGGCAGGGCGCCGATGGTCCCTCCGGAACGCCGGGCGCGAATCTGGGCCGACCGGTCCCTCACGCGGGACGGCCGGCACCTCGCGTCGAGCCCGCCCCCGTCCGACGCTGGGATCATCACGCCCCAACGCTTGAGGAGCGCAGCGTCATGGTCCGTTACGTGTACGACTTCACCGAGGGCGGCCGTGACCGGGCCGATCTCCTCGGCGGCAAGGGATCGAACCTGGCGGAGATGACCCGACTCGGCTCCCCGTGCCGCCGGGATTCACCCTCACCACCGAGGCGTGCCGCGCCTTCCTGGACACGGGCAGCGAACCCGCGGGCCTGTGGGAGGAGGTCTCCGCACACCTGTCGGCCCTCGAAGCGTCCGCCGGCCGGGTCCTGGGGCAGCCGGACGATCCGCTGCTGCTGTCCGTCCGCTCCGGCGCGAAGTTCTCCATGCCCGGCATGATGGAGACGATCCTCGACATCGGCCTCAACGACGACTCCGTCCTCGGCCTGGCCAAGGTCTCCGGCAGCGAACGCTTCGCCTGGGACTCCTACCGCCGCCTCGTCCAGATGTTCGGCAGCACGGTCATGGGCGTCGAGTCCTCCCGCTTCGAGCGGTCCCTCGCCCTGCTCAAGGACCTGCGCGGCGTCCAGGACGACGTACACCTGACGGCATCCGACCTGACCGAGCTGGTCGAGACGTACAAGAACCTGATCCGCCTGGAGACGGGTGGCCACTTCCCCCAGTCCCCCGTCGAGCAGCTGCGCCGGGCGGTCCTGGCCGTCTTCGAATCCTGGAACGGCGAACGCGCCCGCCTGTACCGGCGCCGCGAGCACATCGCCGACGACCTCGGCACCGCCGTCAACGTGCAGCGCATGGTCTTCGGCAACCTCGGGGCGGACTCCGGCAGCGGCGTCGCCTTCACCCGCGACCCTGCCACCGGACGCCCCGGCCTGTACGGCGACTACCTGTCCGACGCGCAGGGCGAGGACGTCGTCGCCGGCATCCGCAACACCGTACCGCTGGCCGAGCTGAAGCACCTGGACGCCACGTCATACGACGGGCTGCGCACGCACATGCGCACCCTGGAACGCCACTACCGGGACCTGTGCGACATCGAGTTCACCATCGAACGCGGCACCCTGTGGATGCTCCAGACCCGCGTCGGCAAGCGCACCGCCGAGGCCGCCTTCGTCCTCGCCGCCGAGCTGGCCGACGAGGGGCTCATCACCCCGGACGAGGCGCTGGCCCGGGTGAGCGGTGAGGGCCTGGCCCGGCTGATGTTCCCGCGGTTCGACACCTCCGCGAGCGGTACCCCGCTGGCCCACGGTGTCCCGGCCTCTCCTGGTGCGGCGGTCGGGGCCGTGGTCTTCGACTCCGCCCAGGCCGTACGCCGCGCCGCGACCGGCGAGAAGGTCGTCCTCGTCCGCCAGGAGACCACCCCCGACGACCTGCCCGGCATGATCGCCGCGCAGGCGGTCCTCACCAGCCGGGGTGGCAAGACCAGCCACGCGGCCGTCGTCGCCCGCGGCATGGGCAAGGTCTGCGTGTGCGGCGCCGAGGAGCTCACCGTGGACACAGAGGCCCGGCGCTTCACCGCTGCGGACGGCACCGTGGTCGAGGAGGGCACCGTCGTCTCGGTGGACGGCTCCACCGGAGCGGTGCACGCGGGCTCGGTGCCGCTGGTGGACTCGGCGGTCATCCGGTATCTGGAGGACGGCCGGGGCGACGGTGGCGCGCAGGCCGTGGTCGACGCGGTGGCCCGGGCTCTGGCCCGCGCTGACACCGTGCGGCACCTGGAGGTGCGGGCCAACGCCGACACCCCGGAGGACGCCGCACGGGCCCGCCGGTTCGGAGCTCAGGGCGTCGGACTGTGCCGCACCGAGCACATGTTCCTCGGTGAGCGCCGCAAACTGGTCGAGCAGATGATCCTGGCCGGCACGGATGACGAGCGCGAGCAAGCCCTGGCGGACCTCCTGCCCCTTCAGCGGCAGGACTTCGTCGGCATCCTGGAGGCCATGGACGGTCTACCGGTCACCATCCGGCTGCTGGACCCGCCGCTGCACGAGTTCCTGCCCGACCACACCGAACTGGCGGTGCGGATCGCCTCCGCTCGGACCCACGGAGGGGAGTCGGACGCGCACGACGTCGAGTTGCTGGGCGCCGTGAACCGCATGCACGAGGAGAATCCGATGCTGGGGCTGCGCGGTGTGCGCCTGGGGCTGGTCGTGCCCGGCCTGGTCGCCATGCAGGTCCGGGCGATCGGTGAGGCCGTGGCCGAACGTCTGCTGGCCGGTGGCGCGCCCAAGGCGGAGATCATGGTCCCGTTCGTCGGTGACGTCCGTGAACTGCGCCTCGTGCGCGAGGAGGTGCGGCGGGTGCTGGCCGAGGTCTCGCAGGTGGCCGGGGTCACCCTCGACTGCGCGGTCGGCACCATGATCGAGCTGCCCAGGGCCGCCCTGACGGCGGGCCGGATCGCCGAGGAAGCCGAGTTCTTCTCCTTCGGCACCAATGACCTGACCCAGACAACCTGGGGTTTCTCCCGCGACGACGTCGAGGCGGAGTTCTTCTCCGCCTATCTGGACAAGGGCGTCTTCTCGACTTCCCCCTTCGAGACGCTCGACCGCGAAGGGGTCGGCCGGCTGGTGGGCATCGCCGTCGCCGAGGGCCGCGCCACACGCCCGGACCTCAAGATCGGAGTGTGCGGTGAACACGGCGGCGACCCCGACTCGGTGCACTTCTTCCACACCGTCGGACTGGACTACGTCTCCTGCTCGCCGTTCCGGGTGCCGGTGGCGCGACTGGAGGCAGGCCGGGCGGCGCTGGAGGGGACCGAGGGGAACGACAGCAGGTGAGCCACGGGGCGGGGCCGCTCGGCCCTCAGGCCAGGGACCGACCGCTCCTCGCCTGGGGCCGGTCGCCTCTGGGACGGGAGCGACGAGCGCGGCAGTCTTGAGGCGTCGCAGAACGATCACAGGGAGTGGAGCACATGCCCGCCAAGGACATCGGTGCCCGTGAGACCACCGCCACCGTACGAGTCCGCGCCGACGGGGAGGTGGACGAGGAATCCCTCGCCTACTTCCGCGAGAAGGTCGCCGCCACTCTGGACCGGCCCGGCCTGCCGCTCGCCGACCGGCTCCACGCCCGGCTGCGCTCCGCCACCGAACGCGTCGCCCACCGCGGCGACACCACCCGCCGGACGGCCGCGCCGCCCCGTGGCGTGGCGGCCCGCAGAAGTAGGCGCCGCAGGACGCCGGCCCCGGCTCCGGCCCTCCCCCGCCCGTGAAGGAGATCCGTCGTGACCGCTCACATCGTCGGCGAGGTAATGACCAGGGACGTCGTCCAGGCCCGCCGAACGACACCGTTCAAGGAGGTCGTGCGGTTGCTCGACCACCACCGGATCAGCGGACTGCCGGTGGTCGACGCCGACGACAAGGTCCTCGGCGTCCTGTCCTCCAGTGACCTGGTGCGTTGCCAGGCGCACCGGGACGGCCCCGCTCCGTCGCCCGCCGTGACGGCGGGCGACGTGATGTCGAGCCCCGCCATCACCGTGCACCCCGAACAGACCGTGCCGGACGCCGCCCGGCTGATGGAGCGCCGCGGCGTCGAGCGGCTGCCCGTGGTCGACGAGGCCGATCGTCTCATCGGCATCGCCACCCGTCGCGACCTGCTGCGGGTCTTCCTGCGGGCGGACGACGACATCCGCCGCCAGGTGACCGAGGAGGTCGTCGTCGCCGCGCTGAACCTGCCGTCCGACGCTGTCCGCGTCTCTGTCCGCGACGGCGTCGTCACCCTCGATGGCCGGGTGGAAGCGCGGAGTCAGGTGCCGGAGCTCGTTCACGCCGTCTGGCGCCTCGATGGTGTGGTCGGCGTGGTGAACGGACTGCGCTTCCGCATCGACGACCGCGAGGCGCCCATCCCGTCCCACCGGACCGGGAGCCCGTGAGCGCAGCGGCCGGCGCTGCCGTGCGGCGGCTCGATCGGGCCGTAGTACACCGTCTGGTAGCCGCTGCCCTGGATCGACCAGTAGGGGAAGGCCATGGCGAGTGCGGCCACGGTGGCGTCCCGGAGCAGTCGGCCGAGAGTGAGGCCGTCCCGGCCACGGACACGGCGTCCGGGGCGCCGCGTGAACGGCAGGCGCATCGGCCATGTCGGGCGCGGGCGCGACATCCGCGGCGTCGCTCGCCGCGAGCGCCACTCGCGACCCCGCCGGACGCGAAGGCGAAGCCGGCCCCACGGCGATCGCATGGCGGCGTTCCCCGGCGTGCGGTGATCCGGCGGCCTCCCGAACGGACCGACCGCACCTGGGCGGGGCCCCGGTCAGCGTGGATCGCGGCGCGGTACGGGGATCATCGCGAACGGTCCCGCGGCGCGAAGGTTCCCCCGGCGGGCGGGACGGCCGCGAGGTCGTGTGCCGGGGAGGGTCACGGTGCGCCGCACCCGGCTGCCGGGCTTCGGGTTGCGGCGCACCCGTGCGGGGCGCGGGGATGGGGCCGGGTGCGGGGTCAGGGGGCGGCGATGACGACGGCGTAGGTGCCCGCCCCGAGGAGGCTCTCCCCCGGGTACTCCTGGCCACCGGCGATGAGCCGGTCGACCCGTCCGGTCGTCTCGTCGAAGTCGATGTCGTCGAGCGTGCCGAGAACCTGCCCCGTTTCGGTCAGGAGCCGCTTGCCGAGGGGATCGAGGCGCTTGTCCGCCAGTGCCTCCGAAACGTCCTCACCACTCTGGATCCTGTCGGCCGAGCGCACGGTGACCGCGTCGGGCCCGAAGGACTGGACGCGGTCCCACGCGATCGCGGTGCCCGGTCCGCGCATCTTGAGCCGGAGGCCGGCCACGCGGGCGGGCGAGGGGGCGACGGCGAAGCCGGCGATGGTGGCGATCGTCTCGGCCGTGGCGAGACTGACGACTCCGCGTCCCGCGGCCTCGCTGAACAGCATCACTTCTCCTCTTCCAGTCGCGCCCGCAGCCCGTGCGACGCCTCGGCGAATCCCGTGAGATCACCGGCGGTGAACTCGGCGGTGGCATCGGGCACCACGACCATCTCGCCCGAGACGGCCACCGGCTTGGCCACCGGAAGCAGCACCCGGTGTCCCTCGGTGGCGGACTCGACGTCGTAGCCGACCACGACCGGCTTGCGTCCTGATGCGATGACGACGTCGACGATCCTGCCCAGGTCGGTGCCGCCCTCGGTCATCATGCGGGCACCCAGCACATTGCCGCCGGTCGAGCGCGCGTCCTTGGCGGCCTGGTCGTCGTCGGCGAGCGCGTCCTCGTTGCGGATCATCACGGCGTCGGGCCCCAGTGCGTGCACACGGTTCCAGAGCAGGGCCCGTCCGAGCGGGCCTGACAACAGGCCGCGACCGCTCAGGGTGAAGCAGCGCACGCTGCCGGTGGAGGAGTCGAAGACGATGTCCTTGATCTGGGCGACGTCCTGGCCGCCGAGTGTCACCACCGGCAGTTTCGCGATCTCGGCCGCTCGCACGTATCCGGTCATGAGCGCGACCCCTTGCCCCGGCGCGGGCGCCTGCCGCCCGCGATGACTCCGCCCGTGCGGCGACGTGCCTGCACAGCGAGGGCGGACGCCGTCAGTACGACGACCACCGCCACGGCGACGATCAGCCAGATCCACCAGTCCATGCGCGGAACCTCCCGGTGCCTTCGGTGTTCCCTGTCCAGGCCCTGATGTCAGTATCCGCCGGAAGCGCCGACGACGGCACCTCGGCCGACGGCCGGCCTCGGAGCGCCGTGGGGAAGTGGACGGGACGGCCCGATGACCACCCGGCCCGCTTCCGCGCCCGCGCGGTCGACGAGCCGGGCGCGGAATTCTGCGTACCGTGGCATGAGGAGGACGTACGAGCGGTTCCGTCGGGTGTGAGGAGCAGGCCATGGTGCGGGCTGACCGGGACGGCACGGTGATCACGGCGGCGGGCCACGGGGGGCGGGCCCGCGGAGTGACCACGGAGGGGGGCCGGTGCGGCCGGCCGGTGGGCGGCCGGTGACCCGCCGGCTGATCCGGGCCGCCGTCTTGACCGCCGGGGCGGCGGCGACCGCCGTCGGGGGCTACGCCGGGCTGGTCGGCGGCGCGCTTCCCGTCGACATCGGGCTGGGCCGGCGGGTGCGGCGGCTGGGTCCGCGGACGGTGGACATCCGCGCACCTCGGGAGCTCGTGTTCGAGGTGATCGCGCAGCCGTATCTGGGGCGGGCGACGCGGGCGACGCGGGAGAAGGTCCGGGTGCTCGAACGCGGCGCCGACATGGTGCTGGCCGCCCACACCACCCCGCTGCACGGCGGCCGGTTCACGGCGGTCACGGTGGAGACGGTGCGCTTCACGCGGCCCCGGCGGGTCGACTTCCGCCTGGTGCGCGGCCCCGTTCCGTATGTCGTCGAGACGTTCACCCTGACCGAACGGGAGACGGGCACCCGCCTGGTCTACCAAGGGGAGATGGGCACGGACCTGTGGGCGGTCGGAGCCTGGTGGGGGGCGGTGGTGGCGCGCCGCTGGGAGCAGACCGTCGCCGCCTCGCTCACCACGCTCGGGGTGGAGGCCGAACGCCGCGCGGGCCCGCCGTGAGCAAGCGGTTCACCCGTCCGGTGAGCACGCCCGGCACCGGGCGTGGCGAGGACAGCCCGCTCGCGCGCAGGCGCCCCGAAGGTCGGCCGGCGCGGGTGCTCCCGTCGCCGACCGTCGTGTCGTCGGCCGGAACGGGGGCGACGGAGAACGCGGACCGGTCGAGAAGAGGCGCGGTGGAGGAGAGGAGTCCCCATGACGCAGGCGCCCGTGCCACGGCGAAAGACGGACCGGGACGAGGTGTTCGTGGAGTTCACCAGGTCGATCTGCCCGATCTGCAAGGTGCCCGTGGACGCCCAGGTCAACATCCGCGCCAACAAGGTGTACCTGCGCAAACGCTGCCGTGACCACGGCGGGTTCGAGGCCCTGGTCTACGGGGACGCGGAGGAGTACCTGTCGTCGGCGCGGTTCAACAAGCCGGGCACGCTGCCGCTGGTCTTCCAGACGGAGGTGCGGGACGGCTGTCCCTCGGACTGCGGGCTGTGTCCGGAGCACAAGCAGCACGCCTGTCTGGGAATCGTCGAGGTGAACACCGGCTGCAACCTGGACTGTCCCGTCTGCTTCGCCGACTCCGGCCACCAGCCGGACGGCTATTCGATCACCCCCAAACAGTGCGCGTCGATGCTCGACGCCTTCGTGGAGTCGGAGGGCGAGGCGGAGGTGGTGATGTTCTCCGGCGGGGAGCCCACCATCCACCGGCACATCCTCGACTTCGTCGACCTGGCGCAGGCCCGCCCCATCCGCAACGTCACCCTGAACACCAACGGCATCCGCCTGGCCACGGACCGGGCCTTCGTCGCCGCGCTCGGCGAGCGCAACCGGGTGCCGGGTCGGTCGCTCACCGTGTACCTGCAGTTCGACGGCTTCGAGGAACGCACCCATCGCCTGATCCGGGGCCGTGACCTGCGCGCGTTCAAGCAGCGGGCGCTGGACCACTGCGCCGAGGCCGGGCTGACCGTCACCCTGGTCGCCGCCGTCGAAAGGGGTCTGAACGAGCACGAACTCGGCGCGATCATCGAGTACGGCATCGAGCACCCCGCCGTGCGCTCCGTGGCCTTTCAGCCCGTCACCCACTCCGGCCGGCACGTCGCCTTCGATCCCCTGGACAGGCTCACCAACCCCGACGTCATCCGGCTGATCAACGCGCAGCGGCCGGAGTGGTTCCGGGACGGCGACTTCTTCCCCGTGCCGTGCTGTTTCCCGACCTGTCGGTCCGTCACCTACCTCCTGGTGGACGGTGAACCGGGCGACCGCACGGTCCTGCCGATCCCGAGGCTGCTCGATATCGAGGACCACTTGGACTACGTCACCAACCGCGTCCTTCCCGACCCCGGGGTGCGCGAGGCGCTGGAGAAGCTGTGGTCGGCCTCCGCCTCGATGGGAGCGGCCACGACACAGGACCGGCTCCGGGCGACCGCGGAGGCGCTGGACTGCGGCGGCAACGCCTCGGGGTGCGGAGGTTCCGGAGGCGCCTGTGGCATCGATCTCCCCGAAGCCGTGGCGCAGTTGAGCGAGAAGGCGTTCATGATCGTCGTGCAGGACTTCCAGGACCCTTACACCCTCAACGTCAAACAGCTGATGAAGTGCTGCGTCGAGGAGATCACCCCCGACGGGCGGCTCATCCCGTTCTGCGCCTACAACTCGGTCGGATACCGGGAGCAGGTCCGTGCCCGGATGTCCGGCGTGCCGGTCGCGGACGTCGTGCCGAACGCGCTGCCGCTCGTGGGGCGGCTGGCCGACACCCCTTACGGCTCGAAGACGTCGCGCGGCGAGAGTGACGGGCGGCACCCGTGAACGAGGAGGAGATCAAGAGCTGTTGCGCCGACGCCTACGCGAAGGACGTGGTCGCGCTGCTGCTCGGCGAGTCCTACCACCCCGGTGGCACCCGCCTGACACTGCGCCTCGCCGATCGTCTCGGGCTCGCCCCGGGCATGCGGGTCCTCGATGTCGCCTCGGGTCGCGGCACCACCGCGCTCCTGCTCGCCGACCGCTACCAGGTGCGCGCGGACGGCGTCGACTACGCGCCCACCGGCGTCGCTCTCGCCCGGGAGGCGGCCGAGGCAGCCGGGCTCGCCGACCGGGTCTCCTTCACGACCGGCGACGCCGAACGGCTGCCCTACGGGGACGCGGTGTTCGACGCCGTGGTGTGCGAGTGTTCCCTGTGCGTCTTCCCGGACAAGGCACGAGCCGCCGGCGAGTTCGCGCGCGTACTGAAACCCGGTGGCAGGGTCGGCGTCACCGATGTCATCGCCCGGCCCGACCGGCTGCCGCCCGAACTGCGTGGCCTGGGCGCCCGTATCGCCTGCGTCGCCGACGCCCGTCCGCAGTCCGCGTACACGGCCATCCTGGCCGCCGCGGGGCTGCGCACGGTCGCGACCGAACGTCATGACCGGGCGATGGTCCGCTTGATCGACCAGATCGAGGCGCGCCTGGCTCTGGTGCGCCGCACCGCACCGACGCGTCTCGCCGCGTCGGGCGTGGACCCGGCCTCGGCCCGGGACGTACTGGACGCGGCGCGCGCCGCCGTCGCGGGCGGCGACCTCGGCTACCTCCTGCTGACCGCCGTACGGCCGGCCCGGCCCGCCACGACCGCCGGAGCGAGGCCCCCGGATGGCGGGGCGCTTCGTTCGTGTGAGGGCGGCGGGGGCACGCCGGCCCGGCCGCCTGACGGCCCGGAGGGGGCTTCGCCACTCCGACAGTGCGGACCGGCACGCGGTACGCCCCCGCTCCGGCCCCAGGAAACCTCACCCCCGGGCCGGGGGCCGTGACCGGGGCCCCGTGCTCAGGTCCTCGGCCGGGACCTGGGCCCTGATGTGCGGCCCGGGGGCCTGAGCCCGGCGTCGAATCCGGGTGTCCGGGGTCAGGGTCCGGGCCCGGAACCCCGGGGCCCCGGGTCAGGGCCCGGAGTCACGCCTCGGGCCGCTCGCCGATCAGGCGGTGTGCAAGGTGAGGCCGTATCGCCGGAGGATCTCGTTGATCGGCTGGAACCACGTCTCGCCCCCGGATGAGCAGTTGCCCCAGCCACCGGAGGTGACACCCTGCGCCTGGTCTCCACTGATGAACGCGCCGCCGGAGTCACCGCCTTCCGCGCAGACGCTGGTCTTCGTCATCTGGTGGACGGCGCCCTGGCTGTAGTTGACGGTCTGGTTCTTGGCCAGGACGGTGCCGCAGTGCCAGTGGGTCGTGGAGCCGGAGCGGCAGATCGACGCGCCCACGGGGGCCTCGGCCGAGCCACGGACCAGTCGGTCGGAGACGGTTCCCCAGCCGAGCACCACCGGCACCGTCCACCAGCCACTGTGGATGCCGACATACGCGTAGTCGTCACCGGGGAACGAGGAGCCCTGGAACGTGCCCATGGCGGACCCGTCCCAGCCGCGCACCGCCGCCCCGGCCCGACCGCAGTGCCCGGCGGTGACGAAGCCGCCGTACACCGAGAAGCCGATCGAGCAGCGGACGTTGCCGGTGTAGTACGGGTCTCCGCCGACGGTGCCCGCCGCGTAGGTACGAGGTGCGGCGGCCGTCTCGGTGACGGCCACGGGCCCGGTACGACGAGCCTGTTCCACGAAGGCGCGCACCGCGGGCGCGGCGCGGTCGGCGCGCACCACGGTGACCACGAGGCTGTTGGCCTTGGGGTCGACATGCCAGCCGGTCACTCCGGCCGGGGCGGGAACGGCGTCCAGGCGCGACTTGGCCCGGTCGAGCGCGGCGGCGCTGTGGCGGACGATCCGGGTGTCGGCACCCAGCGCACGGACCTCGGGCTCCTCGGACCGGTCGGTCAGGGCGACGACCAGCCGCCCCGTGGACGGCTCGAACCACGAGCCGCCGTAGGTGCCTCCGGCGACCCGCCGCGCGTCGGCCTCGACTTCCGCGGCGTGCCTCTCGGCACGTAACCGCTCTTCCGCCTGGCGCGCCGTGAGCCCGAGGTCGTGTCGCATGGCTTCGAGTAGACCGGCCGAGGCCGCGGGTGGGTCGGCGACGGATGCGGCGGTCGCGACTCCGGCGTGGGTGCCGCCGAGCCCGACGGCGAGCAGCAGGGCCGCCGACGCGGCCCGCAGAGAGGTGGTGCGCCGAGCGATGGTGCGTTTCACGAGACCTCCTGGTATGGGGACGCACATCTGAGAGCGCTCCCAGAGAGCGCTCTCAGATGTGCGGCGTCGGCGGCCACGCTAGCGGTACACGCTTGTCAGGTCCAGACCAAGGAACGACTGCTTCGGCGAACCGGACGGCGACGCGGGGTGGCGAGGCCGGGCGGAGGTGCCGGCGACAGGGGGTACGGTAAGCACCGGCCGGCTGCACCCGGGCCCCGCCGCCCATCGGCCGGACGGTCTCGGCGTCCTGCTCGGCTACGGGGTGTGCGGCGGGGTACGCGTCGCGCCGGTGTGTGCGGGGCCGGCCGCGCGGGGGCCGGTCTCAGGAGGTGCCGTGCTCCGCGACCGCCGCCGGAAGGCGTCGCGCGACCTCGTCCGCGAGGCGCTCGAACTCCGCCCGCAGGAAGGGGCCGGCCAGGCGCGCGAGGCCCTTGAACCGGAGGGCCGCCCGGTAGGTCAGCCGGGTGACCGCGGGCGACCGGGCTTCGAAGAGGAGTTCGTCCCTGGCGGTGACGGTCTTGTTCTCGCCGATGAACACGAGCCGGTCGGACTCGCTGCTGACCAGCCGGTACAGGAGTTCCGTGGTCCGTCCGCGGAAGCGCGACGTGTTGCGCCAGGTCGTTCCGGGCCGGACCGGGCCGTCTCCGATCCGGACGCAGCGGACCGTTCCGGGATCCCAGCTCTCGGTGTGGCCGAAGTCCTCCAGGTAGGCGACGAGTTCGGCCTGGGGAAGGGCCACGAGAAAGCTCCGCTCCACCTTGATCACTGCGCTGTCCTCCCGCCCGCGGCCCACCGGCCCCGTCCGCCCCGCTCCCTGCGTCTGACGGACATCCTTCTCTCGCCACGGCTCCGGCGGATGCGCGCCGCGACGCCGAAGCGAATCCCCGCCCGGGACGACCGCGGGACCCGCGACACGCCACCGGACCCCCGGGTGCATCCCGGGACCGCCCTCGCGACGAAACAGGAAGGAGACGTAGAGACGGCAGGAGACGGCAGGAGCGAAGAGAAAGTGGGGGCCCGCGGGACTGGGCGGGGTACGGCGGATTCGATCCGGCACCGACGGGCCGTGAGGAGCGGGAGAGACCGGAGGGGGCCGGGAAGGGAGGACCGGCCATGGAGGCGTCCCAACGAGAAGGCCACGAGGCGGGCGGCGCCCGGCGACGGGAGTCGGTGTGGGATTATCCACGCCCGCCACGGACCGAACGCGACACGCGCCGGGTGACGGTACACCACGGCGGCGCGCTGCTCGCCGACAGTCGTCACGCGCTGCGTGTCCTGGAGACGAGTCATCCGCCCGTGTTCTACCTCCCGCGCGCGGACGTCCGAGTCGACCGGCTGACCCGGTCGGCGGCCAGGACCTTCTGCGAGTGGAAGGGCGTGGCCGTGTACTGGAGCCTCCGGGCGGAGGGACCGGCGGGGCCGGACGTGGCCTGGAGCTACGAGGAGCCCTCCCCCGGGTACACGGATCTCGCCGGGTACGTCTCCTTCTATCCGGGACGGGTCGACGTCTGCACCGTCGACGGCGAGCAAGTCCGGGCCCAGCCGGGTGACTTCTACGGTGGCTGGATCACCCACGAGATCCACGGGCCCTTCAAGGGCGTTCCCGGCAGTGCGGGGTGGTGAACCCGCCGCTCTCGCCGGGGCGGGCCGCGCACGGACGATCGCACGACGGCCGCTCGGCCGCGGCCGTTCCGGCGCATGGCCCCGGTCGCGCGGTGTCCGCCGCTCGGCCCGGTCCCGGTCGCGCGGGGAGGTGCCGACGTGGCGGGGTCAGAGTGCGGCGGAAGGCCGCCGCAGGTCGGCCAGGACCTCGCGGGCCGCTCGGGTTCCCGAGGCGAGGGCCCCCTGCAGCGAGCCCGTGGCCCGGTGGTCGCCGCACACGTAGCGGCCGGGGGCGAACCGCGTGGTCCGCGAGAGCGCGAGCGGCGGGGGCATGGCCGGGAGCGCGTCGCGCACCACGACCCGGTGCACGAGTTCCCAGGGCCGGGTGTCCGCTCCGTAGACCTCGGCGAGCGCCGCCAGGACGGCGGCCTCCTGCCCGGGGCCGGGGTCGCCGAGGACGGAGGTCGACACCAGGGCCCGGCCGTCCACCGCGTAGCCGCGGTGCACCTCGGTGAGGACACAGGTGTGGAGAAACCGGCGCCGCGTGTCGACCATCAGCGTCGGTTCGGCCAGTGGGGAGCCCTGCGCCGCATGGTACAGGGTGGTGACCACTCTGCCGCGCGGTACCTGGAGGCCGGGCAGGAGGCGGGCCGCGGCGCTCTGTCCGGTGGCGACGACGACCACGCGAGCGGTGTGGTGACCGCCGTCGGCCGACGCCACCCCGCGGTCGGTCAGGGAGGCCACGGGAACCCCGGTCCGCAGGACGCCGTCGGGAAGTCCGGAGGCCATCTGGGCCGGTACGGCACCGATGCCGTCGGTCGGCAGGCACAGGGTGCCGCGCAGCATGGTCCGCCAGACCAGGTGGAAGAAGCGGGCCGAGGTCTCCAGCTCGTCCTCCAGGAACACGCCGGACAGGAACGGCCGGAAGAAGGTCTCCACCAGCTCCGGTGAGATTCCCGCGTTCGCGAGGGCGGTGAGTGTGGTCGAGTCGGGTCTGGTACGCAGGTGTCCGGCCGGGGCGAGGACGTCACGCGCGGAGAGCGTGCCCAGAGCGAGCAGGTCGCGGGCCGAGGCGAGCCGGCCGGGAATCAGGTCACGGCTCTCACGCGGCCGGCGGGAGGGATCGGTGAAGCGGCGTGGCCCGTCGTCGGTGTGCACCAGCACGCCCGGGGTGAAGGGCCGAAGCCGCAGGGCCCGCAGGTCCAGGCGCCGCTTCACCTGGGGGTAGGCCGTGTTGAAGACCTGGAAGCCGCGGTCGACGGTGAATCCGGCGAGCCGGTCGGTGCGCATCCGGCCGCCGACGGTGTCCTCGGCCTCCAGCAGGACCACCCGAAGGCCGGCGGCGGCCAGATCGGCCGCGCAGGCCAGACCAGCGGCTCCCGCTCCGACGACCACCACGTCGCCGCCGTCTTCCGTCTGCGTCATGAACGCCGTCACTCCTCACGTGCCGTGGCCCCGGCCTCCGGACCGCCACGTTACGCGAGACCTCCGGTGCGCAGCGTCACCCGGGACGTCCGGACCGCCTCGACGGCACCCGCCGCCCGTTCGGAGCACGGGAGGACGCACAGGCGTTCCCCCTCGTCCCCGGCGGGCTCACCTCATCGGGTGAACACCGGCCGACGGACCGATCCCCCGGGGCCGTCGCAGCGAACCAGCGGGTGGAGGGCACCTCGGCCCTCCCCCGCCCGGACCCGGGCGGGTCGGATCAGAAGAAGGGTGCACTCCATGCAGCACATGCTGAAGACCGCCGGGCTCGCACTGGCCGCCGGAGCCGTCGTGGTCGGCGGTTCGTCGACGGCGATGGCCGACTCCGGGGCCGAGGCCGTCGCGGCCCACTCCCCCGGCGTGGCGTCGGGCAACGTCCTCCAGGCCCCGGTCCATGTGCCGGTGAACCTGTGCGGCAACACCGTCAGCGTCATCGGCCTGCTGAACCCCACGTTCGGCAACACCTGCGTCAACCACTGACTCCGCGTTCGCGGCCCGGCCGTCGGCCGCAGGGCGGCACGCCGGGCTGAGCAGCCGCCGTGCGGGACGGGATGACCGGCACCGTCGCTCCTCGTCCCGCACGGCACTCCCCTCCGCCGACGCGTGCGCGGGCCCGCGCACGCGTCGGCGGTCCCGTCACCCCGGGCTGAGCTCACCGGCTGACCACGGGCGCACCACGGCGGGAAAGGCGCGAGAGGCGTCCGGGGGCCGTCTCGGCGAGAGGCATTCGGCGTAAAGCCGCGCCCTCCGCATCCATAGCGGACCAATCGTCTGAAAACGTCGACATCGGCGCAGGGTGCGCCCAGGACGACGGAGGCGTGATGAAGCTACGAGACGAGCTCCCGGTCGATCACCATCTGGCGAAGGTCTACCGCACGGGTGCCGCCCTCTGCGGCCTGATCCTCATCGCCTTCGGCTGTCTCGGCCTCGCCGACGCGCTCAGCCCCTTCGACACCTCCGGGGACCGCGTCCTCGGGATGACCACGAACACCACCCTGAGCATCCTGTCGCTGGTCTTCGGGCTCGCGCTGGTCGGCGGCGCCGTCATCGGGGGCAACGTGGCCTCGACACTCAACATGGCCGTAGGGACGCTGTTCCTCCTCAGCGGTTTCGGTCACCTCTTCGTCCTGGACAGGCCCGCGAACTTCCTCGACTTCGGCATGACCAACGTGATGTTCAGCTTCGTCATGGGGCTGCTGATCGTGACGTTCGGCATGTACGGACGGGTGTCGAGCAAGCTTCCGCACGACAACCCCTACTGGCAGCGCCGCCACCCCGGGCACGCCGGACACGCGGGGGAGGCGGAGCAGGGCGGCCGGGGCGCGGACGACGGCCCCCGCGGCGCACTGCCGGCGGGGGAACGCGAGCACGGCGCCATCGACGCCACGTGATCCCCCGCCCCCCGCCGGAGAGCGGGACCGGCCCGCGACGTGACGGGGAATACGGTCCGGACCGGCTCCGCGAGGGGCCCTCGGCGGGCATACTTACCGCCTGGTAACTCGCCAGTCACGTCCGGCATCCGGAGGAATCCATGTCCCGGCCCGCCCGCTCCGCCCTTCTGCTCGCCGGCCTTCTCGCGACGGCCGGCACGGCCCACTTCGTCGCGCCGCGGCAGTTCGACGCCATCGTGCCGCGCGCCCTGCCGGGAAGCCCCCGAGCGTGGACACGGGCCAGCGGAGTGGCCGAACTGGCGCTCGCCGCCGGCCTGGCGCTGCCGACGACGCGCCGGGCGAGCGCCCGGGCAACGGCGTTGTTCTTCGCCGCCGTCTTCCCGGCCAACGTGAAGATGGCGTACGACTGGCGCGATCGTTCGGCCGCCGCCAAGGCCGTGGCCTATGCCCGTCTTCCGCTTCAGGTACCGCTGATCGTGTGGGCCGGACGGACGGCCCGCGCCGAGCGCTGATCGCGCGCGAGCCGAGACCGGGCGAGCCGTCGGCCGGCTCCGCTCGCCCCGCCCTGCACCTCCCGGCCGGTCCCGACGAGTCTCGATGGGTCTCGATGAGCCCCGACGAGATCAGCCGGCGGGTGCCCCGCTCCCGGCGGGGGCGAGATGGCGCCGGAGCAGGTTCTCGTGACGGCCGGGAAGAGCGAGTTCCAGCCGGTGCGGCAGGCGTCCGCCGACGGTGGCCGCCGACGCGCGGGCCCAGGAGAAGTACAGGACGGTCCGGCCCGCCGGACCGTCGGAGCCATTGTGTCCGCCTCCGTCGGGCTGGAGCCGGCACCCGTCACGGACCAGGGTGTACAGCCGGGGCAGACGTGGGGCCGGCAGCCCGGTGGTCACGGCGAGGTGATCCTCGAGGCGGTGAAGCCGCTCGTCCCGGGCGAGGGCGTCGAAACGGCGCTGGGGGTCGGTCAGGACGAACACCTCGATCTCCCGGGGGCAGCCCCCCGGGCCTGCCAGCGGGATGGGCAGGACATGCACCGCCGGTGCGGTGGACGACGCGGAGCGGCGCCGCACGCGTTCGCGGACGACGGTGCTGGGGAACGGCGGGCGGCCGTGCATTCCCCGGCGTGTGAGTGCGGCACGCGCCGCGTCGAGGCCGGTGGCGAAGACCATCAGGGCGATGTGGTCGATCCGGCAGGCCGCGGCGAGGCGGTCGAGCGCCTGCGGCGGCGTGGTGTCCGGGAGGGCCCCGGTCAGCAACTCCCGGGTGTCCAGGGTGCGCAGGAGCCGGGAGGCCCGCTCCAGGTGGAGGAGGTCCCGCTCGTCGAGCGGCGCCCCCTCGACCCGGGCGGGGGCGGCGGGGTAGGAGGTCATGAAGCTGAGTCCTTGGAGAGGAGGCCGACCGGTTGAGCGGTGAGGTGGTGGCCTGGCGACCTCTCGGTCAGCCGCCGGGCCGCAGGGCGACGGTGTCGGTGGCGCCGGTAAGACCCGTGAGGACGATGCCGGGATGGGGAGACGCGGCGTGGACCCCGGTGCCGCGCGGTTCGCATCCGGGCCGTCTCCCTCGGGTCTCGCCGGGCCCGTGATCGAGATCCGAGGGGAGACGGCCCCGGGTTCACGGGGCGACCACCGGTGGTGCCGTGGACGTCGGGGAGGTTCTCAGGGGCGCGTCCGCCGGTGGATCACCCCCGATCGGGACGAGGAGGCACGCCGTCCGGAGCGGCGACGCCGTCGTCTCCGGTTCGGGGGCCGCTCGGGGGAGCCTCCCCGGAGAAGGCGGACCGTCGGCAGGCAGGGCACCGGGACGAGGAGGCAGAAGCTCACGCTCCCTCCCCGAGCGTCCCCTTCCCGGTCGGGGCGCGTCCCGCGCGCCCTGGTGGCGGCCCCCAAGCGGCGGCCCGCAGCCGCTGCATCGCGGGCGTGACGCCGGTCAGACGCAGCCACCGCCCTTCTCCCGTCCAGCCCCGCAGGATCCGCAGCAGGGCGGAGTCCGCGAAGGTGACGCGCGAGGTGTCGAGGACGAGACGGCGGTAGCCGTACACCGAGGCGACGGCCAGCAGCACCCGGAGCGGTCCCGCGCTGTAGTGGTCGACCTCACCCTGGAGTGCGACGCGCAGGGTCTTCCCGTCGTCGGCGCTGCAGGAGCGGACGCTTGTTCCGCACGGAGCGGCGTCGGCGCCCTGGTCGTGGGGTTCCGGCGCCGAGGGGGCGGCGGGGTCGGTCAGTATCGGAGGGTTCTGTGCGGTACTCACGCCTGTGCAACCGTCGGGCTCCGCCGCCCGGCACGGTCCGTCACTCCCTTGGAACGGCATTGCGCGCGTGAGAGGGTATTCCGTCACCCGTCCGAGCCAACCCCGCATCCGGCCCGTGCCGTTCGCACCGCCCACGGACCCCGGGGGATTCCCGGTGCCCCGGGGTCCCGCGCGGTTCCGGGTCCTCCGGCTCGGGAGCGGGGGCAGCAGACGATCGTGACGGCCGAGCCGATCCCCTCGGGTCCTGAGCGTGCCCTCGCGTCAGGTCCGGAGCATTCCCTCGCGCAGGCGGGCCAGGTTCCGTGAGAGCAGCCGGGACACCTGCATCTGCGAGACACCCAGGAGCTTGCCGATCTCGGACTGCGTCAGCTCTTCCACGAACCGCAGGTGCAGCAGTCGCCGGTCCCGCTCGCCGAGCCGCTCCAGCAGGGGTGCCAGGGTGTGGAAGTCCTCGAAGAGCTCGACCTCGTGGTCCCGCACGCCGATGAAGTCGGCGAGCGAGGTGTCGTCCTCGCCCTCGTCGCCGATGGCCGCTTCCAGGGACATGGAGTGGTAGCCGTTGGAGGCGAGACGTGCCTCGACGACCTCCTCCTCGGAGACCTCCATGTGCTCCGCCAGCTCGGCCACCCGCGGCGAACGCCCCAGCCGGCCGCCGAGCTCCTCACCGGCCCGTGCCAGCTCCACTCGTGCCTCCTGGAGACGGCGCGGCACGTGCACGGCCCAGGAGGTGTCACGGTAGTAGCGCTTGATCTCCCCCACGATGTACGGGACGGCGAACGTGGAGAACTGCACCTCGCGGGACAGGTCGAACCGGTCGATCGCCTTGATCAGACCGATCGCGCCGACCTGGACGATGTCCTCGTACTCGTCACCGCGCGAGCGGAAGCGCCCGGCCGCGTAGGACACGAGGGACATGTTCATGTCTATCAGCGTGCTGCGGACGTACTGGTACTCGTGCGTCCCCTCCTCCAGTACCGCGAGCCGCGCGAAGAACAGCCTGGACAGCTCGCGTGCGTCCTTAGGCACGACCTTGTCGGGGGCTTCGACGACCGGCAGGCCGCCCGGCCCGGTCTCGACACCCGTCCTCGTCTCCGTCGTGACCGCAGTCGGCACTTCGATGACCTCCTTCTTCGTATGGCGTGGCTCGTGTTCCCGGCAGGACGGGGCGCCTACCCCGCCTGTCCGCGGACATGCCTGCCCTTTTCCCGCCCCTCCGTCCCACCGTCCTTTTCCGGAAGCGGAGTTGAGGTCCAGCCCCGGGCGGGGAAACCGTGGTGGCAGGACGGAGTGGACCACCCTCGGGGGCGCCGGGAAGGTGCGCGAGACCCCGCGTTCAGCCTCCCCAGCCGCGGAGTTCCGCTCCGTCGGACAGGCGCCCCGTCAGCCGTACCGGGCCGTCCGCGCCGGACCGGACGGCGAGGGCCGGTCCGCGCGCGGTGGCGGATACGGCACCCCGGACGGTGACCGCGGTCAGGTGCCGGCTGCCCGCGGCGAGGTAGTAGCGGACCCCGGACGGAGCGGTCCAGTACGTTCCCGCGAGCAGGTGCTGTCCGAACCGGCCGCACGCGGCGGTGTCCCCCGTCGGCGGCGGTGTGCCCGTCACCGGTCGGTTCCGGCCCGTCGGCTCTTCCAGCGCCACGGTCACCCGGCCGCGCCCCGCCCATGTGTCCGCGCGGACGCAGGTCCACGTCGCCGCGCCCGCCCGCTCCGGGAGGGACTGCCGGGCGAACTCCCACCGGTTGACCGCCCGCACTCCCGTCCCCCGCATCCCGGGCAGTACGCAGGCCGTCCGTGCCCATGCCCGGAGGCCGGCGGCGGAGGTCGCCTCCCTCGGCTGACGGGCGGGCGCTCCGGTCCCCGGGGCCGGCGTCCAGGTGAGATGGACGGGGGTGACCTCCCCCAGGTCCGCCAGCAGGAAGGAGTGGTCCTCGACGATCCGCGTCGAGGAGCGCAACTGGAGCACGGGGGCCCGGTCGCAGCCGGCCGGTGCCCCCGGAACGGGCTCCGTGACGCCGTCCCGGGAGACACCGAGCCGCCTGGCCGGCGAGTCGGGCCGCAGGAGGTCGCGTACGGAGCTCTCCGCGATCCAGGGCGCGAGCAGGAACCGCACGCCCTCGGGCGACCTGCCCGCCACCACGGCCGCACCGGTGGTGACGTCGGCGTCGTCGGACCGGGCGAGGTCGAACGCCACGGGTCCCCGCCCGGACAAGGGCTCGGCGTAGCGTGCGAGCCGGACGCCGTCGTGCAGGAGCACCACGGCGTGCGCGTCCACGTCCCCGGCGAAGAGCAGCCGGGCCGGCCCCATGGGGGGCGTGGCTCGGGTGTCCGCCGCCGCGCTCAGCCGGAGGCCCGGCGGTCCGGCCCGCCCGCCGGCACCCCGAACCCAGGCGTCCAGCGCGCGGGCGAGCAAGGCCCTGTCGTCGGCCCGTGCCCCACGGGCGGGCCAGGCCGTGAAGTCGACCCGGCCGGTGTCGGCCCAGCGCTCCTCGGGGGCGCGGACCAGCCGGTCGGGGTCCGCCGCACGGGCGAGCGCGGCGACGGCGACGGGTTCGGTCGGCGCGCCCTTCGCCGGGCCGGGCGGGAGAAGCGCCGCCGTGGTCGCGGCCCCTGCGAGGAGGACGACGGCGCCGACCGCGACGAGCCGGACGCGCCTGCGCCGGCCCAGCAGGTCCGTGGGCCGCGTCTGCACGGTGCAGGGGTCGAACTCGGCGCCCTGAAGCAGCGGTTCGGCCTCGGGACCGACGGTGGCGCGCAGGCTCTCGGCCCCCCGCAGGGCGGCGTCGGGGTCGGCGACCCCGGCCGTGGCGAGCAGCTCGGCCGTGCCGCGCTCCGTGAGTCCTTCGAGGACGCGAAGGGCGAAGGCGGCCCTCACCTCGGGTGTCGCGCGGGCCAGTTCGCGGTCGAGGGCGAGTTCGTCGGCTCCGCCGGCCCGGGGGAAGAGCCGGAGCCCGAGGACGGTGGGGAGCGGCGACACGGGCCGGAACCGCGAGGAGCGGCGGGCGGCGCGCAGCGCGGCTTTCACCACCTGTTCCCGCAGCCAGGCGTGGGCGTCCTCCGCCGTACGTCGTCGGACCTGCCGCGGTTCCGGCGGATGCGGAACCACGCTCGCCCGGTCCCGGTCCGTTCCGTCACCCGGCATGTGCGTACCGGCCGCCCCGCTTCGGCGTACGGGGCCGGGGTCCGCGTGGATCGGCCGGTCGGGGGCCCGCTCGGCTCCGCCGCGCGGGGCGGGCACGGTCCGTCCCGGCCTCGTACGGCGAGCGCCCGACCAGGACTTCTGTAGGAGCGCGTGCGTGGCGAGGACGCGACGGTGCCGGCCGAGCGCCGGCGGCAGGATGAGGTGGGCGAGCCGGGCGAGCCGCGCGTAGTGCTCGACGAGCGCCGCCTCGGCGGCCACCCGGGTGGGGCGGTTCGGAGATATGCCGGTGCCGGCGAGGGTGGAGTGGGACTGCATGACCGTCCAACGAATCGGGCGGTGCCCGGTCACGTCGGACGGGTGACCGGAGGTCTCCCGGCACGGTGGCGGGGCACAGGGAACGCGTGGCCGGTCCTGTTCCCGCGGCAGGGGCCCGGGGACGCGGAGCGCCCGCGAGGCGGCCGAGGACCGGAGCGAGAGAGCGGCGGCCCCGGAGAACGTGGTGGCGGGGAACTCCGCGGCGCACGCTCCCCCGTGCGCGCCGGACCATCACGCCGGACCCGCGCACGACAGAGAGCCCGGCCGCGTGAGGGCGGCAGGCGCTCGGGGCCGACACCGCTCCGGACCGCGCCGCTCCGCGCGCACACGGCCGGTCATTCTGCCGATGCCCTGGGTCGCCCGGTGCCCCGACCGTGGCCGTGCCGGCTCCCACCGGCGCGGCGGGCGACCGGTGGTGCGGTGGGGCCGCCGGGTCACCCGGGGCCGCCGGCGGACTGACCCCGCAGCAGCAGCGCGTCGCGGTGCTGGTCGCGGCGGGGGCGACGAACCGTGAGATCGCCGACCGGCTGTCGCTGAGCCCGCGGACGGTCGACCACCACCTGCGCGACGTGTTCGCACGGCTCGGCGTCCGCTCCCGCGTCGAGCTCTCGGGCGTCCTGAACCGGGCCTCCCATGGCGACGACCGCGCCCGCGCCGTGATGCGCGTCGGCGCGGCGCGTCCGAGCCGACGGATACCCGTGGCCGGCGGCACCGCGATACCCGAGCGCCTCCGAGGCAGGCGACGCCGGACTTCCCCGGAACCGCTGCCCGGGTCACCGCATCCGCCGACGGCACAGACCGCGAAGTGGGGTCGAAGCCGTACCGGCGGCCGGAGCCGTACCGGCGGGTTGACGGGTCGAAGGTGGACCGGCGAAGGAGCGCTGCGATGACCGTGAGGGGCGTACGGGTGCTGGTGGTCGGGGCCACCGGCGAGATCGGCGGCGTGGCGGCCCGCCAGTTGACCGGGCAGGGCGCGGTGACGGCGCTCGCCGGCCGCGACCGGCGGCGGCTCGCCCGGACGGCCGAGGAACTCGGCGGGCGCCCGTGGCAGCCGTTCGACGCCTACGACCTCGACGGCGGCGCGGGGCTCGCGGGCTGGGCCGAGACGGCGCTCGGTGGGCTGGACGCCCTGGTGGTGGCCGTCGGCGTGGCCGGCTTCGGCCCGGCGACGGACGTGTCGGACGCCTCGTGCGAGCACCTGTTCACCGTGAACGCCCTGGCCCCTATGGCCGTCGTCCGCGGCGCGCTGCCGGTGCTGTCGGCGGGTGGCGCGGTCGTCGTGGTGACGGGGGAGATCGTGGACCGCCCGATGGTGGGCATGGCCGACTACACGGCGGCCAAGGCCGCGCTCGCCGCCTGGCTGGGCGTCGTGGGACGCGAGGCGCGTCGCCGCAGGGTCAGGGTCACCGACGTACGCATGCCGCATCTGGATACCGGCTTCGCCGGACGCGCGGCCGTGGGAACCCCGCCCGAACTGGGTCCGGGCGCCGACCCGGAGGACGCGGTCAGCCGTCTCGTCGTCGCGCCGGCGCTCGCGTCTGGGCCCCACTGACCCCGCGTCCACCTGGCCTCCCTTTCCGCGCGGAGTCCGCGCGGGCGGCGCGCCGCACGGGTCGCACGGTGCATGACTCCTGGACGGGGTGGAAGGAAAGCCGGTGACCGCCCGCCCCGCGCCCTCTGCGACAGGAGTTCCGCTTGTCCGCCCCTTCCTGGTACGAAGACGTCACACCCGGCCGCGGCGTCCTCCCGCCCCGCGCCTGGTACGCCCACTCCGACACCGCCGCCCTCTCCCTCGACGGAACCTGGCGCTTCCGGCTCTCGCCCACCGCCCTGGCCGACACGTCCTTCGCCGCCGAGGGGTTCGACGCCGGCGGCTGGCGCGAGATCACCGTGCCCGGACACTGGGTCCTCCAGGGGAAGGACCTCGGCACTCCCGCCTACACCAACGTCGTGTACCCGTTCCCGGTCGACCCGCCGCGCGTGCCCACGGAGAACCCCACGGGAGACCACCTGCGCCACTTCGACCTCCCGGACGAGTGGCCCGGCGTGGGCGGGGCCGTGCTGCGGTTCGACGGCGTCGAGTCCTGCGCGCGGGTGTGGCTCAACGGCGCGGAGCTCGGGGAGTTCAAGGGGTCGAGGCTCCCCCACGAGTTCGCCGTCGGGCCGCTGCTGAAGGCACGTGACAACGTGCTCGCGGTCCGGGTCCACCAGTGGTCCTCGGGTTCGTACCTGGAGGACCAGGACCAGTGGTGGCTGCCGGGGATCTTCCGGAGCGTGACGCTGCTGCACCGCCCCGAGGGCGCCCCCGGTGACTTCTTCGTGCACGCCTCCTACGACCACACGGCCGGTACCGGCACCCTGCGCGTGGAGTGCGACGTGCCGGGCCGGGTCACGGTGCCGGAACTCGGCGTCGACACGGCGACCGGGGAGGCCGTGACCGTGCGGGTCGCCCCGTGGACCGCGGAGACACCGCGACTGTACGGAGGCACACTGACAACGGCCGCCGAGCGGATTCCGCTGCGCGTCGGTTTCCGGACGGTCCGCGTCGAGAACGGTGTCCTCACGGTGAACGGGCGTCGTGTCCTCTTCCGTGGGGTGAACCGGCACGAGTTCCATCCCGACAGCGGACGGCGGATCGACCCGGAGACCATGCGCCGGGACGTGGAACTGATGAAACGCCACAACGTCAACGCGGTACGCACCGCGCACTATCCGCCGCACCCGGCCTTCCTCGACCTGTGCGACGAGTACGGCCTGTGGGTGATCGACGAGTGCGATCTGGAGACCCACGGCTTCCAGCGGGTCGGCTGGCGGGGCAACCCCGTCGACGACGCCCGCTGGACGCCCGCTCTGCTCGACCGCGCCGCGCGGATGGTGGAGCGCGACAAGAACCACCCCTCGGTGATCCTGTGGTCGCTCGGCAACGAGTGCGGAACGGGTGCCGGACTCGGCGCGATGGCCGACTGGATCCGGGACCGCGACCCCTCCCGGCTCCTGCACTACGAGGGCGACCGGTCCTGCGCCGACACCGACGTCTACTCGCGCATGTACGCCACGCACGACGAGGTCGACGAGATCGGCCGCCGCGCGGACGACGGTCCCGCGGCCCGGCGTTCGCTCCCCTTCCTCCTCTGTGAGTACGCGCACGCCATGGGCAACGGACCCGGCGGGCTCAGCGCGTACCAGAGACTCTTCGAGACGCACGAACGCTGCCAGGGCGGATTCGTCTGGGAATGGATCGACCACGGCCTGTCCCACCCGGTGTACGGCTACGCCTACGGAGGCGACTTCGGTGAGGAACTCCACGACGGCAACTTCGTCTGCGACGGTCTGCTGTTCCCCGACAGGACGCCGTCACCCGGCCTTCTCGAGTACAAGAAGGTGATCGAACCCGTCCGTATCGCGGGGGCCGGGAGCGGGACGGGTAACACCGAGGGCGGGGCCGGCGACACCGTGCGCGTCACCAATCTGCGGGACTTCGCGGACCTCTCGGACCTCGCCTTCACCTGGTCCTACCAGATCGAGGGGGAGACCGTGGCGAGCGGGCCGCTGCAGGTACCCGCGCTCGCCGCCGGGCAGAGCGCGGACGTCCCCCTGCCCTCTGCGCCGGAGCGCGTCACGGCCGGGGAGCGGACCTGGACGGTCCGGGCCGAACTCGCCGCGGACGTTCCCTGGGCGTCCGCGGGCCACGAGGTCGCCTGGGGCCAGTCGCGCGTGTCGGAACCCGTTCCCCCCACGCCGGCACGCGGCGCACGGGCTGACGGAACCGGCGGGCGGATCACTCTGGGGCCGGCCGCCTTCGACGCCCGCACCGGCGAACCGCTCACGATCGGCGGGATTCCGGTGACCGGCCTGCGGCTCGACGTGTGGCGCGCGCCCACGGACAACGACAACGGCTCGGCCCGGCGTCCGGACGAACGCTACGGGCCGCTGTGGCGCGAACTCGGACTGCACCGGGTGCGGCACCGGACCGACGCGGTGTCCCTCGACGCGGAGGACGCGGCCGACCCCGGCGGTGACACGCTGACCGTGGTGACCCGGGTGGCTCCGGCCGCCCGGGATCTGGCACTGCGCACCGTGTACCGCTGGACCTCGGACGGTACGAGGCTGAGGCTGACGGTCTCCGTGACACCGGAGGGCGAATGGCCGCTGCCCCTCCCCCGACTCGGTATCGCGCTCGGCCTGCCCGCCAGGATGCGACGGGTCGACTGGTTCGGCGGCGGTCCGGACGAGGCTTATCCGGACACCCGGGCCGCCGCGCGGCTCGGTCGCTGGCACCGCACGGTCGAGGAACTCCAGACGCCCTACGTCCGCCCCCAGGAGAACGGCGCCCGGATCGACACCCGATGGGTCGAACTCGGCGACGGAAAGAGCGGGTTGCGGATCGAGGGGGACCCCGCCTTCTCGTTCTCGGCCCGCCCGTGGACGGACGAAGCCCTCGACGCGGCGAACCACCGGAGCGACCTCGTCCCCGGCGACACGGTCCGGCTCCACCTGGACCACGTGCAGCAGGGCATCGGCTCGGCTTCCTGCGGTCCCGGCGTCCTGCCCGAGTTCCTGGCGGTCCCCGTCCCGGCCGAGTTCGGCTTCACGTTCACGGCGCCCGGCACTCCCTGACCGGGAGCCCGCGCGGCGCCGGGCCGAGGGAGGGCACCTTGTCCGTGAGGGGCGGGGCGGACCCGCGGAAGCGGGTCCGCCCCGCCCCGTCCAACGCGCCGCCACTCCCGACGGCCGGGGTGGTGGCGTCGGGTCATACGGGTGGACCTCCTCGGGGCTCCGGGGAGACGGGATACGCGCAGGACGTGAGAACAAGCTCCGAACCAGTGGGAGCGCTCCCACCGTGACGACGCGGGGCGAGCGCGTCAAGGTGCGTGAAGAGTCGAAGCCAATCGACGAGGAATTCCGTCGACGCCACCGCCAACTACAGCGCCCTCAAGGAGGACCACTTCGCCATCGGCGACACCGTCAACGGCGTGTCCGTACGCCAGTCGAAGTGGGTCGACTGGAACCGGTATACCGACGAGCTGTCGTATGCGCAGGCCATGCGCGCCACACTCGTCTCCCAGGGCTTCGACCCGGGCCTCGGCATGCTGGTCGACACTTCCCGCAACGGCTGGGGCGGCACCGCCAGGCCCACCGCGCCCGGACCCGGGAGCACGGTCGACACCTATGTGAACGGCGGGCGCCCGCAGGCCGCTCCGGCCGCCGGCATCGACGCCTACGTCTGGATCAAGCCGCCGGGCGAGTCGGACGGGGCCAGCGACGAGATCCCGAACGACGAGGGCAAGGGCTTCGACCGGATGTGCGACCCGACCTACACGGGCAACGCGCGCAACGGCAACAGCATGTCGGGGGCGCTGCCCGACGCACCGATCTCGGGGCAGTGGTTCTCCGCGCAGTTCCAGGAGCTGCTGAAGAACGCCCACCCGGCACTCTGACGGCCGGCCCGGCCCGCACCGGGACCGTACGGCCCACCGGGCTCCGTGCGGTCCCGGCTCGCATCAGGCCCCGGCACGACTCCGGACGTGCGCGGCCCGCGCGAGCACGGCCGGTAGGACGGCACCGCCCTTGGGTCGGAGGGCCTCTGACCGGGCGGTCACGCCCTGGCACGCACGCTGCCGGTGTTGCCGACATGCCCTGGTAGCTCCGCTATGGTGACCTCCCGTCTGGGAATCGCACGCACCGGACCGCGTCCGCCTGCCGAGGGCCACCCGGCGGCTCTTGGCCGCCCCGCTCAGGAACTCGCCCGCACGATCAGCTCCGTCGGCAGCACCCGGTGCGCCTCCGCCTCGGACGACGGTGTGCCATCGGCGGCACCGGCGATCTTCCGGAGCAGCAGCCGGGTCATGGTGCGTCCCATCTCCTCGATGGGCTGGCGCACGCTGGTCAGCGGCGGGTCCATGTGCCGGGCCACGGCCGAGTCGTCGACGCCGACGAATGCGACGTCCTCCGGCACGCGGCGGCCCGCCGCGCGCAGCACCGAGCGCGCGCCCGCCGCCATCACGTCGGAGGCCGCGAAGACCGCGTCCAGCTCGGGCGCGCGCTCCAGGAGTTCCCGCATCGCCCGACGCCCGCCCTCCTCGGTGAAGTCCCCCGTCGCCACCAGCGACGCGTCGGGCACGAGACCGACCTCCGCCAGACCCGCCCGGTAGCCGTCGAGCCGGCACCGGGCGACGTACATGTCGAGCGGGCCGGTGACGGTGGCGATGCGACGGCGACCCCGCCCGGCGAGATGCGCGACGGCGGAACGGCCCGCGCCGACGTTGTCGGAGTCGACGAAGTCGACGGGTTCGGATTCCGCCCTCCGCCCGTTCATGACCAGGGGCAGCCCCAGCGCGGCCACCCGGTCGGGCAGCGGATCGTCGCGGTGCACGGACGCCAGCAGGACGCCGTCGACCCGGTGGGCGGCGAGGTACTGTTCGAAGCGCTGCCGCTCCTGCTCGGTCCGTACGAGGGTGAGCAGCAGTTGTCTCTCGGCGTCGGCCAGTTCGGCACTGGCCCCGCGCATCAGGCCCATGAAGTACGGCTCCGCGAACAGCCGGGCCTCCGTCTCGGGGATGACCAGGGCAACCGCGTCGGTACGACGGCCCGCCAGCGCGCGGGCCGCCTGGTTGGGCACGTAGCCGAGTTCGGCGACGGCCCGTTCGACGGCCGTCCTCGCCTGCTCGCTCACCCGGGGCGAGCCGTTGATCACCCGCGAGACCGTGCCGCGCCCGACCCCGGCCCTGGCCGCGACCTCCTCCAGGGTGGGTCTGTCGCTGCGTCGATCGTTCACGCTCCTCGAACTCCCTCTGTACCCGGCCGTGTTCCGCACCCGTCCCGGTCGCCGCCGGCGTGGGGGCCCGAGGGCATCTCCGCGCCCCCATACCGGCGGAACACGGCCCACCAGGATCTGGGAGCGCTCCCACACTAGGTGAACGAACCTTCCGGCGCCAAGCCCGCGCCCAGAAGGTGACGGCACACCCCGGCGGCGAACCGGTCCGAAACCCCGCGCACACCTTCCGGTAACGAATCCGCGTTCATGCCTTGACACCCACACCCGCCAGGCAGCAACCTTCCGGCAACGACGTGGGAGCGCTCCCATCCGGGATGCGAGAACGACCCCATCAGGTCCGGGCGGGCCCTCGCCGAGCCGCGAACCGTCCGCCGGGCCATCGGCGCACAACGAGCACCACCTTGGACGAGGAGAGTGGAATGCGCACTTCCAGCAGCAGACGCGGGCACACCGCCATCGCCGCGGTCGCCGTCCTCGCGACCGGCACGGCCCTGCTCACCGGCTACGGGGGCGGGAACGACGACGCGGCCGGCGACGGGACGATCACGCTCCGGATCGGAACCTTCGGTTCCTTCGGCTACGACGACGAGACCGGCGCGAAGCTCTACGCCGAGTACGAGAGGACCCACCCCGGTATCAAGATCGAGGAGTCGAACGTCGCCGACGGCCAGAAGTACTGGGACACCCTGAAGTTGCGCCTTTCCCGAGACAGCGGCCTGGCGGACATCCAGGCCCTGGAGGTGGGCTACATCGCGGAGGCGACCGGCCCCGCGATGGCCGGCAAATGGGTCGATCTCGCCAGGACGGGCGGTGCCGACCTCGGCGCGTTCCTCGACTGGAAGGTGCAACAGGCCACCACCGCCGACGGTTCGGTGATCGGCCTCGGCACCGACATCGGCCCGATGGCCATCTGCTACGACAAGGACCTGTTCGCCAAGGCCCAACTGCCCACCGACCGCGTCGAGGTCGCCGCGCTCTGGGCGGGCGACTGGTCGAAGTTCCTCCAGGTCGGCGAGACATACCGGAAGAACGCGCCCACCGGCACCTCCTTCCACGATTCCGCCAGTGGCCTGTTCAACGCCGTGGTCTCCAGCCAGCCACTCCAGTACGCGAACGCCCAGGGCGAACTGGACTACCAGAACAGCCCCGGTGTGAAGAAGGCATGGGACACCGCCGTCGCGGCGGCGCGGAACGGACTGACAGCCAAACTGCGCCAGTTCGACGAGAAGGGCACCTGGAACGCGGCCTTCAAGAACTCGAGGTTCGCCACCGTCGCCTGCCCGAGCTGGATGACGGGCATCATCAAGGATCAGGCCGGCGCGGGGAACCAGGGCAAGTGGGACATCGCAGCGCCGCCCGTGGCGGGCAACTGGGGCGGTTCCTTCCTCGCCGTCCCGAAGGCCGGCAAGCACGTCGAGGAGGCCGCGGAGCTCGCCGCCTGGCTGACCGCCCCCGCACAGCACGCCAAGGTCTTCGGTGTGAACGGCAACATCCCCTCCTCCAAGGACACCCTCACCTCCCCCGTCGTCCAGGACGCGAAGCTGCCGTACTTCGGCGACACCCCGGTGGGAAAGATCTACTCGGAGGCCGCCGCGGGCATCACGCCCGCGGCGGTCAGCCGCTGGGACGGGCAGGTGAAGACCTTCATCACCGACAACGGCATCCTCGACATCGAGCAGCGCGGCACGGACCCGGACGCGGCCTGGCGGAACGTCAAGAAGCTGGTCGACGACAAGATCGACCAGTAGCGGGGACCGTGTGACGGCCCGCCGCCGCCCGAGGGGCGGGCCGTCACCGTCCACACCACCGCACGCATCGACCTGGAAGGACGCCCCCGTGGCCACCTCCGTTCGGGCGACGAGCGGCGACTCCCCGCCCCCCGTCGCACCCCCGCCCTCCTCCCCGCGCTCCCGCTCGCGTGCGGCCGGCCGCACCGGCCTGCGCGGCACGCTGTACCGCTGGGACCTGAAGGCGGTCCCGTACGTCTTCATCGCCCCCTTCTTCCTCACCTTCGCGGCCTTCGGGCTCTTCCCGCTGCTGTACACGGGCTGGCTCTCGCTCCACCGCGTCGAACTCGGCGGCACCGCCCAGTGGCGGGGACTGGAGAACTACAGCTCGCTCGCGACCAGCGAGTTCTTCTGGAACGCCCTCGCGAACACCTTCACCATCGGTGTGATCTCGACCGTCCCACAGCTGCTGATGGCGCTGGTACTGGCCCATCTGCTCAACTACCGGATGCGCGGGCGTGGCTTCTTCCGCGTCGCGGTCCTCGCCCCGTACGCCACGTCCGTCGCGGCGGCGACGCTGGTCTTCGCCCAACTTTTCAACACCGACTACGGCCTGATCAACACGGCTCTGGGCTGGGCCGGCTTCGCCCCGGTCTCCTGGGAATCGTCCAAGTGGCCCTCGCAGATCGCGATCTCGGCGATCGTCACCTGGCGCTGGACCGGCTACAACGCCCTCATCTACCTGGCCGCGATGCAGGCCGTGCCGCGGGATCTGTACGAGGCCGCGGCGCTGGACGGCGCCTCACGCCTCCGGCAGTTCCTCAGCGTCACCGTCCCGTCGATCCGGCCGACGATCCTCTTCACCGTCGTGGTGTCCACCATCGGCGCCACCCAGCTGTTCGGTGAGCCGATGCTCTTCGGCGGAAGCGTCGGCATCAGCGGCGGCAGTGGCAACCAGTTCCAGACCCTGAGCCTGCTGATGTACGAGAAGGGCTGGGTGACCGGCGCGCTGGGCCAGGCGTCCGCCATCGCCTGGGTGATGTTTCTGCTTCTGCTCCTGATCGGCGCGGCACGGACGCTCGTCACCCGGGCCCACCGCAAGAAGACGGGGGCCTGACCTCATGACGCACATCCTCGACGCGACCCGCTCCGGTACCCGCGGGCGCGGCGGACGGCGTTCGGCCGCCGGCCGCCCGCACCACGCCGGACCGCTGACCTACGTCCTGCTCGGGCTGACCTCCCTGGTCTCGCTCTTTCCGCTTTACTGGAACCTCGTCGCCGCCTCGCACTCGGGCGAGCGCGTGGTCGCCGCTCCCGCGCCCCTCCTTCCGGGTCCGCGGCTTCTCGACAACCTCACCTTCGCCTGGAACCAGGTCGACATGGGCGAGGCGCTGGTCAACACCACCGTCGTCGCGAGCCTGGTGGCCCTGTCCACCGTCCTGTTCTCCACGCTGGCGGGCTTCGCCTTCGCCAAGCTCCCCTTCAGGGGCCGAGGCGCCCTGCTGGCGCTGGTGGTGGCGACGATGACGATCCCGCCGCAGCTCAGCGTGATCCCGCTCTACCAGATCGTCACCGATCTGGGGTGGGTCGACCAGCTCCAGTCGGTCGTCCTGCCGTCCCTGGTCGCTGCCTTCGGCGTGTTCTTCATGCGGCAGTTCCTCGTCGAGGCGCTGCCCGTGGAACTCGTCGAGGCGGCGCGCGTGGACGGCGCGCACAGCCTGCGCGTCATCTGGCACGTGGTGTTCCCGGTGGCCAGACCCGCGATGGCGGTGCTCGGGATGCTCGTCTTCGTGCAGGCGTGGAACGACTTCTTCTGGCCGTTCATCGCGCTGACTCCGGACGGCAGTCCGACCCTGCAGGTGGCCCTGGCCGGTCTCGGCGCGGGCAACCACTCCGTCGACCAGGCGATCGTGCTGACGGGTGCGCTGATCTCCACGCTGCCGTTGCTGCTGGTCTTCGCCGTGCTCGGCAAGCACATCGTGGGCGGGATCACCGCGGGCGCCGTCAAGAACTGAGCCGCAGGCCCTTCCCCGCTCCCGTCCCTCCCCGGCCGATTCCGTCCCCGGCCGTACCGCATCCGCATCCACCGCCTCGCGTTGGGATTCCCTATGACCGCGTCCGAGACCCGGCCGCTCACCGCCGGCCGTCCCTTCCCCGCCGACTTCCTGTGGGGCTCGGCCACCGCCGCGTACCAGATCGAGGGCGCCGTCCGCGAGGACGGCCGGACGCCTTCCATCTGGGACACCTTCTCGCACACCCCGGGCAAGGTCTTCGAGGGTCACACCGGTGACGTGGCCGTCGACCACTACCACCGCTTCCGCGACGACGTCCGGCTGATGGCCGACCTCGGCCTCAACGCCTACCGCTTCTCCGTGTCCTGGTCCCGCGTCCAGCCGACCGGGCGCGGCCAGGCCGTGCAGAAGGGCCTGGACTTCTACCGCCGGCTCGTCGACGAGCTGCTCGCCGCGGGCATCGAACCCTCCCTGACCCTCTACCACTGGGATCTGCCCCAGGAGCTGGAGGACGCGGGTGGCTGGCCCGAGCGGGCAACGGCCGAGCGTTTCGGCGACTACGCCGCCCTCGTCGCCGAGGCGCTCGGGGACCGGGTAAAGCGCTGGACCACGCTCAACGAGCCCTGGTGCAGTGCCTTCCTCGGCTACGGCTCCGGCGTCCACGCCCCGGGCCGCACCCACCCCGTCGCCGCCCTGCGGGCCGCGCACCACCTCAACCTCGGTCACGGGCTCGCCGTCCAGGCCCTCGGGACGTGCCTGCCCGCGAGCCGTCTCCTGTCGGTGTCGCTCAACCTCCACGAGATCCGTCCGCTGACCCCGTCGCCGGAGGACCGGGAGGCGGCTCGGCGCATCGACGCCGTCGGGAACCGTGTCTGGCTCGGTCCGATGCTGGAGGGCACCTACCCCGGGGACCTCCTCGCGGACACGGCGCACCTGACCGACTGGTCCTTCGTACGGGACGGCGACACCGCCACCACACACCAGCCGCTGGATCTCCTGGCGGTCAACTACTACGCGCCGACGGTCGTCTCACGGGTCGGGCCGGGTGCGCGGAAGCCGCGGGACGACGGTCACGGCGGCGGCGCGCACTCGCCCTGGCCGGGCGCCGAGGACGTCGCCTTCCACCGGGCGCCGGGCGAGCGGACCGCCATGGGCTGGCCGGTCGACGCCACGGCGCTCCACGACCTGTTGACTCGCACCGCCGCCCGGTACCCCGGCCTGCCGCTGGTCATCAGCGAGAACGGCGCGGCCTACGACGACGAGGTCGGCCCGGACGGCACGGTCCACGATCCCGAGCGCGCCGCCTATGTCCACGCCCATCTGGACGCGGTGCACCGCGCGATCGCCGACGGAGTGGACGTACGCGGGTACTTCCTCTGGTCGCTGCTCGACAACTTCGAGTGGGCGTACGGGTACGCGAAGCGGTTCGGCGCCGTCCACGTCGACTACGAGACGCTGAAGCGCACGCCCAAATCGAGCGCCCGCTGGTACTCCCGCGTCGCGCGGACGGGTGAGCTGCGGCCGCCGGGAGACCTGTGACGTGCGGGGAACACGGGCGGGACGGCCGGCGGACGGAGACGTGGAGCCCCGTGTGGGGACGGCCGGTGCGGGCGGTTCAGCTCCCTACGACCGGCACGCTCAGCGGGGCCCGGAAGGACAGCAGGCCGAGCATCGGCGGCTGCCCCGGTGCGGCGGTCCCCGTCGCTTCCGGGTCCGTCGCCGGGCGGACGCGGGGGAGGCGACGGGCCACCGCCCGGAGCGCCACCGCGGCCTCGGTGCGTGCCAGTGAGGCGCCCGGGCAGCGGTGGCGGCCGGCACCGAAGGCGAGATGGTGCCGGGCGTTGGGACGGTACGGGCACATGGTCCCGGGGTCGGAGAAGACCTCCGGGTCGGAGCCGGTTCCCATGAGCATCAGCAGCAGCGGCGCACCGGCGGGAAGCGGCACCCCGCCGAGTTCCACGGAGTGCGGGGCGACGCGGCGCCAGGTGGTCACCGGCGGTTCGCGCCGCAGCACCTCCTCCACCCATGCCTCGGCCAGGCCGGGTTCACGGGCGAGACGCGGCCACAGGCCGGGTTCGGCGAGTGCGCGGTGCAGCACGGTGGAGATGAGCTGTCCTGTCGTGGACTGCCCCGCGATGAAGACGAAGAAGCAGGCCCCGACGGCGGTCGCGACGTCGAGCGGCCGACCGTCGGGCAGCCGGTGACGGGCCAGCGCTCCGATGAAGGAGTCGGGCGCGGCTGCGGCCCCGCGCACGGTCGCGGTGAGCCACTGGTGGAACTCTCCGGCGAGCACGGCCAGCTCGTGCCGGCGTTCGGGTGCGGGCCGGCCCCAGAAGAGCTCCAGCGAGGCGTCGCTCCAGCGCACCAGGGTGGCCGGGTCGATGCCCTCGATACCGAGGAGTTCCATGAGGACCCGGCAGGGCAGGGTCTGGGCGAAGGAACCGAAGAGGTCGCATGAGCCGGTGGCGGCGATCCGCGCCGCCGCAGTGTCGAGCAGTTCGCCGGAGACGCGCTCGATCACCGGAACGGCGGCGGCGACGCGTGCGGCGTTGAAGAAGCGGGTGACCGTGCGGCGCAGTCCGTGGTGGCTGGGGGTGCCGTTGTTGGCGAGGGCGGGCGGAAGACGGAAGCCGGCTCCGGCGAGCACCCGCAGGACGGGGACGGGCAGCGGATCGACGGCGTGCTGGGCGTTGTCGGGATGGAACGCGACCGGATCGAGCAGGACGCGGCGAACGTCTTCGTAGCGGCTGACCAGCCACAGGCCGGTTCCCGGGTCGAGGTGGACGGGCGCCTCGGACCGCAGCCTGGCCAGCGAGGGGTAGGGGTCGCGGACGAAGCCGTCGCCGAAGAGGTCGAGGAGACCCAGCGGGTCGCGTCCGTCGCCGGCCTCCCGCCCGCCGGGCGTGAGCGGGGCCGTGTCCAGGGCCGAAAGATTCACCGCCGGACGCTAACACGCGGGCGGGGCCCTCTCACGCACGGGTGCGCGGCGTCACGCGAGGTCGTCGGGTTCGTCGTCGGGCCGGGCGGCGGCGCGGCGGCCGACCACGGCCGCGGCGGCGAGCGCGCTGCCGAGGAAGGCCGTGGCGACGACCCAGGGGCGGTCCAGCACGTGGCCGGTGGCGTGGTCGAGGGAGTAGCGGCCGGGGCCGGTGATACCGATGGCGGCGGCGGCGAAGCCGAGGAAGGCGGGGTACTCGAATCCTCCGGACTGGGCGAAGAACCCGGCCGGGGCATGCACGGAGACGGCGCCCGCCATCGCGCCGGCCGCGGCGGCACCGGCGGCCGGGGTGGCGAGGCCGAACACGAGCAGGGCCCCGCCGCCGGCCTCGCCGAGGCCGGCGGCGACGGCGCTCTCGCGCGGCGGGTGGAAGCCCATGGCCTCCATGGCCTTGGTGGTGCCTTCGACACCGCCTCCGCCGAACCAGCCGAAGAGCTTCTGGGTGCCGTGCGCGGCCAGTACGGCGCCGGTGCCGACCCGGAGGACCAGCAGGCCGAGGTCGCGTCGGTTGAGGTTCATGAGGACTCCCGGTGCGTGGAGGAGCGGAACCGCGTGCGGGACGCGGGGCGTCGGCGGTGACGGTGGGGACGCCGGGCGGGCGGATCACGGGACGTGCACCTCCACTCTTGCCGCGCGACGTGCGCGGTCCTGCCTGTTGCTGGACCATTCGAGGCACCTTTTGCGAGTTATGCCCCCTGTTGCTTTAGTGGGAGCGTCGCCGTCGAGCGCGGCCGACCCGACGGAAGGGGTACCGATGGTCACCGGCTCCCCTCCGGACCGCGGCTTCACCGGAGACCGCCGCGCCGATGGCCCTCGCCGAGGCGCTGTTTCTCCGTACGCGCACGACCCCGCGCCGGCCGAACGCCCCTCGTCCGGCCGCCGGACCGACGACAGGAGGACCCCGATGACCCAGACTCACGCCCGGCCGCCCGAGCCGCCGGGTCCTCACGGACGCGACGTCCCGGCGGGCCCGCTGCGCGCGCTCGCCGACGTCGCCTGGCAGGTCCTGCTGACCGCCGCATTGGCCTCCCTGGCGCTCGGTGTGATCGTGCTCGCCTGGCCGGACGCCTCGCTCCGGGTCGCGGGCGTCCTGTTCGGGCTCTATCTGCTCCTCAGCGGTGTGACACAGTTGGTGGCGGCCTTCGGCACGCATGCCGCGACCGCGCCACGCGTGATGGCCTTCATCAGCGGCGCCCTGTCGATCCTGCTGGGTCTGTTCTGCTTCCGGGGCGCGATGCAGTCGACCCTGCTGCTCGCGCTGTGGATCGGCATCGGCTGGCTGTTCCGGGGCATCATGCAGACCGTGGCCGCTGCGTCCGACGAGGCCATGCCGGCGCGGGGCTGGCAGGTCTTCCTCGGCGTCGTGAGCGCGCTGGCGGGCGTCGTGCTGATCGTCTCGCCGCTGGAGTCGGCCAAGGTGCTGACCGTGCTCGTCGGTGTCTGGCTGCTCGTGATGGGAACGGTCGAACTGGTCACCGCCCTGCGGGTGCGGGCACGGGCGAGGGCGCTTCCGCCCGGCGCATGAGTACCGTTCGCGCCGGGTCGCCCTGAACGACGTCGCCCCGCGGCCGGGCCCCACGGCGCATGCGCTACATTTTGCCGGTCCTTGACCACGATCACTCATGATCACTTCTCCTCGGAGCCGGCGACCCATGACCGACATCGTCAACGGCCTCGGCCGGGCAACCTCTTACGGCGCGCTCGGCGTGGTGCTGCTGATCCTCGGCATCGTCCTCGTCGACGTGCTGACCCCGGGCAAGCTCGGCCGGCTGATATGGGAGGAACGCAACCGCAACGCCGCCCTGCTGCTCAGCTCGGCCCTGCTGGGCATCGGCGGCATCGTCTTCACCTCCATCTGGACGACCTACGACGACTTCGGCAAGGGCCTTCTCTCCACGGCCGCGTTCGGACTGCTCGGCATGGTGATGATGACGGTGGCGTTCCTGGTGGTGGACCTCATCACGCCCGGCAAGCTCGGCGCGATCCTCGTGGACCCCGCGCCGCATCCCGCGGTCTGGGTGACGGCCTCCTGCAACATCGCCGTCTCCGCCGTCGTGTCCGCCTCCATCGCCTGAGAGCCTGGCGGGTGCCTCTGAGAATCTCCAGGCCGTAGGCCGCCTGGCGGGCTCTCAGCCGCGGAGGGGTGCCACCTCCAGGAACCTCCGGCGGCGGGGCCCCCGGTAGAGCAACGCCTCCCAGCCGAGCCGTTCGAGCACCGGGACGCAGGCACCGAGCGCGGACTCCTCCTCCCGCGCGGCCCCGCCACCGGGCGGCCCGAGCCACTCCACGACGACGGTTCCGGGCCGTTCGCCCGCGCGGACCCGGTAGCCGGTCGCCACCCGGGCGCCGGAGGCGTCGACGGCCGAGACCGCGGTCCGCGATGCCTCCAGCACCAGGGCGACCGACCGCACCGGCTGTGCTCGCTCCCAGTCGGCCGGGGCGGCCCGAGGGTCGCCGCCGCCGGTACGCGTCAACCGGCGGATCTGCAGCAGTCCGTCCAGCGCGGCCCGTACGTCCCGGGACCGCTGCTCGGCCGCCTCCGGCGGCAGCGGCGGTCCGTCACCCGTGGCCGGTGCGAACGTCCCGCCGGTCACAGCAGCCGCCGGATGTCGCCGCGTACGCGGTAGAAGCCGCCCGAGGCGGCGTGCAGCGCGTCGACCGCGTAGCGCGCCCCCGGTTCCCGGATCGCCCGCGGGAACTGCACGTTCCAGGACGTCTCGTAGCCCTCGGTCACCACGTGCACCCGGGTCCTCCCGCCGTCCCGCACGCATTCGACCACGACCGAACCGGCCGGGGCGGAACGGACCGAGGCCACCGACCGGACCGTCGTCGCCGGCTCGTAGGTGGGGAGGGCGGCGGCCAGTTTCACGTCCCTGGCGACCGGGACCGTCCCCCGCTGGGCCGCCGTGATCGCCGCCTCGCTCGCGTCCACGCAGACCAGGGAGCCGTCGGTGGTCACCAGGTAGAGCCGCTCGTCGCGGTACTGCATGGAGAGCGCCGAACCGCCTCCGGTGCCCAGCTTCCACAGCCGGGTGCCGTCCTCGGCGAAGCAGTACACCGACGACGCCGAATCGCCGGCGAAGACGAACCGTCCGCCGGGCGAGGTCGCGCACGAGTACACCGGGCTGTCACAGGCGTAGACCGCCTCGGTCCGGCCGTCCTTCTTGGCGAGGCGCTGCACCTTCCTCCGGGCCGTGCCCGCGTACACCGCGTCGTTCTCCTGCCAGCCGAAGAGGACCCCGCCCTCGGTGACGGTGTGCCAGAGCTCGCCGCCTCCGTCCGGGTCGTACGCCGTCACACCCTTGCTGTGCCCGTGGTAGACGGCGCTGTCGTCGGCCCGCACCATCCAGGCGTGCTCTCCACGGCCGGTGCGTGACCACTGGTGCTCGTCCTCGTGGTCGATCACGGTGAGCCGGCCCGAGCGGTCGGCGACGTCCAGGACGCCCTCGTGGATGTCGAGCCAGAAGATGTCGACGTCCGCGGCGATGTCGTAGGCGGCGAACGGCAGCTTGGACGACAGGTCGTACACCCGGCCGTCGTCGCAGCCGGCATAGATCCAGAAGTCGTCGGCGACCAGGCACTTCACGCCGTCGGGGAGACTGAAGCGGGCCTGTACCTCACCCGTGTGACTCAGCGTGTAGACGTCCCCGGACTGGTTGCCCACCCAGCAGCGCTCGTCGTCCACATGGATGCCGAAGGCCGAGGAACCGGTCCGGAACCGCCACAGGACCGGGGCGACCGCGCGGGCGGTGGAGGGCGCCGAGGCGACCTCCCGACGAGTGACCGAACGGGCGGCCCGCACGCCCTGGACCGCCGGGGCGTATCCCTTGCGGACCTTCTCCGCTATCTTCCTGGCCGCCGCTGCCTCGGCCTTGTCGGCCGTGGCGAAGCTGGAGGTCTGGGTCTGCCCGGCGGCGCCGATCCGTCCGTATCGGACCGACACGACCATTCCCTCGACTGTCACTTCGTAGAACTTGTGCGCGCCGCCGCCATCCTGCGACAGCTCCAGATAGGTCTTCGTCGTCATGTCGAGAACGTTAGGGGCCGGCACTGACATCCCGCCTGCGCCCATGTCCCGTCCGGACCTCCCGCCCGTCCGCTGGGGCGGCCCCGGCGGACAGCTGGACGGCCGCCCCTCACCCCCCACGCGGCAGCAGGGTCCGGCGGGCCGCAGGCACGGCACCTGTCAGACCTCGACGGCGTCGGCCGGGCGGTTCTCCTTGAGCGTGATCCGCCCCTTGCGGATGGTCGCGAGACGCGGGGCACGACGGGCGATGACGCTGTCATGGGTGACCATGACGAACGTCAGGCCGTGCTCCTTCCACAGCCCTTCGAGGAGATCGACGATCTCGTCGCGCATCGACTCGTCGAGGTTGCCCGTCGGCTCGTCGGCGAGGAGCACCTTGGGACGCTTCACCAGCGCGCGGGCGATCGCGACGCGTTGTTGCTGGCCGCCGGACAGCTCCGACGGCAGGTGCCCGAGGCGTTCCTCGAGGCCGACCGACTCCAGGGCCTCCGCGGCGCGGGCGCGCCGCTCGCCCGCCTTGAGGCCGAGCGGGACGAGCGCCGTCTCCACGTTCTCCTGCGCGGTGAGCGTGGGGATCAGGTTGAAGCTCTGGAAGACGAAGCCGATGTTCCGGCCGCGCACGGCGGTGAGCCGGCGCTCGGAGAGCTTCGCCAGATCGGTGCCGTCGAGCATGACGCTGCCCGCCGTGGGCCGGTCCAGACCGCCGAGCATCTGCAGCAGCGTGGACTTGCCGCCGCCCGTCGGGCCCTGGATGACCAGGCGGTCGCCCTCCTGGATGGTGAGGTCGACGCCGTCGAGGGCGTCGACTCTCTCCTGACCCCTGCGGTACTGCTTGGTGACTCCGGTGAGTTCGTACATGGGTGCAACTCCTGCGATCCGTAGAGGGGGGTCGGGCTACTCGACGCGGCGCAGCGCGTCGGCCGGGCGCAGCCGGGAGGCGCGCCAGGCACCGAAGCCGCCCGCGACCAGGCCGCCGCCGAGGGCGAGGAGGACGGCCAGCCCGACGGTCGCGACGCTGACGGGCGCGGTGAGGGCGATGTCGAGGGTGTTTCCGCCGCCCGCGGCGGCCATGCGGCCGGCGAGTCCGCGGCCGCCACCGGGCCCGGTCGCGAGGGCGCCGGAGCCGAGTTCGGCGGTGAGGGTAGGGCTGATGGCGGTGACGAGGTAGGCGCCTGCGAGGCCGACCCCGATCCCGAGGGCGCCGCCGATGAGACCGTTGACGAGTGCCTCACCCATCACCTGCCGGGTCACCCGGCCGCTCTTCCAGCCGAGCGCCTTGAGCGTGCCGAACTCGCGGACCCGGCGGCTGACGGCCGAGGAGGTGAGCAGGCCGGCGACCAGGACGGCGGCGACGAGTACGGCGTAGGAGAGCCACTTGCCCACGTTGGTCGCCAGATCGGAGGCCGTGTCGAGGGAGCCGGAGACGGTGGCGGCGAGATCGGCGGAGGTGGTGACCGTGGTACCGGCGACGTTCTTCTGGATGGCGGTCTTGACGCTGTCGATGCGGGTGGAGTCGGTCGCCTTCACATAGACGGTGGTGACCTTGTCCTCCGAGCCGGACAGGGTCTGGGCCTGCTTCAGGGGCAGATAGACCTGCGCGGCGGCATCACCGCTGTCGGCGGTGGCGATGCCGATGATCTTGAACGCCACACCCTTGACGGTGAGGTCCTCGCCGACCTCGAGACCCTCCTGCTGGGCGTAGGCACTGTCGACGACGGCGACCTTCGCGTCGGTCTCGGTGGTCGTGAAGGTGCGGCCGGTCGAGACGGTGGAGCTGGTGAGGGGGCCGAGGTCGGGGACGGTGACGTCGGTGCCGTAGATCGAGAAGGAGTCGACGTCGAAGGCGGCCCCGCCGCCGGTGACGCTGTCGCTCCGCCCGGAGCCGCCGCCCGGGCCTCCGGGCTGGGCACTGCCGCCACGCTGGATCTCGCCCCGTTTGAACTCGCCGTTGATCTTCAGGTTGGTGAGGCTGAGCCCGCCGACGGCCTCGGCCACGCCGTCCTGCTCGGCCACGGTGGCCACGGTGGAGGCGGCGAGGGTCTGGAAGCCCTGGACCATCAGGCGGTCGCTGCTCTGTTCCTCACCGTCGCCCTTGCCCTGGAACTCGAACCGGGGCCGCGTCGGCCGTTCCCCTTCCTTGGGCTCCTCCCGCGCCTTGGTGACGGTGAGGTCGGTGCCCAGGCCGTACAGGGACTCCAGGACCTGGGTCTGTGCCTGCTTCATGCCGGAGGCCACCGAGTTGACGACGATGACCAGCGCGATGCCGAGGGCGAGCCCGGAGGCGACGACGAGCGCCGCCTTTCTGCGACGGCGCAGCTCGCGCCGGAGATAGGTGAAGAACATGGCGCGAACGTAGGCACCCGGGGTGACGGCCGGGTAAGGCCCGGGTGAGAGCGGGATGAGAGTCGGACGCGCCGTGGCCGGGCGGATCGTCAGGGCGCGTACGACAGGGGGTCCGCGAGGACCTGGCGGAGGACGACGGCCGCCGCGCCCCGGGCCGCGTCGGCCGATTCGGAGGCGGCACGCAGGCGGCCGGTGCCGCGGCTCCACAGGCCGGAGACCACGCGGCGTTCGAGTTCCGCCTCGACGGCCGGGGCGAGCCGCGACATCAGGCGTGGATAGATGCCGCCGAGGACCACCGTCTCCGGGTCGAGCAGGTTCACGGCGCCGGACAGGGCGAGTCCGAGCATGCGTCCGGCCTCCTCGACGGCGGCCACCGCGCGCGTTTCGCCGGCCTGGACGCGGCGGGCGAGCTCGGCGACCCCCGCGGGGGCGGCTCCGGCCGGCCTCGCCCCCGAAGCCCACTGACCGTAGGGCTCGTTCCCCGGCTCCGCCGGCTCCCCGGCGGCCGGGGCGAGGCCCGCCGCGCGCAGCAGCGCTGCCTGTCCGGCGTACTGTTCGAGGCAGCCGTACGAGCCGCAGCGGCAGCGGCGGCCCTCCGTCGCGACGACCATGTGGCCGATCTCCCCGGCGAAGCCGTGCGCGCCGCGCAGGAGTTCCCCGTCGACGACGATCGCTCCTCCCACCCCGATCTCACCGGTGAGGTGGAGGAAGGTCCGGGTCTCCCCCGCGGTGCCGAACCACAGTTCCGCGAGGGCCGCCGCGTTCGCCTCGTTGTCCGAGGCCACCGGCAGCTCCGGACCCGGCCGCAGCGCCGTCAGCGCGGCGGCGAACAGCCGGTCCGCGGCCACCTGGTTCCAGCCGAGGTTGGGTGCCTGGCGGACGGTTCCCCCGGAGACGAGACCGGGCAGGGCCAGGCGCACGCCGGCCGGGTGCAACGCGTCGCGCGCCGCCTCCTCCAGGGCGCGCGCGGCCAGGGACGCGGCCCGTTCCAGGACGCGGGCGGGGCCGGCCGCGCGGTTGTCGAGGGGTTCGGTCAGCCGGACCCGGTCGGCACCGGTGAGGTCGACGACACAGACCGACACGTAGTCCACGTTGATCTCGGCTCCCAGCCCGGCGGGACCTGTGCCGGCGGGCTTCAGTACGGTGCCGGGTCGTCCCGCCTGGCCGCTGAAGGTCTTGCCCGACTCGACCAGGAAGCCGCTCTCCATCAGCTGCTCGACCAGCGAGGAGACGGCTGCCCGGGTCAGCCCGACGCGGGCCGCGACCGCCGCCCGGGTCGTCTCGCCGGCGGCGTGGACGGTCCGCAGCACGAGGCTGAGGTTGTGCCGCCGCACGCTCGCCTTGTCGGCCTTGGGCTCCACCGGCTGGGGGCGGCCGGTCCCGGGAGTGTTCGTCATCGTGGGCCGAGCCTAATGGCCTCGCGGAACGGTTCCGTCACACCACGGCCACGGGCCGGGGCGTCCCGCAGTCCCGGGGGTCTCCCCTTCGCCGCGATGCCGCGGGACGGGTCCGGGCGTCGTTCCGCGGGGGCTCGGGGACGCGCGCGTCCGGGCGGTGTCCCGGCTCCACTGATTCGGCCGCGGCGGAGCGGGAAAAGGATGCGTCGTCCCGGACCCGTGCCCCGAGGAGGCGCATGCCGACCCGCTCAGTCTCGTGCCCCGTGCCGACCCGGCCGCGCCGGGAGCGGGCGTGGACTCCGTAGCCGAGGGGCTGCGGGAGGCGTCGGCCGCCCTCCGGCGGTGGCGGCGTGATCCCGTGGTCGTCCAGACCTTGCGGTCCACGGCCGCGGCGACCATCTCGTACGTGGTCGCGCTCGGCCTCAGCAGCGAGCCCGCGCCGCTGACCGCGCCGCTCACCGCCCTGCTGGTCGTCCAGGTGACGTTGTACGCCACGCTGACCACGAGTCTGCGCCGGGTGAACGCCGTCGTCGTCGGTGTCGTGATCGCCATCGCGTTCAGCGTCCTCGTCGGTCTGACGTGGTGGAGCCTCGCCCTGGTCATCCTCGCCTCGCTGGTGGTGGGACGGTTCGTCAGGGTCGAGGAGTTCGTGCCCGAGGTCGCGATCAGCGCGATGCTCGTCCTCGGCGTGACACAGGTCGCGAACACCGCCTGGGACCGGGTCCTGGAGACGCTCATCGGCGCCGTCGTCGGCCTGCTCTTCAACGTCGTCCTGGTGCCGCCCGTGTGGGTGGACACGGCCGGGGAGTCGATCGCCGACCTGGCCCGGCGGATGCGGCTGCTGCTGCTCGACGTCGGCGAGGAACTGACGGCGCCCGCACCCGTCGAGCGGGCGGCGGCGCGGCTCCACGAGGCGCGGCGGCTCGACAACGACATCGCGGACGTCGACGCCGCGCTGCGCCAGGCGGAGGACAGCCTGCGCCTCAACCCCCGGGTCAAGGAGGGCTTCCTGCACCGGATCGTGCTGCGCACGGGGCTCGACACCCTGGAGATCTGTGCCGTGGTGGTGCGTGTCCTCACCCGGACGCTGGCCGACCTCGCCAAGCGACGCCAGGGCCAGGTGCTGTTCCCGCGCGAGACGGGCCTCGCCCTGGAGGAGACGGTGCAGTACCTCGCGGGCACCCTGGTGAGCTTCGCCGTGCTCGTCACCTCGCTGTCCAGCGGCGGTTCCGCCACGGCGGAGGCACGGCTCGCGGCGGAACTCGAGGCGGCCGGCGCGGCCCGAGAGCGTGCGGCGCGGCTCCTGTGGGACCAGGCGCGCGAGGACCCTGAACTGTGGCATCTGTACGGGGCGATGCTGGCGGAGATCGACCGGGTCCTGGACGAGCTCGACCCGGACCATCGCGGGCGGCGGCTCATGGAGGAGCTGGACCGGCACGCTCGTGACCAGCGGGCGCGGCGCCACCGTCTCAGGTCGCTGGCCCGGCCCCGGAGCGCGCCGCCGCGGTGAGCCGCCTCCGTGGGCCGCCCCTCCCGGACGTCTCGGTCTTGTCGTACCCGTGTGTGCGGGGGCACGGGACCGGTGGCGTCGGGGCGACCGGGCCGCCGCGCTCCTCGCGCCACGGGACCGGCGGGCGGCGCCGTCCTCCGCGGGAGCGACGCCGCCTCCGTGCCTGCCGGTCGGGCCTTCGATCGTCCGGAGGTCACCCGGCGGGCTCTCCGCCGGCCGCCTTCCTGAGGAGCGTGCTGATGACCTCCTCGTCGGCAGGGGTGATGTCCGTGAGGGCGTAGCTGGTCGGCCACATGGTGCCCTCGTCCAGGGCCGCCCGATCGCTGAAGCCGAGGGTGGCGTAGCGCGAGCTGAACTTCTGCGCGCTCTGGAAGAAGCAGACGACCTTGCCGTTGTCGGCGTACGCGGGCATTCCGTACCAGAGCTTCGGCTTCAGGCCGGGCGCGGCGGCCTTGACGAGGGTGTGCACCCGTTCGGCCAGGACCCGGTCCGCTTCCGGCATTTCGGCGATCTTCGCGAGCACATCGCCTTCGGTGTCCGCCTTCGCTCCGCGAGGGCCGCGACGGGCGGCCTTCTTCAGCTCCTGGGCGCGCTCCTTCATGGCGCCGCGTTCCTCGTCCGTGAATCCGTCGTACGTCGCGTCGGCGGCGGACCTCCGGGCGGACGACTGCGTGTTGTTCATGACGGGTTCCTCTCCGCGGGTCGGTGGTCAGGGTGGTGCGAGGCCGGGGGCCGGCCGTGGCTCAGGAGGGCGCGAGGCGTGGAGTACGTCGTGGGGCCGCTCGGGGAGGTCTTCCGGCGACGCCGGTGTGTGGCGGCGGGCGCCGTGCCGGTCAGTTCGGTGACGCGGGTGCGGAAGATGCCGGGGGACGGGAACCCGACCGTGAGCGCGGCCTCGGCCTCGGTGACAGTGAGGTCTCGGCGTCGCAGCAGCGCGGTCGCGTGCTCGACGCGCCGTGCGGTCAGATAGGCGTAGGGCGCCTTGCCGTAGGCGAGCCGGAACTCGCGGCCGAGTCGACCGGCCGGCATGTTCGCCTCGTGAGCGAGCGCCTCGACGTCCAGTGGTCGCGCGTACTCCCGGTCGATCCGGTCGCGGACGCGGCGCAGACGAGCGAGGTCGCTCAGCCGTCGCGCGGTCGTCAGCGCTCGGCCCCATGCGGGCTGACACATGCGGGAACCCTTTCCTCGGTGTCGTAGGAGACGCGGGTGCGGGCGGGCCGGGACAGCGGCGTGCCGCCTTCCCGCGCCGGGTGGCCGTGCGTCGCGCGGACACCCGGGCGGTCGGCCCGTCCGGGACGGATCAGCGGAGTTCCTGGATGCGGATGAGGTTGCCGGCCGGGTCGCGGAAGGCGCAGTCGCGGACCCCGTACGGCTGCTCGGTCGGCTCCTGGACGACTTCGGCGTCGCCGGCCTGCACCTTCTCGAAGGTGCCGTCGAGGTCCCGGGTGGCCAGCAGGATCCAGCCGTAGGTGCCCTTGGCCATCATCTCGGCGATGGTGCGTCGCTCGTCCTCGGTGACTCCGGGGTCGGCGGCCGGCGGCGCCAGGAGGATGGACGTGCCGGGCTGGTCGACGGGGCCGACCGTGATCCAGCGCATGGCGCCCTGTCCGACGTCGGTGCGGACCTCGAAGCCGAGGACGTCTCGGTAGAACGCGAGGGAGGCGTCCGGGTCGACGTGCGGAAGGGCCGTGGTGTGAATGGTGATGTCCATGACCGTCACGTTAGAGGCGCTTGCCGGTCACCGCTTCTCGATTCCTGACCGGTCCGGCACCGAAGGGTCCGGTACCGGTCGGCCCACGGCGGTGCTTGCGGGCGTCAGCCCCCGCCGGTGAGTGGATCGACCGGGAAGGCGCCGGAGGCTCCGTCGGCCTCGGCCGCGTCGGCGAGCGCCTCGGCGGCGGCCTCGGCTGCCTGGGCCGCGTCGTCCGCGGCCTGGGCGGCCCGGTCGTCCGAGGTCTTCTCTCGGGTCGCCGGTGACTGGGGGAGCACCTCGCTGAACGCGCGGGACACTCCTTCCAGGGCGGAGGTGACCTCGCTGGGGATCACCCAGAACGTGCTGCCCGGACCCTTGGCGAGCTGCGGCAGGGTCTGCAGGTACTGGTAAGCGAGCACCTTGGGGTCAGGGTCGTTGCGGTGCACGGCCTGGAACACCTCGTCGATGGCCCGTGACTGGCCTTCGGCCTTGAGGATCTCGGCCGTGCGGTTGCCCTCCGCACGCAGGACCGCTGCCTGCTTGTCGCCTTCGGCCGTGAGGATCTGGGACTGGCGCTGCCCTTCGGCGCCGAGGATCGCCGCCCGCTTGTCGCGCTCGGCCCGCATCTGCTTCTCCATCGCGTCCTTGATGGACTGCGGCGGGTCGATCGCCTTGATCTCCACCCGGTTGACCCTCAGCCCCCATTTGCCGGTGGCCTCGTCCAGCACGCCGCGCAACTGGTTGTTGATGGTGTCACGGGAGGTCAGCGCCTTCTCCAGGTCCATGGAGCCGACCACGTTGCGCAGGGTGGTGACGGTGAGCTGTTCGACCGCCTGGAGGAAGTTCGCGATCTCGTAGGCCGCCGCGCGCGGGTCGGTGACCTGGAAGTACAGGACCGTGTCGATCTCCACGACCAGGTTGTCCTCGGTGATCACGGGCTGGGGTTTGAACGAGACGACCTGTTCGCGCAGGTCGATCACGGGATGGACACGGTCGATGTAGGGGATGACGACGTTCAGTCCGGGGTTCAGGGTGCGGTGGTATCGGCCGAGCCGCTCGACGTTGCGCGCGCGGGCCTGCGGCACGATGCGCACCGCCCGGAGCACGGTGAAGACCGCGAAGAGCGCGACGATCAGCCCCGCGACGAGGAGCGCAGAGACTTCCATGGTTCATCCCTGGGGGTAGACGAGTGCGGTGGCGCCGCTGATCTCCACCACGTCGACGGTCGTGCCGGGAGGGATCACCAGTGCCTCGTCATAGGCGCGGGCCGTCCACTCCTCGCCGCCGATGCGGACCCTGCCACCCACTCCCGTGACCTCCGAGACGACGTAGGCGCTCCTGCCGATCAGGGCGTCCACGCCGAAACGCTCCCGCTGCGGCCGGGTCACGGTGCGCAGGACGAGGGGACGGACGAACAGCAGGGTGGCGGCGGCGACGATCGTGAACACGAGGAGTTGCAGGGGCAGCGGAAGCCCGAGCGCCGCGAACCCCGCCGTGATCAGCGCGGCCCCTCCCAGCAGGCCCAGTGCGGCCGTGAGAGTGAAGATCTCGGCCACGGCCAGCACTCCCGCGATGATGAGCCAGATCAGCCATAGGTCCATGGCCCCTCCTCCCGCGTGTGCCGCAAGGGTGACCGGTCGACGCCCGGTTCCGCGTGGATCGGACAGCCGCTACCTCCGAGTATCACCGATGAAGCTCCGATTCGTGAGGAACATCGCGAATGATGCTTTTGAAGCATTCGGTGTGAGGTGCGAACCGACACGTCGCTCGGGAAGGCCCCCGTGTGGTGGACAGGGCGGCGACGGGGCCGAGGAAGACTCGCGACGGCCCCGGCACCGGTACCGGCACTCGGCGCCGGAGCCCCTCTCCCGCACCGCGCCGCGGGGCGGTGCGGGATCACCCCGCCGGAGCCGCCGGGGAACGGCGGCGGAGGTGCCGCACGGCGAGGAGCAGCTGCAGGGCAGCGGCGGGGCGCAGCAGTACGGGCCGGGGCCGCTCGGGCATCCGGCCCGCGCGGACGGCGTCGGCGGTCACGGCGGCGACCGGAAGGAGCCACGCGCCGACAGCCGCGAGCCGCACCGTCCGGCCGGGTTCGTGCCGCAGCGCGAGCCAGGTCCAGAAGGCGGCGTCGGCGATGCTGTCCGCGTGCTCGCCGAACGGGCTCACGGTGCCGCGCCGGCGGGCCGTGCGGCCGTCGGCGAAGTCCAGGGCGACCGCCAGCAGCCCCGACCAGCGGCCGGCTCCGGCGGCCAGCGCGGGAAGGTTGCCGCGCAGCAGGGTGAACACGTCCGCGAGCGCCAGGCGGTCGCGTCGCTCCAGAAGGCCCAGATGGAGGACGCCGAGGGTCCAGCTCGCCGTCACCCAGGTCACGCCGGCGCGGTCGGGGGCCGCGGCGAGCAGGACCGAGTGCAGGGCGGTGAGCTGTCCGACGGCCCGCGGCCGGAATGTCGCCTGCGCCAGGGACCGCCCCGCGGCCAGCCGCAGGAAGCCGGCGACGGCACGGGGCCGCCCGCGGCCCGCCGAGAGCGTCCGGAGCAGGGCGTCGGTGGCGGCGCGGGAGTCTGCGAGGTCGGATACGGACACGGACACGCGGGCGTCCCTCCTTCCGGGTGCGCCGTCGATGACGGTTCCACCGTAGGCGCCTGACCTCGCGCGGGCCGAGGCCGCTCGCGGGCGGCCGTCCACCGGGATTCCACGTGACCGAGCGGGCCCCGGGCCCCGGCGACGAGTCCGTGCGGACCGGACGGCGGACCGTTCGGGCCTCGCCGCGTCCGGCCGTCCCGATGCGCGTCGCGCGGCCGTCACGCATGATCGAAGCGTGTCCCAGGTGACGACCACCGACCTGTACGAGGTCACCATGGCTCTCTCGTACCTGCGGGAAGACCTGCGCGCGCCGGCCACCTTCAGCCTGTTCGCACGCGAGCTGCCCCCGGGGCGCGGCTTCCTCGTGGCCGCCGGGCTCGAGCCCGCGCTCGACTACCTCTCCCGCTTCCGCGTGGGGCGCTCGGACATCGCGGACTTCGCGGAGGTGCTGCGCAGGCCCGTCGAGGAGCTCGAACCGCTGCACGGGCTGTCCTTCGACGGGCAGGTCCGGGCCGTGCCCGAAGGTCGGCTCGTCCTCGCCGGGGAGCCTCTCCTGGAGGTCACCGCCCCGCTGCCGCAGGCGCAGCTGGTGGAAAGCTTCCTGCTCTCCCTCCTCTGCCATCAGACGACGATCGCGTCCAAGGCGGCCCGGTGCGTGCTCGCCGGCGCGGGCCGCCCCCTGGTGGACTTCTCGCTCCGCCGCGCCCACGGCGCGGAGGCGGGCACGCAAGCGGCTCGGGTGTGCGGCCTGGTCGGCTTCGCCGGGACCAGCAACGTCGCCGCCGCGCGCCGCTACGGCATCCCCGCGGCGGGCACGATGGCCCACTCGTACGTCGAGACCTTCGGCTCCGAGGAGGCGGCGTTCCGGGCCTTCGCCCGCGCCCACCCGGGGCCGGTGACCTTCCTCGTCGACACCTACGACACCGATCGGGGCGTGGCGACCGCCGCGCGCGTCCTCGCGGACCTCGGGCTCGGTCCCGGATGCGGGATCCGTCTGGACAGCGGCGACCTGGGCGCCCTGGCCCGCCGGGCACGTGCCGCCCTGGACGCGGCGGGGCTCGGGGAGGTGCGGATCGTCGCGAGTGGCGGACTGGACGAGTACCGCGTGGACCGGCTGGTGCGCCAGGGGGCGCCGATCGACGCGTACGCCGTGGGGACGAAGGTCGGCACGTCCGCGGACGCCCCCTTCCTGGACGCGGCGTACAAGATGGTCGAGTACGACGGCCGGCCCGTCATGAAGCTCTCATCGGCGAAGGTGACGGCTCCCGCGCCGAAGCAGGTCTTCCGCGGTCCCGGGCTGCGAGACGTCATCGGCCTGGCGAACGAGGAGCCGCCCGCGGGCACGGAGCCGCTTCTGCGGACCGTGATGCGTGGCGGGCTCCGCACCGGGCCGCCCGACACCCTGGGCGCCGCCCGCGCCCGCTTCGAGGCGGACGTCGCGGAACTGCCGGAGGAGGCGCGGCGTATCGAGGCTCCCGTGGCGCCGCTGCCGGCCGTGTCGACGCGGCTGACGGCCCTGACGGCGGTCGTGCGGCACAGGCTGGAGGCGCGGTCACCGGAGAGCGACGGGCGAGGTGACGGGTGATGAGGCGCCGCACCGGGCCTGGCGGACGCCGCGGCTGACCGAGGCGCGTGCGTCGGCGGGGGCGCGTGCGTCGAGGCGGTGTGGGACTCGCGTCGGTCCGGTCACGCCGCTGCCCCGCACGGGCACCGTTCACATCCCCTCGTCCGGCTCCGGTGCGGAGGGCGGGACGATCTCGACCGGGCAGTGGGCGTGGTGGATCAGTGTGTGTGCGACACGGCCCAGCGACGGTCCCACGCCCAGCGCGCGACGGTCGCGGCCCATCACGACGAGGTCGGTGTGGCTGCTGGCCTGGATCAGGATTCCGGGTGTGCTCGTGCCCGTCTCCACGTGGTGCCCGACGATGAGCCGGGGGTAGAGCGCGCGGACACGGTCGGCGAGTTCCTTCACCTCCTGAACGCGCTGGCGGGCGATCCCGTCGAGGTCGTCCAGCATGGTGGCGACGCTCCCGATGTGGGTGAGCACGTTCCAGACGCTCACCAGGCGCAGCGCCGCCTTGCGGGCGTCGGCCTCGGCCGCCGCGTGGAGCAGCCACCTCAGATCCGCGGCGTCGTGCACGGCCGCGGTCACCGAGCCCGTGTCGGGGCGCCGCCCCTCACCGCGTACGACGATCACCGGCACGTCGGCGCGGGCGGCCACGCCCAAGCCGACGGAGCCGAGCATCAGGCTGGAGAATCCGCCGAGCCCCCGGTTGCCGACGACGATCGTTCCCCGGTGGCCGGCCGCCGCCCGGAGAGCGGCGACCGGCTCCTGACGGCTCAGTTCCCTGGTGACGGCGAGGTCCGGGAAGCGGTCCCCGACCTCGCGCGTGGCTTCGGCCAGCAGGTCGCGGCCCGCCTCGCGCACCGCCTGGAGCGTCTCGGCGTTGGCGTAGAGGGCGCGACGGTCGGTGTCGGAGGCGTGCACGAGACGCAGGGGACGCCCCCGGCGGTCCGCCTCGGCGGCGGCCCACAGGACGGCCGCCCGCCCGGAGGGCGAACCGTCGACGCCCACGACGACATGGCCGAGCTCCGGCCGGGCGGGGGTCTCGCTGTTCATGGCTCCTCCTCCGGAGTACGCCCGGGTCCCCGGGCGGCACGCCCGAGGGGCGACACCTCCACGCTGCCACCGCGGCGGGCCGTCCGGGAGGGGCCGATCGGTCCCGATCACGGCCTGCCCGGCCCTGCCGCCGGAAGGCGCGGGACCTCCAGCCTGGTGACAGGCACGTCCCGTCCGGCACGGACCCGGGACGGGGCCCGGCGACTCGACGGAGGAGGCGTGTCATGACAGCCGCGGTCATGGTCGGCATGGACGGTTCGAGGGAGTGCCTCGCCGCGGCGGGGTGGGCGGCGGCGGAGGCGGCGTCCCGGAGGATGCCGCTGAGGCTGGTGCACGTGGCGGAGTGGCCGAGTACTCCGGAGGTGCCCGCGCCGTACGGCCGTGCCGTGGACGAGCGGGCGGGGCGTCTGCTGCGGGTGGCGGCGGACCGCGCCCGGCGTGACCATCCCGGCCTGGAGGTGGTCACGGAACGTGCGCGCGGCCGGGTGGCGGAGGAGCTCACGGCGGCGGCGGACGAGGCGGATCTGACGGTCCTCGGCTCGCGCGGGCTGGGAGGCGTGTGGGGTTTCGTCGTCGGTTCGGTCTCGCTGTCCGTCGTCGGCTCGGCGCGACGGCCGGTCGTCCTGGTACGCGCCGACGACGGCCACGTGGTGTCCGAGGACGGGATCGTGGCGGGCGTCGACATCGACCAGCCCTGCGAGGCCCTGCTGGCGTTCTCGTTCGACGAGGCCGCCCGGACCGGCATGCCGCTGAGATGTGTCCACAGCCGGACGCTTCCCGCCCCGTACGGCTACGCGGCCGTCGTGGACCCGGAGATCGGCGAGGAACTGCGCGGTCGTCTCCTCGGGGTACTGGACGAGCTGCTGGAACCGTGGCGGAAGCGGTACGGGGAGGTGAAGGTGGCGGCCGAGGTGGTGGTGGGCCCGGCTGCCTACCAGCTGGTCGAGGCGTCGCAGACCGCCCGGCTCGTCGTCGTCGGGCGCCGCAGCCGCCGGCTCCGGCTCGGTCCGCGTCCGGGCCATGTCGCCCACGCGGTCCTCCACCACAGCCCCGCGCCGGTCGCCGTGGTCCCGTCGGCCTGAGCACCTCGCGCCCTTCCCGGTCCGTCGCCGGGCCGTCACGGTCGGTGGGGGCCGACCGCGCGCGTCGGCGGGGAGGTCACGGCCGGGGAGCGGGCTCCGCGGGTGGTGGGTCGGTCGGGCCGAGGGGCGGGAGATGCCGGACCCTCGCGTCGGGGCCGGGGAACACCAGTGTCACCCGCCCCGTGTCGGACCATCGGACGTCGTAGGGCGGTGTGCCGTCGGCATGGTGCAGTCCGACGATCTCACCGTCCCGCCCCACGTCGCCGACCGTGGCGCCCCCCACGATCAACCGGTCGCCGAGACGGGCCCACAGCCCGGCGCGGGGACGCTCCTGACCGTGCTGTCGTGCTCCGGTCGCCGTCATGGTCCTCGCCTCCCGGCCCGGGGGTCCGGCCGCGGCCCTGCCGCGGTCGCCGTTCTCACGTCTCCACGGTGCCCCCGGCCGGCCGGTCCCGACAGGGGCCAACTGTCCCCGAAGGGGACCGTTCGGCACTGCCCGGGGCCGGCGCTTCGCAGGAAGGTGGCACAGGACGGCGGGAGCCGTCGGGCGTCGCGTCCCGTGGAGGAGGACCGTCATGGAGCACCACGGGACGGCGTGGTGCCGGCGCACGGGCGGGCCCCCTCCCGTACCGGCGGCCGTGTCCGCGCGGGGCGGGCGGATGATCACTCGCGCCCACCACGCCGTCCCGGCGGCCGGCGCGGGCCGGGGGCCGCGGGATGACGAGGGGATTCCGCGGGGAGACCATGGAGGGCGGGAACGGTGCGGTACGCCGTACCGCACCGTTCCCCGGGCGGGCGGTATCCGGCGGGCCGTCCTTCCGGGGCGCGGTTCCCCGGGACGCGGGGCCGGTGGTCCGGCGACTGCGCGCGGCTCTCGGCGGCCGGGTCCCGGTGGACGGCACCCGGCTCACGTACGACGGCGACGACACCGAACGAGGAGGTGCACGATCATGGCGCGGAGCATCGTGGTCGGCCTGGACGGCACGGAGCAGGCGAGAGCCGCGGCGGAGTGGGCGGCGGAAGAGGCGCGGCTGCGGGAGACCGCACTGCACCTCGTGTACGCGAAGGAACCGGTACCGGAGGCCCTTCTGTCGCTGGTGACCCGGGAGTCCGAGGAGGACTGGGCCGAGGAGATGCTGGTGCGCACCGCCGCCGCACTGCGTGCACGTCATCCCGCGTTGTCCGTGACCACGCGCCTGCTGCCGGCGGGCCCCGTGCCGGAACTCGTCGCCGTCGCCGAGGAGAGCGAACTGCTCGTCCTCGGCTCGCGGGCACTCGGAAGCGTGGCCGGCTACCTGCTCGGCTCGGTGGGCCTGGCGGTCGCCGGCTCGGTCGAACGGCCCGTCGTACTGGTCCGGGCCGTCGGCCGGGTCACCGCCTCGCGGGGCACCGTCGTGGTCGGCACGGACGTGCGGCAGCCCATGGACGCCGTACTGGGATTCTCCTTCGAAGAGGCCGCACGGCGCGGTGCCCGGGTCCAGGTCGTGTACGCGCAGCAACTCCCCCTCTACGCGGGTCTGGGGCCGGCGATGGTGCCCGACGTCCGGGCGGCCGCGGCTCCGGAGGTCCGGCGCTGGCTCGACGAGCAGCTGGAACCCTGGCGGGCGAAGTACCCCGAACTCGATACCGCCGCCCGGGTGGTGGCGGGTTCGGCCGGCCTCGCACTGGTCGAGGCCGCCGACGACGCCGCGCTCGTGGTGGTGGGCCGGCGGAGTCGCCGCTCGGCGCTGGGTGCTCGCCTCGGCAGCGTGGCCCACGCCGTCCTGCACCACAGCCCGGTGCCCGTGGCCCTGGTACCCCACGACTGAGCTGAGAGCCTGTCGCGTGGCCTCTGACCGGGGCGGCGGCGGACCGCCCGAACGCGGCCGTGAACGTCCCTCGGGGCCGGGCGGCGGCGGCCCGGCCATGGGGTCCTTCGGTCCCTTCCTCGGGACCGGGTGGCCGTAGCGCCGGGGGCCGTAGGGAGGTTGGTATGGAACACATGAACACCGATCGGCCGATCCTCGTCGCCACCGGGGTACGCAAGACCTACCGCACGGGGTCCGTGGAAGTCGCCGCCCTGGTCGATCTGGACCTCCTCGTGCGTCACGGCGAGATGGTGGGGGTCATGGGTCCTTCGGGTTCGGGGAAGACCACGTTGCTGAACTGTCTGTCCGGGCTCGACGACATCGACGGCGGCCGGGTGGAGGTCGGCGGCCACGACCTGTTCGCGATGTCGGACGCGGCTCGCACGGAACACCGGGCCCACACCATGGGTTTCGTCTTCCAGGCGTTCAATCTCATACCCGTCTTCTCGGCGGTGGAGAACGTCGAACTTCCCCTGCTGCTCGTGGGCACCCGTCCGCGTGAGGCCCGGCGCAGGGCGCTGGACATGCTCGACCGGGTGGAGCTCGGCCACCGGGTGGAGCACCGGCCGAACGAGTTGTCCGGGGGTGAGCAGCAGCGGGTGACCATCGCCCGTGCGCTCGCCGCGCGCCCGGCCGTCGTGTGGGCGGACGAACCGACCGGCAATCTGGACAGCACGATGGCCGAGCAGGTCATGGACCTGCTGTGCGAACTCAACCGGGACGAGGGCCAGACGATCGTCCTGGTCACCCACGACGGTGCCATCGGCGCGCGTGTCCCCCGGCTGATCCGGATGCGTGACGGGCACCTGGTCGGCGACGTCCGCCGGTCCGTTCCCGCCCCGCCCGCGACCCGCGACGTCCCCTCGGGCTGACCATGTACCCGGGCCTCCTTCTCCCCCTGCTCACTGTTCTCGGGCTCGCGCTCGCGGCCCTGGTGCTGGTCGCCGTCCGGCAGCCGGTGTCACGGAGGCCGGCCTTCCGGCAGGTCGCCCGCCGGCGCACCGAGGCGGCGCTGGTGATCGGCGGATCGATGCTCGGCACGGCCATCGTCATCGGGGCCCTGGTCGTCGGCGACACCCTGAACTTCTCCGTGCGGCAGGAGGCGTACCGGACCCTGGGGCCGGTGGACGAGCGCGTGGTCGCGCCGCCCGGACCGGCCGGGAGCGCGGTCGCCGAACGGCTCGCCTCCCTGGCGGACGGCCCCGACGTCGACGGTGTACTCAGCGCCCGGACCACCCAGGCATCGGCCGTCAGCGAGGCCGACGGCCGCACGGTCGCCGAACCGCGCGTGCTGGCCTGGCAGATGGACTTCGACGAGGCGTCGCGCTTCGGTGCGGCGGGGGGAGACTCCGGGCTCGGCGGTCCGGTCCCCCCGCCCGGCGCGGCGGTGATCAACGAACCGCTGGCCCGGTCCTTGCGTGTGGGAGCGGGGGATCCGGTCACGCTGTACCTGTTCGGAGCGCCGCGCAGCTACCGGATCGAGCGGGTGGTGCCCGAACAGGGCCTCGCCGGCGTGGGTCTGGGCGGCAGGTCGAGCCGTAACGTGTTCCTGCCGCCCGGAGACCTCGACTCCGCGGCCCGGACCGCGGGGGCGGAACCGTACGCGGTCACCTTCGTGTCCAATCGCGGCGGTGTCGAGGGCGGCGACGCCCTGACGGAGCGGGTGACGGCCGGCATCCGGCAAGCCCTGGGGCCGCTCGCCGACGGGACGACGGTCGAGACGCCGAAGCACACGGTCCTGCGGGACGCGAAGCAGGCCGGGGACTCCCTCGGGGCCCTCTTCCTCATGATCGGCAGCTTCAGCATCATCGCGGGCGCCCTGCTGCTGGTGAACATCTTCGTCATGCTCGGCGAGGAGCGGAAGTCCCAGATGGGCATGGCACGGGCCGTGGGCATGAAGCGTTCGCGGCTCGTCGGGTCCTTCACCCTCGAGGGAGCCGTCTACGCGGTCTCGTCCGCGCTGCCCGGCGCGGCCATCGGCGTCGCGGTCGGCTGGGGCGTCGCGGTGGTGGCGGCGGAGATCTTCCGAGGATGGTCGGTCGGTGGCAGCAGCATCCGCGTCGTGTTCGACGTCACGCCCACGAGCGTCCTCAACGGGCTGGCGATGGGCCTGCTCATCGCCCTCGCGGCGATCCTGGCGACCAGCGTGCGCATCAGCCGGTTCAACATCATCGCCGCGATCCGCGATCTGCCGGCCACGCCCGGGAAGGGGCCGCGCCGCCGCCTGCTCGCCGTCTCCACCGCCCTGGCCGTCCTGTGCGCGTGCGTGGCCGTCCCGGCCGTGGCCGGCAGCTCGCCCGAGGCGACGTACCTGCTGCCGGCGCTCGCACTCGTCTTCGCCACTCCGGCGCTGCTGCTCGTCCTCTCCCGGCACGCGGTCACCACGCTGGTCGCGGGAACCGTCCTGGCCTGGACGCTTCTGGCCCCTGTGGTCCGCCCGGGGATCTTCGACACTCCCTCCATGGCGGTGTACGTCATCCAGGGTGCCCTGGCCGCGTTCTCCGCGGTGGTCCTCGTCAGTGACAACCAGCGGACGCTGCTCCTCCCGGTGCGCAGGCTTCTCCGACGCCCGACGGAGAACGGCCTGGCGGCCCGCCTGGCTGTCGCGTACCCCTTGGCCAAACGGTTCAGGACCGGTGCGACGCTGGTGATGTACACCCTGATCGTCTTCGTCCTCGTGCTGCTGACGGAGATTTCGGGCGTTCTACGCGCCGGAGTCGACGGGGTCGTCGCCGACGCCACCTCCGGATACTCCCTGCGCCTGGACTACAACCCGCAGGTCGCCGGAGACCGGCTCCTCACCGAGCTCCGCGACGGCCGGTCCGCTGCCGGGATCTCGGCCGTGACACCGCTCCTCACCGCCAGGGGGCGGGCCACCGATCCGGGACACCGCACCACCCGGCCGCTGGACGCCGCCGTCGTCGGCGTGCCCGACGGGGCGATCACCGGCATCACCTTCCGGGAGCGGCTGCCCGGCCTGGCCGACGACGCCGCGGTGTGGCGGGCTCTCGCCTCCGACCCGCGCTACGTCGTGCTCGACGCGTTCTTCGGCAGCACCGGCGGCCCGGCCGGTGACTTCTACGATCCCGGGGACACCCTCACCCTCACCGACCCCGGGACGGGCCGCGAGGAGCGGAAGGTCATCGCCGGAGTCCTCAGCAACGGGCTGGTCTTCTACCCGGGCACCGGCGCCGGTTCGACGACGTACCCCGTCGTACAGAGCGAGCGGGCCACGCGTGAGCTCTTCGGCGCCCAGGCGCGGAACGCCTCCGCGCTGGTGCGGACCGGTCCCGGAACCTCCCCCGACGCCCTGGCCACCCGGCTGCAGGGCGAGCAGCTCGCGTCCAGCCTGGTCGCCACCCCCATCGAGTCGGACCTTCGCCGTCAGTTCGACTCCAGCACCGCCTTCTTCCGGCTCATGCAGGGCTTCCTCGCTCTGGGTCTCGGTGTGGGCATCACCGGTCTCGGCGTCGTCATGGTCCGGGCCGTACGCGAACGCCGCCGCACCCTGGGCATTCTGCGGGCTCTCGGCTTCCGGGCGCGCACCGTCCGGCGGTCCTTCCTGTGGGAGAGCGCCTTCATCGCCGTCGAGGGAATCGTGCTGGGTTCCCTGCTGGGTGTGCTCACCACCTGGCTGATGTACAGCAACAGCGCCGCGTTCGAGGGCCTGGAAGGCGGCTTCCCGGTCGAGTGGACCAGCATCTGCGTCCTGGCCGCGGCCACCTTCGTCGCGTCGCTCCTGGCCACGACCGGGCCGGCACGGCGCGCCGCCGCCATCCGCCCGGCCCTCGCGGTCCGCGTCAGCGAATGACCGGACGCGCCGGGGGCTCCGGCGCCCCGTGCGCAGGTCCCGCTCCCGGAGCGGTGGGCGGCGTCGGAGGGGACGGCGGGGTGAACTCCACCAGCAGCAGCGCGGAGTCGTCGTCGGGCGGCGCCCCGGTGAAGGCAGCGACGTCGGCGCGCAGCCGTTCCAGAGCCGTCTCGGGGCAGGTCTCCCGCAGCAGCGGTCCCGCTCGCTCGGCCACCGGATAGAAGCGTCCCGCGGCGTCCCGGGCCTCGCTCAGGCCGTCGGTGTAGAAGAGGAGGCGGTCCCCCGCGCGCAGCGCGAGGCCGGTGACACTGTCCCGCTGCTCGCCTGGTCCGGCCAGCGCGGTGAGTCCGAACGGTGGTACGGGGCCGGCCGGTTCGACGTCTTCGGTCCTGCCGTCGGAGGCGAGCAGCAGCGGAGGCGGATGGCCGTGGCTGAACACGACGAGGTGTCCGCTGGGGGTGATCTGGGCGAGGAGACCGGTCACGAAGCGCTCGCCGTCGGTCCTGAGCCCCAGCGCGCTGTCGATGCGGCGGCCGACCTCAGCGAGGTCGGCGAGTTCGGGAGCGGATTCCCGGAACGCGGCCAGCACCACGGCCGCGCAGCGAACGGTGCCGAGCCCCTTGCCCTGGACGTCGGCGATGACGAGGCGGACGCCGTGCGGGGAGGGCACCGCGTCGTACAGGTCGCCTCCGACACGGGTGGCGCGGCTCGCCGAGACGTACGAGGCGGCCAGGCGGACGGGGCCGATCGTCGGCGGTACGGGGGCGAAGAGCACGTCCTCCAGAGTCTGGGCCACCTCCTGGACGTCCACCAGGCGCCGCTCGGTCCTCAGCCTGGCCCAGGCCGCGTACACGGCGGCCAGCGTGACGTAGCCGATGGCGACCAGGGCCACGTGCATCCGCAGGGCGCCCAGCCGTTCCGCCTTCGCCGCGAACACGACGCACAGGAGCGCGGCCACGCATCCCATGACCAGGACGTTCGGTACCGAGCCCCGAGCGGCCGCGATCGCGGGGCCCGCGGCGTACACCGGCAGCAGGTTGAACTCCGCACCCGTGGCCATGTCCACGACGGCCACCCCCAGCATGACCGCGAGCGGCAGGGCGCTCGGTGAAACGGCCGCCGCCTTGATTCGGCGCATCACCACGGCTGTACCTCCCGCACTCGCCGACCCGGACGTCCGCTGTCGACCCACTCCGGGATGACGCGGACGGACCGCGACGAGGCGGTGCCTCCGCCTCTCGTCCCGCCCGCCCGTCTCAGCATACGAAGGGCAGGGGGTTCGGACGAGGCGGAGCGGATCACGCCGCGCCGTCCGGCTTCGGCCCGACGTCCCGGGCCACCGGGCGGGCGGGCGCGGGGCGGGCAGGCCGGCCGGCCGACGGCCATGAGTGTGAGCACGGCCGCCGTGCCCGGCAGCGCGAGCCACCACCGGACCCGTCGCGTCCGATGCCCGGCACGCCCGTGACCCCGTCCTCGGCGCGGGTCCGTCCCCTCGCCTCAGCCCCAGGGCCCCGGTCCTGTGCGACCTCGGAGGTACGCGACCGGCGCAGCTGCCACCCGGGGCACACAGGGCCGCGCTCGCCCCGGGTACCCTCGCCGGCGGGCTCCCCCGCGCTCAGCTCCGGCCGGCGCGGGCCTTCCGCAGGAGCAGGCCGGCCGCGACGGCGGCGAGCGAGATCCCGGCCAGACCGATCACGGACCACCAAACCGTACGGTCGGCCCCGTCACCCGCAGCGCTCGAGGAGGGCGCGGGCGAAGCGGACGAGGGTGTGGCGGAGGCCGGTGCCGGCGCGGAGGGCACCGGTGCGGACTCGGTGGGGGTCGGAGCGGGCCCGGTGACCGGCGGCGTCGTGCCGCCGGGCGGAAGCGGATCGACGACCGGGACGGCGATCTCCCCCTCACCGTGGCCGAGCGAGGGGAAGCCCACGTCGACGGTGACCTTCCAGGTACCGGGGGTGAGGACTTCGGCGGTGCTCCAGCCGGTGCGGGTACCGGGGTCGCGGACCAGTCGCCAGGGCCCCATGGCGCGGGTTCCATCGGGACTGGTCGCGTTCACGGTGGCGGCGACCGTCTCCTCGACGGCGTCGCCGTCGTCCTCCCAGGTGATCTTCGTCGTGATGTGACCGTCCCGCTGCCCGGTCACCTCCACCTTGACGGTGTCCCCGTGGGCTTGGGCGGTGACCGGGAAGGCCAGTGTCCCGGCGCAGAGGGTGAGGAGGAATCCGAGACCCGTGAAGGCACGGAGAGCAAGGCGTGTCGGCATCGTGTCGGTACTCCTGGTGCGTGAGATGCGGTGGGAACGAGGTTCAGCGAGGACGAAGCGCCGGCGATGGGCGCTGTCGGGACGCGCGCCGCGGTGGCGGACCTGCCGTGGAGAGCCCGGGGTGTCGGTGGACGGTCGCACGCGGCGGCCGTCCACCGACGCCGGATCAGGGGACCGGGGCCCGTCGGCCCCGGTCCGACGCGAGGTCAGGAGCGCTTCTGGACCGTCCACGCCTGCGTCGCACGGCCGTCCGCGCGCTGGAGGTCGAGCAACCAGCTTCCGTAGTAGGGGCGGTTGCTCACCGTCAGGGCGTAGGTGCCGCCCGGGTCCGTCACCGTGACGGCTCCGTTGCGGGGGGACAGCTTCCACTTCTGCGCGGTGGCGGTGCCGCAGGGCTGCTGGGCGACCCACATGCCCGCGGCGGGCGCGCCGCCCGTCTGCAGGCACTTCCCGGAGACCGCCGAACGGATCCGGACGAGGCCGCCGCCGGCGTCGTCGAACAGCCACTGCTGCTGGGTGTAGCCGTTGGCCCGCGCCCCGACGAGTACCGTCCCGTTGGCGGAACGTCCGCCCCACACCTCGGCAGCCATTCCGGTGCCCGCGTTGCCGAGGGTGTAGCGGCTGCCGGGAGCGGTCGTGCCGCCTCCTGCGCCGGCCGTACGGAAGGAGGTCGTCCGTCCGGCTCCGCTGTCCCGGCCGGACCGGTCGCGGACCGAGACGGCGACCTTGTACTCGGTTCCGGGCCGGAGGTTGTAGACGCGCAGCGCCTGCGACTGGACCCAGGTCAGGTGCCTGCCGTTCAGAAGGACCTGGTACCAGGCGGCGCCCTCGACCTTGGGCCAGCTCACCACCGCGGCCGTGGACTGGATCTGGCTGACCGTCACAGTCGGTCCGCCGGTGGGCTGCTTGGTGGGGGTCGGCGTCGGGGTCGGGGTCGGGGTGGGCGTCGGGCTGGGGTTCGGGTCGGGGGTCGTGCCGCCGCCCTCGGAACGCATCAGGAACTGGTTGTCGGCGATGTTCCAGTGCGTGGCCAGGTAGCTGCCGGCCTTGGGATTGGTGTGGAAGTAGTCGTCGTGATTGCAGTCGAGGATGTTCTCCGCCGCCGTGTTGGAGCACACGTACCGCATCTTGGGGTAGTACGGGCTGTCCGAGTAGCACATGACGTCGTACTCGTCCGTGCAGTGCGCGCCGCGACTGGTGTTGGGGGCGCTGTTGTTGACCGCGCCGAGGTTGTGGCCGAGTTCGTGGGCCGCGGTGTGACCGCCCCAGCAGCCGGCGTCGGTGCGCCCGTAGGAGGGGCCGAAGTTGCTCTGGTTGTTCTGGCCGGGGCGTTCGTCGCCGGCGAAGGTACCGATGCCGCAGTAGACCTTGGCGTCCGCGAAGATCATGTACTTGCGGTCACGCCGGTCGAGGCCCTTGCCCGCGAGGGCCCGGTTGGTGGCACTGAACTCGGAGAGCGCGGACGCCGGGAGCTCGATGTTGAGCACAGTCGGAGTGCAGTCCGCCGCGGTCACGTAGCGGATGTGACGCACGCCGCCCGTTTCCTTGGCGCTCGCCGAGTAGATGAGGTCGGCGTCGGCCGCCCACCTGCGGAACGAGGCGACGTACTCGGCGTAGCGGTCCCGGTCGGGACCGTGCACGTACACGACCTGCACACGGTTGCCGGCGCTTCCGTCGCCGTCACACTGGACGGTCTGGCCCGCGGGACCGGCGGCGACGGCCTGCCCGCCGGACGAGGCGCCCGGCTGCGGCGCCGCCGCGGCCGAGGTCCTGGCACTTCCGGCGTCGACGGCGGGAGCGTCCTGGGGGCGTCCGCCGCCCTTCGCGGCGGCCGCGTCCCCGGACGCGGGCTTCGCGGGGTCGGCCGCGGCGGCCTTGGCGGCCACGACGGGCGCCACCTCGGCCTTGATGTCCACGCCCTTGGGCGGGGCGTCCGGCCCGTGGGTGCACAGTCCGGTGTCGGTGCGGTAGACGCCCGTGCAACGGTCACCCTTGGTGGCCACCTTGAGGCCGTCGTAGACCATGCCGCGGCGGGTGTCGTTGGCGGGCTCGCCGACGAGGGGCTTCGGCTCCTCGTCCTTCGCCGGGGCGGCGGCCGGCGCGAGGGCGCCCGGCGCGGCTCCGGTCCGCACGGGCGTGGGAGCCTGTGCGCGCGTTCCCGTCTGAGCGCCATCCCCCATTCCGGCGTAGGCCATGCCTCCCGCGATCACCGCCGCCGAGGCGATGGCGGCGGTGACGAGTATCAACCCCTTGCCCTTGCCCCGATGTTCGCGCTTCCTGCGATGTCTAGTCATGCGCACCTCAAATCCTTGGTCGGAGGAGTGGGTTCGCGGAAGCCTGCCAGACCATGGCCGGGGAGAATTCGGGCAAACGGGAATAGCCGTTGAGATATCTGACCGTTACCTTCCCGTTTGATTTGATGAACCCTCAACTCCGTTACGAGGGAGGGTAGTTACGCGCACAGACACCAAAAGGTCCGGACCTTCCCAGGGATCTCGTTATGGAATCGAGATATACGAGGTGCCCCTATTGACGGGAATTCAGTAAGAGGTTCGCCCCTATTGCTACCTCCTGAATCCCCCTCGTCACAAGCCGTGAGAAATCGTTTGCTCCTGCAGAGGAGCGAGTCGGCCGGCTGTACGCGGCACCGGGCAACCGCCCCTGCCCCACGCCCCCTTCGGGGGTCTCACGCGTGACGCCTGGTGCGGCGATCGGGAGACGGGGCACACGGCGGGCGTTCACCGCGCCGGTGAATCGTTCCGGGTTTCGACACCGAGTGGGCCGCGATGAAAGCGGTCGCCGCGAAACTCGGCATCGGCACGACCGAGACGCTTCCGAAGTGGCTGCGGCGCGACCAGGTCGACGCCGGCGTACGTCCGGGCGTCACGTCCGAGGAGTCGGCTGAGCTGAAGCGTCCGAACAAGGAGAACGCAGAGCCGAAGCGGGCGAACGAGATCCCGAAGGCCCGCGGCGTCATTCTTCGCGGCCGAGCTCGACCGGCCACACACGCGCTCGTAGGGTTCATCGACGAGCACCGGGACCGATTCGGCGGTGTCGAGCCGATCTGCCGCGTGCTGACCGCACACGACTGCAAGATCGCCCCCTCCGCCCATCACGCTCACCACGAACTCCAGGCCGCGCCTGGGCCAGGACCGTGCGGGATGCCGAGCACCCGCCGAATGCGAGAACAGCCACTACCTCGCAACCACGAAACCCCAGTTCACAACCAACATCTGCGATCTCTTCCGAACCCGGGGCGGTTCACTACCATGGTTGGTGATCACGTAGGCCGTCTCCACCACCATCGTCTTACGGACACGATGGCGGCCGGGAGCGGTTCGGAAGAGGGGGACTGGTGGAGATCGGCCTGGCGGAGACAATCAAGGCACTGCGTGGTGAGTTGGCGCAGGCGATGGCGGACGGCGAGGGTCAACCGGTCCGGCTTCGAGTGCAGTCGGTGAAGCTGGACGTACAGGTCGCGGTGACAGCCTCGGCAGAGGCCCAGGGCGGGGTCAAGTTCTGGGTGCTGTCGGCTGGCGGCAAGGCGACCGGGGGCGTCTCCGCCACGCACACCGTGTCGTTGGAACTCTCGGCCGAGACGGCCAACGGCGGCTCCGTCCTGACGGATTCGGGGCGCGAAGCCGTCCTGGAGGACTGACCTCGTGGATGAGTCGGTCCTCCGAGAGTGGCGTCGGCTGTGGCTGATCTGATCGCCGCGCAGCAGCCCCTGGAGCGCGTGGCCATGGTGGTGCGCCGCGGATCCGACGGCATCCCTCGATTCAGTGCTTCCGGATTCATGCTCGCCTCACGGCTGGCCATCTGCGCTGGCCACGGCTTTACCCATCCCGGTGACAGCTATGAGGTGAGACTTCCAGGGCGGTCGACTAAGAGGCTTCCGGTCACCGCGGTGCTGCGGCACCGGATCGACGATGTGGACCTCGCCCTCCTGGTTCTCGGGGAGGGCGGGCCTGTCATTCCTCCCGCCCGGTGGGGCGTCCTGCCCCGAACCGTGGAGTCGGTACCGTTCATCGCGATCGGGTTCCCCGACCATGCGTCGCGTCAGGACGTGCCGAAAACCCGTCAGTTGACCGGGGCGATCCTTCTGGGCTCCTTCCTGGGGAGCCACGAGGTGGAGCTGTCCCTCAGCAGCCCTGCGCCGCAGGAATCAAGCGGATCTCCCTGGCGGGGGCTGTCCGGGGCAGGGGTCATCACGCAAGACGGCGTTCTCGTCGGCGTATGCACGAGCCACCACGTTCCGTCCGGCGCGGCGAGCCTCACCGCAACCAACCTCTCCCAGGTGTCCCGGGATCCTGAATTCGTGCGTCTGCTGGCCGAGCACGGGGTGGAGCCGGTGCTACCGGGGGACATCATGCCGATGCCGTTCGATCCAGCCGTGCGCGGCCTCGTACGCACCCATGCCGAGGTCATGCGGCGCCTGCTCGGACGGCGGAGCTTCCTCGACGAGGAGCACTTGCCCTTCATCCATCCGGGGATGGACCACGTATCGCATCCGGACCGCCTGTTCGCCCAGCTGAGCACTGGCCGTTCACGAGGGGCACTGCTGGTAGGACCAGCCGGTTCGGGCAAGACGCGGACATGCTTCGAGGTTGCGCACCGGGCGGACCGCGCGGGCTGGCAAGTCCTGCACGTCCAGCCCGACAGCGCCGTGACGGTCGACGACGTGGCCGCATCCGTCGTCTCGTGCGGGCACCGACGGGTGCTACTGATACTGGACTACCTCGATGCCTGCCCACAGGTCGACCTGCGCGTCCTCGCCGACGTGCTGATCCCCGAGGCCAGGCGACGTGGCGCGACGGTGGCGTGCCTGGCCTCCGTGCGGCCCGGCTCCCTGCACACGGTTCAGCTCCGTGGCAGCAGCCGGGTGCTTGACGAGATCTATCTACGAGAGGACTGGCCACACCAGTCCGCGATCATCGACCAGGTAGTCCACCGCGCGGCACCCGAAACCGTGCGCCGATGGGGGAACGAGGCACTGTCCCAGATCTGCGGGCGGCGTCCGGTAATCGCACTGCTGATCGCACGGGCGATCGAGGAGCAGGGGCTGGCCCAGCACACACCGGGAGTGGCGGTATCGGTCCGGCCCGGCGAGCTGCTGGACTGGCTGCGCGAGGGCATGCGCCGGGACGCGCTCGCCAAGGAACCCGCACTCAGCCCCTCCCCCCTGGGTATCACCACCCCTGCTATCGAGCAGCTGGCCTTCACTGTGGCGGTCGCGGCGAGCCCGCAGCCCCGAGTGGTCGTCGAACAGACCATCGACACCTTCCTCACGGTGGCCGGTGGGCTGGCCGTTCCATTTGGAGGGCGGCACGTCGTCGACACGCTGATCTCACTTGGGTGGCTCGATGAGGTCGGCGGACAGCTGATCGTGGTCCACGACATCGTCACCGACGAACTCCTGGTGCAGTCACTGATGCCATCTCCCGGATGGAGCATCGACGCAGCTGCTGCCGGTGCGCTCTTTGCCGCGTTCACGCGGCATGCACGTACGTTCTCCGTGTTCACCGGCCATCTCCGACGGCTGGCCGTCGACATGGCCGCGCATGGCCCCGCCCATCGGATCGCCGCCCTGGAACGCTTTTGCGGGGAATGGCTCACGGCCCAGGTGGAACCGCTCGGCCGCCTCTTGGCGGGCGCCGGTGACGACGGCGGCCACGCGCTGCTGACGATGGTGGCGAGCCGGCCCTGGCAAGGGTTCGACCGCTCCGTGTGGAACACGCTGGTTGCTCCCTGGCTCTCCCGCGCCGAGACCGACCACACCGCGCAGCCGTTCCTCACCGCCGCCCTGAGAGGTATGGATCCCGCTCCCGCGTTCCTTGTCGAGGCTTCCGTCGGATGGCTCGTCCGCCGGGGCGGACAGACCGACACGGAGCATCTTCTGCTCGCACTGATCGAGCGCCCCGACCTTTCGCCGAGGACCGAGGACCTGGTGGTCGACTGCACCCTCGCATGGGTGTCTTCCCGTCCCGACTGGCGTCACACGCCCGCGCTGTTGAAACGCCTGCTGGCCATGGACCACTCCAGGGATCGACTGGAGAGAGTGATCGCGGGCGTACTGGCGTGGCTCACTCCGTACCGGTCCCTCGGAGTCGCACCCGTGATCCGTATGTTTCTGCAGCGTGCGGACATCGACGCGGTCGCCCGCCGGAAACTCGTGGACCACGGCCTCGTATGGTTGCGCTCCGATCTGCGCCCGGGCGTGAACATCGGTCCGGAACTGTGTGCTCTGCTTGAAGACGGCCACCTCCCGGACCCGGACCGCGCGACATTGATCCGAAGCGCGCTGGACTGGCTGGAGACGGGGCGGGTGTACCCGAGCACGGGCCGGGTCGTGCACAGACTCCTGTCCATGGACGGGAGTCCGCCGGAGCTGCGCCCCAGGGTGATCGCCGTCGCCCGTCGGTGGGCGGCTGAGGGCCCTGCCGGCCACCCGGCAGGCTCCCGTGTCCTGGGCACGCTGCTGTCCACCGACAGCGTTGCGGACGCCGCCGCCCTTCTCCTGGAACGACTGAGGTCGCAACCTGACGCCCAGTCCGGCCCAGCCATACTCCTTCGCCTGCTCATCCACTACGAGGAACTCACCCAGGACCAGGCTCGGACCGCCGTCACGCTCGCCTACACATGGCTCGACAGCCGCCCTGAGCACGAGGCCGTCGGTGCCGTTCTGGGCGCCCTCCTCCGCGTGCCGGACCTGCCGCCCGCACAGCTGCAGCGTGCCATCCGTCTCGGATGCGCCGCGCTCCTCGCACGTCCGGATGATCACGTGCTCATGGCCGTCATGCTCAGCCAGCTCCATGGGCTGACGCGCGATCAGGCACGGTCGATCGCGGACGTCAGCCTGCGGTGGCTCGCCTGCCACGGCGGCAAGGTCCAGCGCCCGGTGCTCGCTTCCTTCCTCACACGCCCAGACCTGTCCGTCGAACAGGCACGCATCGGCATCGACATCGCTCTGGCCCGACTGAGCACCGACCGGTCGATGAAGTCCCGCTCCGTGCTCTCCGGTGTCCTGCGCCACCCGGCCCTCGACGAGGACCTACGATCCCGCGCCGTCGACAGCGCCCTGAGCTGGCTCGAAGAACACGACATGGGGCCGAAGGCACGTCTTGTCATCGAGGATCTGCTCTCTCTCCCGGCGCTCCCGCCGAGCCAGAGATTCCACGTAATGCGTCTGGCAGCCGGCTGGTTGACCCGGCACGAAGAACTGCCGTACGCAGATCGCCTCCGCTCGGCGCTCGACGCCGAGACGCGGCGCGACGCCTCGCGGGAACGACCCGGAGCGGACTCAGGACCGCCTGCCCGGCGCTGACCGGCCTCGAAGCCTCTGCGGCAAGGCCGCCACCGCCTACAAAGCCGAAATCACCTGGCCAACATCGGCAGGCGCTCCGTCCACGCCGCCGGCTTGTGACCCGTAGCGCACCTTGACTGGGTCAAGAAGCGTCGCGGGAACCGGAGGCTGGTCCCCAAAAACGACCAAGGGGCCGTCTTGGATTGCTCCAAAACGGCCCCTGACCTGCGACTCTTTCGAGTCGGGACGACAGGATTTGAACCTGCGACCCCTTGACCCCCAGTCAAGTGCGCTACCAAGCTGCGCCACGTCCCGATGCTCGCCCCACCGGTGTTCCCGGTATCGGCCTGCAAGAGAACATTACCTCACTCCATGAGGTGGAGTGAGCGTGGGCCTTCGCCGCGTCGGTGGGGCGACGGGATCGGCGTCACAGGTGGTGGACCGGGCCGTCACCCCGTTGACGGTGAGGTCTCTTCCGGACCGGACCCGGGTGTCACCGAGGCGGACCGGGCCGGCCGGGGCGAGGGCGGGCGGGCCAGGTGCACGGTCGCGAGCAGGGCCGAGCCGTCGGGCGAGGAGGTGCGGAAGCACCGGCGACCACGGGAGTCACGGGCACCACCGGGCGGGTGACAATGGAGGTGTGGACATGGGACCGAGGGATCGTGACGAGGCGGGGCGGGCACGGAGCGCGCGCCCCCGGGACGCGCTCGGGCGGCCGCTGCCGTACGGCGCGGAGGGTGTCGCCCGGCAGCCCGAGGGGGTCGCGCGCACACCGGCAGGCACTCTCGGCGAGGCGCAACGGCTGCTCGACGCGGGGAGGCCGTTCCACGCGCACGAGGTGTTCGAGGACGCGTGGAAGACCGGTCCCGCCGGAGAGCGGGACCTGTGGCAGGGGCTGGCCCAGCTCGCGGTCGGACTGACCCACGTCGCCCGGGGCAACGCGCGGGGCGGCGCCCGGCTCCTGTCGCGCGGCGCCGACCGCATCGGACAGCAGGAGCCGCGGCGGCAGGCCGCACAGTACGGCATCGACGTCGCCGGACTGGTCGCTTGGGCAAGGGAGTTGGCCGACCACCCGGACCGGGTGAAGGACGCTTCCGCCGAGGCGCCGCGCCTGCTGCTCGGCGGAGGCCCGTCTCGTCGACCCGGGGCCGCGGGACGCCCGCCGGAGATGTGACGGCCGCCTGTCGGGACCGGTGGGGCGTCCGGTGTTCCGGGCACGGCGGGTACCGTCACGCGGGCCCCGACGGCGGTCGGCACAGGAGGACGACGTCCAGCGCACGAGGGCCGTGGACCCCTTCGACGCGGTCGAGTTCGATGTCGCTGGTGGCGGAGGGGCCGGAGATCCAGGTGAGCGGGCGGGTGGGGTCGAGACGGGTCAGTGCCTGAGGGACGGACGCCACGATCTGGTCCGGTACCCGGACGACGCAGACGTGGTGGTCGGGAACGAGGGTGATCCGGCGGCGCCCCTGGCCGGGGCCGCCGTCGAGCACGATCGTCCCGGTCTCGGCGATGGCCAGCGCGCAGCCGGTGACGACGCTGTCGACGGCGTCGAGTTCACGTGCCGTCGAGGCGGCCCGGTCGTGGATCCGGGTGATGTCGATCCGGGTGGCGTCGGTCCTCGGCAGCCACTGCGGGGGCAACCCGGACGGGACCAGCACGGTGTTCGACCCGCGGTCCGCCAGCAGCCGCAGAAGCAGGGCCGGGAGTCCCTCCGCGTCGGTGCGGTGGACGACGGCCCGGTAGTCGGTCAGGTTCTCGTGGAGCAGTTCGGTCAACGCGGCCGGGTCGTCGGGGACATGGCCGCGAAGGTAGGCGCGCTCGGTCTCGGGTGGCCGGGGCGCGCCCGCGAGGGCGCTCCGGACACGGGCGAGGATGCGGTCGCGCGAGGAGGACCCCAGCGGCGCCCCGCCTTCGTTTCCGTACGGTGGGCTCGCATGCGGTGTGTTCACGTGCGGTTCTTCTTCCACCAGGCACGGAAGGACTCCGCGGGCGGCTCGGGCAGGTCACGGCTCTCGCTCCAGGGACCGGCCCCGGGGACCCAGCCGGGCACGCGCCGGGGGTGCAGGCCACGGGTCGCGGAGGCGAGCCGCTCGGCCGCCGCGAGGGCGGTCGGCCGGTCGAGGAGCCAGCCCGCCGCCCTGACGGCGGCCTTCTCCAGCCGTTGCCCCTTGTCGCCCGCCTCGGTGACCCTCTCGCGGAGGTGGACGAGGACCTCGGGGATGTCGATGGCCACCGGACACACCTCGTAGCACGCGCCGCACAGCGAGGAGGCGTACGGCAGCGAGGCGTCGATGCCGCTCGTCGTCCCGCGCAGCTGGGGCGTGAGGACGGCGCCGATCGGCCCGGGGTAGACGGAGCCGTAGGCGTGGCCGCCGGCGCGTTCGTAGACGGGACAGACGTTGAGGCAGGCCGAGCAGCGGATACAGCGCAGGACCTGACGGCCGATGTCGTCGGCGAGCGCCGCGGTGCGGCCGTTGTCGAGCAGGACGAGGTGGAAGTCGCGCGGGCCGTCCCCGTCCGTGGTGCCGGTCCACATCGAGGTGTACGGGTTCATGCGCTCCGCGGTCGAGGAGCGGGGCAGGGTCTGGAGGAAGACCTCCAGGTCCTGCCAGGTAGGCACGGTCTTCTCGATGCCGACGACCGAGATCAGCGTCTCCGGGAGGGTCAGGCACATCCGCCCGTTGCCCTCGGACTCGACGACGACCAGGGTGCCGGTCTCGGCCACCATGAAGTTGGCGCCGGAGATGCCGACCTTGGCGCGCAGGAACTTCTCCCGCAGGTGCAGCCGGGCCGCCTCGGCGAGTTCCGCCGGGCTGTCGGAGAGGCCGTCCGGCGCGGGACGGCCCCAGTCCCCCATCCGGTTCCGGAAGATGTCGCGGATCTCTCCGCGGTTGCGATGGATCGCGGGGACCAGGATGTGCGAGGGGCGGTCCTCGCCGAGCTGCACGATGAGTTCGGCGAGGTCGGTCTCGTAGGCGCGGATGCCCTCGGCTTCGAGCGCTTCGTTCAGCCCGGTCTCCTGGGTGGCCATCGACTTGACCTTGACGACCTCCGTCTCCCCGGTCGCCTTGACGAGTTCCGTGACGATCCGGTTCGCCTCGGCCGCGTCCTCGGCCCAGTGCACCGTTCCACCCGCCGCGGTGACCGCTTGCTCCAGCCGGAGCAGGTGCCGGTCGAGGTCGCGCAGGGCGAGGTCCTTGATCTGCTTGCCCGCGCGGCGCAGTTCCTCCCAGTCGGCCAGCTCCGCGACCGCGCGGGCGCGTTTGGCCCGGATGGTGTGGGTGGCGTGGCGCAGGTTCGCCCGCAGCACGGGGTCGCCGACGGCCTCGCGTGCCGCGTCGGGGAAGGCCGGCATCCCGACGAACGTCCCGTTCACCGGGCCGGCTCCGGCTCCGTGCCGGCGAGGATCTCGGCGAGATGCAGCGTCCGCAGGGGTTGGCCCTCCCGTCGCAGGATGCCGTCCAGGTGCATGAGGCAGGCGTTGTCGGCGCCGCAGAGCACCGTGGCACCGGTGGACAGCGCGGAGGCGACCTTGTCGCGGCCCATCGCCGCCGACACCTCGGCGTTCTTGACGGCGAAGGTGCCCCCGAAGCCGCAGCACTCGGAGGCTCCCGGGAGTTCGATCAGGTCGAGGCCCTCGACCGCCTCGAGCAGTCTGCGCGGGCGGTCGCCGAGCCCCAGGCCGCGCATGCCGTGGCAGGAGGGGTGGTAGGTGACGCGGTGCGGGAAGTACGCGCCCACGTCCGTCACTCCCAGCACGTCGACCAGGAACTCGGTCAGCTCGTACGTCCGCGGTCCGAGCCGGGCGGCGTCGGGGCCGAAGCGGGGGTAGTGGTGACGCACCGTCGTGGCGCAGGAACCCGAGGGGGTGACGACGTGGTCGTACCCCTCGAAGGCGTCGACCGTGCGCCGGACCAGTGGTGCGGCCTCACGTCGGTGACCGGTGTTGTACGGGGGCTGCCCGCAGCAGGTCTGCGCCGCCGGGAAGTCGACCTCGACACCGAGGCGTTCCAGAATGCGGACGGTTGCCACGCCTGTGGAGGGATACAGGGCGTCATTGACGCAGGTGACGAAGAGTGCGACGCGCATGCGCGCAGGATATGCCCGGGGAGGGCGGTCGGGAACCTGCCGGCTACCGGCAGATGCCGCGGCGCCTCCCCCGGCCGCCCCGTGTTCACCATGTGAGATGGAGCTGCTGGGGTGAGCGGTGGATCAGGGTCGGTCTCATCTCCACGGGACGCTCCTCGGACAGCCGCAGCCTGGGGAAGCGCCGGGTGAACAGCTCCAGTGTCAGCCGGAGTTGCATGCGGGCGAGCTGTGCCCCGGGGCAGCCGTGGGCGCCGTGGCCGAAGGCGAGGTGCCGGGTGGGTGTCGCGGGTCGGGTGATGTCGAAGACGTCGGGGGCCTCGTGGCGCGATGCGTCGCGGTTGGCGGAGCCGTAGGCGACGAAGACGGTCGCCCCGGCGGGTAGTTCGGTTCCGGCCAGGACGACGGGGCGGGTGGTGGTGCGTCGGAATCCCTGGACGGCGGTGTCGAAGCGGGCGGCTTCCTCCACTGCCCCGGGTATCAGCTCGGGCCGGTCGCGGAGCAGCTCCCACTGGTCGCGGTGGCGCAGGAGGTGCAGGAGGGTGGTTCCGATGAGGGCCGTGGTGGTGAGGTGTCCGGCGATGAGCAGGTTCTGGAGCTGGGCGACGAGTTCGGCGCGCTGGTCCACGGTGAGCCCGCCCCGGGCGGGTCCGGGTTCGGCGGCCGGGGCCAGTGCGGCGACCAGGGCGGAGCACAGGTCGCCGCGCGGCCGGGCGTGACGGTCGCGTGCGTAGCGGTCCAGCAGGTGATGGAGGGCGACCACGTCCTCGGCGGCGGCGAGCTGTTCGTCCTCGGGCATCGGACGGAAGAGGAGTCGCTCGGCGCGGTGTCCTCCCCGCACCGCGGCGGGGACGTCCTCGGGTGTGATGCCGATGAGCCGGCCTATGACGGCGCCGGGCAGCCTGCCGGCGTACGCGCCCATCACTTCGGCCCGGCCGTCGGACGCGAAGGAGTCGGCCAGGGAGGTCGCGACCTCGGTGGCGTGGGGGACGAGCGAGGTGATCCGTGCCGCGGACAGTCCGGTGTTGAGCGGCGCGCGGTGGCGGCGGTGGGCGGCGCCGTCGGTGGAGACGACGGTGGGCCGTCGGCCGAAGCCGCCGGCGAGGACGGCGAGCACCGCGGGAGAGGGCATGACGTCCGGCCGCAGGGCGTGCGCGGAGGAGAACTCCTCGGGACGCAGGAGGACCTCGCGGACGTCGGCGTCCCGGGCGACCAGCCAGGCGTCGAGTTCGGGGACGAAGGTCAGCCCAGGGGCGCGACGCGCCGTGGCGTAGAGCGGGTACGGGTCACTCTGCAGGGTATCGAGCCGTTCGTGCGCTCTCGCGTCCACGCGGCGCCTCCGGAGGGGAGATGGTGCGGAACTCGGTGTCCGGGCCATCGTGACCGGCGCGTCGTGTTCCTGGCTACGGCCGGGGGCGCTGGCGTTCCGGGGTCGGCCGGAATCCGTCGGGTGCCGCCGCGGTCACGCGCTACCCGTCGCCGTGCCGCGTCAACGCCCGCCGCAGTACGGCGGTGTGGCTCAGCTCCGGGTTCCTGGCGGCGGTGAGGAGGGTCACCCGGCCGGCGGCGGCGAGGACACGCAGGCGGTCGAGGGCCTCGGCGGCGGCGGGTGCGGTGAGTTCGGCCTCGTAGCGCCGGCGGAACTCCTCGTAGCCGCCCTCGGTGTCGTGGTACCAGCGCCGCAGTTCGGTGGAGGGCGTCAGCGCCTTGGGCCATTCGTCGATGCGCGCGTCGGTCCTGGCCAGGCCGCGCGGCCACAGGCGGTCGACGAGGACCCGCAGACCGTCGTCGGGGCCGGGGATCTCGTAGACGCGGCGGACGCGTACGTCGGGGGTGGTGGCGGACATGCCTCCAGGGTGGCGGAGGCGCGTGTGGCGCACATCTCGGCGCGCGGGGGCGTCGGGGACGGTGGCCCGACCGGTGGGGGCCGCGAGCGCTGCCGGGTCGGGCGGGTACGCGGGGCCCCGGGGGACGGGCGGGCGCGCCGGCCGGGCTTCTCAGGTCTCGACGCGGAGCGCGGGCAGCAGGACGCCGTCCACGAAGGTGCGCAGTGTGGCCCCGTCGGCGAAGCGCTCCTCGAAGAGCCGCTCGACGCGGAGCATCCCCAGGAAACAGGGCGCGACGAAGCCGATCGCCGGGTTGTCCTCGTCGATCTCGCCGCGTCCCACCGCGCGTCGCAGCATCTCGTCGAGTGCGGCGGCCTCGGGATGGATGACGGTCTCGCGCAGCGCCGCCCGCAGGTCGGGGTGCTGGATGTACGCCTGGCTGACCGCCTCCATCAGTTCGGCGTCCCGGTCCCGGCGCGTGGCGGCGAGGTGGGCGGCCTCGCGGAGGTCTCCGGCGAGGGAGCCGGTGTCGATGCCGGCGAAGAAGGTGCAGCGCTGTTTGGCGAGGGCGGCCGTGACCAGCTGCGCCTTGGTTCCCCACTGGCGGTACAGCGTGGCCTTGCCGCATTTGGTGCGGGCGGCGACGCCCTCCATGGTGACCGAGTCGTAGCCGCGTTCGCGAAGGAGGCAGAGCACGGCCTCGTACAGCTCCGCCTCGCGTTCGGGCGTGATCTTGCTGCGGCGGGCGGCAGCGGTGGCGGCCTGCGTGGACGTCGTGGCCTGCGTGGTCATCGATTCCTCCCGGACAGCACTCTGCACCTACGAGAGTAGGGGGTACACAATCGAGACGCAAACGTATCGAGACGCTTGCGTCTCGATGAATTCGGATCTAGGCTGCCTCCGTTTGTTGCCGGTTTGACGGAAAAAGAGGGCCGCGCCATGGCTGCCGGGATAGGTGGGACACGTCCTGCGGGACCGGGGCCGACCGCTACCCCGAGACCGCCGCTGGTGCGCGAGCTGCTGCTCGTCACCGCCCTGTTCCTCGTCTACAAGTTCGGCCGCCTGTTCGCGAACGGACACGAACCACGCGCCTTCCGCAACGCCGACCGGATTTGGGACGCCGAGCGGGCCGTCCACCTGCCGGGCGAGGGCTCGGTGCAGGCGCTGCTGCTGCACGGCGACACGCTCGTCCGGGTCGCCAACACCTACTACGCGGCCGTGCACTTCCCCGCCACGATCGCCTTCCTCGGCTGGCTCTACCTACGCCGCCCCGCCCACTACCTGTGGTCCCGGCGGGTGCTCACCGTCGTCACCTCGGCGGCACTGGCGCTGCACCTGCTGATACCGCTCGCGCCGCCCCGGATGCTCACGACCGCCGGACTCGTCGACACGGCGCAGGTCTACGGACCCTCGGTGTACGGCGCGACACCGGAGACGGACTCGATGGCCAACCAGTTCGCCGCGATGCCCTCGCTGCACTTCGGCTGGGCGCTGATGGTCGCCATCGGCCTGATCGCCGCGACCCGGAGCCGGCTGCGGTGGCTGTGGCTGCTGCACCCGCTGGTGACGCTCCTGGTCATCGTCGGCACGGCCAACCACTACTGGCTCGACGCGCTGGCGGCGGCGGCGCTGCTCGCCCTCGCCTTCACCGTCGTCCGCGCACCGGACACCGGCCACGCCGCGCCCGGCGGCCCGCCCGGCCCCGGGGCTCCCGCGGCCTCCGACACCACCGCCGCCCCGGTCGCGCCCCGCGCCGGCGCACCCCGCCCCGCCGGAGCCCTGCGATGACCCCCTTCGACGGCACCGCGCTCGCGGTGCTCCTCTCACTGGTCTCCGCCGCCGGGTACGCCCTCGCCGCGGTCGCCCAGTCCCGGATCGCGGCCTCCTCGGACGGCGGACGCGGCTCCCTTCGCACCCTGCTCGCCCGCGGACAGTGGTGGTGGGCGGTCGGGCTGAACGCGGCCGGCGCGCTGGCGCACGTGGTAGCCCTCCACTACGGCCCGCTGACCCTGGTTCAGCCGCTCGGCGCGCTCACGCTCGTGGCCGCGCTTCCCCTGGGGGCGCACCGCGCGCGGCGGCGGGTCTCCGCGGCGGAGTGGCGCGGGGCACTCTGGACGCTGGTCGGCCTGGTCGGCCTGGTCTCGGTCACCGGGCCGGTGCGGCCCGGTGAGTCGCTGAGTCTGCGGGAGGCGCTGGCCGTCACGGCGGCGACGACGCTGCTGATCACGGCCCTCGCCTCGGGACGGATCTCCGGGCGGACCGGCCGGGTCGGGCGCGGCGGTCCCGGCGCGGCCGGCGGCGTCGGCCGGGCCCGGGGTCTCGGCCATGCGACGGCCTCCGGAATCGCCTCGGGAGTCGCGTCCGCGCTGACCCAGACGCTGACCGCGGCGCTCGCGCTCGAACTACCGGGCGGCGCCCTGAACTGGTGGCAGACGACGCTCGTCGCCGTACTGATCGCCGGCTTCGCCGTCAGCGGTCTCCTGCTCTCACAGGCCGCCTACCGGGGCGGCCTCGCGGCCCCCCTGGCCGTGGTGAACCTCGCCAACCCGGCAGCCGCCGCGGTCATCGGGGTGGCGCTGCTCGGCGAGACGTTCCGCGCCGGGGCCTGGGGCTGGCTCGTCGCGGCGGCCGCCGCGACGGTCGCGGCGCGCGGGGTCGTGCTGTTGACGAGCGGCCCGGGTGCGCCCCCGTCCACGTCGGCCCCCGACGCGACGGGCACCGGGCCGACGGCCGTGAGCGCCGGCGCCGCGACGCCTCCCCCCACGGTGGCGCGGACCCGCCGAACGGCGCGCCCCCGCACCGCTCCGGCGACGCCCTCCACGGCTCCGGCGCTCACGGCCCGCACGGCCCACGGCGCCGTCCGGACGACGCTGCCCGCTCCCCCGGTGCCGGCCGGCGGCCGGCGCACGGGATGACGGCGCCCCGGGAGCCGACCCTCCGCGGGGCACCGACATCCGGGCGCGGCGCGGCACGTCGCGGCGCGGTGGCACGCGGCGTCTCCCTCGCCACCACCCCGGGAAATTAATTTCGTCATCTTGACGACAAAGAAGACCCACCACTATCGTCACGATGACGAAAAGGGGGCTTTCCCATGGCCGACATCACCCGGCGCGCCGGCTGGCGCCACCTGCGTTCCGCACCCACCGCGCACGTCCGCCACCACCGTCGCGGACGGCTCGTCCACGACGGCACGGGCCTCAGCTTCTGGTTCAGGTCGCTGTCCGCCGCGCTCTCCGAGGTACCGGTGAACGACCGCGAGCTGGCGATGGCCTTCCATGCCCGCACCGCCGACTTCCAGGACGTGAGCGTGCAGTCGACCGTCACGTACCGCATCAGCGATCCGGCCGCCGCGGCCACCCGGCTCGACTTCTCGATCGACCCGGACACGGGAGCCTGGCGCGGCGCGCCACTGGAGCAAATCGCCACCCTGCTCACGGAGACCGCACAGCAGCACGCGCTCGACGTGCTCGCGCGCACGCCGCTCGCCGCGGCGCTGGTCGACGGCGTGGCCGCCGTGCGGGAACGGACGGCCGTGGGCCTGGCGGCCGAGCCGAGGCTGCCGGACACCGGGATCGAGGTGGTGGCGGTGCGCGTGGTGGCGATCCGGCCCGAGCCGGAGGTCGAACGTGCCCTGCGCACGCCCGCGCGGGAGCAGATCCAGCAGGAGGCCGACCGGGCCACCTACGAGCGGCGGGCCGTCGCCGTCGAGCGTGAACGGACCATCGCCGAGAACGAACTCGCGAGCAGGATCGAGCTGGCGCGCCAGGAGGAGCGGCTGGTCGACCAGCGCGGCACCAACGCGCGGCGCGAGGCGGAGGAGAGCGCGGCGGCCGACGCCGTACGGGCCGAGGCCGAGGCGGTGCGCACGGTCCGGCTGGCGCAGGCCGAGGCGGAGGCCGCCCGCGAGGTCGGCGAGGCGCGCGCCCAGGCGCAGGCGGCCTGGCTGCGGGTGCACGGAGAAGCCGACGCGGCCACCCTGCACGCTCTGGCGGTGACCCGGGTCGCGGAGAACCTGCCTCGGATCGAGAACGTCACCCTTTCGCCGGACGTCCTGACCGGGCTGCTCGCGAAGCTCGGCGGAGGGAGCGGATCGTGAGCCTGGCGACCCGGGCGGTCCTGGTCCACCGTACGACGGAGTACGAGGAGTTGCTGGCCCGGCACGGCACGCACGGTCAGGCGGCCTTCTTCCTCGCCGAGCGGGGGCGGAGCGTCGAGGAGGTACGGGAGCGGCACGAACGCACCCGACGGGCGCTGGCCGAGGTCGCCGGGGCGGTACCGCTGCACTGGCGGCAGACCCGGGTGGAACGCGCCGATCTGGACCGGTTCCTGTTCGCCCCCGAGGACGTGGTCGTCGTGGTCGGTCAGGACGGTCTGGTGGCCAACGCGGCGAAGTACCTCTCCGGGCAGCCGGTCGTCGGCATCGACACGGACCCCGGACGCAACCCCGGCGTCCTGGTACGTCACCGGGCAGGTCGGGCCCGCACGTTGCTGGCGTCGGCCACCCGCGCCGAGGCGGACGAACTGACGATGGCGGAGGCGGTCACGGACGACGGGCAGCGACTCCTCGCCCTGAACGAGATCTTTCTCGGGCCGGCCGGTCACCAGACGGCCCGGTACACCCTCGATCCCGGCATCACGGACACCGCCCCCGAGGCCCAGGCGTCCTCGGGGGTCCTGGTCGGCACCGGCACCGGGGCGACCGGCTGGCTGCGGTCGCTGTGGCGACAGCGTCCCGACCGGCCGGCCCTGCCGGCGCCGTCCGACTCCCGGCTCGCCTGGTTCGTCCGCGAGGCATGGCCCTCGCCCGCCACGGGTACCACGTGCGTGGAGGGCACCCTGGGGCCGGGCGAAGCCCTGCGCCTGACCGTGGAGACGGACCGTCTGGTGGCCTTCGGCGACGGCATGGAGGCCGACGCGCTGGAGCTGACGTGGGGACAGGCGGTGCGCGTCGGGGTGTCGGAGACGACTCTGCGCCTGGTCGGCTGAGGAACCGCGCGGAACCAGCCGTTCCGGGTGGTGGGGCCCGGAGCGCGCGGCGACCGGGTGGGCAGCTCCGGGAGAGCCGTGTGGCGCCGGGAGTGGGGGGACGACGCGAAGGCGCGACGGCACGCGGGCGCACGCGCGACCGCGGAGGAGAGGCCGGCCGGGCCACCGGAGGCCCGACAGGACGGCAGGGGCCGTCGGGGGCAACCGGTTTGCCCGCGTCCACGCTCCTGCCGGCTTGTCCACGCGGGCAAACCGGGCGGGAGGGCGGCGGACGGGGTGGGGCACCCGGAGCGTGCGCGGCGCCCGGGGGCGGGCGTACGGTGCGCGGCGCGCCCGGCCGGAAACCATCGCCGGGGACGCCGGAGCCCCGGAACCCTGGTTAGGATCGGGGCGCTTCGCCCGGATTCACCCCCGCCGCGTAAGCCTTCCGTGTTCCCGCCCGCACCGGTCGCCGAAGGAGCCCCGTGACCTCCGCCACCCCCGGCCCGCTCGATGTCTCGCCCGCGACTCTGCGGGACTGGGCGCTGGTGCGCACCTGGGCGGCGGACGAGGGATGGAACCCGGGCGTGTCCGACGCCCCCGCGTTCTTCGCCCAGGACCCCGGCGGCTTCTTCCTCGGCCGCCTCGACGGGGAGCCGGTCTCTGCCGTCTCGGTCGTCAACTACGGCGAGCGGTACTCCTTCCTCGGTTTCTATCTGGTCCGGCCGGACCTGCGCGGGCTGGGGCACGGCATGACCACCTGGCGGACCGCTCTCGCCCATGCCGGGGACCGCACCGTCGGACTCGACGGGGTACCCGCCCGGCAGGACGACTACCGTCGCTCCGGATTCGTGCCGGCCCACCGCAACGCCCGCTACGTGGGCGGGATCCCGCTCACCGAGGGCCGCCCGGTCCCGGTGGACGGCATCGTGCCCGCTTCCCGGGTGGACCCGGCCGCACTCGCCGCGTACGACAGCGTCTGCTACCCCGCCGACCGCCCGCGTTTCCTCACCGCCTGGCTGAGCACCCCCGGCCACCGGGCCCTCGTGCGGCTCGTCGACGGCCGCCCGGCGGGATACGGGGTGGTCCGGCCGGCGCAGGAGGAGGCCCGGGTCGGCCCGCTGTTCGCCGACACGCCGGAGGACGCCGCCGTGTTGCTGGACGCCTTGGCGGCCGAGGCCCGGTCGTTCGGCTCGGCACGGATCGCCGTCGACATGCCGGAGGCCAATCCCGCGGCGGCGCGGCTGGCCGAGGAGCGGGGCCTGCGGCCGACGTTCGAGACGGCCCGGATGTACACCGGCCCGCTCCGGCCGGTCGCGCAGGAACGGACCTACGGGATCACCACCCTCGAACTGGGCTGACAGCGCCGTCATCGGCTCCGGCGCCGCGGCGCGGGAGCCGATGACGGCGCTGTCAGCCCAGTGTCTCCCGGCCCGCGGAACACGCCCGTGCGCCTCACGAAGTCCCGTTGTTTCGGGCATGTTTCGGCGAGGGGTGCGGGCCGGCCCTCCCGGCACTCGCCGCCCCGTCCCGCAGGGGGCCACCCCCACCCCCCTCGGGGGGTGACAAGGGTTTTCCCCGTATCGGGTTCATCTCGGATTTCCCTACTGTCTGCCGCACCGGCAGATCCCATCCCCCGAACCGCACCTCTCCGGTGCTTCGAGCCCTGTCAGGTGCATGCGGAGGGTGGGATCTGCCGGGGACGGCCTTGACCCGGGCCGTCGCGCCGGTGGCGGCGCACGGGCCCCCCAAGCCCAGGGAGCAGCGGACCGCGACCCCACTTCGCGTCCGAGGCTCCCGCGCCGCCGCCACTGCTCCGCACCTACGTCGTGCTCGAAAGGGAACACCTTGAACAGTTCCAGGCGGAGAGTCATATCCGTCGTGGTCGCGAGCGCCGCGATCCTCGGCGCCGCTGCCACGTCCACCGGGGCGTTCGCCGCCGCTCCGGCCGCTTCCACTCCGAAGCCCGCTCCGGCTTCGCAGGCGATGACCGCGCTCCCCAGCGCTCCCGTCGAGAAGGTCATCGTCACCTACAAGTCCAGGACCGCCGAGGCCGGTTCCGACGCCGCCGCGAAGAGCGACGCGGCCTCGAAGGCCGCCGAGACGGGCGAGGCCGTCTCCTTCGAGCGCCGTCTCGCCGGCGGCGCAGCGCTGGTCGACCTGGGTGACAGCGCCACGCACCAGGACGTGGCCGAGGTCATGGACGCCTTCCGCGCCGACCCGCAGGTCGCCTCGGTGGAGCCCGACATCCGCGCCTACGCGATGGCGGTCACCCCGAACGACACCGACTACGCGAAGCAGTGGGACCTCTTCGAGCCCACGGGCGGCATGAACGTCCCGGCGGCCTGGGACAAGACGACCGGTTCGGGCGTCACCGTCGCCGTCATCGACACCGGATACGCGGCCCACTCGGACCTGGCGGCCAACATCGTCTCCGGCTACGACTTCATCTCCTCCTCGGCCGACGCCCGCGACGGCAACGGCCGTGACGCGGACGCCCGCGACGAGGGCGACTGGAACGCCACCGACGGCGAGTGCGGCACCGGTTCGAAGGCGAGCGACTCGTCCTGGCACGGCACCCACGTGGCCGGCACCATCGGTGCGGTCACCCACAACAGCAAGGGCATCGCGGGCATCGCGTACCACGCGAAGGTCCAGCCCGTGCGAGTGCTGGGCAAGTGCGGCGGCTCCTCCTCGGACATCGCCGACGCCATCACCTGGGCGTCCGGCGGTTCCGTGCCCGGTGTGCCGGCCAACCCGACCCCGGCCAAGGTCATCAACATGAGCCTGGGCGGCGCCAGCTCCACCTGCCCGAGCGTCTACCAGAACGCGATCAACGGCGCCGTCTCACGCGGTACCACCGTCGTCGTCGCCGCGGGCAACAGCAACGCCAACGCGTCCGGCTTCACTCCCGCCAACTGCGCCAACGTCATCACCGTGGCGTCGACCAGCCGCGAGGGCAACCGTTCGTTCTACTCGAACTACGGCTCCATCGTGGACGTGGCGGCTCCGGGCGGCGAGACCCGCCGCGGCACCGACACGCCCGGCACCGTCACCACCCCCGAGAACGGCATCTACTCCACGCTGAACTCGGGTGCGACCACCCAGTCGGCCGAGACCTACGAGCCCTACCAGGGCACCTCGATGGCCGCGCCGCACATCGCGGGTCTGGCCGCGCTGCTCAAGTCGGCGAAGGGCACCCTCACCCCGGCCGAGATCGAGTCCGCGATCAAGTCCAACGCGCGTCCGCTGCCCGGTACCTGCACCGGCGGCTGCGGAACCGGCATCGCCGACACGGCCAAGACGGTGGACGCCGTCACCGGCACGACCCCGCCGGCCGGCAACGTCTTCACCAACACCACGAACGTGACGATCTCGGACTACACCACCGTGTCCTCCGCGATCACCGTCACCGGCCGCAGCGGCAACGCGCCCGCCGACCTCAAGGTCGGCGTGGACATCAAGCACACCTGGCGCGGGGACCTGGTCATCGACCTGATCGCCCCCGACGGCACGGTGCGCAACCTGAAGGCGTCCTCCTCCCGGGACAGCGCCGACGACGTCCTGGCCACCTACACCGTCAACGCGTCGAGCGAGCCGGCCAACGGCACCTGGAAACTCCAGGTGCGCGATGTGGCCGGGGGTGACACCGGCTACATCGACTCCTGGAGCCTCACCTTCTGATCCACCCCTGATCCACCCCCCACAACAGCATTATTGCTGGTCAGCGACGCGCTCGTGGTCTATACCACGGGCGCGTCCTGGCATGTTGACACGAAATCGTTGTCCGAATGCCGGACAACGGGCCTGGACTGCGCGGGTACTCTCCGTATTCTCTGCCCCACGGGGCTCACGGGGCCGGGCCCGAGCAGCGAGGGTGGTGATGACGTGACGACCGCACCGCACCGCCCTGCGCCGGTGGGCCGCGAAGAACTCCTCGGCCGTCTCGAACGCGTCCTGCAGACGCGGGGCCGCGCCCTGCTCACCGGGCCGGCGGGCGTCGGCAAGACCGATGTCGCCCTGGCGGAGGCGGCCCGGGCCGAAGCCCGCGGCGAGACCGTGCTCTGGCTCTCGACCCTGCCCGCCGACCGCGACATACCCGGGGCGGTCGCCGCCTCGCTCGTGGCCTCGGTGGCCGCGACCGTGACCTGGCCGGTATCCGGCGCCGCCGGACCGGACGACGCGCCCCCGGAGCCGGTCCACGGAAAGGGACGCAGCCAAGGGCCGGGACCCGAGCCGGCCGTCGGCGCCGGTCCGAACCCCGCCCTCGGGGGGGGCCAGATCCCCGGCCAGACCCGCGGCGGAGGCGCAGGTCACGGCGGCCCCGGCACCGCCTCCGACACCGGGACCCCCGCGTCCGCCGCGTACACGGGGGCCGGTTCGCTCGCCGTCACCTCGTCCGGGATCTTCGAGGCCCTGCCCGGACCGCAGCGCACCGCGGTCGCCATGCTCTGCCGCGAGGCCCCCCTGCAGGACGGTGGCTGGGATCCGATCGCCCTGCGCCTCGGCATCGCCCGGATCCTGCGGGCACTCACGTCCCGCGGACCGGCGCTGCTCGTCGTCGACGGCGTCCAGCACATCGACGCCGACAGCGCCGATCTGCTGCGCTTCGCCCTGCACCTGGCACCGCCCGCGCTCCGCGTCATCGCCGTCGAGACCCCGGAGGCGTACGGCTCCGAGGACGCGCACGACACGCACCTGTGGGTGCCCTCGGAGGCCGACATCCTCCTCGTGGCGCCCCTGCACGCCGACGAGATCGCCGAGCTCCTCATCCACCACCGGCTGCCCTCCCGGATGGCCGGACGCATCCACAAGGCCAGCGGCGGCAATCCCCGGCTGGCGCTGGCGGTCGGCCGCTCGCTCGCCGACGCCCGGACGCCGGTCCACCACGCCGAGGCGCTCACGCTCTCCGGCCGCGCCCGCGACCTGGCCCGGCAGCTCCTCGGTGCGGCGCCGCCCGCGGTCCGCGCGACGCTCCTGTTCGCGGCACTCGCGCTGCGTCCCTCCGCCGCGCTGATCCGCCGGGCCGGACGGCCCAACGCCGAGGCGGACCTCGCCGCGGCCGAACGCGCCGACCTGGTCTCGCTCTCGGAGGACGGCGCGGTCACCTTCACGGCCGGGCTGCTCCCCTCCACCCTCGTCCACGACGCCTGCTGGGCCGAGCGCAGCGCCGGCCACGCCGCGCTCGCCGGGGTGGTGGACGACCCCGTGGAGGCGGTACGGCACCGGGCGCTGGCCACCGACATCCCCGACGGGACCCTGGCCGCCGAGGTGGCCGAGGCGGCGGACCTCGCCCGGCGGCGCGGCAACAGTGCCCTCGCCGCCGAGCTGGCCCTGCTCGCCGCCGAGTCGACGCCCGTCCAGGAAGGCCCCCAGCGGATCACCCGGCTGGTCGACGCCGCCGAGGAGGCCGCGCGGGCCGCCCGGGCCGACCTCGCCATGCGGGCCGCCACCGACCTACTGGCGCGGGACGCGGCGCCCACCGACCGGGTCCGAGCCCGGCTGGCCGTCCTCGACACCGCGGGACAGGGCCTCACCGATCTCGACGACATGTACGTGCACGCGATGGAGGACTCCGAGGGCCATACCGCCCTGCGGGCGGCCGTCCAGCTCAGACTGGCCGTCAAGTACGTGCTGGCCGACGGCGATCCGCTGCGCTCGCGGGCCGCGGCGGTCGAATCGGCCGCGCTCGCCGCCTCGGTGGGCGACCTTCGGACGGCGACCCAGGCCCTGACCGTGCAGGCCCGGATGGACCGGGCCCTCGGGGTACCCGACGCGGAGTCGGTGCTGGCCCAGGCGCGGGCCCTGGAGCTGGCCGAGCGCCCGCTCGGCATCCGCAACGCCGCCCAGATCCTGACGATCCGTCACGCGCTGTTCGACGACCGGCTGGGCGACGCCCGCGACCAGATCCACGCCCTGCTGCCGCTGGTCCAGCGACGCGGCTCGGTGGAGGACCGGATCGAGCTCTCCCACACCCTGTCCGCGGTCGAGTCCCGGATCGGTGCCTGCGCCTCCGCCCTGGCTCACGCCGGACGCTCGCTCGCCCTGACCCTGGAGGCCGGGCTCTCCCCCGGCCCCGCCTGGTACACCCTCGCGCTCGCCGAGACCGCGGGCGGCAGCTTCGGTCGGGCGGCGAGCTACGCCCGGCGCAGCGTGCAGGCGTCCGAGGAGGAAGGCGACCGGGTCTTCCTCTCACGCAGCCTCTACGCCCTGGGCCGAGTGCAGCTGATCAACGGAGACGTCGCATCCGCCCTGGAGACGCTGCGCCGGGTGCAGGCCGACGAACGCGCCCAGTCGACCGTGGACCCGTCCATGCTGCGCTGGCACGAGGAGCTGGCCGAGGCGCTGCTGGCCAACGACGCCGCCGACGAGGCGATCGACCTGCTGGCCGAGGTCCGTCCCGTGGCGGAGCGCCTGGGCCGGGCGACGGTCCTGCTCGGATGTGACCGCGCGTACGCGCTCACCCTGGCGGCGGGCGGGAAGACCGACGAGGCGGCGGAGCTGCTGACCGTCACGGCCGACCGGTTCGGCAAGGCCGGGCTGCCGCTGGAGCGCGGCCGGGCGCTGGTCGCGCTGGCCCGGGTGGAGCGCCGACGGCGGCGCAGGTCGGCGGCGCAGAGCGCCCTCCAGGCGGCGGCCTCGGTGTTCGAACGGGCGGGTGCGGTCCCGTGGCTGGCGCTGACGACCGAGACGCGGGCGGGCGAGAACGGCGAGGACTCCCGTCCGGTGCTCTCCTCGCTCACTGAGGCGGAGCTGCGGCTGGCCCGGCTGGTGGGACAGGGCGCCAGCAACCAGGAGGCGGCGGCCAAGCTGTACCTGAGCGTGAAGACGGTCGAGGCGCGGTTGACCCGGATCTACCAGAAGCTGGACGTCCGCTCGCGCTCCCAGCTCGCGACCGCGCTCAGAAGCTGAGCCGGAGCCGGTCCGAGGCCGCTCGGCGCACGGCCGCGGGCTTCCCCGCCCGGGGCCCGGCCGCCCGTCTGCGAACCCGCCGGCGTCGGCCGCGGCCCGCACCGCTCGGTCCGCGCTCCCGCTCAGCGGGGCGCGCGAGGAGAGCGGGGCACGCGGGCCCCGAGGCGTCTGAACGAGTGGCCTGCGGCCCGCCGCCGAGCGCGTTCCGCGCCGCGCGGTACGTACCTCCTATGAACCCAGCCGACCCATCCCCCTCCCCGCCGCCGCCCCGCGCGGGCCGGCCCCGGCAGGACGCGCTCGACGACCGCGCCGGCTACGACGTGTCCTTCCTCGGCCCCCTCGTGCCCATGCCGTCGCCCGCGCGGACCTCGGTGGAGACGGTGCCTCTGCCGTACACCCACTTCACCGTGCTCTTCCGGCCGGACCGCAGGCTCGCCGCCGCGACGGCCGTCTGTGTCGAGGGACGGGAGCTCCCGGAGGAGGTGCCGCGGCACGAGACCTGGGCGTACGATCCGCGGCTTCCCCGGGAGCAGCAGGCCGGCGAGGAGTTCTACCGCGACAACAGCCTGGAGCACGGGCGGTTGGTGCACCGGCTGGATCCGGCGTGGGGTCCGGCGACCGAGGCGAGCCGGGCCGTCGCGGACACCCTCCACTACACGAACGCCGTGCCGCGGGGCGACGGGCTCAACCGGGCCAAGCGGCTCTGGCAGGGCCTGGAGAGCCATTTCCTGTCCCACACGCCCGAGTCCGAGCGCCGGCTGGCCGTGTTCACCGGACCGGTGCTGCACGACGCCGACCCTCCCTACCGAGGGCTCCAGGTGCCGCTGCGGTTCTGGAAGGTGATCGCCTTCCTGCAGGACGGCGTGCTGGCGGCGACGGCGTACGTCCTCGACCAGAGCCCCGACATGAGCCGGGACGCGGACCGGGCGCTGGCCGGGGCGAAGCCGGGCGCGCCACCGCCGCTCGGCCCGTTCCGTACGTACCAGGTGCCGGTCCCGGACGTCGCCGAGCTGACCGAGCTGGAGTTGGGGGCCCTGCCCGACGTCGATCTGTTGCAGTCCGCGCGGACACCGGAGGAGCGCTGGCGGCGCCTGGAGTCGTACGACGACATCGTGGCCCAGGCGTGAGCCGCGGCGGGCCGCGCGGGGAACGGGCGCGGGCCGTCCCCCCGGAGGCGGGGGAACGGCCCGTGTACCGAGGGGATCGGCCTGCGCGCGCCGACGGGTCCCGTCGGCCTCGGCGGATCAGACCGCCGGGGCCGGGAAGGTCGGGTACTCGACGCCGGAGACGTGCTGGACGACCCGGATGACCTGGCAGGAGTAGCCGAACTCGTTGTCGTACCAGAGGTACAGGATCGCGTTGTCGCCGTCGACCTTGGTGGCACCGGCGTCGACGATCGAGGCGTGGCGCGAGCCGATGAAGTCGCTGGAGACCGCGTCGGGGGCCGTGGTGAAGTCGATCTGCCGCTTGAGCGGCGAGGTCAGCGAGACGTCGCGGAGGTGGTCGAGGACCTCCTCGCGGGTGGTCTCGCGGCCGAGGCGCAGGCTGAGGATGGCGATCGAGACGTCCGGGACCGGCACGCGGATCGAGCTGCCGGTGATGGGCGCCTTCAGCTCCGGGAGCGCCTTGGCGACGGCCGAGGCGGCGCCGGTCTCGGTGATGACCATGTTGAGCGGCGCGGAGCGGCCGCGGCGGTCGGCCTTGTGGTAGTTGTCCAGCAGGTTCTGGTCGTTGGTGAAGGAGTGGACGGTCTCCACGTGTCCGCGCAGGACGCCGTACTCGTCGTCCATCGCCTTCAGTGGCGGCACGATGGCGTTGGTGGTGCAGGACGCGCAGGACAGGACCCGCTCGTCCGGCTTGATCGTGTCGTGGTTGACGCCGTGCACGATGTTGGGGACGTCGCCCTTGCCCGGGGCGGTCAGGACGACCTTGTCGATCCCCGGGCGCAGGTGCAGCGACAGGCCCTCGCGGTCGCGCCACTTGCCCGTGTTGTCGATCAGGATGGCGTTGTCGATGCCGTACGCCGTGTAGTCGATCTCGGAGGGGTCGTCCGCGTAGATGACCTTGATCTCGTTGCCGTTGGCGACGATCGTGCTGTTCGCCTCGTCGACGGTGATGGTGCCGTGGAACTGGCCGTGGATCGAGTCACGGCGCAGCAGCGAGGCACGCTTGACGAGGTCCTCGGTGGCCCGGCCGCCCCCGCGGACGACGATGGCGCGCAGCCGCAGACCGTTGCCGGAACCGGCCTTCTCGATGAGGAGGCGGGCGACGAGCCGGCCGATGCGACCGAAGCCGTAGAGGACGACGTCGCGGGCCTCGCGGCGCTCGATCTTGTTGGCGCCGGTGGCGCCGGCGACGGCCTCGGCGGTGAACTCCTGCACCGACAGGCCGCGGTCGTCGTCGCGGTACGTCGCGGCGAGCATGCCGATGTCGATCTGCGAGGGGCCGAGGTCGAGGGTGGTGAGTGCCTGGAGGAACGGCATCGTCTCGGTGACCGAGAGCTCCTCACCGGCGATCTGCCGGGCGAAGCGGTGGGTCTTGAGGATGCTCACCACCGACTTGTTCACCAAGGAGCGGCTGTGAAGCAGGACGGTCACGTCCCGCTCGCGGTGCATCTTCCCGATGATCGGGATCATCGACTCCGCGATCTCCTCGCGGTTCTTCCAGTTGGTGAACGAGTCGTCTTTGACAGTCACAGGTTTATCTTTCGAGCTAGGCGGCGCTCATATGCTAACCCCTCCCCCTTTCGGCCCTGCGGACGGTGCCCCCTTCCCGCGGTCCCGGCGCGCCGCAGGGCCGCCCCGGGCCCCGACGCGCCCGGGGCGGCCCTGCGGCGCGAGAGGAGCATCTGGCTCGCGGGTACGGATATAGCGGGAGAAAATGACTCACTGTGACCCGTCATCATCCCGGTGCGCCTCCCGCCGAACGGGAAGGCGCGCGACCGGCCGGTGGGTGCGGTACCCGGCGGCGGACCGTGGCCGGGTACCACACCACCCGCCGGCCGGGCCGCCGGTCCGGCCGACCGCTCCCCACCGCCACCGCTCTCCCCGCATCCGAGAGGCCCTCCCCATGCGCCCTTCGCTCACCCCCGACACCCTCGCGAAACTGCGCCAGCCCCGCCCCTATCCGGCGCTGTCCCTGACGATGCCGACACACCGCGGCAGGCCGGACAACGACCAGGACCCGGTGCGGCTGCGCAACCTCCTCGCGGAGGCCGGGCGGGTGCTGGAGAACGACCCCGCGGTGACCCGGGAGCGGCGGACCGACGTACTGGCACAGCTCGACCAGGCGGTGGCGGACCTCGATCCGGCGCACGCGGAGGACGGCCTGGTGGTGTTCGCCGCACCCGGCGAGCACCAGGTGTGGACGGTGGCCCGCGGCACAACCGAGCGAGTGGTCGTCGCCGACACCTTCCTCACGCGCAACCTCGTCGCCGCGCAGGCCGCCGAACAGCCGTTCTGGGCCGTGGCCCTCGCGGCGGACCGGGTGTCGCTGTGGAGCGGCGACGCGGAACGGGTCAGCGAGCACACCGGGGACGGTTTTCCGCTCACCCGGAGCCTGGAGGACACGGACGTGGAGCGCGAGGAACGGATCGGTGACCTCCCGAGCACCTTCCGGGACGAGCAGACCCGCCAGTTCCTGCGCGAGGCCCACCATCGGCTGCTGACGGTCCTGAGCTCCCATCGCCGGCCGCTGTACCTGATCGGTGAGGCCGCCGCCCTCGCGCTGTTCGAGGAGATCGGCTCTCCGGCGCAGGACACGATGAGCGTCCAGCGCGGCGGCCTGGCCCAGGGACCGGGCGAGGCGGTCCGGAAGGCCGTCCAACCCCTGCTCACGGCCCGGGAGGCGGCCGTGGTGTCCACGGTGCTCGCCGAGCTGGACACGGCCCGGGGGCGCCGGGAGTTCGCGGCCGGGCTCGACGAGGTCTGGGAGGCCGCCAGAGCCGGACGGGTCCGTCTGCTCACCGTGGAAGAGCACTTCCGGGCGGTCGTCCGGGGCTACGGCGACCACCTGGCGCCCGCCGAGCCCTCCGATCTGGACGCCCGTGACGACATCGTCGAGCAGGCCCTGGAGACGGGCGCCGAGGTCCGCTTCGTACGGGACGGAACGCTCTCGGACATGGACCGGATCGCCGCCGTGCTGCGCTTCTGACCACGACTCCGCACACCGCCCCGCACCCCCTGGGTGCCACCCGCGAACGTTCCCGCACAGAACAGGAAGCCACCTGTGAACCCTCAAACGTCCCACAGATCCCGCCCGTCGGCCCGCCGCCGGGCGACGGGGGCCGTCGTGGCCGTCGTCGCGGCGTCCCTCGGCGCGGCCGGCCTCGTCGCGTGCGATTCCGACGGCGACGGCACGAGCAGCAGCCCGTCGTTCAGCGACCGGCCCTCGCCGCCCGACACCGCGTCCTTCTCGGGCTCGCCGCCCTCCGCGCTCGCCTCGGCGGCCGAGTCGGCCGAGGCCGCCGCCCGCGCCTCGGCGTCCGCCGCCGCCGCCTCGGCCTCGGCCCTCGAGGCATCCCGCCAGGCGTCGATCGGCGCCGAGGCGGAACGCTCCCGACAGGCCGCGCAGGACGCGCTGAAGGACGTCCAGGGCCGCGGGAACGCGCTCGACGAGGTCGCGATGACCGGCAAGCCGCGCTCCGATACCGACGGGCGGCTCGCGGTGGTCGTCAGCGTCCGGAACACCACGGACGCGACGGCCTCGTACGCCGTCCAGGTGGACTTCCTCGACGCGTCCGGCAAGGTCGTCGAGACCCGCTACGTCGGCGTGGAGGACCTGCCTCCGGGAGAGCGGAAGCAGCCGCTCGTCATCAGCCGGAATCCCCCCGAGCCCGTCCTGACACCGAGGCTCGCCAAGGCCCAGCGGTACTGAGGGCCTCGCCGGGTCAGGATGCCCGCCCCGGGAACCGGACCTGTCGTTCGTCATGCTGATCAGGTATCAAGGAGGACCGGATGTCCGAACTCATCGTCGTCGGATACGACGCGCGCTCCACCGCGCACCAGGCGTTCAAGGTGGTGCAGGAGCTGGAGGGGAACCACGTCCTGCGGCTGAGCGGGATCGCCGTCGTCTCGGTGGACGAGGAGGGCGAGACCCATGTGGACACCCCCTCGCGGAGCGAGAAGGTCGCCGTCTCCGCCACCGCGGGCGCGCTGTGGGGCCTGGTGTTCGGCATGCTGATCCTCACGCCGGGTATCGGGGTGGTCGGGGCCGCGATCGGCGGCCTCATCGGGAAGCTGAGCCGGATGGGCGTGGACAGGGACTTCCGGGAGAAGGTGCAGTCGCTGCTCCGGCCCGGCTCCTCCGCCCTCGTCGTCATGGCCACGGAGATCACCGAGGACCGATTCGCCGCCGCCCTGCGGCCCTTCGGCGGCACCGTGCTGAAGACCTCGCTCGCGGAGCAGAGCGAGCGGGAGCTCGCCGAACAGCTCACGGGCGGCGCGGCCGAGGACTGAGACCGGCGGACCACCCGGCCGGGGACCACCCGACGGGCTCCGTGACCGGACACGCCGCCCGGAACCCCGGAGGGGCGGGCCGCACCGGCCCGCCCCCGGGTGACTCGTGCGCTCAGCGGCGGTCCAGCAGCACCGCGAGGACCTCCCGCAGGGTCGCCGCCGGGTCGGCCACCGCCGCCTCCGACCGCCAGGCGACGAAGCCGTCGGGACGCACCAGCACCGCGCCGTCGCGCGTGACGCCGTGCGTCCCCGACCAGTCCGTGTCACCTTCGGGGACGAGCTCGGCGTCCGGGCCGTCACCGATCCGGTAGGCGTCCAGGGGGACGGCCAGTTCCCCCGCGACGTCGAGGGCCGCCTCGTGCCACGCTCCCGCGCCGTCCGCGGCGCTGAGGAGGACCAGGGAACGCTCGTACAGATCGAGGGTCGACACCCGCATACCGTCGCGGTCCAGCCACAGGTGGGGGGCCCGGCTGCCGGGCTCCCCCGTGAGCCGCAGGCCCTCCGGGACGGCCGGCGTCGACGGGTCGGCTCCGAGCACCGCGCCGTGCGGATAGCGGTGGCCGAGTACCACGTCGAGGATGCCGCCGTTCCGGCCGCCGGCGCCGCCGGCGGCCGGGCCCGGCGTGTATCCGGGGTGGCTGTGCTCGACCGACCGCGCCGAGGCGCGGGCGCTCGTCGCCTCGGCGACCGGCCGGCGCTCCGCGTCGTAGGACCGCAGAAGTCCGGGGCCGGCCCACCCACCGAGCACCGCGGCGAGCTTCCAGGCCAGGTTGTGCGCGTCCTGGATGCCGGTGTTGGAGCCGAAGGCACCGGTCGGGGACATCTCGTGCGCGGAGTCACCCGCGAGGAACACCCGCCCGTCCGCGTACCGTTCGGCGACCCGTTCGGCCGCGTGCCAGGGGGCCCGCCCGGTGATCTCCACGTCGAGGTCCGGCACGCCCACGGCCCGCCGGATGTGCGCGACGCACCGCTCGTCGGTGAACTCCTCCAGCGTCTCGCCGTCCTCGGGGTGCCAGGGGGCGTGGAAGACCCAGCGTTCCCGGTTGTCGACCGGCAGCAGCGCGCCGTCGGCGTCCGGATCGGTCAGGTAGCAGACGACGAAGCGCCGGTCTCCGACGACGTCCGCCAGGCCACGGGAGGTGAACGTGATGCTCACGTTGTGGAAGAGGTCGCCCGCGCCGCCCCGGGCGATGCCGAGGCGCTCCCGGACGGGGCTGCGCGGGCCGTCCGCCGCGACCAGGTAGTCCGCCCGAATGGTGGTGTGCTCACCGGTCTCGCGGCTCTTGAGGCGCGCCGTCACACCGTCGGAGTCCTGATCGACCGACATCAGCTCGGTGGAGAACCGGAGATCCCCGCCCAGTGCCGCGGCACTCTCCACCAGCACGGGCTCCAGGTCGTTCTGGCTGCACAGGCACCACGCGGCAGGGCTCAGCCGGGCCAGCCCGCCGCCGGGGTCGATCTCCCGGAAGAGCCACTCACCCGCTTCGCCCGCCAGGCGGGGGGTCTGCAGGATGCCGTTGTTGCCCGACAGGACCGAAGCGGCCTCCTCGATGCGCTGCCGCACACCGGCCACCCGGTACAGCTCCATGGTCCGCACGTTGTTGCCGCGCCCCCGCGGATGGACCGAGGTGCCCGAGTGCCGCTCCACCAGGACGTGCGGCACCCCCAGGCGGCCAAGGAACAGCGAGGTGGACAGGCCCACCAGCGAGCCGCCGACGATCAGGACGGGCGTGTGGTGACCGTCCTCGCCGGGCTCTTGGTACGGGTTCATCGATTGCCTCCAGTGTCCCTCGGGGACGCGAGTCAGGATGGGATGCACATGCCTGCCCTGCGAGGGGCGTGTTCGCGCACCCGGAGCACCCGGTTGACGCGCAGTTCACTCGTCCGCCCCGTGGGGCTCGCGCGCCACGGGACGCGCGTCAACGATCGGCTCATGGCGACCCCGGCCCGACGGCCGCGTGCCGGTCGCCCATCGCCTTCCGCACCGTCCCGGCTTCCACGAAGAAGAGGAGAGGTACGCCGGATGACCATCACCAGTCGCATCTCGCAATCCGCGTTCGACGGGTCCAGGCTGCGCGTGATCCTGCTGCTGGACCTGTACGAAGGAGCCCAGCAGCAGTTTCTCGACGCCTACGAACTCATGCGCAACCAGGTCGCCTCCATCCCGGGGCACATCAGCGACCAGCTCTGCCAGTCGATCGAGAACCCCTCGCAGTGGCTCATCACCAGCGAGTGGGAGAGCGCCCCGCCCTTCCTCGCCTGGGTGAACAGCGAGGAGCACGTCGAGACCGTCCGGCCGATGCACAGCTGTGTCCGGGACACCCGGTCGATGCGGTACAGCATCGTCCGCGAGACCAACCCCGCACAGCAGGCCGGGCGGTCCCGCGGGCCGGCCGCCGCAACGCCGGCCGCGCGGACCGGCGACGGCGTGGCGCGCCACGCCCTCACCTTCACCGTGAAGCCCGGCTCCGAGTCGAAGGTCGCGGAGATCCTCGCCGGGTACGAGTCGCCCAAGGCCCAGGTCGACGACACCACCCGGCTGCGCCGGACCTCGCTGTTCATGCACGGCAACCGGGTCGTACGGGCCATGGAGGTGGAGGGCGACCTCATGGCGGCCCTGCGCCACGTCTCCCGCCAGCCGGAGGTCCGGGCGGTCGAGGAGGCCATCAACCCGTACCTGGAGCAGGACCGGGACCTCACCGACCCCGACTCCGCGCGGGTCTTCTTCACCCGCGCCGCGCTGCCCGCCGTGCACCACGTGGTGTCCGGCCGGCCCGCTCCCGCAGAGCTGCGGCGCCACGCGCTGTACTACCCGGCGAAGGAGGGCCGCGGGATGGACCTCGCACGTCTCCTGGCCCATCAGGACGAGGCCGCGGCCGAGGACCCGGACGGCCCCGTCCACGCCAGCACCGTCTTCCAGCGCGACGACACCGTGGTGCGCCTCGTCGACATGACGACCGAGCTCGACCGCGACCCCGTCGCCGCGCTCGGCCTCAAGGGCAGTGGCAGGGCCGCCGAGCTGGAGGCTCTCCTCGACGGCGCCGCGATCGGCGTCGAGGGCTCGCTGGAGACGGACCGCAACATCAACCGGCTGCTGTCGCACGCCGACATGATGCCGATCACCGACCGCAGGTCCGCGGATTCCTGACGGAGTGGCCGCGGCGCCCGCCGCGCCCACTCCCCCGGCCGTCACCGCCACACCCGGAGGTATCAACCATGCTCAAGCAGGCTCCACGCATCGTGAACCTGAGCGACACGGAACCCAACCGCAGGCGCGGAGGTGACCTGCGGGCCATGCTCACCCCGGCCACCGTGGGCTCCACCAGCGGCTTCATGGGACTCGCCATCGTCCAGCCCGGCGAGCGCATCGGCGAGCACTACCACCCGTACTCCGAGGAGTTCGTCTACGTGGTCTCCGGCGCCCTCGAAGTAGACCTGGACGGCGAGACGTTCGCCCTCCGACCGGACCAGGGCCTCCTCATCCCCATCGACGTGCGCCACCGCTTCCGCAACGTCGGCGACGTGGAGGCCCGCATGGTCTTCCACCTCGGGCCGCTCGCGCCCCGGCCGAGCCTCGGCCACGTCGACACGGAAGCGGCCGACGACGAGTCGAGCCCGCATGTCGTCGTGTCCGCCCCGCACCCGTCCGCGCGGGATCACGGACAGCCGTCCGAGCGAAGCGGGGCCATCGAGTGAACCGCCGGGTTGCCATCACCGGCATCGGTGTGGTCGCTCCCGGCGGCACCGGAGCGGCGGCGTTCTGGGACCTGCTGGCCGACGGCCGCACCGCGACCCGCGGCATCACCCTGTTCGATCCGGCGGGCCTGCGTTCACGCATCGCCGCCGAGTGCGACTTCGACCCGCTCGACCACGGCCTGGACCCGGAGACCAGCCAGCACACCGACCGGTACATCCAGTTCGCCCTGGTCGCCGCCGGCGAGGCCGTCCGCGACTCCGGTCTCGACACCGGACGGGAGGACCCCTGGCGGGTCGGCGTCTCGCTCGGCAGCGCCGTCGGCGGCACCACCCGGCTGGAACACGACTACGTCCGCGTCAGCGCGGGCGGCACGCGCTGGGACGTCGACCACCGCCCGGCCGAGCCGAAGCTGCACATGGCCTTCTCACCGAGCACCCTCGCCTCCGTCGTCGCCGAACGGTTCGGCGCGCGCGGCCCCGTGCAGACCGTCTCCACCGGATGCACCTCGGGCCTCGACGCGGTCGGCTACGCCTTCCACACCATCGAGGAGGGCCGGGCCGACGTATGCGTCGCGGGCGCGTCCGACTCCCCCATATCCCCGATCACCATGGCCTGCTTCGACGCGATCAAGGCCACCTCGCCGAACAACGACGACCCCGCGCACGCCTCCAGGCCCTTCGACGCGGACCGCAACGGCTTCGTGATGGGCGAGGGTGCGGCGGTCCTCGTCCTGGAGGAGTACGAACACGCCCGCGCCCGCGGTGCGCACATCTACTGCGAGATCGGCGGCTACGCCACCTTCGGCAACGCCTACCACATGACCGGACTGACCGGTGAGGGACTGGAGATGGCCAGGGCGATCGACACCACGCTCGACCAGGCCCGGCTCGACCCCACCCGGATCGACTACGTCAACGCGCACGGCTCGGGCACCCGGCAGAACGACCGGCACGAGACCGCCGCGGTGAAGCGTTCCCTCGGTGCCCACGCCTACGACACCCCCATGAGCTCCATCAAGTCGATGGTGGGGCACTCGCTCGGCGCGATCGGCGCGATCGAAGTCGCCGCCTGCGTCCTCGCGCTGAAGCACCAGGTGGTGCCGCCGACGGCGAACTACGAGACTCCCGACCCCGAGTGCGACCTGGACTACGTGCCGCGCACCGCCCGCCCCCGGAAGCTGAGGAACGTGCTCTCCGTCGGCAGCGGGTTCGGCGGCTTCCAGTCCGCGGTCCTCCTCACCGGGGCCGGCGGGAGGACACCATGAGCACGCAGCGCCCACGGAACGCGGTCGTCACCGGAATCGGTGTGATCGCCCCCAACGGACTGAGCGCCGAGGCGTTCTGGAAGTCCACGTCCGAGGGTCTCGGCGTACTGGACCGGATCACCCGCGAGGGGTGCGCACACCTGCCGCTGCGCGTCGCGGGAGAGGTGCGGGCCTTCGACGCCTCGTCCCTCATCGAGGAACGCTTCCTCGTCCAGACCGACCGCTTCAGCCACTTCGCCATGGCCGCGGCCTCACTCGCCCTCGACGACGCCGGTCTCGGCCGCGACGCTCCGGAGGAGCCCTTCTCCATCGGCGTCGTCACCGCCGCGGGCTCCGGCGGCGGCGAGTTCGGCCAGCGGGAGCTCCAGAAACTGTGGGGTCAGGGATCGCGGTTCGTCGGCCCCTACCAGTCCATCGCCTGGTTCTACGCCGCCAGCACCGGCCAGATCTCCATCCGGAGCGGATTCAAGGGGCCGTGCGGTGTCGTCGCGAGTGACGAGGCGGGCGGCCTCGACTCCATCGCCCACGCGGCCCGCGCCGTCCGGCGGGGCACCGGGACGATGGTCGTCGGAGCCGCGGAGGCTCCGCTCGCTCCCTACTCGATGGTCTGCCAGCTCGGCTACCCCGAGCTGAGCACCGTCGAGGAACCCGACCGCGCCTACCGCCCCTTCACCACCGGGGCCTGCGGATTCGTGCCCGCGGAGGGCGGTGCCATGCTCGTCGTGGAGGACGAGTCACGGGCCCGCGCGCGCGGGGCGACCGTCCGTGCCACCGTGGCGGGTCACGCCGCCACCTTCACCGGCGCGTCCCGATGGGAGGAGTCCCGGGAGGGACTCGCGCACGCGATCCGCGGCGCGCTCGACGAGGCCGGCTGCGCACCGGAGGAGATCGACGTCGTGTTCGCCGACGCTCTCGGTGTGCCGGAGGCGGACCGCGCGGAGGCGCTGGCCATCGCCGACGCCCTCGGCGCGCACGGCACCCGGGTCCCGGTCACGGCGCCCAAGACCGGTACGGGCCGCGCCTACTGCGGGGCCCCGCTGCTGGACACCGCCGCCGCGGTGCTCGCCATGGAGCACGGCCGGGTACCCCCCACCCCGCACGTGTACGACATCTGCCACGACCTCGATCTGGTGGTGTCCCGCGCTCGGCCCGCCGAGCTGCGCACGGCCCTGGTCCTCAGCCGGGGACTCATGGGATCCAACGCGGCGCTGGTTCTGCGCCGCGGTGACGTAGCCGCCCGGTAGGACCGGGCGGGAAGGAGAACACCCGCATGATCACCACCGAAGTGACCTTCGACGAACTGGCCTCTCTGATGAAGAAGGCCGCCGGGGTCACCGTGGCCCCGCGCGACCTGGAGCAGGCCGCGGACGTTCCGTTCAGCGCGCTGGGCCTGGACTCGCTCGGCCTGCTCGGCATCGTCGGCGAGCTGGAGAACCGGTACGGCCGGGCCCTGCCCACCGACGCGGAGCGGTGCAAGACGCCCGATGAGTTCCTCGGTCTGGTCAACAACAGCCTGAAGACGGGAGTCTGACGTGTCCGGGCACACCGACAACAGCGTGACCATCGACGCTCCCCTCGACCTCGTCTGGGAGATCACCAACGACATCGAGAACTGGCCGGGGCTCTTCAGCGAGTACGCCGCCCTGGAGGTCCTCTCCCGCGAGGGCGACACCACGACCTTCCGCCTGACCATGCACCCGGACGAATCCGGCAAGGTCTGGAGCTGGGTCTCGCAGCGGACCGTGGATGTCGAGAACCGGACCGTGCGGGCGCACCGCGTCGAGACCGGGCCGTTCGCGCACATGGACATCCGGTGGGAGTACACCCGCACCCCGGCAGGCACGCACATGCGCTGGGTACAGGACTTCGCGATGAAGCCCGACGCGCCGGTCGACGACGACTGGATGACGGACAACATCAACCGCAACTCCCGCACCCAGATGGCCCTCATCCGGGACCGCATCGAACAGGTCGCCCGCGACCGTCGGCGCGCGCCCGTCCTGCCCGCCTGAACCCCGGTCCCAGGAAGGACACTCGATGCACCACGCCCTGATCGTCGCCCGCATGGCGCCCGACTCGGCACCGGCGATCGCCGACGTGTTCGCCGCCTCCGACCGCGGCGAACTCCCGCGCCTGGTCGGAGTCAACCGGCGCAGTCTCTTCCAGTTCGGTGACGTCTATCTCCACCTCATCGAGTCCGAGGAGGACCCCGCGCCCGCGATCGCGAAGCTGACCGGGCACCCGGAGTTCCGGAGCACCAGCGAACAGCTGTCGGCGTACGTCAGCGCGTACGACCCGAAGACGTGGCGCGGCCCGAAGGACGCCATGGCGCACTGCTTCTACCGCTGGGAGCGGGACGCCGGCTCCTGAGGCGCTCCGTGTAGGACCGAGGCCGCCGGCTCCGCGAACGAAAGCGGAGCCGGCGGCCTCGGTCGTGGCACGGGCGGTGTCAGCCGGGGACGGTGCACTCGAAGGCGTGGAGGTACGCGTTGACAGGGCGGACGTCGCCGATGACCAGGCCCGCGTCCGTCAGGCGGTCGACCATGCTCTGCCGGGTGTGCTTCGCCCCGCCGACGTTGAGGAGGAGAAGCAGGTCCATGGCCGTCGTGAAGCGCATCGAGGGCGTGTCGTCGACGAGGTTCTCGATGACCACGACACGGGCGCCCGGCCGCGCGGCCTTCCTGACGTTGGCGAGGGCCCTGCGGGTGCTGTCGTCGTCCCACTCGAGGATGTTCTTGATGATGTAGACGTCCGCCGCGACCGGGATGTCCTCACGGCAGTCTCCGGGAACGACGCGGGCCCGGGAGGCGAGCGCGCCGCCGTCCCGCAGGCGCGGATCGGCGTTCTCCACGACGCCCGGCAGGTCGAGCAGCGTGCCGCGGGCCTCCGGGTACTTCTCCAGGAGACCGGCCAGGACGTGTCCCTGCCCGCCGCCGATGTCGGCGACCGTGGAGACGCCGCTCAGGTCGAGGAGTTCGGCGACGTCCCTGGCCGACTGGCGACTGGAGGTGGTCATGGCCCGGTTGAAGACGTGCGCGGACTCGGGCGCGTCCTCGTTGAGGTAGGTGAAGAACTCCCGACCGTACACGTCCTCGAAGACGTTGCGTCCGCTGCGGACCGCCTCGTCGAGCCGGGGCCAGACGTCCCACGTCCACGGCTCGGTGCACCACAGGGCGATGTACCTCAGGCTCTGCGGATCGTCCTCGCGCAGCATCCGGGACATCTCGGTGTGGGCGAAGGTGCCGTCGGGGAGCTCCGTGAACACTCCCTGGCAGGACAGCGCGCGCAGCAGCCGCCGCAGCGTGCCGGGCTGGGTCTTCACCGCCCCGGCCAGGTCCTCGACGGTCATGGGGGTGTCGTCCAGGGCGTCCGCCACACCGAGGCGGGCGGCCGCGCGGACGGCGGCGGCGCCCGCCGCCCCGAAGACGAGCTCCCTGAGCCGCATGGGCGGCGGGGGAGCCGGGTCGACTGTGGTCATCGGTTTCCTTGCCTTTGCTGTCGTCGAGTGGTGGCGGCCGGAGTGCTCAGCACATTCCGGCGGGCTCCGAGAGGGTGCAGGTGTTACCGCGGAAGGTGTTGCCCCGGCCGGTGTCACGGTCGGCGAGGTCGGCCGTGCTGTTGCGCAGGACGATGTTGTCGAGGATCTCGTTGCGCTCGTTGGGGGCTCCCACGAAGCTCTTGAACAGCACGATGCCGCCCGAGAGCGGGGAGGTGCCCACGTTGTCCACGACCCGGTTCCGCGTCACCCGGGTGTCCTCGGCGCCGGTCAGGACGATGCCGACGCCCTGGAGGAAGGGCAGCCGAGGGGTCTTGGGGCAGTACTTGTTGTTGGCGTGGATGTCGTTGCGGTGCACGGTCATCGCACCGGCCCGCGGGGTGGACTCGTCGCCCACCACGAACAGCGCCGCGCAGTTACCGGTGGCCTCGTTGCGTTCGACGGTGAGGTTCCGCAGGCGCCGGACCGTCACTCCGATCCGGTTGCCGCTCAGCCGGTTGCGGCTGATCACCATGCCGCGGGTGTCGGCCGCGCCGGCTTCCTGGTCGATGGTGTTGGCGACGAACAGGCCGGCGTCGCCGTTGTCCCGGGCGGTGTTCCGACTGAAGACGCCGCGGACGGACCTCTCCTGGGCGATGCCCCACTGGCCGTTCTTCTCGGAGGTCACCTTCTCGACCGTCAGGCGGTCGGTCCAGGCGGACCACAGCCCGTTCTTGGCGAAGCCTCTCAAGGTGAGGGAGCGCACGGTGACGTCGGAGAGGAGACGGCTCTGCGTCCCGGTCACGCAGAGGCCGTTGCCGGCCGCGGCGCAGGTGTCGCCGGGCGCGGCGGTGCCCGGCTCGATCACGGTGGGAAAGAGGCCCGACCCCCGCAGGGTCAGGCCCGGTGTGGTGATGCGGACGCTCTCCCGGTAGGTGCCGGGGGCGAGAAGGACCGTGTCCCCCGGTCTCGCGGCGTCCACGGCCTTCTGGATCGATTCGCCGGGCCGTACCCGGTGCACCGTTCGTTGGTCGGCCGACGGGGCGGCGCCCAGGCCCGTCACCACGACGGCCGCGGTGCAGGCGAGGAGTGCGATCTGTCGTCTGGTCATATGCCGAAGCTATGAGCGCCGCTGTCTGCTCGCCACCATTGATCCCCCAGGTGGGCAGCGTCTCTCCGGGTGGCGGAACCGGGCCGGGGGCCAGGCCGTGCAACGGTTGCGCGGCGCCGCGCGCCGGTCCGGGCCCGCGCCGGGAAGCGGTTCGTCCTCCTTCGGAGAGCGGGTGTCGCCGGGCAGGCCGACTGGCTATTCTGACGGACCGGTTCGAGGGGGACGGAGCAGCATCGGATGAGCACGTCAGAAGCCACAGGGGAGTCGGAAGCGGCGTCCGGCGTACGTCCGAGGCGCCGCCCCCGGCCGAGAACCGTCCTGCTGGCCGCGCTCGCCCTGCTCGTCGCCGCCGGGCTGCTCACGGCAGGGACCGGATACTGGGCCTACGAGCACTACACCGGCCGCGTCCAGCGCATCCCCCGGACCTTCCCCACGAACGCGCCGGTGCCGCCCCCTTCCCGGGGCGGGAGCAACTACCTCCTCGTGGGTATCGACACGCGTTCCCCCGTCGCCACGACCGGCAACGACGCCAAGGGGGCGCTCTGGAAGTACGGCGACCAGCGCAGTGACGCCATGATGCTCGTCCACATACCCGACGACCGTTCCACGGCGTACGTCGTGTCACTGCCCCGCGACTCCTGGGTGGAGATCCCCGGCCACGGCCGGGCGAAGCTGAACGCCGCGTACTCCTGGGGCGGTCCTCCGCTGCTCATCGACACGGTCCAGCGGCTCACGGCCGTCCGCGTCGACCACTTCGCCGTCATCGACTGGAACGGCTTCCGGAAGCTGACGGACGCCGTCGGCGGGGTCGACATGCTCATGCCCGACGGCGAACGCAGGCACATGAACGGCGAACAGGCCCTGGCCTACGTCGGCGAACGCAAGAGCCTGCCCAACGGCGACCTGGACCGGGCCCACCGTCAGCAGAACTACCTGCGCACGGTGCTGGAGAAGGTGACGGCCTCCGCCTCGCTTGGCGACCCGCTCCGGCTGAAGGAGACGCTGGACATCTTCACCGACACGATCAGTGTCGACGAGCGTTTCACCGACACGGACATGCGTGAGCTGGTGTGGGAGATGAAGGGAGTCCGCGCCGGGGACATGACCTTCATGAACGCCCCCGTGAAGGGCACCGGCACGGAGAAGGGCCAGTCGGTCGTCCACCTGGACGCGGCGGCCTGCGCGGAACTGTGGACCGCGTTCAAGGAGAGCACGATGGCCGCGTACCTCGCAGGCCACCGCGTCGACCGGCTGCGCGCGGCCACCAACTGAGCCGCCGGACCTCCGCGCGCCACTCGACGAGGCGGTACGCGTGGGGGCCCCGCGGTGTTCCCCCGCGACCGGGCGGACGGCACGGACCGTTCGGCCGTGGACCGTGGCGGTGTGCCCTCCGCGGACCCGCCGCGCCGGTCGGGGGGCGGAGCGGTCAGTCGCTCACACGCGGTCGGCCGCGATCAGGACGTACTGGAAGGACCCGTCCCTGTAGGAGTTGATGAACGCCTCCTCGATGCCGGTGACCAGCGAGGACGTCGCCCGCAGCTCCCAGTAGGGCAGGGTGTCGGGCGTGAGGTCGACGACCGCCTGCGGGACGAGCCGGTTGTCGGCCATCGCCCGCAGGTACTCGCGGCGGGAGTGGATGTTGCACTCGAAGTGCGCGTTGATCTGGGAGACCCACTTCGAGGGCTGTCCGTAGCGCGGGTTCCAGCACCCGGTGATGGTGACGTAGCGTCCGCCGACCGCGAGGACCCGGGAGTGCTCGGCGAACAGGTCGTGGAGGTCGACGTACATGCTCGACTCGTTGTTCCACGAGGCCGCCGCCCCGCCGGTCTCGAAGGGGGTGGAGAGCATGTTGCACACCCGGGCGCGGACGTGGTCCTCGATGCCGAGCTCCTGGGCCCGCCCGTTGGCGAAGGCCGCCTGCTTGGCCGACAGGGTGACCCCCTCGACCGTGCAGCCGAAGCGCTGGTGGGCCATCACCATCGAACCGCCCCGGCCACAGCCGGCGTCCACGAGCGTGTCGTCCCGCCCGACGGGGCCGAGGTGGTCGAGGAGGACGTCGGCCTGCGCCGATTCGAGGCGGTGGAGTTCGGCGATCAACTTCTTCTCGTAGGTGCTGTCGGCGGGGTCTCCGAGGGCGGCGTGGTCGACGTCGCCGATGCCGTAGTGGTGGTGATAGAGGCCGTCGACGTCACCGAGGCGCAGGTTGACCGGCCTGGCCTCGCCGTCCCAGTAGCGGGCGATGTCCCCCTGGTACGGCGACGCCGGGGCGGGGATGAAGGCCGAGGTGGAGGTGTCCAGGGTGGTGAACTCGGTGCTGGTCATGGATTTCCCATCTTCTCTACCAGAAATCGGGCAGGCTGTACCGATAGGTGTTGGTCTGGTGCCAGTAGTGGTTGCCGTCGATCCAGACGGCCACGCCCCGCAGGAAGCGGAGGACGCTCGGGACGGGGCAGGAGGCGGCCAGGGAGGCGGCGGCGGCCTCGAAATCGCGCATCAGGTCGTTGTGGACGTCGACCGCCTTCAGGTAGGCGTCCCGGTCGGAGATGCCTTCGCGTGCGGCGATCACCACGGGCAGGTTCAGGTGGCGGCCGGGTGCGGCGAGTTCCTTGGTGTAGGAGTAGAGGTCGTTGACGATGGTGCTGGCGTTTCCCGCGAGCGCCAGCACGCGCTGCATGGCGGCCTGGGCGTGCAGGTCCGCGGGAAGCTCGTAGCCGCCCACCGTGTCGGTGATGGTCGGGCACGGCCGGAAGTTGTTGAACTGCCGCATGGCGAGGTACTCCCACACGTCCGGCAGGTGGTCCGTCTCGGCCCAGGCCGCCTCCGCGAGGTACCCCAGGTGCAGCCGGGCCATGTCGTGCCGGTACCGGTCGGCCTGGGAGGGGGTGGACTGGCGCACGAAGTAGTCCATCGCCGAGCGGTAGGCGCGGCGCGGGGCGTCCGCGTGCAGCGACCGCTCCCACTCCGGCTGGTACTCCTCGGTGGTGTGCAGGGCGTCGAGGGCGGTGTGCGCCAGGAGCAGGCGACCGCCGAGTCCGACGGGGGAACCTCCGTGGTCCTCGCAGTAGCAGTCGTCCACCGCGTTCTCGGCGACCATCAGACGCGTGGCGATCATCAGGTGGTCGAGGGTGGGGGCGTCCGGATGGCAGGCGACCATGTAGCGGCCGACGGAGAAGCCGTCGAACTGGCCCTCCCACTCCTCCGGGTAGAGCTCGACCTCGTCCACCGCCCAGTCCTTGATCCGGCGGCTCACCTCGGCCACCCGCTCCGGGTCGGGCTCCGGAACCGGGTGATGGTAGAGGCCCGGGATCGGGATTCCCTCGGGCGGGGATTCCGGCGTCGGTGCCCCCGTGGCCGTCCGGGATTCCCCGGGCCGGAAGGCCGCCGAGGCGACCGACGGGGCGGCGGGGCGGGGAACGGGCACGCCGCCAGGCGGGGTGTCGGGCACATGTGCGGACGGGTGGGTCCGCACTCTCCGGCCCGGGTACAGACCGGTGGTGCCCAGTCCGCTGGGGCCACGCAGGACGCGCGCCAGGCCCGGCTCCACCGGCAGCGCCTCGACGGCGCCCGGCGCGGGTTCGCCCGCGGCGCCGGGCAGGAGCGGGGAAGGCGGGCCCGGGAGGCCGCGCGAGGCGGCGGGGACGGAGGGGAGGGAGGGATCGGCGGCGGAGCCGGCCGCGGCGGCGAGGATGTGGGCACCGAAGCGGGCCGCCGCGGCGGGCAGGCCGGACTGCAGGGGGGAAGGCCCGGGATCGGGCATCCATGGCTCCTTGGGGGAAGGGGTGATCTGTCACGGACACGGCGAGGACGCCGGTCCGGCGGAGACGGGCCGACTCCACCGGACACGACCCCCACACGGACGGGATCGGGCCGGCACGGTACGGGGCGATACCGGAAGGTTCGGGTCGCCCCGTCCGTCGGAGGTGTCCCGCCGTGCCAGAGCGTCGGTCCGGTCACGGGGCAAGGTGCCGACGGGCTACGGGGCGGCGCGTGGCGAGGTACGGGACCCCGGTACCGCGCGGGTGACCGCCGGTCCCGGACCGCGGCGCCGGCTCCCCACCCGTGCGCCGCGGGTGCCTCGCCGCGCTACGGTCCGCGCGAACGGGACGCCGGGCTGGGCTTCCGCTACGCGTGCCTGCGCGCGATCTGTACGTTCTCCAGGACCCCGAGCGCGTTGGGCACCAGAATCGCCGCGGAGTAGTAGGTGGTGACCAGGTAGGAGATGATCGAGCGCTCGTCGATCCCCATGAAGCGCACCGATAGGCCCGGTTCGTACTCCTCCGGCAGCCCCGTCTGACGCAGGCCGACGACGCCCTGGTCGTCCTCGCCGGTCCGCATGGCCAGGATGGAACTGGTGTTCTCCTTGCTGATGGGAATCTTGTCGCAGGGCAGGATCGGGACGCCGCGCCAGGCCGGCACCCGCTGTCCGCCGAGGTCGACGTGGTCCGGGTAGAGCCCGCGGGCGTTGAGTTCGCGCCCGATCGCCGCGATCGTCCGGGGGTGGGCGAGGAAGAGCTTCGTACCGCGGCGGCGGCAGAGCAGCTCGTCGAGGTCGTCCGGGGTCGGCGGGCCGGAGTGCGGCTGGATCCGCTGCTTGTAGTCGGCGTTGTGCAGCAGCCCGAACTCGCGGTTGTTGACGAGCTCGTGCTCCTGGCGCTCGCGCAGCGCCTCGATGGTGAGCCTGAGCTGCTCCTCGGTCTGGTTCATCGGACCGTTGTAGAGGTCCGCGACCCTCGTGTGGACCTTCAGTACCGTCTGGGCGACGGAGAGTTCGTACTCGCGCGGCTTCAGCTCGTAGTCGACGAAGGCGCCGGGCAGCGAGACCTCGCCGTGGTGTCCGGCGGACAGGGCGATCTCGGCTTCACCGTGCCGGTTCTGGCGTTGCCGGGGCAGCGAGCCGAACGCGTGGATGTGTGCCCGGAGCCCCGGCGCCGCCGACATCACTTCGGCGAAGTCGGCGCGGGAGAGGGTGAGCAGGGTGCCCGCGGTCTCGGCGGTCGCGGTGTAGTCCCATCGGGCGTCGCCGTCCAGAAGGGCGTTCTCGCCGAACCGGTCCCCGTCGGCGAGTACGGCGACGGCCACCTCGTCCCCGTACCGGCCGAAGGAGGTCTGGCCGACCCGGCCGTGCGCGATCAGGTGGATTCGTTCGGCCGGGGTGCCGCGCTCGACCAGCACCTCCCCGGCTCGGAAGTCGCGCCGGGCACACCGGTCGGCGAGCGCGGTGAGCACCTCCACGTCCTCGTAGCCGCGCAGCAGGGCCAGTTCGCCGAGTTCCCGGGGGATCACCCGGATGTCGCCGCCGTCCTGGAAGAACTCGACGCGCCCGTCACCGACGGTGTGACTGAGCCTGCGGTTCACGCGGTAGGCGCCGCCCTTGGTGTCCACCCAGGGAAGCATCCGGAGCAGCCAGCGGGAGGTGATCTCCTGCATCTGCGGGGCGGACTTGGTCGTGGTGGCGAGGTTGCGGGCAGCCGCGGTGCTCAGACTGGACTGCCGGGGCGGCTCCGACTGCGTGTCCGGGCCGGTCTCAACGGTCATCGGGCGGGGGCTCCTTCGCGGGGCTGGTGGTCGGCGTACGCGCACGCCGAAGGGTGGAGAGGAACAGGGCCGGGTGCCGGGGCCGGTCGGGGCTGAGTTCCGGAGACAGGGGGACAGTAACGGCCGGTACACGGAGTTCGCCCGACCGATCCGCCGGTATTACCTCGATGAAGTGACCTTGCCCCGAACGGTGTTTATCCGGGCCACCGACGACATTCGCGCCAGGTCGGCGCCCTGTGCGCGGGCGGCGCGCCGGGGACCCGGACGGCGGTGACCGGCGGCGGGAGCGAGGGCACCGGTCCGTGACCGGGAAGGCGGCCGGGCGATATCGGCCGCTCGGCACACGGCGGGACGGGCTTCGGGGTCGCCGCTCCCGGAAGAGTCCGTCATGTCCCCGCGACGGAACGCCGGAGGCTCGGCCCGAGCAGGGCGCCGTGGCGCGGAGCCGGGCACAAGGGGCGGGAGCGGCGCGGCACGGGCTCCGGCGGGCGAGGTCCCGCAGGGGGCGGGAGACACGCGGTCGTTTCAGTGGCCGGCGGCGGCTTTGACCAGGGCGGCGGCGCAGACCAGGAGGAGCGGACCGACCGCGGACAGCAGCAGGGGTCCGCTGACCCAGAGCATCCGGCGCAGCTCCGCGCCGGTGGCGAGCCTGCCGTGGACCACACGGTGCGCCTGCTGATCGGCGGCGAGCGAAGCGAGCCACAGGCCCACGGCAGCGGTCAGCACGGTGGCGGCGGCTCCGGCGGGCTCCGCGTGCCGGGCCGCGGACAGTCCGACCACCACGGAGATCATGGTGATGGTGGCGTACAGGCGTTCCTTGAGCCGCTCGGCCGAAGCCTGCGGGTCGTGGTCCGCCGTGACGAGCCGCCCGCCGTGCCGGAGGGGCGACGCTCCGGGTATCCGGGATCACGGGGTGTCGCGCGGTGACGCGCCGACCGAGTCCGACCGGCGTCCGGCGCACTGGAAAGCCGTCAACGGGGTAGAAACGTCGCATGGACAGCACACCATGGTTCATCGCGGCCGTCGTTCTGGCCGTCGTCACGGCGGCGGGCGCGGCCGTTCTGCTCGTACGTGTCTTCCGGGCCCGCAAACTGCTGCTGGACGCCGGAGTTCCGTTGCGGTCCAAGGCGCTTTTCTGGGCGGCGGTGCTGTACACGGTCTCGCCGGTCGACCTGATCCCGGACCCGGTCTACCTGGACGACATCGGCGTGCTCCTGCTGGCCCTGCGCGCGCTGCACTCGGCCGCCTCGTCCGTCCGGTCCCCCGGGTCGGTGCGGTCCGAGCGCGAGGGCCTGCCGGGGCCCGACTACCTGTGACGCGGCTCGCGCGGCTCGCCGCGCGCCTGGCCGCGACCCCTCGGCACGTCACCCCGCCTCCCGGCACCGTTCGCGCCGCCGCACACCGGGACCGCCGTCCGCCCCGGGGCGGACGGCGGCGTCACGGGGCATGACCCCGGGGGCGGGGCGGCGGTCGCTCAGAGACTGTCGGCCGAAGGCCACCCGACAGGCTCTCAGGCGGCACCCCCGGCCTCGGCGTGGGCGCGGGCCGAGGGAGTGAGGCGCCCGACGATCGCGGGAGCCTCCCGGACCAGTTCCTCCCGCTCCAGCGCCTCGACCATGAACAGCGCGAAGTCCACGCGCCGGGTCCGGTTGCTCGCCAGGACCGGGTCGCCGACGTGGCGGCTCCACACGGGCGTGCCCTGGCTCTCGCCTTCTTCCAGGTCGCTGCCGCGCACCACGGTCCAGCGGGTGTCGCTCGCGAAGATCCTGCGGCACGCCTCCACCTGGTCGTCGATGTCGACCGCCCTGACGAGCCTGGCCAGGGGGGTGACGACTGCCAGCAGCGCCCTGAACCTGAGCGGGTAGACGTCCTTGCCGTCCCGTGTGATGTGCCAGCCGCAGGAGAACACCAGGCGGGCACCGGGGCGCGCGTGATCGAGGACGGCCCGCGCCGTGCCGGAGGAGTACTGGTGCACTCCCCACGGCACGAGGACCGTGAGAACGGCGTCGCACCCTTCGACGGCGCGGGCGATGACCGCGGGGTCGTCGGTCGCGCCCGGCACGACCGTCACGCGGTCCCCGAAGTCCGCGAGTTTGCCCACGCTCTGCGCCCGGCACACGCCCACGACCTGATAGCCCCGGTCCAGCGCGTGCCGCACCATGTAGCGCCCGAGTTTCCCGGACGCTCCGACGACGCACACCTTCTTTCCTCGCCCCACCGCACCGACTTCGCCTTGGACCACCTCGTCCATGTTCCCCTCGCCTTCCACACCGGTTCCTTACGCTGTAAGGCCACCTTACACGGTAAGGTGGCCGGGAGCCATGGGACCGAACCGAGGAGGGCTTGGTTGTCCACACAGGAACCCCAGGCGTCGGCCCGCCGGCGCGGCACGCCGCTGAGCCGGGAGACGGTGCTGAGCGCGGCGGTCGAACTGGCCGACGAGACCGGTGTCGGCACGCTGACCATGCGGAAGCTCGCCGAGCGGCTCGGCGTCGAGGCCATGTCGCTGTACCACCACGTGGCCAACAAGGAGGCGATCCTCGATGGCATGGTCGATGTCGTCTTCGGCGAGGTCGAGCTGCCGGCGGACGCACTCGACTGGAAGACCGCCATGCGACGGCGGGCGGTTTCGCTGCGTGACGCCCTGACGCGCCATTCCTGGGCGATCGGCCTGATGGATTCACGGACCGACCCCGGACCCCGGACTCTCCGCCACCACGACGCCGTCATCGGCAGTCTGCGATCAGGCGGCTTCACGATCGCCGGGGCGGCACACGCGTTCTCACTGCTGGACAGCTACGTCTACGGCTTCGCACTGCAGGAGGCCAACCTGCCGTTCGACTCCTCCGGGGAGGATGCCGGAGACGTGGCCGGTGCGATTCTCGACGGGTTGTCCCCCGGCGACTTCCCGCACCTCGCCGAGATGGCCGTCTCACACGCCATGAAGCCGGGGTACGCGTACGCCGACGAGTTCGTCATCGGCCTCGGCCTGATCCTCGACGCCCTGGAGACGCGGCGCGACCACTGGCCGTAGCACCGCAGGTCATGGCAGCACGCCCGCGAGGACCCCGCGGGACGACGAGCCCGCCGGAGCGGACGCAGCCGTCCCGCCCGGCCGGGAGACCGCACACCCCCGGTCATGAACGCTCGTCCAGGACCACGGGGCGCGGCCCCTCCCCCCGGCCGCCCCGGTGACGAAGACCGTCCGTGCCGTCCCCGACGCGTACCGTGAACCCTGGGAGCCCGCGCGCCGGGGAAGTGTTACAACTGGGGTTGTGAGCCCGTCCCGTTCCCCGCACGCGGCCTACCGGTGCCGTCGAGCCTAGGCAGAAGATCCGGAAGCGTCGCCGGGCAGGTCTTCGTCCTCCAGGTGGCGATCGTGGTGCTGCTCGCCGCCGGAGCGCTGCTGGCCTTGGTGCTGCAGTCCCGGCACGACATCGACCGCGAGGCACGCAACCGGTCGGTCTCCGTGGCGCAGACCTTCGCGCACTCCCCGGACCTGCAGGAGATCCTGACTTCGCCGGACCCTTCCGCCGTCCTGCAGCCCCTCGCCGAGCAGACACGCAAGGCCGCGGGGGTGGACTTCATCGTGGTGATGGACACCGACGGCATCCGCTACAGCCACCCTCAGCCCGACCGCATCGGCCAACGGTTCGTCGGCACGATCGAACCCTCGATCGAAGGCAAGGTGCACACCGAGAGCGTGCAGGGCCCGCTCGGCAAGGAGATCCAGGCGATCGTGCCGGTCACCTCCCCCGAGGGCGATGTCGTCGCCCTGGTCTCGGCGGGCCTGACCGTGGACAGTGTGGCCGGCATCGCCGACCGCCAGCTTCCGGTCATCCTCCTGTCCCTCGCCGTCGGTCTGGCCCTGGCCACCATCGGCACGGCACTGATCAGCCGCCGGCTGCGCCGCCAGACCCATGGGCTCGGCACGCAGGAGATGACCCGGATGTACGAGCACCACGACGCGGTGCTCCACGCCGTCCGCGAGGGAGTGCTGATCACCGACGGCGAGGGACGGCTGCTCCTGGCGAACGACGAGGCCGGACGGCTGCTCGACCTGCCGGACGACGCCGAGGGACGCCCCGTCGACCAGGTCGGCCTGGACCGCCCCATGGCGGAACTGCTGCTGTCCGGCCGGGTGGCCACCGACGAGGTACTGGAGGCCGGGGACCGGCTTCTGGTCGTCAACCAACGGCCCACCCGACCCCGGGGCCGCCCCCAGGGCTCGGCGGTCACCATCCGCGACTCCACCGAGATGCAGCTCCTGAGCAGCCGGGCGGAGACGGCCCGCCGGCGGCTCAAGCTGCTGTACGACGCGGGAGGTGACATCGGCACCACCCTCGACGTGGCGCGCACCGCGGAGGAACTGGCCGACGTCGCCGTTCCCCAGTTCGCGGACTTCGTCACCGTCGATCTGTCCGACCGGGTACTGAAGGGCGAGGAGCCCGGTCCCGGCGCGGACATGCGGCGCACGGCGGTCAGCGGTATCCGCTCCGATCACCCGCTCTACCCGCTCGGCAGCCTGATCGCCTTCCTGCCGTCCACACCGCAAGCCCGCGGATACGGCACGGGCACGGCCGAAATCGTCCCCGACCTGCGCGACGCGCCGGGCTGGCACGCCCAGGACGCGCCGCGGGCATCGGCGATCGTCGGCTACGGGATCCACTCGCTCATCGCGGCGCCGCTGAAGGCCCGGGGCGTCGTGCTCGGGGTGGTCAACTTCTGGCGGTCGCAGAAGCCGGAACCGTTCGACGATGACGACCTGTCCCTGGCCGAGGAGCTTGTCGGCCGCGCCGCGGTCACCATGGACAACGCCCGCCGCTACACCCGCGAACACAACCTCGCCGTGACGCTCCAGCGCAGCCTGCTGCCGCAGGATCTGCCCGAGCAGAGCGCCGTGGACGTCGCGCACTTCTACCAGCCCGCCCAGTCCGGGGTGGGCGGGGACTGGTTCGACGTGATCCCGCTGCCGGGCAGCCGCGTCGGGCTCGTCGTCGGAGACGTCGTCGGGCACGGCCTGCACGCCGCGGCCACCATGGGGCGGCTGCGCACCGCCGTACACAACTTCTCCTCCCTGGACCTGCCGCCGGACGAACTCCTCGCCCGTCTCGACAACCTCGTCCAGCGCATGGACCAGGAAGGCGACAGCACCGCCACGAACGGCGGCGTCCTGGGCGCCACCTGCCTGTACGCCGTCTACGACCCGGTCTCCCGGAACTGCACGATGGCGCGGGCCGGACACATGCCACCGCTCGTCGTCGCCCCGGACGGCACGACGACGATCTCGGAACTGCCGGCCGGCCCCCCGCTGGGGCTGGGAGGCATGCCGTTCGAGACCATGGACGTGCGCCTGGCGGAAGGCAGTCAGCTCGTCCTGTACACCGACGGTCTGATCGAGGAGCGGAGCCGGGACATCTCCGAGGGCCTGGAGAAGCTGCGGACCGCGCTGAGTCACCCCGGCCGGGACCCGCGCGCCAGCCGCAGCGCCGTACTCGACGCGCTGCTCCCCAGCCAGCCCTCCGACGACATCGCGCTGCTCATCGCCCGGACACGGACACTGGGCCCCGACCGGGTCGCGCAGTGGGACGTACCGTCCGACCCGAGCGAGGTCGGCGCCGTCCGCAGTCTGGCGGCCGAGCAACTCGAGAAGTGGGGCCTGGCGGACCTCGCCTTCACCACGGAACTGATCCTCAGCGAGCTCGTCACCAACGCCGTACGGTACGGCGCCGCGCCGGTCCGGGTCCGTCTGCTGCACGACCGCACCCTGACCTGCGAGGTGTGGGACGGCAGCAGCACCGCACCGCACCTGCGGTACGCCGCCACCACGGACGAAGGCGGCCGCGGACTGTTCCTGGTGGCGCAGCTCAGCGAGCACTGGGGCACCCGGTACACGCCGGAGGGCAAGGTCATCTGGGCCGAACAGCTCCTGCCCGACGCCGCGGACGGCCCTCCCTGAGGGCGTCCCGTCCTCCCCCGCGGCATGGGTCGGCTGCTCGTCGTCGAGGAGCACCGTCGGCCGGCACGGCGGAAGTCCGGGGTGGCGCGTCGCCGCGGCTCTCGCGGGGGCCATGAACGAGAGAGGGGCCGTGTCAGATTGCTCTGACACGGCCCCTCTCCTGCGACTCTCTCGAGTCGGGACGACAGGATTTGAACCTGCGACCCCTTGACCCCCAGATCGATGGGTCGGAGGAAAAATCATGACATAAGCCATAATTTGAGGGCGCACAGCGTGCACATCCATACATGCTGTGCGCCCATCAACGTGGACGCTGGTCCCCAACTGGTCCCCAAGGGGCGCCACCTGGCCCTCGGGTCCGCCAAGCGTCACAGACGGCCACCTGGGGAAAAGTGGCTCAGGAAGCGGTGTGCCGCCGCTTCCGTTCAGCTCGGCGTCGCAGGTCGCGGACGACCTCGCGCCAACGCCAGGAACCGTCCCAGTCGCAGCCCTCGTGCCCACCGGGCTCCCAGTCCGCAAGCTCTTCCAGCTGCTTGAGCAGGGCATCCGGATCGACAGGTACACGGTGCGTACGCTCGTCGTCGAGCTGCCCTGCGATGGCGTGCAGCCGGTGAGCAGCACGGTAGTAGGACAGCTGGGTGTCGGTCAGCCGGCGTACGGCGTAGCCGCCGCACTTGCTGCACCAGTCCCAGTCGTCACGGGCCAGCAGGTCGGCCAGGGTCAGGAGGTCGTCGCTCGCCGCGAGGCCTCGATCCCGTGTGTGCCTGCAGAGGGGTGAATGCCCCTTGCCTTCGAACGTGGGATCCGCGTTCGCGGCGTAGATCTGCGCCTGCCCCAGGACACCCAGCGGCAGGCTGCTACCACTGAGCCAGCGGTCGGCACTGGGCGGCCGGAACGGCGTGAGGTCCAAGGGGCCGGACGCGAGCAAACCCTCCCACACCGCAAGGGGCATCATGCTGGAGCGACCGGTGTCGAGACTCCGCAAATCGGGGACGCCACGCGCCGCGGCGAGCAGGCGCAGATTCTGCTCCTTCGCGCGCTCCCCCTGCGCCCACCGGACAGCTACCTGAGCCCCGGCCGCAAGGCCCACGTCAGCGCCGAAGCGGTCATCCTGCCTCGTGCTGTCGCGGCCCGGGTGAGGTCCCTCGTGGACCTCCGGCGTAAGGCCGACCTCCTTGATCCACGGACTGATCACGCTTTCGGGAAGGTCCGACGCGCCGGCGACAATGACGCCGAGCCAGCCCTGCGCGACACGCTTCTCGATGGCGTCGAGGGGCAGAACCTCCGCTCCTCCGCTCGTCGAGAAAACGATGTAGAGCTGGTGTGCGGCGTACGAGAAGTTCCGCAGCGCCCGCAAATGATCAGGGGTAACGGGCTGGCGGTCGAAGACAGCGGTGTCGTCGAAGACCCCGGGCCGTACGGAGCCGGGTTGCGCGTGAGGGACAGCCTCAGCCGACGCGGCTTCGGCTCCCCGCTCGCATGCGAGGGCGCTCGAGGATGCAAGGAGTCTGTCGGCGACGAGGGTGGGGACCTTCAGCGTCAAGGTGCGTCGGCTCCAGTCGGCGCTCACGGTCCAGGTCACCACCACCCCGAGGGTCCACCGATCCAGGTCGTCCAGGACATCACGTGTATCCCCGCGCGAAGGCTCCTCCGTGTCCTCCGGCAAGCGTGCCGTGACCCACACCGTCGGTGTTGAATCCGTCGCCGCAGCAGCGGCGCGGGCCTCGTCCTCCCATGACTGGATCAGGCGGGCAGCTCCTTCCAGGGCTTCCGTGTGCCCCTTCTTGTTGGACCTGATGCCCTCGACGAGGTCATAGCGCCTGATCGCGCGGGATGCCGGTCCCTCCCAGCCCCGCTCGGCCGAGTACTGCCACCTGCGCCATAGCGTGCTCAAGCCTGTGGAGATCTGGCTGCGGTTGCCGAGCACCGCGAAGGCAGGATCGTCGGCGGGCAGTGGGGGCGTTTCCAGTGTCGCTGCTGCAGCGGCTACGACGAGACCGGCCGGCTCCACGAAGAGGGCCGCCTGCGCCCGCAGGGTCTCGAGGTAGCCCTCCTTCGCCAACAGCTTCGGCCGCGCCCATTCCGTCAGCCAAGGGAAGTGGGCGATGACGGCCTGCGCTCGGTGAAGGCTCCCGCAGGCATGACGCCAGAGGGACAAGACCTGTTCCTGCAGCTCGTCGGCCTCCCTGCGCGTTTCCCACCGCCCGTCGTCGTCCTCGTCGTCTTCGTCATCCTCGTCCGCAGCATCCCGCTTCGAACGCAGGAGCTCGGCTGCGGCCCGCACTTCGCCCTGAGTCCAGTACACGTCCTCGTCCGGCTCGACATAAGCCTGCAACTGGTAAAGCAGTCCCAGGCCGCCGAGCGCCCCCATGAAGATGCCCAGCCCGGACGTCGGCCGCGCCCTCGGGCCCCAGTCCGCGCAACCTGAGCAGAACCTGCCCACCACGTCCGCGTTCAACGGGACCTCGGTCGTCGTCACGTTGGCCGTGCGGAGCTGGCCGCATTCCTTCCGGACATGCAGTCTGGTGTTCTTGCCCTTCGCCGAGTAGACGGTGATCTTGGTGCCCTCGAACGGCCCGAGCGGTACGTCGGCTGTCAGCATGCGGTCGCGCACTAATTCTCCCCCTTCTCCTGCCTCGCGAGCTTAGAGCCGAGCAGTGACACATGCCGCCCAACGATGAATCTCCAGCCCTTCCGGTCGACTGGTGTACAAGTGCAGTTGCCTGTCGGCGAGAGTGGCAGCGCTGCGACGCCCGCCGACACCAGACGGCTCCGATGTCGGTTCGCGACCGTCTCGGGGCCGTGGGAGGACGCCCGAAGCGGACCAGGGCCTGGAAGCGGGCCTTGCGGGCGGCGCGGCGGCAGACCGTGAGGATGGCTGGGCCGAGATACAGACCAGGGTGATGGCGTACTGGACCCTCCGTTCTGTCGCAGATTGCGGTTCAGGGCGGTGTTTCTGCCGCTATGCCGAGGTACTGGCTGCGGTGATTCGGTTGCGGAGGTCCGCGATGTCGAGGCCGAGGCGGTCGGCGATTTCCGGGATGCAGGTGTGCGGGATTCGGGCGGCGAGCCGGACGGCGTCCTCGTCCCAGGCGCATTCGAGCGGGGTTCCGCCGCGGAGGAAGTCCCTGGCCTGGGTCGCGGCATCGTTGACGAGGGCGTGCAGGTGCTCGGTAGTGGGTGCGGGAGGGGGAGGCGGAGACCAGGCTGGGGGGCCGGGCGGCGGCTCGTTGGAGAGTGAGGGCGAGTACTTGGGAATCGGCGGCAGGTCGGGGCATTCCCTGTACCAGGCCCAGGCGTGGTGTGCCGAGATCCGGGTCTTCGGCCTGGTGTCGGTGCTCGCGCCTGCTGCGGGGAGGTCCTGGGCTGGGTGTGGCGGCTGGCGCAAGCCGCGCAGGGCGGCGAGGTCTTCTGGGTGGGTGCGGAGCCGGTCGATGAGTGCGTGGGCCAGGGCGGCTGCGTGCCGGCAAGGCGAGGTCGCTGGGCAGGTGCAGATGAAGCTGAGCTCGGCGGGCTCGGACAGTAGCGTCACGCCACCCGTGTGGGCGGGATCTGCCAAGCACTCGGGTAGTGCGCCGTCGTCGGCTTCGTGCTGCTCGCACTGGGGCGTTGCTGTGCGGAGGGCGGCCGCCTGGTCGGCGGTGAGGACCGGCAGGGTGATGGCGGCATGGAGTTCCGCGCCGGTGTTGCGTGCGGTCACGAGGCCGGAGATGCGTCCGGGTGAGATCAGGAAGCGCTCGATGCCGAGCTCGTCCAGGTCCGCTCGGCCGCCGAGGAAGACTTCCTGGTCGGTGATGGCAGCGCGCGCGGCGGCACCGAAGCCGTCGGCCCACATGCTCGTCTGGTTCATCGGCTGGCTCCCAGGGCGATCAGCTGGCAGATTTCGTCGTCGCTGAGCTCGCTGAGGGCGGAGCTGTCGCTGGTGAGGATGGCGTCAGCCAGGGCGCGTTTGTGGCGGAGGAGTTCGTCGACCCGGTCTTCCAGGGTGTTCTCGGTGGTGAGCTGGTGGACGGTGACGGTCCGGGTCTGGCCGAGGCGGTGGGCCCGGTCGATGGCCTGGCTTTCCTTGGCCGGGTTCCAGGGTCGGTCGAAGAGGATGACGTGGCTGGCCTGGGTGAGTGTGAGGCCCGTTCCGCCGGCCTTGACGGTGATGACCATGGTCTGTCCGGGACGAGTCTGGAAGCTGTCGATGACGCGCTGCCGGTCGCGGCCAGCGGAGATGTCGCCGCTGAGATAGAGCGGACTGATGCCGTGGCGCTGGAGGTGATGGACGAGGCGGTGGGCCATCGCCCGGTACCGAGTGAAGATGAGGCACGACTCGTCCGGGTCGCTGAGCAGGGGCAGGAGGTCGTCGAGGGCTGCCAGTTTGCCCGATCGGGCGGCGGCGCGTTCGGGGTCGTAGGAGTCGTCGAGCGGTTCGGCGAGGAAGTGCTCGGGTGCGTTGCAGATCTTCTGCAACTGGTCGAAGAGCTTGAGCAGGAGGCCCTTGCGCGCGATGCCTTCGGCGGCACGGATCTCGCGAAGGGTTTCGTCGGCGACGTGCTGGTAGAGGGCGGCCTGCTCGGGAGTCAGCGCGACGATCCGGGGGCTGTGAACCTTGGGCGGGAGATCGGGTAGGACTCCTGGGTCGCTCTTGCGCCGTCGGAGCATGAAGGCTTTGAGGAGGCTGGAAAGCCGGTCGGTCAGCTCTGTGTCGGTGATGTTCTCCTCGATTGGCTTGCCGAACTGGTCCCGGAAGGTCCTCAGGGTGCCGAACAGCCCGGGGTTGAGCCAGTCCATCAGAGACCAGGCGTCGGAAAGGCTGTTCTCGACGGGGGTCCCGGTCAGGGCGACGCGGATCTGGGACTGGATACGGCGCATGGCCATGGCCGTGGCTGTCCGGTGATTCTTGATCAGCTGTGCTTCGTCGGCGATAACGAGGTCGAAGGGGTGTGTGGCCAGGACGTCGATGTCGCGGCGGACGGTCTCGTAGGTTGTGATCACCACGCTGCGGTGCGTCGTTTCGTCCAAGGTCCGGTCCGGGCCGTGGTACCGCACGGTGGGCACCGTGGGGGCGAATCGCTGTACCTCGCGTTCCCAGTTGATCACCATGGAAGCCGGGCAGACGATCAGGGAGGGTCCGGCGGGGCGGCTGGTGCGGTCCCGGCGGTGCAGGTGGAGCGCGAGGGCGGTGAGGGACTTGCCGAGTCCCATGTCGTCGGCAAGGAGGGCTCCGAAGCCGGCGTTGGTGGTGTTCGCCAGCCATGCGAGGCCAAGCTTTTGATAGTCGCGCATCGTGGCCGACAGCCCGTGGGGGGAGTTCACCGGGGCGCTGCGGGAGCCGGCGCGCAGGAACTGCACGAGCTCGGCGAGGTCTCCGGCCGGCTCGCAGTCGAAGGTGTCGCCGTCGATGCTGATCTGCCCGGTCAGAGAGGCCCGCAGCGCCTGATCGGCGGCGACGGGCGGCATTACGCGGTCTCCTGCACGCTGGGCTGTCTCCTCGTCGACGAGCACCCAGTGGTCGCGGACCTTCGCCAGCGGTACAGGAGTCTTCGCAAGGTCGTCCATTTCGCTGTCGGACAGGTCGGTGCCGGCCACCGACAGCTGCCAGCGTCCGTCGAGTACGTCGTTCAGGGCGAACCGGGGGCGAGCCGCGGAGACCGGGGCTGCCGGGCGGCGCTCCAGGACCGCGCGGGTTCGCAGACGGTCCGTCCATCCGTGGTGCCATTCCACGCGCAGCCCTGCTCGCTCCAGTTGATGGGCGACCCGCCCTCGCAGCAGGACGGCCTCGGCCGCCCGCAGGGTGAAGGTGTCGGGGGTGGGACGCTCCAGAAGCCGTTCGGCGGGCGCCCACTCGGCCGCGATGTGACGGAGCCGGCGGCGCAGGAGGGCAACGAGCTGGGGGTCGGACGCGATGTCCGCCGCAGGGCGCCAGTTGCGTTCATGTTCCGTCGGGGCATCCGGCATGCGCAGCCGAAGGTCTGCCCAGAGCAGCTCAGTGTCGTGCGGGCTGTCCTTCTGCGGAGCGCGGACCGACAGGACCAAGTCCAGCGTCTCGGCGGCCGCACCGTCCCGCAGACCATCACCCCACTGCACGAGCGCGGGCGCGTGCTGCTGCCGGGGCACCGCCCCGGTGAAAGGCCCGTGGCCGAGCACGGTCGGCGTACCCGGGCCGCGGAGCATCGCCTCGGCAACTGCGTTGAGCCCGGCGAGAATCGCGACCCGCGGGGCCCACAACCGGTGCGGTTTCGTGTCCGTGACCATGCCGCAGTTCGCCGACGGTACGAGGGCATCGGCGAGTCGCCCGACCCACTTCTCCTCTTCGCCAGTCAGCGGGCCGGCCCGCCACACGTCCGTCCCGTCGTCGGCCAGCTCCGGGAAGACTCGGCCGTCGGCCACGACAGCCAGCCCTAGACGGATCACCTGACGCCACACGCCGACCGAATGCGCCTCCTTGCCCCGTTCCTCCTCAGAGGCGAGCACGTTGGCCAACAGGCGCAGCGGGACGTGCCAGCACTCCACGAGCCGAAGTTGGATCGCACATCCCTGCGTCGGCAGGATCAGTGCGGCCGTACAGGTGCGGATCGGACGACGGGGCGTCCCCTGTACCGGCAGCCCGTCGGGGCTGTAGAGCAGGAAGCGTGCACTCCCGCCCTGGATGTCGATGGTGAGGTCCGCGCCCTGCCGCAGCAGCGCCGCCAGTGAGACTTCCGCTGCGGTGATGTCGGCGGCTCCTGCGACCGGTCCAGCGGGCCCGTGCCGGACGCGGTCATCATGGATGTCCGGCGTCGGCTCCGCCTGAGCAGCCTGGGGTGCCGCGCCAGGTGGAGCAGCCAGTAGCTCCACCATGGCCTTTGCCGCGTTGCGCTGGGCGGGCCGCCTCTCCGCTCCGGCCGCCTCAACCCGCAGTTCCTGCCCCGCAACCTTGCAGGTCACCGTCGCGAGGTACCCGGACCCTGGTTCGAGCCGCGGTTGGCCGATGACCAGCTTGGCGATCCGGCCCTTCTGCTTGAGTGAATTCAGCACCTGGAGGGCGGTCATCTCGTTGATGGCCGGCACGTTCTCCTGCCCCGGCCAAATACGGAGCGCGGGCGCCGTCGACCGCCTCCACTCGCTCAGCAGGTGCTTGGCCGCTTCGAGGCGGGCTCCGGACCTTCCCACGCCGCGGCCTGTGCCCGAGAGCACCTGCCCGTTGCTGACGCAGGCGGCCACGCACACGAACAGAGGCTCCAGCCCTGTGATGCTCGGTTGCTCCTTGAAGGTCAGCTCGCTGATCAGACCCCCCTCCTGCATCACAAGGAGCCGCTCCTGTGGGCCGGGAGCGGCCGTCTTCACCGCAGGGGCAGGGGCCTGGGCCGGCCGCGGCGGGGGAACCTCGACGGGGAGGCCGGCGAGATCGGCCAGAACGCGCAGTGCGACCACGCCCCGGGCATCGCGCTTGTTGCTGCGCCACGGACCGGTCACGGTCGCCGTCTCGCCGCCGGTCACGTACGTGACGCGTGACCGGAACAGCACCGCGCCTCCGGACTGTTGCTCCTCGTCGAACTCCGGGACGGGCTGGTTCCGAACGGAGTGGTACAGCGTCAGCACGGCGACGGCGGCCCCGGGCGTCTCGGCAGCAGCGCACAAAACCGCCTTGCGGGCAGGGTCCCAGGCGGTCGCCGCAGCATCGAAGAGCACGGCATGAAGGTCGCGCGGGATCAGCGCACCCGCGGCGATCCGGGTGGCTACCTCGGCCACCACGGCCGGGGCCACGACCGGTTGCGCGAGGGCGCGCAGCAGTCGCGACGCGAAAGTCGGGTCAGCGGCTGCGGCTGCCGAACCGGCCGAATACCGGGCCGCTGGCAGCCAGCCCTTCCCGGCGAAGTCAGCCTGCTCCACCGGTTCACAGCCGGACATGTGACCGAGAAGGCTGACCACGGCGCCTTGCAGCGCAGCCTTCTTCGTCCCGCGGGTGACGGCGGCGCCGTGGAGCTGCCGGACCTGATCACGCCAGCCAGCCTGCACGACGAACAGCTCAGGACCACCGGTATTCAGATCCCGGACTACGAGCGCGGTCGGGACACCGCTGTCCTGGGCATGGGAGTGCAGCACCGACGTGGCGAGCTCGGGCCTTGCCCTCACCACCGCCCAGGCCGCCGCCGTCGCCTGCTCGGCGAGGCGGGATCCCTTGAACCGGAGAAGGAGTAGACGCAGCTCTTTAACGCCCAGCCGGCCGTTTCCGGCACGGACGGCTGCCTCGGCAGCAAGCTCAGAGGTGAGGTGCCGGGCTTCATGCGCCTTCTCCAGCAGCCGGGAGAACACCGAGGGCTCGAGGGCGCTGAGGTCTACCCGGGAGGGGGGCGAGGGGCGCGGAACCCGGGCTGACTGAGCGGAGGGGAGAGTCGCCATGACGAGCCTTCACGAGAGCGTAGAACCTCCCCAGACCGGAGAGAGGATCACTAACAGTGGCCGATGATTACAGTCCGTATGTAACCGTGGTGGTCCACGCCGAGGCGGCAGCGCCGTGAATAACCCGGACGTGTGTACGCAGAGCTGACGCCTTGACGGGGCATCGCCTACGGGCATCCGGTACCCCAGCTCGACGGTGCCCCTGCACGGCGTCACGACGACGCTGGCACCGACGCAGCCTCTGCCGCTGCAGCCGCCACGGTGACCCGCCTGCGCTTCGGAACCCCACAGCGCCGCGCCTGAAGCTGTGGGCCCCGCTCCCACGGCCACAACTCGGCGTCGGGCACCGTCAACATCGACCGCCTCACCGTTGGCGCACTGGTCCCCCGGACGCCCAAACACCCATGCGACTCCCATGCCCCAAGGTCACATAACCGCGATCACTCGAGCCCCATCGCCGTTACTGGGGATTCGATCCAAAAATACGTGCCCCGCACACTGGTCCCCAGGACTGGTCCCCAAGCTCGAGCCACTTGCACCGCCGCCTGAACCCGGCACGCGTCACCACGGAAATCAGTCGCCACCCCAAGAGACGACCGCCAGCAGGGACCGTCGCGGCAGTCGTCACGGCTAACGTGGCAGGGGAACGGCCGCACCCGTGCACGACCGCCACACGGCACCCAAGAGGCCGAGCCGCCGCCAGAAATCCGTGGCGAGTGCCATGGCGACGCGCCCCCGTCACCAACGGGCGCTGCTCGACCAATCGTCCGGCGCACGTAGCGTCTTCCGGCATCAGCCAGCGGAGCCAGGCCAGCAATGGCAGCATCCAGGAAATGACGGCACACCCGATCTTCAGCGCCACCCACGTCCCGGCGCTTGAGCCCTACCTCGCACGAACGGGCACCATCTTTCGCACGTTCGCTGACCAGGACTCCGGCTGCATCTCCTACGGGTTCATGGCGGCCGGGCAGCGCTGGTTCGTGAAGGGGGCCTCGACGCCCGATGGCGTCTGGTCCCTGCGACGGGCCATCTCGGTACACAAGGCCGTCGCACACTCGGCCATCGTGCCCCTGTTGCACTCGTTCAGCACCAACGAAGGCCTGGCGCTCGTGTACCCGTGGATGGCTGGCGAGGTCCTTTATCACCCGACTCGATCCCACCACGGAGGGAGGGCCGCACCTGGCAGTCCTATGACGAAGTTCCGACAGCTCCCCCTTCCGCAGGTTCACGCCGCCCTCGACTCACTCCTGAGTGCCCACCTTGCTGTGGAGCAGGCTGGCCTCGTCGCCGTCGACCTCTACGACGGCTGCATGCTCTACGACTCCGAAAATCACCGGCTGATGCTCTGCGACCTGGACGAGTACCGACCCGGGCCGTTCACGGTGGAGACTGAGCGGCTGCCCGGCTCTTCCCGCTACATGGCCCCGGAGGAATTCGTACGGGGCTCGGTCATCGACATCCGGACAACCGTGTTCACCCTGGGCAGAGCCCTCCGTCTTCTCCTCGACGCCGGCGACGAGGAGAAGCAGTGGCGCGGCACCTCCGGACAGCTGGCCGTCATCGAGAAGGCAACGGCCGCCGCCCCGGAGTGCCGGTTCCACTCGGTGCACTCACTCGTCAACGCCTGGCACGCGGCCACCTAGGCTTTCGGAGCCCGCCTGCGAGGCGATGAGCACACCGGCTCCTCCTGAACCTCGGAGGGCACGATCCCGGCCGGCCTTACACCCCCGCCCGTCCCTGCTCACGCGCAGGACGCGAGGAGGCGGGACAGCTCAGGCCGAGCCAACGACAAGCATGTGCGCCGATGCATCGTGGAACACACCGTGCTCGTCGGCGAGGCGGGCCGTCGCTATCGCATCCGTGACGAGCGCTCCCGCCTCTTCCTGGCCCGCACATCGGCCGGCCGCGACGACGTACGCCCATCCCGGGCCCTCGATCCCGTGGACGCGCACAGCGCCCAGCCCCGCTTCGCTGGCCTCCTGAGTCAACTCTGCAGCGGTATGGAAGTGCACAACCGTGAACCCCCTGCTGCCGTCGTAGGAACCCGTACGAACCACCTGCGAGACCTCGCCCGCGAGCAGCTCCGGGGACAGGCCCGCGCTCACGGTGTAGTCCTGCATCAGGGAGTACCGGGAGATCCCCGCGGCCGCCACCACACCGCCTGGTACGGCGACCCGGCGGGCCTCCCTCAACGCCGCGAGCCGGTCTCCGCGCTCCGCCAGGTGGTACAGCGGGCCCAGCAGCAGCACCGCGTCGAAGGTGCCGGCCTCCACCTCCAGGTCGCGGGCATCCCCCAGCTGAGCAACACACCGCGGCGCGCGCTCACGTGCCTGCTCCACGTGCTTTGGCACGGGGTCCAGGAGGAGCACCTCGTATCCCTCTTCAGTGAGCCAACCGGCATGCGTACCCGGACCACCGCCCACGTCCAGCACCCGAGCGGGTGCTGGAGGCAGGTAGCGACGTAACAGCTCCTGGGTCCGCTCGAACTCCAGACGGCCCGTCGCTGTGGAATGCAGCCGGGACGCCTCGTCGTACTCCGTGTAGAAGCCCGCGATCCGTGGGTCAATGGTCGTCATACCCGGCGAGAGTAGGGCCGAGCGAAGCAGCCCGTCACCCGGATATCCGGCGCGGGCGCCGCTGCAGGTCCACCTGGACGGCGAGGGGCAGAAGAGCGCACAGGCTCCACCCCATTGGGTCTAACCGGAGTGGCCGGGCGCATGCTCCCGTGACCAAACTGGATCGTGCTGATCGACTACTGGCCACTGCTCGGTCTGCGGCTGACGACGCCCCGCCTGGAGCTGCGCCTGCCCCAATCGGACGAGCTGGCAGCACTGGCCGATCTCGCACGCGACGGCGTTCACGACCCGTCCCAGATGCCGTTCAGCAGTGGCTGGACCGACCTGCCCGAGACCGAGCGGGCTCGCGCCGTGGTCCAGCATCACTGGCTGCGGCTCGGAAACTGGAGGCCGGAGGACTGGTCCATCAATCTGGCCGTCTTCCTCGGTGGCCGGCCTGTGGGCATGCAGGCCATGGCGGCCAAGCGCTTCGCGCTGGTGCGAGAGGTCAACACAGCTTCTTGGCTCGGGCTGTCGTATCAGAGTCAGGGCATAGGCACAGAGATGCGGGCTGCCGTGCTCCACCTGGCATTTGCCGGGCTGGGCGCCGAGGAGGCAACGACAGGGGCGTTCGCCGACAACGCGCAGTCCTTGGCCGTATCCAGCAAGCTCGGATATGTCCCGGACGGAATCGAAAGGCGGGTGGTGCGCGGGGAGGTCGTGATCTTGCAGCGGCTTCGCCTCCCCCGGGGTCTATGGCGGCCAGCGCTCGCGAAAGGGACCGAGATCACGGGGCTGGTCCCGTGCCTGCCGCTGTTCGGATTGGTGGCCGGGGAGACCACAGACCCGTCCTGACGGTCTGGACATGGATTCGACTCCCGCTCATCCGATAGTCACACATGGCCTGAACTCGACTACGCAGTAAGGGAATTACCACACCACCAAGGCCGATACCATCTACCGTCATGACGACCGCATCTCCTCGCCAGGGCGTACCCGACAAGCCCACACTCGACGGCCTTGAGGCCAAATGGGCTCCGACCTGGGACGAGCAGGGCGTATACGTATTCGACCGCACCGCGCCACGGGAGCGGGTGTACTCGATTGACACGCCGCCGCCCACCGTGAGCGGCTCCCTCCACGTCGGACACGTGTTCTCGTACACCCAGACGGATGCACTCGCCCGCTTCCACCGGATGCGCGGCAAGGCCGTCTTCTACCCGATGGGCTGGGACGACAACGGCCTGCCGACCGAACGTAGGGTGCAGAACTACTTCGGTGTCCGGTGCGACCCCTCGCTGCCGTACGACCCGGACTTCACTCCCCCCTCGTCCCCGGGCAAGCAGCAGATCCCCGTGTCCCGCCGCAACTTCATCGAGCTGTGCGAGCGGCTCACGGTGGAGGACGAGAAGGTCTTCGAGAGCCTGTGGCGCCGGCTGGGGTTGTCCGTCGACTGGAACCACACCTACCAGACCATCGACAGCCGGGCCCGCGCCATCTCACAGCGAGCCTTCCTGGCCAACCTCGCCCGGGGCGAGGCGTACCAGGCCGAGGCCCCGACGCTGTGGGACGTGACGTTCCAGACCGCTGTAGCCCAGGCCGAGCTGGAGGACCGCGAGCGGCCCAGCGCCTACCACCACCTTCTGTTCCAGTCGGATGCGGGGGCGGCGCTGGAGATCGCCACCACGCGGCCCGAGCTGCTGCCCGCCTGCGTGGCCGTCGTGGCGCACCCGGACGACGAGCGCTATCAGAAGCTCTTCGGTACCACCGTGCGCACTCCGGTCTTCGGTGTAGACGTGCCGGTGGTGGCTCACCGCCTGGCCGACCCCGAGAAGGGCACCGGGGCGGCCATGATCTGTACGTTCGGCGACACCACCGACGTGGTGTGGTGGCGTGAGCTCGACCTTCCCACCCGCTCGGTGATCGGACGCGACGGCCGCTTCGTGCGCGAAGCGCCCGCCGCGCTGGAGTCCGAGGCCGCGAAGGCGGCGTACGCGCAGCTCGCCGGCGCGACACCGCACACCGCCCGGGAGCGCCTGGTGGAGATGGTGCGCGCGGAGGGCAGTCTGGTCGGCGATCCGCGGCCCTTCAACCACATGGTCAAGTTCTACGAGAAGGGCGACAAGCCGCTCGAGATCGTCACCAGCCGCCAGTGGTACCTGCGCAACGGCGGACGCGACGCGGAGCTCCGGCAGAAGCTGCTGGAGCGCGGCCATGAGCTGAACTGGCACCCGGACCACATGCGCAACCGGTACCAGTCCTGGGTGGAGGGACTTGCCGGGGACTGGCTGATCAGCCGTCAGCGCTACTTCGGCGTACCGGTACCGGTGTGGTACCAGCTGGACGCCGACGGCAACCCCACCGACGAACTGATCGTTCCCTCGCGGGAGTCGCTGCCCGTAGACCCCAGCAGCGACACCCCGCCCGGCTTCACCTCGGACCAGCGGGACGTCCCGGGCGGCTTCACCGGCGACCCGGACGTGATGGACACGTGGGCGACGTCCTCGCTGACACCGCAGATCGCCGGCGGCTGGGGCCACGACGACGACCTCTTCCAGCGCGTCTTCCCGATGGACCTGCGTCCGCAGGCCCACGAGATCATCCGCACCTGGCTCTTCTCCACCGTCGCCCGCGCCGAGCTGGAGCACGACGCGCTCCCCTGGGCTCATGCCGCCATCAGCGGCTGGATCCTCGACCCTGACCGCAAGAAGATGTCCAAGTCGAAGGGCAACGTCGTCACCCCACTGGACCTTCTGGACCAGCACGGGTCGGACGCAGTCCGGTACTGGGCCGTATCAGCCCGGCCGGGAACGGACACCGCCTTCGAAATCGGCCAGATGAAGATCGGCCGACGTCTCGCCATCAAGATCCTCAATGTGTCGAAGTTCGTGCTCGGTCTGGGTGCGGCCGAGCGGCGGTCCGCCGTGACCAACCCGCTCGACCAGGCACTCCTCGCGCGACTCGCGGACGTCGTGGACGAGGCGACGGCCCAGCTGGAGGGGTACGACTACGCCCGCGCACTGGAGACCATCGAGCGGTGCTTCTGGGCGTTCTGCGACGACTACGTCGAGCTGGTGAAGACGCGTGCCTACGGCGGCGGAGGCGAGGAGGCTGCCGCGTCTGCTCAGGCCACGCTGTCGACGGCCCTCTCCGTGTTGTTGCGGCTCCTCGCTCCCTTCGTTCCGTTCGCCACCGAGGAGGCGTGGAGCTGGTGGCAGCAGGGCTCGGTGCACCGGGCGCAGTGGCCCAGTGGAACGGAGCTGCGGGAACAGTCCCTGAAGGGGGACCCCCAGCTCCTGGACGTCGCCGCAGACGCCATCGCCGCCATCCGGAAGGCCAAGAGCGCAGCCCAAGTCTCCATGCGGGCCGAGGTCGCCCGAGTCACGGCGCGCGGGCCGGCTCCGCTGGTTGCGACACTTCGCCAGGTGAGCGGGGACGTGCAGTCCGCGGGAAACATCGGCGACGTGGAACTCGAAGTGGCTGAGAGCGAACTCCTCACCTACGAGATCACCATGTAGCTCGCATCAAACGAATGACGGCGTTGCCGCCCCTCACACGCTCGCGTGAGGGGCGGCAACGCCGTTTTGCTATGCAGGACAAGCGAGTTGACCCGTCGGATCGATCCGCAGTGGAGGGATTCGGCCATGTCGGGTAAGGGCGCCCAATGCACTGCACAAGGCACAGATGTTCGTACTAGAGTCTCCGCTCTGTGACAGTCAGTCACCACACGTGTGTGCGCCAACGGCTGGGCGGCGCGCGGATGGGCCTCGGGGCCTGCGTGTGCAACCGAAACTCCAGCCCACGGCTGACATGTCACGAACCACGCCGCAGTGTGTCTGGATCCGCCAGTCCCTGCGGTCGACCTGTGGGAAGGTGCCTGTGAAAATCGCGGTGCAAGACCCCGGAAAGAACGCCACGTACATACTCGACCCGGAACTACTGGGTGAGTTCACGGTCGGACCTGCGCAGCTCGGTGAGGGCGCCGACGTCGTGTTCGTACTGCCGTCTAAGACGCTGTGCGAGCAGGTCCCCGTCGTCTCGGGGAGCGGCTCGGCCGACCCCTCCATCCTGATCTCCGACCCCGACGGTGACCGCCGGTGGCTGCTGACCCGCTCCGACCTGGAGCGCTTCGCGGCCAGCGACCAGCCGCCCACGGACGCGGTCTGGTTCTCGATGCCCGACGCGAGCGCCGGCATCTACGCCGCGGTTCCCCTGTTCCGCCGCGCCCTCGTGCAGAACAGCTCCTGAGGCAACGGGCCCGCGGCAGCCACGGCTGCCGCGGGCCCCCGCCGTCCTTGATCCGGCACCTCACGAGGGACTTCGACAATGGACAGGGTTCGAGTATTTCCCGCACGGGCCATGGCTCCTCAGATACAGGCCGACGCTCGATGGGTCGCCATCAACGCCGCAACCCGCCAGGCGTACGTCCTCTCCGGCAAGGATCGGGAGTGCGCACTGCTCTCCTGGATCGCCCAAGGCGAGGGACGCGAGGCGAATCGAGAATTCGAAGCGGCCGCGACAGCCCTTGGCATATCCGGCTCCTGGGCGACTCCGGAGCCGCCCGACTTCCTGGCCCACTACCGCCGCCTCAACCTCGACTACCCCTTCCTGGACTACAGCGTCGAGGCGAGCCACGAAGCCGACCAGGCACTCATGGACGGCTATGCGGTGCACGGAGCACCGCCACCGGTCACGACACAACGCCCCGGTTCGAGCACCGTGTTGCCCGAGGCGTCGCTCCCGGACGGTCCTGCAGGTCTTCCGAGCGCTGACCTTCTAGCCGCCTGGCTGGCCTCGGCCGGCCGGATCACCGGCCGCCGCCAGGGCCGACACGGCCCCATCGTCCTCAAGACAAGTCCCTCCGGCGGCGCCCGGCACCCGACGGATCTCGGCGTGATCGTCGGTGACGGGTGGCCAGCGCCGCTGCGCGGCTCCTGGTGGTACGACGGCGACCACCATGCGCTCGTCCGCGCGGAGGCCGGGTTGCCTCTGACGGCGTCCCTCCCACCGTTCGGTGTGGCGTTCGTGCTGTCCAGCCACGTCGAGCGGGCCATGTGGCGGTACCGGGACGTGCGGGCCTTCCGTCCGGTGCTCATCGACGCCGGCCACGTTCTGGAAACGCTGGACCTGGCGCTGCACTCCACCGGCTGGTCCACCGCCTGGCTTCCGATGCCGGCGTTCACCGGCCCCGACCCCGTTCTTGGGCTTCTCCTCGCCACTCCAGAACCAGCCTTCGTGGAAGGTGAGTTCATACCGTCTCCGAGGTCCGGACCTTCAGTATCGAGCGCCGAGTACCGCACCAACCCGCTCCTGTCCCTCGTCCCCCGGGTGAACGGCCTCTACGCCCGGGTCCACTCCGAAACGCAGGGCCTGACGGCGCTCACGCCCGAAGCCGTCACCGCCCTCGCCTACGCCAACCCCAGTACGCGCGGTGACCGGCCTTCCGGGATGACCGAGATCTGCGAGAGCAGCGGCGTATCCCTGGCAGAGGTGGAGAAGCTGATCTCGGCTCGGGCACTTCTCCCTGCCGAGGAAGCACTGGCGCTGTGGGAGCAGGTACGACCCTGGATCGAGTCCAGCTGGTTCCCGTCGTTGCTGGTTCACGCCGAGGCAGCCGGCGAAGCTCGCCTGAAGAAACACCGGACGACCACCACGGCCGACGCGAAGCCGCCGCTGCCATGGTCCCAGCTGCCTGCTGCCCTTGCCGCGCGTCGCACCCACCGCTCCTTCTCCGAGCGTCCGCTGTCCAGCGGAGCAGTGGACACTCTGCTCGAGATCCTGACGACCGTACGGAGCGAAGTCCGGCTGAGCCTGCTGCACCCGAACCATGTCCTGGGCGCAGGCACATACAAGCTCGGCGTCGAGGGCTGGATCCGGGTCGGGCCGGCACCAACCCCCGAGGCTATTCAACGCGCCGCCATCGGCCAGACCTGGACCGCCGGCATATCGGCGGTCGCGTGGCTCGTGCCTCGCCCGGCGGAGCCTGGCGCCGTGCCATGGCAGACCGCGCTCATCCAGTGCGGACGCGACGCACAGCGCATCGCCCTGGGCCTGGCCACCGATCCGTCATGCGGGGTCTTTCAGAGCCCTGCCCTGGTCGAGCATCTGCTGGAGCCGCTGACGGGACTCGGCACGGCCCACGACGGTGCGTACCTGGTGGGCGTGGGAACCATCCGGAGCGGCGGAGCGGGTGGAGGTGACACAGGTGATCACTGATTCTGCGTCGTGGGTTGCCCTCGAACGACCAGACGGTACGTGGGACGTTGTCGAGAACGCGACGAGCACCATCTACCAGGTCAGCAGCGCCCTCGGCACCCGGCTCTGGCAGCAGGACGAACTGTGGCCGGTTCCGCTGCACCAGGCCCTCGACACAGCCTCCGGCCAGGCCTCTTCCAGCGATACGGAGGAGGCGTCGTTCGTCGACCTTGCCCTCGCAGGGGCGATCGTCCGCTACCACGCTGCCGACCCCGCTGTGCTGAACCAGCTCCGGACCGGTCTCGCGGCCGCAGTACCTGACCGCCGGCGGACGGCAGACGTCCTCGTACGGCTCGGCTCCGAGGCTCGGGCCGACATGCTGCACCGCTCGTTCGCCGGTGACCGGCCCGGTGTCGATTACCGCATGCCCTGCGACCCCCAGTGGCATGCTCTGACGGGCGACCTGCCCGCCCTGCCCCCGCTCGCCACTCCCCCGTACGGCGAGCGGTTCATCGCACTGCACGCTGCACTGCTCGTGCTGCCCTCCGGCCAGGGCCTCCTCGTCTGCGGCAACCAGAAGGCCGGCAAGACGACCGCCGCGCTCTGGGCCCGGGAGGCCGGGCTCGCCTCCATCGCCACCGACGAGGTCGTGCTGTTGGACTCGCTGACCGGCGTGGTCTTCGGCGTACCGCTCGCGGTTGCCGTGCGGTCCGGCGACCAGCGGACTGCGATGCCACTGCCACCGGGATCGACCACGTACCTCGGCGCCGCCCTGCCCGCTGCCGTGGTGATCCTCGTCCCGGCGGAACCGCTGAGCCTGTCGGGCTCCGTCGAGACGGCCGATAGCGAGGAGGAGGCGATGTCCTGGCTGGCGGAGCATCTCCGTGACGGGGGAGCAAGCCCGGCGGCCATGCATGGGAGTAGCCGTGGGCTGGTCTCCGGGATCCCGGTACACCGCCTCGGCGTATCCCCGTGGCCCGGACTCGTCGCCGACTTCGAGTCCGGCCTGTCCTGCGTGCTCAAGACCATGGAGCGTTGCCCATGACATCACACTCCGTACATCGACTGGACGAAGTCGACCGACTGGCCATCCGCGAGGGCCGCCTGCCCGATGACCTTGTATCCCTCATCGACACAGCCAACAGCGCTGCCGTCGAGCGTGCCGCCGCACGCCTTCGGCCTCTTCTCGGAGACACCGTGGTGACGGTGCTCGAACGGCATTGCGAGGCCCCCGCCCTCGGAAGCGCTGGCAATGACTTCGGGCGGCTGCCCGGCCGTACGGAGTTCGAACGCTGGCTCACGGCGGAGCCGCGCCTGGTAGCCGGACCCGGCACGGGAGCCAACGCGGACATGGAGCTCCGTGATGCCGACGGGAAGCTCCCCGGCGAACGATTCGGCAACCGACTGGAGCCCGACTCCGACACCTTTCAGATGGACATTCACCGGGTGCGGCGCGTGCTGAACGAAGGGGTCACACTCGGGATTCGGCAGTTCGACCGCTGGTCGCCGACCCTGGCATCGCTGATGGACGACATCGTCGCCGTGTCCGGAGCCGATGTGTTCACCAAGCTGTTCATCTCTGCCGGCACTACCAGCGTCACCGGCTGGCACTCGGACCGCCAGGACGTCATCGCCCTGATGCTCTGGGGCAGCAAACGCTTCCAGCTGGGCGGCTGGGACACCCCCGAAGGAGGTCCGGCTTCCAGCATCGTCCTCGATGAGCTGCTCAAGCCCGGGGACTGCCTGCTCTTCCCTGAGGGCCACCCCCACCAGGCAGTCCCGCTCGGCGACGACAGCGGGCTCCTCTCGATCGCCCTCCTCCGCCGTCACAACTGGATCTCCCGGGACCAGGTGCCCACCCATCTCGGCGTTTCCGAGTTTCCGCCGAGCGAGGTCACCTACCGCCGGCTACTCCGCTCAAGGCTGCCGCTCGCCGCGGAGTCGCCGTACCTCGCCGACAGCACGCAACTCCGCACGCGGATACCGGGAGGCGTCGAGCTTCTCGGCTCCACCCCCGACGGGCAAGTCGCGTTCGCCGCGGCGGGCGGCGTCTTCGCCGCGAGCCCGGACACCACGGCCCTGCTCGCCTCTGTGCACGCATCGTTCCCGGTCACACTGGGCGAGGTGCCCCTGTCCGGGGACCCCGAGGCAGCGGCCCAGCAGACTCGCTCCCTCGTCGAGATGGGGCTGGTGATCACCACCCCGTAGCTTCAAACGCACAGCCTGCGGCTCCCCGTTCGAGTACCGCGCGGGGCGGACTGCCGTCACTTCATTCCCAGTAGTCCACGAGCATCTCGGCCGGCCAGCTCGGCTCCCGTACCTCCCCACGCGGTCCCATCTCGCGGAAGTAGGGCGCGACATCGAAGATGGGTGTGCCGTCAATCGCGTCGAGGTCTACGACGTGAAGGTCCAGACCCTCGACCTTCACGAGTCGCGGGAAGGACTGCGCGAGCTGGTTCGGTCGACGGTGGTTGCGGTGGACGAAGGTTCCGGTGGGCGGCCAGTCCGGGTTGTTACGGGGGCTTCGCGCGTGGAGGGCGACGTCGGTCGGGGATGCCTTGTGGAAGTGCCACACCACCACGAGATGCGAGAACTCCTCCAGGCCCTTGACCACGTCCGCCGGGAAGTCGGGGTTCAGCCGAATGATCGCGGGACCACCCCAGTGATCGTCCGTGGGCTCGGTCCGGCCTCCGACGACAATGCCGATCGGTTCGATTTCCAGCGACTGTGCCATGCGCTTCCCCTCGTGCCTCGTCGTGACCCGGTCAATGTACTTGGACGAGGTATGCGGCGGCCCGGGCGTCCAGGCTGGCAACGGCCGGAATGCCTCGGCGTCGGTACGGGGAGAGCAGGCGTCGCATGTCGACTACGGCCTGGCGGGCCCGTCCCGAGTAGATCCCTTCCTCCATGGCGTCAAGGACTGTGCTCCATGTGGCGCATGCCTCCTCGACGTGCCCGTCGGCGACCTGCACGGAGCCGAGGTATCCCAGTGTCACGGCATGCGTTCGGCGGAATGCCGAACCCCTGGTCCGTACGCTCCGCTTGAACTGGTGAATCGCGCCCTGCCTGTCACCGGAGTCACGCAGTGTGCATGCAGTTTCATGGGCGAGGGACGCTTCCGCGAAGAAGAACGTCCTGTTCGGCTCCGGGATGTCCTCACTGGCTGTGGAGAGATCATCCTCCGCGCGAAGAAGTGCCTTAGCTGCGGCTTGTCGCTGCCCTGTGGCTGCGAGACCCCGGGCGTGGACCACGCCGAGCAGAGCGCGCTCTCGTGGCGTAGCGCTCGTGTAACGCTGGCCTTGGATCGATGCGGTCGAGAGCCGCAGACCTTCGTTGATGAAGCCCAGATCGATGGCCTGGTGGGCCATCGCCCGCAGAATGTGGCCAGTGAGCGGGGCGTCGTCCGCACGGGCTGCGAGCTTGATGCCGAGGTGGAAGTAGTTCTGCGCGAGGGCGTGCTCCCCATTGTCGAAGGCCATCCAGCCGGACAGGTACGACAGTTCGCCTGCCGCGGCAAGCATGCCGCGGCGGATCTCATCGTTGGGGAAGGCCGCATGTAGGAAGCCACGTACGTCCGAGTGGAGGTACTGGACCAGCGCTTGGCGTCCGTGGCCGCCACCGCGGCTCTGGTCCATGCGGGAGAAGGCTGCCGTCATCTCCCTCACGGCCGCTACGTCTGAGCGCCCGGCTCTTCGCGTTCCCGCCGCTGATTCTGCCGGGGCCGCCGCGGCCATCTCCTCCCACCACGACTCCCCCGGCAGGGCGAGGCCGGCGATCGAGTACACCGCGCCGGTTAGCAGCTTGCGCCGCTCGACGTCCAAATCGCTTCTCCCCAGGTCGGTGAGGGTCAGTATCGGGTCGACGGTCCAGTCCAGCGCCCCTTGCCCCGATGGCGAAGCGGCTGCAAAGCCAAGTTCGTCTGGCGTGATGACTCGCCCTAAGTGCGTTGTGGCAAACCGGATCTTGTTCGAGTGGCAGCGGGTGATCATCTGGACGGAGGTTCGGGTGCGGTCGCGGGCATGAGAGAACGGGCCCCTTGGTAGTGACGCGGTTACGACACCAGCACGACCAAGGAAGCCCGTTGCCTGATCAGTTGAGCAGTATCTCTGTGCATGCGTCCACCGCGGTCACCCTTGGGTGTGACTGCTACGTGCACCGGTTCGGTTCGATCGCTCCGGGACGGCGGGCAGGCTGCTACCCCAGTGACATGACGGATGCGGAGTGGGCCGAGGTCCGCGCCGCGATGCCGGTGCCGGCGTGGCTCCTCAAGCTGGGCGGGCGTCCGGAGGCGTTTTGCCACCGCGAGATGCTTGACGCGGTGCGCTACCTCGTCGACAACGGCGTGAAGTGGACGGCTCTGCCGGTCGATTTCCCGTACTGGCGGGCGGTCTACGACTTCTTCCGCCGCTGGCGGGCCTACGACTACGCGCGTGAGCTGTACGAACGCCTGCGACGTTCGGCGAGGGAACGTTCAGGCCGCAACGCCGAGCCCAGCGCGGGAGTCATCGACAGTCAGTCGGTGGACGCCTCCGAGACCGTCGGCGAGGACAGTCGCGGATACGACGGCGGCAAGTCACGTGATGGGCGCAAGCGTCACATCCTGACCGATACCGAGGGTCTGCTCCTGGAGGTGACCGTGACCACGGCCGATGTCCACGACTCCAAGGCCGCCCCCGCCCTGCTGGAGACGTTCATGGACCACCCGGGTCGGCTGCTGAAACTGGTGTGGGTCGACAGCGCCTACCAGGGCTCGGCCCTGGCCAAGGCGTTCGCCCGTCACGGAGTCCGGATCGAGGTCGTGCGCCGATCCGACGGACACCGCGGATTTGTCGTACTGGCCCGCAGATGGGTCGTGGAACGAACGCTGAGCTGGCTCTCCCGCTCACGCCGCCTCAACCGCGACCACGAACGCCGCCCCGATCACCACCAGCAGATGGTGTGGTGGGCAGCCACGATCAGGCTGTCGCGCCAGGTGGCCGGCGATGCCCCGCGCTGGCCGGAGAAGCGTCCCGGCCGACGGCCCCGGGCACAGGCATGAACCGTCCATTCTTCTCCCGCACCAGCCAGCCCCGCTTCTCCAGCGCGTAGGCACGGTGACGGATCTTCTCCACCTCGTTCTTGATCTCCGCCTCACGGCCCACCACGCGCGTCAACTCCACCCCGCTCACCGGCCCCGAAGCGGCCACCACCGCGGCGAACACCTCCCGATACAGGCCGCTGAGCACCTCCTCGCCCATGCCCGACCGCCACACCGGCGGCCGCTCGCCATGCACCGCGTCGGAGCCGCTCGAACCCATCACGGCAGCCGCCTCACCACCAGACGCCACGGAAGCCGGCGTATTCACCGCACTCTCCTCGGCCAGCACCGACACGAGCTCCTCACGCCCCACACGGGCCCGCTCGACTCGCTCTCGCGCAGCATCCACCTCCGCCTGAGCCTGCTCCAGGACCTCCGTCCAGGACTCCAGCTCCTGCCTCGCCCGCGCCTCACGCCGTTCCATCAACCCCAGCACCGACGGCATCGCGCCCTCCTCGATCCACAACAAGCCGTCCGCTGCCTGCCCCTACCCCTCCGCGAACATGCCCCGCACACGAAGAAACCCCTGCTCATCGAACAGAGACTCCCTTTGCCACAACGCACTAAGCGACGCGTCAGCGCCTGGCTCAAGATTACGGGCGACGCACCCGACGCTTCCGTCCCACCGACCCACATGCTGATGTGGGAACGGCCGATCGCCCTGTAACCGACGAGGTTGTTCTCCTGCGCAACGCGATTGAACGCACTGGCCGCTTGCGCCCGCGACCAGCCAGCTTCCTCCAGGATGGCGGCGAGCCGTTCATTCCGCTTGTGAGTCACGAGGCACTCCAGCGAGCAAGACGATCTTTGATCACTTTGATCGGGTCATCCGCGGGGGTGTGCCCGCTGACCCACCAACACGGTAGGGCCCAATGAACCCTCCTCCACCAGCAATTGGCACGATTCGACCCTCCAGGGCCACCCTCAGAAACGATCTTTGACCACTTTGACCACGCAGGACAGGTTGACGGCGTACCGGATCAGCTCCCCAAGAGGTTTCCTCGATGTCACCGCGACAGGACCGACTCGTCGAAGGAGATGCCCATGCGCCAGACCGCACTCAGCGTGCTCCACACCGAGACGGTCCGCCTTCACGATCAGACGGACCCCGAAGTCGATCAGGTGACTCTGACCTTTCATCGTCATTGCGACCCCCGTCACACCGCGGCCGACGTCAGTCAAGCCGACGCCCGCCTCGTCGGAGAGATCCGAAGCGTCGTTCACGGGTGGCTGGCTCACCGCGGGCTCCTCCCCCTTATCGATTCGGCGTGCCTCTTGACCAGCGAGGTCGTTACCAATGCGCTGGTCCACGGAGGCGGAAGCAGCCTCAGGTTTGCCATGGAGCGCCAGCTGGCGACTGTCGGCATCAGGGTTGCTGACGGGTCCCCAGGGAGGCCTCGGGTTCGGAAGCCGGCAACCGACGAGGAGTGCGGCAGGGGCATGCTGATCGTCGAAGCCCTCGCGGACGAGTGGGGCGTCAGCGAGGACGGCACGGAGACCTGGTTCACGCTCAGTTCGCCCGCGGCCGACGGATAGCCCCGGGTCATCTCTCGCGGGGCCCAGCGCGACAGGGTCAACTCCCCTCCACGCGGCCGTGATATCACCGCCGCGATATGCGCGAACAGCACCTGTAACTCAGACTCTGAAGATCCCCGACGTCCAGTCGGTAGCGGGGCACCGATTACGACAACTCACAGGCGAATCAGCCGATATGTCGGCATCGCCACGAACTAATCCCAGAGAGGCACGGGAGATGACGATCATCAAGCGGAATGCCAGGGCCATCCTGTTGGACGGCGACGACCTCGTGCTGATCAAGCGCACCAAGCCGGGCCGGGACCCGTACTGGGTGACGGTGGGCGGCGGTGTCGAGGCCGAGGACGCGAGCATCGAGGACGCGCTGCACCGCGAGGTGTTCGAGGAGCTCGGGGGCAAGCTGAGCAAGGCAGAGCTCGTGCACCTGATCACCGACTCGCTGGATGGCGGCCTGGGTGTCCAGCACATCTTCGCCGCGCGCTTGGAGCAGATGGACCTCGCTGCACGCACGGGCACCGAGTTCGACAAGCCCGAGCGGGGCGACTACGAGGTCGTCCGCGTGCCGTTCACGGCGGAGGCGGTCCGGCAGCTCAATCTGATGCCGCCCGAGCTGGCCGACTTCACGACCGGCAACGTCGAGGCGATCAAGGCCGTGCTCGACACGCAGATCCGCGCGTCCTGACCACCGCCATGTTCATCAGCCTCAACGGCCCGGACAACGTCGGCAAGACCACGCACCTACGACGGCTCGCCACTCGCTTCTCCAACATCCAGCTGCTCGGCTCAGTTCACGAGCACAATGCTGCCGCCTGGGAACGCGTTGCCGGCGAGGATTACGCCGCATGGTGGTTCGAGCGGTCCACCACCGCCGAGCTGACGGGGCTGCTCCTCGACAGCTACGACAAGCGGTCGGCCGCGCTCGAACCCGGCCGCTTCGGCCTCCTCGACCGCGGGATGCCGATGCTGATCGCCGTCAGCGCGGCGACGGCCTCGGTCAAGGAAGCCTCCTCCCCAGCTGAGGCACTCGGCGCGGTGGAGCGGATCGCGGCCTCCCGCACCCCGACCCGGGAGATGTCCGTCCTCCTTCTCCCATCACTCGACGCCGACCGCAGTTACGAGATCACCAGCGCGCGTGAGGGCCGGCCCTGGACCGGTGTCTATCCGACGTACCAGCGGGCGCTGCACGGGGTCTTACTCCACCAGGTGGAGCGGGGGGCGTACGCCGGGGTCGTCGACTGCGAGGGCAAGTCCATCGAGCAGGTCCAAGCCGAGGTGATGTCCATCGCGGGCCCGGTCCTGTCCCCTTCCACGTACGCGGAGGACTCCAGATGACAACGCACGTACCTTCTCTCGCCCTTCCACCGGGCCTGATGCTGGCCGCGGCAGCGCTTCCGCCCAAGGACCAGCAGCGGCTGGATGACACCCTCACTCGCTTGCACGCGACCAACTCCCATCTGTGGCTCGCCGAGGACCGCGTGCGCGGCGGACTGAGCGAATCCCAGGTCGCCGACTGCAAGCGCGAGATCGACCAGCTCAACGCCGAACGCAACAACCTGGCCGAGCGGGCGGACGAGGTGCTGGCCGCCTTGGCCGGCCCTCCTCTGCTCGGCGCCGTTCGCCACACCGAGACGCTCTCCTCCGCGTTGGACCGCCTCTCCGTGCTCACCCTGCGCATCTGGCACAGCGAGGAAGCCGCGACGTTCGACTCGGCCGTGGCTCAGCGAATACCCCTGCTACATAAGCAGCGTGCGGCTCTGTCGGACGCGCTGGACAGCCTTGCCGCCGACGTGGCCGCGGGAACCCGCCTGCTGCCGACCCCCGCGCGCTTCAAGCTGTATGGCGGCAATGCTCAGACGGACGAGACCGTCACTCCCAGCCGACACCTTCAGCGGGTGATCGCGTTCGGCGGGCTGAGTGAGTCCGGTAAGAGCACGGGCGCCGACTACGTACGCCAGCTCGCCGGCGCCCAGCGCTTCAAGATCGGATACCTGCTCCGACAGGCCGCGCACCACCATGGGCTCGCCGACCCGTACCGGCTCTCGGCCCGTCGGCAGGCGGAGCTGCTCCTGGAGGAACTGAACCGCTTCGCCGAAGCGCACGTCGAGGCACGGCTGTTCACGATCGAGTCGGTGCACGACAACGAGTCGATCGCGGAACTGAAGGCCCTGCTCGGCGATCGCCTCCAGGTGGTTTACCTCTCCGCCCCGTTCGATGTTCGTGTGGCCCGGTCCGGGACGCCTCCGCACGCCGTGGCCGCGAAGGACGCGGTGAAGATCCAACGAGGCGCGGACAAGGTCGAGGCCATGGCCGACCATGTCATCGACAACTCCGGCAGCGTGGTCGACCTGCGGGCGCGATTGCGGAGGATCGCCGAGACTTCCCAGCTCATGGCGCGGGTACAGGTCGGAGACGTTTCCGCGCTCGGACTGCCGACCGCAGTAGCGGAGGCCACCGCCGCCTTCGCGAGGGCCATGCGTTCGGCCGGAGCCCCGGTCCGGCTCGCCGCGCTGACGGGAAGCCCGAGCACGGGTCCGTGGGTCGCCGGCTGGTCGGACATCGACCTCTTCGTAATTTCCGAACATCAGGGCTCCGAGCAGGTGTCCGTGGCGCTGAAGACCTACCAGGCGGCACTGGATGGTCTGGCCACCGTCGGCCTCACCCTGGTGACCCCGGACGAGCTGACCGCTCGTCGGCTCACCCCACGACTCGCGTTCGTACTCCACCAGATTCAGGACGGACAGCCGGTCCTCCACGCGGCGCCCGGACTTGAGCTGCCCGTGATCACACGCCGCGACCTGGTCCTGGCCGGTGCACAGGACCTCCCCCAGGTCATCCTCACGATGCGCCGACTCCGCGCGGGGGCCACAGCCGGCGACCTCCGTCCGCTGTACCGGCATCTCGTGCTCACCGTCCGACTGCTTCTGCGTGAGCAGGGCGTGTGGGCCAGCGGCCCCGACGAGATCCTCACCGCCGCCGCACAGCTGCCCGGCCTCCCGCCGCTCGCGGTGCCCACCCTGGCCAGCGTCGTCGACGAATGGCTGCATCGTGGCACGGACGGCGCCCTGCAGGCCGTCAGTGCCGCCGTTGATCACCTGCTGGCCTGGTACGCCGTCCAGGTATCCGCCGCCTGAGAGCCAGCGTCTCTCTTCCTTCAACGACCCATTCAAGGAGCTTCGCCATGCCCGAAACCGCCACGTTGCCGTTCTCCGCACGGATCGTCGAGCGCCTGTCCATCGGCCCCCAGAGCCGCCGCGAGCGCATCATCCACTCGTTGGACGGTGTCGAGGCCGCGGTCTCGCCGTCCGAGCTGGCAGGTGTGGGCAAGGAGCTGTGGTCCCTGGTCTGGGAGGAGGTCGGTACCGAGCTCGACTCGCTCGACTTCCTGCTTGGCCTGGATGCCGGCGGCATCCTGCCCACGGTCACGCTCGCCAGCGCCGCGGCGCTCCCCTACAAGATCGCGTGGAAGCTCCACCTTCCGCTTGCCGGAGCCGTCCACTTCAGCGAGCCCCACGCGATGCGCACCGATGTGTACGCCTACGGCATTGCCGAGGGCCAGCGGATGCTGCTGGTCGACGACGAGGTCACCACCGGACACACGCTGGCCAACCTCGCCCAGAGCCTGCGGGAGGCCGGCGCCGCTCCCGTGGCCGCCGCCTGTCTGGTGGAGGACACGACGCGGGGCGCGCGCGAGCTGCTGGCCACTCACGGCGTCCCTCTGATCTCGCTGACCACGATAGGGACGTCTCGTTGACCGCCGACGATTCCGGCGGAATCCGTTTCATCGACGGCCGCGAGTCCGCCACCCGCCAGGTCGTGCACAGCACCCCACTGGGATACAGCCGGGAGCTCCTGCAGGTGGGTGAAGCCCTTCCGATTCCTGGCGTCGCGGAGCTGGTCGACCGGCTGGACGCCCAGACATCGGTGACCGTGGCACTCAATGGCAGCCTGGGCGACTCGCTGCTGGCGCTGTCCGCCGTCCGGGCGGTGTTGGAGTGGCTGAGGCTGAGACACCCCTCCCGCACCATCCCCGTGGCAGTTGAGGGCCGGCATGCCGCTCTCATCCGGCGCGCTGTCCCGTCCGGTGCGGTGGAGCCTGCTCCCGGCTCCACCGTTCTCGTCGCGGACCGCCCCACCGTCGAGCAGCGCACCAGCGGCTTCGTCCCGATCCTGTGCGACCCGGCCGCGCCGCCCTGTTGGGCATCGAGCTGGCGAGTCCACGCGGACCTGCCCGCCCGCTACTACCTGGCCCTGGAGCGCCGACTCGGGGTACGGCTTCCCGCGGACCGCGACTTCGGCCCGCTCCTACTCGCCCCGGCACCCCCAGCCAACCCGACGGTCCGAGCCCTCCAAGCGGACAACTGGTTCACGGGGCCCGTGATCGCAGTGATCACCGCAACCAGCCGGCCCGAGCTCAAGGACTACACCGTCGCGCGGTACCTGCAGGTGGCCGAGTGGGTGGCCGAGCTCAGCGCCACGGAGGTCAAGCTCCTCGTCGTCGGGGGCCACGCCCCATCGCCCGAGATATCGAGGATCGACACCACAGGTCCGCGGGTCCGCGCTCTGCGTCTCGACGGCGTTCCCGCAATCGACCTCGCCGACGTGTTCCCGCTGTGTGACCTGGTGATCGGCAACGACACCGGCCTGACACATCTGGCTGCCCTCTCCCGGCGGCCGAACGGTGAAGGGCCCGCGGTCCTGGGCTTGTACGCCCGGCACAGCTACAGCAAGTGGACCACCGGCCTGGCCCACCACCATGCCGTGGCCACCGAATTCTCCGAGCGCATGCACCAGGGAGACCTGTGCCCCGTACGGGACGCCCTCAGCTCACTGTCCGGCAACGACCTGGCCACCATCACACCGGAGTACCTGGCAGGCCTCGCCGTCGACCTCCTGCGCCGAAACGACCACCCCGGCGGCACCAGGTGATCCGGATAGGGCGCCCGCGCCGCTTCACCCGCAACCTCGTTATCCCCGTCGACCTTGCCGGGCGACAGCTGCTGGTGAAGTACAACCGCAATCTGGAGGAGGCGCAGCAGGAACAGATCGGACACAGGCTCCTGCGTGCTCGGTACCGGGTGCCCACACTGCACGCCTCGGTGCGCGTGCCGGGCGGCTATCTGATGACGTACGAGTGCTGGGCCGGCGGCCGGAACCACGGACTGCTCGTCGACCTGCTCAGCGCCAACCAGGTCGGGAACGAGCTCACCCACTACCTGGACTCGCTCACCGACACCTACCGGGAAACCATTCTGGCAACAGCAGTGCTGACGGACCCAGTTCGCGTGGTCCGCAAGCTGTACTGGGACCGTGCCGCCTCCGGCGGACGCCTCGACACGTACTACGCCGAGACGGGCCCTTCCCTAACCGTGGCCGATATCGAGATCCCCTTCGACGACCTCGGCGAGTGGGCGCTGACCATCAACGGCCAGCAGGCCAAGCTGGACTGGCAGACCGCCCTCAAGGACCTCCGGGTGCACTTCGAGAACACCGGGCCGGTCTGGGCCGCGCTCACCCAGGGCGACCCGACGGACGTGAACCTCGCCGTACCGCTCGCCTGGTTCGACTACGACACCGCCGGGATGAACTGCGTACTCGGGGAATTCGCCAACTTCCTCACCTACGTCACGATCCTCGGCGGTTGGCTGGTCCCCACCTACAACCCGGCCGCCTTCGCCGATCACCCCTCGGCCATCGAGCACCGACCGGACAACACGCCGGTCATCACCGCCCAGGCCGTCGATGCCGCCCGCCGGTCCGCGCACATAACGTACGAGCGGCACCTGTCTGCCCCCCGTCGGGCCGCCGCTGCGGCGTACTGGCACCGGCTCGTCAAGCCCGTCGCCGCAAGGCTGTGGCCCGGCCAGGACCTGACAGCCCTCCTCCGTCCGTACGTGGCGATGCGGCTCATCGCCGTCTACAACCTCGGCGACCTGACGCCCAACGACAGGCTGCTCGTCATCATCCGGCTTGTCGAGGCGCTTTCCCCATCCTTCGATCCCACCGTGTACTTCCACATCGAGGAGGCCCCGTGTCTGCCCCACTGACCGGCAGAACCGCTCTGGTGACTGGTGCCACGGGCGGCATCGGCACCGCCGTCGTCCAGCAGCTCGCAGCCAACGGTGCGATCGTCGTCATTGCGCACCACAACGAGCCCAAGGCCGCGGCCGAGCTGGCCGTCGACATCGGCGCCGGCGGCGGACGGGCGTTCGCCCTCGAAGCCGACCTCCGCGACAAGACCGCGGTCGACGAGCTGTACGCACAGGCCACTGCACGCGTCGGCGCGATCGACATCCTCGTCAGCAACGCCGGCTCCTACCCCCGCACCGCCTGGGCCGAGACGACACCCACGGTGTGGAACGACATGCTCTCGATCAACCTCACCAGCCACTACCTACTCGCCCGAGCCGTCTCGCCAGCCATGGCCGCGCAGGGCCGGGGACGCATCATCACGATGGGGTCTGTCCTCGCCACCGTCGGCCGCCAGGAGCTGTCCGCCTACATCAGCGCGAAGGCCGGCGTGGAGGGCCTGACCCGGGCGCTGGCCCGCGAACTCGGCCCTTCCGGCATCACAGTGAACTGCGTCGCTCCGGGCTCGATACAGGTGCCTGCCGAGCAGACCGTGGTCGATGACCCCGAAGCCATGACCGTCAGGCAGCTCGCACGGCAGTGCATCAAGCGCCGCGGCGCACCCACCGATGTCGCCGCCGCGGTCTTCTTCCTCGCCGGCGAGGACGCCGGATTCATCACCGGCCAGACCATCCACGTGGACGGAGGCTGGGTCCTTGGCTGAGATCTGGCTCATGCGTCACGGCGCCTACGAAGGCCACCGCCCCGGACATCACGCCCCGAGGGACGTCCCCCTCTCCGAGGCCGGCCGCACTCAGGCCGCCATGACGACCCCGTTGCCCACCGGCGTGTCGGCCATCGTGACCAGTCCTCTTCCGAGGGCGGCGCAGACCGCTGAGATCGTCAGCCGTCTGACCGGCCTGCCCGTCATCGTGAGCAGCGACCTGCTGTCCGAGTGGCGTGCCCCGAGCGCGGTGATCGGCCGGACAGCCGACGACTACCCGCCCGCGTACGTCGACTGGCGTCGGCAGCGCGCGCAGAACCCGGCCGTCGCCTTCGAGGACGGCGAAAGCCTGGCCCAACTGCACGACCGGGCGTGCCGCGCCGCCGAACACGTTGCGGCACTGGCCCGCTCGTACGGCAGCGGACTGCTCGCGGTGTCCCACAAGCTGCTCCTCGGCGTCCTGTGCGCCCTGGATGACGGCCCCGTCGCATTCGAACATGCCGCCCGAGCCGACTGGGGCTTCGCGGAGATCCGACCCTTCCGCGACCCCGACGCCCCTCACTCCCCTTCGTTCCGGTCAGCCCGGCAGAGCTGACCAGCATACCGCACTCCACCCCCAGCGCTCCGACGTACGAGAGGACCGATCCCATGGCCGGACGCCCCGGCATCGCCACCCAACTTCTCACCCCCGCCCAGCTGCGCATCGCTGAAAGAGTCGCCCTGGGGATGTCCAGCGCCCAGGTTGCCGCCGAACTGGCGCTCTCCAAGGCCACGGTCGACGTCCAGATGTCCGACAGCAACGCGAAGACCGGTGTGACGACCCGAACCGCGCTCGTCCACGCTTGCTACGTCACCGGCCAGCTGGCCCGCCCCGAACTGATCACACCGGCACCGGTGGCGGACGAAGTCGAGCGGGAGATCCTCTGGGGGCTGGCCCTGGGCGCTGAGCTGGCGGAGACCGGTCGCCGGTGCCACTACTCCGCCGACGCCGTCGGCAAGAGGCTGCGCGCTCTGAGGAAGCAGTGGAACGCCTCAAACGATCCCCACCTCGTCACGCTGGGCTGGCAGTACGGCGTGCTTGACGACTCCCGTGGCTCGGCCGGCTTTGCCGCACGCTCCCCTATCCGCCGCTGACCCGCAGTTCCAGGGGTAATTGATCATCAGAGAGCGGCATGATGGTCGAATGAAGCGGTTTGCTGTTGGGGAGACCGTGGTCCGCCGCGATGTCTACCGCGGGAAAGTGTGGAGCGCGCATTCTCTGCACGCCGTATCGGATACGGACGAGGCCCTGGTGGCAGGTTGTCGTCCCGGGGCACACGGGCTGGGACCCACCAGCTGGGTCGAGTCGACGAAGAGCGGCGCCAAGGCGGTGCGAAGGCAAGCAGTTCCCGACCTGGCCGCCGGTCAGTGGGAACTGAGCTCGTGGCGGTGGCAGGAGACCGCGGTATTGCTCTGGAACCCTCCAGGAACGTATTTCAGCATCAACGCCTTCTACGACCCAGCGCTCGACCATCGGCTCCTGCGCTGGTACGTCAACTTCCAGCGCCCACTGCGACGAACCTCGATCGGATTCGACACGTTCGACCTCTTCCTCGACCTCATCGTCGATCCGGGCTTGTCGCGCTGGACCTGGAAAGACCACGATGAATATGCGCATGCCAGACGGCTGGGTGTGGTCAACGATGACGACCACCGAGCTGTCGACCAGGCGCGCGATCAGGTGCTCGCGATGGTGGCCGCCCGCGAAGGCCCGTTCCAGCCCGAAGCCGGCTGGGCAGGCTGGCGCTCGGATCCAGGTTGGCCTGAGGCGGAGCTTCCCCCAGACGTCCAGATGGTGGATCACACCTGATCTCCACCAGGCGCTACAGAGCGGGATCCAACGTCAATGTGTGCACGACCTCCCAAAGGTAGGCGCGTTGCTCTCTGCGTAGCTCCACGAGGTGCACTTCGGTGATCGGCACCGCGACCGGGTCCATGTCCCGAAGTGGCAGCAGCCTGTCGCGTACGGATACGGCGGGCAGTCTTCGATTGCAGTAGGCGATCCCGATATGGGGCCTGAACACCGCCGTGCGCTTCCGGGGCGGGATTCCCACTGCGGCGCCGGCGGAGGTGAGCGCAGCATGCAGTTCCAATACCGGCTTCCACGGAGCGACGGAGTATCGGAGCGCCCCTCGGGAGGCTGTCAACGGCACTGCCTGCAGGGTGAATGCACTTCGGATTGTCCGGCGGGCAATGGCGGCGAGGGTGGCCAACTCGCTGGCTGCAACCTCTCGGACAGGCCCTAATCGGGCCACGGTGAGGTGCAGGCCGTCGTGACCGATGTCGTCGAAGGCGAGGTGCCTCAGCGTTCGCTGGCAGTGCTGAGCGTGGGGGACCAAGGCGGAGTCGGCTGGGATCGCGATCAGCCAGTAGTAGGCACGCGTCGCGTCACTCCAACCCGGCCGGTCCCAGTGGTTGACCATTTCGTCCACGGCGTCGAAGGCGGCCCAATCATGAGCGGCGATCGCAGCGACCTCAGTAGTGCTAGGCGGCGGCGTGGGCGGAAACGCCGCCGGGTCCGACATCAAGTGCACGATCCACCCCAGTCCTCGGCACGCGGAACGTGGCAACGGCTCCGCGCCCTGCTCGTCGTCCATCTGGTGGCAGCCGAGCGCTCAAGGGCAGATGTATCGCGACGGTGCTCGATGGTTATGACCGCCCGCTCGTGGTCGTGAGCTCGGAGATGCCGTCCAGCACCCGTGAGACGTCTGAGAGCGAGTCGAGTACGAGGTCGGCACCGGCCTCAGCCAGTTCGGCGGCCGTGGTCTTTCCCGATGCGACACCGATGACGGGGGCACCGCCTTCGAGGCCCGTACGGACGTCCTCGAGGGAGTCGCCGATGATCACGGTGTTCGACCGGTTGAAGGCCCTGCCGTGCTTGGCCTCGGCTCGCGTCTGTGCGACCGCGACGAGCGCCGGCCTGTGGTGGTCGTCGGATGCGAATCCGCCGATCTCCGTATCGAGTAGACCGTCCAGCTCGAAGGCCGCCAGCTTGAGTAGGGCGTTCGGTTTGAGGTTTCCGGTCACGGCTGTCGGAATGAAGTTGGGGTGGTCGTGCACCGCACGGAGAGCAGCGATGGCTCCGGGCATCAGGACACCCTGTTCACGTAGATCCTGCGTGTGAGAGGCGAGCTGCTTCGGTAGGAGTTCCACCATGCGCGGCAGCAGTGCGGCGACATCGGCTTCCAGAACTCCGTTGTCGATGAGGAGCGATCGGATCGCCAGCGGCATCGTGACGCCGGTACCGCGGGCCGGCAGGTGCTCCGCTGGCCGACCGACAACTTCTGCGAAGGTCTCCCGGTAGACCTGCCGGTCGATGTCCCCGACATACAGCAGTGTGCGGTCGATGTCCCACAGCACGAGGACCTGCTGGGCCTGCGTCACGTTCAGCTCCTTGTACCGGTCACGAGAGCGGCGCGGTCGATCAAGTCCCGAGCGTACGGGCTTCGGCTGACCGGGGCGAGCTCGCCGAGCATGGCTTCGATGTGCTCGTTGAGCCGGGCCGACTGGAGCTGTTCGGCAAGGTCGAGCGCCTGGTGCGCCGTGGCACACCCCGCTTCGAGCTCGCCCTTTCTGAGATATGCAGACGCCGCACGGGAGAGGAACAGCGCGTTGGTGCGCTGGTCCGCAGGGTTCAGGGCCTTTCGTGCCTCGGTGAAGCTGACGGCGGCATGACGCGGATCGCCCAGGTCGAGATAGGCGCTGCCAGTCTGGCCGTGGATCTCGCCTTCGTTGATCCAGTACAGCCAGTGGGGGTCCAACTCGGAACGCCCTTGGGCACAGAGTTCGGCGGCCTCGCCGAGCGCGGCGAGTGCCGCCTTCCCTTCGCCGAGCTTGGCGTGCCCCCGTGCCTGCCGGGTCAGCAGCATGGCCTCCAGGGCGGGGGTGCCCAACGTTCTGATCTGCTCGCGGGCGGCTCGAGCTGCGGTGACCGCGCTGCGTGGCTGCCCGGTGGAGTAGCCGTGAATGGCCAGGTAGGAAAGGGCTCCAGCCCCAAGCCGGTCGTCGCCGGAGATCTTGGCCGCCCGTAGCGCCGCGAGCAGGTAGCTCTGCGCGTGATCATGTCGCCCCGAGTCGAAGGCGAACCAGCCGGTCTGCGTGGCGGTGTCGGCCACAATTCCGGCCAGCCGGCGACCGATGTCTTCGGTGTACGACGCCTTCTGCAGAAGGCGTTTGAGCAGCTCCAGGTGTGCGTCGCCCAGCTCGCTCAGGGTGCCGCTTCCGGCGCTCGCGTCCATGATGCGCAGGCGGTCGGTGGTCGCCTGCAGGTTGTCCAGCAGTTCCGGGGAGAGCTGGCTTCCGTCTGCGGCGCGTTGGAGGGGCTCGGCCTCGGCGGTGCCCCAGTGGTGGACGAAGGCGGTGAGCGCGATGCCGCTCACCGTGAGGAACTGCCGGCGGCCAATCACGTTGCCTCCCACCGCTTGGTCCAGTGCAGCCACCATACGGGCCGCGGTCCAAGGGAGGGTGGGGTCGAGGTCGCCTGCCGACTGGTCCGAAGACCGCGGAATCGACCTGCCCGCTGGCTGAGGGAGCGGGATCTGGAGGAGCTCGGCGGGGGCTCCGAGGCCTGCAACGAATTCGATGATCTTGTCGATGTTGGTGAGGCGTCGGCTGCCGGACTCCAGCATGGATAAGAACGCCTGGCTCAGTCCCGTGAGCTGGGCCATGTCCTCCTGGCGCAGCGAGCCTCGTTGTCTGATCAGGCGGCTGGCCTTGCCGAAGTCCAACGCCGCGAGGGCCTCCCGGACACCGGCGTCGTGCCACACCCGGTCCGGAACAGCAGGTAATGCTGGGGCGGCAGGAATGAGAGCTCGGGCACACGCCGCACAGAGCCCGTCCGGGTTGTACTGGCTGAGCCGGCAGCCGCACTGATCGCAGTGTCGCAGCGCGTGCTGGGCCACCTTTACCTCCCCACCGAGAACGCGCCAGGCGACTGAACAGCCCGTCGAAGTCCGAGATCACCCCAGTGATATCACTCGCGGAATGTGCGCGCCGGATGTTTCCCGGTCACCCTTGTGCCTCAATCAGCCGCTGCCAGGGCCGATTGCCACTTGTAGCACCAGCTCGTCCGATCCGCTGCACCGCTGACGCCCATTCGTCGGCATGCGGCCCGGGAGGGCGTCGGGAGCTCCTTGGCCAGGGTTTGGACAGGCGCATCGAGTCTCATCTGCCGTCGGGGAGGGGGTGCACATCGTGGCGGTCAACGTCTCCGCCGTCGTGCTGCTCGCGGTTCTCGTTGTCGTGTTCGTCAAGAAGGGCGGGTTGAAGGCTGGCCACGCTGTCGTGTGCACCCTCCTGGGGTTCTACCTGGCCAGTTCCTCGATGGCTCCCGCGATCTCCGAGGTCGCGGCGAACCTCGCACGCCTGATCAGCGGCATCAAGTTTTAGGGAGAAGCCGGTCCCCGACTGCTCCCTGCTGCGCAGCAGTCCCGTCCACCACCAACGTCGCTCTTCGCCAAGGAAGCATTCGATGACCGAGAAATGCATGGCTCTCCCCCGCGCCACGGGCGAGGGCATGAGGCTTCAGTCTTCCCGGCTGTCGGCTGCGAGCGGCGACCACCGTGGTCTCGAGGCGCGCTGATGCGCCCGGTGTACCACCCGGCCGGCACTGACGAGTCCCTCGGCATGGCCATGGTCGAGTTGCAGGCCGGTCGGTGGAGGCCGGCGCGCGACTTGCTGACCGTGACTGGTGAGCGTTGGGCTCTGCGAACCTCGCGTACGCAGGTGCTGGCAGTCGCGGCAGCCCACTCCGACATCGTGGGGGTGTGGCTGGCGGAGGAGCCGGACAGCTACGACGCGCAGGTGATGCGTGCCCGCGTTTCGGTGGAGCGGGCCTTGCGCGCCCATCACCAGCGGCACGTAAGTGCTGTGGCGCTGGAGGAGGCAGGACGGCACGCCGCCCTGTTGGCAGCGCATCGCGAGCCTCGGGACCCCGTGCCGTGGGTGTGTCTGCTCGCCCTCGCCCAGGTCGACGAGGGCCAGTTGCGGCGGGAGCACCGTGAGCACTCGGCGGAGCCGATGCTGCCGACCGGGCCATGGGGGCTGCTGCACGGGGTCAGTCAGCGCGATCCGTATAACCGGGAGGCGTTCCACCGGGTGCTGCAGTTCATGCTGGCCCGTCCTGTCCCCGCAGCAGCCTCCCTCGCCTCGGTGTTCGACTTCGGCCGCTGGGTGGCCTCGTGGACTCCGGCGGGCTCTCCGCTGCTGCTTTTGCCGTTGTACGCGTTGGTCGAGCAGTGTCGGCAGCGATCCGACTGGCACCGCACCGATCCGCTGTGGCGGCGGCAGTGGGCTGATGAGCCAACGATCACGTACACGCTCAAGGCGTTTCACCACTGGTTCCGGGAGTCGGACGCTGCTGTGCGGTCGGTGATGGATCTACATCACCTCGCGTACGCCTTGTGGGCGGGCCACCGGTTCGTGGAGGCCGCCGAGGTATTCATGGCGGTAGGCGCGTACGCCGCCCGCGAGCCGTGGGCGTCCGTCCACGAGCAGCCGAGTCGGCCCGATGGCGGCGAAGCGCTACTACTGCGGGCCCGCCGGGAGTCCTTGTCCTTCGCTTGTACCCATGCACCTCGTGCCGGGCCATCGCTCTGACTTGGGCAGACCGCGCCGCTTGGCGCACTCCTGAATTCCCGTACCCGTTCAACCTATCTCCTACGGAGGCCCCCCAGTGTTACCAATACGCCGGTCTCACCGCGCCACCGGGAACACCGCCGACGACGCGTACCTGCGGGAACTGGGCTACGAGCCGGTACTGGCCCGCCGCATGGGCCCGTTCGGCAACTTCGCCATCAGCTTCTCAGTGATCTCCGTGCTGAGCGGCTGCATGACCCTGTACGGCTTCGGTCTCGCGACCGGGGGCCCCGCCGTGATGATGTGGGGCTGGATCGCCGTCGGCGCCATGGTGATGCTCGTCGGAGCCGGCCTCGCTGAGGTCACCTCCGCGTACCCCACCTCCGGCGCCCTCTACTACCAGGCCGAGCAGCTCGGTGGCCGCAAATGGGGCTGGTACACCGGCTGGCTCAACCTGCTCGGTCTGCTCGGTGCGATCGCCGGCATCGACTACGGCGCCGCGCTGTTCACCGGCGCCTTCTTGAACCTGCAGTTCGGCTTCGTCCCGACGCCGGGCAAGATCATGGCGATCTACTTCTGCATCCTCGCGCTGCACGCCACGCTGAACCTCTTCGGTGTCCGGCTGGTAAGCATCTTGAACTCCATCAGCGTGTGGTGGCACTTGGGCGGGGTCGCCGTGATCGTCGGCGCGCTGGCGATCGTGCCATCCCACCACCAGTCGCCGTCCTTCGTCTTCGGGGAGTTCGTCAACAACACCGGCTGGTCCGGCTCGCTGTACGTAGTGCTGATCGGGCTGCTGCTCGCCCAGTACACCTTCAGCGGGTACGACGCCTCCGCGCACCTGTCAGAGGAGACCACCAACGCGCAGGTCTCCGCCTCCCGCGGAATCATGCGGGCGATCGGCTGGTCGTGGCTGGCCGGGTTCGTGCTGCTGGCCGGACTGACCTTCGCCATCCAGGATTACGCCGCCACCCAGGCCAGCGCCACCGGGGTGCCGCCGGCGCAGATCTTCCTCGACGCCCTCGGCGTCGCCGGCGCGAAGGCCCTGCTGCTGGTGGTGATCGTCGCGCAACTGTTCTGCGGCAACGCCGAGACGGCCGCAGCCAGCCGGATGGTGTTCGCCTTCTCCCGCGACGGGGCACTGCCCGGGTCGAAGCTGTGGCGTCACGTCGATGCCCGCACCGGCACCCCGACCCGCGCGGTGTGGCTGTCGGTCGGCGCTGCCGCGGTCCTGGCGCTGCCGTCGCTGTACAGCCCGACCGCGTACGCCGCCGTCACCGCGATCAACGTCATCGGGATCACGCCCGCCTACGCCATCCCCATCTATCTGCGGATCCGCAACCGCCACCGCTTCCAGCCCGGCCCCTGGAACCTCGGCCGCTGGGGCGTGCCCGTCGGCGCGATCGCCGTGACCTGGGTGGTCTTCGTGACCGTGCTGTTCTGCCTCCCCCAGTCCCGGCCCGAGACCGGTCTCGTCTCCGTGACCACGTTCAACTACGCACCCATCGCCCTGCTGGTCGTCCTCACCCTGGCCACCGTGTGGTGGCGCGTTGCGGGACGCGACTACAAGGTGCCGACCGCGACGGCCGACGCGGGCTCGGGCATGGCCCGCATCCAGGAAGAGGTCGTGTGATGACCACTCTGTCCACCCAGACCGGAGCAACGCCGCGCCCGAGCAGCCCGCCGCAGAGTGAAGCCGATACCGCCTCGAACGCCCCGCAGCGGCCGGCCCGGGCGTTCAGCGTCGACGAGCTGCGCAAGGCCGTCGCAGCTGGCGTGATCGACACCATCCTCCTCGCCGTGCCGGACCTGCAGGGCCGCCTCAAGGGCAAACGGTACGGGGCGCGGCACTTCCTCGACCGCGTCCTCGACGGCGGTGCGGAAATGTGCGCCTACCTCCTGGCCACCGACGTCGACATGACGCCCGCCGACGGATTCGCCCTCACGTCCTGGACGAGCGGGTACGAGGACATGACGGTCGTACCGGACCCCTCGACGTTGCGGACCCTGCCGTGGATGCCGCGCACCGCGCTCATCCTCGGCAACGCGATCGGTCTCGACGAGGAGCCCATCGAAATTGCGCCGCGGCAGATTCTGCGCCACCAGCTGACCCGGCTTGCCGCCCACGGGCTGCACGCCCAGGCCGGCCTGGAGACCGAGTTCATGCTCTACCGCGGCACCAACACCCCAACCGCCGGCATCGGCCCTGGCGGACTCACGCCGGTGACCGAGGAGAACCTGGACTACGCCCTCGACCACACGCCAGACACCGACCGGCTCTTCCGCCGCCTACAGGGATCGCTGTCCAAGGCGGGCATGCCCGTCGAGGCGATCAAGACCGAAGGCGCCCCGGGTCAGGTCGAGGTCACCTTCCCCTACGGCCCCGCGCTGCCCGCGTGCGACAACCACCTCGTCTTCAAGCACGCCGTGCGCACCCTTGCTGGCCGCTCCAGCATGACGGCCACGTTCATGGCCTCCCCCCAGACCGGGCTGGCCAGCGGTCTCCACCTGCACATCTCCCTCACGCGCAGTGGTAACCCGATGATCACCGATCCGACCGGACGGCTGTCGGAGATCGGCGAGCAGGCCATCGCCGGGCTGCTGACAGCGCTGCCGGGGCTCGCCCCGCTCTACGCGCCGAACGTCAACTCCTATAAGCGGTACGTGCCGGGCTCCTTCGCCCCCACTCGCATGACGTGGGGGTGGGACAACCGCACCTGCGCCGTGCGGGTCACTGGCCACGGGCCGGGCGTGCACCTGGAGATACGCGTGCCGGGAGCGGACGCGAACCCGTACCTCGCTCTCTCCGCCGCGCTCGCTTCGATCATCCACGGCATCGAGCGGCAGCTCACCCCGCCGGCACCCTGCACCGCCAACGCCTACGAGGCCACCGACGCGGCTCTCCTGCCCCTCACCCTCGATCAGGCCCGCTCCGCGTTCCGACACAGCCCCATCGCCCAGGAGGCGCTCGGGAAGGACGTGGTCGAGCACTACGCCCACCTCGCGCAACTCGAACTCGACCACCACCGCGGCATCGTCACCGACACGGAACAGGCTCGCTGGTTCACCCGCGCCTGATCCCGCCGCACCAAGACCAGACTCCGGCCGGGAGAGTTCCCCCTCGGCCGGGGTCTGCCCCACCGGCACCACCACCACGCCGCCGCCGAAACGAAAGGCCCGTTCATGCCCGCACGGCCCGCCACGGCCGCCTCACATCCGACCCCGGCACAGGTGAAGATCGCCGGAACCCTCGCCCAGGGCATGAGTACCGCCAAGGCGGCAGCCGAACTGGGCCTCGCCGAGGGCACCGTCGCGATCCAGATGTCGCACGGGAACCGGAGGGCCGGAGTACGCCACCGTCACGCCCTGGTCCACGCGTGCTACGTCACCGAGCAGCTGCCTCGGCCGGGGCCGACAGCACCACCGCCCGGCGGTATCGACGACATCGAGACCAAGATCCTCTGGTCGCTCGCCCTGGACGGTACGTACGCCGAGATCGCGCAACACTGCGGCCTCCCCCACGACTCCATGAAGAAGCGGATCCGAGCGCTGCGCGCACGCTGGGGCGCCGAGCACGACCCGCACCTGATCACCCTCGGCTGGCTGTTCGGCGTACTCGATGCCTCCCACGGAACCGGCGGCCACCAGGTGGCATAACCGCAGACTGGCCACGTTGTCAGCGGCCCTTGGCAAGCTACTCCCCCACACAACAAGACGACACTGCGCACCCGATCCATCACTTCGTGTGATCACTCTGGGTGGGTGGCCAATTGGAAGGGTGCATCGGCATGACCGACATCCCCGCGAGGGTCGAAGACCTGATCACCACGGTGACCGGCCCCTTCGAGTTCATCGCCGAGCATTCGTGGCCGGGCCCCGACCGCCCCCGAGTCTGGGAAGTACGAGGCAGTGACGGCCAGCGGCGGTTCGTGAAGCGGCATGCCGGTCCGCAGGGGCACCGCCGCGAGGTTGAGGCCTACCAGCGGTGGACCCACTGCCTCGGTGCGGGGCGCGCTCCCACGCTGGTCGCGGCCGACACTGAAGCGCGGGCCATCGTGATCACGCCGGTCGCCGGCCGCAGCGTCCGCAGCCACCCTCTGGACGGCAAGGAGGAGCTGGAGGCATACCAGCAGGCCGGCTACCTGCTGGCACTGCTCCATTCAGTTCCCACCGGCACGGCCTCGCACATAGCCGGGGGCGAGGACGAGTGGGAGGCAGCCGTGGAGAAGATGCTCACCGGCGCCGCGCTCTACCTGCCGGCCGATGTCGGCTTGATGCTCCGCGACCTCACCCGGGAGCGCCCCGGCGAGCTGCCGGCGCACGTGTCCCATGCCGACTACCAGCCCAGGAACTGGCTGTGGGACAGCACCACCCGGACCCTACGCCTGATCGACTTCGAGCGGAACCGGCCGGCGCCAGCCGTCGAGGACCTCGTCCACCTCGCTGCAGGGGCCTGGAGCGAGGACCCCGCTCTGCGGGACGCCTTCCTCCACGGCTTCGGGCGCGCACTGACCGGACGCGAAGAAGGTGCCCTTCGGTACCTGACCGCTCTGGACGCCGTGAGCGGCCTGGTCCGAGGCCATGACTCCGACGACGACTTCCTGAGAGCACGTGCCCGCCGAACCCTGAACCTGCTCATCCAGGAAGGTCGCCCATGACCTGACCGAGGGTCCTCCCCCGGCCCGCCCAGCCCGCGCCCCTCACGGGACCAGAAAACCCGTCAGCCCCGTTCTCGGCCGTCCCACCCACTCCCTGCGAGGTCACTTTGCCGCCTTCCCCCGCCCATATCCGCGAGGTCCTCACCGCCTACCTCGCCCGCAACCCCGACGAAGTGCCTCAGCTGGCCGGCCTGGCCCAGGCTCTGGAGACGGGCGGCGAGCTCACGAGTAGGAGCACGCTCCCCGGGCACATCACCTGCAGTGCGATCGTCATCGACTCGAGCAGCAGCGTCCTGCACGTGCATCACAACGCCAGCGGGAAGGTGCTGACCCCTGGCGGGCACATCGAGAACGAGGACCGCACCCTGTTTGAGGCGGCCCTTCGTGAGGTTCACGAGGAGACTGGGATCCCGCCCGGCGCGCTGTGTGCTACCGCCGCGTACGGGCACGAACCCTTCGACATTGACGTGCACGACATTCCCGCCAACCCGGCCAAGGGCGAACAGCCGCACCTGCACTACGACATCCGCTTCGTGTGCCACCTCGTCGACGGCCCCGTCGACATCGTGCTCCAGCCCGAGGAAGTCTCCGGCGTGGAATGGCTTGCCTTCGAGGACGTGACGGCGCCGACCCTGCGCGCCAAGCTGCTGGCTTCTGGTCTCGACGGCGAGATCACGCCGGTGAACGCCTCCACCTTGATCCATGACGGCCGGGGACGGTACCTCCTTCACCTTCGTGATGACGTCCCGGGCATTTGGGAGCCGGGTTCCTGGTCTCTGCTGGGCGGCGGTCGCGAGGCGGGGGACGTGTCGCTGGAGGCTACGGCCCGCCGGGAGCTGTGGGAGGAAGCCGGCCTCGCCCTGTCCATGGTGGAGCCCTTCGCCGTGGAGCAGGCCACCGGCACCAATGGCATGACCGTCCCCGTCCAGATCTTCAGCGGCGAGTGGACCGGCGACCCGGCCTCCCTCGATCTCCAGGAAGGGGTCATGCTCGCCTGGTTCCACCCCGAGACGATGACCCGCCTCAGGATGAGCCCCTCCACCCTCGACCTCGTACGCCGCCACGCGGCCGCCCCGGCAGTCGCCGTCCACGCGGGCACCGGGCAGGCGGCCGTCGGAGAGCAGCGCACCCCATCGCGGGCCGGCAGCAGCAGCGTCCCGCACATCGTCGGTGTCCACCTCTACCTCCAGCGCGAGAAGGACGGGAAGGTCCTCCTCGGGCTCCGTCACCCCGACTCCGCGTACGCCGCCTCCACGCACCATCTCCTCGCAGGCCACTGCGAGCAGGAGTCCGCAGTGGCCTGCATCGTGCGGGAAGCCGAGGAGGAGGCAGGGCTGCTGATCGACCCAGACGATGTCGAACTCGTCCACGTGGTCCACATGATCGACAAGCCCGGAGCCCAACCGCGGATGGGACTGGTCCTTCGCGCTCACAGGTGGCAGGGCACACCCGAGGTCCGCGAACCCGATCGCTGCACGTCATGGGGATGGTTCGACCCGACCCAGCTTCCCGAACCCATCGTCCCATACACGGCGGCCGCCATCGCCGGTATCCAGGCCGGAAGGAGCTACACCGAGCTCGGCTGGGCCTGACCCCCGACCCGCCCCGAACCGTCCCCTACCTCCGGGAGGAATCTCCATGCCCGAAGCCGCCCACGCAGGCCGAACCGACGTGGTCGTGCCGCACCATAACTCCGGGCTGCCGCCGGATCCGGTGGAAGCCCGGGCGGCGATGGTCGCCCGACTCGAAGACGAAGGAGCCCTTCACCCGGGGCCGGTACGTGACGTGCTGCTGGAGTTGCCCCGTGAGGTGGTGATGCCGCAGGGGTACGCCCGGCGCACGGCCCTGGAGGAGCTGCCGGTGCAGTGGCAGCTGCTGGACTGGTCGGTGCCCGCGGACCGGCCGGAGTACCTCGAGGTCCTGCACTGCGGGGAGAGCGTTCTGGTCCAGCACGACGGCGAGCGCATGCTCGGGCGGACCGCCGGGCTGCGGCAGACGGGCGGCACGATGACGTCGCTGTCCAGCGGGATGTTCATGACCGCGGTGTTGATGGAGCAGCTTCAGCTGCGGCCCGGGTTGCGGGTCGCGGACATCGGCACCGGGGCCGCGGTGACGTGCGCGATTATCTCCAGCATCTGCGGGGACCAATACGTGGTTTCCATCGACCGCGACCCGCACGTCACCGAGGCCGCCCGCCACCACCTCGCCGCTCTCGGCCTGCATCCCACGCTCGTCACCGGCGACGGCGAGGCCGGCTGGCCGGGCGAGGCACCCTTCGACCGGATCTTCGCCTCCTACTCCTTGCACCGCGTACCGGCACCCTGGCTGGAGCAGCTCGCCCCGGACGGTACAGCGTTGCTCCACCTGACCACCGGTTCGCCGTCCTGGCCCGCACTGGCCGTCATCTCCAAGGGGCCGGCCGGGCAGGTCACCGGTGAGCTCCGGCCTGTCCGCTACGGGCACCGAGCCGGACACGGCCTGGACTGGATCTTCCTCAAGAAGCCCTTCCGGGACCGGATCGAGGCACGCGAGGGTGCCACCCTCACCCACGGCCGCCACGCTCCGCCCCCGGACACCGCGCGCGGATTCTGGCTCGCCCTCAACTTCCTCAACCCGGGACTGGTCCGTAACGGGGCTGCCGAGGACCTCGTGATCGGTGCGCCCGAGTGCGGATCCTGGGTCGCCGCCCGACCCGACAGCACGGGGACGGGTAGCTGGGAGGTCGCCTCGGCCGGTCCACGGGACATCTGGGAGGAGATCCATCACACCGCGAGCCGCTGGGCGGCAGCCGGCTCCCCCGGCTCCTACCAGCTCCACTTCGCAGCCGATGGCCAACAGCACCTGAGCGCCGGAGCAGACCGAGGCGAGCTCCTCTGGACACTGCCCGACGTGACCTTGCCGGCCCCGTGACCTCGCCAGCCCCCGAACTGATCCGTACAGCGCCCGCCACCAGGAGGTACTCATGACCATGCCGTCCAGCCCGCAGCCGCGTACGGGGCACTGCCAGTGCGGGAACATCCAGTTCACGGTCTGCGGGGAGGACGATTACGTTCACCTGTGCAGCTGCGAGGACTGCCAGTCCCTGTCCGGCGGTCCGGTGATGTCCTGGGTCTCCTTCCCCCTGGCCGGTCTGAAGTGGACCGGCGCCGGCGGTGAGCCGGCCTGGCACTACACGTGGCCGGACTCCCGCCGGGGCTTCTGCCCGAACTGCGTTATGCAAGCGGAACACGTGTCCAGGCACGTTGTGTCTCACGGATACCCAGCCTCGATGAGGACAACGGGCACGAGCCGGGGCGAGAACTCGCCGTCTGCACGGGTGCTCAAGGCCAGCCGATGATCACCGCTGCGCAGGAACGCCCAGGGCTTCATGCCTGCCTTTGCACGGGGCTCCGGGTCGGCTGCGGCCTGCCTTCATGGTGATCTCGGCAGCGATGCTCGCCGGGTTCACCGGCCTCCTCGTCGCCCCGGTGGCCCTGCCGATCGTCTGGCCGTACTGGTTGGGCTGGGACTGTGTTCCTTTCCCTTGGTGCTGGCCGTGATCGGCAACAGTGGCAGTAGCCCCGCCGAGACCACCGCCATCTCCAGCCTCTCCCAGTCCCTCGGCTACCTCGTCGCCGCCCTCGGCCCCCTCGCCGTCGGCCTGCTGCGCAGCACCTCCGGCGGCTGGACCCTGCCGATGGCCGCGCTGCTCGCAACGGCAGCCGCACAGCTCGTCATCGGCATGGCGCTCTCCGGCCGCCGAGGTGACTAGAAGCCCGGGCATCACTGTTCGCTGCGGACGTGGGGCCTTCGTAGCCTGACTTGGGCTGGCCGCGGTGCTGGCCGACGCCCACGCCACGTTCGCCGCAGGGTGGGTCTGCGGGCCGGACTGGTCGGCCCAGCCATGTGTCCCGGTCAAGGAGCGCGGCGCCCAGTGCGCCTCCGGGCTCGTTCAGCCTGGAAGCCCGCCAACCCGCGGGAGGTGATCGTGAAGGAGAAAGCGGGCCGGCCCGGAGACCGAGCCACACCCCAATGGATGCCACCTCGTGCAGTGCAGAAGGTGTTCGGTGAGGCTGGTGACTGGCTGACGGGAGTCTGCCGCTGCCTTAGTGAAGGGAATGCCTCCATGCGCGTTCTGAAGTCCACCGCCCTGGGCCAGACGCTTCTTCTTGCCGCAGCCATCACCGCCGGCATGAGCAGCCCTGCTGCCGCATCTCCGTCGTCTCCGGCTTCGTTGTGCCGTACGGACACCCAGGTTCCATGTGTTCCCGTGGAGGATTGCGCGAGGCCGTACGGCGCCAGCCCGACCGATGTTCTTGAATACGGTGTCCTTCTCCCGTGCCTTCGTCTTGGCACCGTCCGCTGCCTGGATCATGTAACCCATCGCGCTTCCGAGGGCCACGCATAGGGGCTCATCGGGATCAGAGACAGCGGTCGGCGAGGACCATCTACTCCTCAACTGCCGGCCCAGCACCACGCCCAGTCCAGCCGGAGGGCGGCCCCGAGCTCGGCGGGTTGTCACCGGATCCCTCGCCCCGTCACGTGAGCCCCCCGCTCACCTGCTCATCCTGAAGCAAGGGAGCCGCCCGGGGGCCGAAGCTCCGGACCTATCGGATGCGGAGGGCGTCGACGGCGATGCGGGCGGTTGTTCCGATGACGGTGTCGATGGCGGGGAGGGCGGCCGCGGGGTTGGCGGCGCGGGTGAAGACGGCGATGGCGTAGCGGCCGCCGTCGGGGTATTCGATGACGCCGACCTCGTTGCGGAGGGTGGGCAGAGTGCCGGTCTTTCCGGCGACGTGGACGTCGTCGAAGGGGAATCCGGAGGCCATGCGGTGGGGCCAGACCTGGAGGCCGAGGAGGCGGCGGATCGCGGCGCCGTGTTCGGGTGTGCATGCCTCGTCGCGCCAGATCGCGGTGAGCAGGCGGGTCATGTCGCGTGGGGTGCTGTGGTTGGTGCGGGCGGGGTCCAGTGCGCGTAGGCGGGCGATGACGTGGGGGTCGCTGAGGGCCTGCGCTCCGGCCGGGCCTGCGTCTTCGCGGATGGTGGCGAGGGTCTGGGCGAAGGTGTGCGGGGCGTGGGTGGCGGTGAGGCCCAGGCGCCGGGTCGTGGTGTTGACGGCGTCCAGGCCGACTCGTTCCAGGAGGAGTTCGGCGGCGGCGTTGTCGCTGACGGCCGTCATGAGGTAGGCGGCGTCGCGCAAGGAGATCCGGACGGTGTCGAGCATCGCGGCCAGCCCGGTCGGGCCTGGAGTGCGTCCGGTGGGCGGGCAGTCGAGTGCTTCGGTCAGGTCCAGGGCACCTCGTTCGGCGTGCTGGTGGAGGGTGAGGAGCAGGCAGAGCTTGTGGACGCTGGCGGTGACGACGCGCTGGTCGGCGCCGGCGCCGATCTCGGCGCCGGTGTCGATGTCGACGGCGTGGAGCCAGCCGGTGGCGCCGGCTTCGGTGAAGGCGGTGCGGATGCGTGCCAGGGGTTTCACAGCCAGTACTCCGATGAGGGACGCAGGTGCAGGGGGCTGGTGGGCATGTCGGCGAAGACCCCGGCGGTGTTGTGCAGGACGTCGAGGGCGGTGTCGGTGAAGGCGGTGACGGCGGCGCTGGTGCGGTCCTTGGGCCAGGCGGTGGAGAAGCGCAGTGAGAGGGGTGCGCCCGTGAGCGGCCGCCAGACGATACCCGGGCCGCTGGCGTCAGCCGGGTGCGTGGGATCGGGCGGGGCGAAGGCCACGGCGTGGACCGAGTCGATCAGGCCGCGGACGAAGCGGTCTCCCTGCCCGTGGCGGACGGTGGCGGGGGTGTAGCCGCCGCGTGCGCAGGTGGTGAGGAGTTCGTCGTAGACGGCCGGGGCGTCCGCGCGGGGAAAGAGGACCAGGTCGTGCCCGGTGAGAGCGGACAGCGGCACGTCGACGTGTGCAGCCAGGGGTGACTCCGGTGGCAGGAGCACACCGAGTTCACGGCGCAGTACGGGGCCCAGCGCGAGTCCTGACGTGTCGCAGGGGTGGTGGACGACCCCGGCGTCGAGTTCGTGGGCCGCGATACGGGCGAGCTGTTCGGTGGTGGACAGCTCGTGGAGTTCGACCTCCAGCCCGGGCTGGAGGCGGTGCAGGCCGGCAAGGACCGCGGCGACGGGCTCGGCGGCAGTGCCGGAAGGGAGCGCGGCCCGCAGCAGTCCGGTGCGGCCGTCCCGGACGCGGCGGGCAGCGGCCAGGAAGGTGTCAGTGCCGGCGAGCAGGGCGCGTGCGTGGTCCAGGAGGAGGGCGCCGCCCGGGGTGAGGGTGACGCTGCGGCTGGTGCGTTCGAAGAGCCGTACGCCGAGCTCCTTCTCCAGACGCTGGATGCGCTGGGACAGGGGCGGCTGGGCCATGCCCAGCACGGAGGCGGCCCGGCCGAAATGTCTCTCCTCTGCAACAGCAACAAAACAACGCGCATGTCCGACTATGTCCATAAGCAGCAATAATATCAAAAACGCATCGTTGGTACTTTGATTGCGATATTGGACACGGCGGTGGGGCGGATGCTCATCTCGGCACATGCTTACGTCCACGTTCCCAGCGTCCGTGCCCCTCGTCCTGCTGCTCGCAGTCGGCCTGACCGCCTGCACCTTGGCGTGCGCGCCGGGCACCGAGCCCAACCCGACGACACGACACCGGCCCGACCGACCTCCAGCAGCCCACCCCGCGGAGGGCGAACGCCTCCACGAAACCGACACCCCGCGGCCGCGCCGCACGCGCGAAGGAGCCTTCGATGCCTGAATCGCCCCACCCCGCCCCTACCCTCCGCCGACGTCCCCGCATCCTGCGGATGGCTGTGGCGACGGCTGCCGCCACAGCCCTGGCCGCGACGGCCGGCGCGTACGCCACGCAGTGGGGACCGTTCGAGCCGGACCAACCGGCCGTCCATCCGGACGCCGTGGCCCAGGCGAAGGCGTTCCTGGCGGACTGGGCCAGCGGCCGTGCCGACAGTGCGGCCGCCCGCACCACCAGCCCCGCCCAAGCGCAGACGACCTTGCGGAACTTCACCACCGGACTCGACATCACCGAGCCGGACCTTACGGCGGGCGCGGCAAGCGCAGCGAAGGACGGCACCGTCACCCTGGCCTTCTCCGCAAAGATGCCGGTCATCGGCCTCGGCACCTGGTCCTACGACTCGCAGATACCCGTACGGCGCCAGGAAGACGGAGCCTGGAAGATCGCCTGGGACATGTCGCTGGTCCACCCGCACCTGAGCAGCACCGAGAAGTTCCGCCTCCAGCGCGAGGACACGGGCGCCTCCTCTGTCACCGATCGCACCGGAAAGCCCCTCGCCCCAGACACCAGCCCTTCCCTCAAGCCGCTGCTCGCCCAGATCGCGCAGCGCGCGGGCGCCGGCCCGCGCGGCGCCATCGAACGCGTCAACCGGGCAAGCGGACAGGTGACCGCAACCGAGGCCCGCTTCGGCAAGGAAGGCGCCGCGGCCGGGCAGCACATCCGCAGCACGCTCGACTCCCGATGGCAGGCGGCCGCCGATCAGGCCCTGGCCGCCAAGGCCGGCGGCAAGGACGCCGCACTCGTCGCCCTGCGCATCGACAACGGCGAGATCCTGGCCGCGGCAAACTCACCGGCCGCCGGATTCAACCGCGCCCTGTCCGGCACCTACGCCCCCGGCTCGACCTGGAAGATCGTCACCACCACGGGACTGCTGCTGGACGGCGCTGTGAAGCCGGACGACATCGTGGACTGCCCCAAGTACCTGACCGTCGGCAAGCAGTTCCACAACGTGGAGACCTCCGAGTTCCCCGGTGCGACGTTCACCAAGAACTTCACCGAGTCCTGCAACACCGGATTCATCAGCCTGCGCGGCAAGCTCGGCGACGGCGAACTCGGCGAGGTCGCCGGCAAGTACTTCGGCATCGGCCAGAAGTGGAACGTGGGCCTTCCCACCTTCGACGGATCCGTACCCGCCCCCGGCGACCAGACCGAGAAGGCCGCCTCGATGATCGGCCAGGGCCGCGTCCTGGGAAACCCCCTGACCATGGCCTCCGTCGCCGCCACCGCCGCCTCCGGCACCTTCCACCAGCCCACCATCACCCCCGACACCGAAGACAAGACCACCACCACCGCGCTGCCCGCCGAAGTCGTCACCCAACTGCGCAAGCTGATGAGGGCCGCAGTCACCGACGGCACCGCACGCGGCCTGGCCGGCCTGCCCGGCAACGTCGGCGCGAAGACCGGCACCGCCGAAGTCAGCGAGAGCGCCCCGAACAACGGCTGGGTCGTCGCCACCCGCGGCAACGTCGCCGTCGCCGTCGTCGTCGAAGGCGGCATCACCGGCGGATCCTCCGCCGTACCGGTCGTGCACCACCTCCTGGAAGCCCTCCCACAGGACGGGGCCTGACCCCGTCGGCTCCCTGACCACTCACTCGTGCACGGACCTTCGAAAGTGAACATGAACAAGACCCTCCGCCATGCAGCAGTCTTCTTCGGGGTGCTGTTCTTCGCCCTGCTCGGCCGGGCGACCTGGATCCACGCCGTATCCGGCGAGAGCCTGGCCAAGGACCCCAACAACCGCCGGATCCTGATCGAGGCGTTCAGCCGCCCGCGCGGCGACATCATCGTCGCCGGACGCCCCATAACCGGCTCGATATCCACCCCGGGCTCCGACCTGCTGTACAAGCGCACCTACGTCGACGGGCCGATGTACGCGCCTGTCACCGGCTACCTCTCCCAGGCCCAGGGGGCCACCTTTCTTGAAGGTGTCCACCGCGACATCCTCGCGGGCACGGACCTCCGTCTGCAGCGCGGCGTCTTCGACACCTTGATCGGAAAGAAGACCGATGGTGGTGACATCGTCACCACCATCGACCCCGAGGCACAGAAGGCCGCCTACCAGGGGCTCACGGACCTCGGTGCGAAGGGTGCGGTCGTCGCCCTCGACCCCCGCACCGGGAAGATCCTCGCCCTGGCCAGCACCCCGTCCTACGATCCGTCCGTGTTCACCGGGAACTCCATCAAGGAGGGCGAGGAGTTCACCCGCCTCGACCAGGACAAGGACAAGCCGCTCAACAACCGGGCGATCCGCGAGGCGTACCCGTCCGGCTCCACCTTCAAGATCCTCACCGCGGCCGCCGCCCTCGAGCACGGTACGGTCACCGACATCGACACATCCTCCGGCCTGCCCGCCCGCTACACGCTGCCACAGAGCAGCAGCACAATCGGCAACGTCGTACCCGACGCCCAGTGCGACAAGGTGTCGATGAAGACGGCCATGCAGTGGTCCTGCAACAGCGTCTTCCTCGACGCGGCTCTGAAGACAGGCGTGGAGAAGATGCGCGAGACCGCGGAGAAGTTCGGCTTCAACAAGGAGCACTTCACGCCGGTCCGCACCGCGGCCAGCTCCTACCCCGAGCGGCTCGACCGGCCGCAGACCGCCCTGACCGGCATAGGCCAGGGAAGCCTGACCAGCACCCCGATGCAGATGGCCATGGTCGCGGCCGGCATCGCCAACGACGGCAAGGTGATGAAGCCCTATCTGGTCGAACAAATAAACGGGCCTGACCTGTCCGTGCTGGAAAAGACCGAACCCGAGCCCCACGCCCAGGCCGTCTCCGAGGCCACCGCCCGCAAGGTGCAGGACATGATGGAGCACACCGTCCGCGAAGGCACCGCCGGCCAGGCGCAGATACCCGGCGTGACCGTGGGCGGGAAACCGGGAACCGCCGAACACGGCGTCGATGTCCGAGACAATCGCCCCTACGCCTGGTTCGTCTCCTACGCCAAACAGAGCGACGGGACCTCCCCAGTCGCGGTCGCCGTCTTCATCGACCCCAGCGACATGGACATCCCCGAATCCGAGATCGGCGGCGGCCGCCTCGCCGGACCCATCGCCAAAGCCGTCATGAACGCCGTCCTCAAACGGGGCGCGTAGAGAGAACACCCTGTCAGCAGGGCAGTTCGGAATCGCCGTCCCGCGACCCCCGGGGTTTGTGCAGGGCCTGTACGTCGAGGCCCCACCTGCACACGAAGTCGCAGACCTGCAACACCTGGTGCGGCGCACGCCTGGCACACCACGCGCTCGACGCGGTGCCCCCGTGCTGGTGCTTGGAGGTGAGCTTCTGGCCGACGGCGTGGTAAGTGAGGGCTTGGCTGAGCGTCGCCTTGTCGGCGAGGATCTTGTCGAGGTCGGGCCTTCTGAATCTTGGCGAAGGCGTTGTTCGTCGGGGCGAAGACGGTGATGTCCTTCGCGTTGTTGAGGGATTCGACGAGACCGGCCTGCTTGACCGCGGCGACCAGACGGCAGATGCAGCGGACGCCGTGCGACGGGAAGGCAGTATGCGCGGGCGGGATATCAGTGCTCCGGACACGGCACGCCGGCAGTCTGGCCGCAAAAGGTTTCGTCGCTACCGTCGGCGCAGTCCTTCTGCCCGTCGCACACCTGGGCAGCGGGAATGCAGACCCCGTCGCCGCACGCGACGAAGCCGGCCGGGCACGTGTGCTCGTCCGGCGTGACGAGGGGGCCACAGGTGGCCGAGCCGATGACAAGATCGGCGGAACCGTCCAGTGCGCGTGCGTGCAGTGCGTTGACGGTCAAGGCTCCACGGGCGGTCGACTGCTCGTTGACCGTCAGTTCGAACACGGGCGCGGCGGCGGGATACCGGATCACGGTGTTGGGGGCTGGGCTCGAGGGCAGCTCGGTGGTTCCCACCGAGGCCCGGGTGAGCGTGGCGACGCCCTGCGTTCCCGAGTCCCTCTGGGCGCGGCAGGTGACGGAAACCTGCTGGGCGGTGATGCGCCCGATCACCGCGTAGATACTGACGTCAGCAACGGTCGCCTCGGCGCGCTCCATGTCGCTGTCGTAGGAGACAAAGGCTGAGGCAGCCCCGGTGGAAATGCGGTTCGGTCCTCGTCCGATGCGGATTCCCGCGGTCGAGGCGCTGGGGCGGGTACTGGTCGCCAGCGGGGTCGGTTCGACCTGGAGACCCGCCAGCTGGCCGCCTACGCCGTAGGCGCGGAGGGTTTCAGGCACTGCGGTGCCCGCCTCCTGTGCGGCAGCGGTCGGCAGAGCGAGGCCGAAACTCGCCGTCAGGGCCAGCGTCAGTACACATCTGCGCATCTGCGTTCCTCATCTCGGTCTGTACACGGGGCGCAGGCAGTCTCCCCCGCCACCTGAGGCCGCTACCGAAGTACCGCCGGATGGCGGCGCCGAGGACGGGGCAGGTCGCCACGCGGCGAGCAGCGGGGATGAGGACGTGATGGAGCAGGCTGCTTGGCGGCATGGGCGTGATCCGGCCTCCCTGTGTGTCGGCGGCAGCGGGTGACCTGTCCGTCCCGTGGCGGCCGAAGAGGGTCCGCGTGGTGACCAGTGGCCGGCACCAGTGGCCACATCAGAGTTGTGGTCCTGGCGGTCGTCCGGAAGGACATAGTGGCTCAGGGGGCGGCGCCCTCGAACACCGATGCCGGCGAGTGGTCAGCCATCGAAGGGCCCAGACCGGTCCGAGGTCGTGCAGCGCTTGACGACATAGGAGCTGCCGGTGGTAGCGGTGAAGGACTGTGGGAGACCCTAGTCGGCCTCGGCCCAGGCGTGCCGGCCCTGGGGCTGCCAGGCACCGGCCCGCCGCTGGTGCCCGACGCCCAGTGCGACAAGGTCTCGATGAAGACGGCCATGCGGTGGTCCTGCAACAACGTCTTCCTCGACGCGGTGCTGAAGACAGGCAACGCCAAGATGCGTCAGGCCGCCGAGAAGTTCGGCTTCAACCAGGAACACTTCGTGCCCGTGCGCACCGCTGCCGGCACCTACCCCGACCGGCTCGACAGGCCGCAGACCGCGCTCACCGGCAGGGGCCAGAAAAGCCTCACCAGCACCCGATGCAGATGGCCGTGGTTGCCGCAGGCATCGCCAACAACGGCGCCGTGATGAAGCCCCACCTGGTCGAGTAGATCCAGGCACCCGACCTGTCCGTCATCGAGAAGACGAAGCCTGAGGCTCACGGCCAGGCCGTCTCCGAGGACACCGCGAAGAAGGTGTAGGCCATGATGGAACACACCGTGCGGGAAGGTACCGCGAAGCGGAGCCCACATCCCCAGGGTGAGGGGTCGGCGGGAAGCCCGGCACAGCCGAGCACGGCATCGACGTACGCGACGAAAGGCCCTACGCGTGGTTCGTCTCCTACGCCAAGCAGGATGACGGAACCTCCCCCGTTGACGTGGCCGTCTTCGTCGATTCCAAGGACATGAACATCTCCGACGCCGACATCGGAGGCGGCAAGCTCGGCGCACCGGTCGCCAAGGCAGTCATGAACGCCGTACTCAAATAGCCGTCGGCCCATGCCCATCCGCACGGCGGGGGCAGGTGGATGCGCTGCAATTACGGTGTTGTGAGCAGGAGTACTGAGTTCCGGCCACCGAATCCGAATGAGCAGGTGATCGCGGTGTTCATGGCGACGGGGCGGGGCGTGCCGGTGACAATGTCGAGTTTGTGAGGGCCGTCCTGGACCTCGAAGTTGGCGGTGGGCGGGACCTGTTGGTGCTGGAGGGCCAGGACGGTGTAAGCCGCCTCGATGGCTCCCGCAGCGCCGATGGCATGACCGATGATGCTCTTGGGCGCGGTGACCGGGGGCAGGTGGGGGCCGAAGATGTCGGTGAAGGCGGCTGCTTCCGCGGCGTCGTTGTGCCGGGTAGATGTGCCGTGCGCGTTGATGTGCCCGATGTCGCGAGGGCTGCAGCCGCTGTCTTGCAGCGCGATGCGCAGGGCTCGTGCGGCGCCGTCCCCGGTGGGGTGCGGCGCGACGGGGTGGTGGGCGTCCGTGGTGGTGCCACAGCCCCGCAGGAGCGCCTTGATGGGTGCGCATCGCGCCTTGGCCGTAATGTGGCGTTCCAAGACCAGAACGGCTGCGCCTTCTCCTAGGACGAGTCCGTCACGGTCGGCATCGAAGGGGCGGCAGGCCTGGTGGGGCTGGTCGCGGCGCCGGGAGATGGCCCCCATCTGAGCGAAGCAGGCGACAGTCATGGGGGCGAGAGGCGATTCACTGCCGCCGGCAAGGACGATGTCGCAGGCGCCCGCGCGCAGGAGGTCCCGGGCGGTACTCAGAGCGACGGCCCCTGAGGCGCAGGCGGCGGCAGTAGCGAAGGACGGCCCTTTGGCGCCGAGGTCAAGGGCGACTTCTCCTGATGCCGTGTCCGGCAGGCTGCGGGGCAACGCCAGCGGTGACACCCGGGAGGGATGGCCGTCAAGGAGTTGGGAGAACTCGCCGTTGTAGTTCTGCATGCTGTTGGAGGCGGTACCCAGGACGACGCCGACGCGTTCACCATTCCATGTCCGCGAGTCCAGTTGGCTGTCCATGACCGCTGCGCGGGCCGCGATCAGAGCGAAGTGACCGAAGCGATCCAGTCGCCTGGCACGAGAACGGCCGAACAGTGCGGCGGCGTCGAAGGCCGGGACCTGGCAGGAGAAGTCGCTGGGCAGCCCGGACAGACGCGGATCCCGAGTGGCCAGTGACCGCCCCTGGCACAGCGCAGACCAGTTGTCCTGGACGGTGAGTCCGGCCGGCGTGACGAGCCCGATGCCGGTCACCGCGATGGCGTCAGCGCGCATGCCCGGCACCTTGACGTGGGGGGACGAATGGCCGAGCCGAGAGGACGGCGATTGCCTCAAGAAGTCCGCCGCGATGCCGGCAAAGACGGTCGCGGCCCATGCCGGCGTCCGAGCCTGAGCCGTCCCATGCGCGGGGCGTACGGATCAGTTGCCTCGAAGGCTTCATATCTGGCGCGGTGACGCTCAGCGCAGTGGCTCTCATACGGCCGCTCCGTCGGGCTCAGTCGAACCCTGGGCGGAGTGGATGTGTCGGTCGAGGGCAGCGGCGACATCCCCGACGGTCAGAGCCGAGCTGAGGTCTACGCCGAGTTCGGAAAGCGTCACGCCCAGCCTTTGATGGACTACCACCAGCATTTCCATCAGGCCCAAGGAATCCAGCCCGAGGCTTTCGAAGGTGACGTGCGGAGTCAGCATGGTGGTATCGACATCGTCGAAGTGCGTGGACAAGAGGTCGCGGATCGTCTCGAAGCCGTTCGCATACGGGGCCATGGTGACGTTCTTCCAAACAGGGCAGGTGGCAAGAGCCACGGAGGGTGACGGTGGGTGTTAGAGGCGAAGGGCGAGAGCACCGAGGCTGACCCCGCTCGCCATGCCCAGGAGCACCACCGGGTCACCGGGATGCAGACGGCCAGCCTCGACCTCCAAGGCGAGTTGCATGGGCAGGGTGGCGGCTGCGGTGTTTCCGTGGGTTTGGATCGTGGTGGACACCCGTGAGGCAGGAATATCAAGCGATTCCAGGATCCGGTCGGTCCAGCGCTGCGTCGGAAGGTGCATGCAAAATCGGGCGACATCGTCGAATGACATCCCGATAGCAGGCTCCACGACCGTCCTGTCGATGGCAAGGGAGCGACCCGCTCGCATCATGGCTTCCAAGCTGTTGGTCCATTCCCACTCCGGCGCGGAGGGAATAGGGATGACGGTGGCGCCCCAGGCCTTGGACTGCGCGAAGAAGCGCGCGCCGAGGATGCCTGGTTCGGCGGCGGCTTCGATCCACATGGCGGCCCCGGCATCCGACATGGTGTAGCTGACCATGGCGTGTGCGAACTCTCTGGGCGTGGCGACGCACAGTCGTCTGGTCTTCTGCCAGGTCTCACCACAGCACAACAGGATGCGTTCATACGCACCCGTCCGGATCAGCGCATCGGCGACCTCGAGGCCGTTGAGGAAACTGTTGCAGGCGTTCTTCACGTCGAATACCGGGCACTGTGCGCCGAGCTTGGACGCCACAATGTGCGCGGTCGCAGGCTCGAGGACATCCAACGAGGTCGCGGCGAAGATGATGAGATCTGCGTCCTGAATGCTCTGCCCGGTTTCGGCAAGAAGCTTCTGTGTGGCGGCGACCGCAAGGTCTGACGGACACTCATCCGGCGGACTGATGTACCGGTGTTGCACGCCGGTCACACTCTCAATCGATCCAGCAGGAACGGCGAAGCCCGGGCTTTGCCGGGCGATTTCCTCCTCAAGGTCGGTTGTCGAGATCCGCTTCTCGGGAAGATAGGCGGAAACTCCTGCCAGACGGCTGAACCGGGGCGCGTTCACACTGGAAACATATCGGGCTGCATCGCACTCCGTGGGCTTCGCGCGGCGCTCAGATCGTGCGCCCAGACCGGTTCACCCGAACGGACCCCACTCATGTCCATGAGCGGTCCGGCAGAGGCCGGCAACCCGGCTTCCGAAGAACAGCTACCCGGGCGGCAGGACCCGACCCCAAAACACCAGCCTTGCTTGCCTTCCCTACACCTGGGCGAGTGAATCCAGCCGCCAACCGTTGTGTTGGCCGTCGGCACCGCGAACGCCCGCACCAGAGTGCTCCCCGGAAGGGTCCTCAGCAGCGCGTGAACACGGGAGTAGACACCATGGACACCCGCCCGACAACGGCGCCGCCCGAAGGCGCATCCCACGACGTCGCCCGGCGGTTGCTGCAGGCATCTCCACCGCTCGACTCCCAGACTTCCATCACATGGGACACGACCGCCCCGGATGATGCCTGGTACTGCGTGCCCGAGCGCCTGCCGCTCTTCGGAACACCACTGTGGCAGCGCATGAACGACAAGCAGCGCCGGGAGACGTCCCGCCGTGAACTCGCCAGCATGATGGGCTTGGCTCTGTGGTCCGAGCTCCTTTTGATGGAGACCTTCGCCCGGCACCTCACCCGACGCGACCCCAAGGACCCCCGCACCCAATACGCACTGACCGAAATCTCCGAAGAGGCCCGGCACTCCGCCATGTTCAGCAAACTCCTGGACCGGCTCGACTGCCCCGACTACCGCCCCCCAGCGGCACTCCACCGTGCAGCGGCGTGCTTCCTGCCCTCCCGCGACGACCTCACATTCGCCACACCGCTCATCTTCGAAGAAGTCCTCGACCGCTTCCAACGTGAGGCGGCCCGCGACGACCGGGTCCACCCACTCGTCCGCCAGGTATGTCAAATCCACGTCGCCGAAGAAGCCCGGCATATCACCTTCGCGCGTTCCGCCATGCGGGACGCGGTCAGACGCACCTCACCCGCACGCCTTGCCGTTCAACGGCAACGGATGGGTGTGCGCGCCATGGCAGCCACCAGGCTCCTGGTCAACACCCACGTCTATCGCGACATGGGCCTGGACCCACGCGCCGCCCGCAGCCAGGTACGCGCCAACCCGCACTTCCGAGAGACGCTGCTGTGGAGCGGAGCCAAGGTCGTTCCCTTCCTGACAGACATCGGCATGATCACATCGACGGAAAGGCACTGGTGGAGGCACGCCGGGCTTCTCCAGTAGGCCCCGGCCCGGGCCGGCGCGACGCTGCGGACGCCGCCCGAATGCCAGTAGCTGCCGGCTTCGGTCCGCCCCACGCGCAGGATCATGTCAGTGATGCCGGGCGGGCGCAGCGCCGAAATGACTTGACCGGCGAGGACCGCGGCTTGCACACCTGCCGACCATGCCTACGGAACCTGCCGATAAACCTATAGCTCATGTACCGACAGGAGTTGCGCCACACGGCCCAAGCCAGCGTGCTCAATCCCCCGGCTCCGTTTCGGATTGGCAGTGAGCGTCTCTTCGACGTCAGGGAAACTGGAGGATTCAATGCGGACAACCATCCGGAAAGTCACCCTCGCCGCAGGCACCCTACTTGCCCTTTCCGGCCTGGTGACGGCCGCAGCCGCTGAGCCCCTGGCCGCATGCACACCGATCAGTCAGCCGACAGCCCGCGGGGTCTGTCTCCCTCTTGGCAGCCTGGGGAGCCTTGGCTTGGGCATGCTCTTCTCCAGGTCACCCGACTGCGCGTCAGACGAGTTCTGCGTCTTCCCGCCACTGCTACGCAACCCGGAGGTTCCCGCCCTGCGCAACGACTGAGCCGCCGTAGCCACCGGAACCCTTTGCGCGGGCGCCCCGGGTCAGCGGCGTTGCCCTACCACCGGGCGGGTGCCTCCTCCGAGCTGGGCTGCGCTCGTTTCGCAGCGGCTACACCGTGGCTCGTCCGAATGGCCCGTGCCCGGGGCCATCCGGGGGTCTCATCCGTGCCCGGTCCCTGTCCGCCGCCTCGTCACCCTGTCCCGTATGTAGGGTTTCACCCATCGAGGACGGGGGTGCCATGGAGGCGTGGGAAACCGCGTGCGGTACCGGCAAGGTCCAGGTGGCGCGGACACGCGAAGCGTTCGCCTACTGAGCCTTTTCCAACCTGACCGCGATACCGAGCTGTTGGGGGTCAAGGGCTGTACGCAACGACGAAGCTCCTGGTAGACGGGTTCTCGACCAAGATCACCCGTGTCTGCCAGGAGCTTCGCGTGCTTGTCTACCCGTCCTCGATCGATCTGTCCAGCAGCACCCTGCGGCATCTGACGCGACAGCTCACCGCGAGGCGACGGGAGCTCGGTACACGGTGGCGGCGACTGCCCGCCGACCGCCAGGCCCTGCTCGCCCTGGCCCATCTGCGGTGCGGTGACACCTACGCCCAGCTCGCCGCAGGGTTCGGGATCGGTATCGCGACCGTCTACCGGTACATACGTGAGGCGATCGAAGTCCTGTGCGTCCTCGCACCGTCCCTGGACGAGGCGATGGAGAGGGCCCGGACGAAAGCGTTCGTGATCCTGGACGGCACCCTGCTGCCGATCGACCGGATCGCCATCGACACGCCGTACTACTCGGGGAAGCACAAACGGCACGGCATGAATGTGCAGGTCCTCACCGATCCGTTCGGCCGACTGCTCTGGGCCTCGGCCGCTCTGCCAGGCTCCACCCATGACCTGACGGCCGCCCGAAGCCACGGGATCGTCGACGCGCTCGCCGCCGCGGGACTGAAATGCTGGGCGGACAAGGCCTACCAAGGCGCCGGTCGGCACATCCGAGTCCCCTTCCGGGGCCGCCGGCTGAAGCGATGGAAGCGACGTCACAACAGCAGCCACGCCAAGATCCGGTGCGTCGGCGAGCAGGCCATGGCCGTCCTGAAGGGCTGGCGCCTCCTGCGGAAGCTCCGCTGCAGCACCAACCGGATCACCGACATCGTCAAGGCCGTACTCGTCCTTCACCACGCCGCAACATGAGGTTGGAAAAGGCTCACTGAGGACACAGCCATGGACTACCTCGCGTCAGCCCATCCCGAGAGATTCCCCACCGATCCCATCGCGCCGTAGTCCGCTCCTCCTGGCAGCAAGATGCCCAGTTCAAGATGAGCGGCGTTCTGTGGCGCGGACCGCAGGAGGGGGGCAGTTGTGCACTGGGGGGCGGTGGCTGCGGCGGTAGAGGGGCCCGGCCCTCCGGTGTGGTGGAGGGCCGGGCGGCTGTCAGTTCTCCATGCCGAAGTAGCGGCCGAGGTACCTGATGATCTCGGCGCTGTGTGGGAGCAGTTCGGGCAGCTGGGCGGCCAGGGTGTCGCGGGTGGCGGTGGCGAGGGCGGCGCTGCTGGTGGCGGCGGGGCGGACGTACGGCTCCAGGCGCTTGATCAGTTCGTAGTTGCTGTCGATGTTCTCGGCGCGCATTGCCTTCTCCAGCGGCGGCGCTCCGGGCGGCGGGACGGGTGCCAGGACCCGGCTGATGTAGGTGACGCGGTGCAGGATGCGCCAGCACGGGGGTTTCGCGGAGTTCTGGCGGGTCTGGCGCAGTGCGGCGGCGTCGGAGGCATTGCTGCCCGAGAGCCAGGTCGGGTCGACGACCTTGTGGTAGAAGTCGTCGAAGTTGGCGCTGTTCTCGCCGAGGTAGAAGGTGAGGAAGCGGTAGGCGTCGACCTTGCCCGGCACCAGGGCCGGTTTGCCGGCGATGTCGTAGACCAACTTGCCCTCCTTGTCGCGGCGTTGCAGGTCGCCGGAGGGCGCGCACTGGACGTTCAGGCCGAAGGAGCGGGAGGCGTCCTTGCCCTTGGCCCGGGTGGTGCTGAAGCCGCCGCCCACCGAGGCGTCCATCTGGCCCCAGAAGCCAAGGCCGAGGGCGCCGAAGCTGACCCCCATGCTGGCGCCGAACTTGCCGCTGAAGGCGTAGGAGCCGGAAGTGGTCTCGCTGACGGCGTCGGTGGCCTCGGTGGTCTCGGCGAAGAAGCCGCCCTTCGCGGTCCAGACGTAGGTGTTGACCAGGTCCCGGTGCGAGAAGCCGTTGGCGGCGGCGCTGCCGGCGGTGTTGCGGGCGCTCTCTTGCTGCCCGGCGGACATCCCCATCGATTGCAGCACTGCGGTGGCCTGGGTCTCGGCCGGGTCCCGGCGGTGCGGGTCGGTGGAGATCGACTCGTAGAAGGCGTGCAGACGCTGCTGGTCGCGGGTGATCCGGCGCTTGAGCGCGTAGGCGTCGCCCGGTTTGAAGTAGCTGTACTCGCCGTAGTTGGCGGCGGTGGGGTAGTCGGGGTCGAGGACCTTGCCCCGGTCGTCGAAGCCGACCGCGCCGTCCAAGGTGCCCTGCTTGGTGTAGCGGGGGTTCAGGGGGAAGTGGATGACGTTCCAGTCCCGCGGGATGTCGGGGTTGGGCAGCATCCGGTAGGCGACCAGGGCGCCGGTGTGCGCCAGGCGCAGGGCGAAGACGTCGGCGGTCTGGGACTGGACCAGTGCCAGGCCGGTGTTGGCGGGCACGTACCGCCGTCCGATCGCTGCGTTCAGCACCTTGGCGGGGTCCTCGGGGTGGCCGGTCAGCGCCAGGCTGGTCTTGCGGGCGGTGTTCTTGCCCTGGCTGACCCTGGTGTCCTGGCTCCATGTGTTGGCGTACTCCAGGCTGCCGGAGACGCCGAGCTTCAACTGGCCCTCGGCCAGCGGGGTGGCGGTGCCGAAACCCAGCGGCGCCGAGATCGCCATGACGCTGGCGTCGGTCTCCATGCCCAGGGCGAAGCTGAATGCGGCGTTCACGCTGCGGGTCTTGCTGGAGGACAGGCTCTGCACCACCTGGTCGGCCTCGGCGAACTCCACCGAGGAGGCGCCAGCGTAGCCGTCCCCCTTGTCGGTGAGGTTCTCCGAGGGCACCGGCGGGGCGCCCTCGACGTAGCCCATGAGCTGCGGGTCGAACTGGGCCTGGCCGACCCACTCGGTGACCAGGTCGCCCACCTTGTAGCCGGTGACCAGGTGCCAGCGGCCGCCCCGGACGAACCCGTAGCAGCGTTTGAGGACGCCGAGGGCCTCGCCCTTGGCGTCGAACTGGAGGTCCGCGTACTCGGTGGCGCCGGGTGCACCGGCGATGGTGTCGTGGAAGGGGGTGCGGACGTCGGCCAGGGCCGAGCGCACCTGGGCGGTGTCGGTGGACACCGGCGCGGTGGAGAGCAGGATGCGCGGCCGCTTGGCGGAGAAGCCCAGGTCGTTGCCGCGCAGGCCCTCGTCGCGCACCGTGGTGGTGCCGGGCGTAGTGGAGTCCCGGTCGAAGGGCCAGTAGCCGAGCAGGTCCTGCTTGCCCCCGTGCAGGCGGGTGAACAGGTTGTCGGAAATTTGCTCCCGGGTGCGGACGGTACGCCAGATCCGCACCTCCTCCAGAGTTCCGGCCAGCAGCTCGGTGGGCTTGCCGGCGTCCAGGCGTGCGCCCAGGGTGAGCTGGGCCTCGCCCCAGGTGCCGGTGTCCTGCGCGGTGGGCACTCCCTCGGACAGCGGCTCGCCGTTGCGGTACAGCCGCAAGGGACTGGCCGTGGGGTCGGGGTCGCGGGTCCAGCGCGCTCCCCGCAGCTTCGCCGGGAAGGAGCCGGAGGCATCCAGGGTGACGTTGCCGGCGTTCTCGTTGAAGGCCCAGCGGGCCACGAGCCCCTTCTCGCGCGGGGTGACCGGCAGGCCGAGCTGGACGGCCGGCCGCGCGGCGTTCCACAGCCGCACCTCGCCCATCACGCCGCGGAACCCGCGGCCGATCTCCAGCTCGCTGCTGTTGGACTGCGCGCCGGGGCCGCTGTACACGTGGCTGCCGGCCGCAATGCCGTCGAGGTAGAAGTGGATGTCCTGCTCGGGCTGGCTGTTCGCGCTCGCCGCGGTGGTGGCGGTGGCGGCGGTGACCTCGGACTTGCGGCGCTGGCGCACCACGCTGACGCGCTGGAAGGCGCCGGCGGTGACGGCCCGCGCGGAGGTGTACCGGACGGCCTTGCCGTCGGCCTCGGCGAAGGCGAACTCCACCTTGCCGTCCGCCAGCACGCTCAACTGGTACGGGACGCCGTCCCGGCCGCCGTTGACGACGGTGCCCTTGGCGAGCAGGCCCACCGGCGCACCGAGGCGTTCGATCTTGACGAACGCCTCGATGGTGAGGTCCTCCAGGACGTCCAGCGAGTTCTGCGGGGCGACCGACAGGCCCTCGCCACCGTCCAGGCGCACGGCCCAGGACTGGGAGAAGGTGGCGGCGAGATGCGCCCACTCGTTGCAGGGGAAGCGTTCCGCGGAGCGCAGTACCCGGTCGCCGACCCGGGCCACCACCTGGTAGCCCTTGATCGGCGAGGCAGGGGTGCTGGGCCCCTCGAAGGTCCAGTGCCCCAGAAGTCCCGGCTCCCGGCCGGAAAGGCGCTGGTGGCGCTCGGCGGAGATCTCCTGCTGGGTGCGTACCCGGCCGAAGACGCGGACCTCGTCGATCTGGCCGTCGAGGTAGGTGCCGGTGAAGGGCTGGTGGCCAAGGATCAGCTGCCCGTTGCCGGTGTAGGGCCCTGCGGAGGTGCCGCGGGCGACCTCCGTGCCGTCCCGGTAGAGGACCAGCTCACGGGTGGCGTGCTTGTACACCGCGGCCCAGTGGTGCCACTCCAGGTCAGGGTAGGGCTGAGCGGTCGTCACGGCGTCGCCGTACAGGGCGAACATGAAGGTGTCGTTGGGCTCGAAGCACAGGTGCAGGGTCTGGTTGGCTCGGCCGTCCATGGCACCGTGGGTCAGCAGCGGCTCCCGGCGGCCCCGGGACTGATTGCGCTTGGCCCACAGCTCGATGGTGAAGTCGCGGTTGGACAGGTCGAGGGAGCCGGTCAGCTCCATCTTGGTTTCGGCGATGAACTGCTTGACGGGCAGCCCGACGGGGGCCAGTGCCAGGGAGTAGGCGGACTCGTCCGTCTTGGCGTGGATGATCCGGCCCTGCCCGGCGTCGGGGTGGACCCAGGCTTCCAGGGTCACGTCGCCGGTCGGGGTGACGCTGGGCAGTTTGGCGGCGGGCAGCGTCAGGTACTGGTCCTTGCCGTCGAGCAGGAAGGCCCGGCCGGGCATCTCGGCGCGCCAGCGGCAGCCGCGGCCGGTGATGCTCGCCCTGGCGGTGCCGTTGGGCACGGAGTCGACGCCGCCCGTGGTCAGGGAGATCAGCCGGGAGCCGGTCGAGAGCAGGACCCCGGGGCGGGTGGACTCGGCCCGGGCCCAGTCGTAGCCCACCAGGCTGACCTTGTCGCCGGGCTTGATCGCGGTGCCCGCCGTCGAGAGGGTGAGCGTCTTGGAACCGGTGGGGGTGTCCGCGTCCACCGCGTACCCGGCGCTGCCGATCATGAGGTGGGCCTTGGCCAAGAGCGGGGCGGGGGTGGCCGCGGTGAGCTCCACGGTGCTGCCGCTCACGCGGGCGACCGCGCCCACCGTCACCGGCCGGCCGGGGCTCCCGGCCAGCGCGGCCACCATCTGGTCGGCCTTGCGGGGCAGGGACTTCCAGGTCTCGGTGTCGGTGCCGACGGTGACGGTCAGGTCGCAGCGGCCCGGGGCGTCGCCGTTGCTGACCTTGATGGTGGCGCCGTCCAGGGTGATGCCCGGGTCGCGGGCACCGAAGGTGAGCACGCCGCCGTCCCCGGCCAGCGTCTGGGCGCCGCGGACGACGGCGGTGTCGTAGTACACGGCGAAGAACTGGTCGTCGGACCCGCGGAAGTACAGCACGACGTTGCCGGTGCCGCTGTCCAGCAGTGCGGGCCGGTCGGTGCCGCGGGCGAATTCGAGCAGGGCGCCGGACAGGCTCAGACCGGTGCTGTCCACCGCGAGCAGCGGCATCGCCACCGTCAGGTCGTCGTCGCCCTGAAGAGCGCCCGACAGGCGGGCCAGCCGGTCCTGGGCGTCCTGCAGTTCCGCCTGCTTGGCGGTCAGCGTGAGCCTGTGTTCGGCGACGCGCTGCTGGGCGGTCTTCGCCTCCTGGAGCAGGGCGCGGGCGGCGTCCATCTTCTCCTTGGCCGCGAGGTACAGCACGTCCAGGCCCGAGTGCATGGACAGGCGCGTCAGGCGGAACAGGCCCGACTCCGCCTTGAGGTGTTCGCTCGACTGAACCGGGAGGACGTCTTCGGCGGTGGAGGGGAGGCCGATCGCGAGGCGGCTCCGGCGGTTGACGATGCGAACGTACTCACCCTCGAAAACCAGCTGGAATTGCTCGGACGGGTTGCTCCACTCGCGGGAGAGAGCCGTGACCAACCGGGCCTTCTCCGCAGTGGAGTTGCCTGCCACGCGCAGGTTCGCGTTGCGATCGTGGGAGACCAGGAGGTAGCAGGGCCGACCGTCCTGAGTATCGCTGACGGCCTCCACCCGCCAGGTCATCCACTGGCCGGTCGTGCTGGCAGGGACGAGAATCACCCCGGACTCGTTCGACGGGGAATTGACGGCGTAGAGCCGCTGCGCTGTCGTGTCCTTCAGCTGGCGCGGAGTCTTGAGCTCCACGTGGTGAATCCAGGAAGTGACCAGGTCCTTCTCATCGAAGTAGCGTCGCTCCAGGTCGTCGAAACTTGCCTTCAGCCGGTCGTGTTCCGCCTGCCGCTCGGCCACCTTGCCCGCCGTGGCGTCCAGCCGGGCGATCTCCGGCGGCAGGGCCGCGACCTCCGGCTCCAGCCGCCTGATCACCTGCTGGAGGGCGCTTACCTGTTCCGAGTCCTGGCCCTTCGTCGGCCGCTTGAGCAGCGCCGGGTCCAGTACGTCCGGCACCTGGGCCAGCCGGCCGTCGCGGCCGACCGCGAAGTCAAGGCTCGCCAGGCACGGGTTCTGGCCGTACTTGGCGGCGAACGCCAGCAGCACCCGGGCCTGCCGCTTGGCGGGCTTGGGGTCGGGGCGGTACCCGGCGACGACGTTCTCCTGCTGGTGGTAGAGCACCGCCGACATGCCGGACACCACCGAGCGCCCCTTGAGCGCGAAGCTGTCACGCCGCACCCCGGGGTGGTCACCGACCGGTGCGTCCGAGCCGGTCCACTGCGCATCGGCGCTGAGCGTGCCGTGTAGGGCGTTGTCCGTCTGGTCGTAGGCGGTGGTGCCCGTGCCCTCGTCGAAGCGGTAGTAGGCCACCAGGCCCGGCTCGTTGCCGATCAGCCGGTAGTTCATGTCCTCGGTGAGCTCGGCCGCCGAGCGCGCCCGGTTCCAGATCCGGACCTCGTCGACGTCACCCTTGAAGTAGCCGATCGTCCGGCCCTGGTGGACCTTCTTGCCGATCAGCGCGACTGAGCCGGCGTCATCGACGAACGGCATGTCCCCGCTGCCGGACAGCCGGCCGTTGACGTACACCCGCGCGGTCTTGCCGTCGAAGGTGCCGGCGATGTGGCTGTACACGCCCTTCTCGATCTTGTCGCTGGAGCTGATCAGCCACGGGCCGGCGTTGTGGGCCAGGTACACCGTGCCGTCAGGACTCAGGGCGAGCTGGTACGCCGAACCCCTGGCCAGCACGGGGCCGTTGAGCTCCTCGGGCTTGACCCACGCCTCGATCGAGTACGGCTTCCCGCCGAACCGCAGCGCCGCCCGATCGCCCAGATCGACGTAGGGGTCGGTGCCGGCCAGCCGCACCGCGGTCTCCGCGTAGCCGTCGGTGCCCGTCACGGGCACCAAATCGCGCCCGGTGAACGGGCAGGTCCCGGGGCTGCGCTCGAACACCGCGTCCCGGTAGAGCGGGTCCGGACTGGTGTAGAAGCGGGTGCCCTGGGTGTTGAACAGGCCCTGCGCACCCTGCTCGACGTTGAAGGAGTCGATCCGCCCGGTGGCGTCGTTGTGCGCGAACAGCTGCCATCGCTGCGCACCGCTGATCGCGGTCGGCACGAGCACCGCGGCGAACCGGCCCTGGGTCAGGTTCCGGACGAACGACAGCTCTTGGGTCGGCTCGTAGAACGGGCGGTCCTCCATGTCCTCGGTGCCCAGGCTGTCCTTGGCGGACTCCGGAAGCGTGGCGTGCCGGCTGCGCTTGTAGCGCACCTCCAGGACCGGCTTGAGCTTGCCGTCCACCAGCAGGAACCGGTCGCACAGCAGGGTGTCGCACACCAGCGGCACCTTCTTCGTGCCGCTGAGCACGTAGTCGGTGCGGGACGCGTCCGCTGAGCTGCCGCCGCTGAGCAGCTTGAACACCGTGCCGGGGTGGGTCTCGTTGATCGACTGCCGCAGGACCACCACGTACGTGCCGTCGGATATCACATGGAACGGGGCGTCCGCGGTCAGCCGCGCGGTGGTGGACAGGAAGGAGTCCGTCTCCACGGCCGTCGGCCGCTCAGTGGCGGCCGCCTCGGCCCCGCCCCGCTTGACCGTCGGCATCGCCGTCGCACCGACGACGGCGTACCCCACCTCGGCCAGTTCCCGCGGGAAGGGCAGTTCGGCCGGGTTCTCGCTCCAGTACGCGGCATCCGCTTCCCCCTTGGTCGAGGGTCCGGACAGGTCCAGCACGGAGTAGACGATCCGAAGGGACGCGTCCATCGCGAACGCGATGGTCGTGCCCTGATGCCGCGTCATGGTCACGTGCCGGTACGACCGGTCCCCGTACACCTTGAGCAAGGAATCCTGAGATGCCACCGTTCCCCTCCCACGAGCATGAACGCCGGGCCTCCGGTTCCCCCTGCGGTCCGGAGCGGCGATGGACTTGCGATGCAGCCCTCGGGATGCGCCGGTCAGTTTGACATGTGTGGCTTCGATGGAGAGACAGTTGCGAAATTGTCAATGATATATGACTTGATGATGCATCAGATGGCTGGACTTCGACGCCCCCCACCCTGGCTGGACAGTGCCGCCCCAGCCCACTCCGGGCCCAGCCGAACGCCCACCCGGCCGCCCGGCGAGGTCACCTGTGACCAGGAACCGGGGGCCCAACTGACTCTCCTCCGAGAAACCGGGTGTTCTCTACCATCAGGCGTTGAACGACGTTGCGCAGCGCCGACAGGTCCGCTTCTCCTCTTCGAGCGGCAGCCAGGGCCTGGTCTCATTCCCCGCGCAAGACCTCGACCTCGGGGTTCACGTCCAGGGTCGCCACCTGCTCGCCCCGCGCGCAAGGTATCCCCTTCCTTCCGCAGGCGAGGAGCCCGGCCACAATGCGGTTGGTCGACAGAAGGTGCGCCGCCTGCTGTGACCGTGCTCGAACTCCTCGCCTCCGGCCCACGCGAACCCGTCGCGAGACACCCGGAAGCAGCGGTGGCACCCGAACTCTTCTGCTTAGCCAGCGAACCCACGCGTCAGCGGAAACAATTGGCGAGATGTCCCCCGGGTTCCCGCAGCTTCCCCTTCGAGATTCTGTAAACCCGTCGGTTTCTCGGCTCCGGCGGCTACAACGCGGAGCTCCTGGCCCACATCGTTGGGGAACGCGGCCGGGTGGTGACCGTGGACGTCGACCCGTACGTGGTGCACCGCACTCGGAGGCTGTGCGCGGAGGCCGGCAGCGGCCGGGTCACCGCCGTCCGCGGCGACGGCGGCCTCGGCGCGCCAGACCACGTGCCGGCCGGCGGGTTCGACGGGATGATGATCACGCACAACGCGTCCGACATCGCACCAGCATGGCGGGAGCAGCTCGCCGAGGGGGCCCGGCTGGTCGTGCCCCTCGAGATGGGCGGCTACACCCGCTCCCTCACCCTGGTCCGACGCGGCGACGTGCTGCACTGCGAGCACTGGACGTACTGCGGGTTCGTACGCGACCGCGGCGCCGCCGCCCGTACCGCCCCGGCCGTGCGGCTGGCCGACGGCGACGTCACGCTGCGCTGGGAGGACGGGACGCCCGGCGACACCGCTGGCCTCGACGAGGCGCTGCGCGGGCCCCGGCACGAGCTCTCCACGGGTCTCATCGTCCGGGGAATCTTCAACTTCGAGACGTTGCAGGTCTATGCCGCGACCACGCTGCCGGGCTTCTGCCGCCTGACCGCGCCGAAAGGGTCCGCGCTCGTGGCGCAGCAGGACGCGGCTGCGATCCTGGCGAACGGCTCGCTCGCCTACCTGACCTACCGGCAGGTTAAGGAAGCCCCGGAGCCGGCCGACCGCATCACGGAGTTCTTCATCCACGCCTACGGCCCAGCTGCCGAAGAGGTGGCGGAGCGCTTCGCCGAGTGCGTCCGCGTCTGGGACCGCGAGGTGCGCGAGAGCGGCTATCCGCCGATGACCGTCCACCCGGCCACAACACCCGACGACCAGCTGCCGCCCGGCGATGTACTCGACAAGCCCAGCGCACGGCTCGTCTTCCAGTGGCCGGGCCGAACCCCCGCTGACGTACTGAGCCTCTCGGCTGCTGGCGGACAGCGTGCCTGACTCCCACGAACCGGTCCCCGCGAAGGCGGCGTCCTCCGCCTTGCCGTCCCTGCTCGGCGTGTTCGCCCATCCCGACGACGAAAGCCTCCTCGCCGGCGGCGTCCTCGCCCAGCACGCCGCCGCGCACGCGCGCACCGCCGTCGTCACCATGACCTGGGCGCCCGATAGCCTGCGGGCTCCCGAACTCGCCGACGCCTTGCGAGCGCTCGGCGCGGGCGCACCGCGCATGCTCGGATACGGCGATGCCCGCAACGAACGGGCGGCCCCTGGCCGTCCCCGGCTCGTCGACGCACCGCTCGACGAGGTGGTCGCCGCCCTGGTCCAGCACATCCGCTCGTTCCGCCCCGACATCATGGTCACGCACGACGCCCTGGGCCAGCTGACCGGCCACCCGGACCACCGCCGTACCCACCAAGCCGCTCTCCTCGCCGCTCAGGACGCGGGGCTCGCACATCTTCACCCCGAGGCCGGTGAGCCCTGGCAACCGCGCGCCGTGTACTGCGCCACGCACCCCGAGTCTGGCGTCGGAGAGCTCGGACCACTGCTGGAAGCCGTTGGCAAAGCCGTGCTCGCGGTCCCGGACGCCTACGCCACCACCGCCGTCGACGTCACTCCGTACCTGGCGCAGAAGTGGCAGGCGATCCTCGCACACCGCGGGGAGGTCGCCCGCGAACGGCCGCTACCCGGGATCCTCGCCCGCCTGCCGGGGGAGATCCGGAGCAAGGTCATGGCGACTGAGTACTTCACCCGCCTCACCCCCGGTCCCACACAGGGCGACCCGACCCAGCTGAGCATCTGACACCCCGGCTACTTGCCGACCACGCCTTCACCGCCCACGAGCAAGCACTCACCGATCGGAGAACGATGGCCACCACTTCTGCACCCGAGGAACGTCCCCGTGGGATCAGGACATTGCGGCTGGCGGTCGCGCAAAGCACGGTGCCGGAGGACCCCACTGATCAAGGAGCACTACGGGCCGCCGGGCAGGAGATCCGGGCCCTGATGGTCGAGGCCTCCGAGGCGGGTGCGCGGCTGGTGCAGTTCCCCGAGGGGGCGATCACCTACCCGAGCAAGCACGTGATGGCGGCAGGCCCGACCGGTGAGCTGTTGCCGGCTGACTGGAGCCGTGCCGCATGGGATGTGATGCGCGAGGAAGCGGAGTCGATCACCGCGCTGGCGGGAAGGCTCGGCCTATGGACGGTGTTCGGATCGCTCCACCCGCTCACACCGCCGAACCGACCGCACAACAGCCTCTCTGCGCCACGAGGCGCAGTGCCGTATCGCCCGCGCAGCGGGCAGAGATTGGAGGAATGTCTCTGGATCTGATGGCTTACCCAAGATCCGAAAGGTGAAGGGAACAGCAGCATGCCAGGAAACCGGCGACCGTGCCCAGGCGTATGGGGCGGTGCGTCGGGAGATCCGCGTGATATGGCGAAAGCTGAATTGCCTGAATCCCAGTTCCAGAAGGTGTAAATGTTGTCACCCGCCGGAAAGACGCCTGAAACCGGCGCCGGCCCCTACGGCAGGATGTAAAGGCTTCTGTTGCAATTCTCCGGGGCGCGGGAGCGATGCCCAGTCAGGGCATTTAAGGAAACGAACGGGACGCCTAAGTCACGCTAGAACGTACGGCACTGACGAACGTGGGATCGCCTAAGGGACGCGAGTCCTATGGCGACAGAGTGCCCGTAGTAGTCGCAGGGGTAACGTCCTGCCAATCTGGAGACCGGGAGAGCCGGATCACAGGGCGAAGGGGCACAGGTGATGGACAAAATGGAACCGCGAGGTATGCGAAATGCAAGACGCCGAAACGGTGCTTTCTGTCCTCCGCGAACGCGGCAAGAAGGGCTTGTCGTGCAGTGAGCTCTACAGGCAGATGTTCAACAAGGATCTGTACTTGCTGGCCTATGGTGGCATCTACTCAAACAAGGGTGCGATGACTCCGGGAGTCAGTGAAGAAACCGCTGATGGCATGTCCGAAGGGAAGATCGACCAGATCATCGAAGCAATGCGCGGCGAGCGATATCAGTTTTCTCCGGCCCGCCGTGTATACATCCCGAAGAAAAACGGGCGGCTTCGTCCCCTTGGCTTGCCTTCATGGGGAGATAAGCTTGTCGGTGAAGCGGTACGTCTTCTATTGGAAGCGTTCTACGAGCCGCAGTTCTCTCCCCGATCGCACGGTTTTCGGAAGGGGCGCGGGTGTCACACCGCGCTTGGCGAGGTGCAACGCACCTGGTCCGGAACCGTGTGGTTCATCGAAGGTGACATCTCCGACTGCTTCGGGTCAGTTGACCACGAAATCCTTCTCGGGATACTGGCGGAGAAGATCCACGATAACCGATTTCTCCGGCTCGTCCGTAACATGCTCAAAGCCGGGTACATGGAGGAATGGGTATACCAAGAAACGCTGAGCGGTACTCCGCAAGGCGGCGTTCTCTCCCCCCTGTTAAGTAACATCTACCTCGACAAGCTCGACGCATTCATAGAGGGGACTCTTATCCCCGAATACACACGGGGAAACCGCCGAAAGGGCAACACTGAGTACTTCAGGTTGAAAAGTCGGCGGCTTCGTGCGGTGCAACGCGGCGACCGGGTGCAAGCCCGAGAACTGCAAAAGCAGACGCAGCGCATCCCGGCAACGGACCCGATGGACCCTGGCTATCGAAGGCTGACCTATGTACGGTACGCCGACGATCACTTGCTGGGCTTCATAGGGCCGAAGGCTGAGGCTGAGGAGATTAAGGAGAGACTGGCACAGTTCCTTCGGGAGACCCTCGGGCTGGAACTGAACCAGGACAAGACCCTGATCACACACGCTCGCACACGTGCGGCGCGGTTCCTCGGCTACAACGTCATCGTCCAGCACGACAACACGAAACTCTCTCGGGGCCGCCGTTCGGTCAACGGGACAATCGCGTTGCGCGTGCCAACGGATGTGATCAAAGCCAAGTGCGCCCCTTACCGGAAACACGGAAAGCCGTGGCACCGGGGAGAGCTCCAGAATCTGGACGACTACGAAATCGTGCGGATCTACGGGGCTGAATACCGGGGCGTCGTGAACTACTATTTGCTCGCCCAGAATGTGTCACAACTCGGCATGTTGTGCTGGAACGCCCAGACATCAATGCTGAAAACACTGGCCGCCAAGCACCGCTCAACCGTCAGGAAAATGTCAGCCCGCTATCGGGTCAAGACTGAAACCAAAGACGGGCTGCGGATCTGCTACGAGGCCAGAAAGACACGCCCGGACAAGCCAGATCTAGTGTCACGATTCGGTGGAATACCTCTCAAACATGACAGGCGTGCGAACGTCCACGACCCGGCTCCGGTCCACGTTCGCCCTCCGCCCAAGGAGTTGATCCACAGACTCCGAGAGCGGCGATGCGAACTGTGCGAGCAAGGTGCGACGGTGGCAGTCCACCAGGTCGCCAAGCTCGCGGATCTGGGGACACGGGGGCCGGACCAGCCCGCATGGGCAGCCCTGATGGCCAGGAAGCGGCGCAAGACGCTCGTTGTCTGCCACGGATGTCACCAGCACATCCACGCCTCCTCAGCAGCGAACGCGGCATAGTCACGGGAGAGCCCAATGCATTGAGCAGTGTGCATCGTGAAAACTGCACGTCAGATGGTCTGGTGTGCGTAGGCGTCGGGACGCTCGGCGAGGTCCGGGGCGGTAGTCCAGCGACAAGATCATCGGTCATCAGCGGGCGACTTCCTGGTTTGTCAGCACCAGCAGGGCCCGCACCAGCGTGGTCGCCCACCTCGGATCCGTGCGGACCTTGCCCAGGACTCTCCAGTTCTTCAGGTGGGCGAAGCCGTGCTCGACCGGGGCACGGACCGTGGCCAGCGCTTTGTTGGACAGTTTCTGGCCGCGGGTCAGGGGCCGGTTCCGGGCGGCCTTGTAGCCGGTGATCACCGCCGGGTCGGTGTCCGGGCCGCTGTCGTCGAGGCCGATGAACCCCAGGTCGGCGATGGCTCCGAGCCCGGCGGCCCGCAGGTGGGCGGTGAGCTTGTCGTGACGGGAGGCGGTGATCTCCGAGGTGCGTCCGGGACGTGCGGCGGAGACCCAGATCAGCCGACCCTTGTCGTCGGTGAGTGCGATCACCAGCAGGCCATGATGTTTGTGCTTGCCGGAGTAGTTCTTCCGGTTCGCCGTGCCGGTGCGGCGCCGGGTGCGGATCAGGGAGCCGTCCAGCAGTACGATTCCGCCACCCTTTCGGGCGATCTTTTTCAGCGCGCGGTCCAGGCGCGGGGCGCGGGCGGCGAGCAGGCCGACGACTTCCCGCACCCAGCGGGTGACGGTGGTGCGGTGGATGCCGTTGCCGCCGGCCAGGTCGCCGGGCCGCTGGTCACAGCGCAGTACTGCCAGCACGATGCCGGCGATCTTCCCGGCGGGCAGCGCCCGCCACCTGGAGCCGATCTTCTTGCAGTGGCCGCGTATCAGGTCGGCGAGCCAGTTCAGGGTGGCGCTCGACAGCGGCAGGCGGGCGGTGTAGACAAGGCTGTCAGGGCCCTCGGCGGACCCGTTGTTTTTCTTCACACCAAACTCAACTGCCGCCGGGGGCCTGTAGGTTACGCCCCTTGCCGTCCCCGGTCCGGTACTGCTACAGGCGCGCGGTGAACTTCCCGTCGGGCCGTTTGTGCAGCCAGCCACGATCGGCGAGCTTGGTCATCTTTGCCCGCAGCGGCTCCAGCTTCCCGCGCAACCCCACCTCAAGCCCCAGCTCCTCGCCCACCGACTTGACCTGCACCGGGCCGCCGGCGGCCCGCACGATCGACAAGATCCGGCGGTAGTCACCGGGCAGCGCGGCCTCGTCGCCGGTCTCACCGCGGTGCGGGATCAGCAGCACCGCACGCCCCGCCACCTGCGCTTTCATCGGGGCTTCCACCCCGGCGGCCTCCGTATCGGCCCGGTCCTGTTCGGCCAGACGGCGCAGGACCCGTTCAGCGATCCCCAGCTCCTCCCGCTCGGCCTCGACCTCCCCAAGCCGCTTCGCCAACTCCTCGGCGAGCGCGTCCAGTTCGCTCCGGCGAGCCGTGATCCGCTCCAGATCGGACATCCCCACACCCTCCTCACGATCTCCGGCGTACCGGCACGGTGACGGATCGTAGGCGGCCCGCTGACGCAGGCGCAGCAGAACCAGAGAACCCTCCTGGCCGACCAGTCAGGCGATCTTCACCACGGACACCCGCCACCGACCAGCCCGAGCACCCCCGACCCCGCGCACACCAGCCCGCCCGACCTGCACTTTTCACGATGCACACTGCTCATTCGCCCAGCTCACGTTGCTGCCAGCATTCGAGAGGCACGGGATCAAGGCTGGGATCCAACCCGGGTCGGTTCTCCTTTCCAGCTCGACCGATGCGCAGGATTCATCGCCCAGTCATGAGATAGAGCGGAGTAGGGCGGCGCATCTGGCCCGGCATCATGGCCGGGTGACCACATGGATGCGCTGCTACTGGGACGAGGAAGACACCTGGTTCTACTTCGAGGTCGACGCCGAAGGCTGGGTGATCCGGCAGGTCGAACTCGAAGGGCCAGAGCTGATCCCGATCGCAGCAGCTTCCCTCGCCGAGTGGCAGCGGGCCCGCGACGCAGGCCGCCTCGGTGATTACGACAGCAGATTCGGGATCACCGCCGAGCTGCCCGTTTCGGAATGGGAAGGCCACGACCCCGAACAACTCACCTTCGAGGAGTTCGAGGACGTCTGGGGCCCTGCCCGTCAGCAGATCGCATCCCGGCCCAGCTGACCTCTCGGCGCCGCACTGGCTTCTTGGCATCATCGCGACATGACCCCGACCCTTCCCCGCACCATCCGAGCCGTCGACACCGCTCAGCTCCTGGACCTGGCCCAGGAGGCCGCCATGCATGGCTTCAGCCAGCGGCTCCCGGTCGACTGGCTACGAGAGCACCTCGCCGCAGAAGCGACGCACTACCTGTTCCCGACACTCGTGCAGCGGCTCACGCACCGTCCCGAGGTGCCGCTGCAGTGGAGGTGCCAGCAACTGCTGACCGTCAGCACCGGCGAGCAGATCTGGGGTCTCCTCGACGTCCTTCCCGACACCTTCGACAAGATCCCGGAGACCTTGGACACGGCGTCCAAGAAGGACATCGTCAACCGCATCGAGCAAGCAGTGAAGGTGCGGAAGTGGATGGAACGGACGGCTGCCGATGCAGGTTCATGAGGTCCGGCGCAGCCGGCTGGGCAGTCTGAGGAAATGACATCGATCTGAGACAGCCGCTTGCCGACACGTCGTGAGACTGGAGGGGAACGTCCAGGTCATAGCGTCGGCGCCTGACATCGAAAGTGAGAACCTACACTGGCAGGTCGGCTGCCCCTCTCCCCCATACCTGAGCGTTCACAGCTGAAGCAACGTTCGCCCAGCGCCCCCGTGCGGGGTCGCTGGGCGCTAGTTGATCAGCTGCTGCTGTTGATCGTGCTCGCGTCCCAGGTCCGGCGGACCCGAGTCGCCCTCTGCCCCACCGTCGGTCCCTACTCGCGGGTGGACTCGCAAGGCTCCGAAATTCAGGATGATCACTCCCTTCGCTCCCCTACCCTGCCGACACCGACAACCCCTCTCGACGAGGAGTGAACTCCCCGATGACGAGCAACCCCGCGGTGCGCCCAGAGATTATCGAGTTCTACACCCGATCCAACGAAGCCGCACGGCTGCGGACCACCGCTACCGGCACCCTGGAGTTCACGCGCACCCGCGAGTTACTCCGCCGCCACCTTCCACCCGCACCAGCCCGCGTACTCGATGTCGGTGGTGGTCCCGGAGTCCACGCCCGGTGGCTCGCCGACGACGGCTACACGGTGCACGTCGTGGACCCCGTCCCCAAGCACGTCACCCAGGCAGTTGCCATCGAAGGCGTCACGGCCGAGCTGGGCGACGCACGTCGTCTCGCCGCCACAGCCGACACGTACGACGTCGTACTGCTCCTCGGACCGCTCTACCACCTCCACGATCAGCACGACCGGATCTCCGCGCTGACCGAAGCCGCCCGCGTAGCCAGGCCCGGTGGAGTCATCGCCGCGGCGGCGATCTCGCGCTATTCGCCCCTCCTCGACTACATCGCGACCACCGGCATCACCGAGTCCGGGATCCAGGACGGCGTCCGCGACACCCTGGCCCAGGGCCGCTATGCCGGACAGCGCGGCTTCACGGTCGCCTACTTCCAGACCTCCAGCGAACTGCGCGCGGAGATCACGGACGCGGGTCTCACCGACCCAACCCTCTACGGAATCGAAGGACCCGGCTGGGTGGCAGTCAAGGCAATCGAGAAGTACACGGGCGCCAACCTCATGGGCACCCCCATGTACGAGGCGGCCCTCGCTGCGGCGCGCATCGCGGAACCGCACGCCGCCCTCACCGACGCCTCTGCCCACGTTCTCGCCATCACCGGGCCCGGGCCGGTCTAGGGTGTCACCTCATGACGCTGCTGATCGCGGGTGGGTCCGGGCTCCTGGGTACCGAACTGGTCCGGCGAGCCGTCGCGGCCGGGCACCCGACGGCCGCAACCTACGCGACCAGACCCGGGGGTACCCCGGAAGTCGCCTGGCACCACCTCGATCTACGCAACCCCAGTAGCGGCGCAGCGGTCGTGGCCGAACTCAGCCCGCGCGTCATCATCAACGCGTCTAGTGGAGGTGCGGACTGGGCGGTCACGGCCGAGGGGCCCATCCGCCTCGCCATCGCCGCGGCGAAGGCCGGCAGCAGGATGATCCAGGTCTCCAGCGACGCGGTGTTCTCCGGCAAGACCCGCGTGCACTACGACGAACACTGCCGACCCGACCCCATCACCCCGTACGGAGCCGCGAAGGCGGCAGCGGAGACGGTGCTCCTCGTCCATTCGGACGCCGTCGTGGCCCGCACGTCCCTGATCATTGGTGACGGGCAATCCGGACACGAACGAACCGTCCACGAACTCGCCACCGGCACCCGCGAAGGTGTCCTCTTTACGGACGACTTCCGTTGTCCGGTGCACGTGAGCGATCTGGCCGCAGCCCTCCTGGAACTCGCATGGGGCGACACCACCGGCATCCATCACCTCGGCGGCAGCCAGGCCATCAGCCGTCACGTTCCCTGTCAAGTTCATCTGTTCGCATTCTGTGGAGTGCTCTGAGGATCCGAGACGCTGTGACTGATTCCCAATCGTCGTTGTCAGTCGTAGGGTTGTGCGGGAGAGCGAGCTCGCGGTCAGGGACGTGCATCTTGGTGGTCCTCAGTGCTGACGCCGAGGGCGGCTCGGGCCACCGCCAGGCGCTCCCTGGACTCGGATATCCACCCTTCACCTGGTGTTCGACTGCCTTCAGTGGCACGACATCGACGTGGAGAACCCGGACGGGACGGTGCGCCGCCGGCCCGATGCAAAAGGTCCGCCGGCGGCACAAACTCCCGCTCCATCCCAGCGACGCCCAGGTCATCACCTGCCAGCAGGACCACCTGCGGCGCCATTCCCCGCACCTGCTCCATGAAGACGGACGGCCCCGCTCGACCTGCATGGTGCTGTTTCCCACCCCGCGCCGCTCCCGCGCCAACGCGCTCGGCGAGCGGCCCTACGACAGCAGCACGATCGGTTACTGGCTTCAGACCTGGCTCGACCAGTTCGCAGTGACCGACGAACAAGGCAAGCCCTTCGACCCGGCACGGGTGCTCCCCTACGCCTTCCGGCACACCTATGCCCAGCTCCGCGCCGACGCCGGCGTCCCGCTCCACATCCTGCAAGTCCTCATGGCCCACCAGGACCCCTCCACCACCCAGGTCTACTACCGGCCCTCGCACCCCCGGCGGGTGGAAGCGGTGCGCGCCATCGCCGCCAAGTACCAGTTCGACCTCACCGGCGGCCGGATCCGCGCCCGCATCCCCGACGACGACATGGCCGACCGGATCCGCGCGGGCGTAGGCTCGGTGCCCGTCCCCGCGGGGCGCTGCCACGAGATGAACAACGTCCGCGCCGACGGGCACGGCTGCCCGGTGTACAACCGCTGCTTCTCCTGCACCTTCTACACCACCGACTTCACCCACCTGCCCGAGCTGCGCCAATTGCGCGCCGGGAAGGCGGAGCAGCTCGCTGCGCTGGAGAGGCCTACGGCGGCGTGCTTACCGCGGGACCGTTGAGCGCGGCGAGCCTGGAGCTGCTGCGCCAGGAGGTTCAGCAGATCGACGAACGCGTCGGCAAATGCGAAGCCGACATCAGCTCCCTCACTCCCGAGAAAAGGACCACGGTGGAATCCTGGCTCCACACCAGAGACTGGTTTCTCACCGTCATCCCCGTGGCGGCGGTTCTGGCCGGGCAGCAGCGTCTAGACCAGCCGACCGTCGACCCGATCGTCACCGAATCGACGACGGGATGACGCGCCCGGCCACCCCGCACAGGCAACCAGGCCGGGTGCCAATCCCCGCCCGTCGGGCCGAAGTCCTCGACGCGGGCAGGGCGGCCGCCGTTCAACGGCGCCGTGCCGACAGCGAACAATGCCGACAGCGGGTCCTCGCCGTCCTGGCCGCGATGCGCAAGAGCCGCCAGGCCCTCTCCGACGCGGAGATCACCCGGCGGGTCGCCGTCAACTCGCAGTACCTTCAACGCCGCCGCGATCTCAAAGTCACAGCCGAGGCCGTCCGCGCCCATCTCGCTCAGGACCCGTCACGAGCTGCGGCAACTGCAACCGCCCATAAGGAGGCAGCACTCGAAGTCGAAAACCGCATGCTGTTGGAACAGAACGCCGCCCTGCAACGGACCCTTCACGAGATCCAGAACGAGCTACGCACGCTACGCGCCAACGACCTAGGTGCCCGCCTCCGCGACGGCATGAACGCCCCCTCGCCGCGGGACTCGGAGATGGAGGAACTGCGCGCGCAACGAGACGCAGCACTCGCAACCGGCCGTCAAGCAGAGACTGCCATGCAGGCACTCCGTAACGTCAACCAGCGGCTGATGGTCGAGAACGGCCGGTTGATCGCCGCGGATACTGCAGAACCCCTGATCAATCAGTAGATGCCTGTCAGGCACGGTTCGCTGCGGGCTACTTACCTCCCACGCGCCTGTCGCATCTCTCGCACCCAAGGTAGTGCTGACAGCGTGGACGAGGTTCCGGTTCACGGGCATCGAGCACCTGGAGTTTGACCTGTAGCAGCACCCCGACGGAGGTTCCAGAACGTCGACCCCGCCCACCACCTGCGCGGCACCGTCGTCTACCTGCTGGAACAGCGTCACGCCGACTGCGCCCTGTCGGCCAAGGGTAACCAGGCGGCCCCGCTCGCCTGGGTCCACGCAGTTCTGCCACCCGCGGTCCCCGAAGCGGAGGAGCACGTCCAAACCGAGCGTTCCCGGTCGGATCATCCGCTCGTCGGTCTGGACCGCCCCGCTACCTGATCAACTGACTTTGACGCTGCCCTGGGGGCACATGGCCGAATTCCGCGATTCGGCTATTCAGTCGAGACGGCGGATGGCGAAGTGGAGCGGGCTGCGGGCAGCGGGCTCGGTCGTCTACAAATGCGCCGACTAAATCGATTCTCCGAATGGCCCTTCGATTAGGTGTCCGCTTTCGGCGGCCCGTAAAATACCTGAATCCCCGCACATGAAAGCGCGTTTGATGGGCGAGAGGTGACCATTTCCAGGTTCCTGGTCGGTGTTTTCCAGACATTATGGCCGGATGGCTGTGCCACACGCACGTTCCGTATTGATGTTTCCGTGCCCCACGCCTACTTTATTTTCCGTAACGGCACAGGGGCCCCGCATTTCCGCGGGCGCCTCACCCAACCGTGTCCACAGGCGGGGGTCACCCATGGCGCTGACGGTCGACGAGCTGGTTGCACTGTTCCCGGCGGGGGGTGCCGGTACGTTCGAGCTCGACACCGGGCGGCTCGGGCTGACCGGCGAGGCCGAGTCCCTGGAGCACCTGCCCAGCGGCATTCTGACCCTCACTGAGGCGACTGCCGACAGCGCCGCTCTGACAGTGACCGGCAAGGTCACTTTGGCCGGTGAGGAGATGCCGGCCAGCGCCCGGTTCTTCGCCACCGGCACGGCGGTCGACGCGCTGCTCTTCGAGGCGAGCCCGGCGACCTGGCTGCTCCAGACCGCCGTCGCCCGCGTCGACCTGTCCGGACTGTCCGGCGGCCGGTCACTGAGGGTCCTGCTGGCCGCCGGACAGGTCGCGGCCGCGGCCGGACGGTGCCCCGGCACCGGGCCCTGGGTGGGCTTCCAGCTCGGTGGGGCGGTCGCCGACCCGCTGGAGTTCCGCGCCGAACTGCGCAAGGACTCCATCGGCGCGGCCCAGCCCCTCGACGGACCGCCGCTGCTGATCACCCCGCTGCTCGAGGCCCTCGGCGAGTACGGCGTCGAACTGCCCGGACCGCTGGTCGACTGGCTGGAGCGGGTCCAGCTGCACCAGCATCCGATGGGCAAGACGGACAACCTGATGGTCACCGCCGAAGCGCCGGTGGACCACGGCACCGGCGCGAACCCAGTGGAACTGCTGGTGCTGCGGACCACGGCGCTCGGCCGCACCGGCCAGGACGGCAAACCCAAGGCCACCACCGTCGCCATGGTCCGGGTCCGCACGGACTGGGACGGTTCCGGGCTGCCGGTGGTCGGACCCATGATCGGCAACGGACTGCTGTCCCTGCCCGCGCTCCAGGTCATGTATGTCTCCGAGAATCTCGGCGCCGAAGACGTCATCAAGATCAACCGGGTCGTCACGGAGTACGACCTCGGCCCGCTCCAGCAGTTGCCGGTGGTGAACGCGGCGGCAGGGGTTCCGCTGGGCAAGAACGTGAGTGCGGCGGTCTACCTCGCGGTCATGGGCAATCCGACGCCGGCGCTGGTGATCACCGTCCCGCCGAAGTTCGGCCCGGATCCGCAGAGCCCGGAGAAGCCGAAGCTCGAATACGAGTTCGTGATCGGCAAGCAGTTCGGGCCGGTCTACCTCTCGTCGATCGTATTCCGCTACGACCGCAAAAAGGGCTTGCTGATCGAGCTCCAGGGCCAGGTCACGATCGGTTCTCTCACCTGGCAGGTCGCCGGACTCGGCTTCTACGTCGGCATGAGCGGCGGCTTCCCGCTGCTGCCCTTCCTGCACGGCATGAACATCGAAGCCACCGCCGCCGACGGGCTCATCGGCTTCAAGGGCGGACTGCTCAACAAGACACCCGACGACCCCGCCCTCGACTTCGAACTCGCCGGGCTGATCCTCGTCCAGGCGATGGCGGTCGAACTCGGCGCCCAGGCGGTGTGGGCACGCAGCGTCGAAGGCTGGCACTCGGTCTTCATCTACGGCGAGATCTCCCTCCTCGGCGGCGCCTCCGTCTTCGGCCCGCCGCCCTTCACCGTCACCGGCTTCTCCGCCGGATTCGGGATCAACAGCTCCTTCAAGAAGGTCCCCACCGGCGCCGAGATCGCCGAATTCCCTCTGGTGGCACGGCTGGACGCGGCCCAGGCCCTGCCCGGCATGCCGGCCCCGACGCCTTACACCCCCGAAGACGCGCTCAAGGCCCTCACCGGACCCACCGGCTGGATCCGCCCCGCCGAGGGCCAGTACTGGATCGCCGCCGGAGTGAAGTTCACCAGCTTCGGCTTCATCGAGACCAAAGCCCTCGCCGTCATCGAATTCGGCGACTCCGTCAAGGCCATGCTGCTCGGCCGCACCTCCGTCAGCCTGCCGCGCACCCTCGACCCGAAGGCCCGGGCCATCGCCAGGGTGAACATCGGTCTGAGCCTCGGCTTCAGCTCCGCCGAGCACTGCCTGTCCATGGACGTGGCTCTGCTGCCCGGCAGCTATGTGCTCGATCCGTCCATCGAGCTCACCGGTGGCATCGCCGTCTACGTCTGGACCGGCGGCGGCCGCGCCGGGGACTTCGCCATCAGCCTCGGCGGCTACCACCCCGACTACAACGTCCCCGCCCACTACCCCCGGCCCAAGCGCCTCGGGTTCGTGTGGTCGCCGGCCAGCGACATCACCGTGCGGGCCGAAGCCTACGCCGCGATCACCCCCGCCGCGTTCATGTTCGGCGGGCGCCTGGCCGCCGTCTACGACAAGGGCATCTTCTCCGCGTGGTTCACCGCACACCTCGACGTGCTGGTCCAGTGGAAACCCTTCTACCTCGATGTCCGGCTCGGCATCAGCATCGGTGTCGCGGCCACCATCAAGGTGTGGTTCGTCCGGGTCCGCATCTCCGTCGAGGTCGGCATCGACCTCCACCTGTGGCTGCCGCCCTTCGGGGGCCGGGCCACCGTCAAACTCTGGTTCATCTCCTTCAGCTTCGGCTTCGGCTCCTCCCGCGACAACACTCCCACCGTGGACTGGCCCGAATTCCGCACTCAGATCCCCGCACCCGCCCGGGTCATCCCCAACGAGGGCCTGCTCGCCGACGCCGACCAAGGCGAGATCGCCCGGCGTGCGGCCGCCAAGGAACCGACCCTCGTCTCCTCGGCCGGATTCACCTTCACCACCGAATCCGGCATCCCCGCCTCGCACCTGTACATCAACGAACGGCTGATCAAGCAGTCCGACGAGGGGACCATCGACATCCGCCCCATGCGGAAGACCGGTGTCACCTCCGCCCACCGGGTCACCATCACCAAGGACGGCACGACCTTCCACCCCACCGACCACCACTGGGTGGTCAAGCCGGTCACCGGCACGGTCGCCCCCGGCCTGTGGGGCAAGCCCCTGGCCAAACCCGGTGATGCGCTCGACGGCGACCAACTGCTCGAAAACCGCCTCACCGGACTGAGGATCACCCTCCCCGAGCCGGACTACGGCACCGACACCGGGCCCGTCACCTCAAAGGCGCTTTCGTACGACGGACTCCCTGACGGTCGCATGCCCCTGCGCGTGTCCGACCCCGCCGGGCCCGAGCCGCGGGCCGACCGCCAGAGCGTCCGGACCATCGTCGACACCGTCGCCGCCGACACCGTCAAGGACCGCCGCACCGCCGTGCTCAGCACCCTCGCCCGGCTCGGCGCGGGACCCGGCGCCGACACCGACAGCCCGCTCACCGGCTACGCCGCACTCGCCGGCCGCAGCCTGACCACCCCGCCCCTGACCACCACCGCGACGAGGTGACCGGCCGTGCCCGCTGAACCGGATCTGCGCATCCACTTCCTCGACCACCTGATCCCGCGTGCCACCCCCGGCGACTACCGGGTCGTGGTCAAGAACACCCTCAGCGACCCCGGCGGCGAACTGGACGCCCAGGACAAGCTGCTCCCGTCCGAGGAGACCTTCGAGATCAAGGCCGTCCGCTTCGTGCTCAGCGAAGCGTCCGTCCACGCCCACTACCCGCCGCGCGAGAGCACCGGCGCCTACACCAGGACCCTGCCGCACATCACCCTCAGCCGGTCGATCCTGCCCTGGGAACGCAACCTCGCCGGAACCCGCGCCGAGCAGCCCCCGGCCCGCCCGCCCTGGCTCGCCCTGCTCGTCTTCGGCGAGAACGAACTGCCCGACGACCCCGCCGCGTCCGGGGACACCGTGCTGCGCACCGTCGAGGAGCTCCGCAACCCTGCCGAGGCGGGGGTCAAGGGCCCGAACCTGCCGTCCGGCGGCGTCGACGAGGCCGAGGCCCGGAGCAAGTGCCGGACCATCGACGTCCCGGCAGACCTCTTCAACGCGATCGCCCCACGCGACGACGAGATGTACTACCTCGCCCACGTCCGCAAGGTCGTCGACGCGAACAAGCCCCGGGCGGCCGACGGCGAAGTCTTCGTAGAAGGGGAGTACGCGGTCGTCAACGCCAACCGCTTCCCTCACAACCCCGGTAACTACGCCGTCCACCTCGTCTCCCTCGAAGGCTTCGAGGGCCGCTTGTCCGGCACCCTGCCCGGCACCACCACGGCCGTTCGCCTGTGCTCGCTGCACAGCTGGAGCTTCACCAGCAGCGAAGGGCCCGCCGCCGACCCCGGAGCGCTGCTGGAGAACCTCGTCGCCCACGGCGCCGAGGACCCCGAAGAGCTCGCCCTGCGTCTGCCGGTGACGGCACCGGTCACCGACGATCCCGAGGACGACTACGTCCGCGACCGCCTTGCCCGCGGCTACACCGCCGTCCCGCAGCCGACCCTCTCCGGCGAACGCACCTTCGCCTGGTACCGCGGCCCGGCCACCCCTGTCACCGCTTTCGCCGTGCCCACCGAGCACAGCCCCGGCCCGCACACCACCTCCGACCACGCGCTCATCTACGAGCCCGAGCACGGGATCTTCGACGTCAGCTATGCCGTCGCCTGGACTCTCGGTCGCACCATCGGCCTGGCCGACCCCGAATACACCACCGCCGTCGGCCGGGCCCGCCGCGAACTCGCCAACCGGGCGACGACGCTGATGGCGCTGGCCGGAGATCCGGAGCGCGCCTCGGTCGACCCGGATGCCCCGCCCGCCCTCGGCGCGCTGCGCGAACTCGCCTCCGCCGGCTTCCGCGAGCGGCTCAGCACCGGCCTCACGAGCACCCAGCTCCCGGACGACGCCGGACGCAGGATGCCGCAGCCGAGAGTGACACGTACACAGTCAAGGTCCGTGCTCGCAGAAGAACGCGCCGTCTCCCTGCTGCGGACCACCGCGGAACGCAACGCCGAGGCCATCGCCGCCTGGCAGGCCCGCCTCGGCCTGCTCCAGGGCGTGCCGTTCCACCACCTCGTGCCCGATCCGCGGATGTTGCCCCTGGAATCCCTCCGGATGTTCCGCCTCGACCAGGGCTGGCTGGACGCGCTCGTCGCCGGAGCCGCCGACGTCGGCGTGCACACCTCCGTCGACAGCCGCCTCGCCCCCGAACTCAACCGGGCCACCGCCCGGTCGGGCAGCACGAAGCGAGCCGCCGGCGGGCTGCTCATCCACTCCGAACTCATCCCCGCCTGGCCGGACATCAAGGTCAACGCCTACCTCAGGGACGGCACCGTCCTCACCGAGCTGCGCCGCGCCAAACCGGACGAGAGGATCCTGCTCGTCCTCTGGGACGGCGTACCCGACAAGGTCGTCATCCGCGAACCGGGACAGGGCATCCACTACGGCATCGACTCCGGGAACCGCCTCGGCCTGCGCAGCCTGGCCGCCGACCCGCCGATCGGCACCCCGCTGGAGACCTTCTACCCCGCCACCGGCAGCCTCTTCGACCTCCACCTGCGCTCCGACCCGGACACCGGACCCGCGGTGCTCCAGATGTTCGGCACCGGCGGCCTGGTGCCCGCCCTGGCCCGGGAGTTCGGGCTCACCGACCTGGACCCCGGACAACTGGCCCTGGAACTCGTCAACGCCCCGCTGGAACAGGAAATCCTCAGCCCCACCGGCACCGCTGCCCGGACGGAGACCGCCTGATGAGCGCCACGGACCTGATCGTCCCCGTCAAGGTGAACGCCCTTGTCGTCAACCGGCTGACCCGCACCGCCGAGACGTTCAACCGGTGGACACCGAACTTCGACGCCATGATCGAGGAGGGCACGGGCGCGGAACCGCCCCCCGGCGTCGGCACCGAGACCATGGGCCCGGACAGCGAAGGTGTCTACGTCCAGTGGCAGCTGCCCGAAGCGCTGGCCAACGGGCACTACGACCAGACGACGGGGGAGACGACCTTCCCCTTCGTCCCCAACCGCTGGCTGGTCGTGCGCTACAGCACCACAGCGGCGGCGGCGGACCGCAAGGCCGTCGGCTGGATCGTGCAGAGCGACTACCTGGAGAGCCGCCCGGTCCAGGACGCCGACGGCAACGACATCTACGGCACCAACAAGCACCCGAACCCCGATTCACCGGCGGGCGCTCCGCTGGAGCTGACCTTCCTCGGCCGCCGCCACGACCTCGCCCAGGCGCCGTGGACCGAACCACCCGCCCAGAAACCGCACCTGACCGCGGCCGGGCCCGGACTGCCCGGCTTCGCGGCCTACCAGCCGTACAACAAAGACGTGTTCTCCCTCCACGACACCCTTGAGGACCTCAAAGGCGACCTGGACAACTACCCGCCCGACGCGACGCTGAGCTACTTCGTCGTCGGCTGGTACAGCGACGACGCCCTCGACTACCTCAACCGCGCCGCGTCCGTGCCCGGCCTGCTCCCGCCGGACGCGGACGGGACGGCCGATCTCCTCGAAGCCCTCGGCTGGGCCACCCCCGAAGGCACCGCCGCCGATGCCCTGGACCGCACCCTCTACAGCGGCTCGGCGCTGGGAGTCGACTGGCAGCGCGAAGGCGCCACCCATGAGTCCGACAAACCGAGCAACATCGAGCTCAGCAAGATCCTGACACTGGGCAGCAGCAGCGCCGAAGCCCTCGGCCGGCTGGCCGCCCGCCAGACCCGGTCCGCGCGCACCGGGGACCTCGTACGCTCGCTCTTCCACGGCACCCTCGAAACACTCGACACCGCCGACGGCGAAGAGGACCTCGACACCCTCACCCATCACTCCTGGTTCTCCGGCTCCGACGGCGGCTACGTGTGGAAGGTGACGGCGCGCCCCGTCGAAGGCGACGACGAGCTGCCGCCCCCGCCGCCGGAACCCGGATGGCTGACCGAACTCAACGATGTCCAACGGCAGTACGACGACCTCACGCCCAGGCTCCGCCGCTCGCAGCAGCGCCTGTGGAACATCTGGTGGCTGCGCAACAAGCCGGTTCCCCCGTTCACCCCTGAGCACCCCGCCGGGTTCGACGCCGCAGCTGATGTCCAGCTCAACGAGAGCGATGCGACGAGTCTGGCCGGGCGGACCAAGGCTCTGCTCGACGAACAGTTCGTGCTGTCGAGGCAACTGCCCACCGGCGGCACCCCGGAGGAACTCGCGGCCGACATCGGGAAGTACGCGACCGAACGCGGACTCGACCCGCGCTACCAGCTGGAGCGCACCGCCCGCGAGTCCTACTACCGCCCCGCCGACCCGGTCGTGCTCATCAAGGACACCGGCGCCAAGGAACCCCTCACCCGGGACACCCCGCTGCCCTGCCGCCTTCCCGAGGCCCTGATCACCCGGATCACCGTCGGCGGCACGACCTACGACCGGCCCACGACTCCGCCCAGCCCGGGACTGGCCGGACTCCCCGACGCCTGCACCCCGCTCCTCGCGGAGTTCGCCCTCCTGGACCAGGTGGCCCGGGTCCCCGGCGCTCTCGACGCGGCGCTGAAGGACCCTGCCGCCGTCGCCGGGCCCGTCCCCGAGCACACCGCGCCGTGGCGGCAGCCCTGGCTGCCCATGCACCTCGAATACGAACTGAAGTACTGCCCCACGCCCTTCCAGGCCGGCGACACCACCTACTGGACCTTCAACGGCAGCCGCTACGAATGGTCCGGCCGGGGAGCCCAGCCCGGCGGCGGCGAAGCCGACCTGCGCTGGCTCACCTTCAAGAACCGGGCGTTCCTCACCCCGAGCGTGCCGTGGGTCCTGCAGAAGCAGATCGACCGCTACCTCGACACCTACTCCGGCGCTCCCACCGACGGCCTGCTCGCCCTGCGCGAGGAACTCGGCCACCCCGGAATGCTCTCCCAGCGCCTCGACGGCTTCCACGACTGGCTCGTCCAGCAGGACTCCACCGCCAGGACCACCGTGCACGTCCCCGAGGCCGTCGCCCGGCTCGTCGGCGACATCCAGAGCGTCCCGGAAGGCGGCCCGCTCGAACCGCCCGCCGACGACCCCGGAACACCGTTCCAGCCGGTCCGTGCCGGCCAGTTCACCTTTCACGACCTGCGCATCGTCGACCGCTTCGGCCGCACCTACGACATCGTCAACAGCGGCAACTACGAACAGGTCTCCCTCACCCTCGCGGAGAGCGTTGCCCCTGATGAGGTCCTGCACGAGGACCTCATCGGCACGGCCCGCTTCGTCCAGCTCGGCCCGCGTCTCCTCCAGGGCGCCCGCGTGCGGCTGGAGACCGTACGTGCCGTGGACGGACAGCGGCTCTCACCGATGGCTCGCGCGGCCACGACGGAAAACCCCCTGGCCGGCTGGTTGCTGCTCAACCATCTCGACCAGACCCTCGTCGTCCACGGACCCGACGGCGTCTGTCTCGGCGAACTCCGCGTCGTCAAGGACATCGACGGCGCGGACGACAGCGTGTGGCTACCGCTCCCCGGCTCGCCCCATCCCGACGTCGACGCCCAGGAGTTCGAGGACGCCATGCCGCACCTGGCCCGGTTCGTCCGCACCCTGAAGGACAAACCCGCCGCCGCGCTGACCGGCCTGCTCGACACCATCGACCAGACCCTCGACACCATCCTCGACGACGCGGCCCAGGAGGACGGCTCTCCGCTGCGGCTCATCGGCCGTCCGCTCGCGCTGGTGCGCGCCGATCTGGGCGTCGAGCTCGAAGGACCGCTGCTGAGCAATCCGAGCTGGGACCAGGTGCTCGGGGAGTCGGAGGAGGAGTACGACGGATATCGCTGGCCGGTCCGGCTCGGCAACGAGAAGCGGCTCGGCGACGGCCTCATCGGATACTTCGCCGGGGCGACCGGACCCGACCAGGAGACCTCGTACGAGCTCTTCCACGCGGTCATGCCGAAGGGCGGCGGGGGCTACCTGACCCCGATCGACAAAGGCCACGGCCTGGCCGTGCCCGCGCGCACCCCGGACCAGCCGGTGACGCACCACCTGACGCTGCTGATGGATCCGTACGCGGCGGTGCACGCCACCACGGACATCCTTCCGGTGACCAAGGTCCAGCTGCCCGACGACCTGGTGTCCGAGGCGATGCGGCGGATCCGGGCGTCCTTCCGGCTCGGCCCACTGCTCGCGGCCGAGCGGGTCGACAAGGCCGAGGAAGTCAGGCGGGCACGGGCGGGAGAGGAGCCGACGGAGGCAGGTGTGGTGCTGCCGCAGCCCGCGTCGTGGCACGGAGCGTGGAGCTGGGCCGAGCCGCGCGGGTCGGAGACCGAGTGGGTGGAGCTGCCGATCGTTCCGGCTGACACCGCGGCGCACTTCGGGGATCCGCAGGCGGAGGCCCGCTATGGATACCTGCTGCTCGACGCGACCGAGAAGTCCTGAACCTCCGTTAACAGAAGGGCTGTTGCATGAGCGTTGTCATGGTGAACGCCACCAACCTGCTGCCGTACGAACCGTCGACCGACCCGACGCCGTTGCGGGTGAGCTCCGCCGAGGAAAACGAGTACGGCTCCGTCAACATCAATGTCGGCGGCGGGATCACCACGTCGGCCTGGTGCAACAAGATCACCGTCCGGGTGCCGGTCGGCGCGGGGGCCGAGCACCTCACCACCGAGGGCGCCGACATCAAGACCGGTGCCAGCACCGGCTGGACGCCGTCCGCCCCCGCCGTCTCCGGCGGCTTCGCGGTCATCACCTTCACCCCGGCCCGCGCGGTGCAGTTCACCGGGCAGATCGTCACCCTCACCCTGTCCAACATCGCGGTCAACCGCACGGCGGGTCAGGTCTCCATCGCGATCGTCGAGAGTTCGTCAAGGACGAACGGGAGCTTCACCAACAAGGACGCCGAGGTCATGGTGGACAAGTTCCCCGCCGGGTTCGTGTTCCGGAATTTCGCGCCCGAGAAGATCATGGTGGAGAACGGTGAGGTCGCCGTGCTCCGCTGGGAGGGCTCGGACGCGAAGTACACGATGCACTGGGGCGACACCCCCGCCGGAGTCTCCCTCGACAAGGAACGTGTCTGGCCCACCCCGCGCGGTCTGACCACCGTCACCGGCTTCATGCTCCGCGCCGAAGTCACCGCCGGCGGCGTCACCCTCACCCACACCCTGACCACGGCGGTCACCGTACGCATTCCTGACCTCGTCGTCAGGAACCTCACCGTCCAGGGCCCGGCCACATTCGCCGACAGCGTCAGTCTCAGCAACACCGCCAAGGACCTGACAGTCGCCGGATCGGTGCGCGGCGCGGGCAGCAACCCGCTGCGGGTCAGCCAGAACGCGGGCCTGAAGGTCGACGCGGCCCTGAACGTCACCGGGGCGAGTACGTTCGCCAACAGCGTCAGCCTCACCAACGCCGCCAAGGACCTGACGGTCGCCGGATCGGTGCGCGGCGCGGGCAGCAACCCGCTGCGGGTCAGCCAGCCCGCGGGCCTGAAGGTCGACGCGGTCCTGAACGTCACCGGGGCGAGCACCTTCAACAACAGCATCACGACCATCGGCGACGTCACCGTCGGGGGCACGCTCACCGCCAACGGCAACCTCAACGCCGTCGGGACAGGGACCGTCCGAATCGCCGACCTCCGCGGCCCGTACGGCGAACCGCTCAAAATCAACAGCCACGTCAACGTCTTGCCCGGCAACAACGTCACCATCACTGACAATCTCACCGTCGGCGGCAAGCGGGCTATCCGCGCCGGTGACCGCATCAAGCTGGAGGTCAACAGCCACAACAAGGAGCTTTATCTCTACTGTGAGACCGGTAACAGGGACAACGTCTACGGGGGCAGTAGGAACTACTCCAACGCCACCTGGCGAGTTCATTACTACGACTCCCGCAGCAGCGTGAACGATGCTTCGGACGGCCAAGGAACCATCGCTGAACCCGACGGAGGCGACATCCGCTCGGCGGATGACTGACTGAGCGTTTCGCCCTGTGAGGTGTGTTTGATCCCAGGTCAGGTTCCGCGCCAGTTGGGGGTGGCTTCGCCGGTGAGGCGGCGGGCCATGAGGTCGATCATCGCGAAGTGGACCATGGCTTCGAACCGGTGCGGGTGGGTTTCGTAGTCGCGGGCGAGTCGGCGGTGGTGCATGAGCCACCCGATGCTCCTCTCGATCGTCCAGCGTCTGGGAATGACCGTGAACCCCTTGACGCGCCCCGGGGCGTTAGACGGGGTGGACGTGGATGCCCAGGCGGGCGCCGTGGTCGATGGCGGTGGTGCGGTAGCTGCCGTCCACCCAGACCTTGGTGACGCGCGGGTGGGCGGCGGCGATGCGGGTGAGTAAGGTGACACCGGCCGCGGTGTCGGAGGCGCTGGCGGCGGTGACCAGGACTCCACCGCTGGCCGCACCCTCCTGGAGCAGGCCGCCGCCGACCACCCCAGCCTTCGCAAATCTGGGTCGACGGGGCTACCGCAAGCACTTCGTCGAGCACGCAGCCGCCCTAGGTATCGACCTCGGAATCCTCCAACGTGCCAGACGCAGAGGAGCCGCCCCGGTGTGACGGTGGCCGGGGCGGCTCTGTAGGCGGAGTGGTCAGCGGTTCGGTGGTCGGAATGGGACGACGTTGTCCGCGACGGGAGAAGGCTCGCTCTCGGATTCCTTCTGAACCGTTCCGGGTTCGGTAGAGATCTCAGATGTTGGTTGTGACCTGGGGTTTCGTGGTTGCTCGGTAGTGGTTGTTCTCGTATTCGACGGGCGGGACGTGGCCTATCTCACCGTGGAGTCGTCGGTGGTTGTACCAGTCGACGTACTCGGCGGTGGCGAGCTCGACGTCGGACAGCGTCTTCCATGGCCGTCGGGGCTTGATCAGCTCGGTCTTGAACAGGCCGATCGTGCTCTCCATCAAAGCGTTGTCATAGGCGTCGCCGACCGAGCCGATCGAGGCGGCGATGCCGGCTGCGTCCAGGTGCTCGGCGAGCCGGAAACTCGTGTACTGCGACCCGGCGTCCGAGTGATGGATCAACTCGCCTGGCTGAACGGGGTGTTGGTCGCGGTCGCGCTGCCAGATCGCCATCTCCAGGGCGTCCAGCACGAAGACCGTCTCCTTCACGGTGGCCGCGGACCAGCCGACGATCCGGCGGGAGAAGGTGTCCACGACGAAGGCGACGTAGACGACGCCGGCCCAGGTCTTCACGTGGGTGAAGTCCGCGACCCAGCAGCGGTTCGGGGCGCCGGCGATGAAGTCCCGGTCCACAAGGTCGGGGGCCCGGTCGGCCTGGCCGCCGGGAAGCGTGGTGATCACACGTCTGCCGCGGACCGCTCCTGCGATGCCGAGTTCCCGCATCAGGCGCTCGACGGTGCAGCGGGCCACCGTGACGCCCTGCCGGTTCAGCTCCCGCCAGATCTTCCTCGCCCCGTAGACGCGGTAGTTGGTGTCGTAGACGTGCTGGATCAGCTCTTTCAGCTCGCTGTCCCGCACGGTCCTGGCGGACGGTGCGGCCTGGCGTTGGTGGTGGGCGTAGTAGGTGGAGGGGGCGATCTTGCAGTCGTGCATCGTCAGCACGCGGCAGATCGGCTCGACACCGCCGAAGCGGCCCTTGTGCTCGTCGATGAACGCTACGAGCGTGTGTGTGGCCGGTCGAGCTCGGCCGCGAAGAAAGACGCCGCGGCTTTCAGGATCTCGTTCGCCCGCTTGAGCTCGGCGTTCTCCTTCTTCAGTCGCTTCAGCTCGGCCGATTCCTCGGTGGTCACGCCAGGACGCACTCCGGCGTCGACCTGGTCCTGCCTCACCCCGGATCCACCGGTTGATGTGCGGCGGTGACGTTGCCGGGAACGAGGAAGTGCCCTGTGACCTGCGATGATGGGAGTTCTCACGCTTCCAGCACGCACGACCAACAGGGCACTTCTGAGATGCAATCTTCCCATGCCGCGGCGAAGGTCTCCGCACGGTTCGATGATCCGAATCTGATCGCGTACGGCGGGCTCGCGCCGCTGGTGCGCCTGGCCGAGCGGTGCGGCCTGCCCGGCCTGGTCGGCGAGATGATGCGGCTGCCGGCCTCGAAGAACGGCACCGGTTCCTTCCCGGCCGCCAAGTCGATGGCGCTCATCGCGGGCATGGCCGCGGGCGCGGACAGTATCGACGACATGGACCGGCTGCGGCACGGCGCGATGCGGCGCCTGTTCACCGGGGTCCGCGCCCCGTCGACCCTCGGCAGCTTCCTGCGGTCCTTCACCCACGGGCACGTGAAGCAACTGCACGCCGTCGCCCGCCGGTTCCTGCCTCGCCTGGCCGCGCACACCCCGCTGCTGCCCGGCGCCGACACGGTCGCCTACCTCGATCTGGACGACACCATCAAGCCGGTCCACGGCTATGCCAAACAGGGCACCGGTTACGGATACAACAAGGTCAAGGGCCTGAACGCGCTGATCGCGACGCTGTCCACGCCGCTGGCCGCCCCGGTGATCGCCGCAACCAGGCTGCGCAAGGGCAGCGTGAACTCGGTGCGCGGAGCCGGTTCGTTCGCCGCCGAGGCGGTCCGCACCGCCCGCGCGTCCGGTGCGACCGGGATGCTGACCGTGCGGGCGGATGCGGCCTACTACGCCGCCGAGGTGATCGCCGCCTGCCGCGCGCTCGGCGCCCGCTTCTCCGTCACGGTGCGGATGAACGCCTCCGTCAAGCAGGCCATCGCCGCTATCGACGAGACGGCCTGGACGCCGATCAAGTACCCCAAGGCGGTGTGGGACAGCGAGGAGGAACGCTGGATATCGGACGCCGAGATCGCCGAGATCGAGTACACCGCCTTCACCTCGAAACCGAAGAAGCAGCAGGTCACCGCCCGTCTCATCGTGCGACGCGTCAAGCGCCTGAACCCCGCGACCGTGCCCGGGGGCCAGGGCGAGCTGTTCACCGCCTGGCGCTACCACGCCGCGTTCACCGACAGCACGCTGCCGCTCATCGACGCCGAGCGTGACCACCGGCGCCACGCGATCGTGGAACAGGTGATCTCCGAGCTGAAGAACGGCCCGTTCGCACACGCCCCCTCGGGCAGCTTCCAGGCGAACGCCGCCTGGCTCGCGCTGGCCGCCCTCGCCTTCAACCTGACCCGCGCCTGCGGAACGCTCGCCGGCACCTTTCACGCCCGCGCGACGTGCGCGACCATCCGTGATCACCTGGTCAACGTGCCCGCCCGTCTGGCCCGTTCGGCCCGCCGGCTCACCCTGCACCTGCCCGAACGCTGGCCCTGGCACGACGCCTTCGAAGCCCTCTTCAACACCTTGCACACCCCGCCCCAACCGACCTGACCTGCCCGTATCTGACCCGCCCGCCAGGGCCCGAGAGCTGTGGACATGTGGAAAAGCTGGGCAGACCAGCGGCCACCCCATGCCCGCCGCCAGACGCATCGCCTCGATCACCGAAAACGATCACTCACGAAACGAGCCGGTGGATCCGGGTTCAGGGTTGGATTGCCAGGCGATCACTTGCCGTAGGCCAGCTCGCAGCTGCTCCTCATCGGCTTCGGAGCGCGAGCGAACGCCCATGGCGTGGTTGATGCGAATCTGAACGTCGATGATTCTCTCCCCTACAGCACGGGCGAGTGGTCCTACTCTGCTGGCGATCTCGCGCTTCAGGCCGGTCATGTCCTTCGCGTCGATCTCGTCCTCGGACAGCCTGCTCTGGGAGAGGGGCACAGGGAACGAGGAGGGATCGCTCAGCCATTCTTCGGTATGGGCCAGTCCGCGAATGAGGAGTTCCAGGGTGACTTGGAGGGTGTCTCACGTGGTGTGACGCCGGTGCGGCATGATGCTGGTCGTGGGTGCTGATCTGTCGCAGCGGCTGGTTCCTGATGGTCTGTGGGAGCTGGTCGCCCCGTTGATGCCGTCGTTCAAGTGCCGTCCGCAGGGCGGCGGGACTGCCCCGTTGGACGAGCGGGCCGTGTTCACGGCGGTGGTGTACGTCCTGGCCAGCGGGTGTGCCTGGCGGCATCTGCCGGAGACGTTCGGTGTCTCGCCCGCCACCGCGCACCGCCGGTTCACCGCGTGGACGAGGGCGGGGCTGTGGCGTTGTCTGCACCGGGCGGTCCTGGACGAGCTCAGTGCCCGGGGCGAGCTCGACTGGACCTCCGCGATCGTCGACGCCGCCTCGGTGCGGGCGAAAAGGGGGGTTCGCTGACCGGGCCGAACCCGGTCGATCGCGGCAAGAAGGGCAGCAAACTGCACGTGCTGTCCGAGGCGCGGGGCATCCCCCTGGCCGTCGCCGTGTCCGGAGCAAACACCCACGACAGCCAGGCCCTCAAGCCGCTGATCCGAGGCATACCCGCCATCCGCTCCCGCCGCGGGCCACGCCGGCGCAGGCCGGTCAAGCTCCGCGCGGACAAGGCATACTTCTCCGCCCACCACCTGGCCTGGCTGCGCGAACGCGGAATCATCCCGCGTATCGCCCGCCCGGGCATCGAGTCGAGCGAGCGGCTCGGCCGACACCGTTGGAAGATCGAGAGGTCGATCGCCTGGCTCTTCGGCTACCGCCGCCTCACCGTCCGATACGAGCGAAAGGGCTCCCACTTCCTCGCCTTCCTCGGCCTGGCCGCCGCCCTGACCTGCTACAAGAAGCTCGCGAAACTCACCACGTGAGACACCCTCTTGGTCCCGGTAGCGAATGCCCATGGCGTCGTTGATGACGGGGTGGATGACGCGGAGCGGCTGCTTGAGTTTCCTGCCGACCTCGGCGGCGAGATCGTTGAGCAGGCGGCGGGCGCGGCTCTGCGTCAGTACCGGTACGGCCTGGCAGACCCAACAGGGGATGCCGGCCGATGCCGCCGGGCGCTGGCTGCACAGGGAGCAGACGAATCCGGGGCACGCTTCGCACAGCATGTCGGCGTGTTCCTCGGTGTAGGCGCCGGCTCCCGCCTCACGGAGTTGGTCGCCGATCGAGCGGCAGGATCTCACGCAGAGCCGGTTCGCCTCGGCTGCGCCGGTCTGCGGGGAGAGGCCGGTGAAGGACACGCGACCCCCGTGGGTTGTCAGCCCTTCATGGCGCGCTTCCCGGTAGGCCTGGAGTAGCTGGCGGGCGCTTGCGCCTCCCAGGCTTTCCTGGCGTCCCGCGCATGCACAGGGAAGTCGGTCGGCGTAGCCGCAGTACTCCGCGCCGAACAGGCCGCATTGGGGGCAGAGCGTCCACTGGTACAGGGCATCGGCGTAGGTTTCCATCCCGCAGGTCTCGTGGTTTCGCCACGGCCCCTCGGCGAGGCTGTCTCCGAAGCAGATCCACTCCGGAATGGGCCCGGTGGCCAGGAACGCTCGGCCCTGCCACTCCTCGTCGAGGGCCACCTCGTCGTCTGAGGCGATGTCGTCCTCGGGGTACGCCGAGTGGCCGGGCCCTGCGACGGCCGCTGCGAAGTCCCCCCACCAGGAGGGGTCCTCTACTCCGGATTCCTGAGCGTGGAACCAGAAGCACTCACGAGGCAACCAGAAAGTCGGGGTGAAGGTCACACCCCTCGCCGTGGTGAACGCGGCAGGTTCGTAGGTCCATGGGATCCCCATGTCTGAGAAGAAGATCGCCCAGCGGGCGTGGAGTTCGGTTTGGAACTCGAAGGTGATCAGCTCGTACGCCATGATGGAGCGCTCCCGAAGGGTCGGCCGACTCGGCTGCGCCCCACGATGACGCGCACGGGACGCGTGGCGGCGGCTGCGTCACCGGTCCGGAGCAGTGGCGTCGCCCTGATGGGGCCACCACCGATCACGGGGTGTACCCCGCAAGCTGACGAACGGGCCCCGGAGGCCCATCGGGGCTCCGGTCCGGGTCGCGTCCAGAAAGTGGTGTAAAAGGCGACGAGCGTAGGTTTCGTACTGAACCGACCAAAGTTCGTACGGAAGGACCCACGCTCGTGCACCATCGAGTATCCCCGACCGAGACCATCCGCGGCGAGATCGACGCCGTGTTCGCCGAGGGCCGGCCGCTGGCCGACTGCCTCGAGGACGTCGCCCGCCTCGGTGCCCGTCTGATCATCCAGTCCGCGCTCGAGGCCGAGGTTGACGAGTTCCTGGGCCGCGCCCGCTACCAGCGCGCCGACGCGGTCCAGGGTCAGGACCAGGCCCCGGCGGCGGACGCCCGGCCGGTGCCCGCTGCGCGGGCCGGCCACCGAAACGGTCACCGCGAGGTGACTGTCAAGACGACGTCTGGGCCGGTGAAGATCAAGAAGCCGAAGCTGCGCGGGACCACGGAGAAGTTCGCCTCGCGCCTGTTCGGGGCCACGGTGACGCGGACGAACGCGCTGGAATCCCTCGTCATCGCCTCGTTCGTGCGGGGCCTGTCCACCCGCGACGTGGAGAACACCCTCGCCGAAGCATTGGGCTCAGACGCCGCGCTGTCGAAGTCGACGGTCTCCAATATCTGCCAGAACATCCGTACGGACTACGACAGTTGGCGTCAGCGAGACCTGTCCCACGTCACGCTGGACTACCTGTTCATCGACGCCTCCCATTTCCGGATGCACCCGAACGCCCCCGCCGAACCGGTCCTCGCCGCGTGGGGCATCGACACCGACGGCAAGCCCGTCTTCCTCGGCCTGGAAGCCGCCGGCTCGGAGTCCCACGACGCCTGGGCCGACTTCCTGACCGGCCTGCTCGAGCGCGGGCTCACGCCGCCGCTGCTGGTGATATCCGACGGCGGCGCTGGACTGATCTCCGCCAGCGAGCTCGTCCTGGGCCGCAGCCTGCGCCAGCGATGCCTGATCCACAAATGCCGCAACGTCACCTCCAAGGTCAGCCGCCACGACCTGGAAGCGGTCAAGAAGGACTTCTGGGAGATCTTCGACACCGCCACACTCGGGATCCCGCCCGGCCAGCAACTGGTCGACGCCGTCCAGCGCCGCATCGACGACTTCGCCACGAAGTGGGGGAAGGCTTACCCCGCAGCCGTCAAATCCCTTCTCACGGACCGGAGTTCACTCACCGCCTACCTTCGCTTCCCCGTCGAACACCACAAGCGGATCCGCCACTCCAACTTCATCGAGCGGACCTTCGGCGAGACCCGCCGACGGGTCAAGGTCATCGGCCGCTTCCCCGGCGAGACCAGCTGCGTCTCCCTCGCCTTCGCCGTCCTCGACCGCGCCGCCACCGGCTGGCGCGGCTTCACCACCACCCCCGCCACCGCACGCCAGCTCGAACGCATGCGCCGCGGCCTGCTCCACCCCGCCGAAGCAGAAGTGATCCACCTCGCAGCACCGGCCCGCGTGTCCCTCACCAAGGCCGCGTAACATCGACCACCACGAAACCCCTCGTCGAGCTTTTACACCGCTCCGAGGACGCGACCCCGGTCCGCATGGACCTCGCCGGGGAGGGTGTCGATGCGGTACGTCTGCCGGCCTGTGCTGCTGGAGTTCGCGCCACCCGCAGGTGGCGTGGTCCGGAAGCGGCGTCGTAACGCTGGACGGCATCTCACCCGCAGGCTACCCAAAGCCCGGCTGAGCGCAGAAGACACTTGCCTTGAGGCGAGCCGCGCCCGACCCGACGGTTATCGGGGTGAAGAGGTCGGCGTCGTCGCATACCCGCCGGTGGGCTGGCGCTTGGGCCGATCCGGTGCGTGTCGGCTACCGGTTCCCCGGGAGCCGAGCCGTCAGGAGGAGCTCGGCGGTCGCGCGGGCGGTCAGGGCGCTGTCCGGGGTCCGGTCGAGGTGCGCGGCGGTGACGGGCCCCGTCGCAGAGCCGTACAAGGGCTGCGACGAGTCCGCTGTCCGTGTCAGCGCCGAGCGGCGCCAAGAGGCGTGTGAAAAGGGCGGGCAGTCAGGCACGGTCATCGGCGATGGGCGCCCGGATTCCTCGTGGTGGGGGTACTCCGCCGCGGCGTTGGTGAAGGGGCAGCCGCGGAAGCCGGGCTCCTTCACCCGACTATGCGGCCGATGCACGGCGGAATATAGCTGCAAATCCCCGGTTTCCGAAACCGGGGATCGTGTAGATGATCGAAACTCCACCGCCGCTTCCCTGCACTCGAGTCGAAAGGTATTGAGCCGAAACTCATCGGTTGCCTGGTCGTTGATCGGGTGTGATCGAGGGTGGGGATATGCGTCGGCTGTCGCCGGATGCGCAGGAGGATCTTCGGCTGCGGGTGGTTGCGGCGCTGGAGTCGGGGCGGGTGGCGACGTACGGCCGGGCCGCGGAGATGTTCGGCGTGTCCGAAAGGTCGGTGGGCACCTGGTGGCGGGCCTTCAAGGCTGGTGGCAGGCCAGCGCTGCTGGCGGCGGAGCGTGAATCGCGGGCGGGGAAAGGCGAGTTGCTCGATAGCTGCGCACGCGGTGCGGTGTTGCGGGCGATGCGGGACTACACCCCGGCCGACCTGGGGCAGAGCGGGGTGATGTGGACCCGTGCCTCGACGAGAGCCTTGATCCGGCTGGTGTGTGGGGTGTCGATGACGGAACAGGGGGTGGGCAAATGGCTGCGTCGGCATGGCTTCACGCCGCAGCGTCCCGCCCGCCGCTCCTACCGGCAGCAGCCCGCACAGGTGCGGGCCTGGCTGGAGGAGGAGTACCCGGCGATCGCCGCACGGGCCCGACGGGAGAAGGCCGAGCTGGTCTGGGCCGACCAGTGCGGCCTGCGGTCCGACACCGCTCCGCCCGGACGCTCCTGGGCCCCCGCCGGGCACACCCCGATCGTGCGGGTCAACGGCCGCCGCTTCAGGGTCAACATCATGTCCGCGGTCGCTTCGCGGGGCGCGCTGTGGTTCACCGTCTTCCCCGGCAAGTTCACCGCGAAGGTGTTCTGCGCGTTCCTCGACCGCCTCGCCGCGCAGGCCCGCCGCAAGGTTCATGTCATCGTCGACCGGCACCCGGTCCATCGCAGCAAGGCCGTCAAGGAGTGGCTCGTCGAGAACGCCGAGCGGATCGAGCTGCACCTGATGCCCGGCTACAGCCCTGAACTCAACCCCGACGCGCTGCTGAACGCCGACCTCAAACACCACATCCACGCGGCCCGCGCCACCTCGACCGACGACCTCGCCCGCGAAACCCGCCGCTTCCTACACCGCCGACAGCGCCAACCCCACATCGTGTCCGGCTACTTCCACGGCCGCCACGTCCGCTACACGATCCAGTAGGAAACCCATCAGTTTCGGCTCAATACCTGTCGTCCGATGGCACAGCTTCGATCCCATAATCCCTAGCGCCGCCCTGCTCCGGGAGCGCCACGGCGCCCAAGACTCGTTCCGGAAGCCAACCACCGCCCCACAGCCCGAACGGGGATGCCACGCGCCTTCCACCTCGGGGCGGAATCGTCTCGGGCTAGGCGCATTGATCACTCAGTGAGCCGCGGCCCTCGAGAGCAAACCGCTGCCTCGGATGGACCCTCAGCCAGCCGCACCCACCAGCGGAGTTGTTCTCCGTGTGCGAATCCGGCGGTCTTTCGCTGGACTTTTCAAACGTTCCCCCTATGGTCGTCGTCCCACCATTCCTCCACACAGGGGAGCGTGACCGACCTGTCTCTTGCACCGACTCGCCCGATCGGCGTTCTACGCCATCGCAAGGACCCCATGTCATCCCAGGAATCCGCGAAGAGCGGACGAAACGTTTCCCCCGATCTGGTCACCGGCAAATGGCTAACGACCGATGAACTCGCAGGCATCTTGAACGTCGATCCCTCCACACTCCGTCGCTGGCGCACCGCCCGCCCCCTGCAGGGGCCGCCGTTCGTCCCTGTGTCCGATCGCGTCACCCTCTACAGCGCGATCGACGTCGAGCACTGGCTGCGCAGTCGCCGCGTCGACCCTGAACAGGCGGCCTGACATGGCGATAGCGACACCCACCGCCGCTGTCGAAGCCGTTCCGATCGGGGTCCGTCTCACCGCTGATGTCGAGTACCGGCCGAATCGCCCTTCGCCCTACCGGGCACGCGTGCGCTGGTGGGACCCCGAGACCAAGTCCCGCAAGTCCGTCTCTGAGGCCAAGGAGACCGAGGATGAAGCCCAGGAGTGGATCTCTGCCCTGGTCGAGGCCGCCCAGGCCGGCATCAACCCGTCGCTTGCCACCATGCCGCTGGCCGACTACGGCACCGCAAACATGGACCTCGCGCTTCGAGGGCTGGAACTCAAGACACTCGACCCCTATATGGCCGGTTGGCGTCTGCGCGTAGTGCCCTCCCTCGGGCACCTGCCGGTTCGAATGATCACCAACGGTGCAGTGGACCGCACCGTCTACCGGTGGATCGCTGACGAATACAGCCGCTCCACCGTGAAGAACACCATCGCCGTCCTCGTTCGCGTCATGGAGCAGGCCGTTCGCGACGGGCTCATCAAGGTCAACCCCGCCCGGGTCAGCGGCTGGCAGCGCCAGTACCAGCAGGTCGAGGACGAACTGAACGACCCGCGTGCGCTTGCCCTGCCGGACTGGGAGACCCTCCGGGCCCTCGCCAAGGCCCTGGTCGCTCGCTCATACGGCCAATACCAGGGCTGGGGCGACGTGGTCACCTTCGCCGCATCGACAGCAGCCCGCATCGGCGAGGTCTCCGGAGTCCGCGTCAAGGACATCGACACCGACAACTGGATCTGGACCGTACGACGGCAGACCACCCCCGCCCAAGGCGGTCTCGTCGACAAGGCCACCAAGGGAAAGCGCGCCCGCAAGGTACCCCTCATCGAAGAAGTACGGCCGATGGTCGCCCAGCGGCTGCTGGCCGTCGGCAATGACCCCGATGCCCGGATCTTCTTCGGACCGCGTGGCGGTCGCATCTCCACCGCGGTCCTGCGCGACGCCACTCACTGGGACGACGTCGTCACGGAACTCGGCTTCGAACACCTCCGACGGCACGACCTGCGCCACACCGGACTGACCTGGTTCGCCGACGCCGGCGTGCCGCTCCACGTCCTGCGCAAGATCGCCGGGCACGGCTCGCTGACCACCACTCAGCGCTACCTGCACCCCGACGCCGGCCAGATCACCGCAGCTGGTGCCGCGCTGTCTGCGCACCTCATGGTGCTCCGTGCACCTCGTTCGCTGCCAGTCACGGCCGTCACCGCAATCTGACCCGCACTGACCGCCCTGGTCCCCAACTGGTCCCCAAAAACGATCAAGAGGCCGTTTTGGATTGCTCCAAAACGGCCTCTGACCTGCGACTCTTTCGAGTCGGGACGACAGGATTTGAACCTGCGACCCCTTGACCCCCAGTCAAGTGCGCTACCAAGCTGCGCCACGTCCCGATGCCCGTCTGACCTGGGGTTTCCCCTGGCCGAACGCGCATGAGAACAATACCGCACTTCCCCCGGTGCTCACGAACCACTTCCCGGGCTTGACCTCAAGTCCACTTGAGGTAGCACGGTGGCTGCCATGACGAACACGGTCGACACCCTCGCCTCGCACGCACCGCGGACCCCGCGGGTCCGCCACGACTCCCGGGCCGGCCTCGACCGGCTGAACCGGCTGATGGCCCTCATGACCGGCGACGAGAAGCACTCGCCGGCCGCCACGTCCACGCTCGACGCGCTGTGGGTGCTGTACGACCGGGTGCTGCGGGTCACGCCGGAGAACATCGGGGACCCGGGGCGAGACCGCTTCCTGCTGTCCAAGGGCCACGGACCCATGGCTTACTACGCCGTCCTCGCGGCGAAGGGGTTCTTCCCGGAGGAGCTCCTCGCCGGCTTCGGGTCGTACGACTCGCCGCTCGGGCACCACCCGGACCGGACGCTCGTGCCGGGCGCGGAGATCGGCAGCGGGTCGCTGGGGCACGGGCTGCCCCTGGCGGTGGGGAGCGTGCTGGGGCTCCGGGCACAGGGCCTGTCCGAGCCTCGGGTATGGGTGTTGATCGGCGACGCCGAACTGGACGAGGGCAGCAACCACGAGGCGCTCGCCTACGCCGGCCCCGCCGGCCTGGAGCAGCTGCACACCGTGGTGATCGACAACGGTTCCGCCACATACGGCCGGCCCGGCGGGATCGCGTCGCGTTTCGAGGCCGCCGGATGGTCCACGCAGACCGTCGACGGCCGTGATCACGAGGCGCTGCACGCCGCCTACACCGCGCCGCACCCCGGGCGACCGCGGGTCGTCGTGGCCCGTGTCGAGCCCAAGCACGCCTGAACCCCACCGTACCGGACCGAGGAGCACCTTTCCGTGGACACCATGCGCGACCGTTTCGTCTCCACCACCAGCCGACTGCTCGACGAGGACCCTCGCCTCGCCGTCGTCCTCGCCGAGATCAGCCGGGACGGTTTCCGGGAGGCCGAACGACGACACCCTGACCGGGTGATCAACGTGGGGATCCGCGAGCAGCTGCTGGTCGGCGCGGGCGGCGGACTCGCCCTGACCGGCATGCGTCCGTTGCTGCACACCTTCGCGAGCTTCCTCGTGGAGCGTCCCTTCGAGCAGCTGAAGCTGGATTTCGGCCACCAGGGTGTTGCCGGGGTCCTGGTCAGCGCCGGCGCCTCGTACGACTGGCCGGCCGGCGGGTTCACCCATATGTCTCCCGGTGACGTGGCCCTGCTCGACACCCTCGACGGCTGGACGGTCCACGTGCCCGGCCATCCGGACGAGGCGGAGGAGCTGGTGCGCCGGGCCGTCCGGGGCGACGACCTCGTCTATGTCCGGCTCTCGACCCAGTCCAACGCCGCGTCCCGAACCGCCACCGGTGGCTTCACCTCGGTCCGTGCGGGCCGGGACGGCGTGGTCGTCGCGGTCGGTCCGATGCTGGACGACGTCCTCGCGGCCACCGAGGGCCTCGATGTGACCGTCCTCTACACGGCCACGATCCGTCCCTTCGACGCCGACGGTCTGCGCCGGGCCGTGGACGTCTCCCGCCCGGACGTCGTCCTGGTCGAGCCGTACCTCGCCGGCACGTCCACGTCCGCGGCCGACGACGCACTGATGGACCTGCCCCACCGCGTGCTCGGCCTGGGCGTCGCGCGGCGCGAGCTGCGCAGGTACGGGAGCGTCGAGGAGCACCTGGCCGGCCAGGGGCTGGACGCGGCCGGGCTGAGGGGGCGGATCACGGCCTTCCTCGGCCAGTGACCAGCCCCGGACCCGGGGAGAGAGCAGCGCCACCGCCCCGGTACGCCGTCGGCCCCCGCCCCGGTCCGGCTGCGGCACCGCCGGCGCCGCGGAGGGCAGCTCCCGCTCGACGGCGGAGCCAGGCGCGCGCCGCGGCGGACACGACGGGCCGCACGCCACTCACTCCCCGTAGCGCTCCTCGCGCTCCCGCGCACCCTCCTGCGCCGGTCCCGCTGCCGGACCGAAGGCCGCGCGGGCCCGGGAGGCCCGTCGTCGCGGCCTTCGCAGGGCACGGCATCAACTCCGGCATGCCGAATCTTTGATGAAGAAGTGACTGATGTAGTGAATCATCCGTCCTGATCGGCATACTTCCGCGCACTGATCGCCAAGGACAGGTGGCAGAAACGCGCCCAAGGGGAATGTCCCGTTCGCCGGACCGACTAGGCCAAGACCATGCGAAACACAGTCGGTTCCAAACGTCAATCAGTCCTGTTTCGGACAAAGTCCGTGGCGATATTGCTCCGGTCTCGAAAGATCAACACCATGTGGTGGTCGGCCTGTTCGGGACGGGGTCACTGCCGATGCACCACCTGTTCGAACAATCACGCGAACAGGCGTTTCGCAGGGAGGACTCGTATGGACGGCTACTTCACCAGCCGACTGCATCATCAGCTGCGGTCGAGCGTCCGGGACTTCGCGGAGCGTGAGGTTCGGCCACGCATACCCGAGATGGAGGCGGCACGTTCCGTCCATCACGAACTGTCGCGGCTGATCGCCGAACAGGGCTGGCTGGGAGCGACAATCGGCCACGAGTACGGCGGCATGGCGGCCGGCCATCTGGCCAAGACCATCATCATCGAGGAGCTCTCCCGGGTCAGCGGTGCGATGGGCGCCATGGTCCAGGCATCCCAGCTCGGCACCGCCAAGATCGTCCACTTCGGCAGCGACGAGCAGCGCAAGACGTGGCTTCCCGCCATCGCCGCGGGCGCGTGCCTGCCGACCATCGCCGTCACCGAACCCGGCTCGGGCGGTCACGTCCTCGGGATGACGGCGAGCGCGGTCCGCGACGGGGACGACTACGTCCTCAACGGCAGCAAGGTCTTCGTCGGCAACAGCCACGTCGGCGATCTCCACGGCGTGGTGGTGCGGACGGGCCCCGGCTCCAAGGGCCTGACGGCCTTCCTGGTCGAGTCGGACCGTCCCGGCTTCCGTACCGGCCCCCAGCAGCAGGCCATGGGCCTGCACGGCTTCAGCTTCGGCGAGCTGATCTTCGAGAACTGCCGTGTCCCCGCAGCCAACCGGCTCGGCGACGAAGGCGAGGGCCTCGCCGTCGCGTACTCGTCGAGCGTGCTGTACGGACGGGCCAATCTGACGGCCGTCTCCCTCGGCATCCACCAGGCGATCATGGAGGAGACCACGCAGTTCGCCACCGAACGGCACCGCTACGGGAACCCGCTCCACGAACTGCCCACCGTGAAGCTGAAGCTGGGCCAGATGCAGTCCCGCCTGATGACCGCGCGGCTCACCGCCTACCACGCGGTCCACCTGCTCGACCAGGGCGTGTCCTGCGACGCCGAGCTGATGAACGCCAAGCTCGTGAACGTCGAGTCGGCCCTCGACTCGGGTCGCAACGCGATGGAGGTCCACGCCGCCGCCGGGCTCTTCACGGACCGCCCGATCGAGCGCTACCTGCGGGACGCCCACCACATCTTCGCCCCGGCCGGCACCTCCGACATCCAGCTGCTGCGCCTCGCCGAGGTGGCCCTGGGCACCGCCAAGGGCAGCTGGTCCGAGCGGCTCTCCGACCTGGTACGAAGGGAGCCGGCCCACGCCTGATCGCAAGGATCGCGTACCTCCTCCCCCCTCCCCCGGGTCCCCACGCACACGCGCCCCGGCCCGGCCGAAGCCGTTCCGGGGCGCCGCTCTCGTGCCGGGGTGCGTAAGTCCCTCAGAGCAGTCCGTCCTCACGGCGGTGGATCTGCTCCACCAGCTCCGCGGCCAGCGTCTTGATCGTCTCGAGACCGGCCCGGCCCCACGGCCGGACGTCCGTGTCGACCACGCAGATCGTGCCGAGTGCCACGCCTGTGCGGTCGATCAGCGGCGCGCCCATGTAGGAGCGGATGCCGATCTCGTCGACGACCGGATTCCCCGCGAAACGCGGGTAGTCGCAGACGTCCTCCAGGACCAGGGCCTTGCGTCGCACCACCACGTGCGGGCAGTAGCCGTGGTCGCGTGCCATGAACCGGCCCACGTTGCCGCCGGCAGCCGCCGCACCCAGGTCACTGCCCGAGTGGGTACCGGCCGGGGTGTGCAGCCCTGCGAAGAACTGCTGGTGCTCGTCGATGAAGTTGACCATGGAATAGGGGGCGCCGGTCACGTCCGCGAGCCGGTGGGCGAAATCGTCGAATGCCTGCTCCGGCCGCTCCCCCAGACCCAGTTCGCGCAGCCGCTGCACACGGACGGGCGCCTCCCGGTCGACGGGGGTCAGCAGCAGATGACCGGTCGGGTCGTAGGTCATGTCGTGGCTCCGTAGCTCGGCACGGTGGCCGGGGTGGTGGTGAGCAGATGCTGGACGAGGGTGAGGAGGGTACGGATGCCGGCGCTGGATATCCGGGCGTCGCACAGGACGACCGGCACCTCGGGTCTCAGGTCGAGCGCGGACCGGACCTCGTCCGGCTCGTATCGGTACGCGCCGTCGAACTCGTTGACCGCCACGACGAACCCGATGCCCCGCCGCTCGAAGAAGTCGACCGCCGAGAAGCAGTCCTCCAGGCGGCGGGTGTCGGCCAGGACGACCGCCCCGAGGGCACCCTCGGAGAGTTCGTCCCACATGAACCAGAAGCGTTCCTGCCCAGGAGTACCGAACAGGTAGAGCACGTTCCGGTCGTCGAGGGTGATGCGCCCGAAGTCCATCGCGACGGTGGTCGTGGTCTTGCCCTCCACGCCTACCAGGCTGTCGGTGGCCGCGCTGACCTGGGTCAGCAGCTCTTCGGTACTCAGCGGTTCGATCTCGCTGACCGCGCCCACGAAGGTCGTCTTGCCCACGCCGAAGCCGCCCGCCACCAGGATCTTCAGTGCGGTGGGGAAGGGGTCGGCCGCGAGACCGTCGTGGCGCTCAGAGCCGTTGTCGTAGGCCATCGAGCACTGCCTCCAGCAGGGAACGGTCGGTTGGGTTGGTGTGGAAGCGGGGCGCCCGGGCGGTGAGCGCCCCGCAGTCCACGAGGTCGGAGAGGAGGACCTTGGTGACGACGGCCGGGAGCCGTAAGTGCGCCGCGATCTCCGCCACCGAGGTGGGCCCGTCGCACAGCCCGAGAGCGAGACTGTGCTCGGGGCCCATGTGGCCCTGCGGAGAGGAACCCGTGGCCATCACCATCGACAGGAGGTCCAGCGCGGTGGTGGGTTTGGTCCGGCCACCGCTCACGGTGTAGGGACGGATAAGCCGCCCCGCCGCGTCGTCGAGCCAGGGCCCCTCCTGGGACGTCACGCTCACCGCCCCGTGCTGCCCGCCGCGCCGGCGGCCTGTCTGGCCGGTGTCGCCAGGTACGGCCGGACGCTCTTGACGAGCATGGCCATCTCGTAGCCGAGGACGGCGGCGTCCGCCTCACGCCCGGCGAGCACGGCCAGGCAGGTGCCCGAGCCGGCGGTCGAGACGAAGAGCAGGGTGGAGTCGAGTTCGACGACCACCTGCCGGACCTCGCCGCCGTCGCCGAACCGCGCGCCGGCGCTGCGTCCGAGCGAGTACAGCCCGGAGGCGAGCGCCGCCATGTGGTCGGCTGCGTCGGTGTCGAGGCCGTGGACCGATTTGACCAGGCCGTCGGAGGAGAGCAGAACCGCGTTGCGGGTGTAGGGGACCCGCTGGACCAAGCCGGTCAGCAGCCAGTCGAGATCCGAGGAATGGCCGGTCGGCGCATTGCTCGCCATGGTGCATCTACTCCTTGTGCGCGTCGCCGGGACGCTGGGATTCATGGGCCGCGGACTGGGATTCCGCCAGTCCGATGCCTCGCTGGAAGGCGGCCATCAGGCCGGGGTCGTGCAGGGTGTGTTCCTCGGGTGCGCGGGCCGGGGGCTCGTCACGTAGCTGCGGGACGAGGTGCTCCTGGGCGCGCCGCTTCGGGAGCAGGGGGCGGCCCGGTGCCTGACGGCGGGGGGCCGGGGGCGCCGCCTGGGTCTTCGGGGACCCGGGTCCGGCACCGCTACGGACGTGTGCGGTGTGCTCGCCCCGTACGGGGAGGGGGCCGGCGTCGTACGTGGGGGGCCGGGTCCCGGGGTTGTCGTTCGCCGGCCTCGGCTGGAATCCGGGGGGCGAGGTGGTGTAGGTCTGCGGCACGTGGGCGGCGGGCCGCTCCGGTGCCGGAGTGCGCGGTGCGCCGTCCCCGTACGGGGACGGCGCGGCCGGGGGCGCCGCGTTCGGTGTGTGCCGGGGCGACGGTACGGCCTCGGGTGCGGGCCGCGCGGGCGGCACGGCGGGGACGGCCGCTTCGGCGGCGACCGGGGGAACCTGCGCCTGCGACTGGGCCTGGGCCTGGGCCGCGGCACCGGTCTGGGGTTCGCTCTGGGGGAGCCGGTCCGGCTCGGAGCCGAGCAGCCCCTGCGGCAGGACGAGGACGGCCTGGACGCCGCCGTAGATGTTCGACTGGAGCCGGACGGCGATGCCGTGGCGCCGCGCGAGGGCGGAGACCACGAAGAGGCCGATGCGGCCGTCCTGGAGCAGGTGGGCCACGTTGACCTGGTCGGGGTCGGCGAGCAGCGCGTTCATCTTGTTCTGCTCGGTGACCGGCATGCCCAGGCCGCGGTCCTCGACCTCGATGGCGAGCCCGGCGGTGACGTACTGGGCCCGCATCAGCACGGTGGTGTGCGGGGCGGAGAACAGTGTGGCGTTCTCGACCAGTTCGGCGAGCAGGTGGATGACGTCGGCGACGGCGTGGCCGCGGAGCGTGCCGTCGATCGGTGGCACCAGCTTGACGCGCGGGTACTGCTCGACCTCGGCGATCGAGGAGCGCAGCACCTCCGTCATGGTGACCGGATTCGACCACTGACGCCGGGAGATGGCGCCGCCGAGCACGGCGAGGTTCTCGGCGTGCCGGCGGATGCGGGTCGCGAGGTGGTCGACGTGGAAGAGGCCCTTGAGGAGTTCGGGGTCCTCGACCTCGTTCTCCAGCTCGTCCAGGAGCTGGATCTCGCGGTGAACAAGGGACTGGAGGCGCCGGGCGAGGTTGACGAAGACCTCGACCTTCTGTTCGTTGCCGACGCTGCTGGACAGGCGGGACGCCTGCACCACGGCGGCGACGGCGGCCTCGTGGGACCGGCCGAGCTCCTGTGCGAGTAGGTCGAACTCATCACCGGAGGCGGCACCGGACGGCGGGGCCGGGCGGGCCGGCGGGCCCTCCCCGCGGCGCAGTTGCTCGACGACCGCGCGCAGTTCGCTCTGCCCTCGGGCGCTGGAGCGGCGCAGGGCGTTGCAGCGGTCCAGTACGGACTTGGCGGCCCGGTCGGCGCCGAGCGCCGCCGCGGTCACGGAGGCGACCGTGAGGGCCGCGGCTCCCGTCAGCGCGGCCCAGAGGCCGGGCGACGGACTCGCTCCGGTGGAGCGGAGGGTGAAGAGGACCGCGGCCGCTCCGCCGAGTGCGACGGCGACGGCGGGAAGGACCGAGGTGCGCAGGAGTTGGGGGCGGATACGGGCTTCCGCGGGATGGGGGGCGGAACGCTGTGCGGGGTCGGGAGCCCCCGCACCGGGAGCGGGACGGGCGCCCGACCGGCCGTGGCGCCCGCCCTCGCGGCGGTCGGACCGCGTGGCAGGTGCGCGAAGTTGAGACATGAGTGTCCTTGGTACGTGCCCGGGTATCGGCGTAACTACGGGGGGACGACGGGGGGCGTACTGACATGGGTGCGATGAGCCTACCGATGATCACCAAGTACCCACTGTAGTCGTCAACCGTTCGGGTGGGGTGCGCAGTTGGCAAACTTACCCGTAGAACGCCCCGCTCTGGTATCGGCCTTCGCGTGACAGGCCGAGAACATTCGGCCGGTTCTCGACGCAACGGCGAGGGGATCGCTGAGCGGAGGAGCGGCCAGGCGCCCGCACACCCGCGCGCGTCACGGAATCACGCCGTGACCGGAATCGACCCACACCCTTCCGCGTCGCGGCCCACAGCCGTCCGGAACCGGCGACGCCTCCGCCACGCTCCCCTCCCTCCTCTTCCTTCGGAGTGCGGCCGTCCGCACCGCCCCGCGCCCGCCGTGCGACGGTTCGCATCGTCACCCTTGCGAAGGGGCCGTGACCGTCCGTAACGGTTCGGACCCTCACGACCCAGTGCGTGGCACGTCGTCCCGTTTCGCCCCGGCGCGGGCGCCGGGCGGCCGGGGCGACACCGGGCCCGGCTTGACTGTCCGACGCCGTGGCCGGTAATGACATGCAAGCACCCACGCACGGTGCGGAACGGGGATGCACTTCCATGAAGCCACTGATACCGGGCGATCCCGCCTCGGTCGGCGACGGCCGCTACCACCTGACCCACCGACTGGGCCAGGGCGGCATGGGTGTGGTCTACCTGGGCCGCTCCCCCTCCGGCCGCGCCGTAGCGGTGAAGGTCGTACGACCCGAGCTGAGCACCGAACCCGGATTCCGGCGCCGGTTCGCCGACGAGGTGGCGGCGGCGCGCCGGGTGAGCGGCTTCCACACCGCACCGGTCGTCGACGCCGACCCGGACGGGGACCCCGCCTGGCTGGTGACGGCGTTCGTACCCGGACCGACGCTGGCCGCCGTCCTGGACCGGGTGGGAGCCCTGCCGGCCGACACGCTCACGGTGCTGGCCGCCGGGCTCGCGGAGGCCCTGGAGTCGATCCACCGGGCGGGGGTCGTCCACCGGGACCTCAAACCGGCGAACATCATCGTCGCGGAGGACGGGCCGCGGGTGATCGACTTCGGCATCGCGCGGGCCCTGGACGGCACGGTGCTGACCCAGACCGGCTTCCAGGTGGGCACCCCCGGCTTCCTCGCTCCCGAGCAGCTGACGCGGGGCATCGTGACGCCCGCCGTGGACGTCTTCGCGCTGGGCGTGGTGCTCACCCAGGCGGCGGGCGGCTCGCCCTTCGGCGACGGTCCGTCGATGGCCCGCCACTACAAGATCGTGCACGAGGAGCCGGACCTGACCGCGGTGCCGGACGGGCTGCGGACGCTGGTCGCCGAGTGCCTGTCGAAGGACCCGGCGGGCCGCCCCTCACCCGGCGACTTCCTGCGTCGGCTGGCGGTCCGCCATCCGGAGGGGGACGACTGGCTGCCGGAGGCGGCGACGGTCCTGCTTCCCCGCGGCGTCCGGGACCGGTCGCCCACGGCGGGGACGGAACGGGCTCCGGCGTTCCGCACCGGGTCTCCGGCAGCGGAAGCGCCGCCTTCGGGGACACCTCACCCAAGGGACCCCGGACAGGACGGTGCCGGGCCGGCCGACGCGGCGACGCCGGACCCGCGCGGCACCGCGCCGTGGAACGCCGGCCCCCGGACGATCGACCCGCGGACGGTGGACCCGCGCGCCGCGGACCGGCCGAGCGGCCGGGACGCACGACCCCCGGCCGGGGCCACCACGCCCACCCCGGTTCCGCCCGCGACCGCCCCCGCCGGGGCGGCACCGCCCGTCCCTCCGGGCCCGGAGGGACGGCACGGCTCCCCGACGGTGACGGCGGCGCCCGACGGGCGGCCCGGCACGCAGGCGGACACCACGCCGCCGGGCGGGCGAGGAGCGGACTCCGCGGCGCCCGGCGCGGGGGGCGGACCGGGTGCGTTCGGCGGGCCGGGAACGGGCACGCCGCGGCGGACGCCCGCGCTGGTCGCCGCCGCCGTGGTGCTCTCGCTGTCGGCGGTCGGCCTGTCGCTGTGGCACCCCTGGTCGGGGATCTCCACCGGCGACAGGAAGGGGGCCGACGGCCCGGTCACTCCGACGGCCACCGGTCCGGCTCCCTTCCCCACCGGCCCGGTACTGATCCGCGAGGACACCGAGCCGGGCTGGCCGAAGAGCTGCCACGGGTCGATCGCGCGTCGCGACCCCGGCAACGCCACTCCCGTCCGGCTGATCACCGGGGATCCCTGCGTCATGCTTCCCCAGTGGTCGCCGGACCACCGCTCGTTCGCCTACACCCGGGTCGCCGAGGACGGCGCGTCGGTATGGCTGGCAGACGCCGACGGCTCGAACTCCCGGCGCCTCGCGTCCATCGCCGGGGGACGGGTGTCCTGGTCGCCCGACGGGACCCGGCTCGCCGTGCTCCGGACCGCGAAGGGCGTCCAGCAGCTGTTCGTGGTGGACATCGCCGACGGTGCGGCGCGGCAGCTCACCACGGGCACCGGCCGGGTCGAGGACCCCGCCTGGTCACCCGACGGCACCCGCATCGCCGTCTGCATGCAGGCGGGCGACGCGGGCTGGCAGATCCACCTGGTGGACCCTGCCGCCCCGGGCTCCGCCCCCCGGCAGCTGACCCGGCTGCCGCACCCGGCCTTCGACCCGGTGTGGTCGCCGGACGGCCGCACCTTCGCCTACACGGCGGGGAAGTACGGCGAGGGCACCCAGGGCGACATCCGGCTGATCGGTACCGACGGGACCGGAGACCGGGCGCTGGTGGCGACCGGAGCGCACGAGATGGACCCCGCCTGGTCCCCGGACGGCAGCTGGCTGGCCTTCGTCCGCGGCCCGTACGAGCGGCCATGGGTGTGGGCCGTCCGCGCGGACGGCACCGGTGCGTACTCCCTCTCCCCCGCCTCCTCCTCGGAGGGCCACCCCGCCTGGCGCTGACGACCACCGGCCCTGCGGCTCTGTGCCGTCCCAGTCTGGACGGCACAGAGCCGCAGGGCCGCATCACCGCGGGCGGCGACGTTCCGGGCTTCGCGTCGCCGCGAGGCGCCGACGGCGCCCGCCACCCCGCCGGAGTGCCCGGAAGCGGCACCCGAAGACCCCCACCGGGCGGCGCTCCGGCGTGCCCCGGCCGGGCGACGGCACAGGTTGAGACGGCATTGAGACTTCCGGGGCACGAGGCCCGGATACCTTCGGACTTCCGTGCACGGAACACGCGGTGCGGCCCACCAGGTGACAGGACACAGGTGACGGGGGAACGGATGACAGGGGGAAGCAGCATGGGCGGACGACTCGGATCACGCCTGGCCGTACTCGCCGGGGCGGTCGCGGTCGTGGCCACCGGACTGACCGGCTGCGCGGAGGGCGGCTCCGGGAGCGCGCCGTCCGACGCGTCGGCGAGGCCGTCGGGTGGGGCGGTCTCCACCGCCCCCGGCGGGGACACGGAGACCGGCGCGGCGGGGACGGGCATGTCCGAGTCGTGCGCGAAGCGACTCGCCGAGCCGGGCGACCCCGTCCCGGGCGCGGTGTTCGCCGAGTGCCTGGTGAGCGCCACCGACCTGGCCGGGACCGCACGGATGACCACCACGTACCCGGACTCCTCCGCCGGCGGACCGGTGAGAATGCGCAAGCCCTTCGAGCTGTACCTGAAGCTGTCGGACGGGCGGGAACTCCTCATCCGGGAAGAGCGGGGCTGGCTGAAGGGGCCCGGCGGCTGGACCGAGGCCAAGTCGGGTGGCACCGCGCAGGAGACGATGGCCGACGCCGTGGTCAGGTCCTACCTGGCGCTCACCGACCCGCGCGTGCGGAAGGAGTTCTTCGCCAGCTCCGACTGGCAGCCGGCGTCCTCCTCCGTGGAGACCGTGAACAGCCGCCGGACGATTCGCTACACCGGTCACCCGAAGCTCGGGGACGTCGCCTACGACGACTACCAGATCTGGGTCGACACGAGGTTCCTGCCGATGCGCACCGTGTCCACCGTGACCCTTCTGGGCCGTACGGAGACGGGACGCCAGGACTACACGAACTGGGGCAAGCCCATCCGGTTGCCGTCCGATCTGCCGCGCTGACCCGACGCCGGAGCAGCACATCGCCCTTGGGGGAGCACCGTTGACCATCGAACGATTCACCCGGACCGCACGCACCGTCGCGGTCATCACCCTCCTGCTGCCGCTCGGGGCGGCCTGCGGCGGAGGAGACACGGCGGACCACGCGTCGGCCTCACCGACGTCCACGGCCGCGCGTTCCTCCGCCCTCTCGGAGGAGGACCCGGGAAGCCCGTCACCCGACGCGTCCGCGGGCACGTCCGCCTTCGACCCGGCGGCGGTGCCCCTCTCCGAGGCACCCCTGGGCGACTTCCCCTACCTCACGATCCCGGAGGGCTTCGAGAACCCGAACGCGCCGATCCCTGTCGTCCCGCACGGCCGTGTCCCGTTCTGGACGGGCGACCGTCTGGAGTGGGTCGAGGGCAGGGTCCACCAGTCGCCGGTCTACGCACGCAACGGCAGGGAGTTCTCCGGGCCCGAGCTGACGGCCGCGGTCGGCTCGGCGGTCACCGCGCTGGGTGGGGTCCGCGTCACCGACTCGCCGATGCCGGGCGAGATCAGGGACTCCATCCCCCGCGAGGTGCGCGTCGACTACGCCGAGGGCTTCGGGGACATGTACAACAACCCGGTCAGCACATACGTCATCCGTCGGGCCGACCGGCTGATCTGGATTCACCTCTGCGCCGACTCCGCGGGCGCGTCCTGGCTGATCGCCGAGTCGACGACCTGACTCCCGTCATTCCCCGGCCGCGGTGAACCTGGCGCCGATGACGGAGAGTCCGTGCCTCAGCCGGCGGAAGTACGTGGCCCGGCTGAGGTGCAGACGGGCCGCCGCCTGGTCGTGGCTTGCGCACCGCTCCAGGTAGTAGGTCCGCAGTACCCGGCCCGCCTCGGCCTCCGTGGGGGACGGGCTCTGGGCGAGCGTGCGGACGGCGTCGTCGAGCCAGGCGCGCAGGCCGGCCACACCGGCGATGTGCGGTGCGGCGAGCAGCGGACTGCGCGCCAGTGCCACCGGGTCGCCGATCCGCCGCAGCGCGCGGCCGACGAGCCGGGGATCGGGGCCGGCGGCGACAGACGCGGTGCCGTCGGCGTCGGCGTCGGCGTCGGTCAGCCTGCCCAGCCAGGCCGGGAGTTCATGGGGGGTCATGTCACCGCTGAAGACGCGCGGGGGGTGTCCGCCTCCGTAGACGTCGTCACGGACGGCGCCGTGCGGGCGGAAGCGCAGGCCGCCGAGGAGGCTCTGGTAGTCGGGGCTGGCGGTGGAGACGACGGACCGGCCGTACCGGACGGCGAGCGTCAGGGTGTGCCGCAGGATCTGGGCGCGGATCACCGGGTCGGGACAGAAGGCCGCGCCGATGAACAGGCCGGCGGGCTCGGCTCCGGCGAGGAACCGGTCCGCGTGCTGCTGGAGCAACGGCTCGGCCCCGGAGAGGGTCCGCTCCTCGATCACGGTGAGGTTCGCGACCCCGACCGGCCGCCCCTCCTCGTCCCGGGCGATGACGAAGTCCGCCGTGCCCTCGCCGAGCCACCGCTCGGCCAGGCGGTCGGAACGGCGTGGGTCGAAGCCGTTGTGCAGCGCCCACTGGTGCAGGAGCGCGCCGACGGCGTCGGCGTCGGCGGCGACGGCGGGCCGGATCGAGGCCGGGGAGGGCGCCATCGGCCGCAGGAGCCGGCGGACGGACGGATCGCCGGCGAGGAAAAGCCCCTGCTCCACGAGACGGAGGCGCTCGACGGGGGTGCGCGCCGCCCGCAACTGGGCGGCGCGGTATCCGGCGGCACGGGTGCGCAGGGTGCCGTGTTCCACGGGGCGGCGCCAACGGTAGGCCAGTTCCATGACCTGGCGGTAGGGGTCAGGCAGGGCCAGGCCGAGGGCGGTCCGCCGCACCAGGCTCAGTGCCGCGAGTCCGGTGAAGAGCTCGGGCCCGGCCCGCAGCAGCCTCTCGTCGCCCGCTCCCACCGTGGCGAGCAGCCGCAGCGCGTTGCGCCGACGGATTCCGGGCAGCTCCCGGCCGAGTCGGCGCAGGATGTCCTCGGTGACGTGGTCGGCCACGGCGCCGGGCACATCGGGGGGAACGCCGTCGTGGAGGGCGCGGCAGGCCGACTCGGCCAGCAGCGGAACGCCGCCGGCCAGCGAGGTCACCAGCGCGCGCCCGGCCGGGGAGTCGATCCGCGCCGCCGCCGCGAGTGCCCCGACCTCCGCGTCCGGCAGCGGGTGCACGGCGACGGTGACCACCTCGGAACCGGCCCAGCCCGGGGCGGACAGCAGCGGCTTGCGGCTGAGCACCAGCACGGTCGGACGGGTGTCCCCCGCCTGGTCCAGGGTGTCGCGCAACGATCCCAGGTCCTCGCGCCGGTCCGCGTTGTCGATCACCAGGAGGCGGGCGGAGGGTGCGCCGAGTTCCCGGGCCAGCGCGTCGAGCGCGCCCGGACGGTCCAGCTCGACGCGGGCCGCGGGGCCGAGCCGGGCGGCCATCCAGGTCTTGCCCGAGCCAAGAGGTCCGGTCAGGTTCACCAGCCGGTGGGTCGCCACCGTCCGTTCCAGCGCGGTGAGCTGCGCCGTTCCCGGTCGTGCCGCTCCGCTGGTTCCACCCATCCCTCCCACCACCCACCCCTGCGTGTCAGTCCACGCGGCGCCCCGCCTGGACTGACACGCTACGAGACGACCGTCGGCCGCGACAGCCCCTCGCGGGCGGGCGAGGGCTCGGATCGCCGGGCGCCGCCGCGCCCTCCGGGAACGGACCGCGACCTCACGGCCCCGGGATGGCGCGGCGTGCGAACGGCGCTCCCCGGGGTCCGTTCCCCCGTCGTGGGCGGGTCCGGCGGCGCACGGACGGTCTACCCGTGCGGCGTCAGCGTTCACCCGCGAGGTCGAGATCGCCGCTGCGCGTCCCGGCCCCGGTCCCGACGCGCCGGGTGCCGCTCCACGGGTGCGCGAGCGGGTGGGACACCCCGCGCCACCAGAGCTCCGCGGGCAACTTCCCCGCGGGCTCGAAGGGCTCGCCCGGCCGCGGGAACGCCACCGCCTGGCCGGCCTCCTCGGCCGCGTCCTGCGTCCACTCCCCCGGCTCCGCCCACGCGTGCAGTGCCAGGTTGAAGGTGCCCCAGTGGATCGGCAGCAGCACACCGTGCGGACGTCCGCCCTGCAGATCGAGGTGGGCCCGCATGCCCTCGGCCGGGGTCATGTGGATGTCGGGCCAGTACTCGGAGTAGGCGCCGATCTGGATCATGGTCAGGTCGAAGGGACCGTGCGCGGCGCCGATCTCGGCGAAGCCGGGGAAGTACCCGGTGTCGCCGCTGTGGTAGATCCGGTGCTCGGGTCCGGCGACGACCCAGGACGCCCAGAGGGTGTGCTGCTGGTTGCGCAGGCCCCGGCCGCAGAAGTGACGGGCGGGCGTGGCGGTGAGCCGCAGCTCGCCGACGTCGGTGGTCTCGTTCCAGTCCAGCTCCCGCAGGCGCGCGGCGGGCACGCCCCAGCGCTCCAGGTGGGCTCCGACGCCCAGCGGAACCGCGAAGACCGTGTCGGTCGAGGCCAGCGCCTTGATCGTGGGCAGGTCGAGGTGGTCGTAGTGGTCGTGCGAGATCACGACGACGTCGACCGGCCCGAGCTCGGCGAGGGGCACCGGAACGGAGTGGAGCCGCTTGGGCCCGACGAACGGGAAGGGGGAGCAACGCTCGCCCCAGACCGGATCGAAGAGCACCCGGCGGCCGTCGATCTCGACGAGGACGCTGGAGTGCCCCATCCAGGTGACGCGCAGCCCGGAGGCCGGCGGCCGGGCGAGGTCGGCCAGGGTGGTGGCGTGGACCGGGATCGGGGCTCGGGGGGCCCGGTGCACCCGGGCTTCCCTCTCGAAGTAGACCTTGGCGAACTCGACGGTGGAACCGGAGGGTCGGTGGCGGGCCGACACGGGGTTCTGGAAGACGCCGTCCGCGAAGTTCGGCGAGCGGCGGATGCGGTCCAGTCGCGCGCCTGTCGGGTCGGCGCCGAAGGCCTCCGGACGCAGGGCGCGCAGACGGGCCCGCAACGTACGGTCGGAGCCAGTGCCGGTCACAGGACCTCCTGAGAGTCGGGGGATCGTTCCATTATGAGCGGATCCGGGCTTTCCCGGTCGACCAGAGGCCCTGACTGATCGCCACGCGGCCGATCTCTGTCATGTCACCGACGGCGCCGGTGTCCGGGCCGGTCGTCGCCGTCCGGCGGAGGGCGGCCGGACCGGGCGTCGGCGCGCACGGTCGATCAGTGCCGCGTCGTGGGTTCACGCAGGCCACACGGCGTAGGCTGCCCGGCGTGACGAGAGTGCGGTTGAGCGTGGCGGAGCGACGGGAGGAACTGCTGCGGGCAGCGGTGGAGCAGATCGAGGCGCGCGGATGCGCGGCCGTTCGGATCGCCGACGTCGCCTCCGCGCTCGGGGTGAGCAACGCGCTCGTGCTGTATCACTTCTCGACCAAGGAGAAGCTCGTCACCGAGGCGTTCGCCTACGCGGCCGAGAGCGATCTCGGCCGTTTGCGCAAGGTGCTCTCCCGCCGCACGTCGGCGGAGCGGCGGCTGCGCGCGGCGGTCCGCTGGTACGCGCCGTCCGGCCAGGCCAAGGGCTGGCGGCTGTGGATCGAGGGCTGGGCGGCGGCGCTGCGCGACCCCGCGCTGCGCGAGGTCGCCAAGGGGCTCGACCAGCAGTGGAAGGCGGCGTTGACCGGGGTGATCGCCGAGGGCAGGGCCGCCGGTGAGTTCGTCTGCGAGGACCCGGCCGCCGCGGCCTGGCGGCTGACGGCGTTCCTGGACGGGCTCGCCGTACAGATGACCTCCTATACGGGCTCGCTCTCCCGGGCGGCGATGTTGGAGTGGGCCGACGACGCGCTCTCCCGCGAGCTGGGGCTCTCCGCCCCGGACGGGGGTACGGCGGACGCCGGTACGACGGACGGGTCCCGGCCCGTCCGGTAGCGCGGCCGGGAAGCGGGACGGCCGGGACCGGCCTGTTCCGCGCACCGGCGACGGGCCGCCGACGGGCCCCGGGGCGGGCGAGTCCGCGTCTCGACGCATCCGCTCGGCCACCGTCCCGGCCGCGGACGGGTCCGCCGCGACCACCCGGCCGCCCCGGCGCACCAGGCTGTCAGTGGACCTTGGTAGAACTCTGACGACAGTTGATCGACGCCGCCCGGCCCCTGGAGCACTCATGACGATTTCGGACCGACTCCGGGAGTTGCACGGTCTGCCCGTGTACGAATTCCCCGGCCCTGACTCCACGGCCCTGCTGCCGGACCCGGCCTCCGTCGCCTGGCGCCTGTCTGCATCGACGTACTGTGAGGACGGCGACGAGCAGTGGGCGGAGATCTTCGACCGCTTCCTCGCTCGGGTCGACGTGTCCCGGGTCCGCGCCCTGGTCGTCGGCGGCTGGGACGAGGCGTACGAGGACTCCTCGGCGGACATCGTCACCTCCCTCGTCGGCGCGGGTGACCGTCTCACCGCGCTGGACGCCCTCTTCCTCGGTGACATGACCGGGGAGGACTGCGAGATCTCGTGGATCCAGCAGACCGACGTGACGCCGCTGCTCGCCGCCTACCCGCGGCTGCGGGAGTTCGGTGTGCGCGGCGGGAGCGGTCTGCTCTTCCCGTCGGTCCGGCACTCCGGACTCCGCACCCTCGTGGTCGAGTCTGGCGGTCTGGGCGCCGAGGTCGTGCGCGGCATCGCGGGCAGCGACCTGCCCGCCCTGGAGAACCTCGAACTCTGGCTCGGCACCGACCAGTACGGCGGCGACAGCACACCCGCCGACCTGGAACCGCTGCTCGCCGGCACCGGCTTCCCCGCACTGCGCCGGCTCGCGCTGCGCGACAGCGACGTCCAGGACGCGATAGCCGCCGCCGTGGCGGCCTCTCCCGTGGTCTCGCGGATCGCACACCTCGACCTGTCGATGGGCACGCTCACCGACGAGGGCGCGGCCGCGCTGCTGGCCGGACGGCCGCTGACCCACCTCGGGCGCCTCGGCCTCGCACACCACTTCCTCTCCGAGGAGATGGGCGAGCGGATCGTCGCGGCCCTCGCACCGCACGGTGTGGAGGTCGACGTCTCAGACCGGCAGCTGCCGGAGACGTACGGCGACGGGGAGACCTACCGGTACGTCGCGGTCGCGGAATGACCTCCGCCCCGCGCCTCGCCGTCGTCGGCAATCCGGGCAACCGCCGTGTCGCGTTCTTCCGCGACGCCGTGCGGGCCGCCGGGCTGCCCGAGGCACGGGTCGTGCCGTGGGCCGACGTCCTGCGGGGCCGGGCCGGGTTCCGGGCGGGCGAGACGGTCCGGCTGGACTCGCCCGGTGAGGACCCGGACGTGGAGCGGATGTTGCGCGGTGCGGACGATCCGACACGGGTGGAGGGCACGGCCCGCTGGTACCGGGCGTTCACCGTCGCCGCGGCGGATCTCGCCCGGTCGGCCGCCACGGCGGCGGCGGTACTGCTCGACGACCCGGCCGAACTCGCCGTGCTGTTCGACAAGAGGCTGGCCCACGCGCGGTTGAGGGAGGCAGGGGTCCCGGTGCCGGACTCGCCCACCTCCGGGCCGCACGCGCCGCCGGTGGAGAGCTGGGCCGACGTCCGGTCCCTGTCCTCGGCCGCCGGACTGCGCCGGATCTTCGTCAAACTCGCCCACGGCTCCTCCGCCTCGGGGGTGCTCGCCGTGCAGACGAACGGCGCGGGCCGGGTGCACGCCACCACCTCCGTGGAGCGCGGGCCGGACGGCAGGCTCTTCAACTCCCTTCGGGTGCGCCACTACACGACGGAGCGGGAGGTCGCCGCCGTCGTGGACGCGCTCGCCCCGGACGGTCTGCACATCGAGCGCTGGCTACCGAAGGCGACGCAGGAGGGCCGCGCGGCCGATCTGCGGGTGGTGGTGGTCGACGGCCGCGCCACCCATGCCGTCGTCCGCACCAGCCGTTTCCCGATGACCAACCTCCACCTGGGCGGCACCCGGGGCAGCCTGGGCGCGGCGCGGGAGGCGGTGGAGCGGGCCGGAGCCCGCTGGTCCGACGCGCTCGGCGTGTGCGAGCGGGCGGCGGCGTCCTTCCCCGGGACCCATTGCGTCGGAGTGGACCTGCTGCCCTCGGTCGGCTGGCGCCGGTTCGCCGTGGGCGAGGTCAACGCCTTCGGCGATCTCCTGCCGGGCCTCACCGGGCTGCCCGGCAGCGGCGCCGAGGGCCTGGACACCTACGCGGCGCAGGTGGCCGCCCTCCTCCGTACTCCCCGCACCACAGGAACGAGCACCAGGTGAATCCCCCGACGGTCCGTCCCGCACCGGACACGGCCTCCGCGGCAGGCACGCGCGAGCCCGACATGAACACGGTCGTGGGCAGCCACGACCTCCTGCTGGTCACCCTCGACACCCTGCGCCATGACGTGGCCGTCGAACTGGCGGCCTCGGGCCGCATCCCGAACCTGGCCCGGCACCTGCCGGGCGGCCGGTGGGAGCGCCGGCACGCTCCGGGCAGCTTCACGTACGCCTCGCACCAGGCGATCTTCGCCGGCTTCCTGCCCACCCCGGCCGTGCAAGGTCCCCATCCGCGGCTGTTCGCCGCCCGGTTCGCGGGCAGTGAGAGCACGGCCGACGGCACCTTCGTCCTGGACACGCCCGACCTGGTCTCGGGCCTCGCCGCGGAGGGCTACCGGACGGTCTGCGTCGGCGGAGTCGGCTTCTTCGACAAGCGACCGCCGCTCGGCGCGGTCCTGCCGGGGCTGTTCCAGGAGAGCCACTGGGAGCCCGCGTTCGGGGTCGCCTCCCCGGTGTCGTTCGAGGCCCAGGTGGACCGGGCCGAGGAGGTCGTGGCCGCGCTGCCGGCCGGCCGGCGCCTGTTCCTCTTCGTCAACGTGTCCGCGCTGCACCAGCCCAACTGGTTCCACCTGCCGGGCGCGACGCGCGAGGACGGCGACACGCGTGCCACGCACGCCGCGGCCCTCGAGTACGTCGACCGGCACATCGGCCGGCTCTTCGCGGCCATGAGCAGCCGCCGCCGCTGCTTCGCGATCGTCTGCTCGGACCACGGCACGGCCTACGGAGAGGACGGCTTCACCGGGCACCGGCTCGGCCACGAGGTGGTGTGGACCGTGCCGTACGCGCAGTTCTTCCTGGACGGTCCCGCCACCGGTAAGGCTTCGGACCCCGCCCCCGCGGGAGCCCCGGACGCGGGGTCCGCGGACCCCGGCCCCGGCACGCCGGGTGCCGCCGGTCCGCGCGAGGAGGCGGCGGCATGACGCGCCCCGAGCCCCCGCGCCCGTACCAGAGCTACGTGTACGCCTATCCCCACAAGACGGCGTACCGGAGGCTGCCCGACCCCGCTCCCTCGCTCGCCGCTCTGTGGGCGCACGAGCCCAAGGACGCGCTCTCCCTCTACGCGCACGTGCCGTTCTGCGAGGTCCGCTGCGGTTTCTGCAATCTCTTCACCCGGATCGGCGCCCCGGACGAGCTGACCACCCGCTATCTCGACGCCCTGGACCGGCAGGCGTCCGCCGTCCGCGAGGCGCTCGGGGAGCGCTCCCCGGTCCGTTTCGCGACGGCCGCCTTCGGCGGAGGCACGCCCACCTTCCTGACCGCCGGCGAGCTGGAACGCCTCTGCGACATCGCCGAACGGCGGATGGGCGCCGACCTGCGGGCCGTGCCGCTGTCGGTGGAGACCTCGCCGTCGACGGCGACCGCCGACCGGCTCGCGGTGCTCGCCGACCGGGGCGCGACGCGCCTGAGCATCGGGGTACAGAGCTTCGTCGAGTCGGAGGCGCGGGCCGCTGTGCGTCCGCAGCGCCGAGCGGAGGTGGAGGCCGCGCTCGGCCGCATCCGGGACACCGGCGTACCGGTGCTCAACATCGATCTCATCTACGGCATCGACGGGCAGACCGAGGAGAGCTGGCGGCGCTCGCTGGACGCGGCCCTCGCCTGGCGCCCCGAGGAGCTGTACCTCTATCCGCTGTACGTCCGTCCGCTCACCGGGCTGGGCCGGCTCTCGCCCGACGCCGACCCGGAGTGGGACGAACAGCGACTGCGCCTGTACCGTCACGGCCGGGACCACCTCCTCGCGCGGGGCTACGAGCAGGTGTCGATGCGGATGTTCCGCCGCGCGGGCGGCCCGCCGCAGGGTGGCGCCGATCATGCCTGCCAGACCGACGGCATGGTCGGTCTGGGCTGTGGCGCCCGTTCCTACACCTCGACGCTGCACTATTCCTTCGACTACGCCGTCGACATGCGCGAGATCCGCTCGATCATCGACGTGTACACGGGCACCGCGGACTTCGGCCACGCCCGGGTGGGCCGACCGGTCGACGCGGGCGAGGCGCGCCGGCGCCATCTGCTGCAGTCGCTGCTGCAGGCCCGGGGCATGCCCGTGGCGGAGTACACGGGACGGTTCGGCTCCTCGCCTCACGCGGACTTCGCCGAGGAGCTGGCCCGGTTCGAGTCGCTGGGCTGGCTGGACCAGGAGGCCCCGGACGGGCTGCTCCGGCTCTCCGCCGAGGGGCTGGCGCACTCGGACGGGATCGGTCCGGAGCTGTTCTCCCCGGCGGTGCGGGCGGCCATGGCGGCCTACGAGCCGAAGTAGGGGGGCCGCGTGGACCTGACGATCCTGTACCGGGGGCCGCTCGCCTCCTGCGACTACGACTGCCCCTACTGTCCCTTCGCCAAGCGACGTGACAGCCCCGAGCGGCTGCGCGCGGACCGGGCGGCGCTGGAGCGGTTCGCGGCCTGGGCCGCCGCGCAGACCGGCGACCGGCTGCGGATCCTCTTCACTCCGTGGGGCGAGGGCCTGGTGCGGTCCTGGTACCGGCGCACGCTCACCGAACTGTCCTGGCTGCCGCATGTCGAACGGGTGGCGATCCAGACCAACCTGAGCTGCCGCACCGACTGGACGGCCGGGGCCGATCCCGGCACGCTGGCGCTCTGGTGCACCTACCACCCCGGCCAGACGCCCTACGAGCGGTTCCTCGCGAAGTGCGGCGAGCTGACGGCCCGGGGGACGCGGTACAGCGTCGGGATCGTCGGGCTGCCCGAGCACCGGGAGGACGCCCGGCGGCTGCGGGCCGCTCTCCCCCCGCGGGTCTATCTGTGGGTGAACGCCGCCGAAGGGCACACGTACACCGACGAGGAGGCCGAGGACTGGACCGCCCTCGACCCCCTCTTCCCGTACAGCCGCCGGCCGCATCGCTCCGCCGGTCTCCCCTGCCGGACCGGCGAGTCGGTGATCTCGGTGGACGGCGACGGCACGGTCCGGCGCTGTCACTTCGTCAAGGACGAGCTGGGCGGTCTGTACGACGGCTCGTACCGCGCGGCCCTGACTCCCCGGGCGTGCCCGCTGGCCGTCTGCGACTGTCACATCGGCTACGTCCACCTGGAGACGCTGCCGCTGTACGACGTGTTCGCGGGCGGTGTGCTGGAGCGGATCCCCGTGTCCGTGCCGCCGTCTCCCCCGGGGGCGCCCTTGTCCCGGCCGCCTACAGGGGCATGAGGTCGGGGCGCTTGGCCGCCACGTGATCGCCCGAGCTCTCGCCCCGCAGCCGACGCCCTATCCACGGGACCAGGTACTCCCGGGCCCAGTGGATGTCGTCCCGCCGCACTTCGAGGGTGCCGCGCGGCGGCAGCGGGGGCCAGGGCTGGTCGGGGTCGGCGGGCACCTCCATGCCGAGGACCTGGGCGGCACGGAGCGCGACCCGGGTGTGGCCTTCCGGCGACAGGTGCAGCCGGTCGTCGTCCCAGGCCCGCCGGTCCTGGACGGACCGGAGGGACCACAGGTCGAGCACGGGACAGCCGTAGCGGTCGGCGACGGCCCGGACATGCGCCGTGTAGGTGGCGATCTTGCCGCGCAGGTGCCGCAGCACGGGAACGTCACGGGTGTCGAACCCGGTCGTCACCATGACCGTACCGACGGCCGAGGTCAGGTCGGCGACCGCGTGCTCGAACCGCTCGGCCACGTCGTCGGGGTCGGTACCGGGGCGGATGATGTCGTTGCCGCCGGCGCAGAAGGTCACCAGGTCCGGGGCGAGCTCCTTCGCGCGCGGCACCTGCTCCGCGACGATCTGGTCGAGGAGCCGGCCGCGCACGGCCAGGTTGGCGTAACGGAATGCGTCGTGCTCCGGCCGTTGATCGGCGAGCAGGACCGCGAAGCGGTCCGCCCAGCCGAGGTACTTCCCGTCGGGCCCCGGGTCTCCGACGCCCTCGGTGAAGCTGTCACCGATCGCCGCGTACGACCCGAATGCGTGGATGTCTGTTGATCTCGAATCGTCTGCCACGGGAGCATTTTTCCCCCGGGGGTGTGACCTACGCGACCGTAAGGAGGGGTTGACGACAGGTGAGATACACCACCGGTCAAGATTGCGCCAAGCCGGAATACGCCGAGGCCCGGCACGCGGGGTGCCGGGCCTGACGGAGCGTCGGTGATCAGATGGCGGCGCCGTGCGCGCGCAGGTAGGCCAGCGGGTCGATGTCCGAGCCGTAGCTGGGGGTGGTGCGGATCTCGAAGTGGAGGTGCGGCCCGGTGGAGTTGCCGGTCGAACCGGACAGGCCGACCTGCTGGCCGCCGGTGACGGTCTGTCCGGCGGAGACGGACAGCGAGGAGAGGTGGGCGTACTGGGAGTACGTGCCGTCGGCGTGCCGGATGACGACCTCGTTGCCGTAGGCGCCGCTCCAGCCCGCGGAGTAGACGGTGCCCGGACCGACGGCCTTCACGGAGGTGCCGGAGGAGGCGATGAAGTCGACGCCGGTGTGGTAGCCGGAGGACCACATGGAGCCGGAGGCGCGGTACGGGGTGGAGATGCCGCCGCCGACCGGCGCGACCCAGCCGGAGGAGGAGGCCCGCGAGGACTGCGGGGCCGCCGGGGCGGCCTCCACCGCGGTGCGCTCGGCGCTGCGGGTGCCTCGGGTCTCGGCCGAGCCGGCGGAGGACTTCTTGGCCGCGGCCTTCGCGGCGGCCTTCGGGGCGGGAGCCTTGGCCGTCGACTTGGCGCCGAGGGTGAGCTTCATGCCCGGGAGGATCAGGGAGGGGTTCTCGCCGACGACCTGGCGGTTGTCGGCGTAGAGCTTCTTCCAGCCGCCGGCGAGGTGGTGCTCGGCGGCGATCTTCGACAGGTAGTCGCCGGGGACGACGGAGTACGTGCGGGGCTTGGCCTTCGCGGCCGGGGCGGCGGCAGGGGCCTGCGTCGCGGCGGCGGTGACGGCCTGCCGGGGAGCCGCGGCCGGAGCGGCCTGCTCGGCGGCGTGGGCGCCGGTCGCACCGAAGAGCGGCAGGACGACGACGGCGCCACCGGCTCCGGCGGCGACGAATCCGCGGGTGATCGGGTTGGCCTTGGGACGGCGGTGCTTACCCTTCGCGGGCATGGCGAATTCCTCTCCGTCGCCTGCGAGGTGAGCTGTCGGGTTCGGACTGGAGATGTCCGGTCGCGCTCTCACGCGACTTCACCCCGAGCCGTCCTGGACTGAAGGACCGGCGTACTACCTGGGTCCCCCGCTCCTGCCACACGTGGGTGGGTGCGAATTCCGGACGGTGGCAGGATTCGGCGGTCCGACCGGATTGAGCGTGACCGTAGACGAGCGGGGTCGGCGGGAACAAGCCGCCGCATTCCGCGGACATTCCGGCCTTCGATATCCGAAGGGAATTTCCGGTCACCCTGCGTGGATGACGACCCTTCTCCCTCCTTTCGCCGCAGGGGTGTCGCGAAAGACGATCAGGCACGGTCCGTCACGGCTATGACGCTGCTCACGCACCCGCCCCATCTCCCCCACAACCAGGGCGTGTTACCCCTAATGCATTAATTCGGACACAACGCCCATTACCGTCCCAGGGGTGTGTGGACCAGCCACATGCCGGGATGATTGCGCCAGGAACCGATCGCGCACGATCGAAGATCGTCAACACTCAGGAGCACTCGTGACGCAGCAGCTGCCACAGGTCCCGTCGACCGAACCCGAGCTGAGCGGCGTACGCAACTTCCGCGACGTCGGCGGCCTGCCCGCCACGGACGGCCGGTCCGTGCGGTTCGGGCGCCTCTTCCGCAGCGGCCACCTCGCACACGCCACCGGGGAGGACGCGACCTTCCTGACGACACTCGGCCTGCACACGGTCTTCGACTTCCGCAATCACGCCGACCGCAAGATCGAGGGCCCGGACGTCGAACTCCCGGGCGTACGGAACGTGAACATCCCGCTCAACGACCCGGCCGACGGCAAGGACTTCTGGAAGCTCGTCAGCCAGGGCGAGCTGCACCAGCTACGCGAGGCGCTCGGTGACGGCAAGGCGGCCGCCCGCATGTCCGCTTCGTACCGAAAGATGATTGTCGAACGCACGACGGAGCACAGCCACGTCCTGCACGCGCTGGCCGAGGACAGCGTCCCCGCCCTGATGCACTGCGCGGCGGGCAAGGACCGCGCGGGCCTGTCCATCGCGATCTCACTGCTCGCGGTCGGCGTGGAGCGCGAGGCCATCGAGGCCGACTACCTCAAGTCGAACGATCCGCACCGCCGCTACAAGGTGCGCCGCAGCTCCACCGCCGCGGACGCCATGTCGCCCGAGGTGATGGAGCTGCTGCGCCCGCTGTTCGACGCGCGCCTGGAATACATCCGGGCCGCGTTCGAGACGATCGAGCAGACCTGGGGCACGGAGGAGAGCTATCTCACGGACGGACTGGGACTCTCCCCGGAGACCCGCGAGCGGCTGCGCGCACGCCTGCTCACCGAGGCGTAGCCCTACTGGTTCTGCCCGCCGAGCAGGAAGAGCAGATAGAGGAAGCCCGCGAAGAGGTGCCCCGCCACCAGGTAGGCGAAGAGGCGCAGCACGAGCCCTTTCGGGAACTTCCCGGCCTCACGCTCCTCGCCGGTGACAGGTACAGACTTTTCGGACATGACGGCCCCTTCCGATGGGCTCAGCGCTGATGCGGTGCTCTTTCGCCGAGACACAGCTCGGCCACGGGGCTCTGCATCAGCGTGTGGACGAAGAGCAGTTCGGCGCCGTCGCGGGTGGCGGCGCCGATGCGGTGCGGGGTCAGCGAGTCGAAGTGCGCGCTGTCCCCCGGGTCGAGCACATGCACGGCCTCGCCCAGGGCCAGGCGCACCCGGCCGCCGAGGACGTGCAGCCACTCCTCACCGGGATGGACCCGCACGATGTCGGCTCTGGTGGCGTATGGCACGTGGACGCGGAGCGCCTGCAGGGCGCGGCCGGGGCCGCCCGCCTGGCGGTAGACCCAGCCGTCGGCCTCGACCGGTTCGGAACGGCCGGCCCGGACGATGGGATCACGCTCGGGCGGGGCCTCGCCCAGCAGCTCCGAGACCGTCGTACCGTAGATGCGGGCGAGGGCGAGCAGCATCGGCAGCGAGGGCTGCCGGCGGCCCGTCTCGAGACGGGAGAGATGGGCCGGAGAGAGCCCGGCCCGCTGGGCGGCGGCCTCCAGGGTGACCCCCCGGCGTCGGCGCAGGCCGCGCAACTGGGGGGCCACGTCGGGCAGTGCGGGCGGGGCGTCCTGGCCGGCGAACGGCGGCGCCGGGTCCGAGGACCGCTCCTCGGGGAGGTGCTCCATGCACCCATTGCGCCAGGAACTTTCCTCTGGGGCAAATTTATTGCCTCACAGGCAAATATCCCCGGCCCTGACCGGGGGCGCCGAAACGCGCGGCACGCCCCGGGACCGGCCCCTCAGCGCTGCGCCACCGCCTGCTTCACCAGCGTCTTCCCGAAGTCCCACATCAGCCCGCCGCCGCCGTGGGCGTCCTCCATCACCGCCGTGAAGGCGGTCACGAAACGGTCCACGTCCGCGTCGTCGAGGACCAGGGGCGGGATCAGCTTGATCACCTCCAGATGATCCCCGGACACCTGGGTCAGAATCCGGTGCCTCTGCAGGAGCGGTACGACGACCATCTGCGCGAAGAGCCCCTTGCGGGCGGCCTGGAGCATGGTCCACCGGCTGCGCAGCCCGAGCGAGGACGGCCGGCCGAACTCGATGCCGATCATCAGTCCACGACCACGTACCTCGTGGAGCAGTTCGTAGCGGGGCACGAGCGCCCTGAGCTTCGAGGACAGCAGCTCGCCGGTGCGGCGCGCGTGCGCCACCGTCCCCTCGGACTCCATGACCGAGAGCACGGCGAGTCCGGCCGCCATGGCCTGCGCGTTCGATCCGAAGCTGGCCGAGTGGACCAGGACCCGGTCCATGGACGAGTAGACCTTCTTGAAGATCCAGTCCTTGCCGAGGGTGGCGCCGACGGGCACGTAGCCGCCGGAGAGCGCCTTGGCGACGCAGACCAGGTCGGGCTCGACTCCCTGCTCGTGCTGGTAGGCGTAGAAGTCGCCGGTCCTGCCGAGTCCCGTCTGCACCTCGTCGGCGATCAGCAGAGCACCGTGCCGGTGCAGCAGGTCCTGGGCCGCGCGGAGGAAGCCGGGCGGGGACTCGTGGACACCCTTGCCCTGGATCGGTTCGACGACGAAGGCGGCGACGTCGCCCCGGCGCAGCTCCCGCTCCAGAGCGTCGAGATCGCCGAGTCCGATCTCGGTGTCGGGCAGCAGGGGGCCGAAGCCGTTCCGGAAGCCCTTCTCGCCGTTGACCGACAGGGAACCGGTGGTCAGTCCGTGGAAGGCGTGGGAGCAGTACAGGACCCTCGGTCTGCCGGTGGCGTAGCGGGCGAACTTCAGCGCCGTCTCCACGGCCTCCGTGCCGCTGTTGCCGAAGAAGACCCGGTCGAGGTGGGGGCTGTGGGAGAGCAGGCGTTCGGCGAGGAGGCCGGGGAGGGGCTGGCAGTCGAAGCGGGTGAGGTCGGCGAGGGAGGCGTCGAGGACGTCGTGGAGCGCCTTGCGGACGACGGGGTGGTGCCGTCCCAGGCCCATGACGCCGAAGCCGGCCAGCATGTCGAGGTAGTCGCCGCCCTCCGCGTCCCAGAAGTGGGCTCCCTCGGCGCGCTCGTAGACCTTGTCGAAGCCGATGGTGCGGAGCATGCGCGGCAGTTGGTGGTTGAGGTAGGCGGTGTGCAGCGCGTAGCGTTCGGCGCCGCGTTCCGCGAGCAGGGTCGCCAGGTCGAACTCCCCGGCCGCCGAAGGTCCGGGCCTGCTCACCACGGGTTCGGGCTCCTTGCTCATCGGGCGTTCTCCCTCACTGACCGTTGTCCTTGTGTGCCGGGGCGACGGCGGCCGGGGCCGGGGGCGCGACGGGCGCCGCCGGTCCTCCGGTCGCGCGTCGGCTCAGAGCCTGTCGGGTGGCCTTCGGCACCGGGGCATCCCGGCAACGCCGGCAGCGCGCGTGCCAGGGCGTGACCGCCCGGTCAGAGGCCACCCGACAGGCTTTCAGCGCTTGTCGCCGGACACGGTCTCGCGGACCGCGCGGAGGGACTCCTTGAGCGAGCCCATCGTGGCGAGTACGGCGGTGGGCTCGTAGCCGCAGTGCGCCATGCAGTTGGCGCAGCGCGGGTCCTTGCCGCGGCCGTACTTGTCCCAGTCGGTTTCCTCGATCAGTTCCCGGTAGGTGGGCACGTATCCGTCGCTCATCAGGTAGCAGGGGCGCTGCCAGCCGAAGAGCGAGTAGTTCGGGATCGCCCACGCCGTGCAGGGGAAGTCGGCCTTGCCCTCCAGGAAGTCCAGGAAGAGCGGGGAGTGGTTCAGTCGCCAGCGCCGGCGGTTGCCCCCCGCGAAGGACTTCTTGAAGAGTTCCCGGGTCTGCTCGACGCCCAGGAAGTGCTCCTGGTCGGGGGCCTTCTCGTAGGCGTACGCGGGCGAGATCATCATCTCGTCGACCTGGAGGTCGTCGTTGAGGTAGTTGAGCACCTCGATGACGGTCTGCGGGGTGTCGGTGTTGAAGAAGGTCGAGTTGGTGGTGACACGGAAGCCCTGCCGCTTGGCCTCCTTGATCGCCGCCACCGCTTCGTCGAACACGCCCTCCTTCGCCACGGACTCGTCGTGGCGCTCGCGGAGCCCGTCGATGTGCACGGCGAAGGCGAAGTACGGCGAGGGGGTGAAGTCCTCCAGCTTCTTGCGCAGCAGCATGGCGTTGGTGCAGAGAAAGACGTACTTCCTCTTGGCCACCAACTGCCGGACGATCTCGTCGATCTGAGGGTGCATCAAGGGCTCGCCGCCGGCGATGGAGACCATCGGCGCCCCGGACTCCAGGACCGCGCCGACCGCCTGGGCGACGGGCATGCGCTGCTTGAGCACACCCGCCGGGTGCTGGATCTTCCCGCAGCCCTCGCATTTGAGATTGCAGGCGAACAGCGGCTCGAGTTCGACGATCAGCGGGAACTTGTCCCGCTTGCGGAGCTTCTGTTCGAAGAGGTAGGTCCCGACCCGGATGGACTGACGGAGCGGCATGGCCATAACTCGCTCACCTCCTGGGGAGCAGCAAAGAACGGTGCCATTCGAAGAATGCGGGAAGGACGGCACGGAGGACGCGGAATGCCGATATTCCACCGCGGACCGTGCCGATCCGGACCAGTTCGTGCTCTGGAGCGTCCACGACCACTCGGACGGCCGCAACCGGGCGGGGTCCGGCCGCCAGCGCGGTGCGCAGGGTGGCGGCCGATTCCATGTCCACCGCGAGGGCTCCGGTGGCCAGCAGCTCGGACCGTTCGTGGCCGCGGACGACGTGGTCGGTGCCGGCCAGCGGGCCGGTGTGGACGGTGCGCCCGGGGACCGTCCTCGACAGCGCCTTCACCAGCAGTTCCGGCCCGGTGCAGGGGAGGGCGCCGGCCGGACCCGTCGCAGCGCCGAAGGTCTCCTCGGCGACGACGAGGTCTCCGGGGTGCATGCCGGGGGCGAGTCCGGCGCAGAAGCCCGAGGCGACGACGACGGCGTCCCGCCAGGGCTCCTGGCCGAGTGTCCGGGAGACGGCGCGGCGGGCTCGTTCCGGGCCCATGCCCGTGCGCAGGACGGTGAACGGGACCGGGGCCCCGGACCGGCCGCCGCTGCGCAGGGCGAGCTGTTCGATGCCGAGCGCACAGGCGATCAGCAGGGGCGGCGCGGACCGCTCGGGCCCCGGGTCCCCGTCCATCAGCGCTCCCTGTAGAGGGTCGGCTCGCCGTTCACGTAGCGGCCGAGCGCGGTGAGCGGGAACACCTGTCGGTAGAGGTGGTAGTTGATGGAGAAGTCCCAGGGGAATCCGGTGCCGGTGAAGTACGGCTCGTCCCAGGAGCCGTCCTCGCGCTGGGTCCCGGCGAGCCAGGCGACGCCGCTGCGCACGGCCGCGGATGCGCGTTCGCCGGCCGCGAGCAGGGCCAGGAGCGCCCAGGCGGTCTGCGAGGCGGTGGACGTCCCGTGGCCAGACCAGGACTTCTCCTGGTAGGAGCGCAGGTCCTCGCCCCAGCCGCCGTCGTCGTTCTGTACGGATTCCAGCCAGGCGACGGCCCGGCGGATCGCCGGGTGGGACGTGGGCAGTCCGGCCGCGGTCAGGGCGGGTACCACCGAGCCTGTGCCGTAGACGTAGTTGACGCCCCAGCGTCCGAACCAGGCGCCGTTGGGTTCCTGTTCGGCGAGCAGCCAGTCGATTCCCTTGCGGGTGCTGGGGTGTCGGGACATGCCCTCGAAGGCGAGCATCTCGACGACGTGCGCGGTGACGTCGGCCGAGGGCGGATCGACCACCTCGCCGAAGTCGCAGAACGGCAGCCGGTTGGGCAGGCGGCTGGTGTTGTCGGCGTCGAACGCCGCCCAGGCGCCGTTCCTCGACTGCATGCCCAGGTTCCAGCGGGCGCCGCGGGTGATCGCCGCCTCGACCCGGGCGGGATCGGGATGCTTGACCCGGCGCAGGGCGAGGATGACCTCGGCGGTGTCGTCGATGTCCGGGTAGTTGTCGTTGTGGAACTCGAAGGCCCAGCCGCCGGGCGGGAGTCCGGGGCGGCGTACGGCCCAGTCGCCGCGCTTGGCGATCTCCTCGCCGAGCATCCAGTCGGCGGCCTTGACGAGGGCGGGATGGTCCGCCGGGAGGCCGGCGTCGGCGAGCGCGATGGTGGCCAGGCAGGTGTCCCAGACCGGGGACTGACATGCCTCGATCATCCGCGAACCGTCCTCCCGCCAGACGGCGAAGCGGTCGAGGGACTCCAGTCCGGCCCGCATGACGGGGTGCTGGAGGTCGTAGCCGAGCAGGTGGAGAGCGATGACCGAGTAGACGGCGGGCGGCTGGATGCCGCCCCAGCAGCCGTCGTTCTCCTGGCGTTCGATGATCCAGCGGGCGGCGACGTTCATCGCGGCCCCGCGCAGCCGGCGCGGGGCGACCCGGTGATAGAGGTGCATCGCCTTGTCGAGGCGTTGGAAGAGGCCGTCCCACGTGGTCGGCGGCGCCGGTGGTCTGGGCGGGTTGGGCCGTGCCGGGTCGGTGTGCAGCTCGTCCAGCGGGAAGGGCGCGGGACGTACCGGCCGCTTGGCGGAGACCACGGTGAGCGGGACGATGGTCTGCCGGGCCCAGCAGCCGAAGTCGTAGATGTTGAGCGGGAACCACCTGGGCAGGTAGATCAGCTCGGGCGGCAGCTCGGGCAGGTCCTCCCACCGCCACCAGCCGAAGAGGGCGAGCCAGATCCGGGTGAAGACCCGGGCGGCGGCGATTCCTCCCCGGTCGCGGATCCAGGCGGAGGCGCGAGCCATGTGGGGTGCGTCGGGCGGGTCCCCGGCGAGCCGGAGCGCGACGTATGCCTCGACGGTGGCGGAGAGCTCGCCGGGCCCGTCGTGGAAGGTGGACCAGGTGCCGTCCTCCTGCTGCCGTCCGCGGATGTGCAGGGCGGCGGCGTGTGTGGTGCCGGCGTCCAGGATGCCCAGGAACTGGCGCAGCAGAAGGTCCTCGGCGTCCATGGTGACGTTGGTCTCCAGGTCGCCCTTCCACCAGCCCTCGGCGTCCTGGCGGCCGAGGAGATGTGTGATGGAACGCTCCGCGGCCCGTGCGGCGGCCTCGTCGAGACCGTCCCGCGCGTGTGCGGTACCGGATGTTTCGCTGGCCGAGGCCGCCCGGGGGCCCACGGCCCCGGCGCTTCCGTCGGTCGTCGCTGTCATGGCTTCCCCTTCGTGCAGTCGGATTCTGCTTCTTCGGGTCTGCCGTCGGCCGGCGCCGGGTGGCACCGGACGGCGACTGCGAACTCATATCAGGGTGATGGTGATCATCTCTTCCGTACGACGACGAAGTCGGCGAGTGCGGTGAGCTGGTCCCTGACGCGTGCGGGCATGTCCACCTCGTGCAGCGCGCCGATGGCCACGGCGTGCTGGCGACGGGCCTCCTGGGAGGTCCACTCCCGGCCGCCGGCCTCCTCGATGAGGGCCGCCCGGGTGGCGAACTCCTCCTCGGAGAACAAGTCGAAGTCGTTGCTCTTGGCGTCCGCGGCGAGCAGTTCGCCGAGCCGCTCCGAGGCCGGCCCGCCGGCGGCGAGGGCGGCGACGACCGGCAGGGACTTCTTGCGCTGGCGCAGGTCGCTCCAGGTCTGCTTGCCGGTGGACTCCGGGTCGCCCCAGATGCCGAGCAGGTCGTCGACGGCCTGGAAGGCGAGGCCGAGGTGGTGGCCGTACTCCTCCAGCTTGTCGGCCGTGCGGTCGTCGGCGCCGCCGAGGACGGCGCCGATGGAGACGGCGCAGGCGAGCAGGGCGCCGGTCTTGTTGCCCTCCATCTCCAGGCATTCCTCGACGGTGACCCGCTCGCGGTGCTCGTAGGAGATGTCCTGGGCCTGGCCGTCGATGAGCTTGCGGCTGGCGGTGGTCAGCCGGCGGGTCGCGCGGCCGGCCTCGACGGTGCCGAGCTCCAGCAGCAGCTCGTTGGCGAGCGCGAACAGGGCGTCGCCGACCAGGATGGCCTGGGCCGGGCCGTGCACCTTCCAGACCGTGTCGCGGTGGCGGCGCTGCTCGTCGCCGTCCATCAGGTCGTCGTGCAGCAGCGAGAAGTTGTGGACCAGCTCGACGGCGACGGCGCCGGGTACGCCGACCTCGGGGGCGGCTCCGGCGGCCTCGGCCGAGAGCAGCGCGAGCGCGGGGCGGACGGCCTTGCCGCCGTCGCCGTCCGCGGGGTTGCCCTGTGCGTCGATCCAGCCGAAGTGGTAGGCGGCCACGGTGTCCATGGGCGGTGCGAGCCGGGCGACGGCCGCCCGCAGCACGGGGGCGGACAGGGTCCTCCCCCGCTCCAGCAGGGCGGTCACGTCCGCGGTGTCGACGGCCGGATTCACCGGGGGCACGGTCGGCACGGTTTCTCCTCTTGTTCCAGTACTCACACTCATACCGCCTCCTGCAGCGGGTGTTCATGGCGGCGGCCGAGGGCGGAGAGCGCGGCGTCCGCGGCGCTGAAACCGCTGCGGACGGCGCCCTCCATGGTCGCGGGCCAGCCGGTGGCGGTCCACGCGCCGGCCAGGTACAGGCCGGGGGTGTGGGTGCGGGCGCCGGGGCGGAGCCGGCCGACGCCCGGGGTGGGGGCGAACGTGGCGGTCCGCTCCCGGGTGACGAAGAAGTCCCGGACGCCGGCGCCGCGGGCCGCGGGCAGCAGGCGTTCCAGTTCCGGGAGGTAGCGTGCGCGCAGGGCGGCGACGGGCTCCTCGATGTCCTCCTGGGCGGCGGACTGGGAGACGGCGAGGTACTGGCCGCCGCCGGTCAGGCCGGAGGACCCGGTGCGGTCGAAGACCCACTGGACCGGGGAGCCGAGCGCGGTGAAGAACGGCTGCCGCAGCACCTTGCGGTCGTAGACCACGTGCAGGTTGAGGATGGGCGCGGTGCCGATGCCGAGAAGCCGGTCGGGGTCGTCGAGCGCGCCCTCGGGCAGGAGTTCGCGGGTCTCCCGCTGCGGTACGGCGAGGACGACGACGTCGGCCTCGATCCGCTCCCCCGGTACGTCCACGGTCCAGCGCCCGGCCTCGGTGCGGGTGATCCGCTCGGCCTTGGTACGCAGGGCGGTGCGCACGCCGAGGGAGTCGAGGGCCTTGGCCGCCAGGGTGTCGTGCAGTTCGCCGAGCGGGACGTGGGCCCAGCCGATGTCGGCGGCGCCCGGCTCTGAGAGCAGACCGGTCTTGAAGACCATGGCGGCCAGCCCCATGGAGGCGTGCGGGGCGGTGGCGTTCAGGGTGGCGACGCCGACCAGGTCCCACAGGGCCTCGACGGTCCGCGGCGACTGGCCGTGCCGGCCGAGCCAGGTGCCGAAGTCGATGGCGTCAAGGGCGGGGTCGGCGGGGTCGAGCCGTTTGAGCGCGAGAGCGGCGCGTCCGACGCTCGCCCGCTCGGCGAGCGAGAGGTGCGGGTAGGTGGCGAGGCTCCGGGCCAGGTGCAGCGGCACCGGGAGGCCGGTGCGGCGCAGTCGTCCGAGCCGGGGGCCGCGCGGATGCGCGACGTCGAGGACGGGGACGTCCAGGCGCGGCTGGAGCGGCGCCAGCTCCGCGCCGTCGACGCGGTCCAGGAACCAGCGGTAGGCGGTGCAGCAGCGCAGGTAGACGTGCTGTCCGTTGTCGACGGTGAGGTCGCCGCGGCGGAAGGAGAAGGCGAGTCCGCCGAGGCGGGGCCGGCCGTCGAGCAGCGTCACGCGCACGCCGCTGTCGGCGAGCCGGAGGGCGGTGGTGATGCCGGCGAGTCCGCCGCCGACGACGACGGCGTGCGGGCGGTCCCCGGGTGCCGGCGCCCCGGGGTGGCGGGCGCTGCCGTCGGTCGTCATACCGTCTCCCCTCGGGCCGTCGCAGTCTGGGACGCCGTCGCGCGGCACGGGGTTGCGTGGTGCCGGAGCCGGTGCGGGCGCATCAGGTACGCCTCCTGACGGACCGCCGGGAGAGGTGACGGGTGTCGAGCCCGGACAGGCCGCGGACGGCGACATATGCCTTCTCGTGGCCGGGCAGGGACACCCGGCCGCGCAGCACGGCCTCGGGGTCGCGTTCGATGCGGTCGAGCAGACGCCGGTAGATGCCGGCCATCGCGGCGACACAGGCGCCGCTGCGCCGGTCGAGCATGGGAAGGAGCCGGTACCCCTCGGCGAACAGGGCCCGAGCGCGCCGGACCTCGAAGTGGACGAGGCCGTCGAAGTCGGCGCCGGCCGGCGGGGTGTCGCGGTGGAAGCCGTCACCGCAGCCGAACTTGGCCAGGTCGTCGGCGGGCAGGTAGGTCCGCCCGTTGCCGGCGTCCTCCCGTACGTCGCGGAGGATGTTCGTGAGCTGGAGCGCCAGTCCCAGGGTGTCGGCGTACTCGGAGGCGCGGTCGGCGCCCGGTGCGCCCGGCTGGGTGCCGAAGACGCCGAGCGAGAGTCGTCCGATGGCGCCCGCGACGCACCGGCAGTAGACCTTCAGGTCGTCCCAGGTCTCGTAGGTCGCGCCGCGCACGTCCATGAGGACCCCGTCGATCAGCTCGTCGAGGCCGCCGAGCGGGATCGGGAAACGGCGCGCGGCGTCGGCGAGGGCGACCGCGACGGGGTCGGTGTCGTCCTCGTCGATCGCGCCTTCGCGGATCCGTCCCAGGAGTGCGCGGGTCCCTTCGAGCCGGTCGTGCTTGGTCTCCGGCGGGAGACCGCCGTCGCCGATGTCGTCGACCCGCCGGGAGAACGCGTACAGGGCCGACATGGCCTGCCGCTTCTCGGCCGGCAGCAGGCGGATCCCGTAGGCGAAGTTACGGGCCTGCTGTCCGGTGACGGCCTCGCAGTAGCTGTACGCGGCCTGTACCGGCGCGGACATCTCCGTCTGTCCCTCCACGGTCCGGCTCACCCCTCTCTCCGCGCCGTGAGCAGGACCGTTCCGGCTCGGCGCATCAGACTCGGTTTGGTGGGCCTGGGCGGCCCCGTCAGGACGTCGAACCCGCCTCCGGCGGCGGCGACCGCGTCGAGCGCGGCGTGCCCCCCGGCCGTGAACCCGGCGAGCAGCAGGCGCAGCCTGCCGTGGACGCTGCCGACGAGCGGGGTACCGTCGTCCAGCAGCGCGCGGGCGCGGGCGGCCTCGAAGGCGATCAGGGCCCGCACGGACGCGCAGGCGGTGGGGCGGGCGAGGTCGTCCTCGGTGACGTGGAAGCGCTTCATGTCCTCGGCGGGCAGGTAGATCCGGTCGCGGCCGAGGTCCTCGGCGACGTCCTGGAGGTGTTCGACGATCTGGAGGGCGGTACAGATCGCGTCGGAGCGGCGGACCCGCTCCGGGGTGGCCGTCCCGGTGATGCCGAGGACGAGGCGGCCGACGGGGTTCGCGGAGAGCGCGCAGTACGCGAGGAGGTCGTCGTAGGTCTCGTAGCGGCGGACCAGCTGGTCTTGGCGGTTGGCGGCGACCAGGCCGAGGAAGGGCGCGGGGTCCAGCGCGTGACGCCGCACGGTCGGCTGGAGGGCCCGCAGCAGCGGGTGGCGCGGTGTGGAGGCGAAGACGCGGCGCAGGTCGGCCTCGAAGGCGTCCAGCATCGCGAGCCGGTCCTCGGCCCGCTCGGGCGGGACACCGAGGTGACGGGCGTCGGCGCCGCCGGGGGCCAGGTCGCCGTCGCCGATGTCGTCGACCAGGCGTGCGAAACCGTAGACCGCCATGAGGTCGTCGCGCCAGGCCCGCGGCAGGAAGAAGGGGGCCACCGGGAAGTTCTCGTCCGCGGCCTTGTCGAGCGTGGCGCGCGGGGAGGCATCGCGGCGCGCCTGCCGGATTCGCGTCACGGGGCGCTGCCCGACGCGGGGACGGCGACACCCTCGTGGAGCTGGAGATTTCGCGTCATGGCCGTCACATCTCCTGTTCTACACTGCCGATCCGATCCATCCTATTTCGGACACGCCACCGGCTTCCCTGGAGGGATCACCGCCTGACGGCCGGGATGCCTGGTGCCGCGTCAGGCGACCTTCGCCCTGTCACGACGCCCGGCACGGCGACTCGCGGCCTTGCCGGATGCGGCACCAGGGAGTATCGCCCCACTTGCCACGAATCAGCACCGGTACAGCTTACGTGGTACAGCGCCCGGTGCCGCGCCGGGGTCGCGGACTCCTTGCCAGGACATCACATGCCGGACCAACGCTCCCACCCAGCGCGGGAGTTCACCCGTCCGTGGTTTCGGTTCGGGCTTCGCACGCGGTGCGCCCGGCCCGTACACCGGAGACGACCATGGCGAGGGTGCTCTCGACGACGTCGTCGCGACGCCACGCCGGCAGCCGCCGCAGCGGGCCGTCCAGCAGCAGGAGTGACAGTCCGTGCACGGCCGAACACGCGGCGGCCTCGGTGTCCGGGCGGGACGCCGGCGGGACATGGCCGGCCCGTGCGAGGGTCGCCAGGGCGTCCGCGAGCAGGGTGAACGCTCGGATCTCCGGCTCCGGCTTCGACACGCGTCCCCCGGTGGCCCACGCCTCCCCGCAGGCGGGCCGCGGGGTGCAGAAGGCCGCCCGGTAGAGGCCCGGCTGGTCCAGTGCGAAGCCGACGTAGGCGCGGCCGAGCGCGGCGAGCCGGACTTCGGCCGCCACGGCGGGGTCGTCCGCTCGGCAGACGCGGGCGGCGGCGGCCCGTTCCATGGCGTCGGCGAGCTCCCGCTGGGCATGGATCTTGACGGCGCTGAGCAGCTCGCCCTGGCCGTCGAAGTGCCGGTAGGCGGCGGTGGGCGAGACACAGACACGACGGGCGGCCTCGCGCAGGACGACCCGCTCCGGGCCGCCTTCGCGGGCGAGGTCGACGGCCGCGCAGATCAGCGCGTTGCGCAGGTCGCCGTGGTGATAGGACTTTCCTCCCGAGATCGCTGCCATGGCGTCATCCTGCCCGATGTTGACCCCATGAACATTCCGGGCGGGTCAGGACGCGCCCGGAACCGGACACCCCCCTCCGGCCGGGGCCGGAGGGGGGTGGGTGGGGCAGGGCGGGGAGGGTTTCGCGCCTGGGCCCGGCCGGAACGGACCGGGGTCCGGCTACTTCCCGGTCTCCCGCTCGTAGGCCCGCAGGACCTCCTCGGTGGGGCCGTCCATCAGCAGCTCGCCCTTCTCCAGCCACAGGACCCGGTCGCAGGTGTCCCTGATCGACTTGTTGCTGTGGCTGACCAGGAAGACCGTGCCTGCCTCCTTGCGCAGCTCGCGGATGCGCTCCTCGGAACGGATCTGGAAGGCCCGGTCGCCGGTGGCGAGCGCCTCGTCGATCATGAGGACGTCGTGGTTCTTGGCCGCGGCGACGGCGAAGCGAAGGCGGGCTCCCATGCCGGAGGAGTAGGTCCGCATCGGCAGGCTGATGAAGTCGCCCTTCTCGTTGATGCCGGAGAAGTCGACGATCTGCTGGTAGCGGCTGCGGATCTCCTCGCGGCTCATTCCCATGGCCAGGCCGCCGAGTATCACGTTCCGCTCACCGGTCAGATCGTTCATCAGCGCCGCGTTGACACCCAGGAGCGAGGGCTGGCCGTCGGTGTAGACCTTGCCGTGTTCCGTGGGGAGGAGGCCGGCGATGGCCCGCAGCAGCGTCGACTTGCCGGAGCCGTTGGTACCGATGAGACCGATGGCCTCGCCGCGGTAGGCGGTGAAGGAGACCCCGCGCACGGCGTGCACCTTGCGCACGCCCCGGGCGGCCGACGGGGCACTCCCCTTGCGGCGGCGGCCGAGTATCCGGCTCAGTGCGGCCGTGGCACTGCCCTTGCCGCCGCTGCCGCCGTTGACCCGGTAGACGATGTGGACGCCGTCCGCGATGACGGTGGGAACGCGTTCCCCGGTGACGTTGTCAGCCACGGCCGTACCTCTCCTCGGCCTTCCAGAAGTAGACGAAACCGGCGAGGCCGACCAGCACGGCCCAGGCCAGCGCGGCGATCCAGACGTGTGGCGGCAGGTTGGACGAGTCGTATTTGTCGATCAGCGCGAAGCGGATCAGGTCCATGAAGAGGGCCGCCGGGTTGTACATCAGGACGTCGGCGATCCAGGCCGGCTTGTCCGCGAGCATCACCGGGATCGAGAACATGACACCGGAGCCGTACATCCAGGTGCGCATGATGAACGGCATCAGCTGGGCGAGGTCCGGGGTCTTGCTGCCCAGCCGCGCCATGATCAGGGCCAGGCCCACGTTGAAGACGAACTGGAGCCCCAGGGCGGGCAGCAGGAGCAGCCAGCTCAGCGAGGGGTAGCTGCCGAAGGCGACCGCGATGGCGATCAGCACGACCATCGAGAACAACAGCTGCTGGAGCTGTTGGAGCGCGAAGGAGATGGGCAGCGAGGCCCGGGGGAAGTGCAGCGCCCGTACCAGGCCGATGTTGCCCGAGATGGCCCGGACACCCGCCATCACCGAGCTCTGGGTGAAGGTGAACACGAAGACGCCGGTGACCAGGAACGGCACATACACGTCCCGGGACATGCCCCGGTCGGCGTTCAGGATGAGACCGAAGATCAGGAAGTAGACCATCGCGTTGAGGAGCGGGGTCACCACCTGCCACAGCTGCCCGAGCTTCGCCTGGCTGTACTGGGCGGTGAGCTTCGCCTGGGAGAAGGCCAGGATGAAATGGCGCCGCCCCCACAGCTGGCGGATGTATTCCAGGAGCCCCGGCCGGGCCCCGCTGACAGCCAGGCCGTACTTCGCGGCCAGCGCGGCCGGGGACAGGCCGTCGTCAGCGGACGGCGGGGCGCTCGTCGCGACCGCGCCGTCGTGGGTCGTGTCACTCACAAGTCGAAACTTTCGTATCCAAGATGCGCGGCAAGGCGGGAGCACGCCGTCAGACGACGGGCGGGCGTCCCAGTCGGGTCAGCCGCCACACCGTACGCCACTTCATGGGACGGCGCGGCCCGCACGAGGCGGTCCAGCCTTCCCTGAAGCCGCCGAACCACGCCTTGAGGGCGGGAAAGGAGGGCCGTCGCGCCAGAGTGAGCAGCAGCCAGACGCCGAGGTAGACCGGCACCAGGGGTGCGGGCAGATTGCGGCGTGCCAGCCACACTCGGTTGCGAGCCACGTTGTAGTGATAGGTCGCGTGCCGGGACGGCGGAGTGGTGGGGTGGAGCAGCACCATGTCGGAACGGTAGTCGATCATCCAGTCCGCGTCGAGGGCCCGCCAGGCGAGATCCGTCTCCTCATGGGCGTAGAAGAACGTGTCCGGGAGCCCTCCGACCTCGGTGAACACCTTGCGGCGGACGGCGTTGGCCCCGCCGAGGAAGGTGGTCACACGCGAGGAGCGCATCGGGTCGGCGGCCCGCAGCCGGGGCACGTGCCGGCGCTGGGTCAGTCCGGTCTCCGGGTCCGCGATCCGGAAGCTGATGATGCCGAGCCGGGGGTCGGCGGTGAACGCCTGGCGGACCAGTTCGGCCGTGTCGGCGTGGGCGAGCAGTCCGTCGTCGTCCAGGAACAGCAGGGCGTCCACGGGACCGCACGGGCCGTCGGGGCCGAACGCCTGGATGCCGACGTTGCGGCCCGCGGGGATGCCGACGTTCTCGGGCAGGTCGATGGTGTGGACGCCGTCCGGGACCCCGGTGACGGGGGCGCCGTTGCCGACGACCACGACCTCGACCGGGTCGCCGTCCTGTTTGGCGACCGAGTCGAGAAGAGCGCGCAGGTCGTCGGGCCGGTTGCCCATGGTGATGATGACGGCGCCCAGTTTCATCGGGGTACTCACGCGGGTCCTCACTTCAGCCGGCTCGACGCCAAGATCGACACGAGGTGCAGCACGGTCTGGAGCATCGCGATACCGGCGAGCACGGCGACACCGAGCCGCGTGAAGAAGAGATCGCCGCGCACCTGGTCCACGACCGCCAGGGCGAGGATCAGCAGGGACGCCTCGACCCCGAGCACCAGTCGGTGGAACTTCAGCGCGGCGGCGGCCTTGCGGGCCAGTGCCATGCCGGACGAGCGCGGCTCGGACGCCGCCTCCTGCACGGGCGGCAGCCCGCCCTGGTGCCGGGCCACGCCGACCAGGTCGGTCTCGGCCTTGATCAGGATCGCGCCGAGGGCCGCGAGCGTGCCGAGGAACGCCCAGAGCCAGTCGATCCGTCCGGTGCCCCACAGGTCGGCGGCGCGCAGGCCGAAACCGACCAGGACCGCGGCGTCGCACAGGTAGGCGCCGACCCGGTCAAGGTAGACGCCGCCGAGCGAGAACTGCTGCTTCCAGCGCGCGACCTCGCCGTCGACGCAGTCGAGCAGCAGGTAGAGCTGGACCATGAGCACGCCGAGGACCGCGCCCCAGACACCCGGCACGAGGAGGGCCGGGGCGGCGAGGACGCCGAACAGGGTCATCAGGTAGGTCAGCTGATTCGGCGTGACCCGGGTGTTCACCAGGTGGCGGTCGACGCGCAGCGAGATCTCCCGCATGTAGAGCCGGCCGGCCCAGTGCTCACCGCTCCGCCGGTCCTTCACGCCCGGAGGGTGAACGACCGGCCGGAGCTCAGCTACCGATGGCTTTTGCATAGTCGGCGTACGCGTCCCTGATCTGGTCGTCGGACAGGTCGAGGTGTTCGAGGATGGTGAAGCGGCCCGGCCGGGTCTGCGGGGCGAAGGACACCGCGCGGACGAACTCGTCCACGCTGAAGCCGATCTCCTCCGGCAGGACGGGGAGCCCGTGGCGGCGCAGCGTCTCGACGATCCGCAGCGAGCCGTCCGCGGCACCGCGCAGGTGCATCGCGAAGGCCGCGCCGAGGCCGCACTGCTCGCCGTGGCTGGCCGCGCGCTGGGGGTACAGCAGGTCGAAGGCGTGGCTGATCTCGTGGCAGGCGCCGGAGGACGGGCGCGTGTCCCCGCTGATCGACATGGCGATACCGGACATGACCAGGCCCTCGGAGAGCGTGACCAGGAAGTCGTCATCGCCGACGCCGCCGGGGTGGCGGAGCACCGCCTCACCGGCGCTGCGGGCCATGGCCGCGGCCAGACCGTCGACCGGCTCGCCCGTCTCCCGGTGGGAGAGTTCCCAGTCCGCGATGGCGGAGAGATTGGACACGGCGTCGCCGATTCCGGAGCGGACGAAGCGCGCCGGGGCGTCCCGGATCACGTCGAGGTCGATGACCAGCGCGATCGGGGTCGGTACGCCGTAGGAGCCGCGGCCGTTGTCGTTGTCCAGGGTGGAGACCGGCGAGCAGATGCCGTCGTGCGACAGGTTCGTGGCGATGGCGACCAGCGGCAGCCCGACCCGGGCCGCCGCGTACTTCGTCACGTCGATGATCTTGCCGCCGCCGAGGGCCACCACGGCGTCGTACCGCTTGCCGCGCATGGCGTCGGCGAGCTTGACGGCGGCGTCGATGGTGCCGCCGCCGACCGGGTACCAGTCGGCACCCGGGAGCTCCGGGGCGAACCGGTCACGCAGTTTCAGGCCGGAGCCGTCGCTGATGGCGACGGCGATGCGGCCGTTGCTGGAGATCCGCTGGTCCGCCAGGAGCGCCGACAGGTCGTCCAGCGCTCCTCGGCGGATGTCGACGACGACCGGCGACGGGATGAGCCGGGTCAGTACTGGCACGCGATGTCACGGCCCTTCGCCAGGTCGTCGTGGTTGTCGATCTCGACCCACTTGACGTCGCCGATGGGCTCCACGTCGATGGTGACGCCGCGGTTCACGAGCTCCTGGTAGCCGTCCTCGTAGTACAGGTCGGGGTCGCGCTCGAAGGTGGCCTTGAGGGCGTCGGCGAGCTCCTCGGCGGCCTCGGGCTCGATGAGGGTGACACCGATGTACTCGCCGGTCGCGGTCGCCGGGTCCATCAACTTGGTGATCTTCCGGACGCCCTTGCCCTCGGCGGTGATGACCTTCATCTCCTCGTCGGCGAGGTTCTTCACCGTGTCGAGGGCGAGGATGATCCGCCGGCCCTCGCCGCGCGCGGCGAGCAGGGTCTTCTCGACGGAGACCGGGTGCACGGTGTCGCCGTTGGCGAGGATGACGCCCTTCTTCAGGACCTCACGGGCGCACCACAGGGAGTAGGCGTTGTTCCACTCCTCGGCCTTGTCGTTGTCGATCAGCGTGATGCTGACGCCGTACCGGGCCTCCAGGGCCTCCTTGCGGTCGTACACGGCCTCCTTGCGGTAGCCGACGACGATGGCGACCTCGGTGAGGCCGACCTCCGCGAAGTTCTTCAGGGTCAGGTCGAGGACCGCGGTGTCGCCGTCGACCGGCACGAGGGCCTTCGGGAGCGTGTCGGTGTAGGGGCGCAGACGCCGTCCGGCACCGGCTGCCAAAACAAGGCCAATCATGCTGTTTCTCCTTCGTCATGTACGGCGGGTGCTCCGGAGGACACCCAGAAGCGGATGGACTCCGCGAGCACCACCAGCGCGATGGCGACCGCGAGAGCGGTGAGCGCCAGGGTGAAGTCGTCGCCGCGGCTCGCGAGCAGGGCGGCGAGGACGGTCACCACGAGGGTGCGGCCCTCGTGACCGCCGAGGGTGCGCACCAGCCAGGCGGGCGGCGCGCCGGTGCCGCCGCGGATGCGGTACACCGTGTCGTAGTGATGGTAGGCGACCGCCGCGACCAGCCCGAATGCGGCGGGCAGCACTCCGTCGGCGTCCGCCTTCACGGCGAGGACCAGGACGGTGGTGTACTCGGCGGCGCGGAAGAACGGGGGGACGAGCCAGTCGAGGGCGCCCTTCAGGGGGCGGGCCACGGCAAGGCCGGCGGTCATGGCGTACAGCACGGCGACGGCGATCAGGCGCGGGTCGCCGAAGGGGACGAAGAGCGCGCCGCCGACCATCAGCAGGGCGCCGAGCGCGGCGACGTAGAGCGGGCCGGCGGCGCCGGTCCGGCCGTGCAGCAGGCGGGCCTGGAGCTCGGCGAGGGGTCCGGAGTCGGCGAGGTCCGCGAGGGCCCGGGCGGCCCGGTCCGTCCGCCCGCGGGCGGGACCCCCCGTCTTCCGGGGCAGGGAACGCAGGACGCGGCCGGCGGTGGTGTAGAGGGCGCCGAAGGCGCAGCCGACGAGGAGCACCCAGAAGACGATCCGCGGGGTGGTGAGGGCGGTGAGGACCGCGATCAGCGCCCAGCGCTCGCCGATCGGCAGGATGATCATCCGGCGCAGCCAGACGGTCCAGCCGACGTCGTCCAGCCGGCTGGAGAGGGCCGCCGTGGGGCTCGTGTTCGCCGTGGCGTCGTGGTTGGCCTCGTTGAAGGAGAAGTCCACGACGTGGCGGCAGGTCATCAGGATCATCGAGCCGAGCGCCAGGGCCCAGACGTCGCCCCCGTCGCGTGCGGCGCCGAGGGCGAGTCCCGCGTAGAACGCGTACTCCTTGACGCGGTCGAAGGTGGCGTCGAGCCAGGCGCCCATCGTCGAGTAGCGGAGCGCGTAGCGGGCGAGCTGCCCGTCGGTGCAGTCCAGGACGAAGGAGACCAGCAGCAGGACGCCGGCGGCGACGTAGCCGCCGCGCTCGCCGGTCGCGGCGCAGCCCGCCGCGATCAGCGCGGTGACCAGTGAGGCGGTGGTGACCTGATTGGGGGTCAGTCCGTGACGGGCGCACCAGCGGGCGATGTAGCGCGAGTAGGGGCTGACGCAGAAGGTCGTGAAGAAGCCGTCGTGGGCCTTCACGGCGGAGCGCAGGCGCACGGCCTCGTCGTCGACGGCGTCGACGGCGGCGCGGGCGGCGTGAGCGGCCCCGGCGTCGGCCGGGACGGCGGCGACGAGGGTGCCGAGCGCGGGCCGGTGGACGGGGACGCCGTCGGCTTCGAGGGCGGCGGCGACACCACCGGGCAGGCTGTCGTCCGGCGCGTCCTGCCCGGCGGCCGGGGCGGGGGTGGCGGCGGGGCCGGGTACGGCGACGGGGGCGCCGGTCAGCGCGCGGGCCAGCGCGGCACGAGCCTCGGGCCGCGCGCCGAGCACGCCGGGTACGGCGGCGGCGGGGAAACGGGGGTCGGTGAGGGCCAGACGCAGGGCGTGGCGGTGTCCGACGAACCGGGGGTCGACGAGCGCGACCCGCTCGCCGGCCGGGACGGTGGCCAGCAGCACGGTCGCCTCCTGCGGACCGGAGGCGACCTTGACGTCGAAGCCGAGCGACCTCAGATCGCCGTCGAGCGACGATCCGGGTGCCGGCTGGCCGGTGAGGATGGCGGTCGACAGGACGAACTCACTCCTTGGAGCTGACGGGCGGACCCTCGGGGCCACGGGCGGACGGCCTCGGGCACGGTGATGCGGCCCGGCACCGGGCGGCGGCACGTCGGCTGAGGCTATCGGATGGACGAAAGCGCGAGTTCACCGAGGCTTTGCGGGGAGGACTCCCCGGGGCTTCCCGGCATCGGCCCGGGTACGCGTCTCCGTACGGCGATCATCATGAGCGATCGGCGCCCCGCCTCACAAACCACGCCCGGGTCCCGCCCTGCGTCGGCGGCTTCGGGTACGGCTCCCGGTGTCGCGGCGGGAGGTCGCCGGACCGCCGACCTGTGTCCGTCTCCGCAGGTCAGAGCATATGACAACGGTGTTCAGTGCCGTGTTGCAGATACCCCCCACCCGTAGTTCACTTGCGAGTCGGGGCACGCGGACGAACACGACCGGGAGGCGTTGGCATGGGGGCTGGACACGACCACGGGCACCAGCACGGAGGGCCGCCGCCGACCGGCACGGCCGCCGCCGCCTACCGGGGGCGGCTGCGGATCGCGCTGGCGATCACGCTCTCCGTGATGGTGGTCGAGATCGTCGGCGGACTCGTGGCCGACTCGCTGGCGCTGATCGCCGACGCGGCACACATGGCGACGGACGCGGTCGGCCTGGCGCTGGCGCTGCTGGCGATCCACTTCGCCAACCGGCCGCCTTCGGCGAACCGCACCTTCGGCTTCGCGCGGGCCGAGATCCTCGCGGCACTGGCCAACTGCCTGCTGCTGCTCGGCGTCGGCGGCTACGTGCTGTACGAGGCGGTCCAGCGGTTCATCGAACCGGTGGAGACCCGAGGCGGCCTGACGATCGCGTTCGCGCTCGTCGGCCTGGTCGCCAACATGATCTCGCTCTCGCTGCTGGTGCGGGGCCAGAAGGACAGCCTCAACGTGCGCGGCGCCTACCTGGAAGTGCTCGCGGACGCGCTCGGCTCGGTGACGGTGCTCATCTCGGCGGGCGTCATCCTGGCCACCGGCTGGACCTACGCGGACCCGATCGCCTCGATCGTCATCGGCCTGATGATCGTGCCGCGGACGGTGAAGCTGCTGCGCGAGACGTTGGAGGTACTGCTGGAGTCGGCACCGAAGGGCGTCGACATGACGGAGGTCCGGGCGCACATCCTGGCGCTGCCGGGCGTGGAGGACGTCCACGACCTGCACGCCTGGACGATCACCTCCGGGATGCCCGTGCTCTCCGCCCACGTGGTGGTGGACCAGGCCGCGCTGGACGCGGTGGGGCACGAGAAGATGCTGCACGACCTCCAGGGTTGCCTGGGCTCGCACTTCGACGTGGAGCACTGCACCTTCCAGCTGGAGCCGGCCGGTCACGCGGCGCACGAGGCCGGGCTCTGCCTCTGAGAGCCTGGCGGCCGAAGGCCACCCGACAGGCTCCGAGGCCCGGCGCCGCCCCGGCCGGGCGGAGGGTCCGGGTTCGCACAGCTGTCCGCATACGGGATCAGGCCAGTTTCCGGGGGTTCGGCCCTGCCATGATGGGGGGCACCCCCGGGCGGCTCCGTTGCCCGGCCAGGGGGAACCGCGCACGGTCCGACGGCGTCCGGCGCCCGGGTCCACCGCCGCTCCGGTCCGGCCCGATGTACTCCGGTGGGGGCGGGAGCGGTGATGTCCGGCCGCCGAAGTACGGACAAGCCGCTTTTGTACGGCAGACTGAGGGGGCCTCACCCGGGCCGAGGACCGAAGCGAAGGATGGGTATGCCGACCACACCAGCCACCGCGGCACAGAGCTCGCCGAACGGACTCCCGTCGAACGCGGCGTCCGCGAAGGGCGCCGAGGCGCCGATCATGCTGGAGCTGGTCGACGAGGACGGCAACACCGTCGGGACGGCGGAGAAGCTCGCCGCCCACCAGGCTCCGGGGCAGCTGCACCGGGCGTTCTCCGTCTTCCTCTTCGACGCGTCGGGGCGGCTGCTGCTCCAGCGCCGCGCCCTGGGCAAGTACCACTCCCCCGGGGTCTGGTCGAACACCTGCTGCGGACACCCCTACCCGGGCGAGGCGCCGTTCGCCGCCGCCGCCCGGCGCACCTACGAGGAGCTGGGCGTCTCGCCCTCGCTGCTCGCGGAGGCGGGCACGGTCCGCTACAACCACCCGGACCCGGCGTCGGGCCTGGTGGAGCAGGAGTACAACCACCTCTTCGTCGGCATGGTGCAGGCCGAGCCGAGCCCGGACCCCGAGGAGATCGGGGAGACCGCGTTCGTGACGGCCGGGGAGCTGGCCGAGCGCCACGCCACCGCACCCTTCTCCGCCTGGTTCATGACGGTCCTGGACGCGGCGCGCCCGGCGGTCAGGGAGCTGACAGGTCCGGCCGGGGGCTGGTGAGACCGGACGGAACGTTTCCCGGACCGGCGGGTCCGGGACCGGCGGGTCCGGGGGCCGCGTCGGCCACCGGTACGGCCCCGGGGGCGGGCAGCGCCCCCGGCTCCGGAAGCGTCTCCGGCACCACCGCGGACGCGGGACCCGGCTCGCGCGGGACCAGCGGCAGCGCGGCCCAGATGATCTTTCCGCCGCTCGCGGTGTGCTCGACGTCACAGACACCGCCCGCCGCCAGCGCGGTCTCCCGCACCAGGAGCAGGCCCCGGCCACCGGTCTGTCCGTAGTCCGCCTCCAGCGCCTTGGGCCGGTAGGGATGGTTGTCCTCGACGGACAACCTGATCCACTCGGCACCGATGGCCACCTCCACCGCGACCTCCGGGGAGAGCAGGGCTGCGTGCTTGACCGCGTTGGTGACCAGCTCCGAGACGATCAGGAGCAGCCCCTGCGCGGTGTCCTCGTCGACGGGGACACCCTGACGGACCAGGAGGTCGCGCACGGCGCGCCGGGCCTGCGGAACGGAGACGTCGACCGCGGGAGCGGTGAAGCGCCAGACCCCTTCGTAGGACGGTGGCCGCGCGGGAACGCTCCCGCGGCTCCCCGTGGTTCTGCTACCGCCCTCGTGCTCGATTGTCGCCACGGGGTCGAGTCTTGGGAATGCTCGGGGCCAGACCGGCATACTGACCAGAAGTAAAAACTTATCGACCGATTTCGACCAGGTGCGTGTGGCCGAGTCAGCTGTTCGACCGTTCCTGAGCTGCTTCTGACGGCTTCGGAGGACCGTGGTACCGGCGCGAGAGGCGTGACCATGCCCACGATCCGCCGTACGGGCTGTCCGGATAGCATCCGGCCATGGAGCCGCAGTTGAAGCAGCGCGTCGCCGACGGCGTCGCCACCCTCGTCATCTCGCACCCCGCGAAACGGAACGCGATGACGGCCTCGATGTGGCGGGCGCTTCCCGAGCTGCTCGGCCCGCTCGCCGCCGACCCCGCGGTCCGGGCCCTGGTGCTGACCGGTGAGGGCGGGACCTTCTGCGCCGGCGCGGACATCTCGACGCTGCGGGAACCGGGTGACGAGCAGCAGGCCCTCGCCGTTCGGGCCGAGGAGTCGCTCGCGCGGTTCCCCAAGCCGACGCTCGCGGCCGTCCGCGGCTACTGTGTGGGCGGCGGGAGCCAGCTCGCCGCGGCCTGCGACCTGCGGTTCGCCGAGGAGGGAGCACGGTTCGGCGTCACCCCGGCGAAGCTCGGCATCGTGTACCCCGCCTCATCGACCCGACGCCTGGCCACGCTCGTCGGGCCGTCGACGGCCAAGTACCTGCTGTTCTCGGGCGAACTGATCGACACGGAACGGGCGCTGCGCACCGGACTGGTCGACGAGGTGCTGCCCGCCGGTGGACTGGACGAGCGGGTGGCCGGCTTCACCCGTGTCCTGGCCGCGCGCTCACGGCTGACCCAGGCAGCGGCCAAGGAGTTCGCGGACGGCCGTACGGACCGCGACGCGCACTGGGCGGAGCAGGCGCGCCACAGCGGCGACACCGCGGAGGGGGTCGCCGCCTTCCTGGAGCGCCGCGCGCCCGACTTCACCTACGGGACGTGACCCCGGCCCCGGACCCGAGCGGGTCCTCCCGGGCGAGGACCCGCTCGGCACGGTCACGCCAGCGCGACACGATCGCGGCCGGTGCCTTGTCGGGCGAACCGGCGTCGTAGGGCGGCTGCGGGTCGTATTCGGTCAGGAGCTGCACGGTCTGCGCCGTGGCGTCGCCCGCGATCCGGCCGAGCAGGTGCAGGGCCATGTCGATGCCGGCGGAGACACCCGCGGCGGTGACGTACTTACCGTCGAAGACGACCCGCTCCCCGGTGGGTTCGGCGCCGAGCGGAACCAGCTCGTCGAGCGCGAGCCAGTGGGAGGTCGCCCGCCGTCCGGACAGCAGGCCCGCACCGGCCAGGACCAGCGAGCCGGTGCAGACCGAGGTGGTCCAGGTGCTGGAGGCGTCCGCGTCACGCAGCCAGTCGAGGATCTCCGGATCGGCCATGGCCTCGCGCGAGCCGGGGCCGCCGGGCACCAGGACGATGTCCGGATCGGGGACCTCGGCGAGGGACCGGTCGGCACGCAGGGCGAGGGTGCCCTGGTCGTTGCGTACGGCGCCGGTCTCCTTGGCGACGAACACGCACTCGGATCCGGGGAGACGGGCGAGGAGTTCGTAGGGGCCGACGGCGTCGAGGGCGGTGAAGCGGTCGTACAGCAGGACGGCGATGCGCATGGCTGGCCTTTCGGGCTTCGGGCTTCGGGCTTCGGGCTTCGGGCTTCGGGCTTCGGGGCAGCGGGCTTCGGGGCAGCGCGCACCGCCACCGGGTGTCCGGTGAGCACCGTGCGGGGCGGTCGCCGCGCGGGTGCGGCAAACGACGGACGGGGCGGGCTTCGGCCCGCGCGCGGTCAGCGAGCGGTCGCCACCGGGGCGTGGAAGCGGCGACGGTACTCCCCCGGCGTGCTGCCGAGGGCCTTCGCGAAGGCGCGGCGCATGGCCTCGGACGTGCCGTATCCGGCGGCCCTGGCGACCTCGCGGACCCCGTCGGAGGTCTCCTCCAGAAGCCTCCGGGCGTGTTCGATCCGGACCCGGTCGACGTAGCGGCCGGGGGTGACGCCCGTCTCCGCCTGAAAGGCGCGGGCGAAGTGGCGGGGAGACAGCCGCACCCGGGCGGCCAGCGACTCGACGGAGAGGTCGTCCCCGGGGTGTTCGGTGATCCACTGCTGGAGGTCGCGCAGCGGTTCGCGCCGAGCGGTCTGGGCGGCGAGCTGGGCGCTGAACTGCGCCTGGTTGCCGGGGCGGCGCAGGAACACCACCAGGTGGCGGGCGATGGCGAGCGCCGAGTCGCGACCGAGATCCTCCTCCACCAGGGCGAGCGCGAGGTCGATGCCCGCGGTGACACCGGCCGAGGTGGAGACCGATCCGTCCCGGACGAAGATCGGCTCCGCCTCGACCGCGACCCGTGGATAGCACCGCGCGAGGTGGTCGCAGACCGCCCAGTGCGTGGTCGCCCGGCGGCCGTCGAGCAGTCCGGCCCCGGCGAGCAGCAAGGCGCCCGAGCACACCGACACCAGACGCTCGGCGCGCGGGGCGTTCTCCCGCAGCCAGTCGATCAGCCGCGGGTCGGGACGCCGGGTGCCCTCCCCGCCGGGAACGAGCAGGGTGTGCGGCGCCTCACCGTCCGCCGCGCCGGCGAGGGTGGTGTCCGGGAGCAGCCGCAGGCCGCTCGTGGTGCGGACCGGGCCGCCGTCGAGCGAGGCGGTCCGGATCGGGTACACGTCCCGTCCGGCATGGCGGCCGGCTCCGGCGAACACCTCCACCGGTCCGGTGACATCCAGGCTCTGCACGTCGTCGAAGAGCACGGCGAGCACGGGTCGCTTCGTCATGGCTCCATCCTTCGCCGCGGGAGTGGACGGCCGCAATGACGAACAACCCACCTTTCCTGCCCTCGCCGGCGGGCGCCGCGAGGCCCGGGGCGCCGCCTCCGGCCACCCCAAACAGGTCGGCCCCGCCCCGCAGCCCCAGTCCCACCCCAGGGGTTCCGGTCATACCAACCAGTCGGTAACGTGCGGACATGACCTCTCTGCCGCCCCGCGCGGGACGCCGCTGCCACCACGTCCTCAATCCGCTGCACTCCACGGTGTACTTCTCGCCCGACCTGGACCGGGAGTTCCAGGCCCTCGGCTTCGAGGACGCGTCGGCGATGCGGCTGGCCTCGCGCAGCGCCGCGATGGGCGCCGTGGGCGCGGGCACCGTCGCCGCGGCCTTCTACAACTACAACGTCGAGCTGCTCGCCCGGCACCTGCCGTCCGTGTGGGACGTCGCACCGCCGCGGGAGGTGCTCGCGGCCCGGCTGCGGGCCGCGGACAGCACCCTGCGGCGCCTGCTCGGCAAGGAGACGATCGCCTCGCCGGAGATGGCCGAGGCCGCCGAACTGGCCCTGCGCGCCACCGATGCCTGCAGCCGGCATGCCCGCCCGCTCTACTCGGGCCACGCCGATCTCGAGGTGCCCGAGGAACCGCACCTGGCGTACTGGCACGCCGCCACGCTGCTGCGCGAGCACCGCGGGGACGGTCACCTGGTGGCTCTTGTCAACGCCGGTCTCGACCCGCTGGAGGCGCTGGTCAGCCACACCGCCACCGGCATGGGAATGAACCCGCGCTGGGTGCTCGGCAGCCGTGGCTGGAGGCGCGCCGACTGGGAGGCTGCGGCCGGACGGCTGCGGGAGCGCGGGCTCCTCGGCGCCGAGGGCGAACTGACGGCCGAGGGCGCCGCGCTGCGGGACGCCGTGGAGGAGCACACCGACCGCTTGGACGCCGCACCCTACGAGCGTCTCGGCGCGGCCGGGGTCGAGCGCCTGACCGCCCTCGGCAAGGCGTTCCGCGACACCGCCTTCCTGGCGGGCGCCTTCCCCTCGGACCTCAACGGCAAGGGCTGAGCACGGCCGCCTCGCGGGGCGGGGTCGTCCCGGGACGGCGGGGCGGGCGGGCGCCGCGCGCGGAACGGGGTGTGTGCGGCATTCCGGCGGGCGACCCGGCAGAATGCAGTCGCAAGCTTGAGGCACGAGAAGGCGAGTCGGGACACCGTGACGACGTCCATCGAAAGCAGGATCGCCGAGGAACTCGGCGTACGCGAGCGACAGGTGAGGGCGGCCGTCGAACTGCTCGACGGCGGCTCGACCGTGCCGTTCATCGCGCGCTATCGCAAGGAAGCGACCGAGATGCTCGACGACGCGCAGCTGCGCACGCTCGAGGAGCGGCTGCGCTACCTGCGGGAGCTGGAGGACCGGCGGACCGCCATCCTCGAATCCGTCCGCGAACAGGGCAAGCTGACGGCGGAGGTGGAGGCGCGGCTGCGCGAGGCCGAAACCAAGGCCCGCCTCGAGGACATCTACCTGCCCTTCAAGCCCAAGCGGCGCACCAAGGCGCAGATCGCCCGTGAGGCGGGCCTGGAGCCGCTGGCGGAGGGGCTGCTCGCCGATCCGTCGGTGGCTCCGGCCGCCGCTGCGGCGGCCTTCGTCGACGCGGACAAGGGCGTCGGTGATCCGCAGGCCGCGCTGGACGGGGCCCGCGCCATCCTGACGGAGCGGTTCTCCGAGGACGCGGATCTGATCGGCGAGCTGCGGGAGCGGATGTGGGCCCGGGGCCGGCTGGCGGCCCGGGTCCGCGAGGGCAAGGAGGAGGCGGGCGCGAAGTTCGCCGACTACTTCGACTTCGCCGAGCCGTTCACCGCACTGCCCTCGCACCGGATCCTCGCGATGCTGCGCGGCGAGAAGGAGGACGTGCTCACGCTCGAGCTGGAGCCCGAGGAGCCGTCCGACGTGCCCGGCCCGTCCTCGTACGAGGGGACGGTCGCGCACCGCTTCGGTGTCGCGGACCGCGGGCGTCCCGGTGACCGGTGGCTGCTGGATACGATCCGTTGGGCCTGGCGGACCCGGATCCTGGTGCACCTCGGCATCGACCTGCGCCTGCGCCTGCGCACCGCGGCGGAGGACGAGGCGGTACGCGTCTTCGCCGCCAACCTGCGCGACCTGCTGCTCGCCGCCCCGGCCGGGACACGGGCCACGCTGGGCCTGGACCCGGGCTTCCGTACGGGTGTGAAGGTCGCCGTGGTCGACGCGACCGGCAAGGTCGTGGCCACGGACGTCATCCACCCGCATGTACCGGCCAACCGCTGGGACGAGGCGCTGGCGAAGCTCGCCCGGCTGGCGAAGGAGCACGCGGTCGAGCTGGTGGCCATCGGCAACGGCACGGCCTCCCGCGAGACCGACAGGCTGGCGGGCGAACTCGTCGCCGCGCATCCGGAGCTGAACCTGACCAAGGTCATGGTCTCGGAGGCGGGCGCCTCGGTGTACTCCGCGTCCGCGTTCGCCTCGCAGGAACTGCCCGACATGGACGTGTCACTGCGGGGCGCCGTCTCGATCGCGCGGCGGCTCCAGGACCCGCTGGCGGAGCTGGTGAAGATCGACCCGAAGTCGATCGGGGTCGGGCAGTACCAGCACGACCTGTCCGAGGTGAAGCTGTCGCGCTCGCTGGACGCGGTCGTCGAGGACTGTGTGAACGGCGTCGGCGTCGACGTCAACACGGCCTCCGCCCCGCTGCTCTCGCGAGTGTCGGGCATCGGCGCGGGCCTGGCCGAGAACATCGTGGCGCACCGGGACACCAACGGCCCGTTCCGTTCGCGCCGGGCCCTGAAGGACGTGGCACGGCTCGGCCCGAAGGCGTACGAGCAGTGCGCCGGCTTCCTGCGGATCCGGGGCGGCGACGACCCGCTGGACGCGTCGTCCGTCCACCCGGAGGCGTACCCGGTGGTGCGGCGGATGGTGAAGTCGACGAACGCCGAGGTCGCCTCGCTGATCGGCAACGGCGCGGTGCTGCGGTCACTGCGGGCGGGCGACTTCGTGGACGAGCACTTCGGTCTGCCGACGGTCACGGACATCCTGCGCGAGCTGGAGAAGCCGGGCCGGGACCCGCGGCCGGCCTTCCGGACGGCGACCTTCAAGGAAGGCGTAGAGAAGATCGGCGACCTGGTGTCCGGAATGGTCCTGGAGGGCGTGGTCACGAACGTCGCCGCGTTCGGTGCCTTCGTGGACATCGGCGTCCATCAGGACGGGCTGGTGCACGTCTCGGCGATGTCGAAGACCTTCGTCAAGGACCCTCGGGACGTGGTGAAGCCCGGCGACGTGGTGAAGGTGAAGGTGCTGGACGTGGACGTCCCGCGCAAACGGATCTCGCTGACGCTCCGCCTGGAGGACGAGGCGACGGCGGACGCGGGGGCGGGCGCGCCCCGACGCGAGCGCGGCGAGCGCGGTGGCCGGCCGCCGCAGCAGCGCCGCTCGGGCGGCGGGCGTCAGGGCGGCCAGGGCGGCGGGCAGGGCCGCACGGGCCAGGCCGCGGCCCCGGCGAACAGCGCGATGGCGGACGCCCTGCGGAAGGCGGGTCTGCTGAACGAAGGCGGCGGGGGCAAGCGGCAGGGTCGCTGACGCCGGGTCGACGGTGCCGCGCGGCGCCGTCGCGGTACGGGAGCGGGGCCCGGCCGGTCGGCCGGGCCCCGCGAGCCCGAGGCCCTACGCGTCCGGGAGGAAGCGCAGCGCCCATTCGGCGCGGTGGGCGACCGACAGGTCGTCGTCCCGCGTCAGGGGGCCGAGCAGGGCGCGCGAGCGCCGCGGATCGGACTGGACCAGTTCGACGATCTCGGCCGCCAGGGCGTCCTGGTCGTCCCCGAGGTCGACCACCGAGGCACGCAGCAGTGCCGGGAGGGCGTCCGGGCCGCCGATCGCGGCCAGGACGCCGCCCAGCAGCTCACGGGCGTAGGCGTTGCGGTCGGCGAGCGAACGGTCCAGCTCGGCCTGGAGCCGGGGCAGCAGCGCGGCATCGCCCGAGGCGGCGATCTCGTCGGCCAGGTCGATGGTCTCGTCGACGTCCGCGTCCAGGTCGTCCAGCATCCCGGTGAGCCGGGTCAGTAGGTCGGTCATGATGCTGCCTCCTGGCATGCGCCGTCCGTCGGGACGGGAACGGTGTCCGGGGCGTCGGCCCCGGCGGCCACCGCCACGTCCTGCGGGTAGCCGTACTCGTACAGTTCACGCCCCGGAGCGCTCGGGCGCACCAGCGCCCCGGCGCGGCCGGGCGGGGCGGGGACCGGCCCCCGTCCGGCGGACGCGGGCATCAGAGTTCGGTCACCTTGCCGTCGGCCACCTCGACGCGTCGGGTGACGCGGACCGCGTCGAGCATCCGGCGGTCGTGGGTGACCAGGAGCAGCGTGCCGTCGTAGGTGTCGAGGGCCTGCTCCAGCTGCTCGATGGCGGGCAGGTCGAGGTGGTTGGTCGGCTCGTCGAGGACCAGCAGGTTCACACCCCGGCCCTGGAGCAGTGCCAGGGCGGCGCGGGTCCGTTCGCCCGGGGAGAGCGTGGTCGCCGGGCGCAGCACGTGGTCGGCCTTGAGCCCGAACTTGGCCAACAGGGTGCGGATGTCCGCGGGCTCGGTCTCGGGAACGGCCGCGCAGAACGCGTCCAGGAGGGACTCCGGACCGTGGAACAGCTTGCGCGCCTGGTCGACCTCGCCGACGACGACGCCCGAGCCGAGCACCGCGTCTCCCGCGTCGAGCGGGAGGCGGCCGAGGAGGGCGGCGAGCAGGGTCGACTTGCCGGCGCCGTTGGCTCCGGTGATGGCGACCCGGTCGGCCCAGTCGATCTGGAGGGTGGCCGGCCCGAAGCGGAACTCTCCGCGCCGCACCTCGGCCGAGCGGAGCGTCGCCACCACCGAGCCGGAACGCGGCGCGGCGGCGATCTCCATCCGCAACTCCCACTCCTTGCGGGGTTCGTCCACCGTGTCGAGCCGTTCGATCATGCGCTGGGTCTGGCGGGCCTTCGCGGCCTGCTTCTCGCTGGCCTCGCCGCGCAGCTTCCGGCCGATCTTGTCGTTGTCGGTCGCCTTGCGACGGGCGTTGCGTACGCCCTTGTCCATCCAGTTGCGCTGCATGAGGGCGCGCCCTTCGAGGGCGGTCCTCTTGTCGGCGTACTCCTCGTAGTCCTCCCGCGCGTGCCGACGCTCGGTCTCGCGCTCCTCCAGGTACGCCTCGTAGCCGCCGCCGTAGAGCGTGATCCGCTGCTGGGCGAGGTCGAGTTCCAGGACCTTGGTGACGGTACGGGCGAGGAACTCGCGGTCGTGGCTGATGACGACCGTCCCGGCGCGCAGGCCCCGCACGAAGGACTCGAGACGCTCGAGACCGTCGAGGTCGAGATCGTTGGTGGGTTCGTCCAGGAGGAAGACGTCGTAGCGGGAGAGCAGGAGGGAGGCGAGTCCGGCGCGGGCTGCCTGGCCGCCGGAGAGCGAGGCCATCGGCTGGTCGAGGCCGATGGTCAGGCCGAGGGAGGCGGCGACCTCCTCGGCCCGCTCGTCGAGGTCGGCGCCGCCCAGGCCGAGCCAGCGTTCCAGGCCGACGGCGTAGGCGTCGTCGGCGCCGGGCGTACCGTCGACGAGACCCTGGGCTGCCGTGTCCATGGCTTCCTGGGCGGCGGCGACACCGGTGCGGCGGGCGAGGAAGTCCCGGACGGTCTCGCCCGCGCGGCGCTCGGGCTCCTGCGGCAGGTGCCCGACGGACGCGGTGGGCGGGGACAGCTTCAGCTCGCCGTCCTCGGGGGTGTCGAGCCCGGCGAGCATCCGCAGCAGGGTCGACTTGCCGGCGCCGTTGACACCGACGAGGCCGATGACGTCGCCGGGGGCGACGACGAGGTCGAGGCCGGCGAAGAGGGAGCGCTCGCCGTGGCCGGCGGCGAGTTCCTTGGCGACAAGAGTGGCAGTCATCAGGAGACGAATCCTAGTGCCGCCCCGGGCGATGTCCGCCCGTCGAGGGGGGCGACTGGTGGTTCACGGCGGGCGGGCCGGGGCGCCGGGGTGCGGATGGCCCCGGCCCGGTCGGTCCGGGTACGGTCCGGCCATGAACGTCGACGCGATCGTGGTGGGGGGCGGGGTCGTCGGTCTGACGACGGCGGTGACGCTGGCGGAGCGTGGCCGACGGGTGCGGGTGTGGTCGCGGGACCCGGCCGGATCGACGACCTCGGCCGTGGCGGGAGCCCTGTGGTGGCCGTACCGGATCGAGCCGGAGGCGGCGGCGGGAGGCTGGGCGCTGGAGACGCTCCGGGTGTTCCGCGCACTCGCGGCGGACCCGGAGTCGACCGGGGTACGCCTGGTGCCCGGGGTTCACGCGGACACGGTGCTCGACGGGCTGGGCGCCTGGGCGCGGGAGGTGCCGGGGCTGCGGCAGTTGCCGCCCGATCAGGTGCCGGGGCCGTACGAGGTGGGGCTGGCCGCACGGCTGCCGCTGGTCGACATGCCGGTCCATCTGGCGTGGCTGCGGACCCGGCTGGAGGCGGCGGGCGGGACGGTGGAGCGGCGCACGGTCGCCTCGTTCGCCGAGGCGGCGGCGCACGCCCCGGTGGTGGTGGACTGCACGGGGCTCGGAGCACGGGAGCTGGTGCCGGACCGGCGACTGCGTCCGGTGCGGGGGCAGTTGGTCCTGGTGGAGAACCCGGGGATCACCGAATGGTTCGCGGCTACGGGAGACGGGGACCGGGAGACGACGTACTTCTTCCCGCAACCGGGGCGGCTGCTCCTGGGTGGCACGGCGCGGGAGGGCGACGAGCGACTCGACGCCGATCCGATGACGGCGGCGCGGATCGTGGCGCGGTGCGCACGGATCAGGCCGGAGATCGCGGAGGCGCGGGTGCTGGGTCACCGGGTCGGGCTGCGCCCCTCCCGGGTGGGCGGGGTGCGGATCGAGGCGGAACGGCGAGCGGACGGCGGACTGCTCGTGCACCACTACGGACACGGTGGTGCCGGGGTGACGGTCGCCTGGGGCTGCGCCAGGGAGGCGGCGGATCTCGCCCGCGGCTGAGAGACTGTCGGGTGGCCTCTGAGGACGTCGGGCGCGTCGCTCTGCGCGCGATCCCCGTTCCCCCGGGTACCGGTGCCGGCCGGAGCACGGTGTGGATCTCAGTGCCAGGGCTTGTGGTTGTCGTCGGCGGCGATACGGCCGCGGACCCGGCGGTCAAGGGCGTCGGCCTGCGCGCGGGCCTTGCGGGCCTCGGACGTGGCGCCACGACGCTGGAGCTTGTTCGCCCTCGTCCGCGGGGAGGCCGCGTCCCGGCGCATCTCGTCGACGTGGCAGACGATCTTCCTTCCGGCCGCGGTGGCGGTCGGAGCCGTCGCCGTCTGGACGAACAGCAGCCCCCCGGCCAGCAGTGTCGTCGCGGTGAGTGCCGTCAGGGTACGGCGGAGCGGTGTCGCGTGCATCGTGGATCTCTCCCTGACTTCCAGACCGCGAGGGCCCGTTCGAGGCATGGTCAGTACCAGTCGTTAACCTTAGCGAAGATGATCGATTCGCTCCACCGGACGTACCAGCTCCCGGACATCGGGCCCCGTGTCATCTGACGTACCCTCTCCTCCCTTTGACAGAGCGGTACTTCGCCGCCCTACGCCCCACCCCGCGCCGGGTACGGGCCGGAGATCCATGGACCCCTCCGACAGGGGCGAGGCGTTCCTCCGGCCGTCACGAGCGCGAACATCCCGTCCGGCACCTGGTCGTCGACGATGGGTCGGCGGTCGATGCCAGGGCTCCACCGACGGTCAGTCAACAGGCGTCCACCGCACGCCCGGTGGTGAGCCGGTTCGGGGCCCGGCCGTCGAGGAGAAGGGACACCAGCGCGCGCCGGGACTGCCTCAGGGGCACGATCCACCCGTCCGCCTCTCGGCGCACGACGATCCCGTGCAGGGCCAGTTCGTCGCCGGACTCGGCGTACTGGGCCGCGGTCAGGCGGTAGCCGCAGGGCGGGTCCCGCAGGACCTCCGACGGGGGCGCGGGGTCGTTGTCCGCACCGCCGAACAGCACCGGGCCGCGGTCCGCGAGACCGGCACGGCGAGCCGCCGCCGTCGCCGCGCCGACCGCCTCGCGCCGCTCGTCGCTGAAGGCGAACACGCCTTTCAGAGCGGTGCGCTGTGCGTGGACGCGGCGTCGTCGGTTGAGCGCGTCGTCGCCCTTCTCGGCGTCCGTCAGCGCGTCCGCCCGGGTCTCGACGAGCAGGCTCACGGAGTGTTTGACGCCGGCCGCGTTGCGCAGGATCCGCTCCTGCCCGTCGCCCGCCACCTGCCGGATCGGCCGGCCGATGAGGGGGTCGGTCCAGATGCCGTAGACGCCGTTGCCGAAGCCGGCCGCCCCGGCGGCGGGCCGGACGTACGACTCCGAGAGGGTGTGGGCCTCGTCGTGGACACGGGCGTCGGTGTTGGGATTGCGCGGCCAGAGCGTGAGCAGGTCCTTGTCGTAGTACGGGGAGGTGGCGTCGTATTCGTGCAGGTCGACGAGCACCTCGGGGCGGTGGTCGCGGAGGACGGCCGCCACGGCCCGGCCCTCGGCCGTCGCGAGGGCGATGTGGTCCCGGTTGACGTCCGTGCCACCGGCGTTGCCGCGCGTGTCCGCCTCCCGGCCGTCCGGATTCGCCGTGGGCAGGACCAGCACGGTGGTGCGGGCCAGGAAGCGGAGGGTCGCCGGGTCCTCGGCGTACGCCAGGTCGCGCACGGTGCCCAGGCACGCCTCACGGCCTGACGGTTCGTCACCGTGCTGGGCGCAGACGAGGAGCACGGTGAGACCGGCGTGGTGTCCTCCGCCCACCGTGACGAGCCGCAGCGGACGGCCTTGTGGCGTGGCGCCGACCGACCGGATCGCGACCCGGTCGCTGCCGCGCTCCACGGCGGCCAGGAAGTCGCGTTCCTCGGCCTCGGTGGTCCAGGCCGCGCCCCGGCTCGTCTCGAAGCCGGTGTGCGGCAGCGGTGACGGGGCGGCGCCGCCGGCCGCCTCGGCGGGAAAGCCGAGGAGCGGCAGTCCGGCCGCCGCGACGGTCATGGCGAGGGCGACGCGACGCCGGTTCCGGCGCGTCACCGGAGGGCGCCCGAGGGGATCGGGTGGCCGGCGCGTGGCGGGACGCCGGCGCCGGCGGGCGGCGGGAGGGCCGGTGCCGGTCGGACGGCCGCGATTCCCCTCGTGGCCTGGGCGAAGGCCGCGGCGCCTCCGACGAGGGGCAGTCTCGCCGAGGTGCGGGCGAGATCGAGGATGAGCGTCGGCGTGGTCGAAGGCGGGTCGAGCAGACCCTTGTCGGTACCGCCCACGATCAGGGCGAGCCGGTGCCCGGCCGGCACCACGTGGTCGGCCGCGGCCAGCCTCAGGGTGAGCGTGTACGCCCGGCCCGGGGTCAGCGGGTGGCCCTCGCGCGGATCGGCCCAGGTGCCGAGGTCCGCCCAGCCACGGCTGACGACCGTGTGACCGACGTCGACGGTACGAGCCCGGGTCTCCCTGAAGCAGGAGCTGTCGCCGGTCGTGTCGGCGCCCCAGCAACTGCGCTCGGTGAGCGTGGTGATGCCCTCGCCGGCCGCCGCGTAGTCCCGGATGGTGTCCGGCCCGAGGTCCACCAGGACGGCGGTCAGATGGGCCGTCCGGGTGCTCGGGGTCGCGGTGACGGTGACCTTCGACGGTCCGGACAGCCGCAGGGCCCGGGTGAGCGGACGGGTGACGAAGCCGGCCTTGGCGGGAGTCGGCGTGTCGATCGACGCCGCCCAGTCCGTCTCGCCCAGGGCCGGATCGTCGGTGAAGCGCTCGGTGCTGCCCGGGGCGGCCGGGGTCCGGCCGAGGGTCCCGACCCCGGGTACCGCGCCGGGGCCGGGGCGCAGGGTGACGGTCCCGGTGGCGCGCGGCGGCCAGATCCGGTCGGTGCTCCAGCGATCCGGGGCACGCTCGATGTCGGCCACCGGCTCTCGGTCGATGCCGTTGTCGTAGCCGAGGAGGTAGTGGTCGAACCAACGGTGCAGGGTACGCACCCAGTCGCCACGACGGAAGTCGAAGGGGTCGACGTGGCCGGTCTGCGAGAGCCAGATCTTGCGCTCGACACCGTGCGCGGCCAGCGCGTCCCACCACTGTCCGAACTGGTCGGCGCGGACGTTGAGGTCCTGCTGCCCGTGGACGACGAACACGCTGGCCTTCACCTTCGAGGCGTCCGGCAGGTAGTTCCGCTCACTCCAGACACGGGTCCAGTCCCCGCTGTACGGGGCGCCGGCGGCGATGCGGTCCTGGACGGCGCCGCACCGGTACCGGGCGTCGGAACTCGCGACGTAGTCGGAGAGCCAGCTGGGGTCGGCGTCGTAGAGCGGGGCGCCCTGGGAGTGGAAGTAGTCGTACCAGGAGGAGATCGCGCCGATCGGGACGATCGTCTCCAGCCCCTCGACGCCGGTGGCGGCGACACCGTTGGCGATGGTGCCGTCCCAGCTCTTGCCGATCATTCCGACCCTGCCGGTGGACCAGCCGGTGGCACGGGCCCGCTGTTCGCCGGTGCGGGTGGTGTAGCCGCGGGCGCGGCCGTTGAGCCAGTCGACGACGGCCTTGGCGGAGCGGATGTCGGAGCGGCCTCCGACGTCGTCGCAGCCGTCGGAGCGGTTGGTACCGGCCAGGTCGACGGCGACGAAGGCATAGCCGCGCGGCACGAAGTAGTTGTCGTAGAAGAGCGGGAAGCCGACGGGGTCGCCGTCGGCGTCATAGGTCTTCTTCTGGCTCTCGTTGCCGCGTCCGCAACAGGAGTAGTACGGGCTGGCATCCATGACGACCGGGATACGGCGGCCGGCCGCGGCCGGTTCGCGGGGGCGGACGATGTCGGCCGCGACCCGGTCGGAGCGGCCGTCTCCGTCACCGTCCAGGCCGGTGTCCACCCAGACGGACTCGCGGATCGCGTCGGCGTAGGAGTGGACGGGGCGTGACTCCCGGGGGGCGGGGTCCGCCCGCGCGCCGGCCGACGGGAGCAGCGCGGTCGACAGGGCGGCCATGGCGGCCGGCACGGCCAGGAACGCGCGCGACGGTCGGACGCGTCGGATTCTGCGCACTCGTATCGGCATGGGGCAGGAACGTACCCGGGTCGGCTCCCGGGCAAAAGAGCGCGGTCGAGACCGGAGCGACGCATGTCGGCCGAATGACGCGCACGGGGCGGGAGGGCCCATGGACAGGACGCCGGGGCGAGGGTCTGATGGCCGACGGCAAGGACCGACGACCACCCGCGCGTCCTACGGCCCGGGGACGGAAGGCAGTCAGCTCCGTCCGCTCCGCGGCCGTCGCGCTTCCTCACCTCTGGAGCCCGCGTGCACCGCAGAATGCTCGTTCCGAGCGCCCTCGCCGCCTGTCTGCTCATGGCGATCCCGGCATCGGCGGCCGACTACGTCCCGGGCGCCCCGGGCATGGGCGACTCCTACTATCCGTCCGGCGGGAACGGCGGTTACGACGTCTCGCACTACGACCTGAGACTGACCTACCAGCCCGCCACCGACCTCCTGCAGGGGACGGCGACGATTCTCGCCACCACGACGCAGAACCTCTCCCGCTTCAACCTCGACCTGGGACTGCGGGTCAGCGAGGTACGGGTGAACGGTCGGAAGGCGACGTTCGGCACCTCCGGCGAACAGGAGCTGGAGATCACCCCCGCCGTGCCGCTGAAGAGGAACCAGCCGGTCTCGGTGGTCGTGCGCTACGCGGGCAAGCCCTCAGAGGTACGGATCGGCGGCTGGACGGCGTGGCACCGCACGCCCGACGGCGGTGTCGCGGCCCAGGAACCGGAATCGGCCGCCTGGTGGTTCCCGTCCAACGACCACCCGCTGGACAAGGCCACCTTCGACATCTCGGTCGCCGTCCCGGACGGGACGCAGGCGATCAGCAACGGGGTGCTCAGGTCGCAGTCCTCGAAGCTCGGCTGGACCCGCTACAACTGGCGGTCCGACAAACCCCAGGCGACGTATCTGGCCACGCTCGCCGTCGGCAGGTTCGACATCACGACCGACACCACGGAGAGCGGCCTGCCCGTCCTCAACGCCTACAGCCGGGACCTCGGTGACAACGCGGGCGCGGCGCGGGCCAGCGTGGAGCGCACCGCCGAGGTGGCCGAGTGGCTGGAAGGCGTTTTCGGCCCGTATCCCTTCGGCGCGCTCGGCGGATACGTGCCGAACGTGACGAGCGGCTACGCGCTGGAGACCCAGACCCGGCCGTTCTACAGCCCGCGGCAGTTCGCCAACGGGTCCAACGTCTCGGTGGTCGTGCACGAGCTGGCCCACCAGTGGTACGGCGACAGCGTGTCGGTCCACCACTGGAAGGACATCTGGGTCAACGAGGGCTTCGCCCGCTACAGCCAGTGGCTGTGGTCGGAGAAGGAAGGCGAGGGCACCGCCCAGGAACTGGCGGACCACGTCTACGCGACCCGTCCGGCCGAGGACCCCTTCTGGACGGTCGCCCCCGGTGATCCGGGCCCGGACGACCAGTTCCACATCGCGGTGTACGACCGGGGTGCGCTGGCGCTCCAGGCGCTGCGCAACGAGATCGGCGAGGAGGACTTCTTCGCCGTTCTCCGGGGCTGGCCGACGGAGTTCGCCTACGGCAACGCGAAGGTCGGGGACTTCGTGAGGTACGCGGAGCGGGTCTCGGGGCGTCCGCTGGCGGAGCTCTTCGACACCTGGCTGTACCGGCCGGTGAAGCCGGCCGCTCCGGCGGCGGCCGGGGTGGGCGTCGGTCTGCGGCCGGCCGGGGTGGAGGCGAGGGCCTCCGCCGCGGGGCCGGCGGAGCCCGCGTCCTGGAAGAAGATCGCGGAGACGAACACCGTCCACGACCGGGAGGCGACGGCACGCGGGCACGGCACACGCTGAGCCGGCGTCCCGTAAGACCGCGGTCCCGGACGCCAGGGTGACGGGACCGGCCGCGGTGCGGTCGCCGGCCCCGCCGCCGGGCGAACGGGTGCCCGGGGGCGGGGGCCGGCGCCGCGGCTGAGAGCGCTTTCCCCGGATGGTCCGCGCGCCCTGGTCACCCGATACCCTCGTCCCTGTCAGCACCGTCCCGCCCCGTGCCCGTGAGGAGCCCGCCTTGAGCGATTCGCCGTCCGGGACGCGCCCCACCCTGGAGGCCGTCGCCGCGCGCGCCGGAGTCTCCCGGGCGACGGTGTCCCGCGTCGTCAACGGCGGGGCCGGGGTGCGAGCGCCCCTGGCGGAGAAGGTGCGCGAGGCCGTCGAGGAGCTCGGCTACATCCCCAACCACGCCGCGCGGACACTGGTGACCCGGCGTAACGGCGCCGTGGCCGTGATCATCGCCGAGCCCGAGTTCCGGATCTTCTCCGATCCGTTCTTCGAGCAGCAGGTACGCGGCATCAGCCGGGAGCTCACGGCGTACGACGCCCAGTTGGTGCTGCTCTGGGTGGAGGGTCCGGGCGACCACGAGCGGATCGCGCGCTACCTGGGCGGCGGTCATGTCGACGGGGCACTGGCCTTCTCGCTGCACACCGACGACGAACTGCCCACACTCGTGCGGCGCGTCCAGGTGCCGACGGTCTACGGCGGCCGGCCTGGGTGGACGGGACCGGCCGACGAGCCGGCGGTCGCCTATGTCGACTGCGACAACCGTGGCGGGGCCCGCGCCGCGGTCCGCCATCTGCGGTCCCTGGGCCGTCGGCGGATCGCCCACATCACCGGCCCTCTCGACCAGACCTCGGCGATGGACCGGCTCGACGGATACCGGGACGAACTGCCCGACGCCGACCCGGTACTGGTCGAGGACGGAGCCTTCACGGAGGAGAGCGGGGCGCGGGCGATGGCCGCGCTGCTGCGGCGACGGCCGGGCCTGGACGCGGTCTTCGCGGCCAACGACCTGATGGCCTCGGGCGCGCTGCGGGTGCTGCGGGAGCAGGGCAGGCGGGTGCCGGAGGACGTGGCTCTGGTCGGTTTCGACGACATGGTCCCGGTCGCCGAGGGCACCGACCCCCCGCTCACGACGGTCCATCAGGACGTGGAGGGCATGGGGCGGCTGATGGTCCGGCTCCTCATGCGCACGCTGGACGGCGAGGCCGCGACACCCGTGGTCACTCCGACCCGGCTGATCCGGCGCGCCTCCACGTAAGAAGGGTGTATCCGGGAGCGAACGCCCCGGATACACCGAGCTGTTACGCGTTCGACTCTTGACGGGAACCTCACCGGGCGGGCACGCTCCAGACGCATTCCTGAGAGCGCTCTCAGACCGCTCTCGGCGGCGCTCTCGACGGACCCCGAAGCCAAGGGAGGCTTCTCATGCCCACTGCCCGAGCCGCCAGCAAGGCCGCACTCCGACTCGGTGCGGCCGTCCTCACCGGGGCGCTCCTCGCCGCCTGCGGATCCGGTGGATCCGACGGCGCCTCCGACGAAGCGGGCGGCAAGGTCACGCTCACCGTGGATCTGTTCGGCTCGTTCGGCTACAAGGAGGCCGGACTCTACGCCGCCTACGAGAAGGCGCACCCGAACGTCACGATCAAGCAGACCGACACCGAGGACGAGCAGGACTACTGGAAGTCGCTGCAGACCCGGCTCGCCGGTGGCGGCGGACTCGCCGACGTCCAGGGCATCGAGGTGGGTCGCATCGCCTCCGTCACCCAGCAGCAGGCCGACAAGTTCGAGGACCTGACGGCGTACGGGGCCGGTGGGCTCGAGACGGAGTTCGCGAGCGCCACCTGGTCCGCGGCCACCACCGAGGACGGCAAGGTCCTCGGACTGGGCACGGACGTCGGCCCCGAGGCCATGTGCTACCGCCGTGACCTCTTCGAGCAGGCGGGCCTGCCGACCGACCGCACGGAACTGGCGCGGAAGTGGTCCACCTGGGACGGCTACCTGGCGCTCGGCAAGCAGTACCAGGCCAAGGCTCCGGCGAAGAGTGCCTGGCTGGACAGCGTCGGCAGCCTCTACACCGTCATGGTCGGCCAGGAGAAGGAGCGCTACTACGACGCCTCCGGCAAGCTGATCTACGCCGACAGCCCGGCCGTGAGGACCGCCTGGGACACCGCGACCGCCGCGGCGGCGGACGGCCTGAGCGCCAAGCTCGACCAGTGGTCCCCACAGTGGAACCAGGCGTTCTCCGCCGGCTCCTTCGCCACCCTGCCGTGCCCGGCGTGGATGCTCGGCTACATCAAGGGCCAGGCCGGTGACGCCGGCCAGGGCAAGTGGGACATCGCCGCGCTACCCGGCGGCGCCGGGAACTGGGGCGGCTCCTACCTGGCCGTCCCGCGCGCGGCGAAGCACAAGAAGGAGGCGTACGAGCTGATCCGGTGGCTGACCGCCCCCGCCCAGCAGGCGGCCCTCTTCAGGAAGCAGGGCAACTTCCCGTCCTCCACCGGCGCCATCGCCCAGGTGGAGACGGCGACGGACCCGTACTTCTCCGGAGCGCCGATCGGCCGGATCTTCGGTGACGCGGCGAAGGCCGCTCCGGTGCAGGTGCTCGGCGTCCACGACAAGAACGTCGCCGACCAGATCACCAACGCGCTGAGCGAGGTGGAGCGCAAGGGCGTCACGCCCGAGAAGGCATGGTCGAACGCCCGGAAGGGCGTGGCGAACGCCATCGGCTGACGCCCGGCCCGGGGACGGGGCGGGTGGCGGCCGACCCGCCGGCCCCGGCTCCGAGCCCCTCGCCCGCACCGCACCCCACGTCCCTCCCGCGTCACCCCGTAGCGTATTCCCGACCGACCCGAAGGGCCGCACCGTGACCCTCACCGCCTCCGGAGCGACGACGGCGCCCGTCCCGCCGTCGCCACCCCGGTCCGCCGGCCGCCCGGCACGCCGCCGGTGGCACGCCCTCACTCCGTACGCCTATCTCGCCCCGTTCTTCACCCTGTTCGCCGCCTTCGGACTCTTCCCGCTGCTCTACACCGCCTTCGTCTCCCTCTACCGGGTGGAGCTCCAGACACCCGGTGAGATGGAGTGGCGAGGGCTCGGCAACTACACGGCCCTCCTGACCGACGAGTTCTTCTGGACCGCGCTGCGCAACACCTTCACCATCGGGGTGCTGTCCACCCTCCCGCAGCTCGCCATGGCCCTGGGGCTCGCGCACCTGCTGCACTTCAAGCTGCGCGGCCGGACCTTCTTCCGCACCGCGATGCTGCTGCCGTACGCGACCTCCGTGGCAGCCGCCACTCTCGTCTTCGCGCAGCTCTTCGGCCGGGACTTCGGCCTGGTCAACTACGGCCTCTCGCTGATCGGCGTCGATCCCGTCGACTGGCAGAACGACACGGTCGCCTCGCAGCTCGCCGTCTCCTCGATCGTGATCTGGCGCTGGACCGGGTACAACGCGCTGATCTACCTCGCGGGCATGCAGTCCATCCCTGGTGAGCTGTACGAGGCGGCGGAGATGGACGGCGCCTCGCGCCTGCGCCAGTTCCTCCACGTGACACTGCCCGGCCTGCGCCCCACGATCGTCTTCACCGCCGTCGTCTCCACCATCGGCGCCACCCAGCTCTTCGGCGAGCCGCTGCTCTTCGAGGGCTCGGTGTCGGGCGGCATCTCGCACCAGTACCAGACGCTCGGTCTCTACCTGTACGAACAGGGCTGGGGCTTCTTCCACCTGGGCCGGGCCGCCGCGATCGCCTGGCTGATGTTCCTGCTCATCCTGCTGCTGGTCGGGGTCAACGCCCTGATCGTCCGGCGGCGTTCGCTCAAGGGAGTCAGGTGATGGCCGCACGCGCCGCCCGTACGGGTCACGGTGGCGGGATCACGTACGCGATCCTCGTCCTGGCCGTCCTCGTCTCCGCCTTCCCGTTCTACTGGACGATCGTCGCCGCCAGCCGGTCCAACGCGGACCTGGCCCAGGTGCCCCCGACACTGCTGCCGGGACCGAACCTCCTCCGCAACATCGAGGCGGTGCTGGAGGAGGCGGACATCGGCAAGGCCCTCCTGAACTCGCTGATCGTCTCCGGCTCCGTCACCGTCGGGACGGTGCTGTGCTGCACGCTGGCCGGGTTCGCCTTCGCCAAGCTCCGCTTCCGGGGCCGGGGCGCGCTGCTCGCGCTCACCGTCGGCACCATGATGATCCCGCCGCAGCTGGGGGTCATTCCCCTGTTCATGCTGATCGCCGAGCTGGGCTGGGCGAACCGGCTCCAGTCGGTGATCCTGCCGGGCCTGGTCTCGGCCTTCGGGGTCTTCTTCATGCGCCAGTTCCTGGTGCAGGCGCTGCCGGACGAGCTGATCGAGGCGGCCCGGGTCGACGGCGCATCCTCCGCGCGGATCTTCCGGTCGATCGTGGTACCCGTCGCCCGGCCCGGTATGGCCGTGCTGGGACTGCTCACCTTCATGGCCTCATGGAACGACTTCTTCTGGCCCGTCGTCGCCCTGTCCTCGCAGGAGCCCACCGTGCAGGTCGCCCTGCGACAGCTCGGCGGCGGATACGTCCACGACCAGTCCGTGATCATGGCCGGCACCCTGCTCGGCACGCTGCCCGTGCTCCTCGTCTTCGGCCTGCTCGGCCGGCAGATCGTCGGCGGCATCATGCAGGGCGCCGTCAAGGGCTGACCCCCATCCTCTTTCCTTCTCACGGGAGTTCCTTCCTGATGAACGCTCTCTTCCCTGCCGGATTCCGCTGGGGCTCGGCCACCGCCGCGTACCAGATCGAGGGCGCGGCGGCCGAGGACGGCCGCACCCCGTCGATCTGGGACACCTTCAGCCGTACGCCGGGCAAGGTGCGCAACGGCGACACCGGGGACATCGCCGCCGACCACTACCACCGGGTGCGCGAGGACGTGGCCCTGATGAAGTCCGTCGGGCTCACCGACTACCGTTTCTCCCTGGCCTGGCCCCGTGTCCAGCCGACGGGGCGCGGACCGGCCGGGCAGAAGGGGCTGGACTTCTACCGCTGCCTCGCCGACGAACTGCTGGAGGCGGGCATCCGCCCGGTCGCCACGCTGTACCACTGGGATCTCCCGCAGGAGCTGGAGGACGCGGGCGGCTGGCCGGAGCGGGCGACCGCCGAACGGTTCGCCGAGTACGCGGGTCTCGCCGCCGAGGCGCTCGGCGACCGGATCGGTACCTGGACGACGCTCAACGAACCCTGGTGCGCGGCCTTCCTCGGGTACGGCTCGGGTGTCCACGCCCCCGGGCGCGCCGACGACCAGGCCGCGCTGCGTGCCGCGCACCACCTCAACCTGGCGCACGGGCTGGCCGTCCGGGCGCTGCGGGACGCGCTGCCGACCACCGTGGAGGTCTCGCTGACCCTCAACCTGCATGTGGCCCGGCCCCTGACCGACACGCCGCAGGACGTGGACGCGGCCCGCAGGATCGACGCCGTGGGCAACCGGATCTTCCTCGATCCGGTCTTCCACGGGCGGCTGCCCGCCGACCTGGTGGCGGACACCGCACACCTCACCGACTGGTCCTTCGTGCGGGACGGCGACCTGACGGCGATCTCCGCCCCGATCGACTCGCTCGGGGTCAACTACTACTCCCCCGCCCTCGTGGCCGCCGGCCGTTCGGAGTCACCCTCCGCCTGGCCGGGCGCGGCGGACCACGTGCGGTTCCTGCCCGCGCCGGGGCCGCGGACGGCGATGGACTGGCCGGTGGACGCGAGCGGTCTGCACGAACTGCTGCTCCGGCTCCGCGACGAGTTGCCCGGAGTGCCCCTGCTGATCACCGAGAACGGCGCCGCGTACGACGACTACGCCGACCCGGAGGGCGCGGTCCACGACCCGGAGCGCGTCGCCTACCTGGACGCGCACCTCGCGGCCGTGCGCCGAGCGATCGACGACGGCGCGGACGTACGCGGCTACTTCCTGTGGTCCCTGCTCGACAACTTCGAGTGGGCCTACGGCTACGGCAAGCGCTTCGGCATCGTCCACGTGGACTTCGCGAGCCAGCGCCGTACGCCCAAGGACAGCGCGCACTGGTACGCGGAGGTCATCGCGCGCGGCGGGCTCCCACGCTGAGCCGTGCCTCCCGGCGCGCCGTCCGGGCCGCCGGGAGGTAGCGCCACCGCTCGGGGAGTACGGGAACCACGGCCCGTACGACCCGGGTGAACCGGCGCAGCCGGCGCTCCTGGGTGCCGGTCCACGCCAGGCCGAGCGCCTCGCGGGCGTCCGGGGGTATCAGGCCGACGGTGACGAAGCGGCGGAAACGGGCCAGCGGCGGCAGGAGCAGGGGCCAGAGCGCGGTGAGCAGCAGGCGCAGTGGTAGCGGACCGCGGTCGGGGGGCGGCACGGGCCGGTCGGTGGCGACCAGCTCCCGCAGGACGGCCGTGGGCTCCAGCCCGTCCTGGAGCATCGCGCGGTAGTAGGGCCAGAACTCCTCGACCGTCTGCGGCATGTCCCGGTCGTGGATGCCGAGGATCCTGCCGACCTGGAGCCACTCGGCGTAGAGCCGCCGGTCCTGCGCCTCGGTCAGCGGGCGGAAGAGATAGCGCAGGCCGTGGTGGTACACGGGGTAGCCGGTGGCGTGGACCCAGGCGTAGTTCGCGGGGGTGAGGGCGTGGTAGGGGCGGCCTCGGGTGTCGGTGCCGCGGATCGTCTTGTGGAGCCGGCGCAGCCTGCGCCCTTCCTCGGCGGCGGCCTCGCCGCCGTACACCCACAGCAGGGCCGAGCGCAGTGACCGTTCCCCGCGGCCCCACGGGTCGGTGCGGAAGACGGAGTGCTCGTCGACACCGGCACCGACCGCGGGGTGGGCGACCTGCAGAGCGAGCGCGGCGGGCAGCATGAGCAGGCCGCGGACGTCGCCGGCGACGGTCCAGAGCACACCGCCGGGCGGGGGTGGCGCTGGGTCGTCGTCGGGGCGGGGCACGCGGGCGCCTTCACCGCGTTCTTCCCGGCCCTCCGGACCCACGCCGGCCGCCGACCGCCCCTCGGCCTCTCGTCGGTTCTCGTCGCCTCGCGACCTCATGCGTCCTCGCAGGTCCTCGTGTGTCCTGATGCCCTCAGCCTGCTCCGGCCGTGGGCCTCGGGCAAGGTCCGGTCATGGCTCGGGGCCGTGTCCCGGGCGGCTGCCCGGGACACGGCCCCGTCCTCGCGGTGGGTGTCAGCCGCGGCCGGCGCCGACCGGCTCGCCGACGATGCGGCCGGCCAGGGCGTGGGCCCAGGCGTCGACGTCGGCGTTGAGGTCGCGCTCGGCGGCGGCGCGCTCGGCGGCGATGCGCTCGGCTCCCTCGGCCAGGATGGCCTCGCGCTCGCGGATGCCCTCGGCGCGAGCGGCGGCGATGGCCGCGGCACCCTCCTCGGTGGCACGGGAGCGGATGCGGGCGGCCTCGTGGCGGGCCTCGGCGAGCTCGGCCTCGTACTGCTCACGGATCTGCGTGGCCTCGGCCCGCAGGTCGTCGGCGCGCTCGGTGCCGCCGGCGATGGCGTCCTCGCGCTCGGCGAGGGTGCGGTTGATCTTCGGCAGGATTCCCTTGGCCAGGATGAGGAAGGTCAGGCCGAACACCACGAGGCCGAGGATGAGCTCGGCCGTCACGGGGTTGAGGGGACCGAGGTCCATGTCGAAGATCGTCGAATTCTGCGCGAGGGTCATGCGCGCATGATACCTGGTCCCGATTCCGACAATTCGCGCACCTGCTCGATAGTTGGCACGTTCTTGCGGGGCGGGCAAGATTCCCGGCACCTGATGGCTACCGAAAGGTAACTACGGCTGCTTTGATGTGCGGCGCCGGTCCAACCCCCCACCCTCACTTGGGAGTTCCAGTGCAGTCTGCCGCGCTCCGCCGGATCCACGGCGTCACCCTTTCCCTGGCGCTCGCCGCCGCCACCCTGACCGCGACCGCGACCGCCGCCTCCGCCGCCCCGGCCGCCGGGACCCCGGAACTGAAGGTGCTCACGTACAACACCTTCCTCTTCAGCAAGACCCTCTACCCGAACTGGGGACAGGACCACCGGGCCAAGGCGATCCCGGCCACCTCGTTCTTCCGGGACAACGACGTCGTCGTGCTCCAGGAGGCATTCGACAACTCCTCCTCGGACGCGCTGAAGGCCGCGGCAACGGCCGAGTACCCGTACCAGACGCCGGTCATGGGCCGCAGCAAGAGCGGCTGGGACGCCACGGGCGGCTCCTACTCGGCGCTCACCCCTGAGGACGGCGGGGTGACGATCCTCAGCAAGTGGCCGATCGTCCGCAAAGAGCAGTACGTCTACAAGGACGCCTGCGGGGCCGACTGGTACTCCAACAAGGGCTTCGTCTACACGGTGCTCGACGTGAACGGCACCCGCGTCCACGTGGTCGGCACCCACGCCCAGTCCACCGACCCCGGCTGCTCGTCGGGCCAGGCGGCGCAGACGCGCAGCCGGCAGTTCAAGGCCATGGACGCCTTCCTGGACGCCAAGCGGATACCGGCGGGCGAGCAGGTCCTGGTCGCCGGCGACTTCAACGTCGACTCCCGGACCCCGGAGTACGACACGATGCTCGCCGACGCGGGCCTGGTCGGCGCGGACGCCCGCACCGGACACCCGTACTCCTTCGACACCGCGCTCAACTCGATCGCCTCGGACCGCTACCCGGACGACCCGCGCGAGGACCTGGACTACGTCCTGCACCGAGCCGGACACGTCCGCCCGACGGGCTGGACGAACAAGGTGGTCCTCGAGCAGAGCGCGCCCTGGACGGTCTCCAGCTGGGGCACCAGGTACACCTACACGAACCTGTCGGACCACTACCCCGTGACGGCCTACCCGGCCGGCTGACCCGGACCGCGCCCGCCGGTGCCTCCCGTGACGCCGTTCACACGGAGGCACCGGCGGCGCACTCCCGCGCGGCCCCAGGCGCCGCGCGCACCGCCGCTCCCGCCCCCGCTCCCGCTCCCGCTCCCGCTCCCGCCCAACGACCGCATCCTGCGGCGACCGCGAGTGAACTATCTTGGGCGACAGTGGGGACGAAGGGAGACACTCCGTGCCATCAGACCAGCAGGCGCGCGCCCAGGCGGCGGCGATCACCCCCGGCAGACGCTCCGGAGAGACAGAAGAGGCGACCCCCGTGGAGCGGGTACGCGCCCTCTTCGGCGGGCACCGCCTCTCACCCGGGCAGCGGCGCATCGCCCAGTTCCTCATCGACCACCTCACGGAGGCCGCCTTTCTGTCGATCACCGAACTCGCGGAACGCGTCGGGGTGAGCCAGCCGTCCGTGACGCGCTTCGCGTCCTCGCTCGGCTTCAGCGGGTACCCGGCCCTCCGGGAGGCACTCCAGCCGATCGCACTCAGCGCCATCGGCGGAGCGCGCGAGGGGCGCGAGGAACAGCGCCCGAACGAGCTCCAGGAGGCGGTCGACGCGGAGATCCGCAACCTGGCGTCCCTGCGCCGCACCCTCGCGGACGCCGACCGGATCCTCGGCATCGGCCGCGAGCTGGCCCACTCCGTCCCGCTCACCGTGCTGGGCCTGCGCATCTCCGTGGGGCTGGCCGAACACTTCGCCTACGCGGCCCGGCGCATCCACCCCGACGTCCGGGTGGTGACACGTGGCGGGAGCGTCGCCTACGACGCCCTGCTGCAGTCGCGCGAGGCGGGCGGCACCTGGGTCCTGGCCTTCGCGATGCCCCGCCACGCGAACGAGACCCTGGCCGCCGTGCGCGCCGCCCGGAGCACCGGGCTGAGAGTCGCGCTGATCACGGACCTGGACCTCGGGCCGCTGACCCACGAGGCCGACGAGGCATTCACCGCCGGAACGGGATCACGCCTCGTGTTCGACTCCTACGCGGCCCCGGGGGTGCTCTCGGCGGCGATCCTCCAGGCCATGGCGGACGCCGATCCGGAACGCACCCAGGCCCGCCTGGAGAAGTACGAGCACGCCTCGGAGCTGTACGACTTCTTCCTGGAGGACTGAGCCGGTCCCGCGCCGCGGTACCGGTCTTTTTTCGCCCCGCGGACGAATGAATTTTTTCATGCCCTTGCTTACTCGACGGTATATATATTTACTACCAGTACCCCCGAGGACTCGAACAGAAAACCGACGGGTCGCCCCCTCCTCCTCGCGACCCCGACTGTTCCCCCGGGGCACTCCGCGCTCGCGCGGGTCCCCTCCGCGGCGGCTCCGGTCAACCCCTGGGCCGGGGCCGCCGCACCCCTGTGAACAGGCCCCCTCCGAAGGCGACAACGATGTCCCACCACCGCACTCAGGTCAGCGCCGACTGGCCGTACTCGGTCATGACCCCGGTCAGTCACAACTGGGAGAGCACGGCCGTCCGCTGGCTCCGCGAGCTGCTGCCGACCCGGTACAGCGGGTACAGCACGCTCACGCGCCATCCGGTGCTGCTGGCCCGACACACCCAGCTCCAGATCGAGCACGAGATCCGCGCGGTACGGGTGGCGATGCAGACCTGCCGGGCCGAGCTGCCGCCACTCGGCGTGTCCGACCCGACGATCGAGTGCACGATCAGGATGTACGCCGCCGAGCTGGAGCAGCTGAACCGGCTCGCGCGAGGGGTACGTCTCGTCAAGGATGCGCTGCTCACCAGCGGTGACGGGGCGCGGCGGCGGGCACGGGTCTGACGCTCCTGACACGCCCGCCCGGGGCGACGCCGCCCGGCGGTCGTCCCGAGGACACCGCACAGCAGGCCCGTGCGCGAGGCGATGCCGGGACGGCGGTGGACGACTGGGTGACGGCGGCGCCGTTGACGCAGTTCAGGGCCCGTCCGCGTACCGTCCTGCCGAGCCGCTCGACGCCGGCGGAGTGTCAGAGCGCGCCGCCGAAACGGGCGTAGACCCACAGCCCGACGGCACCCGCCACACAGAGCAGGACCAGCCATGAGCCGATGCCGGTGTGCCTGCCACGGCGGGGCGGCCGGGTGCGCGCGGGCTTCGGCCGACGGGCCGTGCGCCGTTCCCGGGCCGGGCCGCCGGCGCCCGCGGCCGGGCCGGTATCGGCGGCGGTGACGTCCGCGAGGAGGCGACGGCAGACCGCGGCCAGTTCACTCGTCCCGACGGTGAGGTCCACCACGGCCTCGGAGCGGGCGGGCGCCGTGGTCCCGCCGTCGAGCAGGCGTCCGGCCCGCACCCGGGCCTGGTCCTTCCCCCCGGTCGGCGCCAGACTGAGCCAGCGGCCCACGTGCTCGCCCCGAATCACCACACCCCCGCCGCGCTCGCGGTACACCGTGTGCTCACGCCACAGCAGGCCGGCCAGCTCGGTGGCCGTCTCTCTGAGTTCCGTGTACATGCCTTCCCCTCCCCGTCCCCCCGATTCGAACAGGCAAGTGACTCTAGCGACAGGTACACGCCAGTCGGTACGCCGGGGCGGTCCCAGGCTCTGAGAGCGAAGCGGCCTCGGAGCGGGCGGGCGCCGCGAGACCCGGGCAGGCCCCCGGACGGTGCCCGACCCGCGCGGTCGTGCACCGTGACCGGTCTCCCGCGCGCCACCAGGCGGGCGGTGACCAGGTGTTCGACCCGCTGCCCCGTCCCCCCGGTCGGACCGCGGCCGATCCTCGACATGTGCACGGCGGCGTCCGTCATGCCCGTCACCCCTCCGGCCCGCCACCGACAGCACCCGGACCTTTTACAACGCCGGTGAGACAGCAATACTGTTGCACCGACGGGCGACGCACGGGAAGCGAGGCATCTCAGATGGCCACCGAGACCGAGGAGCAGCCACCGACGTTCACCGTCGACGAACTGGCCGCCCGTGCGGGCGTCACCGTGCGCACGGTCCGCTTCTACGGGACCCGGGGGCTGCTGCCACCGCCCGTGATCGGCCCCCGCAGGGTCGGCCACTACGGCTCCGAACACCTCTCGCGCCTGGCCCTGATCGAGGAGCTCCAGCACCAGGGCATGACCCTGGCCGCGATCGAACGGTACCTGGGACAGCTGCCGCCCGACCTGAGCGCCCAGGATCTGGCCATCCACCGGGCGCTGGTCGCCTCCTGGGCTCCCGAGTCGGCCGAGGAGACCACCCGCCGCGAGCTGGAGCGGCGGGCCGGACGTGCCCTGACCGACGAGGACGTGGACCGTCTCGCGGCGATGGGCGTGCTGGACCGGGGCCCCGACCCGGAGGTCTTCCGGCTCGACGGCACGCTGTTGCGGCTGGGCGTGGAGCTGCTCGACGTGCCCATCCCGCACGAGACGATCCTCGCCTCCCGCACGGTCCTCCTGGAGCACGCCCGCGCGGCGGCTCAGGAACTGTCGCGGCTGTTCCGGGAGGAGGTGTGGAACCCCTACCGGGAGCGGGAGGCCGACGCCGATCACGTGGCGGCGATGCGGTCCCTGTCGGCGCACATGCAGCCGATGGTCGTGCAGTCCCTGGTGACCGCGTTCCAGCGGTCCCTCCGGGAGGAGCTGCGGGCGGCGTTCGGCGCCGGGACACCCACCGAGGCCCGCCCCACCGGGAGCACCGGCCGAGCGGTGCGCGGCGGGTAGCGCCGCGTGCCCCGTCGCACCGTCCGGCCGGAGGGCCGGGAGGCGGTGCGACGCGACGACGCGGGCCGGCGGGACGTCCGGCGCCGTGCGTCAGGTGTCAGGCGTCGCGGAAGACCTCGCCGCGCTCGGCCTTCGCGACCAGCAGGGCCGGCGGAGCGAAGCGGTCGCCGTACCGCTCGGCCAGTTCGCGCGCCCGCGCCACGAAGCCGGGCAGGCCGCCCTCGTACCCGTTGATGTACTGCAGCACGCCGCCGGTCCAGGCAGGGAAGCCGATGCCCATGACGGAGCCGATGTTGGCGTCGGCGACCGAGGTGAGGACGTTCTCCTCCAGGCAGCGCACGGAGTCCAGCGCCTCGGAGAAGAGCATCCGCTCCTTCATGTCCCGGAAGGGGATCGTCACGTCGGCACGCGTGAAGTGTGCGCGCAGGCCCGGCCAGAGGCCCACCCGCTTGCCGTCCTCGCCGTACTCGTAGAAGCCGCCGCCACCGCTGCGGCCGGGCCGGCCGAACTCGTCGACCATGCGGTCGATCACCGCGTCCGAGGGGTGCCCGGTCCAGGTGCCGCCCGACTCCTCGACCGCGCGCCGGGTCTCGTCGCGGATCTTGCGGGGCAGTGTGAGCGTCAGCTCGTCCATCAGCGACAGCACCTTGGCCGGGTAGCCGGCCTGGGCCGCCGCCTGCTCGACGGAGGCCGGGTCGGCGCCCTCGCCGACCATCGCGACGCCCTCGTTGATGAACTGGCCGATCACGCGGGAGGTGAAGAAGCCGCGTGAGTCGTTGACCACGATCGGCGTCTTGTCGATCTGCCGCACGAGGTCGAAGGCGCGGGCGAGCGCCTCGGGACCGGTCCGCTCCCCCTTGATGATCTCGACCAGCGGCATCTTGTCGACGGGCGAGAAGAAGTGCAGGCCGATGAAGTCCACGGGCCGGGAGACCCCTTCGGCGAGGACCGTGATGGGCAGCGTCGAGGTGTTGGAGCAGAGCAGCGCGTCCGGCTCGACGACGTCCTGGATCTCCTGGAACACCTTGTGCTTGAGGCCGGTGTCCTCGAAGACGGCCTCGATGACCGCGTCGCAGCCGGCCAGGTCGGCCGGATCGGCGGTCGGCGTGATCCGGGCGAGCAGCGCGTCGCGCCGGGCCTCGGTGGTGCGACCTCGGGCGAGAGCCTTGGCGAGCAGTTTCTCCGCGTACTCCTTGCCGCGCGCGGCGGCCTCCGCCGAGACGTCCTTGAGAACGACCTCGATGCCCGCGCGGGCGCAGGAGTAGGCGATGCCCGCGCCCATCATGCCCGCGCCGAGCACGGCGACCTTGCGGACCGGCCGGGGTTCGACACCCCGGGGCCGGTTGGCGCCGGAGTTGACGGCCTGGAGGTCGAAGAAGAACGCCTGGATCATGTTCTTCGCGGTCTGGCCGGTGACCAGCTCGGTGAAGTAGCGGGCCTCGATGGTCAGCGCGGTCTCGAAGTCGACCTGTGCGCCCTCGACGGCGCACGCCAGAATGTTGCGCGGCGCGGGGTAGGGGGCTCCGTTCAGCTGCTTCCTCAGGTTGGCGGGGAAGGCCGGGAGGTCGGCCGCGAACCGTGGGTTGGCGGGGGTACCACCGGGGATCTTGTAGCCCTTGACGTCCCAGGGCTGCCGCGACTCGGGGTGGGCGTCGATGAACGCGCGCGCCTTGGCCATCAACTCCTCGGGCGTGGCGGCCACTTCGTGGACCAGGCCGTTCTCGAGCGCCCGCCGCGGCGAGTACCGGTTGCCCTGGAGGAGGACCTTCAGCAGCGCGTCGGCGATGCCCATGAGCCGTACGGTGCGGGTGACGCCGCCGCCCGCCGGAAGCAGACCGAGGGTGACCTCGGGCAGGCCGATCCGGGAGCCCGGCGCGTCGAGGGCGACGCGGTGGTGGGAGGCCAGGGCGATCTCGTATCCGCCGCCGAGCGCCGCGCCGTTGACGGCGGCGACGACCGGCTTGCCGATCGTCTCGATGGCCCGCAACGATGCCTTGATGGCCGTGCCGGTGTCGAAGACCTGCTGGGCCTGCTCGGGCCCGACCCTCATCATGTCCTTGAGGTCGCCGCCCGCGAAGAAGGTCTTCTTGGCGGAGGTGTAGATGATGCCGCGGATGGAGTCCCGCTCGGCCACGACGCGCTCGGCGACCGCCGCGATGGACTCCCTGAACGCCTGGTTCATCGTGTTCGCGGACTGGGTGGGGTCGTCGAGGACGAGGGTGACGATGCCGGTCTCGTCCTGCTCCCAGCGGATGGTGGTGCTCTCGGTCATGGCGATGTCTCCGAAGAAGGGAAGGGAGGGAGGGACGGTCAGACGCGTTCGACGATCGTGGCGATGCCCATGCCGCCGCCGACACACAGCGTGGCCAGGCCGTAGCGCTTGTCCTGGCGCTCCAGCTCGTCGATCAGGGTGCCGAGGATCATCGCTCCGGTGGCGCCGAGCGGGTGGCCCAGGGCGATCGCGCCGCCGTTGACGTTGACCTTCTCCAGGCTGATGTCCATGTCCCTGACGAAGCGGAGCACGACGCCGGCGAACGCCTCGTTGATCTCGACCAGGTCGATGTCGTCCATCGTGAGCCCGGCCTTGGCCAGGGCCTTGCGGGTCGCGGGCGCCGGGCCGGTGAGCATGATGGTCGGCTCGGAGCCGGAGACGGCCGCGGCCACGATGCGGGCGCGGGGGGCGAGTCCGTAGCGGGCGCCGACCTCCCGGGAGCCGATGGCGACGAGCGAGGCGCCGTCGACGATGCCGGAGGAGTTGCCGGCGTGGTGGACGTGGTCGATCCTCTCCACCCAGTGGTACTTCTGGAGCGCGACCGCGTCGAAGCCGCCCAGGTCGCCGATCGCGGCGAAGGAGGGCTTGAGGGAGGCGAGCGAGTCCGCGGTGGTGCCCGGCCGCATGTGCTCGTCGTGGTCGAGGACGAGCAGGCCGCTGCGCCGGTCGGTGACCGGGACGACGGAGCGGTCGAAGCGGCCGTCCTTCCAGGCGGCGGCGGCCCGCTCCTGGGAGAGCGCGGCGTACTCGTCGACATCGCGGCGGGTGAAGCCCTCGATGGTGGCGATGAGGTCCGCGCCGATGCCCTGGGGGACGAACCCGGTCTCGTAGTTGGTCATCGGGTCGGCGAACCAGGCGCCGCCGTCCGAAGCCATCGGGACCCGTGACATGGACTCGACACCGCCCGCGAGGACGAGATCCTCCCAGCCGGAGCGGACCTTCATGGCGGCCATGTTGACGGCTTCCAGCCCGGAGGCACAGAACCGGTTCTCCTGTACGCCGGCGACGGTGTCGGGCAGCCCGGCGGCGATGGCGGCGATCCGGGCGATGTCGGAGCCCTGGTCGCCGACCGGGCCGACGACGCCGAGGACGATGTCGTCGACGGCGGCCGGGTCGAGGGTGGGGAAGCGGCGCCGGATCTCGTCGATCAGGCCGACGACCAGGTCGATGGGCTTGGTGCCGTGCAGGGCGCCGTTGGCCTTGCCGCGCCCGCGCGGGGTGCGGATCGCGTCGTACACGTACGCTTCGGTGCTCACGGGAAGCCTTTCGGGAGGAACGGGAGGTGCGTGCGGGTGGGTGGCCGGGCGGGTCTCAGCCGAGCAGGGAACGGCCGATGATCTCCTTCATGATCTCGGTCGTGCCGCCGTAGATGGTCTGGATACGGCCGTCGGTGAAGGCGCGCGCCACCGGGAACTCGGCCATGTAGCCGTATCCGCCGTGCAGCTGCAGGCAGCGGTCGGCGACCCGCTTCTGGAGTTCGGTAGCCCACCACTTGGCCATCGAGGCGTGCACCGCGTCGAGCCGTCCGTCCGCGTGGTCGGCGATGCACCGGTCGAGGAAGGCACGGGTGACGGCGCACTCGGTGGCCATCTCCGCGATCTCGAAGCGGATGTGCTGGAGCTTGGCCAGCGGACGGCCGAATGCCTCGCGCTCCTTGACGTGGCGGGTGGTGATCTCCAGCAGGTGCTCCGCGGCGGCGATGCCGGCCACGGCGATGGCCATCCGTTCCTGGGCGAGGTTGGTCATCAGGTGGACGAAGGCGCCGTGGAGCTCGCCGAGCAGGTTCTCCTTGGGTACGCGGACGTCGTGGAAGAACAGCTCGGCGGTGTCCTGGGACTTCTGTCCGATCTTGTCGAGGTTCCGGCCGCGCTCGAAGCCCTCCATGCCGCGCTCCACCACGAGGAGTGACAGTCCGTGCGCCCCACCCTCGGGTGTCGTCCTCGCGACGACGATCACCAGGTCGGCGAGGATGCCGTTGGAGATGAAGGTCTTGGAGCCGTTGAGGACCCAGTGGTCGCCCCGGTCCTCGGCGCTCGTCCGGATGCCCTGGAGGTCCGAGCCGGCGCCCGGCTCGGTCATCGCGATGGCGGTGATCAGCTCGCCCGAGCAGAAGCCGGGCAGCCAGCGCCGCCGCTGTTCCTCGGTGGCCAGCGAGGTGAGGTACGGGCCGATGATGTCGTTGTGCAGTCCGAGCGCGATACCGGGGGCGCCGGCCCGGGTGAACTCCTCGGCGAGGACGGCGCTGTAGCGGAAGTCGGCGTTCCCGCCACCGCCGTACTCCTCGTCGACGGCCAGTCCCAGCAGTCCCTGGCGTCCGGCGGCGCGCCACGCGTCGCGGGCGACGATGCCGTCCTTCTCCCACTGCGCGTAGTGCGGCAGGACCTCCTTGGCGAGGAACGTCCGGACGGTCTCGCGGAACGCCTCGTGGTCTGCGGTGTAGAGCTGACGCTTCATGCCTGCGGCTCCTGCGGTGCCTCGGTGCGGGTGGTCAGGGCGGGGACGGCCCAGTCACGGGCCACGTCGGCGGTGTCGGCGCCGGGCAGGGCCGGGCCGCCGCGGACGGTCGCGGGGGTGGCGGAGAAGCGGGGCGCGGGCGCGGGCTGGGTGAGGCCGCCGTGCTCGACGAAGGTGCCGCGGGCGGCGAGGTGCGGATGGGCCGGCGCCTCGCGCGGCGAGAGGACCGGCGCCACGCAGGCGTCGGTCCCGGCGAACACCTCGGTCCACTCCTCGCCGGTGCGGGTGCGGAAACGCTCCGCGACGACGGCCCGCAGCTCGTCCCAGCGGCCGGCGTCCCCTCGCGGGGGGACGGTGTCCTCGATGCCGAGCAGGCGCACGAACTCGTCGTAGAACGGCTGCTCCAGGGCGCCGACGGCCATGTGCCGGCCGTCGGAGGTCTCGTAGGTCCCGTAGAAGGGACAGCCGCCGTCGAGCAGGTTGACGCCCCGGCGGTCCTGCCAGCCGCCGGCCGCCAGCATGCCGTGGATCATCGTGGCCAGATGGGCGGCGCCGTCCACGATCGCCGCGTCGACGACCTGGCCCTCGCCGTGTTCGCGGGCGTGCCGGAGCGCGGCCAGGACTCCGACCACGAGGTAGAGGGAGCCGCCCGCGTAGTCGCCGACGAGGTTGGCGGGCACGGTGGGCGGACCGTCGGGGTCGGGGCCGATGAGGGAGAGCGTCCCGGTGACGGCGATGTACGCGATGTCGTGTCCCGCGGTGGCCGCCAGCGGCCCGTCCTGGCCCCAGCCGGTCATCCGGCCGTAGACCAGTCGCGGGTTGCGGGCGTGGCAGGCGTCGGCTCCGACTCCGAGACGTTCGGCCACGCCGGGCCGGTATCCCTCGATGAGGATGTCGGCCCGCTCGGCCAGCTCGAGCACGGTGGCGGGTCCGTCCGCGGCCTTGAGGTCGACGACCACCGAGCGCTTGTTGCGGTTGGTGAGGTCGAAGGCGGGGTCGATGCCGAGCCCCGGGCCTCCGGGGCGGTCGACCCGCACGACGTCGGCGCCGAGGTCGGCGAGGAGCATGGCGGCGAAAGGACCGGGACCGATACCGGCCAGCTCGACCACGCGCACCCCGGAGAGCGGGCCGTTCCGGGCGTTCCGCGTCTCTGCCATGAAGCCCCCAGCACTGTGTGACACCAATGATGTAACACCGGTGATGCTAGGAACGTGTTCCACTCCGCACAAGACCCCGGGCCGAGCAAGCGCTTGGAAATTGTGCTTCCGGCGCGTTCCGCTAGGCTCCGCCGACGACGAGCGCCCGGATGGCGGCGCGAGCGGAGGGGAGGGGCTGGATGGAGACAGGGGCCGGCACGGTACGGGACGGCGCGCAGCGGCCGTACGACCTGGTGCTCTTCGGTGCGACGGGGTTCGTGGGCGAGCTGACCGCGGAGTACCTCGCCGCGCACGCGCCGGACGGGTGCCGCTGGGCGCTCGCGGGGCGCAGTCGCGCGAAACTCGAGGCCTTGCGCGAACGGCTGGCGGCCCGCCGGCCGCACTGCGCGGATCTGCCGCTGGTGGTCGCCGACTCCGCCGACCGGGAGGCGATGCGCGAGCTCGCCGAGTCCGCCCGGGTCGTGGCGACGACGGTCGGCCCGTACGTCTGGTACGGCGAGGTCCTGCTGGCGGCGTGCGCGGAGGCGGGCACGGACTACGCGGACCTGACCGGCGAGACCGAGTTCATCGACCGGATGTACGTGCGGCATGACGGCCGGGCCCGGGAGACGGGGGCCCGGCTGGTGCACGCCTGCGGCTTCGACTCGGTCCCGCACGACCTGGGGGTGTACTTCACCGTCCGGCAGCTGCCGGAGGACGTACCACTGCGGATCGACGGCTTCGTGCGGGCCGGCGCCGTGTTCTCGGGCGGTACCTTCGCCTCCGCCCTGACCGCGATGGGACGTGGCCGGGAGGTGCTTCGGGCCGCCCGCGAACGGCGCCTGTACGAACCGCGGTTGGTCGGACGCCGCGCCGACGCTCCGTTCGCGGGGCCGCGGTTCAGCCCGCAGACGGGCACCTGGGCGCTGCCCCTGCCCACCCTCGACCCGCAGGTGGTGGCCCGGTCCGCGGCCGCGCTGGAGCGGTACGGCCCGGACTTCCGCTACCGGCACTACGCCTCGGTCAAGACCCTCCCGATGGCGCTCGGTGGTGCCGCCCTCGTCGGTACGAGCCTGGTGGCGGCGCAACTGCCGCCGCTGCGGCGCTGGATGATGGACCGATACGAACCGGGTCAGGGACCGAGCGCCGCACGGCGCGCGCGAAGCTGGTTCTCGGTGCGCTTCGTCGGCGAGGGCGGCGGACGCCGGGTGTTCACCGAGGTCTCGGGTGGCGACCCGGGGTATGACGAGACGGCCAAGATGCTGGCGGAGTCGGCGCTCTGCCTCGCCTTCGATCCGCTGCCGAAGACGGCCGGCCAGGTCACCACCGCGGTCGCCATGGGCGACGCGCTGCTCGGCCGGCTACGGGCGGCCGGCATCCGCTTCCGGGTGGCCGACGCACGCTGACACGGCTCCGGGCCGGAGCCTTTCCGGTGAGACCCGTCTCAGAGCCCGTCGGGTGGCCTCTGGCCGGGCGGTCACGCCCTGGCACGCACGCTGCCGGCGTTGCCGATGCCCTGGTACTCCGCTACAGCGGCATCCCGAAGCCTTGGAATCGCACGCACCAGACCGTGCCCGCCTGCCGATCGAAGGCCATCCGACAGGCGCTCAGAGCCCGTCGGATGACTTTCGACCGCCCGGTCGGAGGTCATCCGACAAGCGCTCAGTGTGCCGCGTGGCGCACCAGGCAGAAGGGATGACCGGCCGGGTCCGCGTAGGTGCGCCACAGGCGGTCCTGGCCCCCGTCGTCGAGCTGCCAGGCCCCGAGCGCGAGCACCGCGTGGTGCGCGGCCTCCAGATCGGCGACCTGCACGTCCAGATGGAACTGCTGCTCGGGCGCTCCCCAGACCGGAGGGCGGTGGTCGGCGACGCCCTGGAAGGCGAGCACCGGCGCGCCCGCGGCGTCGTGGAGCGTGGCCCAGCCCTCGCCGAGCGCCCACCGGGAGTCCGGTCGGTTGATCTCGCCGCCCAGCAACCGCTGGTAGAAGCGGGCCAGTTCCGTCGCGTCGGGGCAGTCGAGGACGACACACTGCAGGGTGCCGATCACGATGTGGCCACCATCCGGGCGACGACGGTGAGGCGTACGACAGGGAGCCCTTCCGGGGTGCGGGGGCCCGTGAGGAAGGGCATCGTGGTCGTGCCGCGCTCGACCGGTCGCGGCGGGGTGGGATCGGGGGTTGTCATGCGCCCACTGTGCCGACCTTGATCGCCGCGGGACATCCGTACTCGTACTCACCTCGGCACCCGGGTGGTGGTCCGCGCCCTGAGCACGCGCGGACGCCGCCCTCGCGCCCGACGGCCGGCGAGACGGGCACGGGCGGGTGGCAGGGGCGGGCCGGCTCACGGCGCGGCGCCGAGCGCCTCCTCGAGGGCGCGGCGACACAGCGCGTCGGCACGCCGGGTGGTCTCGGGTATCCGATAGCGGGGCGCGAGGAGCAGGGTGTGCGCGCACGCCCGCTCCAGGGACACCCGGTGCCCCACGGAGACGAAGACGGGTTTCACGTCCCGCTGGGTGCGCAGAGCCCGTCCGACCTCCTCGCCGTCGGCGAGCAGCGGAGTGGAGTCGCCGCGGCCGGGCCCGGGGGGTGCGTAGCCGGCCGTGAAGGCGTTCTTCGCGACGCCGATGGACGGCAGCCCGGTGAGGACGCCGAGGTGACAGGCGAGTCCGAAACGGCGGGGGTGGGCCAGCCCGTGGCCGTCGCAGACAAGGAGGCCGGGATCGTGGCGCAGGGTGTCGAGCGCGGCGCGCACGGTCGGGATCTCACGGAAGGCGAGCAGCCCGGGTACGTACGGGAAGGAGACCCGGCCGACGGCTGTGGCCTCCTCGACCACGTCGAGGGTCGCCGCGTCCAGCACCACGGCCGCCGCCGCGACGAGGTCCCGCTCGTCGTCGTAGGCCACGTCGAGGCCCGTGACGTGTCCGGTGCCCGGTTCGGGGCCCTGCTCGTCGAGTACGAGCCGCGCGCTCAGTTCCCGCTGAAGGCGCCGGGCGGCGGACTCGTCGGCCGGCCAGCCCTCCGGAGTGTCGATGATGCTCATGGTGCCGGCCAGTCTAAGAGCCTGTCGGGTGGCCTCTGACCGGGCGGTCACGGCAGGGCACGCACGCTGCCGGCGCTGCCGACATGCCCCGGTACTCCGCTACAGCGGCATCCCGAAGCCTTGGAATCGCACACACCAGACCGCGCCCGCCGGTCGATCGAAGGTCACCCGACAGGCTCTCAGCGGTCGGCGGTCGAAGCCCCTTCGGGGTTGACTCGGGAGCCGCTGCCGCGCCTGACAGTCGGTCAGATCCGGGGCATGGCGAGGTAGAGGCCGCAGGCGTTCTCCAGGGCGCCCTCGGGGGTGCCGGCACATCGCCGCGATGCGCCAGGCGGGGGCGGTCCGGCCGGGTGGGCCGGACCGCTGGACAGGGTGGCTCACACCTGTGCCATGCCGCCGTCCGCGAAGAGTTCGACGCCGGTGATGAAGCTGGAGGCGTCGCTGGAGAGGAAGACCGCGGCCTTCCCCATCTCGCTCGGGTCGGCGATCCGTCCGGTCGGGTTGCCCACTCCCATGGCCTCGACGGCGGCGTCGACGCGGTCGGCTCCCTGAGCCATCGCCAGTGCGCTGCGCAGGGAGTCGGTGTCGACCGCGCCGGGGCTGAGGATGTTCATTCGGACGCCCGATCCCTTGGTGTCCTGGATCCAGGCCCGGATGAAGTTGCGTACCGCGGCCTTCGAGCCGCCGTACAGGCTCATCCCGCGCGGCGGCTGGATGGACGCCGTGGAGCCGATGATGACGACGGTGCCGCCGGGCGGCAGCAGTGCGAGCGCGGGCTGAACGGTGAAGAGGACACCCTTGGCATTGACGTTGAAGGTCCGGTCGAACTGCTCCTCGGTGATGGCGCCGAGCGGGGCGTGCGCGCCGATCCCGGCGTTGGCCACGACCGCGTCGAGTCGCCCGTGACACTCCTTCACCTGTCGGTAGGCGGCCTCCATGTCCACGAGCCTGGTGACGTCGGCCACGATCCCCGAGCAGTTCGGCCCGATCGCCGCGACCGCCTCGTCGAGCGCCTCCTGGTGCAGGTCGATGATGACCACGCGGGCGCCGTTGGCAACAAACTCCTGGGCGATGCCCAGGCCGACCCCGGACGCGCCGCCCGTGACGACGGCGACTTTTCCTGCGAGCGAGAGACTCATCTTCTTCTCCTCTGAATGAGTGGATTGCCATGCGCCGCGTTCGCAGCGGGAGTCGTGCGGAATGTGAAAACCCAGGGCGTGACGGGGCCGGGGGCTGGTGACCTACCCGTGGTTCCCGGGACCGTGGCCGCGCTACGTCGGAAATGCGGAACGGAGGCCCGCATCCGCTCGTGTGCGGCGGATGCGGGCGCGTATGCCCTAGAGTGGAACTGGAGGCGCCTCCAGTTCCCTCACTGTAAGTGGAGGCGTCGCCGGTTAGCAAGCCGGGACTACAGGAGACCGCGGATGGCCAGAGAGACAGGGCGCCCGCTACGGGCCGACGCGCAGCGCAACCGGGACAAGATCCTCTCGGCCGCGGTGCGCGTCTTCGCCGAAGAGGGACTGGAAGCGCACCTGGAGCGCATCGCCAAGGAGGCCGGCGTCGGCTCCGGCACGCTCTACCGCAACTTCCCCACCCGGGAGATCCTCATCGAGGCCGCCTACCGCAACGAGCTGGTCCGGCTGTGCGACGCCGCCCCCGACCTGCTCGCCGCGCTGGCCCCGCGCGAGGCCCTACGCGCCTGGACGGGCCGCTTCATCGACTACGCGACCGCCAAACTCGGCATGGCCGACGCCCTGCGCGCCCTCGTCGAAACCGGTGCCAACCCCTACGCCCAGAGCCACGAGATGATGATGGCCGCCCTCACCTCGCTCCTGGACGCCGGCATCGAAGCCGGCACCATCCGCTCCGACATCAGCGCCACCGACATGTTCGCCGCCCTCACCGGCATCGCCCTCACCTCGGGGAAGCCGGAACAGCGAGAGCAGGCCGAACGCCTCCTCGACCTCACCCTGGACGGCCTGAGCACCGACCGGCGCTGACGGGCGGAAGCACCCACGACCTCACCGCCTCCGCGAGGGCCCACTCGCCGACCCGGTCGAACAGGGCGGAGGAGCAGGACTACGTCCTCGGACGCCCGTGGCCGATCCCCGGTGAGGCAAGCAGTTTCCGGGCGCGGGGGCGCCCTTGGTCGACTCCGGCACGTCGGCACCGGCTGCGCGGCCGGCCGAACCCACGAACCGACCTCGGGACAGAAGGAGGCCAACCGCGTCCTCGCCGTCGGACGCGCACCGGTCGAACACGGCATCGCCCGCCTCAAGACCTGGCGGATCCTCACCGAACTCCGCACCGACCCCGCCCGCGCCACCCGGCTCCTGCGAGCTCGGCTCGTCCTGACGAACCTCGAATCCTCCGTCGCACCCACAGCATGATGGCCCCCGAGGGACTTCCGGCGGCGCCCGTCGCGGGCCCGGGACGGCTCCCGGGGGCGCCCGCGCCGCCCAGGTAGCCTGGCGATCATGTTCGTACTGGAATTGACCTACACCGCGCCCGTCGAGCGCGTCGACGCCCTGCTGGACGCGCACGTCGAATGGCTCGACGCTCAGTACGCCGCCGGGGTGTTCCTCGCATCCGGTCGCAAGAATCCCCGCGATGGCGGGGTGATCATCGCCGCCGGGGTCGACCGCGAGGCGATCGAGCGGATCGCCGCGGCCGACCCCTTCTCCACCGAGGGGGTGTGCGCCTACCGGATCACGGAGTTCTACGCCACCAAGACGGCGCCCGAACTCGACTCCTACCGGGAGCAGTTGCCCGCGTAGCCGGCCGCGAAGGGTGCGCGGCGGCGGAAGGGCCGGGAAATCCGGCCGGAAGCGACCTCAGCGACGCCCCCACCGGGCGATCCGCCCCCGCTCTCCGGAGGCCCAGCAGGCGCCGTCGCGGGTGCAGTCGACGGTGTCGTACGAGCCGTCGTCGACCGTGCGCCAGGTGTGGCCGCCGTCGGTCGTCAGGTCCGTGCCGGTGGGCCCGACGGCGAGCGCGGCCGAACGTCCGCGCGGGAGCCAGGCGACACCGGAGCGGTAGGCGGGCGGTGGCGCGGCGGCCGGCCGCCAGCTGCGCCCGGCGTCACCGGTGACCGCCGCCGCCCGGGGTGAGGGCTGGTCCGCCCGGTAGTCGCCGCCGACCGCGAGGCCGTGCCCGCGGTCGCGGAAGGCGAGCGCGAAGACGCCCCGGGCCGGTTCGCCCGCCGGGATCGTCGACTCCACCGCCCTCCAGGTCAGCCCGCGGTCGGCGGAGTGCAGGACCCGGGCGGCGGCCCCGCCGCCGGTCGCCAGCCAGACGTCCGCGGGCCCGGAGGAGACCAGGCACTGGCCGCTCGCGGCGAAGCCCGCCTCGCCGGGCTGCGCGGCCGGCATCCCGCGGTCGGGCAGCACCCGCCAGGACCGTCCGCCATCGCGCGTGGCCAGGACGCGGAACTTCCCCTCGACGGGGTCGCTCATGGCGAGGCCGTGCCGACGGTCGAAGAAGGTCATGCAGTCGTAGAAGGCGCGCGGGTCGGTGTTGCGGAAGGACTCCGTCCAGGTGGCTCCGCCGTCCTCGGTCCGCAGCACCCGCGACGCCTCCCCCTCTCCGATCGCCAGGACCACCGCGCGCCGGGCGTCGAACGCCTCGACGTCGCGGAACTCCAGCGCCTCCGCTCCCGGTGGTGAGACGTCGCGCCACGTGCGCCCCGCGTCGGTGGTGCGCAGCACCGTCCCCTTCGAGCCCGCGGCCCAGGCCGTCGCCCGGTCGACCGCCGCGAGGCCGCGGAAACGCGCGTCCGTGCTCGTCGTGGTGAGCTGCCAGCCGGCCGCGGCCGTGGGTCTCCCCGGCCTGCGCGGGGAGAGGCGTGGCCAGGGCGAGTGCCGCCCCGGTCAGCCCCACCGACATCGTTCGTCTCGTCTTGCCCATAGGCGTCATGGCGCCGGAAGCTAGCCGACCGCGAACATCCCGTCCAGGGTGCCTCCCCCGCCACACGTGCGGGGTGGCGGGGGCGCGCCGTTCCCGCGTCGCGGCCCGCGTCGGGCACCTTGTCGATGGGCGGACCCGGGCGCAGGCGCGAGACCGCGAGGCCGGTGACACAGCTCACGTGCCACCGGAGTGCACGTTCCGCTTCGATCGTTCGTCTTCCTCGTTGTCAGGGAAGACGACAGGAATCCGAAGCCGCGCGACAGGAGCTGGCCCTTGCCCACCGTCATAGAACAGGCAGTCCAGGCGCGACTGGTCGCCTCCGCACCGAGGATGGAGACCGTCCCCGCCATGCTGCGGTACGACCGCGGCGACCCCTACGCGGTGAGCATGATCTTCCCGCCCCGGGCGACGCTGGTGGATGTCGAGGTGGCGTGGGCCTTCTCCCGCGAACTGCTGGTCCAGGGTGTGGAAGGACCGGCCGGCGAGGGGGACGTACGGGTGCGCCCCTACGGGTACGACCGCACCGTGGTCGAGTTCCACGCCACCGAAGGCGTGGCCGTCGTGCACATCCGTACCGAGGAGCTGCGCCGCTTCCTGGAGCGTGCGCAGCATCTGGTGCCGAGCGGCCGGGAGCACCACTACCTGGACTGGGACCAGGACCTGGCACAGCTCCTCGACGGCTACACCTGACGGAGCCCGTCGGCGGCGGTCCGGCCGCTAATTCGATTGCGGCGCCCGTCGGGCCCTGCGTACCGTCCTGACCTGGCCCTGTTGTCGCCCGATCGGAGAAGGCCGTTGCTCGTCTGAGGTTCGAGACACCGTGCCGCGCGTGCCCTGTGTGCCGCGTGTGCCGTCTTCGACCTCGGCGTACGAGCTTTCCACCGCCTGCCCGCGCCCTCGGTGTCTCACCCGTTGCCCCAGCCCACGCTCTTGCAACAGGGAGGCCCTCGTGGCAGTCCGACCCACGTTCATCACCTGCTCGTCCCTTTCCTTCTCCTGGCCGGACGGCACGCCCGTCCTGGACGACTTCCGGCTCACCGTCGGCCCCGGCCGCACCGGGCTCATCGGTCTCAACGGCTCCGGGAAGTCGACCCTCCTGAAACTGATCGCCGGGGAGCTGCCACCCACCGCCGGCACGGTCCGCACGGTCGGCGAGGTCGGCCATCTCCCGCAGAACGTGGTCCTGGACACCGCGCTGCGGGTCGACGAGGCCCTCGGCATCGCCCGCGTCCGGGCCGCGCTGCACGCCATCGAGTCCGGTGATCCGGCCGACGCGCACTTCGCGACGGTCGGCGACGACTGGGACGTGGAGGAACGGGCCCTGGCCACGCTCGACCAGCTCGGCCTCGGTCAGATCGGTCTCGACCGCACCGTCGGCGAGGTGTCCGGCGGCGAATCCGTCCTGCTGCGGCTCGCCGCGCTGCTGCTCGCGCGGCCGGACGTCCTGCTGCTCGACGAGCCGACCAACAACCTCGATCTGCGGGCACGCCACCGGCTGTACGAGGCGGTGGACGCGTGGGCCGGGGTACTGGTCGTGGTCAGCCACGACCGTGAACTCCTGGAGCGCGTCGACCAGATCGCCGATCTGCACGACGGCGAGGTCACCTGGTACGGCGGCGCGTACTCCGCGTACGAGGCGGCACTCGAAGCCGAACAGGACGCGGCACAGCGCATGGTGCGGGTGGCCGAGGCCGACGTCCAGCGTCAGAAGCGCGAACTGTCCGACGCGCAGATGAAGTTGGCGCGGCGCAAGCGATACGCGCAGAAGAGCGCTCAGAACAAGGTGGTACCGAAGATCGTCGCCAACGGCCGCAAGGCCGAGGCCCAGGTGTCGGCGGGCAAGCACCGTACCCTGCACGCCGAGCGGCTCGACGCGGCGCGGGAGCGGCTGGACGCGGCGGTGGAGGCGGTGCGGGACGACGACGAGATCCGTGTCGAGCTGCCACGCACCGTCGTCCACCCGGGGCGCGAGGTCCTCGGCCTGCGTGACCTGGAACTGTCTTACGGGGCGCGGGTGAAGGGAGAATGGGAGCTGCGCGGACCGGAACGGATCGCGCTGGTCGGGCGGAACGGAGCCGGTAAGACGACGCTGCTGCGGACCATCGCGGGGGAACTGGAACCGCTGGCGGGCGAGGTGGTGGCCAAGGTCCCGTTGCGTTTCCTGCCCCAGCGGCTCGACCTGCTCGACGAGGAGCTGAGCGTCGTGGAGAACGTCGCCCGCTTCGCGCCCGGCGCGACGGTCAACGAGGTGCGGGCGCGGCTCGCGCGGTTCCTCTTCCGGGGAGCGCGGGCGGACCGGCCGGCCGGGACCCTGTCGGGCGGCGAGCGCTTCCGCGCGACGCTGGCCGCCCTGCTGTTGGCCGATCCGGCACCGCGACTGCTGTTGCTGGACGAGCCGACGAACAACCTGGACATGGCGAGCGTCCGGAAGCTGACGGCGGCGCTGGAGGCGTACGAGGGAGCGCTGATCGTGGCCAGTCACGACGTGCCGTTCCTGGAGTCCCTGGGGATCACCCGGTGGCTGCTGCTCGACGGCGAACTGGGGCCGACGACGGCGGCGGCGGTGCGGCAGGGCCTGCCCGTACCACGCTGAGCCGCGGGCGTGCCGGGGACGGCGGCCGGGCCGCGGCGGCGCCGTGGCCCGGCCGCCGGGAACGCCGCGGGCGGTTCCCCTCCGGACCCGGGGCGTTCCGGCTCGGCATTCACGGTTCCGGTGACAGTGCCGCTTCGCGCGATCACTGGCGGGGGGTCGCCATGCGGAGGGCTTCAGGGCGGGACAAATCGCCGCGCCGACCCTCCCGAGCTGCACACATAACGCAATGTAAGCGGACATCGCGGAGACGGGCTTGGCCCAGCCCTCACGCGGCCTTTAACCTACGGTTTCGTAACCTACGAGTGCGTAGGTAATTCCGCTTCCCCTTCTCCGCCCCCAGGAGTCCCCGTGACACTCACCTCTCCCCACCTCGGCAGCCCGACCGGGTGGACCGACGCGCGGCTCCTGTACGCGCTGGAAGAGGTGGTGGAGAAGGAGCTGAACCGGCACCTCAAGGTCACCAAGGACTGGATGCCGCACGAGTACGTTCCCTGGTCGGACGGCCGCAACTTCCCCGGCTACTTCGAAGACGGCGAGGCATGGGACCCGTCCCAGTCGAAGGTCACCGACATCGGCAAGATCGCCCTGGTCGTGAACCTGCTGACCGAGGACAACCTGCCCAGCTACCACCACGAGATCGCCAGCCTCTTCGGCCGTGACGGCGCCTGGGGCACCTGGGTACACCGCTGGACCGCGGAGGAGGGCCGGCACGGCATCGTGATGCGCGACTACCTGCTGGCCTCCCGGGCGGTCGACCCGGACAAGCTGGAACAGTTCCGGATGGCGCACATGAGCGAGGGCTTCGAGTCCGACAACCGGCACTCGATGCTCCACTCCGTCGCGTACGTCTCCTTCCAGGAGCTCGCGACCCGCATCTCGCACCGGAACACCGGCCACCAGTCGGGCGACCCGGTCTGCGACCGGATGCTGGCGCGCATCGCCACCGACGAGAACCTGCACATGGTCTTCTACCGCAACCTGCTGGGCGCCGCGTTCGAGCTCGCGCCCGACCTGACGATGCAGGCCGTGCGGGACGTCGTCGTGAACTTCCGGATGCCCGGACACGGCATGCCCGGCTTCGAGCGGGCGGCGGCGCAGATGGCGATCGGCGAGATCTACAACATGCGCATCCACCATGACGACGTCCTCCAGCCCGTGCTCCGCTTCCTCAAGGTCCTCCAGATCGAAGGCCTCGGCCCGGAGGGTCTGAAGGCGCAGGAGGAGCTGGGACTGTACATGGACGGCCTGGACAGCGAGGCGAGCAAGTTCGACGCGAAGCTCGCGGCCCGCAAGGCCCGTATGGAGGCGCGCGCCGCGGGCTGAGCGAGCGGTTCGCCGCGCCGCCCCGTGCCCGGCTCGCCGCGGCGAGCCGGGTAAGGCGGGGCCGGACGCGGACCTCGTCGGCCCAGAGCCTGCGAGGCGGCCTCCGACCGGGCTCTCAGCCCTGACGCCGCTTGAGGCGGACCCGCTCCTTCTCCGAGAGCCCGCCCCAGACGCCGAAGCGCTCGTCGTGCGCCAGCGCGTACTCCAGACACGCCACGCGCCCCTCGCAGGCCCCGCAGAGCTGCTTCGCCTCACGGGTGGAGGAGCCGGGCGCCGGGAAGAAGAACTCAGGACCGGCCTGGGCGCACAGCGCGTTCTCCTGCCAGGACATGTCGGGCTCCGGTGCGGTCAGTACGGTGGTGTCGGTCTGCATGACACCCACGGTGCCCATGGGGCCTAAACGAGCCATCAACGTTTGATCAATGCGGCGCGCCGAACGAGGCTGTCGCGGGTCGTCGGCATCGGCCGGCATGAACGTGACGGGGCCGGAACGGACCGTCCCACGCGGACACCTCACTCCTCCCGTCGGGGACGGACCCCGTATGTGGGGCCGGGCGGCCGACCGGACCGACCGGCCGGCGGCGATCGGTCCGCGCCCGCCCCGGGACCCACCGACCGCATGAAACAGGCCAGGCGCGGAGCCACGACGCGCTCCGCCGCGCCTTCGGTCCTTCGCGTCGGGAACGCGACGGTGCTCCCTGCGCATGGCCGCGACCGGCGCCGCTCCGGGGTGCGGGGGCCCGCCTGAGCTCTGCCCGCACGACCGTGCGTTCAGTAGGATGCGGGGTATGAGCGGGAGCAGCGGGACCAAGCCGGACGGGCGCGTCGAGCGCGGCAACCAGACACGGCGGCTGGTGCTCGGCCGCACGATGGACATCGCCTCGATCGAAGGGCTGGAGGGCCTGTCCCTGGGGCGGATCGCGAACGAGCTCGAGCTGAGCAAGAGCGGGGTGTTCGCGCTGTTCGGCTCGAAGGAGGAGTTGCAGCTCGCGACCGTCCGGGCCGCCGCCGCGGTCTTCGCCGACCGGGTGGTCGCCCCGCTCGGGGACCTGCCCGCCGGCCCCGGGCGGGTCTGGGCACTGTGCCGGAACTGGCTGGACTACTCGGCCGGGCGGGTCTTCGCGGGCGGATGCTTCTTCTACGCGGTCTCGGCCGAGTTCGACGCGCGCAGCGGCCCTGTCCACGACGCGATCGTCCGGGCCCGGCAGGACTGGACCGCCTATGTGGAAGGCGAACTGGAGGGGGCTCGGAGAGCGGGCGGTCTGCTGCCGGACGCCGACGCACCACAGCTGGCCTTCGAGATCATCGCCCTGATGGAGGCGGCCAACGCGCAGTCCGTCCTGCTCGGCGAGGACGGCGCGTACACACGGGCGGCCGGGGGCATCGCCCGCCGCCTGCGGGCGGAGACGGCGAGTGAGGCCCTGGGTGAGATCGACGCCTCCGGGGACCGCTCGTCCGCGCCTCCCGCCTGAGGAGCGCCCGGCGGGTTCCCGCGGCCGGTCCGAGGAAGGCACCGCGCCCGTTCGGGTACGGCCGGCCGCTCAGGTGCGGGACCGGGCCGGGCCGGCTCGGCGGTCCCGGCCACCAGGCCCGTCCCGGCGGTCCCGCTCACCCTGGTCTTCTCCACCCCCTCCCGGCCGGGATGTCGCGGCACCCGCCGAGGCGACGTCCGGCCGGCGTCAGCCGGCCCTCCGCGCCTCGCTCCGGCCGTGCACCGGTTCCATGACGAAGCGGACGGCCGCCGCGACGACTTCCGGATCGGCGAGGATGCGGCGGTGCCCGAGTCCGCTGGTGACGACCAGGCGGGCGCGCTCGCCATGGGCCTCGGCGATGGCCCGGGACTGGGCGGGCGACACCACCTCGTCCTCGGTGTCGTGGAACAGCAGGACGGGCGCGTCGAGGTCCCCGGGAGCCCAGGTGGCGCTCAGACGTCGCCAGATGTCGGGTTCTCCGGAGAACAGTCCCTCTTCGATATGGAGACGCATCCGGTGGATGACCCGTTGGTCGAGGCCGAGTCCGGTCCGGAAGCTCTCGACGAGCCAGTCGAAGCGGCCGACCCCGCCGATGCCGACGAACCGCTCGGTCCGTACGCCGTCGCGCAGCGCGAAGAGCGCGCCGAGCACCCCGAAGGAGTGGGCGACGACGGCCTCGAAGTCGCCGTGCTCGGCGTGCAGCCGGCGGATGATCTCTCGGTAGTCGCGGATGTCGGTGGCCCGCCCCTCCGAGGCTCCGTGCCCGGGGCCGTCGAACAGGACCGGGCTGTATCCGCGCTCCCGGAGGGCCTCCACGAAAGCGGCGAGGCGTGAACCGCGCGACGACCATCCATGGACGAGGAGGACGGGGCGGGAGCCGTCCCCCCAGGCGTAGGTGACGACGCCCTTGCCGTTGACGGTCAGCCGGCCGGTGCGTGCCTGGGCGAGCAGCCGCTCCTCCTCCGGACGCAGCCGGGCCCGGCCCAGAGGGCGGACGAAGAGGTGGAAGGCGGCGCGTCCGGCCGGCCCCGGGGCCAGGCGGGAGGCGAGGTTCAGGGAGGTGCGCAGGAGTGGTACCAGGGGATGCATGCCGGATCTCCTCGGTCGGCCGGAGCGATGAGAAAATGCTAGCACGATCGTTCGTACTGTTTTGGTCTCAAGCGCGCCCACCCGGAGCCATGGGCGCGGATTCCAGGGTGGCGCCGCTCGGAGCCTGCCGATCGAAGGCCACCCGACAGACTCTCAGCCGGACTTCTTGGCCCGACTGGGCTGGACCCGCTTCGGCTCGCCCGGCATCTTGGGATACTCCGGCGGATACGGCAGGTCCCCCATGCCGTGCTCGGCCTCGTCGCGCCGGGCCAGTTCCAGCAGGCTCTCCAGACCGAAGCGCCGGTCGTCCATGTCCGCGTGGACGTCGCCGAGTTCGGCGTAGCGAGCGGGCATCGTCCTGATGTCGAAGTCCCGCGGCACCGCGTCGTCGAGTTCCTCCCAGCGCAGCGGCGCCGAGACGGGCGCGTGCGGGCGGGGCCGCACCGAGTAGGCCGAGGCGATGGTGCGGTCCCGGGCGGTCTGGTTGTAGTCGACGAAGATCCGCTCCCCGCGCTCCTCCTTCCACCACTTGGTGGTGACATGGCGGGGCATCCTGCGCTCCAGTTCCCGGCCGCAGGCGATGGCGGCCCGACGGACCTGAGTGAAGGTCCAGTGGGGCTCGATGGGGACGAAGACGTGGAGCCCTCGACCGCCGGAGGTCTTGGGCCAGCCCCGCAGCCCGGCCTCGTCCAGGACGGCACGCAGTTCGTGGGCGGCGCGCACCGCGTCGGCGTAGTCCGTGCCGGGCTGCGGGTCGAGGTCGATGCGTAGTTCGTCGGGGTGATCGGTGTCGTCCCGCCGCACCGGCCAGGGGTGGAAGGTGACGGCTCCCAGGTTGGCGGCCCACAGCACGGCCGCCGGCTCGGTCGGGCACATCTCGTCGGCGGACCGGCCGCTGGGGAAGGTGATGTGCGCGGTCGGGATCCAGTCGGGCATGTACCTGGGGGCCCGCTTCTGAAAGAAGGACTCGCCCGTCACCCCGTCGGGGTAGCGCTCCAGGGTCGTGGGCCGGTTCCGCAGGGCGCGGGTGATGCCGTCGCCGACGGCCAGGTAGTAGCCGACCATGTCGAGCTTGGTGTAGCCGGGTTCGGGAAAGTACACCTTGTCGGGATGGGACACCCGGACCATCCGGTCCCCCACTCGCAGTTCCGTCGCTGCCGCCTCGCCTGCCATGCCCGCCAGCGTAGAGCTAGCCGACATTCACCGCATACCGGACAATCACTCCATGGATCTGCCGGTGATGCCGCCTGTGAAGCCGATGCTCGCCAAGGCCGTGAAGAAGATCCCGCCCGGGATGCAGTACGACGCGAAGTGACCGCACATGCGGTGTGAGCTGGGAAGACAGCCCGGCCGCGCGACCTCCAGGGCACTTACAGGGCACACAGCCCAGGGGCTCCGGCCAACGTGCAAGAGTCGCCCCTCAAGCGGGGACGGATCTTGCACGAGCCGCAAGCTACTGACGAGGTTTGCAACAAAACACCTGGTCAGAGGCCCATTTGGCGGCGTAGCGTGGAACGCCAGAACCCGACCAAGAGGGTGATCGAAATGACGCTTCCCGACCTCTCCGGAGCCATCGCCTGGATGGATCACGAAGACCTCGCCGACCTGGCTGACGTACTGCCCTCCATGAAGTGGCAGACCCCCGAAGGCAGCGAGCGGCGCGCCTGGGCGGACGGCCTCATAGATCAGGTGATCGCCGCCCAGGAAGCTCGTGAACGGACAGCTACCGGCGGCCGAGGCGCGACAGGAAGTTGTTGACGAACTTCTGCACCTCCGCCTTCTCCATGGTGTCCCGCACGTCCAGACGGTCAACCCATTCGACCCCGGCATTGATCAGGAGACGGGTTCGGCTGTGATCGTTCGAGGCTCGCTTGGGGCCCTCATGGTGGGGCCCGTCCACCTCGATCACACCTGCCCGCCCCTTGTGAGTGATCAGGAAGTCAGGTTCCCGCGTGCAATGGCGCTGTTCTGCGGAGCGTCAAGGGCGAGGGACATGTCAGGCGAGAGCAACTCATGACTCATGGGTGAGATTGTCGCACCAGGCACCGACAATCAGGGTGCATCGCAGTGGAGTTGGGCGCGGGACCTATTCGCCGGCCCTGATGGCTTCCGCGATCCGCTCGGCGGCGTCGGCGCGCACCATGCCCAGGTGCACGTACGGCTTGCCGCTGTGGGTCACCATCGGCCGCACACTGCCCCACACCCGCTCCGGCAGGCCCAGCCCGACCAGGGCGGCACGGATGGCCTCCGCGGCGTTCGCAGCCGCCTCACGGCCGTCCCGATAGGTCTGCATGTCCATCCCCATCAGTGCCTCCCGGCGGCGTGCTCGCGGACCTTCGCGGCGCGCTTGGCGGCCTGGTCGATGTCCCCGGCCTCCTTGGCGATCGTGAGGCTCCGCCACTCGGCCTGACACGTCCCGCAGCCGGAGACTGGGGCGCAGTCCAGCAACCACGCGTTGAAGCCCACCGGCAGTACTACCGGCGGCTCTTGGGTGGCCTTGTGGCGCATCGTGTCTCCCCAGGGGTTCTCGGCAACCGGAGCCCGACTGTAGAGAGACGGGAAGGGCACCGTCCACGAAGTTGCACGCGGTTGCACACACGCGTTGAACAGCCTTGACGCCCAGACTTGACACCATGAAGTTGCGTGCAACCGACTGCAACCCGGATGGACTTGAGGAGGGGCCATGGGCCTACGGTTCGTAGGGAAAGACCCGGAGTCCGGAGATCACGGCTGCCCGGCGGTGTGGGTGGACGAGGAATCGCAGGATCTCGTCATTCAGGGCGTGGCGGCCGATGCCGACACAATCGCCCGGACCGTCAAGGACAGCCCGCTCCCCGCCCACGAGAGCGTGGTGCGGCTGCCGCAGCGCATGATTCCGCTGCTGAGGGAGGCACTTGATGGCGCAGAGCCTGAGTAACTTCACCGATCTGATCCGGTCGGCTGAGCGATCCGCCGTTCACTTGGAGATGCGCGACGTGTACGCCATCCCGAACGAGAACGAGCGCTTCACAGCGTGGCGGCAGGGCCACCGGCTCGATCCCGACGACCGCGAATCGTGGTGGCGTCCCTGGCTCGACGTGGTGCAGGAGATCACCGCCAAGGGGGTGCGGCTACGCCGGGCCCGGATCGTGAGCGAACCGCCCAGCGAGTACATCCGGTACGAGCACTCGTTCACCTTCACCAACATCGCCGCGGGCGAGGAAATCCGCTGGCTCCCACGCCGGTTGGCGTCCGGCCTCGCTCTTCCCGGGAACGACTTCTGGATGTTCGACGGCAAGCTGGTCCAGTTCAACGTGTTCGACGGCGATGGACATTGGGTCCACACCGACCAGACCGACGACCAGACGACAGCCGGCCTCTGCGCCGACGCCTTCGAGGCTGTTTGGGACCTGGCCACCCCGCACGACAAGTACACGATCTGAGATACCAGTTCATGCCCACATCGCCGCTGTCCACCGCCCAGGCTGCTCGCTCGGCCATCGCTGCCCAACTGGACGGCATACGACGGGACGCCGGACTCACAGGGCATGAACTGGCCGCGCGGTGCGGGTGGCACAAGTCGAAAGCCTCCCGCATCGCACGCGCCAAGACGGCCCCCTCCGATGCCGACATCCGGGCCTGGTGCCAAGCCTGCGGAGCGGAGGACCAGACGGCCGACCTGATCGTCGCGTCCCGTACCGCCGAGTCCATGTACGTCCACTGGCGGCAGATCCACCGGGACGGGATGCGTCGGGTCCACGAGAAGACCGTTCCCCTGTACGAGCGGACGACTCACTTCCGCGTGTACGCCTCCAACCTGGTGCCGGGGATGCTCCAGACCGCCGACTACGCCACAGGGGTCCTGCGCTCCATCACCGCGTTCCAGGGCACCCCCGATGACGTGGCCGACGCCGTACAGGCACGCCTCAACCGGTCCCGCGTCGTGCATGAAGGGAACCACCGGTTCGGGCTGCTCCTCGAAGAGGCCGTTCTCTACTACCAGGTGTGCGGCGTAACCGAGTTGGCTGGACAGCTCCGGTACCTCCATGAGGTGATGTCCCGGCCGAACGTGTCCCTGGGGATCATCCCGTCAGGGGCTCGGCGTACCGTCTGGCCCCTGGAAGCCTTTTACGCGTTCGATGACGCCCAGGTAGCCGTAGAAACCCTGACGGCAGAGGTCAATATCACCGCCCCAAGCGAAGTGCACACCTATCTAAGGGCGTTCGCGGAACTGGCCCGGGTCGCCGTTTACGGGGCGGAGGCGCGCGGCCGTATAGATGCAGCCCTGGCGACCCTGTGAGGCAGAACTCGACGTGCCGACAGGGCTTCAGGAGCGCATCATGACCCCATGACCGAGAATCGACCGGCCATCACGGTGGAAGAGTTCACGCGTCACTGCTGATCAAGCACGGGGAGTCGGTCATGGTGGTGCAGAAGCGGCTTGGCCACTCGTCAGCGGCGATCACGCTGGACACGTACAGCCACCTCTGGCCGGACTCGGCCAGCACCACCCGGCTGGCCGTTGAGCAGGGACTGAGCGGACTCCTGGGGCAGCCGAGGCAGGGCACATCTCAGGGCACAAACCAAGCAGAATCCACCGGAACGGACGGGAAGTGACGGGAACGGATTCCTGATCACTGACAGTAATAGAGACAGGTGAGCCCCATGGATCTGCCGGTGATGCCGCCTGTGAAGCCGATGCTCGCCAAGGCCGTGAAGAAGATCCCGCCCGGGATGCAGTACGAGGCGAAATGGGACGGCTTCCGGGCCGTCGTCCACCGCGACGGTCCGGAGCTCGTCATCGGCAGCCGCACGGGCAAGCCGCTGACGCGTTACTTCCCCGAACTGGTCGCGGCACTGCCGTCCCGGCTGCCGCAGCGCTGCGTGGTCGACGGGGAGATCGTGATCGAGCACGACGGGCGCCTCGACTTCGACCGGCTCACCGAGCGGATCCACCCCGCCGCCTCGCGGGTGCGGATGCTGGCCGAGACCTCTCCTGCCCGATTCATCGCCTTCGACCTGCTCGCCCTCGGCGACGAGTCGCTGCTCGACGCTCCGCTGAGCCGCCGCCGGGCGGCCCTGGAGGAGGCGCTGCGCGGAGTCGACGCACCGGTCCACCTGGCACCGGCGACGAGGGATCCGGAGGTGGCCGCACGCTGGTTCGAGCAGTACGAGGGAGCCGGACTGGACGGGGTGATCGCCAAGCCGCCCGACCTGCCGTACCGGCCGGACGCCCGACTGATGTACAAGATCAAGCACGAGCGGACGGCCGACGCGGTGGTGGCGGGGTACCGCTTCCACAAGAGCGGTCCCGTCGTCGGCTCACTGCTCCTCGGCCTGTACGACGCCGCCGGGCGGCTTCAGCACGTCGGCGTCTGCGCGGCCTTCACCGCCCAGCGGCGCGCGGAGCTGGCCGCCGAGCTGGAGCCGCTGCGGATGGACCCTCCCCGGGGACATCCGTGGGCGGCGTGGGCGGACGAGTCGGCACATCAGGGCGCCCGGCTGCCGGGGGCCCCGAGCCGCTGGTCGGGGAAGAAGGACCTGTCGTGGGTGGCGCTGCGGCCGGAGCGGGTCTGCGAGGTGGGCTACGACCACATGGAGGGCGACCGGTTCCGGCACACGGCCCAGTTCAGACGCTGGCGTCCGGACCGCGATCCCCGGTCCTGCGGATACGGGCAACTGGAGGAGCCGCTCTCCTACGACCTGGCGGAGGTACTGACCCCCGGGTGACATCGACGCCAGGACACCTCGCGCGGCGGCACGCCGGGAACCGCGGCGCGGGGGACGCACCCGCTCACCGCCCCGGGGGGATCGACTCCGGGCGGATCGGCTCCGGGCGCCCGGCGGCTGACGCACCGCCGGCTCCCGGCGACACACCACGGCCCCTTTCCGGGCCGGCCGCTCCACCCACCCGTAGTCCCGCGCCCCACCTGTCCGCACCCGCCGCGACAGCTCGCCGTCCACCCCGAAGTCGTCCGGGTCTCAACCGTATCGGCGCGCGATCAAACCCGAAGTCGCCCTGGGGGGACGTGAGATGCTTCACATTCACCGGCGGGGTGACGAGCCCTCGACACCCCTTTCCCGGCCTCGCGTTCGACGAACATCCACGCGATCCACCGCCGGGGGCGGCCGGGAAGATCGCGCCCCGTCCGCCGCACCTGCGGGAACACGGTGAACCGCCCGCGTGCCGTCACGGCACCCCGGTCCGCGGCCGGGCCGCATACCGCGCCGGGGGCCCGCGCGTCGTCGCCGGGCCGGGACATCCCCGTCGACGAACCCTGAACCGCATCCGGTACGTATGTAGAGGAGAGACCCCACCTCGGCACCGGACCCACAAGGACTACCCGTGATCACCTCGCCCTCGCCCCTCGTCCCCGTCCCGATTCCCGACCGCGTGGCCGCCATGATCGGTTCATGCCTGCCGCTGCACGTCCTGCAGGCGGAGGTCGACGCCGACAGCGCGGCACGTGAGGTGTACCGGTTCCGCGGGCCGCTCTGCGCGGAGGACCGGGCGGACCGTGAGCACGCCCTCGCGGCGCTGGCACGCGCGAACAAGATCCTGGCCAAGCACCATCCGCTGCTGCCGGTGCGCCCGAGGTAGTCCACCGGCCTTCGCCCGGGGACCGCGACGCCCCACGGACGAGGAGGCCCGCGCGCGGGGCCGGCCACAGCGACGTCCCACCGGTCCGCCGGCCCCCACGCGCCCCGCGCCGTCCGGTGCGCGCCGCGGGGGTGCCCGCCCCCGGCGAGGCGGCGGCCCCGGGCACCGGAGCGGCCCTCACTCCAGGAAGTCGCCGTCCACGTAGACCCAGGCACCGTCGTGACGTTCGAAGCGGCTGCGCTCGTGGAGCACGCCCTCCTCACCGCCGTGCGCGTACCGCGCGACGAAGGTCACCGTGCCGTACCGGTGGAAGGCGGTACCGTCCGTCGTCTCCCGGATGTCGAGTCCGCCCCAGCGCGGGGCCGGGTCGAAGCCGACGTCGCCGGGGCGGGTCCGTGGAGCCCAGGTGCGCAGCAGGTACGCCTCGTCGCGGACGACGAAGGCGCTGTAGCGCGAACGCATGAGGAGCGCGGCGGTCGGGGCCGCGGCCGTACCGGCGTGGAAGCGTCCGCAGCACTCCCCGTAGGCGGCGGGGAGACCGCAGGGACAGGGCGCGTCCGCGCTGATCGCGGGGAGGGAGGACCGCCGGGGGCGGCGGTTGGCGCGTCGGGACATGCCGCCATTGTCCCCGGCCCAGGGCGAGGCCCACGACCCGGGCTGCTCCGTGTCCGGCCCCGGGGCCGGACCGCACGTCTCGCTCCACTGAACGGCCTGACCGGGCCCGCCACCCAGCCGTGGCCCGGGATGCTGCGGAGCATGCTCAACCGGAAGTCGATCCCCCGACCGTGGCCGCGTACACCCACGAGGTCCCGACGGAGCGGATGAACCGCTTCCGCGACATGCTCCCCGCCGCGATCCTGGAGGCGCGGGAGGCCGCGCTGCTCGACCCCGCGAACCCGGGACCGTGGGTCGTCATGGTCACCGCCGCCCGCGGAGCCCAGTACGGCCACGACCGCTTCCGGCCCCTGTGGGAAGGGCTTGTCGCCCGCGCCCCCACCACGAGGGGCACTGGCAGGCGCTCCGGTACTGGTGCGCCACGTGGTTCGGCAGCGACCGGCGGATGATGCGGTTCGCCCGCGACGCGGTCCGCAAGGCCCCGGCCGGCAGCTCGCCGGCCGGGATCTCCCTGCACGCCCTGAGCGAGCTGACCTGGCGGTCCGGCCCTTCCGTGTTGTCCGCCACACCCGCGGCGAGGGCACGCCTCGGGGAGATCGCGCGGCCGTTCGCCGAGGTGGCTCCGGACGACGAGCGCCTGCCCGCCCTGCGCCACCTGCCGGCGCGCTTCATGCTCCGGTCGAGGATGTACGCCGCCGCCCTGGAGCAGTTCCGCCTCATCGGTCCCTGGTGCGGTGCCGGCCCCTGGCGCGAGGGCGGGACCCCGTGGCGGCCTTCGAAAGCGCGCGCGGCACCGCGGCGAAGCTGGCCCGCGCCACCGCCACCCCGAGAGCGCAGCTTCACGGGATAGGCCACCGAGCACCGCACGCGAGTCCCGAACCACGGTCCGCTTCGGCGGGGGAGCTCAGTCGTACGGGCCGGGTACCCGGAAGCGGATCCGGTCGCTGCGGCGCTCGACATCACAGGCTGGTCGAGTGACCGCCGCCGTCGCGCGCCGCATCCGACCGGGTCCACTGCGGACTCCCGGTGCCGCTGACCCCTGAGCGGCTCCTCGAACCGCGGAGAAGACGTCGGCCGGTCCCTCGGGGACGAAGGCGCCACGGTCGGCCCTCCCCCGCCGGCGGGATGCCCGTCGCGGGTCAGAGGCCCGGCCGAAAGCGGAGCGGGTGTGCCTCTGGTACCTCCACGACGACGATCCGCACCCCGTCCGGGTCCGCGATCCACATCTCGACGAGGCCCCAGGGTTCGGTGACCGGTTCCCGGAGGACGACGACGTCCTCGCCGCGCAGTTCCTCGCGCGCCGCGCGCACGTCGTCGACCTGGAGCCAGAGCCGGAGCTCCGGCGTGGGCGGCGGCGCGGCGGCGCGCCCGGAGACCTCGAGGAAGCCGCCGCCCAGGAAGTAGACGGTGCCCCGCTCGGCGCCGGTGCCGAACTCGCGGTACACGGCGAGCCCGAGCGTCTCGCCGTAGAAGCGCCGGGAGCGCTCGGGGTCGGCCGGCCGCAGCAGGATCCGGCTGCTCAGTACGTGCATCCCGGTAGCGTACGACCATGAGACTGACGATTCTCGGAGGCGGCGGTTTCCGGGTGCCCCTGGTGTACGGAGCGCTGCTCGGCGACCGCGCCGAAGGGCGGGTCACCCGTGTCACGCTCCACGACCTCGACTCCGGCAGGCTCGCGGCGATCTCCCGGGTCCTCGCCGAGCAGGGCGAGGGGGTGCGGGACGCCCCGGAGGTGGTGGCGACCACCGATCTGGACGAAGCCCTGCGCGGAGCCGACTTCGTCTTCTCGGCGATCCGCGTCGGCGGGCTGGAAGGCCGGGCGGCGGACGAGCGGATCGCGCTCGCCGAGGGCGTGCTCGGGCAGGAGACCGTCGGGGCGGGCGGTGTCGCCTACGGGCTGCGGACGGTGCCGGTCGCGACCCACATCGCACGGCGGATCGCCGCGGTGGCGCCCGGCGCCTGGGTCATCAACTTCACCAATCCGGCCGGTCTGGTGACCGAGGCCATGTCGCGCGTCCTGGGCGACCGGGTCGTCGGCATCTGTGACTCCCCGGTGGGTCTGGGCCGCCGGGTCGCCCGGCTGCTGGGCGCGGACCCGGACGAGGCGTGGATCGACTACGTGGGACTCAACCACCTGGGCTGGCTGCGGGGCCTGCGCGTCGGGGGGCGGGACGAACTGCCCCGGCTCCTCGGGGACGAGCGGGCGCTCGGCTCCTTCGAGGAGGGCAGGCTCTTCGGCCCGGAATGGCTCCGCTCCCTGGGCGCGATCCCCAACGAGTACCTGCACTACTACTACTTCAACCGCGAGGCCGTGCGGGCGTACCGGCAGGCCGAACGGACGCGGGGCGCCTATCTGCGGGACCAGCAGGCGGGCTTCTACCGGGAGGCGGGCGAGCCCGGCACGGGGGCGCTGGCGGCCTGGCGGTGCACGCTGGCCGAGCGCGAGGCGACGTACATGGCGGCGAACCGGAAGGCCGCGGGTGTCGGGGAGCGCGCCGAGGAGGACCTGGAGTCCGGAGGGTACGAGAAGGTCGCCCTGGCGCTGATGCGGGCCGTCGCCCGCAACGAACGCGCCACGCTGATCCTCAACGTCCTCAATCGCGGCACGCTTTCGGTGCTGGACGACGACGCGGTCGTCGAGGTGCCCTGCTTCGTGGACGCGACGGGAGCCCACCCCGTGACGGTGGCTCCGCTGCCGTACCACGCGGTGGGTCTGGTGACGGCGGTCAAGGGCGTGGAACGCGAGGTCCTGGCGGCGGCGGAGAGCGGATCACGGGCGACGGCCGTCAAGGCCCTCGCGCTGCATCCGCTGGTCGACTCGGTGTCCGTGGCCCGCAGGCTGCTGGACGGCTACACCGCCGAGCATCCGGGTCTTGCCTATCTGCGAAGCTGACGTGGACGGCCGACGTCGGCCGACGGACGTCTTTACGAGGCTCGGGACACGCCATACGCTCGCGCCCCATGACCTCATGTGGCTTGGGTATCCGGCGCGCGCGAGGGGTGGTCGCCAGACTCCTCGCGGGCTGTCTGCTGGCCGTGGGGCTGGTGGGAGCCGGGCCCGCGGTCGTCGCCGCCCCGGCGGTCACCGACGCCGCCACCGTGGTCCCCCTCCAGAACACCGGCCCCGCCGCACAGCGGTTCAACCTGGTCGTCATGGGCGACGGGTACACGGCCGAGGAGATGCCGGTGTTCCGCGCCGACGTCGAAAGACATCTGAACGTGCTGTGGAGTGTGGAGCCGTTCGCCTCGTACCGCTCGTACGTCAACGTCTGGGCGGTGGAGGTCGCGTCCCGCGAGTCCGGCGTCGACTGTGATCCGGGGCTGGACGCGCCGCGTCGCGACACCGCCCTGGGCATGGGCTTCTGGGGCGGCTGCGACCCGGGCAGCGTGCGCCGGCTGCTCACCGTGGACGGCCGGCTCGCTGGCGACCTCGCCGATCTCGTCCCCGGGACGAACGCCGCGAACCGGCAGATCGTCGCCCTGGCGCACAGCGACACCTACGGCGGCGCGGGCGGAAGGTACGCCACCGCCTCGGGCGGGAACGCCCTGTCGTCCCTCATCACCCCGCATGAGATCGGACATTCGCTCGGTGGGCTGCAGGACGAGTACGACTACTACGCGCGGGGCGTGCCGGGAGAGAGCTACGCGGGTCCCGAACCGTCCTCCGCGCATCACACGCTGCTGAGCGAGGAGGAGATGCGGGCGCGGGGGGCCAAGTGGTGGCGCTGGCTCGGTGAGGAGAGCGCCTCGGGCGGGATCATCGGCCGCCACGAGGGCGGGATGTACAGCACCCGGGGTGTCTGGCGGCCGAGCCGGCACTCGCTGATGAAGACCCTCGGCTACGCCTTCGACCAGGTGGAGCGGGAGGTGATGGTCCAGGCGATCTCGGCGAGGGTGGATCTGGTCCAGGGCCACACGGACGACTCGGCTCCGTTGGGGACCGACCGGACCGTCTGGGTGGACACCCTGCATCCCGTGGGCGGTGAGCTCTCGGTGCGGTGGCGGCTCGACGGACGGCCGCTGGCCACCCGCAACGCCCGGAGTGTGGATCTGCGGCGTCTGCGCCTCTCCCCCGGCGACCACACGCTCACCGTGACGGTGAGCGACCCGACGCCGTTCGTGCGCGATCCGGCGGTGCGCGCCTCGACGGCGCTGACCCGTACCGTGACCTGGACGGTGAACCCCTCCCGGACGACGCCCCGGGAGAAGGTCCCGGCCGCCTTCACCGGCCACACCCCGAGCGGGAACCCGGTCGGCGCGCGATCCGTGGTGTACGCCGACACCACCCATCCGACGGACCGCGTGCTCACGGTGCGCTGGAGTCTCGACGGCCGTCCCCTCGCGAATCCGGGAAACGACCGTGACCTCGACCTGCGTTCGCTGCGCCTCGCGCCGGGTACGCACACCCTGACGGCCCGTGTCCCGGGCGTCCGGGGCGCGTTGCGGTGGACGGTGGACGCCCGCCCGGCGACGGCCGGGTACGCGTTGTCGGAGCCACTGCGGACCGTGCGCCGGCCGGGGCGGCCCGTGGAGTACGTCTACGACGGGCCGTTCACGATGCGGCTGACGGCGCGCGACGACCACCCGGGGTCCGTGGTGCGTCAGTTCCGGGTGGACGGCGACGGGTGGTACACCTACTACGGCTGGCCCACGGACGCCGACGCGCCCTTCCGCTTCTCGCCGAGCGGCACGCTCATCGACGGTCTGGTCTACGGCAAGCTGGGACGGAGCCGGGCCGTGCCGTGGGATGACGCGGCACCGGACTACGGCACCCACACGGTGGAGTACCGGACCGTCGACGCGGCGGGCAACGTGAGCGCCCCGTCCGCCTTCCGGGTCACGCTGGTGAAGCCGGCCTCCTGAGAGCCTGTCGAAGGGAGAGGCCCGCCGCCCCTCACGGTCCGCGGGCCTCTCCCGTCACGGGGCGGGCGGAGGGACGGTCAGAGCTTGCGCCCGACCGCGGCCCAGCCCGGGATCGGGTCGTCGCCGGCGACCGGAACGGGCTCGCCCAGTTCCGGATGCCACTCCGCGGTGAGGGAGACGCCGGGCTCGACGAACTCCATGCCCTCGAAGAAGGCGGCCAGTTCGTCGCGCGAGCGGGGTCGCAGAGTCAGTCCCCTCGCCCGGTACATGCCGGCGGCCTTCGCCGCGCCCTCCGGATCGAAGTCCCCGGTGACGTGGGAGAGCACGAGGTAGCTGCCGGGTGCGAGCTTCTCCACCAGCTTGGCGACCAGCTCGTAGGCTCCGTCCTCGTCCCCCACGAAGTGCAGCAGAGCGAGCATCGAGAGGGCGATTGGCTGGTCGAAATCAAGGACCTTTCCGGCCCTTTCGAGGATCATCTCAGGCTCGCGGGCGTCCGCCTGGATGTACTCCGTGGCCCCCGCGGGGGTCGAGCGCAGCAGGGCGGCCGCGTGCGCGAGCACGATCGGGTCGTTGTCGCAGTAGACGATCCGCGAGTCGGGCGCGACCTGCTGGGCGATCTGGTGCAGGTTGGGCTCGGTCGGGATGCCGGTGCCGACGTCGAGGTACTGCCGTACGCCGTGGGCGCTGAGCCAGCGGATCGCGCGGTGCATGAAGGCCCGGTTCACCCGGGCCATGTCCCTGCCCCGGGCGTCGACGGTCAGGAGCTGCCTGGCCATCTCCTCGTCGACCGGGTAGTTGTCCTTGCCCCCCAGGAACCAGTCGTACATCCGCGCGGGATGCGGCTTGCTGGTGTCGATCCTTGCGGCTGCGGGGTCCTGGGTCATCGGGGCTCCTGGTCGGCGGAGAGAACTACTGGCACTGCAGCAAGAGTTACGCGACGAGCGGGGTGTGACGGAAGAGGTCAGGTGAGCAGGAAATCTGCCTGACCTGATTTCGCCCCCTGGATGAAGGCGGCGATCTCGCCATGGGTGTAGATGAGCGCCGGTCCCTCGGGGTCTGCGGACTGTCGCACGGCGACTCTGCCGTCGGCCAGCTTCATGGCCTCCACGCAGTTGCCCCCGTTCCCGCCGCTCCATGGCTTGTGCCATCCCTCGACACCGAGATCCGCGGCGGGCATGCCGTTGTATACGCGATCCATTCACAGCTCCTCGCGGAGATTCCTGAGAATCTCCTTCGTGCGTTGCGCAGTCGCGGCCTGCGCCGCCATGCGGTCCATGACCTCGAGGTGGGAGGCCACCTCCGGGCGCGCGTCGAGATAGACCGCGCCGGTCAGGTACTCGCTGTAGACCATGTCCGGGAGTTCGGGCATGGCGAAGCGGAAGAGGACGAACGGTCCGTAGGTGCCGGGGTGGTGGCCGGACGCGAACTCCGCGATCTGCAGGGTGACGTTCGGCAGCTCGGACGCTTCGAGCAGCCGGTCGAGCTGGTCGCGCATCACCTCGGGCCCGTCGCCGACCGGTCGGCGGAACACCGTCTCATCCATGATCACCCAGAACTTCGGGGCGTCGTCCCTGGTCAGCAGGGACTGGCGCTCCATCCGCAGGGCTACATGCCGTTCGGTGTCCTCGTCGTTCTCGGCATTCCTGCCGCCGACCGCCCCGCTGCGCAGAATGGCGCGGGCGTATCCCTCGGTCTGGAGCAGGCCGGGGACGAACTGCGGTTCGTAGGCCCGGATGAGGGCGGCGGCCCCCTCCAGGCTGACGTACATGGAGAACCAGGCGGGCAGCACGTCATGGAAGCGCTGCCACCAGCCGGGAAGGTTGGCCTCCTCGGCGAGGGCGACGAATCCCTCGGCCTCGGAGTCGGTGATCCCGTATTCCTTGAGCAGGAGTTGCACGTAGGGGATCTTCAGCGCGACTTCCGCGGTCTCCATGCGCCGGATGGTGGCCGGAGCGACACGGAGGACCTTGGCGGCCTCCTCCCGCTTCAGGCCGGCCCGCTCGCGGAGATCCTGCAGACGCTTGCCGAGAACGACCTGTCCCACTGTGGGGGCGGACCGCGGCTCGCTCACTCTCAGACCTCCCCGACGCGCTGTTTCGACCGAGTGTGCCATGAACAGCGCCAGAGAGAACACAGCACTCTGGAATTTTCAGAGTGCCACTTGCCAAGTGTCTCCGTCGGGAGCACAGTATTCCGGTGAACCAGTACGTGCTGCTGTCGTGCTCCGTCACGGCCGTCGCGATGTACGGCACTGCTTACCCACTGTTGTGAGGAACCGGTCGTGGCTTCTGGTAACGCGCTCCCCCCAGGTCTCATGGGCCCCCGCGTCATGACCCAGCGCCCGCATCCCGTCTCCAGCCGGCGTTTCACCTTCGAGCTCCCGGCCAGCACGGAATCGGTCTCCCGGGCCCGCAGGCTGGCCGAGGAACGCCTGATCCTCTGGGGTTGTGACCCCGGGATACGCGACACGGTGATGTTGATCGTCTCCGAGCTGGTGACCAACGCCGTCGTCCACACCGCGAGCAGCCATGTCATCTGCGAACTGCGCGAAGGGGAGGAGCAGCTGCGGATAGCGGTACGGGACGAGGGAGGCGAGGGCGACCCGCGGGTACGCGACTGCGGCGAGGACGAACGGGGCCGGGGACTACTCCTGGTCGACGACCTGTGCAGCGCCTGGGGCGCCGACCGCACCGGCCACGGCACGGCCAGGGTCGTCTGGGCGGAACTCGCCCACGGCATGGGGGCCCCGTGCTGAGGACGATGGCGACCCTGCTGTCGTCCAGGGCCCGCGGCCCCGCGGGCTCCGAGTCGACCCGCCTGATCGTGCCCACCGGCCTGAGTACCGCGCTCGGCTGCGACGCCGTCGGCGTGCCCGCGCGGCACGGATTCCGCGTCCTGTCCCGCCTGCCCGCCAAGGGCTGCGTCTACGCGGACACGGACTGGTGGTGGTGGCTCGTCCCGGCGGGCTCCGACCTGGACCTGGCCTGGCCGCTGCCGGCCTGCTACGCCCCGGGCGCCGAGATCCCCGACCGGCGGCCCCGCCTGATCCACCGGCCCGACGGCACCTCGCCGTACACCCCACCGATCCCGCTCTACCTGCTGACCTGCCAGCTCACCGGGATCACCCCGTCCTGGAGCCTGCCGCCGGTACGCAGCGCGCTGTAGCGGACACGCGGAGCGATTCCGCACCCTCGGAAGGCGGCGTAGGGTCGGGACATGTTCACCCCCCAGGGCCCGACCCTCCGTGAGCTGACCGTCCAGGCGTTGTCCTCGGTGGAGCACGGCTACGACCTGCTCGCGGCGAAGTTCGACCGGACGCCCTTCCGTACCTCGGCGCGCCTGCTGGACGCCGTGACGGACACCCTGCGTCCGCTCGGGCCCTTCGGGACGGGACTGGACGTGTGCTGCGGTACCGGGGCCGGCCTGTCGGTACTGGAGCCCCTGTGCACCGGCCGGATCACCGGCGTCGACTTCAGCGCGGGCATGCTGGCCGAGGCCCGCCGGGCCCGTCCGGAGGCCGGACTGGTCCGGGCGGACGCCCTGGCGCTCCCGTTCACGGCGGCCTTCGACCTGGCGGTCAGCTTCGGCGCCTTCGGACATTTCCTCCCCCGGGAGCAGACCCGGCTCTTCGCCCGGGTCCACACCGCGCTGCGGCCGGGCGGCACCTTCGCCTTCCCCCTGCCGGCGCCTCCGCGCGTCGGCTCGCGTCCGTACTGGACCCTGATGGGCTTCGACGGCGTGATGCGGGTACGGAACATGGTCCGGCGGCCACCCTTCGTGATGTACTACCGGACCTTCCGGCTGGCGGACGTACGGAGGCGCCTGGAGACGGCGGGCTTCGCGGTGGAGACGCTCCCCGCCCGGACCCTCGGCGTCCGTGAGGACGGCGCTCCCCGGTGCCGGGTGGTGGTGGCGCGGAAGGCCCCGGGCCCGACCGGAGCGGCCTGACCGGGCGGGCGGTACGGGGTCTCAGCTCAGACGCGACGGGGAGAGCGCGTCCTGGACCAGCAGCCGGGGGCTGCCGCCGCCGTCGGCCGGGACGGTCCACACGTCGTGGCCGTCGGGTTTGCCCTCGGCCGGCAGGGCGTAGGCGACGGTACGGTCGTCGAGCCACAGCGCCTGGTCGTCGACGCTGCGGCGCTCGGCGAGCGGCGTCGAATCGAGGGTGCGCAGGTCGAGCACGTGTTCCCGCCAGAGCGAGGCGCGTCCCAGGACCCGCTTCTTGTAGGCGATCCGGGTGCCGTCCGGGGAGAGCGAGGGGCACTCCACGTTCTCCGTGAGGCTGGTGACCGTGCGCCGCGTGAGGGAGCCGCGCACGAGATAGGTCTGCTCGCCGGTACTCAGCGTGGCGTAGAACGTGTCGTCGTCGGCTGCGAAGGTGACCCCCCAGAAGTTGACGTCCGCCGCACGGTAGGGCCGGCCGTTCAGCTCGACGGAGAACTCCTCGAGGCTGGGCACCAGCGTCCCGCCGCGGGTGTCCAGGATCGCGGTGCGGGTACTGAAGAAGGCGGCGCCGTATGACTCGCCGTTGACGAAGACGGTCCAGGCGATCAGGTGGCCGCTGGGCGAGACCCGGGCGCGGCTGGGGACGCCGGCGAGCGGATAGGTCCTCACGGTCCGCAGCCGCGCGTCGAGGACCCGGGCGCGGTACTTCTGCTGGGCCACGCCGGTGGCGGACTCGAGGCAGATGCCGGTGCCCGCGGCCGTGTGGAAGCGCAGGCAGCTGACGCCGGAGGCGGTCCGCGGGGCACCGGCCGGATCGGTCGACGGGACGGTGACGATCTCGTCCCGGTGCGGGCCGGTGGCCGTGTTGCGGAAGACCAGCCGCTCGGCCTGACCGAGCGTCACCTTGCCCTCGGTGACGACCGGTCCGCCTGCCCGGGGCTCGTTCCGCCGGTCGGCCTCACCGGCGGCCCGCAGGACCGACCAGGCGCCGACACCCCCCAGAAGCACGACGGCGAGGGCCAGGATCAGCAAGCGGCGCTGGGGTGTCAGGGTCATCGGGTCTCTCCGGTCGGCCGCAGGGCGACCCCGGCGACGGTGGCGCAGCACAACAGTCCCAGGGCTGCGGCGGCCAGCGCCGGGCCGTCGCCCCACGCGGTCCACGCGGCCCCGAAGGCGAGCGAGCAGCAGAGGCGGGCCAGGGCCTGGCCGGTACCGACCAGAGCGAGGCCGCTGGCGCGCAGCCGTTCGGGCACGGCGGCGGCGACGGCGGCGGGAAGTACCCCGTCGGTGGCGGCGTAGAAGGAGCCGTGGAGCAGCAGGACCAGGTACGGCAGGGCGGGCGTCGACGGCGCCCAGAGGAGGAGGGCGTAGGCGAGGAGAAGGGCCGCGTGGCCGCCCAGGAAGACGGTGCGCCGGCCGATGCGGTCGGCGAGGCGGCCGAGGGGCATGGCGAGCAGCAGGAAGACGGCGGCGGTGCCGAGCGGCAGCAGGGGGAACCACTGCTCGCCGATCCCGGTGCGGCGCTGCACGAGGAGGTAGAGGAAGGCGTCGCTGACGGTGGTGAGGCCGAGGAGGACGGCACAGGCGGACAGGGCGCGGAGCCGCCGCGAGCGCAGCAGTCCGAGGGCGGCCCGCAGGTCGGTGCGTGGAATGCCGGGGGCGGCCGGGGCGGCGCCTGGGATCGCGGGTTCCTCGCTCCGGCGGGTGGCCGGGACGCCGGGGGCCGGAGTCATCTCCCGGGCGGGCGGCACCTCCTGGGCCGGGGAGGGAGCGGAGGGCGGGGTGCGTCCGGGGGCCGGGGAGGGGCCGTGGGCGGCACCGGGTCGCGGGGCGCCGGTCGCCGCAGGGCCCTGCCGGCCCGGCACGAACAGCACCAGGACCAGGACCCCGAGCGCCGCGACACAGCCGCTGACGGCGAAGACCGCGTCGTAGCCGCCGACGGCCACGCCCAGGATGAGGAAGGCCAGGACCGGTCCGAGCAGCGCGCCGGTGGTGTCCATCGCCCGGTGCACGCCGAAGACGCGGCCCTGCCGTTCGGGCGGGGCGGACAGCGAGATCATCGCGTCGCGCGGGGCGGTGCGCAGCCCCTTTCCGATGCGGTCCATGGTGAGGGCCGCGCCGAGCGCGCCGAGGTCGGCCGCCAGCAGCAGGGGCTTGCCCAGGGCGGACAGGCCATAGCCGATTCCGGCGATCAGCTTGTGGTTGCGTACGCGGTCGGCGAGATGCCCGCCGGTCAGCTGGACCAGGGCGCTGACACCGTTCTGGAGACCGTCCAGCACGCCGAAGCCCAACGGGCTGAGCCCGAGCCCCACGACGAGGTAGAGCGGCAGGACGGCGGTGACCATCTCGGTGGACACGTCGGTGACCAGGCTGACGGTGCCGAGGGCCAGCACGGTCGGGGGTACCGCCCGGAGCGGACCCCGTCGTCGTATGCCGTCGGGCGTGGCGGGCGACTCCCCGGAGGTCTCGGGGGCCTCGCGGGGGGTCGGACGATCGGCCAGATACACAGTCGAGAACTCCAGCCGCGGTGATGCCGACGTGGTCGGACCGCTCTCTTCGAGCGGGCGGGGCCCCACTCTATCCGCTGCGCGGGTGCCGGACCGGTGGTTCGCGTGCGGCATACCGACTGCTTGGCACCAATTCTTCGAAAGGCCTCATCATCACCGTGTTGGGAGCCTATCTTGCGGTTGTACGCTGCGAGTTGAGCACAGCACCTGCTGTGCGCTGGGGGTGTTCGTGGGGGGTTTACCGGCAGTGGGCCGGGGTGTTCGCGCTCCGTGGCCGACTGTCCTGTCCGGCGTGCCCGAGTCCGGGCGGCCGACGGCGCACAACGCCGAGCGCGGGCCCACGTCCGCCGGTCCCGACGGCCCGTCGCCGACCCACGGACGATCACGCGCCGCGTCCTTTCCGCAGAAGTGCTCTTCCGCAGCAACACCTCGTCCAACAGCAAGCAGATCCGGGGCGGTTCGCCCGCCCCGGGACCGACCCGAGGGGGGTGGGTGTGTCAGCTCGTCATGGCTCGGACACGCACAGACCGGGCGATCCCGCCAACACACCTGACAGTTCACGGATGCGGGCGCTGGCCGGCACCGACCCGGCGCTTCACGGTCTCGCGGCGCGCCTGCTCGACCTGGCCGAGACCGGCCTGCCGTCGATGCTGCTGCCGGCGGGCGACGGCTTCGTCTTCACCAGAGTGGGCACGGCCGCGGGGGACGGTTCGTGGTCGCTGGAGCAGCGGGGCACCAGCCTCCGATACGCGGCCATCACCGCACTGGGGGTGCGTCAGCTCCCCCTCGACCGCCAGCGCGCGGTCCTCGGCGGGCACAGCGCGGAGGAGTTCACCGGGCTGCTGATCCAGCGGCTGCCCGCGGTGACCAATCTCGGTGACGCGGCGCTGGTGGCCTGGGCCGCGGCCGAGACCGGCCACCTCAAGCTGTCGGACGCCCTGGATCGGGTCGCCGCGCTGGACGCCGACGACCGGCCGCGGTACACGGTGGAAGCCGCGTGGGTGCTGTCGGCACTGGCCGCGGCACGCCCGACGCTGGACGTCGAGAAGCGTCTGGCCGCGGCCCGCGACCGCCTGCTGCGGGCGCGGACCGACGGCAGTCCGCTGTTCCCGCACGCCACCGGACCTGGGCTCAACCCCTGGTACCGCTCGCACATCGGCTGTTTCGCCGACCAGACCTACCCGCTCCAGGCGCTGGCGCGGGCGCACGCGAGCGGCGACGATCCGGAGGCGCTGGCCGCCGCCGACGCGTGCGCCGCCCGGATCTGCGCCCTCCAGGGCGAAGGCGGGCAGTGGTGGTGGCACTACGACGCGCCCCGGGGCGAGGTCGTCGAGGGCTACCCGGTGTACAGCGTGCACCAGCACGCGATGGCGCCCACCGCCCTGCTCGACCTGGCCGAGGCGGGGGGCACCGACCACGGCGCGGCCGTCCGGCGGGGCCTGCGGTGGATGACCGAGGTCCCGGAACTCGGCCCCGACGGGGAGACGCTGATCCTCGACGAGCTCGGCGTCACCTGGCGCAAGGTCTACCGCGGCGATCCGAAGAAGGCGGTTCGGGCGGCTCGCGGCCTCAGTACCCGGGTGGCCCCGGGTCTTAGACTCCGGCCGCTGGAACGGGTGTTCCGTCCCGCGTCGGTGGACCGCGAGTGCCGGCCCTACGAGTTCGGCTGGATGCTGTACGCGTGGCTGGGAGGTCTCCCGGCATGACACAGCGACAGACCCTGTTCGGGGTCGAGATGGACGCCCTGACCATGGACGAGACCCTGGGGCGCTGCCTGACCGCGGTGCGCGAGGGGCGGCGGCTCGAAGTCGGCGTGGTCAACGCGGCGAAGCTCGTGAAGATGCGCCGGGACCCGGCGCTCGCCCGTGCGGTGACCGGCTGCGACCTGGTCCTGGCCGACGGGCAGGCCGTGGTGTGGGCGGGGCGGCTGCTGCGCCGTCCGCTGCCCGAACGCGTCGCGGGCATCGACCTGTTCATGCGCCTGCTCGCCGAGGCCGAGACCGCGGGCTTGTCCGTGTACTTCCTCGGTGCCCGGCAGGAGGTGCTGGAGCGGATGCTGCGCGAGGTGGCCGCGCGCTTTCCCGCGCTGCGCGTCGCCGGCAGCCGTCACGGCTACTTCGACGACGCCGAGCAGCCCGGGATCGCCGACGCCGTGGCCGAGAGCGGCGCCCAGCTGCTCTTCCTCGGCATGACCTCGCCCAAGAAGGAGATCTTCGTCGCCGGGTACGGCGAGCGCAGCGGTGTCTCGCTCGTCCACGGGGTGGGCGGCTCCTTCGACATCCTGGCCGGGGTGACCCGCCGGGCGCCCGAACGGTGGCAGCGGCTGGGACTCGAGTGGTGCTACCGCGCGCTGCAGGAGCCGCGCCGGCTGGGCAGGCGCTACCTCACCACCAATGCCTCCTTCGTCCTCATGACGGCACGGGAACTGTTGCGTCCCACCCCGTCGATCCGTACCGCCAGCAGGGAGTCGTGATGCGCGTCGTCGTGGTTGGACAGGGATACGTCGGGCTGCCGCTGGCCATCAGGGCCGCGGAGGTCGGACATCAGGTGATCGGGTACGACGTGGACGCGGAGCGGGTGAAGAGCCTGGCCGCGGGCGAGTCGTACGTCGAGGACGTGTCCTCGGAGCGCATCCGGGCGGCGACGGACGCCGGTACGTACCGGCCGACCGACTCGGCCCGGGACTGCGGCGGCTTCGACGTCGCCGTGGTGACCGTGCCGACCCCGCTGCACGAGGGCGCGCCGGACCTCCGCTACATCGAGGAGTCGGCCCGGACACTGGCGCGGTACCTGCGCCCCGGGGCGACGGTGGTCCTGGAGTCGACCACGTATCCGGGCACCACCCAGGAGTTGTTCGCGCCGCTGCTCGAGGAGGGCTCGGGGCTGGTCGCGGGGGCGGACTTCCACCTCGGATACAGCCCCGAGCGCATCGACCCGGGCAACCCGGTCTGGGGCTTCGAGGAGACTCCGAAGGTCGTCTCCGGGGTGGACGACGCGTCGCTGAAGGCTGTCCAGGACTTCTACGGGCAGCTCGTGGAGACCACCGTGCCGGTCGGCTCGCCGAAGGAGGCCGAGCTGGCGAAGCTGCTGGAGAACACCTTCCGGCACGTGAACATCGCGCTGGTCAACGAGATAGCGATGTTCGCCCGTCATCTCGACATCGACGTGTGGCAGGCGATCGACGCCGCGTCCAGCAAACCCTTCGGCTTCATGCGGTTCACTCCCGGTCCGGGCGTCGGCGGCCACTGCCTGCCGATCGACCCGTCGTACCTGTCCTGGCGGGTGCAGCGCGAACTCGGGCAGAGCTTCCGTTTCGTGGAGCTGGCCAACGACATCAACAACCACATGCCCGAGTACGTCACCCGGCGGCTGATCCACGCGTTCAACGCCCGCCGCCGGGCGGTCAACGGCTCGCGCGTCCTGCTGCTGGGCCTGGCGTACAAGAAGAACACCGGCGACGCGCGGGAGTCGCCCGCGCTGCGCATCTCGCAGCTGCTCCTCGACATGGGTGCCGAGGTCCGTGCGGCGGACCCGCACGTCGTGGAGGGCCACCGGGTGGACCCGCGGCTGGTCAGGACCGAACTGACCAAGGACGAGCTGGAGTCGGCGGACGCCGTCGTGCTGCTGACCGACCACGACGCCTTCGACTACACGCTGGTCGAACAGCACGCCCCGTTCGTGCTGGACACCCGGCGGCGGTTGACCGGACCCAGGATCGAGGTGCTCTGAGAGCATGATGCGCATCGTCTGCGTCGCGGGGGCGCGGCCCAACTACATGAAGATCAAACCGGTGATGGACGCCCTGGAGCGGCGAGGCGCCGAGGTGGTACTGGTGCACACCGGGCAGCACTACGACCCGGCCATGAACGACGTCTTCTTCGAGGACCTCGGCATCCGTCCGCCCGATCACTTCCTCGGGGTCGGCTCCGGCAGCCACGCCGCCCAGACCGGGCGGGTGATGGAGTCGTTCGAACCGCTGCTGGAGCGGTTGTCCCCCGCTGTGGTGGTCGTCGTAGGGGACGTCAACTCCACCCTGGCGTGTGCTCTGGTGACGGCGAAGGGCGGGCCGCTGCTCGCCCATGTGGAGGCCGGTCTGCGCAGTCGCGACTGGTCGATGCCGGAGGAGGTCAACCGGGTCGCCACGGACCGGCTGAGCGACTATCTGCTGGCCCCCTCGCCCGACGCGGTGGACAACCTGCGCGCCGAGGGCTACCGGGAGGACCAGATCCACCTGGTCGGCAACGTCATGATCGACTCGCTGCTGGCGAACCGGGACCGGGCCGCGCGCTCGGACGTGCTGGAGCGGCACGGGCTGACCGTCGGCGGATACGGTCTGGTCACCCTGCACCGGCCGGCCAACGTGGACGACCCGCGGGTCCTGGCCGGCCTGCTCAAGGCGCTCGGGGAGGTCGCCGGGCACTGCCCGCTCGTGCTGCCCGTGCATCCGCGGGCGGCGGACCGGCTGAACGAACTCGGTGTGCCCGGTGGCATCCGGCTCGTCCCGCCCGCCGGGTACCTCGACTTCATCGCGCTCCAGGCGTCCGCCCGGATCGTGCTGACGGACTCGGGCGGCGTGCAGGAGGAGACCACCGCCCTGGGCGTGCCGTGTGTGACGCTCCGGGACAACACGGAACGCCCGATCACGGTCGAGGAGGGCACCAACGTACTCGCGGGCCGTGATCCGGAGCGGATCGTGTCCACGGCCGTCCGGCTGCTCGACGACCCGCCCGCGCCCCGTCGCCCCGCCCTCTGGGACGGCGGCGCGGGCGAGCGCATCGCCTCGGTCCTCCTGGACGGGGGAACGGCGCAGGGCCGTCCGCGGCCCACCGACCACGGGTGATCGAAGGACTGGTGATCGAGAACTGTTCTCGTGGGGTCCGGATCCCGCCTATCCTCGTCTCCGGTACGGCTGTTGCCGTCCGGAGGCGAGTCGCCACAGCAGCCGACGCCCGGGGCGCGACAGTCAGAGAAAGGGCGCAAGGGGGAACGCCATGGACCTCGCGGAGATCTTTCGGGTCATCTGCCGACGCTGGTATGTCCTGTTGCCCGGACTGCTGTTGACGGCCGCCGTCACCACCGGTGCCGGCCTGACGGTACCGACCTCGTACGAATCGCAGAGCACGGTGGCGCTGCTGAACTCCAAGCGGGGGACGGCCGCCGACGGCAATCCGTACCTGAGCATGGTGCCGGCGCTCACCGGCATGGCCGACAGCCTGGCCCGCAACCTCAACTCCGATGCCTCGGTGGCGGATCTGAAGGAACGGGGCGTCACCTCCCCCTACGAGGCGAAGATCGCGGACAACGCACAGGGGCCGTTGCTGTGGCTGACCGTGTCCGGCGAGGACGCGGACGAGGTGCTCCAGGCGAACCAGACGCTCATGGAGTACGCGGCGGAGCGCCTGAAGGACCTCCAGGCGGACCAGGCGGTGCCGGCGGAGTCGATGATAAGGATGACGACCATCGTGCCTCCGCAGCGTCCGGAGGCACAGCTCAAGAGCAAGATCCAGAATCTGGTGATGGCCGGAGCGCTGGGGCTCGTCCTCAGCCTGGTGGCCTGCTTCTTCGTCGAGGCGCGTCGCCGGTCCGCCTCGCCCGCGGGCCGCCGGGGCCGCCCGCGGGGCACCGGCGGGGAAGGCGGGGAGGAGACCGGGGGCCACCCCGGCGAGGACGCCGCGGTGACCGGCCTCCCGGGCGCGGGTGCCTCCGGTACCGGCCGGCACGGCTCCGAGGGAGCCGGCGCCGAGGGACCGCTGGACGACCGGCAGCTCGACCAGCCGACCGTGCAGTTGCCGCTCCTCCCGACGTCCGAGCGGGCCCCGGCCAAGCGTCCACCGTCCTGGGTGAAGTGAGCCCCACCCGTCACGACCCGTTCGACGAGGAGTCCTCGCATGGACACGGCTCCGACCACCGGGACCGAGAGCGCTCCGGCGTCACTGGGCACGAAGGTCCGCTCGGCCGCCCGGTGGAGCCTGATCAACACCATGGTGATGCGTCTGGGCAACTTCGCCACCGGCATCATCCTGGCGCGTTTCGTCCTGGACCCCGCGGCCTGGGGCGTGTACGGGGTGGCCCAGACCGTCCTGATGGTCCTGCTGGCGGCGAACGAACTCGGCGTCACCCTCGCCGTCGTGCGCTGGGACGGCGACGTCCGTTCCTTCGCACCGACGGTGCTCACCCTCAGCACCATCTCCAGTGGCCTGCTGTACACGGCACTGTTCGCGGCGGCGCCGGCCGTGGCCACACTGCTCGGCTCCCCCGAGGCGTCCGGCGTACTGCGGGTGATGTGCGTCTGCCTGGTGCTGGACGGCCTGTCCCAGGTCCCGGCCGGTGTCCTCACCCGTGAGTTCGCCCAGGGCAAGCGGATGGTCATCGACGCCCTCAACTTCGCCCTCAGCACCTCGGTGACGCTGTTCCTGGCTCTGCAGGGCTGGGGGGCGATGAGCTTCGCCTGTGGTGCCGTGGCGGGCAACGTGGTGGCACTGGCGGGCTGCGCCCTGGCCGCCCCCGGCTATCTGCGCTTCGGCTGGAACCCCGCCCAGGCACGGGCCCTGCTCCGTTTCGGACTCCCCCTCGCCGGGGCGAGCATGCTGTCCCTGGCGGTCGTCAACGCCGACGCCATGGTCGTCGGCGCCACCCTGGGCAACGTCTCCCTCGGGTTCTACATGCTGGCCTTCAACATGGCCGGCTGGCCCGTCCGGGTGATCTCCGAGGCGGCGCGGCGCGTCTCCTTCGCCGGCTTCTCCCGCCTGGCCGGCTCGCCCAAGGCCCTCTCCGAGGGCTTCGGCCGCGCGCTCGCGATCCTGGTCACCTGCACGGTCCCGGCCTGTGTGCTGCTCGGCGCGCTCGCCGGGCCGGCCGTAGGGCTCCTGTACGGCGCCAAGTGGCTGCCCGCGGCCGAGGCACTGCCGTTCCTGATGGCCCTCGGTCTGGCCCGGATCGCCGCCGAGCTGACCTACGACTGTCTGGTCGCCGTCGGCAGACGCCGTTCCCTCGTCCTCATCCAGGCGCTGTGGCTGGTGACGCTGGTACCGGTGCTCGTCTTCGCGGCGAGGACCGGAGGAATCGCCTCGGTCGCCGCCGGACATGTGCTGGTCGCCGGCGTCGTCGTGCTCCCCGCCTTCGTCGTCGCGCTGCGCCGCGGCGGGATCGCCACCCGGTCGCTGGCCCGCGCCTGCGCCTGGCCGGTGCTCGGCGGAGTGGTGATGGCCGCGGTGGTCGTCCTGCTCCGGCAGCGCCTGGGCGAGGGGTTCCTCGCCCTGTGCGCCACGAGTGTCATCGGACTCGTGTGCTACGCGGTGTGCGTGCTGCCCAGCCGCAGACTGGTGCGGGGTTCGCTCCCCCGGAGCCGCCGGAGCCGGGGGGAGGGCGAGGGTGTCCCGACCGCGCCTCCCGCCGTCCCCGCCGTTCCGGCACAGGACAAGCCGGCCACACCGGCTCACGAACGATGAGGTGAGTTCCCTGGCCCGAACCGGCCGCCGCAGACTCCTCGGAGGACTGCTGCTGACCTTCGTCCTCCTCTTCGCCCTGGTGACCTGCGCGGGGGTCGGCGGCAAGGCGATCTGCCTGGGGGGTGCCGCGCTCTGCGACTCCCGCGCGATCGCCTCCCCCGGCACGGCCTCCACCGCACCGCCCCCGTCGGCCGAGCCGCGTACGCCGGTGCTGCCGCCGGCCACCTCGGCCACCGCGCCCGAGTCACCGAGCGCCCCGGGCACGCCTCCCGCCACGTCGAGCAGGCCACCCGCCCGCTCGGACAAGCCGCCCGCGGCGAAGGGCTGCTCGCACCCGCGCGCCTGCGGCTACCCCGACGCGAGCACCACGGGGCCGCGGATCGCCCTCACCCCGCAGAGCACCGGAAACGTGTCCATCCGCACCGACGGCACCGTCATCAAGGGCTGGGACATCACGGGCTCGCTCGACATCTACGCGAACGACGTGACCGTGATCGACAGCCGTGTCACTTCCACGAACTGGTGGGGGATCAACCTGCGCCCCGGCTACTCCGGGCTGCGGATCCTGCACAGCGTGATCCGCGCCGTCCCCGGCAAGGGCCCGAACAACGGCGGCTCCGACTACGCCGTGTCGAACATGGGGACCAGTTCGATCGAGGTCGGCTGGTGCGACGTCTCGGTGTTCGGCGACGCCCTGTCCATGGGCCAGGGCAATCTGCACGACAACTACGTGCACGACATCCGCCCGTTCAAGAACCTCGACGGGGAGTGGCAGCACACCAACGCGGTGATCTCCAACGGCGGGGGCAAGGGCAAGCTGATCATCCGTCACAACACGCTGATCAACGCGACGCCCGTGGACAGCGGCGCCTCGGCGAGCATCGGTCTCTTCGCCGACACCGCGCCGGTCACCCACACAGTCGTCGACGACAACTGGCTGGCCGGCGGGGCGTACTCGTTGTACGCGGGCGGCGAGGGCTCAGAGGGGATCGAGGTGACCGACAACGTCTTCTCCCCGGAACTCCACCCCAAGGGCGGCGCGTACGGCCCGGTCGCCTACTGGCACGCGGCCGGCAGCGGAAACCTGTGGCGTGGCAACCGTATGGCGGACGGCACCCCGGTGGTGCCGGAGCCTTCCTGAGGGCATCCGATCACCTGATAAATCCCCACTTCCCGGCTACCGTTGACCGAGACGTCCCCGTAGGCCCGAAACCCCAGGTGGTTGATGCGATGCCGCTCACCCGTGCTCTCCGCAACCGATTCGTCGACGCGCCCGACTCACTCGGCGAACGGTTCCGCGCGGCCCGCTGGGAGCGGTTCCGGTGCTGCTTCCCCCGCATCGCCGACCTGCGCGTGGTGGACCTGGGCGGGACGGCGGACAACTGGCTGCGATCGCCTATGCGCCCCAAGCACGTCCATCTGGTGAACCTGGAGGAGCACCCCGCCGAGCTGCCCGAGTGGATCACCGCCGAGATCGCCGACGTCACCGACCCGTCGGTCCCGGCCGCCCTGGGCGAGTTCGACCTGGTGGTGTCCAACTCCACGATCGAGCACGTGGGCGGTCACGCGCAGCGCCGTCGCTTCGTCGCGGCGATCGAGGCGCTCGCCCCGCTGCACTGGGTACAGACGCCGTACCGCTACTTCCCCGTGGAGCCGCACTTCCTGGCACCCGGCTTCCAGTTCCTCCCGCTGGCCGCCCAGGCCAGGCTGGTGCGCCACTGGCCGCTCACCCACAGCCGCCCCGGCAGCCCGGAGGAGGGTATGGACGCGGTGATCAACATCGAACTGCTCACCCGGGCCGAGATGCGCTACCTCTTCCCGCACTCCGTGATCCTCAGCGAGCGGGTGGCCGGACTCACCAAGTCCCTCACGGCCGTCCGCACGGAGGCGTTCGCCGGCCGGTGAACCCGGCCGGGACGGGAGGGACACCGCGATGCGCCGGATGATCCGGGGCCCCTGGGAGCTGCTCAAGTGGCTCTTCGGGTGGCTGGTGCTGTTCGAAGTACGCAACAAGGTGCTGCTGTCGCCCACGGCGGTGCGACTACGGCGCTTCGAGAACGCCGAGGTCGCACGCCTCTCGACACGCTGGGAGGAGCCACCCCGCGCACGGGTCGTGACAGTGATCGCCACCCACCGGCGCCCGGAGCAGTTGCTCCGGGCGGTCGGCTCGGCCCTGAAGCAGTCGGTCCGGGACCACCTCGTGATGGTCGTCGACGACGGCGCCGGGCTTCCCGAACTCCCCTATGACCCCAGGCTGTTCGCCGTCTCCCTGGCCCGCAACACCGGCGTGGCCGGGGTGGTCCGCAATGTCGGCATCCGGCTGACCCGCTCGCGGTACGTCGCCTTCCTCGACGACGACAACCTCTGGGAACCGGACCATCTGCGACAGGCGTTGGCGGTACTCGAAGCCCCCGGCGGCCCCGACGGCGTCTACACGGCGCTGCGCCGCGTCCTGCCCGACGGCACGGACCGGGACGTGCTGTCCGTGCCCTTCGACCGGCGCAGGGCGGCGCGCGAGTCCTTCCTGGACACCAACGCCTTCGTGGCCCGCCGCTGCCGGAGCCTGCACTTCAGCAGGCTCCGACGCCGCCCCGAGGTGATGCCCCGGGAGGACTGGGAGCTGGTCCGCCGCTACAGCCGCGGACGCCGGGTGGAGCACCTTCCGCTCCCCACCGTGCGGTACCTGGTCAACCCCGGCAGCTTCTACACCTCCTGGCGGGACTGACCTCCGGAGGGCAGGCCGGTCGCGGGGGCGCCGAGCAGAGCGGCCACGGCCGCTCTGCTCGGCGCCCGGCCGAGGGCGGACCGTGAGAGCTCCCGCAGCAGCACGGCCCCCCGGAAAGCCACCCCCGCCGCGAATCCGTGCCGGCGCCGGTAGAGACGCACCCGGTTGACGGTCAGCAGGGACCACAGGCGTGGGGAGACCCGGGAGTCACCGCCGAGATGGACGGCGTGCGCCGAGGGTTCGATGCGGGTGGCCAGCCCGAGGTCCCGGGCGCGCAGACAGTAGTCCGTCTCCTCCGAGTAGAGAAAAAAGGACTCGTCCCACGGGCCGCAGGCGTCCAGGCAGTCCTCGGACAGCGCCATCAGCGCCCCGGTCGCCCAGTCCGCGCGGGTCCGTCCCGTGTAGGCGGCGGGATCGGTGACGAGTTCGCTGAGGGCGGGGAACCGGCCCGCCCGGCGATTGCCCAGGACCGCTTCGCCGAGCGCCCGGCCCACCCGTGACTCGCGGCGCAGCGAGTGGATGAGCGACAGGTCCTCCTCCCGCAGCACCGGCACGGTGATCCCGACGCGTGCTCCGTCGGGCAGGGGGGTGCCCAGGGCGTCCACCAGCGTCGCCGCGCAGCCCTCACCCATACGGATGTCGGGGTTGCACACCAGTGCCGCCCGGAATCCTCCCTCCCACGCGGCGGCGGCCCGCAGGGCCGCGTTGACCCCGAAGGCGTAGCCGCCGTTGCGGCCGGTCTCCACGACGGTGGCCTCGGGCGCGAGCTCGCGGACCACGGCGACGCTGTCGTCCGAGGAGTCGTTGTCGGCGACGACCAGCCGCCAGTCGAGGCCCGCCATGCCCTGAGGGAGCGCGGCGAGGAACCCGGGCAGCACCGCGGCGCTGTTCCAGGTGACGACGAGGACGGCGACGGGTCCGCGGTCCGCGGCCTCGTGCTGAGGGTGCATCAGATCTCCACAAGATGGGGTGGGGCGTCGGGTGCGGGCTGCCGAGGTGGCGCCTCGGCCTTCCGGGCGGCGGCCTCCCCGGTCTCCGCCTCGCGCCGGACGAGGCCGAGGCAGCTGCCTCCCAAGCCGAGCAGCAGGAAGAACACTCCGGCGAACATCGGGAAGCTGAGGGTGTCGAAGGTGGCGCTGATGACCAGGGCGACGAGGGCGGACGCGAAGAACGCCTGGCCGAGCTCGCGGTCGGACTCGGTGCGCGCGAGCCGGCGGATCGCCCCGCCGTTGTGCACGCCTATGAGTCCCATGACGAACAGCGCGAAGACGCCGAGGGCGCCCAGTTCGGCCAGGGTCAGCAGGTACTGGTTGTCCGTGAAGAAGTACCGCTCGGGCGTGAAGGTGCCGAAGCCGCGTCCGAGGAAGGGGTCCTCCATGAAGTACTCGGCGATCTTCGGGTACTTGATGGTGCGTGCCTGGGTGCTGCTGTCGGCGTTGTTCAGACTGCCGGAGAACAGCCCGGTGATGGTGCCGATCAGTCCGGGGACCAGCACCTTGAACACGGCCACGGCGCCCAGCAGGACGCCGATGGCCGTCCAGCGCCGCTGGGGCTTCCAGCGCGGCACCATGACGAGGACGACGACCAGCAGTCCGACGATCGACGTACGGGACACCGTGAGGGGCAGCCCGCCACCGAGCAGGACGACCGGGGCCCAGCGGCGGAAGCCGCTCAGGTGCGCCCGCGCCGGGTCGAATGCCTGGGCGATGGCGAACGGAAGCAGGATGGCCAGCATCCCGCTGAACTCCAGCGGATGGGCGGTGAGCGAACGGGGCCGGGTGAAGGAGCCCCGGTCGAGGACGGCGACGTTCGCCACGCTGGAGTTCAGTCCGGGGATGCGCAGCGAGTCGGCGATGTTGGTGCCGGTGAAGAAGTCGTACAGACCGAGCACGGCGACGACCGAGCCCATCACCACCAGACGGCGCATCAGCACGTCGAACCGGGCCCGGTCCTGGATGCCCGCGGTGGCCAGGACGACCAGCGCCACCCACACCAGAAGCACGATCAGACCCCGGTCGGCCGCGAGGACCTCCTTCTGGGAGCTGATCCGGGCCGTGTTCGCCACGTAGGAGACCAGCACCACGATCCCGAGCACCAGGACCGCGGTGCGCACCGTGCGGGTGCCGGGGGCCGGCGCGATCCGCCCCATGCACCAGGTCGCCAGGTACCAGAAGAGCCCGAGCAGGGCGAAGACGTTGGCGGGGGTGCCCGCGCCGCCCAGCGCGGGCAGCGCGAGATTGGACGGCAGGAAGAGGGCGAGGGCCAGATAGCCGGTGAGGACCGCGGTGGCGTCCAGGGGCCTGGTCAGCTGGCGGCGCAGACGGGAGGCGCCCGGCGCGGGTCCCCGGGGGCCTTCGTCCGGGGCGGGCAGTCCGCGGCGCCGGCGGCGCGCCAGCGCCCACACGTCCGTCACGAAGGAGAGCAGGAACGCGCTGGTGAGGCAGAGGACCAGGACCGCGGCGACCTTCTGGTAGCGGGACTTGGGCTGCGACACCGGCTTCTGCGGTAGGACGATGGGTGCCGCCCGCACGGAGTAGTCGGGCGGCACCTGCGCCACCATCTGGAGGGCCAGGAGCTGCTCGGCCGCGAAATCGGTGATGATCCTCGTCTCGGCGAACACCTCGTCCCGGTCCTCGCCGGTGACGCTGAGGGTGAGCAGCGGACCCTCGGCCTTCTCCGCGAAGTCGACGGTGTAGGCGTCGGTGACACCGTGCCCGCGCAGCGCCTCGGCGGACTCCGGGGACTGCAGCGCCCGGATCAGCACGTCGGCCGTACTGATCAGCGAACCGCTCGCGTAGGCCAGCGGATTGCCGTAGCTGGGAGCGGGCTTGGCCACCTTGCGGGAGTTCATCAGCGTGAGCTGGCTCTGCGACTGGTAGGTCACCGGCACGGTGGAGTAGAGGAATCCGCCGGCGAGAAAGCCGAGCAGCGTCAGCGGCGCCATCACGTACCACCGTCTGCGCAGCACGCGGAAGATCTCGGCGATGCTCACGAACCCTCCCCCGGTTGCTCTTCGTGCTGCCAGTATCGGTTCTGATGAAAGGAGATGTCTTGTCGCCCGAAGGACTCGTCGGCGTGCTGCTCCGCCGCTGGTACGTGCTGCTCCTGGTGCTGCTCGTCACGACCGCGGCCTGCTATCCGGCGCTGCGCCCCGAGCAGCGTTTCGTGAGTTCGGCCGTGCTGGTGGTCAAACCGCCGCGGACCGAGAACCAGCCGAACCAGCTGACCAACCTCCAACCGGCGCTGGCGGCCGTCTCCTACGCCGTGGTGCAGCAGTTGCTCTCTCCGGAGGGCCGGGCGGAGCTGCGGGCGGACGGCGTGCACGGCACGTACCGGCTGACGCCCCGGAACAGTGGCACCAGTGCCACCCCGTTCTACTCGATTCCCACGCTGCAGATCGAGGCGGAGCAGCCGGAGGCGACCGAGGCCGACCGGGTGGTGCAGCTGATCATCGCGGCCTACGGACGGCATCTGCGGGCGCTGCAGGCGGCTCAGCAGGTACCGGAGACCTCGCAGATGAGTATCGACCTGGTCCATCGTCCCGGCACCGTCGCGCTGCCGCCCAACAGGAGCCGGGCGCTGGCGGGGGTGGGCGCGCTGGGCCTGCTGTCCGGAGTGACGATCACGCTGTGGAGCGAGCGGTGGGCGGTACGGCGCGGGCGCCGGGTCGTGCCGGGCCCCCGGACCGGGCCGGCGGCGAGGCAGCCTGCCTGAGGGGCGGGGCGTCGCGGCGGCGGGGGTCTCAGCGCTCCGCACGGTGTTCCGTGAGGCGCCCGTCCGCTTCCTCGTACAGCGCTCCGGTCCGCGGGCACTCCCACACTCCGGGACGCTCCGGATGCTGGGTGAGCGGGACGCCGGCCCGGCCGACCCAGCCCGTCTGCCGGGCCGGGACACCCTTCACGAGGGCGAAGTCCGGGACGTCCCGCGTCACCACCGAGCCGGCCGCGACGAGCGCCCAGCGGCCGATGTCGACGGGGGCGACGCACACCGAGCGGGCGCCGATGGCGGCGCCCTCGCCGACCGTGACGGCGACCGGGTCCCAGTCCCCGCCGCGCTTGAGCGTGCCCTCGGGGTCCACGGCGCGCGGATGGTGGTCGTTGGTGAGGACCGCGGCGGGTCCGATGAAGACGCCGTCGGCCAGCACGGCCGGTTCGTAGACCAGGGCGTGGTTCTGGAGCTTGCAGTTGTCGCCGATGACCACGCCCGGTCCGACGTATGCGCCGCGGCCCACCACGCAGTCGGTGCCGAGACGGGCGTCCTCGCGGATCTGGGCGAGTTCCCAGATGCTGGTGCCGTCGCCGATGGCGGCGCTCTTGTCGACATCGGCGGTGGGCTGGACCCGATGGTTCACGGTGGTGCCTTTCTTCTCAGGGTGCGGGGGCGGCGGGCGCGGTCTCAGCGCCTGTCGGGTGGCCTTCGGCCGACCGGCGCTCAGATGCCGCGGCGCTCCCAGGAGCGCCACCAGAACCATTCGCGGATCCGGTCGCGTACGGCCGACAGCACCAGGGGCTGGAGGTACGGCATGGTCCGGGCTCCGATCCGGCGGCGCAGGCGCAGGGCCCGGTATTCGGGGAGCCGCTCGGCGTCGGGCCGGCATTCGAGGGCGAGGGCGAGGAGTTCGTCGACGGGTACGACGTCGGTGCGTCCCCGGTCGTAGGCTCGGTAGGCGCGCCGGAGCGCCTGGCGGGCGAGGCTGGTGTCGACCAGCGCCGACAGCCGGCCGGCCTGCGGGAGCCGGTCGGCGCACTTGTCGAGGACGGCGGTGAACGCGGCCCTGCGCTGCCGGATGTCGTCGAGCTGGCCGCCGAAGTCCGTGGTGGACATGTTGTCGCCGTGGACCCGGTAGTACGCCTGGTCGGCGCCCTTGACGTAGCCGACGTCGGCGTGTGCGGCCAGCCTCATCCACATCTCGATGTCGCCGGCGTGCGGGAGTCGCGGGTCGTAGCCGCCCACCTTCCGTTGGAGGGCGGTGCGGACGACGACCTCGGGTGAGGTGATGCAGCCGGTGCCCTCGCGGAAGCGTCGTTCCAGCCACCAGTGACCGGGGTAGACCACGGACCCGGTGCCGCGGGTCCGTGCCCGGGGCGGCGGCCCGCCGTGCTGGAAGCGCAGCGGCCTGCCGTAGCAGAACCCGGCCTCCGGGTGGGCGTCGAGGAGGGCGACGGCGCGGACCAGGGCACCCGGCACCAGCCGGTCGTCGGCGGACAGGAGGACGACGTAGTCGCCGTCGGCCCACTCCAGCAGGCCCTCGTTGTACGTGGCGATGTGGCCCCGGTTCCGCTCGTGGACCCGGACCTCGATCCTCGGGTCCGCGGCGGCGAGCTTGTGCGCCGTCTCGGCCGAGTCGTCCGGTGACGCGTCGTCGATGATCAGCACCCGGACCTCGAGTCCGGGCTGTTCGTCGAGCACACTGCGCACGCAGTCGGCCAGGAAGTGGCCGTACTTGTAGCAGGGAATCACGACGCTGACGGAACTCATGGCTGGGCGGCCCAATCCTCGGTGTTTTCCGGTGTGTTCGTTACGGAGAAGTGCGCCGTACCGGGTCGTCCGGACCCGGTACGGCGCACTCGGTGTCAGCCGGCGTCGGTCGTGAAGACCGGACCGACCCAGTAGTTCGTGGCGTTGTAGGAGTAGGTCGGGAAGCCGGAGGTACTTCCGTACCGGTAGAGGCCGTTGGGGCGACTGCCGGTGTCGGCGGGCGCCGAGAGCGGGTAGGACAGGTGCGCTCCCGCGAAGTAGCCCGAGTCGGCGGCGTAGTTGCCTTCCGGCGCGTGGTAGGACACCACGTAGCGGGTGCCGGCCGTGATGGTGGCCGGTGTGGCGAAGGTCAGGGTCTGCCAGCCGGTGGCCGTCTCGCCGGAGAAGGTGCCGGTGGCCAGCAGGTCGCCGTCCTCGGTCCACAGGTTGCCGGTGTGCGTGCCGGTGTTGCCGGTGCCCTTGTAGAAGGTGACGCCGGTGACCCGGCCGTTCAGCGCGGACTGGAAGCGGGTGCCGAGCTCGAGGGGGTTGGTGTCGGCCGTGACCGCGGGGGTCGCGGGCACGCTGTCCGGGCCCCACAGGGTGCACGGGCAGGCGGCGGGCGGCGGCGTGGCACTGGTGGTGAAGGTCCACGTCACCGGTTCGGCCATCGCGTTGCCCCACAGGTCGGCGGCCTGTACCGACGCGGTGTACGTGGTGCCGAGGGCGAGCTGGCTGGAGAGGGTGAAGGCCGCGGTCTTGCCGTCGCCGCTCAGCGCGGCGCTGCCCGGGACGGTGGTGTTGTTCGGTCCCTTCACCGTGAACACCAGGTCGCTGCTGTCGATGCTCTGGCTGAAGGTCGCGGACAGCGGTGCGTTGATCGCCACGCCGGTGGCTCCGGCGCCGGGGGTCCGGCCGGTGACCGTGGGTGGTTCGGTGCTGGCCGAACCGGTCTCGAGGATGGCGTCGACCCAGTAGTTGCTGCCCGAGGAAGCCTGGGACGGGAAGGCGCTGGTGGAGGTGTAGCGGTAGACGCCGTTGCCCCCGTCGGTGCCGGACTTCAGCGCGGTCAGCGGAGGCAGGCCGGCCTCCTTGTCGGCGAAGTAGCCCGCGTCGAAGGAGTAGCCGCCGTTCGGGGCGAAATAGGAGGCGATGTAGGTGGTGTCGGCCTTCACCGGGACCGGCGTGGTGAACATCAGCTGCTGCCAGCCGGACGCGGTCTCGTTGCCGAAGGTACCGGTGGCCAGCAGTTGCCCGGAGCTGCTCCAGAGGCTGCCCTTGTGGGTGCCGGTGTTGGCGGTGGACTTGTAGAAGCGGACGCCGGTGACCGTGCCGGGCACGGAGCTGCGGATCTTCACGCCGAGCTCGACGGAGCTGCCGTCGCCGCCGTTCGCCTTGGCCGGCGCGGTGGAGGACGGCCAGACCGTGCAGGGGCACTTCTGCGGTTCGATGGTCAGGGGCAGCGTGGTGGCGGCGCCCATGTTGACGCTGTCGTCGATGGCGCGGACCTTGATCTGGGCGGCGCCGGTGGCCATCGGGGTCCAGGTGTAGGTCCAGGTGGCGGTGCCGTCGGCCGCGTGCCAGGTGGTGCCGCCGTCGGTGGAGACCTCGACCCGGGCGACGACTCCGCCTCCGGAGTCCGCGGCGGTTCCGGTGACGGTGGCCTGCTGGAGGGCGTAGACAGAGCTGCCTGAGGCCGGGCTGGTGACCGTGGCGGTGGGGCCGGTGGTGTCCGAGGAGGCCGCCGCGGCGACGAGTCCGGACTGCAGGGTCTTCGGCTGGATGCCCATGTCGGCGAGGATGTTCACCGTGGCCTGCTGCATCCGCTTGTCCTCGGTGACCACGCCGCCGCCGGGGTCGGCCGTGGGGACGTTGGTGAGGCCCCAGGACCACTGGACGGTGCCGGTGCCGAACACCAGGGCGTTCGAGGTCTGGTCACGGAAGGCGACGAGGCTGTGCGTCGCGGTGCCGTTTCCGTAGTTGTTGCCCCAGTCGAGCAGGTAGTTGCCGTCGGTGATCGGCAGGGTGGTGGAGGACATCCGGATCTGTCCGGCCGGACGGCTGGCGTTCTCGACGTCGCTGTCCCACTCGTATCCGAGGGTACCGGTCGGGAAGGTGGCGACCTGGCCGCCGGTCAGGTTCGCGACCGTGGTGTCGCGCCACAGTCGCATCCTGGCGAAGGCCGCGGGCACGGTGATCGCGTCGTTGCGGTAGCCGTTCACCTGGAAGAGCGAGCCGGTGAGGATGTTCTGCGGTTGGTACGGCGCGCCTTCCTTGGTGCTGTCCGGGTCCATCCAGGTCCCGGTCCACTCGGTGCTCGGGTCGGGGACGCCGTTCGGCGTGGGGAACTTGAGTTTGGTCTCCTTGTAGCAGACCAGTGTCCGGTCGGCGGTGCCGGTGCCGTCGATGCTCGGCTCCAGGCGGGTCTTCCAGAAGATCTCGTTGCCCGCGAAGTAGGTCTGGTGCTGCCCGGCCTTCCGCGCGTTGAGCACGTTGGTGAACTGTTCCTGCGTCCAGTACTCGTCGTGGCCCTGGGACATGAACATCTTGTGGTTCGCCAGCAGGGAGGCGCCGCGGGTGGCGGTGTCGATGCCGGAGACGTAGCTGGTGTCGTAGCCGTTGCGCTCCAGCCAGGCGACCATCTCGAACTCGGAGCCGTAGATGCCGTTGTCACCGCCGATGTCCATCGGCCGGTTGTAGCTGACCTTGTAGGCGCGTCCGTCCGGAGCGGGACCCTGACCGTCGTAGAGGTTGGTACCGCCCCAGTCGTTGTACGCCTGCCAGGTCTGGTCCGAGGTCTGCACGAGGACGTCGGAGTGGCTGGAGTCGTCGCGCACGACGAAGGGGTAGGGCATGAGGCCGTTGCCGTCGGCCTGGTCGAAGTTGACGATGTAGAGGCCCGAGACGGCGTCGGACGGCACGGTCCAGGTCGCGGTGGTGGGCCAGTTGCCGCAGTCCATCAGGCCGGTGGGCTGGTTCGTGAGGCAGTCGGCGTGCTTCGTCGTGTAGTTGGCGGGGTAGGTCTGGGCGGCCTGTGCCGGCGTGGACATCTGCCGGGCGCCGTCGCCGCCGTACCAGCCCAGCCGGTAGATGTCGACGCGGTAGGCCGACGGGGACTGGACCTTGAACGAGAGGGTCTCGCCCGCCTGGACGCTCATCTTGGTCGGGAAGCCCGCGATGTCGCCCCAGGCGTTGCCGGCGAACCAGTCGGGCATCGGCGTGCCCGCTTTGGAGTTCTCGCACACGATGGGGTTACTGCCCGCTCCACAGGGGTCGGTGAGGGCGCTCGCGCTCCCGACCGGTGGCAGGACGATCGATATCAAGGCCGCGGCCAGGGCGAACAGGGCGCCTCTGGCCCGACGGAGGTGGTTCTGCATCGCTGTACCTTTCGGGGCAGTACAGGTCCTGGCCTACCGGCCGGGGGTGGTGAATGAGCGTCAGCTCAGTGCACCCGCGAGAGCCTCCACGACCCGCTGCTGCTGGTCCTGGGTGATCTGCGGGAAGAGCGGCAGCGAGAGGATCTCGTCGGCCGCGCGTTCGGCGTGCGGGAAGTCCCCGCGGTGGTACCCGAGATGACGGTACGCCGGTGTGAGGTGGACCGGGGCCGGATAGTGCACACCCGCTCCCACACCGCTCGCGTTGAGCTTGCCCACCACCTCGTCCCGGTCGGCTCCCGGGACGCGCACCACGTACAGGTGCCACACGTGCGTGTTGCCGTCGACGGTCGTCGGCCGCACCACGCGGCCCGCCGCGGCGAGCCCTTCCAGCAACGCGCCGTAGCGCGCCGCCGCCGTCCGCCGGGCCTCGTTGCCGGTGGCGAGCCGGCGCAGCTTGGCGCGCAGCACGACCGCCTGCAGACCGTCGAGCCGGCTGTTGAAGCCGGGCAGGTCGTGCCGGTACTTGTGGACGCCGCCGTGGTTGGCGGTCGCCCGTACGACGGCGGCCGTCTCGGCGTCGTCGGTCAGCACCGCGCCGGCGTCGCCGTACGCTCCGAGGTTCTTGCCCGGGTAGAAGCTGGTGGCCGCGATCCCGGCCCGGCCGGCGGGACGGCCGTCCCGGGTTGCGCCCTGGCTCTGGGCCGCGTCCTCCACGACGCGGACGGAGTCGGGCAGCCCGGCGGTCAGCGCCGCGACGTCGGCGTTCTGCCCGTACAGATGGACCGGCACCACCGCGCGGGTGGCCGAGCCGACGGCGTCGAGCGCGGCCTGTCCGTCGATCAGCAGGCTGTCGGGGTGGCAGTCCACGAGCACCGGGCGGGCGCCCGCCCTCGCGACCGCCCCGGCGGTGGCGATGAAGGTGTTGGCGGGGAGCACCACCTCGTCGCCCGGCAGGACGCCGCTCGCCCGCAGCGCCAGCTCCAGGGCGTCCGTGCCGTTCGCGACGCCGACGCAGTGGGCGACGTCCGCGAACGCGGCGTACTCGCGCTCGAACGCGCGGACCTCCTCGCCACCGATGAAGGCGGTGCCCGCCAGGACGCGGTCGAAGCCCTCCCGGACCTCGTCCGCGACCTCGGCGTGGGCCGCCTTGAGGTCGACCAGCGGAATCTGGTTCATCTGCCCTTCACTTCCCTTGCCTCGGCCTGTCGTGCGAGGCCGTCGGAGTCGTCTGGCCGGAGCTGCTCCAGCGCCGTGGGGCCCGCCGCGCGCAGCCGGCGTGCCGGGCTGCCGACCCAGACCTCGCCGGGTGGCACATCGTCCAGGACCGCGCTGCCCATGCCGACCAGTGACCAGGCACCGATCGTCGTGTACTCGCGCACCACGGAGCCGGCCCCGAGGTACGCCCCGCGGCCGAGCCGGGCGCCGCCGCCGAGCCGGACCCCGGAGGCGAGGGTGCAGTGGTCCTCCACCTCGTCGTCGTGGGTGAGCACGGTGTGCGGCATGACCGCCACATGGCTGCCCACGCGTACGGCGGCCGTCAGGACGGTGTACGCCAGGATCACCGAGCCGGGCCCCACCGAGCAGCCGGAGGGCACGACGGCGCTCGGGTGCACCACGGTGGCGTAGCGGTCGGCGGGCAGGCCGAGGCGGCCGACCAGTCGGGCGCGGGCGGCCTGGTCGCGGGGGCTGCCGACGCAGACCACGAAGGACGCGTCGCGCAGATCGTGCGCCAGGTCGCAGCCGCCCAGGACGGGGACTCCGTCCAGCTCGGCGCCGTGCAGCGCCGGGTTGTCGTCGAGATGGCCGATCAGCCGCCGGCCACCGGCTCCGGCGTCCCGCACGGCCTGGGCGGTCTCCCGTGCGAGACCGCCCGCGCCGATGATGACCAGGTCGTTCACGCGCGGCCCGCAGCCGCGCGCAGTACCTCGACCACCCGGTCCTGCTGGGTTTCGGTCATCGTGTGGAAGAGCGGCAGGATCAGCGAGTCGCGGCTGATCCGCTCGGTCACCGGAAGGGGGCCCGCGGGGTGCCCCTGGTAGGCGGGCTCCAGGTGGGCGGCCATGATCCCGCGCCGGGCGGAGATCCCGGCCTCGGCGAGCACGGTGAGGAGCGCGTCGCGGCCCGCCGGGAAGTCCTCGGACAGCAGGACCCAGTAGGACTGGAAGTTGCCCTGTCCGTGTCCGGGGTCGCGGACCGGGTCCAGGCCGGGGATGCCGCTCAGCAGTTCCGTGTAGCGGGCGGCGAGGGCGCGGCGGCGGGCCACCATGGCGTCGAGCCTGCCGAGCTGCACCAGGCCGACCGCCGCCTGGATGTCGGTCATCCGGTAGTTGAAGCCGGTCTCCAGGTAGTTCTCCAGGACCGGTGTCCCGCTCGCGTGGCGCTCGGCGGCGGAGACGTTCATGCCGTGCTCGCGCAGACGGCGCAGACGGGCGGCCCAGTCGGCGTCGTCCGTGGTGACCATGCCGCCCTCGCCGGTGGTGAGGAGCTTGCGCGGGTGGAACGACCAGGCGGCGAGGAGCGCGCCGCGTCCGACGGGGGCTCCGTCGACGGTGGAGCCGATCGCGCAGGCGGCGTCCTCCACCACGGGCAGGCCCCAGTCGGCGCACGCCGCCCGGACGGCGCGCACGTCCGCGGGCACGCCGCCCTGGTGGACGAGTACGACGGCCTTGGTCCGCGGGGTGCGGACGGCGTCGATGGTGTCGGCGGTGAGGTTGGCGGTGGCGAGGTCGACGTCGGCGAAGACGGGTTCCGCGCCGACGTACCGCACGGCGTTGGCGGTGGCGATGAAGGACAGCGAGGGCACCACGACCTCGTCCCCCGGCCCCAGGTCGAGGGCGAGCAGGGCGAGGTGCAGGGCTGTCGTGCAGGAACTGACGGCGACGGCGTGCGCGGCGCCCACCCGCTCGGCGAAGGCACGCTCGAACGCGGCGACCCGGGGTCCCTGGGCGACCCAGCCGGAGCGTACGGCCTGCGCCGCCGCCTCGGCCTCCTCCTCGCCGAGCCACGGCACCATGACCGGGGTACGGGCGGGTCCGGCCGCCGGAGCCGGGGCGACGGGGGCCGGGGCGGACGCGGTCGCGGGAGCGGAGACGGCCGTCGCCGGCGCGGACCCGGCGGCTCGCTCGGCCCGCCACCAGGCGACCAGGTCCTCGAGACCGGTGCGCAGGTCGATCTCCGTCTTGAAGCCGAGCCGCTCCTCGGCCGCGCTGGTGTCGGCGAGTCGGCGGGTCACCCCGTTGACGGCGCGGGCGGGGCCGTGCACGGGTTCCAGGTCGGCGCCCATCACCTCGATGAGGTTCAGGGCGAGTTCCCTCAGCGAGGTCTCGGTCGCGCTCGCGATGTTGAACACCTCGTCGGTGAGGTCCGCCTGGGCGGCGAGCAGGTTCGCCCTGGCGATGTCCCGGACGTCGACGAAGTCCATGGTCTGGGTGCCGTCGCCGAGGATCAGCGGCGGCTCGCCCGCCTCGATGCGCTCCATCCAGCGGATCAGGACCTCGGTGTAGAGGCCGTGGATGTCCATGCGGGGCCCGTACACGTTGAAGTAGCGCAGCGCCACGTAGTCGAGGCCGTACATCGCCTGGAAGCTGCGCAGCATGCCCTCGTTGAACGCCTTGGCCGCGCCGTAGAAGGTGTCGTTGTTGTACGGGTGGTGGCGCTCGGTCGTCGGGAAGGACTCCGCGAGCCCGTAGACGGACGCGGAGGACGAGGCGATCACCTTGCCCACGCCGGCCGCGGCGGCGGCCTCCAGTACGTTGAAGGTGCCGTCGACCATGACCTCGTTGGCGAGCCGGGGTTCCTCCGCGCACTGGGTGATGCGGATGGCCGCGAGGTGGAAGACGAGGTCGGCTCCCTCGGTGACCCGGCGCACGGTCGCGGCGTCGCGGATGTCGCCCTCGACGAGCCGGACCGGGCCGTTCTCCAGGGCGTGGGCGAGGTTGGCCCGGCGCCCCCGGACGAAGTTGTCGAGGACGACGATCTCTCGCGCGCCGCCGTCCACGAGAAGGTCGGTCACATGGGAACCGATCGTGCCGGCACCGCCGGTGACCAGGACCTTCTTGCCGTGAATGTCGCTCAACGCCGTTCTCCTACAGAGTCGTTCACCGTACGAAGGGACCGGCCGGCGCCGGTCCGCAGCCCGACGACCGCGCCGCGGAACTCCAGGCTCCGCGACGCCGCCTCGAGAATGTCCAGGACACGCAGGCCCGCCCGTCCGTCGGTCAGCGGGGCCCGGTGTTCGCGGATGGCGGCGGCGAACTCGTCGACCATGCCGCGCAGGGCTTCCTTCTCGCCGATCGCGGGGGCCACCATGTCGCCGCTGCGGTAGGAGATCAACGCCTGGCGTCGCTCGTCCGCGCCGAGCTCCTGCGGGGTCGCGAGGTCCACTCCCCGGTCGAAGACGGCGATGCGCTGCGCGGGGTTCAGGTCGTCCCAGATCAGAGTGCGCTTGGCGCCGCCGACCATGGTGGTACGCACCTTGGTGGGCGAGAGCCAGTTGACGTGCACATGGGCGATGGCGCCGGTGTTCAGCTGGAGCGTCAGGTAGGCGATGCAGTCCTGACCGGCGCCGATCGGGTCCGCGCCGTGCGCGGCGACCGCGACGGGCTCCACGTGTTCGGGAAGGATGAAGTCGAGGATGGACAGGTCGTGCGGCGCGAGGTCCCACAGCACGTCGACGTCCTTCTGGACCAGCCCGAGGTTGATCCGGACGGAGTCGACGTAGTGGATCTCGCCGAGTTCTCCGGAGCGCACCAGTTCACGAATCCGGCCCACGGCCGGGGTGTAGCAGTAGGTGTGGTCGCACATGAGGGTCAGGCCGCGCTCCTCCGCCTCGGCGACCAGGCGCGCCCCGTCGGCGTACGTGGTGGCCAGCGGCTTCTCCACCAGGACGTGCTTGCCCGCGCGGAGTGCCGCCAGCGCGACGTCCAGGTGCGTCCCGGCCGGGGTGGCGACGGCGACGGCGTCGACCGAGGGGTCGGCGAGTATCGCCTCGAAGTCGTCGGTCGCCTGGACGGTGGAGTATCCGCCGAGCACCCGCTGGGCGCGCGTGATGTCCAGGTCGCAGAGCGAGCGTAGCCGGAACCGGTCGCTGGACTGGAAGTTGCGCACGAGGTTGGGTCCCCAGTAGCCGGCGCCCACGACCGCGACTCCGAGCCGCTCGTCGGACCGATCCACGTCCTTCACTTTGTTCCCCTTCATTTCAGTAAGCCCCCGTTCCGCGCAGCACGGCCGGGCCGGTGCGCAGCAGAATCGACGCGTCCAGTCCGAGTGACCAGTTGTCCACGTAGGTCAGGTCGAGGCGGACCGCCTCGTCCCATGGCAGATCCGAGCGTCCGCTGACCTGCCACAGGCCGGTGAGGCCCGGTTTGACGAGCAGGCGGCGCCGCACCTCGTTGCCGTAGCCGGCGACTTCCTCGGGCAGCGGCGGACGGGGACCGATCAGCGACATCCGGCCGCTCAACACGTTGATCAGCTGAGGCAGTTCGTCGATCGAGTAGCGGCGGAGCGTGGCGCCCACACGCGTGACGCGTGGATCGTCCCGCACCTTGAACAGCAGGCCGTCGCTGTTGTGGTTGGCGTGCTCGAGTTCCGCCCGGCACGCCTCGGCGTCCGGCCGCATCGTGCGGAACTTCAGCATGGTGAATTGCTTGCCGTGCAGGCCGACTCGGCGCTGCCGGAACAGTGCCGGACCACTGCTGCCGAGCCGTACGGTGACCGCGACCACGCAGAGCAGGGGCGCGAGCAGCAGCAACAGCGTCGCGGCGGTGAGCCGTTCGGCCAGTTCCTTGGGCAGCCGGGCGGTGCGCGACAGCCGGGGCGCCCGGACGTGGACCATCGGGACTCCGCCGACGGGCCGGACGGCCACGCGCGACGGGGCCGTCTCGCCCAACGCGGGGGCCAGCAGGAAGTCGCAGCCCGCGGCGGCGGCGGTCCAGGCGAGCCGGCGCAGCTGGGCCGCGTCGAACTCCTGGGTCGGCAGGACCACGAGGGCCGTGCCGCCGTGGGCGCGGAGAGCTCCGGGCACGTCCGCGACACCGCCGAGCACGGGTATCCCCAGTTCGGCGACCGCCGCCGCGTTCACCGGGTCGGTCAGACAGACGCCGGCGATGTCCATACCCCGCAGGTCGGGACCCACGGGGGCGAAGCCCTGGCCGCGGCGCCACAGGGCCTCGACCAGTTCGACGGCGCTCGCCGAGGAGCCGACGAGGACCGTCGTGGTCCGGTACCGCCCCTGGGCCCAGCGGCGGTGCAGCCAGCGGCGGCACAGGAAGCGGGCGGCCAGGGCGGCCAGAGCCGTCGGCGGCGCCGCCAGGATCATGTCGTGGAGCAGGTCGAGGTCGCCGGCGATGCCCCAGCCGATGGCCGCGGCCAGGGCCGGCAGCACCAGTGCGCCGCGCAGCACCCGCCGGTACAGCTCGGCCCCGGCGCCTAACGCGCTGTGCTCGTAGGCGTGGTGGCCGTACATCATGGCGATCCAGGCCGGCGGCAGGGCGAAGAGGACCTGCCAGCGGCCCACTGTTTCCAGGACCAGTATGGAGGCCGCGCCGGCCGCGGCCAGATCGGCGATCAGCAGAACGATCTGATGTCTCCGTTTCCACCACAGCCGGTGGACGTCGAAGTGTGTGGATTCAACACGATGCCGCTCATGTGTGACCGGCAGGACGGTCATCCATTCCCCCCAAGGGCGCTTCGCGCGTGCCCCGTTGAGCCATGCCTGCCGTGGTCCCGCACCCGCGAGCGCACAACTCACGGGCAAGGGACGGGCATCGATGGCGCGCAGAGGGTACGCGGTTCTTCCGCCTGACCAAACGGTACGGTTCGATCGCAAGAAGCCCCCCCGCGACCGAGGTTCCGCACAACGGCGCAGAATCCACCCGTCGCGAGGGATGCTCACGTCCGTATGGATCCGGCAGCGCTCAATCTAGAGCAACTAGGGCAGGTCATGAAGGAGTTGTGGAAAACTCCCACCGTGCGTCAAAGATTCTGTGAGCACGGCGTGGGTTCGTCATACTGGCCCGGTGCCCAGCATCGTGATCCCTGCCCACAACGAAGAGCGCACGCTCGGCCGGCTCCTGGACGCGCTCCTGGCCGTTCCGGAGGGGCCTCCTGGGCCCTCCGGGCCCGCTGACGCCTCCGAGCCCTCCGTCGTCGCGCCGGCTCCGGGCCTCGCCGCCGGGGGCGAGTTCGACATCGTCGTCGTGTGCAACGGCTGCACGGACGACACGGCGGGGGTCGCCGCCGCCCGCGGCGCGCGCGTCCGGGTGGTCGAGATCCCGGTCCCGTCGAAGCACGCCGCGCTGCGTGCCGGTGACGAGCACGCGCGCGGCTTCCCCCGGTTGTACGTGGACGCCGACGTGGTGCTCGGGGCGGCCGACGCCCGTGCGCTGGCCGACGCGCTCGCCGGACCGGACGGCGCACTCGCCGCGGCCCCGGCCCGCGAACTCCCGATGACCGGCTGCGACTGGCGCGTCCGCGCGTACTACCGCGTGTGGCAACGGCTGCCCGCGGTGCGGGAGGGACTGTTCGGCCGGGGCGTGATCGCGATGTCCGGCGCGGGTCACGCCCGTATCGCGGCCCTGCCGCCCCTGATGGCGGACGACCTGGCCGCCTCGCTGGCGTTCTCCCCCGAGGAACGGACGGTTGTCGATGCGGCCCGCGTGGTGGTCCGCCCTCCACGCACCTGGTCCGACCTGATCAGACGCCGGGTACGGGCGGCCACCTCGACGGCGCAGCTGGAGAGCGAGCAGGCCCGGCCGGCTTCGGCCGCCGCGGGCGGGGTACTCACCCGGAGCGCGCCGGACACACCGTCACGCCCGCCCTCCGCGCGCACCAGCGTGAGCGACCTCCGGGCCCTGGTGCGGGCCGAACCGGGTCTACTGCCGTCCGTCGTCGTCTTCATGTCCGCCGCGCTCGCGGCCCGTCGGGGCGCGAGGAGGGCGATCCGGTCGGGCGACTTCCACACATGGCTGCGCGACGAGAGCAGCAGGCAGGGCTGAGGGCGACGCGCGCCGGGCCGGCACCGGCAGCCACGCACGCCGCGGTCCGGTCCGTTGGTGGGGAGCGGTCCCGCGTGGTCTCCGTCGGCGCGTGGTCTGGTGCGGTGCGACCCGATCCGGTGCGGTATCCAATCACGCGGCGCGCCCGCGGCCGTCGGTCCCGGCCCGCGACCGTTCTGTCCGCGCCCTTGCCCGGACATGCGAAAGACCCCAGATCAACTGGGGTCTCAGCTGGTGCCCGAGGTCGGTCGCGCATCCTGCTGTTTCGGGCCGCTGGTTGGTCATGCGTCCGGTGCACTCCACGGCCCCTCCTCCGCACCGTACCTGTCGGCCCGCCCGGCACGGACAGCGGCTCAGGACTCCGGGCACGGCCGGAATGCAGGAGCTTTCCGGCCGTGCCCGGCGGAGGTATGACGCCTCAGGCCTTCAAGTGCATACTCGGGGCGATCGGCTTGTCGTCACCGACCGCGACCACCGCGACTTCCGACTCCGGCGCCTGCGCCACCGCGACCCACGGCTTGGCGTCATCGGCGGAGGCGACTCGCACCACGCTGTCGGTGCCATCGCTCTTGGCTACGGCCGTCCGGATCCTGGTGTCGCCGTTGTCCTGTGCGCTGGCGATCGAGGCGCCTCCGAAAGCGAGTGCTCCGCCGGCAGCGGCGACGACGGCGGTCTTGGTGAAGACGTTCATGATGGTGTTCCTTCCTTGAGGAATGGTCCGCGAGGCCGGTCCGGTTCAGCTCCCGCAACGCTGTTGCCGCGGATGCCGGTGGGCGAAGCCTCCGGTTCACTCATGCGGGCGGGTTGCCCGAGGTGGCCGGTCCGATGACCGTGACGTATCCGTAAGTCCTCGGCCCGGCGCCGACACCCTTCGTTGTGCTTCTCAGGCGGCGACAACTCCACAGTGACTCTTGGGACGGGCCTCTCGGCACCACCGATCGGCGCATCGACCGGTGGAAGGCCGTTCCCCCTGTCGGGGGAACCGCGGCGCCGGCCGACCGGGACGCTGCGGTGCGGGACGCGCCGCAAGGCACCGGGGCGGGAGGGCCGCAGGTCAGTCCCCAGCCGGCACGAGGGGGAGCTCCACCAGAGCGGACGTACCGCTGGGAAGGCGGGGTTCCAGCAGCAGACGCCCTCCCGCACTCTCGATCCGGACGCGCAGCGAGGCGAGGCCGATGTGCCCGCGGCGCACGCTGTCGGTCGTGGCACCGGGAGGAAGCCCCACGCCGTCGTCCTCCAGCAGCATGCTGACCCTGCCGTCGGCCGCGTGCAGCCGAATCCGCACGTGGCGGGCTTCGGCATGTTTCACGATGTTCCCGAGGAGCTCTCGGGCCGCGTCGAAAGCGAGGTTCTCCAGGCGGAACCGCGGCACGGGCGCGTATTCCGCGCGGACGTCGAACTTGCCCCGGCCCCTGGCACTGCCGACGAGTGCCTGCACCGCCTGGACCAGGCCCAGCTCCTTGAGGACCGCCGGGTGCAGCTCCCCGACGATCGAGCGCATCTGCTGCGCGGCCTCGGCGAGGGCAAGGTCAGCGCGCCCGAGAGCCTCCTGCCGGTACGGCGGGGAGCGCCCCTCGTCCACGTCGTGGCGGGCCGCGAGTACGTTCTGCAGGGCCTCGTCGTGCAGCGCTTCGGCGAGGCTCCGGCGCTCGCGTTCCTGAGCGTCCATCGCTTGCCCCAGCAGCGCGTGACTCTGCGCCATCAGCTTTTCGACGGTTCGGACCCGATCGCTCTGCACCCAGGTCAGCGAGGTGCAGACCGCTCCCAGCAGGAGCAGGCTCAGGACGTGGAGGGCGACGGAGGCCCAGCCGAGATCTCCGCGTGACAGGGCAAGGGCCAGCAGGTACGCGAGAGCGGTGGCGCAGGTCATGACGCTGGTCACCCGGGGCCGCAGCTGGAAGGCCGCAAGTACCGGCACCAGGAAGAACGCGTCGTCGGCCGGCGGTCGGGCGCCGGCCGGCGCGGCGAATCCCTGGGAAACCACCAGCAGCGAGGCGACAACGAGCAGGTCGAGCCAGAGGAAGTGCCACGTCCAGCGCGTTCTCTGACGGTCGGACCAGGCCATCTCGACCAGAAGCAGTGACCAGAGCGTGTAGCCCGCGACGAGCGCGCCGCAGGCGGCCTTGTGCTCGTGCGGCGGAAACCAGAGCAGCTGCACGAGGAGCAGCACCACTATCAGGAGGCGCGCGAGCACCTGCATCCTCAGGGACCGCCGGGATTGCGAACGGGTCACGGACCGCTCCCGGTAGCCCTCGGGTGCGTCCGGCCGAGGTTCACCTCCACCTGGCACGGTGATCATCCTCCGCATCCCGGGCCGGGGAAACACTCATTCGAGGAGACCGCGGCGCATCGCTTCGGCCACCGCGGCGGCCCGGTCTCCCACTTCGAGCTTCTCGTAGAGCCGCTGGGTGTGTGTCTTCACCGTGCTGGGAGCGAGGAACAGTTCCTCGGCGATCTGCGGGATGCTCTTGCCTTCGGTGAAGGCGCGGAGCACCTGCAGCTCGCGTTCGCTGAGCAGCACCCGGTCGTTCCCGCCGGCGCGCAGCCGTACCTGTTCCATGAGGCCGGTGGTGAGGTCCTCGGGCAGCGCGGTGCCACCCCGTGCGACGCGCATCACGGCGTCGATGATCTCGTTGCGGGTCGCATCCTTGGCCAGATAGCCGGCAGCGCCCTCCTCGATGGCCCGGAAGACCAGGCCGTCGTCCGTGTAGGCGGACAGGATGATCACCCGCACGGGCAGGCCGTCGCGTACGACGGCGTGCAACACAGCGATGCCGTCCAGCCGGGGCAGCCGTTGGTCGACCACGGCGACATCCGGTCGGTGCTTGCGTATGTGTTCGAGGGCCTGCGCACCGTCCTCCGCCTCGGCCACCACTTCGGCCTGTCCGCTCTGAGTCAGGGCTCGAACGACGCCCTCGCGGTAGATCGGGTGATCGTCGGCGACGATAACGCGCACCCTCGTGCCGTCTGCGTGCATGCCAGACCATCCCGTCGGACCTAGGTCCTGTCGTCAACGTGGCGCCGGTCAGGCCGACGTGTTGCGGTGCCGGTCGTCGCGGGCCGACTTCGACCCGGGACCGGTGCTCGACACCTCCTCCATTGTCCCGCAGTCTGCTGCGGACGCCTGTGAACCGCGGCCCCGCCTTGCGGCACGGCCGTGACCACCGCCGTGGTCTGAAAGGTGATCTCCTGACCGATCCTGGGCCTCCAGTCGTGCCGGCGGGGCACCGAAGCAGCCGTGGATGCCACTCCCCATCCCGAGATGCCGGATGTCCTTGCGGTCCGGGCCGGCGGTCCGGGTTCTCGAACCGCTTCGGGTCGGTTGGCGTAGTCGATGATCTCCGCAGGATGGCTCGTGCCATGGCAGCTCCTCGTACTCCTCGATGGCGGGCGCGCCTGGTTCAGTGGTGCGCGGGGTTGAACATCACCTTCCGGTCAGCCGGCGAGTGCCCGCTGAGCACGCGGGAGCTGAGCCCTACCGGTCAGTGGCCAATTGCGGGAGAGCCCTGGGACATCCCCACACGGCCCCGCCCGAGCGACGCTCCTGCGCGAACCCGTCCACCCGGTCGAGAGCCTCCGCGCGAGCGGTGGGCAACCGGGTCCGGCGGCCGGCCGCCGGTACGACGGGCACGGGCCGCAGCCGCGCCGTAGAGTCGCTGCTGAGAGGCCGTGGCGCGGGGACGGCACGGGAACAGACGAAGAGGCCCGCGCAGGCGGTCGGAGGTCCGCTGTGCCCGGATGAGCGGGTGATCGGAGGTTCCACACCATGGCCGGTCCGCAGGAACCAGTCCCCGAGGCTGCCTCGATCTGGGTGGAACAGCGCCTCCCCGGGTTCCACCGCTGGCCCGAGGCCCCGCCCGAACGCGACTATCTGGCCAGTCGCCACCGCCACCTCTTCAGAGTGCGGGTCGACCTGCTCGTCGCGCATGACGAACGCGACCTGGAGTTCTTCGATGTCGCCGACCTGGTCCGCGAGTGGTGGGGGCCTGGCGAGCACGAGTTCGGGCCGGCGTCCTGCGAGGCCATGGCACGCGAGCTGGGACAGTGGCTCATCGGGCGTCGCCTGCCCGTGGCCGAGACCGCCGTCGCGGCGGACGACGAGGGCGGATCCCGGCTGATCTGGCGCATCTCCCCTCCCTCCAGCTGAAGGGGACCCGCTCCCGCTGTGCCGTGGCGCGTGGCCCGGATGTGGCAGCGTGGCACGCCGCTTGCGGGACAGGACACCATCCGCCCACGCCCCGGTGGCGCTTGCCCGGGCGGCCCGGGGCTTCGATGTTGCGGCGGGCCAGGCGCGCACCGCACCGCCGCGGTCAGTTGGGACGGTACTCCGCCCAGGTCTTCGGGGTTTCCGAAACACGCACGGCGGTGAGTTCGGGCAGCCGCTGCGACCACGTCTCGTGTACCCACATGGCGATCTGTTCCGCGGACGGATTGCGGTCGGCGATGCTGTCGTTCAGGTGCCGGTGGTCGAGGTGGGTGTCGATCCAGTCCTTGAGGTCCGCCAGGTCCCGGTAGTCCCGGACGAATCCCGCCTCCGTCAGTGCGTCGGAGGCGGCCGACAGCTCGACGACGACGATGTAGTTGTGCCCGTGCATACGAGAACAGGGGTGGTCCGTCGGCAGATGGGCGAGCTGGTGGCTCGCCGAGAAGTGGAATTCCTTGGAAATGGTCAGCATGAGGTGTCTCCGTTCGTTTGCCGTGGCGGATCGGAAGCCGACGCCGGCTGTGGGACCGTTCGCTCGGCTGCCCGCGGAACTAGCCGGTCACCACGGCGATGGCGTCGTGGCTGTGAATGCTCTCCAGATTGCGGACCGCGACGCGGTGGACGAGGTCCCGGCGGCGGCACGCGGCGGACACTTCGCGTGCCATGTCCTCCACGAACACCGGGTTGTCATATGCCTGCATCGTCAGGACACGCTCGTCGGGGCGTTTCACCAAGGGCACGACGGGCGCGGAGGAATGCGAGGTCGCCAGCTTGATCAACTCGCCGACGGGCAGCGGGTACGGTGTGTCGCCCTGCCCCGTCACGGTGAGGGTGACCTGGCTGCGCTGGTTGTGGGCACCGTAGTCGGAGATGTTCTTGGAGCAAGGACAAAGGCTGGTGACCTCACAGGTGACCGACGTGTCCAGGAGCACCTGACCTTCGTCCCAGTTCATCTCGAACGCCACGTCGTGCACGGCCCAGGACGTGATCCCACTGGCGGGCGCCGTGACCTCGGTCGCCACGTCCATGGTCAGGTGCACCGACAGCCCCGGGGCGTCGAGGGAACCGGCGCCTGTCTTGAGGAGGGTGCCGACGGCCCTCGGGTCGAAGTCGCGCAGGGCGTCGTGGACCAGGGCGACCATGCGGCTCATGTGTGTACCCCGGCGGTCGTGCTGCAGACGCACGCTGACGGTCGCCTCCGCGATGCCCTGATGACGCAGCTTCCCGTCGTCGAGCACGATCGGGTACCGCAGACCGCTGATGCCGACCATGTCGATCTCGATGCCGCGCCGGTCGTACTCGTTCTGAACATCGTGCAGATCCCGCTGTGCGGGCGCGGCGAGCATCTGTGAGGACCCGGAGCCGCTGTCGGGACCGGCGGTGTCAGTACGGAGCGTCATCGTGTTTCCCTTCGTCGGGGGAGGGACGTCGGAACGTCCCTGCAGGGCTGCCACCCGACTGGGCGGCTGACCGAACGGCCATGCCTCTACACTCGCGTGGGCCCACCGGCCCGGGTACACCCGAACGGGCCGGGTACCGGACGAAGCGCCATCCCCTGATCGGAGGAGCCGCATGGCTCCAGGCGGCCCGCACGGCGCCATGCGGCTCCTGCGGGCTCGTATCCGAGACACGAGCAGGCGGAGCGAACGCGGTCAGGTGACCCCCGGAGCGTGGACAAAGGGGCTCATGCCGCGAATACAACGTCGATGACGTCGTGCTCGACACCATCACCATCAGCGGCGAGCCGGTGACCATCCAAGCCGCCGCGACGACCGGCCGCGCCGCTTGTCCGGGCTGCGGAACCGGCTCGACACGGGTACACAGCCGGTACGTGCGCCGCCTGGATGACACCGCGGCCGGCCGATGCCGCCTGATCATCGAGTTGCGGGTCGGCCGGTTCCGGTACCGCCGGTTCCGGTACCGCCGAAAGGCATGTCCCAGCCTGCGTTCGTCGAGCAGGTGCCAGGGCTGACCTTCCGTTGTGGACGGCGGAGTCAGGGACTGCGGACCGCCCCCGGCACGTGGCGCCCATGCTGGCCGGCCGTACGGGCGCCGGGCTCGCTGATGCTTTTGAAGCACTGTCCCGGCCAGCGGAGCGAAGAAGAGCCCCGAGGCGACCGGGGCTCGCCCGGTGCGGACAAGGCGGCGGGCGACGAGTGGTCCGGCCAGGCTGACGCAGAGGGGCAGCGCGAGGACGCGCAGCGCGTCCTCCCATGGGGGGACTCTCCCCGCCGAGAGCCCAGACGGCGCCCATGGCCGCCTGCGGCAGTCTCAGCCGGCACGCGTACAGACCCGGCCACCGCAGTTCCTCCCGGCCCCGCCGCTCGGCGCGGACGCCTGGCACGGCGGCGCCACCGAATCCGGCCGACGGCCCAGTCGGGGGGCGCCGCCGCCCCGTGAATCCCGGGTGGAGGAATTGCCTGCGGGTGAGAGCGGCGGCCTGTCGACCGGGGCGAGTGAAACGCGGTGCATCCGGATCATGACCGCGGTGAACACTCCCACAGCCAAAACCGCGGCGGCCGCGGTCGTGGCCAGGACCGCAGCCCCACTCCTGGTGGAGAGGAACTCCCAGTCGTCGATCATCAGCAGCACGACGAAGGCGAGTCCCGCGACCATGGCGACCACGAGCGCGCGCACTGCCCCGGGCCGGCCGCGGTGGTCGGCGCATGCCCGGGCCGCTCGCTTCAGTGCGAGAGTCCAGAGCACGGCCGTCACCGCACACATCACCGTCAGGAAGGCCGCGTGGTAGATCCCGGCCGCGTTGAAGTGGTGAGGCTCGGGGTGTGCCCAGGTGAGCTGGTGGGCTTCGTCCTTCCACCGGACCAGCTGGGTCAGGGCTCCGGCCGCGCCTCCGGCCGTGGCCGACGCCGCCGCGTGCCCGCTTTCTGGCGCTGCCTTGGGGAGGGCGGCAACCGTGAAGACCAGGGCGCCTGTCATGACCGGCAGAGCCAGGGCGTCGCCCCAGGTCTCGCACAGATCCCCGAACATTCCCGGCAACCGCGAGTCCCTGTCCATTACCAGGTGGAAGACGAAGAGGGCGCCGAATCCGGCCAGCAGCACGGCCAGCCCGGCGGCTACGGCCCTTCGGGCCGGCGTAGCAATCGCGTTCATCGGATGACAGATCCTCACAGGTGACTCGGTGGCCGGCCCGTACAGCAGGCGGCCCGGTCCGGGTGCCGGAAGAGGTCCCGCGCCGAACAGGTCGCGCGCCGAGTACCCGTGGAAGGCCCGCCGCGCGAGCGGAGGCCGGACAGTGGCAAACAGCCACTCGCCGGAGCCCACATGACGCGCTCTGTTGCAAAGCCCGGCGCGGGTGCGGGGCACCCGCATCTCCACAGTGGCCGGGCGCGCCACTCTGACGCCACAGTCGATCGGGGGACGGACCGGTTGAGGTCCGCCCCCCGTCGGGGGAACGAGCACCGCAGTACGCCAGGGGAACGTCAGCAGGCGGAACGCAAGCGGTTTGGTGCTGCCTGGGTGGCTTCCCCAGTCCGACCTGGGGATTCGCCGGTCTTGTTGGTCACGCGGTTGGTCACGCCGCCGCCCGGAAAACGCGAAAGACCCCAGATCGACTGGGGTCTCTGCTGGTGTCCGAGGGGGGACTTGAACCCCCACGCCCGATAAAGGGCACTAGCACCTCAAGCTAGCGCGTCTGCCATTCCGCCACCCGGACAAGGTGTCTGTCGCTCCGGGGTGTTCCCCGCGGCGACATGGACAACTCTACCAGGGGTTCGAGGTGCCTTTCACCCACGTTTCCCGTGGTCAGTGACGTGCGGTGCCCTTCACTCGCCCGATCCCGCATCCGTTGACCCGCCGGGTGTGCGTGAGGTGGCGATTCATCCACGGAGAGTGCGTTCAGCGGCTTCGGGCGCCCGAGGGCTGTCCCGCGATCCCCGGCGGGCGCGCGGCGCCGGCTGCGGCACCTCGCCGCGTTGTCGGATCGCCCGGATACCCCCGGTACGAGTGCGGCCCTCCGCCGTGCGACGCACCGCATCCGACGCCGCGCGCCGTCCCACCGCGGACTACGGGGCGGGCCATAGCCTGCCCCGGTGAACTACTCCGAGTACCGCAGGCCCCGGATTCTGTCGCCCTTGCGGGAGCATCTGCGGGATAGCTTCTGGTTCGCACCGGTGGCCGCCATGGTGGCGGTGTTCGCGCTGTGGAGCGCCACCGACACGGCGGACCAGGCGATCGTCGCGCATCTCCAGAGCGAGGGGGCGTACGACGACGTCGCCGATCTGATCAAGTTCGCCGAGGACGCCAGGACGATCGTGACGACGATCAGCTCCGCGATGATGACCTTCATCGGTGTGGTGTTCTCGATCTCGCTCGTCGCGCTGCAGATGGCGAGCGGGCAGCTCAGCCCTCGGGTCGTGCCCATCTTCGTCAGGAACCGCATCACCAAGGCGACCTTCTCCGTCTTCCTGGCGACGTTCGTGCTCTCGCTGCTGGTCCTGTCCGCGTACGAGAGCGAGCCCGATCCCCGGGCCGTCTCCAATGTGCCGCTGTTGCAGTCGATCCTGACACTGCTGATGGTGGGTCTGAGCCTGCTGCTCTTCGTGGCGTACGTGAACTCGACGCTGCGGCTGATGCGTGTGGGGTATGTCGTGGCCCTGATCACCAACGACTCGTTCCGGGTGCTGGCGAGACAGCCGCGGCACGAGGGGGAGACGGAGGATCTGGGGCCCACGACCGCGTTCCTCACGCACCGGGGCGAGGCCGGCGTACTACGGGACGTGAACGTGGCCCTGCTGGTGCGGTCCGCCCGGCGGCACGGAGTGGTGCTGCGCCTGCTTCCCCGGATCGGGGACTTCGTGCTGCCGGGTTCCCGGGTCGTCGCCGTGCACGGCGACGGGCACGTTCCCCGCCTGCTGTCGTCGGCTCTGTCCGTCGGTGTCGAACGGGGTTTCCGCCAGGACCTCTCCTTCGGGCTTCGCCAGCTCGCGGACATCGCGCTTCGGGCCCTGTCCCCCTCGCTGAACGACCCGACGACGGCGGTGCAGTGCCTGGACCGGATCACCCAGATCCTGGCCGCTCTCGCGGACCGGCCGCTGGGGTCCGTCCGCTATCGCGACCGGAAGGGAACCGTCCGGCTGGTGCAGGACGTGCCGGGGTGGGCGGACCTGGTGGATCTCGGTTTCACCGAGATCCGGGGCTGTGCGGAGGGCAGCCCGCAGGTGGTCCGCCGGCTGGTCGCCGGGCTGGACGACCTGCTGGCCCTCGCTCCTCCCGCGCGCCGGGAAGCGCTGCTGCGACACCGCGCGCTCCTGGTCCAGCGGGTGGAACGGACGGCGCAGGAGCCCGCCGACCGCGAATTCGCACTGGAGGCGGACCGGCAGGGAATCGGCTGAGCAAGGTGGCCGCGGCGCCGGAGCATGGCGCCGCGCGGGCTGCGTCACGGAGGCGGGAGTCACGCAGGCGGAGGCGCCGTCGGCCGTCCGGAAGGCCGCACGGCGGCCCTCGGCCCGGACGGGACGTCGGCGGCCCGGCGGACCTCGGTCAGGCGGGCGAAGACGACGAGGTTGCCGTCGTACCCGCGGCCTTCCGTGAAGTCGCCCCCGCAGGTGAGGACGCGCAGTTCGGGCACGGCGGCGGCCCGGTAGACCCGTTCGGCCGGAAAGCCGTCCTGCGGGACGACCTCGACGCCGTACACGGAGAACACGGCGGTCCGGCCGTCCTGGCGGGCGATCTCGATGCGCCGGCCCTTGCCGAGGGCCCCGAGGCCGAAGAAGACACCCCGGCCGGCCGGGGTGTCGACGTGCCCGACGACGACGGCGGTGCCCTTCTCCCCCGGGGTGACGGCGCCGGTGAACCAGCCGGCCAGGTTCCCCTCCCGGGCCGGCGGGGTCCCGATGCCTCCGTCGGTGTCCAGCCCGACGCCGACGACCGGGGCGTCGATGCCGACGGCCGGGACACGGACGCGCGCCGGACGGGAGGCGGGCAGCGGGCCGGGCACCGCGCCGAACGCGGTGGTGGCGGGGGTCCGGTGGTCTGGCGCCGCCGCGGCGAGGGGCCGCGGCGGGTGCTCCGTCCGCCACTCCGCCGTGCCGCTGCGCACGAGGTGCACCCCGACCAGCAGGACCACGACGAGGATGCCCCAGGTGCCGCGCCGGCCCACACCGTTCTGCGCCTCCACGACCTGTTCCGTTTCCTTCCTGTACCGGTGGGAGCGGAGCACGTGTACGGGCCGCGCACCGCCGGACGGGCTGACGCCCCTCCGCCCCGGACCTCGCCACTCCGGAGTGAAGGGGCCGTTTCGTCGCCCCTCGGACCCGGCCCTCAGCCGCGGCCGGTGCCGCGGCGCCGCCGGGCGGCCAGCAGCACGCCGCCGCCGAGCGCACCCGCGACCAGGGCCGAGCCCGCCACCACCTCGGCGGTGCCGAGCCCCCCGGTGTCACCGCCGAACCCGGCTTTGACGCCTCTACGGGCGACCGTGCCGCCGGAGTCGCCCGCCCCCGTGCCGGTACCGGACGTGCTGTGGCCGTCCTTCCCGCGGGCGACGGTGAGCATGGCTGTGCCGCGCTCGCCCTTGCAGTCGAAGGTCACCTCGTACTGCGCGTCCACCCTGGCCTCGACGTCGACGGTGGCCGTGCCCTGGCGGCCCTCGACGAGCGTGATGGTGTCGAAGACGCCTGAGGAGACGGTCACGGAGGGCACCTCGCAGCCGTCGGACTTCAGTGCGACGGTGCCGCCGGGGGCCACGGTCGCGGGAGTGACGGAGTATCCGAACGACGTGACGCCCTTCCCCGTCCCGTCGCTTCCGGGCGCACCGCTGTCCACGTACCCGGGAAGGCCGGGCCCGGCCCCAGCCGCACCGTCACCCTCGGCACCGACGTTCCCCGGCACGTCGCCCACCGGCGTCGCGTCGTTCGCCGGGACGTCGTCCGCCGGCAGGCCGTCGCGCGTCGGGAGGTTCGCGGTCGCGTCGTCGGCCACGGCGGCCGGCATGGCGAGGGACAGCGCGACGGACGTGAGCAGGGCGGCGGTAGCGACGCGGATCGCGCGCATGACGGTCCTCCAGATCACGCGAGGGTCCCGTGCGGGCGTTTTCCGCATACGGGAGGAAACGACCCTCACCGTGATCGAAGCTAGGCCGCGCCCCGGCCTGCCGCCACCGGGCTCCGCCGGACGGAGGCACCGCGCGGCCGGCGCACCGGCCGGAAGCGGAGAGCGGACCGGACCGACGGCCGAGCGGAGTCCGGTGATCCGCCGCGACAGACCTCAGAGCCTGCCGGTCGAAGGCCGCCCGGCAGGCTCTCAGCTCAGGGGACGCGGACGACCTGCCCCGCGTAGGAGAGGTTGCCGCCGAACCCGAAGAGCAGGGCCGGGGCGCCGGAGGCGAGTTCACCACGCTCGACGAGCTTGGACAGGGCCATCGGGATCGAGGCGGCCGAGGTGTTGCCGGACTCGACCACGTCACGGGCGACGACCGCGTTGACCGCGCCGATCTTGGCGGCGAGCGGCTCGATGATCCGCAGGTTGGCCTGGTGCAGCACGACGCCCGCCAGGTCCGCGGGAGTGAGTCCGGCGCGCTCGCACGCCTGCCTGGCGAGCGAGGGCAGCTGCTGGGTGGCCCAGCGGTAGACCGACTGGCCCTCCTGGGCGAACCTCGGCGGAGTGCCCTCGATCCGCACGGCGTGGCCCATCTCCGGGACCGATCCCCACAGGACAGGCCCGATACCGGGCTCCCGGCCGTCCCCCGTCGCCTCGACGATGGCCGCGCCGGCGCCGTCACCGACCAGGACACAGGTGTTGCGGTCGGTCCAGTCCACCACTTCGGTCATCTTGTCCGCGCCGATGACCAGGGCCCGGCGGGCCGCGCCGGCGCGCACGGTGTGATCGGCGGTCGCGAGCGCGTGGGTGAATCCGGCGCAGACGACGTTGAGGTCCAGGGTGGCGGGCGACGTCATGCCGAGCCGGGCGGCGACGCGGGCGGCCGTGTTGGGCGAGCGGTCGATCGCGGTGGATGTCGCGACGAGGACCAGGTCGATGTCGTCGGGGACGAGACCGGCGGCGGCGAGCGCCTTGCCCGCGGCGTGCGCGGCGAGCTCGTCGACCGGCTCGTCCGGGCCGGCGACATGGCGGGTGCGGATGCCGACCCGGCTCCTGATCCATTCGTCGCTGGTGTCCACGAGTGTGGCAAGGTCCGCGTTGGTCAGCGTCTTCGCGGGCTGGTAGTGCCCGAGCGCGGCGATACGAGTGCCCGTCATGCCCGGGACCCCCTAGGAGTTCGAAAGTGCAGGAACCACACAGTCTTGCCAGCGACTCATCGGTAACAGGACACGTAAACCACCAAGATTCACCCCTGCCTGTTGGGTGACCGTGACAACGGGCCCGCTCGGGCGGTCCGGGCCGGACGGACCCCGCGCCGTCCCTCGGGCCCGCTCGCGCGGCGCCCGGCCGGCTCGTCCGTCCGTCCGTCCGTGCGGGAGAATGTGTCCCCGAGGCCACCGCCGCTCGATGCCCGGTGCCCCGGCAAGCTCCGCAGCGAGCGCGGCTCGGTCCGCCCTCACATACAGAATCGGGTGTCATCACCATGGGACGGGTCACCGAACGACGGCGCGTCATACGGATCCGGGGCGGCGCCGTGAACGAGCGTCCCGACACGCTCGTGGCCGAGGAGCCCCTGGAGATCCGGCTCGACGGCCGGTCCCTGGCCGTCACCATGCGCACCCCGGGCGACGACTTCGACCTGGCGGCCGGGTTCCTGGTGAGTGAGGGAGTGCTGGCCCGGGCCGACGACCTGCGCACCATCGTGTACTGCGCGGGCGCCAGGGACGACGGCACGAACACGTACAACGTGGTGGACGTGCGGTTGGCTCCCGGCGTTCCCGTCCCGGACATCACGCTGGAACGGAACGTCTACACCACCTCGTCGTGCGGACTGTGCGGGAAGGCCAGTCTCGACGCCGTACGCACCACGACGCGCTTCGCGATCGGTGACACTCCCCCGGTGCGCCTCACGCCCGAGCTGCTGTCCGGGCTTCCGGACCGGCTGCGGTCGGCACAGCGGGTGTTCGACCGGACGGGCGGCCTGCACGCCGCCGCGTTGTTCTCGGAGGACGGCGAGCTGCTCGACGTACGGGAGGACGTGGGCCGGCACAACGCGGTGGACAAGCTGGTGGGGCGGGCCCTGCGAGAGGGCCTCCTCCCGCTGGAACGAGCGGTCCTGCTCGTGTCGGGGCGGGCCTCCTTCGAGCTGGCGCAGAAGGCGGTGATGGCCGGTGTCCCGGTGCTCGCGGCGGTCTCCGCGCCGTCCTCGCTGGCGGTGGACCTGGCGGCGGAGACGGGCCTGACCCTGGTCGGCTTCCTGCGCGGCGCGGACATGAACGTGTACACGGGCGAGCACCGCATCGCACTCGGCGCCGGGGCCTCCCTCGGCTGACCGCCCGGTCACGGCGTGGTTCAGCGGGTGCGGCGCCTGGCCTCGGCCGGCGGGTCGATCATCTGGAGGGCGAGACCGTCCGGCGGCTCCGCGACGCCTGGGCCGCCCGCGGCCGTCCAGGCGAGGATGTCGTCGACGCAGTCGTCGTCGACGGTGAAACCGATCCAGGCCGCCCGGCCGCCGCGGCGTCGGCCCTCGGTGGAGGGCTGGACGACCACGACGTTGGCCTGGGCGCAGGGACCGAGGCAGTCGCTGACGCGGAGGGCGAGCAGGCCGCCCGAGTCGGCGGCGGCACGGCGGAGCCGGGCGAGCTGACCCGCGTGGTCGATGCCCGGGTTCTTGCGGGCGTCGCCGCAGCAGCAGCCACGGCAGACGACCAGCGAGCAGGGGCGGGCGCCGTAACGTATCGGGGTGGGACTCACCACGTGCTCCCGTTCGAGACGGTCGGCGCGGTCGAGACGGTCGGCGCGGTCGGCGTGGCGGTACCGAGACGGGGAAGCGGCGCCACGACGCGCTTCGTCGGGTCGGCGAGGACGATCGCGGCGCCACGGGGATCGAGTGCGGTCATGGCAGCACCGTAGCGGTCGCGTTGATCTTCGTGTGCGGCGCCGTACGCGATCCCGCCACCGTCGGCGGCCGGGGCTCGGCGGGCGGGAGGGGTCCGGCGAACGGTCGGGACCCGACGGGCCGGCCGGGCTCCGGCGGGACGGCCGTTCCGTTCGGGCGGGCGTGCCCCCGGCCGCGGGTCCGCTCGGGTGGTCGGTTTCCGCCGGACGGCGCTCCGTCACGACGCGGCCGAGGCGTTCCGTGGCGTCGGCGAGGACCGGGGGTCCGCCCCCGGCCTTTCCCCGGGGTCCCGGGCCCGGCGCCCGGCGATCACCGCGCAGACCATGAGCTGCATCTGGTGGAAGAGCATCAACGGCAGGACGACCGGCGCCGCCTGGGCGCCGAAGAGCACGCTCGCCATCGGGAGTCCGGCGGCCAGGCTCTTCTTCGAGCCCGCGAACTGGATGGCGACGCGGTCCTCCCTGCCGAACCCGAGCCGTCTCGCCCCGTACCAGGTCAGCGACAGCATCACCGCGAGCAGCACGGCCTCGACGGCCAGCAGCAGACCCAGCCGGGCGGGGGTGACCTGGTGCCAGACGCCGGCGACGACGCCCTGACTGAACGCGGAGTACACCACCAGCAGGATCGAGCCGCGGTCGACATACCCGAGCGGCTCGCGGTGCCGCGGGAGGAAGGTCCTCGCCCAGGGCCGCACCAGCTGCCCGGCCAGGAAGGGGACCAGCAGCTGGAGCACGATCCTGAGCAGTGAGCCGGCCGAGAAGCCGCCGACGCCGCCGGCGAGGAGCGCCGCCGCGAGCAGCGGGGTCAGCAGGATGCCGGCGAGGGAGGAGAAGGAGCCCGCGCAGATCGCGGCGGGCACGTTCCCGCGCGCGATCGAGGTGAAGGCGATCGAGGACTGGACGGTGGACGGCGCCAGGCAGAGGAAGAGCAGACCGCTGTGGAGGGCGGGCGTCAGCACGACCGGCACCAAGCCCTTCGCCGCGAGACCGAGCAGCGGGAAGGCCACGAACGTGGCGGTCAGGACGGTGAGGTGGAGACGCCAGTGCCGTAGGCCGTCGAGGGCCTCCCGGCTGGACAGCCGGGCGCCGTAGAGGAAGAAGAGCAGCGCCACGGCGACCGTCGAGGCGCCCTCCGCGAGTCGGGCGGCCGTCCCGGAGGCGGGGAGCAGGGCCGCGAGACCCACTGTGCCGAGCAGCGCCAGGACGTACCGGTCGAGGGGTGGCCAGGAGGGCGGGAAGGACGTACGGCGGTTCAAGCGCTCCACAGCTCTTCTCGGTCGGGTCCGTCCCGCTCGGGTCGGCTCCTCTGGCGGGTTCGAGCGTCCCGACGGGGTCCGGACGGGGCAGCGGAAGGAGTGGGCCGCTCGGCCGGACACGCTCCCGCCGTCCATCCTGCTCGGTCGGGCGGCGATCGGGAATCCCGCACAACGCTCTCATTGTCATCGGGGATCGTGATGACGGACCTGCTTCGCAGCGCACGCCGGTCCCGCCCGCGTGGGTCACGCCGGTGCGTCCCGCCGGTGGGTCCCGCCGTCCCGCCCAGCGCGAGTGGGGCGGGGCGCCACCCGCGGATGCCGGAGATCGATAGCCTCGGAGACGTGTACGAACCCTCCCAGCTGCGCACCTTCCTCGCCGTCGCCCAGACCCTGAGCTTCACCCGGGCGGGGCGCCGGCTGGGGCTGCGCCAGTCCACGGTGAGCCAGCACGTGCGGCGACTGGAGGAGGCGACGGGAAGGCCGCTGTTCACCCGGGACACCCACAAGGTGGAGCTGACGGAGGACGGTGAGGCGATGCTCGGCTTCGCCCGGACGATCCTGGAGGCACACGAGCGGGCCGCGGTCTTCTTCGCCGGGACCCGGTTGCGTGGGCGGCTGCGGTTCGGGGCCTCGGAGGACTTCGTGGCGACCCGGCTGCCGGAGATCCTGGAGGCGTTCCGCAGGGAGCACCCCGAGGTGGATCTGGAGCTGACGGTCGGACTGTCCGGGACGCTGAACGCCCGCCTGTCGGCGGGGCGGCTGGATCTGGTCCTGGCGAAGCGGGGGCCCGGGGAGAGCGGCGGGGACCTGGTGTGGCAGGACGCGCTCGTGTGGATCGGCTCGCCTCGGCTGCGGCTCGATCCGGACCGTCCGGTGCCGCTGATCGTCTTCCCGCCGCCGGGCATCACCCGAGCGCGGGCGCTCGAGGCGCTGGAGGCTCAGGGGCGGGCTTGGCGGATCGTGTGTACGAGCACGAGTCTGAGCGGCACCGTGGCAGCGGCCCGCGCCGGTCTCGGCGTGATGGCCCACACGCGCGGCCTGGTCCCGCCGGGTCTCACGACGGTGCCGGCCCGGGCGGGACTGCCGGATCTGGGCGAGGTCGAGTTCGTCCTGCGGCCGGGGCGCCGGCCGGGAGCCTCCCAGGAAGCGGCGGACGCCCTGGCCGCGGCGATCCTGGCGGGCGGCGACCGGCTCCACCGCCCCCACTGACCAGGCGCCGAGTCCGGGCGTCTTGGTCCCGCCGCGATCCCCCTCGCGTCCGCCGCTATCCCCCTCCGGTGCGGCCCGACGGCGGTCACCCACCACGGCACGCCGGGCACCCGTCCACCCCCTTTCTTCGCGCCCCCCTTCGCGCCCCTCTTCGCGCTCCATGCCGCGCCCCTGTCCGCGTCCCCTCCCGGGCCCGGGAGGGGGCGTGGGCGCCCGGTACGGATTCGGTGGAGATTCCGCCGCCCCCTGCTTACCGAACGGTCAGTAACGGACCCTCGCCGCTCCCCGGTTCCTCGCCCTCCCGCCCCTGACCTGTGCGAACACCCAATGTCCCGGCTTGGTGAAGGGCCTCCCGCGTGACAGTCGGGTGGGGTACCGTCACCCGCGCCGTACGGAGCGCGACAGCGAGCGGTCGAGGAGCAGGTCATTGCGCGAGTTCACCGTGCCGCCCGTCGAGGCGGCGCCTCAGGTCGGCGGTCTGGCGGACGCCGTGTTCGACCATGCCCGGCGGGACCCGGACCGGGTGGCGCTGGGCCGCAAGGACGCGTCGGGCCGGTGGCGGGATGTCACGTCCGCGCAGTTCCGCGATGAGGTGCTGGCCCTCGCGAAGGGGCTGATCGCCCAGGGGGTGCGATTCGGCGACCGGGTCGCCCTGATGGCCAGGACCCGCTACGAGTGGACCCTGTTCGATTTCGCGCTGTGGGCGCTGGGCGCGCAGTCCGTGCCGATCTACCCGACCTCCTCCGCGGAGCAGGTCTTCTGGATGCTGCACGACGCCGGGGTCACCGCGTGCGTGGTGGAACACGAGGACCACGCCATGACGATCGGGTCGGTCGTCGACCGGCTGCCGCACCTCAAGCGGCTGTGGCAGCTGGACGCCGGCGAGGGCGCGGTCGCCGAGCTGGTCGCGGCGGGCGCGGAGATCGACGAGGAGGTGGTGCACCGGCACCGGCGGGCGGTCACGCCCGACTCCGTCGCCACGGTCATCTACACCTCGGGCACCACCGGCCCGCCCAAGGGCTGTGTCATCACCCACTCCAACCTCATGTTCGAGACGGACATGCTGATCGGCCGCTGGGAGCCGGTCTTCCACACGAAACCGGGTGACGAGGCGTCGACGCTGCTCTTCCTGCCGCTGGCGCACGTCTTCGGCCGGATGGTGGAGGTGGCGGCGATCCGGGGTGGGGTGAAGCTGGGGCACCAGCCGGCGCTCGCCGCGTCCGCGCTGCTTCCGGACCTGGCGGCGTTCCGGCCGACGTTCGTCCTGGCCGTCCCGTACGTCCTGGAGAAGGTCTTCCACGCGGCCCGGCGCAAGGCGGAGACCGACGGGAAGACGGGCCCGTACGACAAGGCCGTCGACGTGGCGGTGAAGTACGCCGAGGCCCTGGAGCACAAGGCGTTCGGACTCGGTCCGGGGCCGTCGGCGGCGTTGCGGATGCAGCACCAGTTCTTCGAGCGGACGGTCTACGGCAAGGTCCGCGAGGCGATGGGCGGCCGGGTGCGGCACGCGATGTCGGGCGGCTCGGGCATGGACCGGCGGCTGGGCCTGTTCTTCGAGGGGGCGGGGGTGACGGTCTTCGAGGGCTACGGCCTGACGGAGTCCTCGGCCGCGGCGACGGCGAACCCGCCCGAGCGGACCAAGTACGGAACGGTGGGGCAACCGGTCCCGGGGACGACCGTGCACATCGCGGAGGACGGGGAGGTGTGGCTGCACGGAGCCCACGTCTTCTCGGGCTACCTGAACAATCCGCAGGCCACCGCCGCCGTACTGAACAACGGCTGGCTCGCCACCGGCGACCTGGGGATGCTCGACGAGGACGGCTATCTGACGATCACCGGTCGGAAGAAGGAGATCCTGGTCACCTCCGGTGGCAAGAGCGTGTCGCCGACCGCGCTGGAGGAGCGGGTTCGCGCGCACCCGCTGATCGCGCAGTGCATCGTCGTGGGCAACGACCGGCCGTACATCGCCGCGCTGGTGACGATGGATCAGGAGGCGGTGGAGCACTGGCTCTCCATCCAGGGGCGGCCCGCGATGTCACCGGCGGAGCTGGTACGGGACCCGAGCCTGGAGACGGAGATCCGGCGGGCGGTGGTGGCTGCCAACACTCTGGTCTCCCAGGCGGAGTCCATCCGCACGTTCCGGATCCTGGCGCATCCCTTCAGCGAGGAGCAGGGACTGCTCACGCCCTCGCTGAAGCTGAAGCGCAAGGCCATCGAGAAGGCGTACGCGGTCGAGGTCGAGGCGCTGTACGGCTGAGAGCCTGCCGGTGGCCTTGGACCGACAGGCTCTGACGCGGCGCCGCAGTACGGCACCCGGGCCACCGGTGTGCCCCCGGTGGAATGTGCGGGGGCTCCCGATCGTTGACACTGGGAGTATCACCCGACGACGTTAGGACCGACCCCTCGTGAGCACGGACAACAAGGTCCCCTCCCTCACTCTGAACAACGGCGTGGAGATGCCGCAGCTCGGATTCGGCGTCTGGCAGGTGCCGGACGACGAGGCGACGCGAGCCGTGGCCACGGCCCTGGAGGCCGGCTACCGCTCCATCGACACAGCGGCGATCTACGGCAACGAAGCGGGCACCGGCCGGGCGCTCACCGGCTCCGGGATCCCCCGCGACGAGCTTTTCGTGACCACCAAGCTGTGGAACAGCGAGCAGGGCTTCGACTCGACCCTGCGCGCCTTCGACGCCTCGCTGGAGAAGCTGGGGCTCGACTACGTCGACCTGTACCTGATCCACTGGCCGCTGCCGGCCAAGGACACCTACGTCGACACCTACCGCGCCTTCGAGAAGATCCACGCCGACGGCCGCGCCAAGTCCATCGGTGTCTCCAACTTCCTCCCCGAGCACCTGGAGCGTCTGGTCGGGGAGACCTCGGTCGTCCCCGCGGTCAACCAGATCGAGCTCCACCCGCATCTCCAGCAGTACGAGTCCCGCGCGGCGCACGAGCGGCACGGGATCGCCACCGAGGCGTGGTCGCCGCTGGGTCAGGGCGGCAGCCTGCTGGAGGTCCCCGCGCTGGTCGCGATCGCGCAGAAGCACGGGCGTACCCCGGCTCAGGTGGTGCTCCGCTGGCACGTCCAGACCGGGAACGTCGTGATCCCCAAGTCGGTCACGCCGTCGCGCATCCGGGAGAACATCGACGTGTTCGGCTTCGCTCTGGACGACGAGGACATGGCGGCGGTGGCCGCCCTGAACGAGGACCGGCGGATCGGCCCGGACCCGGCGGAGTTCAGCGTCGGCGCGTGAGGGCCGTCCGGGCGGCCCGCGGTCGGGACGGCGCCCGCGCCCAGGCGGTCCGGTACGAGCACCCGTGCCGTGGGTCGACTCGGAGCCTGGCGGGTGGCCTTCGGCCGACAGGCTCCCAAGCGTCGGCTCCCGGGCCGCGAGGTACCGGCCGGCGCGGTGCGGGGTCGTCCCGCGCCGCGCCGGGCACCGCTCAGACGACGGCCAGGACGATCTTCCCGCGGGTGCGGCCCGACTCCCCGAGCGTGTGGGCCCGCGCCGCCTCGGCGAGCGGGAACACCGTCTCCACCTCCGGGCGCAGCCGGCCCGTCTCCACCAGTTCGGCCAGGCCCAGCAGACCGGCGTAGTCCGGTTCGACGAGGGTGAAACCGGTCCGGACGCTCTTGGCGGCGGTGTCCTCCGGCGCCGGTACGGCATCCGGCGAGGGCAGGGTCACCAGGGTGCCGCCCTCGCGCAGCACGGCCAGCGAACGCGTGCCGTAGTCGTCGGCTCCGTAGGCGTCGAGGACGATGTCCACGTCCCGGACCGTCCGCGCGAAGTCCGTCGTCGTGTAGTCGATCGGTTCGTCCACGCCCAGTCCGCGCAGGAAGTCCTGCTTCGCGGGCCCGGCCGTGCCCAGGACGTACGCCCCGCGGGCCTTGGCGATCTGGACGGCCAGGTGCCCGACGCCACCCGCCGCCGCGTGGACGAGGACGCGCTGCCCCGCGCGCACACCGGCCGTGTCGACGAGCGACTGCCAGGCCGTGAGGCCCGCCAGCGGCAGTGCGGCGGCCTCCACGTGGGTGAGGGAGGCGGGCTTGCGGGCGAAGTGGCGCGCCGGCCCGGTGACGTACTCGGCGTAGCCACCGGCCTGCTGCGGGAACTGGGGCATGCCGAAGACCTCGTCACCCGGCGCGAAGAGGGTGACCCCCAGTCCCACGGCCTCGACGACACCGGAGACGTCGTAGCCGAGTACCGGCGTCTCGCCCCACATGCCGAAGCCGCCGGAGGCGCGGGACTTCCAGTCCACGGGGTTGAGGCCGGCCGCGTGGACCCGCACGAGGATCTCGGTCGGGCCCGGCACGGGGCGGGTGATCCGGGTCTCGGTGAGGACCTCGGGGCCACCCCACTCGGTGGCGACGACGGCCCGCATGGTCACGGGGTCGGTGGCGGTCTCGTTCATGGGGTTGCTCCTGGTGGGGCTCGTCGGTCGTGGCCGGCCCGGCGGCGGCCGGGAGGCGCTGGACAGCGGTCGGACAGCGGGCCGGGCGACGGCGGGCAGCCGTTGTCGTTCCGTCGTGTCCGCGGGGACCGGAGACCTGTCTTTGCAGGCCGTCCCCGGTGCGGTGGCCCTGCGGGTCGCCAGGGCGTCCGCCGCCGGTGTCCATCGGTGCTTTCAGCTTCCGGCAGTGTGGAGCCGCGCGATACTGGCCGGATAGCCAGGATGTGACAGAATCAGGCCATGACCTTTCCCGCCGCGCGACCCCACCGGGTCGCCGTTCTCGCCCTGGACGGCGTGATTCCCTTCGAGCTGGGCATCCCGTCCCGGATCTTCGGCTGCGCCGTCGCCGAAGACGGTTCCCCTCTCTACGACGTACGCGTCTGCACCGTGGACGGCGGGCCCGTCCGGACCGCCGACGGCTACACGATCGTCGCGGCGCACGACGCCGAGCAACTCGCCGAGGCGGACACCGTGATCGTCCCGCCCACCCACGAGCTGCGCACCCTCGCCGAGGAGGGGTCGCTGGGCGCGCTCATGGCCGAGGCACTCGGCCGGGTCCGTCCGGGCACCCGCGTCGTCTCCATCTGTACCGGCGCGTACGCGCTCGCGGCGGCCGGCATGCTGAACGGCCGCCGCGCCACCACGCACTGGTGGGAGGCCGGGCACTTCCAGTCCCTCTTCCCGGACGTCAAGCTCGACGAGGACGTGCTGTTCGTCGACGAGGACGACGTGCTCACCTCGGCGGGGGCCGCCGCCGGCGTCGATCTCTGCCTGCATCTGGTGCGCAAGGACCACGGCAGCGCCACCGCCAACAAGGTCGCCCGCAGCTGCGTGGTCCCGCCGTGGCGGGACGGCGGCCAGGCACAGTACATCGAGCGCCCGGTCCCGGAGCCGACCGCTACCACGACGACGGCACCCACCCGCGCCTGGGCCCTGGAACACCTCGACCGGCCACTGTCCCTGGGCGAACTCGCGCGGCACGCGCGGATGAGCGTACGGACCTTCACCCGCCGCTTCCGCGACGAGGTGGGGACGACACCCGGCCAATGGCTCACGGCCCAACGGCTGGAGCTCGCGAAGCAGTTGCTGGAGACGAGCGATCTGACGGTCGATCACATCGCGGACCGCACCGGCTTCGGCAGCGGGAACTCGCTGCGTCAGCACATGCGCAGCCTGGTCGGGATCTCGCCGGCCGCCTACCGCCGTACCTTCCACCGGACGGCGGACACCGCTCTGCCGCCCGGCCCCGCGCCGACGGCCGTCGGCACTCCGCGGGGGAACGCCTCGCCGGGTGGCACCCCGCCGGGAAAGGGCACCGACCGGGCGGCGGCCGTCCGCGCGCCCGCCCGGTGAACAGGGGGGGCGCCGCAGTCCGCGGACGGCGCCGTCAACCGGTGGGCGGGGCGGTGTAGGGCTCGCGTCAGCCCTTGCGGGCCGTGTGCACGGTGCGGGCGGCCAGGTGGAAGAGGTCGGTGCGCCGGTGCAGGGACATCGGGTCCGCCGGGTCGAGAAGCCGGTCGAGGACCTTCACGTCGTCCTCGGCCAGCCGCTCGGCGAGGCCCTCACGCTGCCGGGCGAAGGTGGCCACGACCGTCTCCCGGACGACCGGCGGGACGGGCGCGGGGACGTCGACCAGGAACGAGCGGGTGCCGCTGGGGGTGAGGCCCGCTCCGGCGAGGAGCGCGCGATAGTCGTCGACCTCGTCCTTGCTGTCACGCAGCGAGGTGCGCATCTCGCCGAACCAGTCGGCGACGACGGCGTCGATCCGGGCCTCCAGTCCTGGCCGGCCGACGCCGATGTTCCACGGCAGGTGGCGGGCGGGCAGTCCGCCCTCGACGAGCACCATCAGCCCGCCGGGCCGTAGCAGTTCGGAGAAGGCGGCCAGGGCGGCACCCTGGTCCCCGATGTGGTGCAGGGAGTTGCCGGCCCAGATGACGTCGGCCTCGCCCAGTTCGGCGATGGCCTCCGGGAGTTCCGCGTGCAGGGTGGAGACCCGTGCGCCGAGCCTGCGGGCCTCGGCGCGGGCCCTCGACATCTCCAGCAGTTCGGGGGTCCCGTCGACGGCGACGACCTCCGCGGCCGGGAACGCCTCGGCGAGGAGCGCGGTCAGCACACCCGGACCGCTGCCGACGTCCAGGACCCGGCGGACACCCGCGACGGGCACCAGCTCGGCGAGCCAGGCCGCGGCCTGCATGTAGGCGGGGCTCTGGATCTCGGCCTGGCGCTCCAGAAGCGTGGCCATCTCGGCCCACGGCATGTGGGCGCTGTCGTGGTGGTGCCCCGGTCCGGCGCCGTGGGCGTGGGCGGCACCGTGGCCCGCTTCGTGCGGGTGGCCGGCTTCGTGCCGGGGGACGGGCTGCTGCTCGTGTCGACTCATGGCCCCAGGTTCCGGCGGGTGGACGGAAAGCGCCAGAATCTTTGCCACTTCGGCAAGCCGCGGCGAGGACGGGCGTCGCTCATGCCCGCGTGCGGTGCTCCTGCGGACTGACACCGCGTACCCGCTTGAAGGAGGCACTGAGCGCGAAAGCGCTGCTGTAGCCGACCTGCCGGGCCACGGACTCGACCGTGGCGTCCGTCTCCCGCAGGAGGTCGGCGGCGCGTGCGAGACGCCAGCCGGTGAGGTACGCCATGGGCGGTTCACCCACCAGCTCGGTGAAGCGGCGGGCGAGCGCGGCCCGTGACACCCCCGCCCCGGCCGCGAGCGAGGCGACGGTCCACGGACGGGCCGGGTCCCCGTGGAGCAGGCGCAGGGCGCGGCCGACGACGGGGTCGGCCATGGCGTTGTACCAGGCGGGCGGGCGAGCACCGGGGCGCGCGAACCAGGCGCGCACGGCGGCGATCAGGAGCAGGTCGAGGATGCGGTCGAGGACGACGCTCTGGCCGGGTTCGTCGCGGGCGATCTCCTCGTCCAGGAAGGGCACCAACGGGCACCTCCACGCGTCCGCCGGCAGGTGCAGCAGGGATGGCAGCGCGTCGAGGAGCCTGCGGCCCACCTCGCCGTCCATGGGGTACGTGCCGACGAGGAGGGTGCTGCCGCCGTCGAGGGCGTTGCCCCAGGTCCGTACGCCGAGGTGCATGGACTCGGAGAGCGACGCACCGCTCAGGGTGGTGCAGACACCGCCGGGCCCGATCATCGCGGTCGGCGGGGCCTGCGGGTCGTGAGCGACGGTGTACGGCTCCGGACCCCGGGCGATGGCGATGTCACCGGGGCGCAGCAGCAACGGTTCGCCCCGGTCGGGCATGATCCATGCCTCTCCCTCGGTCACGCACATCAGGCAGAGCGGAGCACGGTCCTCGACGCTGACGGACCACGGCGGCTCCATGACCATCCGGAGCAGGAAGGCGCCCCTGACCCGGGGCCCGTCGAGTAGTCCGGCGAGAGCGTCCATGGGCAGCAACCCTAACGACGCGTGGGGGGCGGACCCGCGCCCCGGTGCCATCGATCCGCGGTTCGGCCCCTTCCGCCCCGGCGTAGGCGAACAGCGCCGACTCCCGTGAGGATGCCTGCCACGCGGGTGCGGGTCTTCGAGCAACTCGCCGACGTGTGCACGGGGGACGCCGGTCAGGGCGGGAGGGGAGCAGGCCCTCGATGTGAGCCTCGCCGATCATGCATCGACAGGGGAAGATCTCCTGGGCGAGTGCGCTGTTGACGATGCTCCTGACGGCGCGGTCGTGCAAAGGTCCCGTGCGCATATCCCCGCTGCCATCCAGTCGGACCGACGCTCCCCTTGAGGGCCGTCCCGCAAATGATCTCCGCGTCGCGAAGGCGGTCGTGGCGTTTGATCTTCGTCACGCGATGGGGTCGAGACGGCGGCGGCCGTGATCGGGCACGGTAGGGTCCGCGCCGCGACGATCGACTGGTACGGCCTCTGTGCCACCGGCTTCGCCGTGCCCGCGCGCGGATCTCGACGAGCTCACGGTGCGACTGGCCGGCTGCCTGCGCGCCCCTGACCCCCAGGTGCGCGACGGCGCGCCGTACGTGGTGCTGCGGACCTGGATCGCGCGCGATGTCATCACTGGTTCCCCTCGGCTGCGGCTGGGCGACGAGATGACGCGCCGGTTCACCGACGGCGAGATCCAGGCCCGTACGTTCGCCCCGATGGTCCTCGACATGATCGTCACCCGGGGTGACTTCCGGCAGCCCTGGCTTGACGCCTTCAGGACCTGGTTTCCCGCGAAGACCGACCTGCGCGGCCACGATCCGAAGCTGGGCCGGCTGCACGCCGTCGCGCTCGGGGCGGACCTGTTGGGAACTTCGGCACTCACCCGGACGTCGACCCCGCGGCGATGCTCGCCCTCGCGGCCGAGCGCATGCTCGCCCGTGACGACCGCGTCTGGGACCAGCAGGAGGACGACCGACTCGCGGGCGCGATCGCCAGGGTCCTGACCCGACCGGAACTGAGCGCCGAGACGGCGACCGCCTCGTGTCCGTGCTCGACATCGTCTTCGGGCACCCGCCGGTCAAGAACTTCCCGTCCGGGATGTGACGCTCGGCCAGGCCCACGTGGCCCTGGGGTGATCCACGGGGGCGGGCTCGTCCACGGTCGCCGGGGCGGCCGTGGGATCCGTCCGCCGCCGGTCCCGTGGATGTACCGTCCCGGACCGTCCTCGTGCGGCGTTCCCCGGCGGGCGGAAGCTGGACGCCCGCGTATGGAGGTGAGTTCCTGGAACATGGCAGGCGGGCTCACGGCACGCGAGTCTGAGGACATGACGACACGGACACAGACCGACGACACGCACGGCACGGACTCCGCACGGACGTTCCTGGTGACGAGCGCCACCGGCAAGACCGGGCGCCGGGTGGCCGAGCGCCTCGGCGCGCGCGGGGCGACCGTGCGAGCCGGCTCCCGCACGGGGAGGGTCCGCTTCGACTGGGAGGACACCACGACCTGGGGCCCCGCACTGCGAGGCGTGGACACCGCGTACGTGAACTACTACCCGGACCTCGCCGCTCCCGGGGCGGTCGCGGCGATGGAGACCTTCGGCCGGCTCGCCGCGGAGCACGGGGTACGGCGACTGACACTGCTCTCCGGACGCGGAGAGCCCGAAGCCGTGGGGGCGGAGGATGCCTTGCGCTCCTGCGGCCTCGAACTCACCGTCGTGCGCGCCTCGTTCTTCGCGCAGAACTTCAACGAGGGCCCGATGGCCGAAGGGGTGGCGGCAGGGACGCTGGCGTTCCCCGCGGGCGGGACGGCCGAGCCGTTCGTCGACGCCGACGACCTGGCGGACGTCATCGTCGAGACCCTGCTGCGGGACGGCCACGCGGGACGGGTCCACGAGGTCACCGGGCCGCGGCTGCTGACCTTCGCCGAGGTGGCGACGGAGATATCCCACGCGTCGCGCCGCCCGCTGGTGTACGTCCCCATGAGCGAGGGCGAGTACGCGGCGCTGCTGACGGGGGCCGGCCTGCCGGCGCCCGAGGCGCAGTGGCTCGCGGCGCTCTTCGCCGGTCTCCTCGACGGCCACAACGCCTCCGTGACGGACGGGGTGAAGCGCGTACTGGGCCGCGAGCCGAGGGACTTCGCGGCCTTCGCGGCCGAGGCGTGGAGGGACCGGTAGTCGGGACGAGGCGGTGCACGGCGTCGCGGCGGGCGCGGGGGACGCCGCCGCGCGTCTCCTCGTAGCGGTCGGCCTCGGCGTCCCAGTCCAGCGGGGTCTCGGTCATTCCCGGGAAGGTGACCGGGTGTCGGGCGCCCGCCGGCGTGGGAACGTGCGTCCGTACGGCGGTACCGTGCGGCCCGTGTGTCAGTGGGCTCCATGCCCGGCGGCGATGTCCTCCACACGGGTGGCGAGTTCGAAGTCCTTGTCGGTGACCGCGCCGCCCGCGCTGTGCGTGTTCACCTCGAGAGCGACGGTGGCGTACCCGAGGGTCAGGTCGGAGTGATGGTTCAACTCCTGCTGGATCTGCGCGACATGGACGACGAGCGCGGTGGCGGCGAAGTGGTCGCCCAGCCGGTACTCGCGCCGGATGCGGTCACCGGACAGGGACCAGCCGGGAAGTTCCCGCAGTCGGTCCTCGATCTCCTTCTGCGACAGCGGCTCTGTGGGCATGCGCGGACTCCCTCCGGTCACGGGTCGCGACGGCGACGACGATGCGGGCGTCGGGGGCGCCGTCCGGGAGGACGACGCCGCCGACGTTGCCGGTGACGATACGGTCTCCGGACTCCGTCCACGGGTCAACACAGCGAAGGGTCCCGATCGGCGGAAAGGCCCGGACCACCATCACGTCGACCGGACAGGCCCGCGAGGAGGCCGGACCGAGGTCTCACGGTCCGGGGTCTCGCGGGCCCCGGCACCGCACGCCGTTCACCGACCGGGCCCGTCTCGCCCGTCGCGGCACTATCGTCCTCCCATGACGACGATCGCCGCCACGGGCGCGGGAGTAGGGCCACTGTTGCGGGGCTGGCGCGAGCGGCGTCGGCTGAGCCAACTGGAACTGGCGCTGCGGGCCGATTCCTCCGCCCGGCACATCTCCTTCGTCGAGACGGGCCGTGCCCGGCCGAGCGAGGAGATGATCCTGCGGCTGGCCGGGCACCTGGAGGTACCGGTACGGGAGCAGAACGTCCTGCTGCTCGCCGCGGGCTACGCGCCGCGGTTCACCGAGTCGACGCTCGACGAACCGCGGCTCGGGGCCCTGCGGGAGGGAATCGAGCAGCTCCTCGGAGGCTACGAGCCGTACCCGGCACTCGTCGTGGACGGTACCTACACGGTGGTGGCGGCCAACGGCGGCATCGGCGTACTGCTGGCGGGACTGCCGGACCATCTGCTGACTCCCCCGATGAACGCGATGCGGATCACGCTGCACCCGGAAGGGCTGGCGCCACGCATCCTGAATCTGCCACGGTGGCGCGGGCATCTGCTGGCACAGATGCGGCGACAGCTCGCGCTGTCCCGCTCGGAGTCGGGCGCTGTACGAGGAGGTCTCCGGGTACCCGCTACCGGAGGCGGCGGAGGGTGTGACCGCCCCGGTCGGCCCGGAGGACGGCGACGTGTGCCCGTTCTTCGCACTGCCGATGCGCATCGATCACGACGGGCGGGTGTTGTCGTTCGTGTCCTCGATCTCGACGTTCAACACGCCGATGGACGTGACGGTCTCCGAGCTGGCCATCGAGACGCTGCTCCCGGCCGATCCGGCGACGGCCGCGTACCTGCGGTCGCTCGCGGGGTGACGGGGACACCGGGGCCACAGGGCCTGCCGCCCCGAGCGCGGCGAAGCCGACGACGACCGTTCGGGGCCGCACGGGCACGGCGACGGACCGTCCCGGCAGGTGCGGCCTCGCCCGGACGGACGGGACCCAGGAACCGGCGGACGGGTCGGACCGGCGGGACGCGCGGGTGCCCCGGCCCGCCCGGAGGGCGGCCGGGGCACGCTCCGGGCGGGGTCAGCGCGCGGGATGTTCGCCCCGGACCGGGGCGGGCGCGGGGTCGGTCCGCTCCCGGCGGACGGGTTCCTCGCGTTCCGGCACGGTCCGGGAGCCGGCGGTGCGGGCGGCTTCGGCGCGCACGAGGGCGGAGAGCACGGCGAACGGGTCGATGGGCATGACGGAACTCCTCGCGGTGGTGGTGTGGTGACGTCGCGAGAGGACGGGCCTCTCAGACTGTCGGGTGGCCTCTGACCGGGCGGTCACGCCCTGGCACGCACGCTGCCGGTGTTGGCGACATGCCCCGGTAGCTCCGCTACGAGAGCACGCCGTGCGCCTTGGAATCGCACGCACCAGGCCGCGTCCGCCTGTCGTCGAAGGCCACCCGGCAGGCTCTCAGCAGCGCATCACCACGCACCGGCGCGCGGCGTCGCCCTCGGGGAGCGGTACGCGCGTGGGTGCCCCGGCCGCCGGAGCGCCCCCGGGCGGGGCGGGACGCCGGGTGGGGCGGTGGGCTCCCCGGTGCCGTGGGACGGCCCTCCGGGGGGCGGTCGCCTCGGTCTCGGACACCTCGAACGTCTCGCCGCCCGGATCCGGGACGGCGCTCGCGGCGGGCCGCTGCTCTCCGGCCACCGCTCCGGCCGCTCCGCCGCCCGCGCCGAGGAGGGCGGCGAGCACCAGCCCCAGGATCAGGCCGACGCGGCGGGCACGGCGGAGGCCCGCGGTCCGGGACGCGGCGCGCGGGACCCGCCGCGTCCCGGGGTCCGGACACACCGCCCCGGCCGCCGGGGCGGCCGGGGCGGCCGGGGCGGCACGGTGCGCGGGGGCGGGGCTCATGTAGGTGCCTCCTGCCCCCGCGCGGCCCCGACGTGCCGGGCGGTCCGCCGGATCCCCCCGGCCGGCCTACGCCGACGCCGCCGAATTCACCGCCCTGGCCGCCCCGTCACCGGTCCCCCGTGTGGTCTCACCGACCGGACCGGCGGCCCTTCGGGCGCCACTCCGGGACCTGCGCGGCCCCGGGACCCGCGCCGCCGTCCGGGCGCCGCACTCCCCCGGGCGCGCGGCCCCGTAATCCGCGACCGCGCGCCCGGAGCCGTACTCCGCGACCGTGACGGGCCCTCCACGCCCCGGCACGGCGCCTCACACCGGACACCGGACACCGCGCCGATCCCCGGTCAGTCGCGGGCCTCGCGGACGACCCGGCCGTCCGCCGGGAAGCCCTCCCGGACCGCGCCCGGCGGCGGCGCGATCTTCAGCGGGACCTGCGGACCGGCGCACTCCCGCAGCCAGCCGCGCAGCACCCGGTGCACCCGCTCCGCTCCCACCAGGTCCTCGGGCGGCGCCGAGAGGTCCGTCGGCGACATCAGGAAGGGGTGCCCCTGTTCGCCGCCGAGCCCGCCGTGCGAGCCGATCTGCTCCTCGAAAGCGTGGACGGTGCCCGTCGCCGGGTCGTACATCGAGTTGACCATGATGTCGGCGACGTGCGGGAAACGGTCCGTGCGCCGGACCGCCTCCGCCGCCCCCGGGCCGAACACCGCGAGCGGTCCGTCGTCGCCGAGTTCGGCGACCGGCACCTCCGCGCCGTCCGGGCCCAGGACGACCGAGCCGTGTTCCTCGCTCGCGACGAGCAGGAAGCCGACGCCCGGATGGCCGGCGAGCGTGCGCAGCAGCGCGGGGTGGACGCGGTCGATCTCCTCGCGGGTCATCCGGTGCGGCACCCCCGGGAAGGAGACGAGGCCCAGGTTGCCGGAGGCGAGCACGACCGGCTCGGACGGCCGTCGGGTGTCGACCTCGGCGGCCTCTCCCGCGTCGTCCTCGAGCGGCCGGTGCAGAGCGCTGCGCAGCGCGTCGCGGGCCGCGTCTCGTGCCTCCGAGCCGCTGCGGGTCCGTCGTACCCGGCGGGACACGGGCAGCCCGCACCCGGCCCGCACGAGATCCTTGAGCGTCAGCCCGTACACGGATGCGAAGGTCGGGCCGGGGCTCTGGCCGTGGTCGGAGAGCAGTACGACGCGGTACGGGCGCGGCGCGTGCGTGGCGACCTCGGCGATGAGCGCGATCGAGCGGTCGAGCCGCGCCAGCACGCGGTCGGTGTCGTGACCGTGCGGCCCGGAATGGTGGGCGACCTCGTCATAGGCGACGAGGTCGGCGTAGACGGCGGTGCGGCCCGCCAGCATGTCGCCCATGACCGCGGCCACGACCACGTCCCGTTCCACGACCGTGGCGAAGGCCCGGATGAAGGGATACGCACCGCCCCGGGAGACACGGGGTTGCTGTCCTCGCACCCGGGCCCGGGTCGACTGGGCCATCTCGCGGACGGCCTCGGCGACGAAGGAACCGGCCGTGCGGACCGCGTTTGCGGGGTCCGCGAAGTAGGCGAAGTACCCGGAGCGCGAGCGGTTGCGCCGGCCGCGGCGGGCGGCCACCGACAGGACCAGGGCGAGCTGGTCGGCACCGCCGCTGAAGAGGTTTCCGCGGGAGGCGCCGTCCGCGGTGAGCAGTCCGCCGTCCCGGGTTCGGGCGACGGCACGCCGCTGCAGCTCAGCGGCGGCGGCGGGCCGGTTGCTGACCATCAGCCGGCCGGTGTCCTTCTCGTACCAGCGGAAGGCGGGCACGTCCTCGTTGGTGCCGTGCAGGATGCCGAGTTGGCTGGCACCGGTCTGGCTGGACCAGTCGGTGCGCCAGGGGGTGAGCCGGTGGGTGGTGTCGAGCCACTGGGCCACGGTCGGCATGAGGCCACCGACGACCGCCTCGCGGAGCACCCGGTGGCCGACGCCGTCGAGTTGCAGGAAGACGGTGCCGTGGGCGGGCCCGGGAGCTCCTTCGGCTGTGCGGCCCCGGGGGCGGGTGCGGGAGGCGAGCCGGTACAGCCGGCGACGGTAGGCGTCGTCGTCGCGTACCGCGAGGGCGGTGGCAGTGGCGGACGCGACGGCGGACATCACCGCGGCGACGGCGACCGCGGTCTCCGGTTCGGCGGCGGCCCCGCTCTCGGGAACCAGCCAGAGCGCGATGAGCAGCAGCGAGCCGTTGAGGAAGAACACCAACAGGCCCAGCACGAGGGCGGGCACGAGCAGCAGGGCCCGTACGATCACCGGCCACACCAGGGCACCCAGCAGGCCGAAAGCGCCGGCTCCGAGGGCGGCGGTGACGGCGGTGCGGGTGAGGCTCTCGCCGTCGGCCGACTGGAGCTGGAAGTCGGGCAGCAGCCCGGCCAGGACGAGCAGGGTCAGGGTCGACACCCCCCAGACCACGATCACGCGCAACAGGGCGCTCCCCGCGGTCCGCCAGCGTCCGGCGGTTCGCCCTCGCCCGTCACCCACGCCCGGTTCACCTTTCACCCGTTTCCCGTCTCAAGCGTGGCACATCGCCCGCCGGGAGGGGCGTGGGAGCGGTCAGCAGCCGTTGTATCCGGCGGTGGGCATCGACAGACGGCGATGCACGCCGGCCTTGCCGGCCGCGTCGTACACGGGCTCGTCCAGGCCCACGGTCTCCAGCCGGACACCGCGCCGCTCGCACTCCGCGAAGAAGCCGGAGACGTCGGTCAACGCCCGGTTCAGGACGCGTTCGTTCGGGGCGACGAAGAGGTCCACCTCGCCCGCCTCGACATCGGCCCAGAGCGCGTCGTGGTCGGGGCGGATACCGTAGAAGAGCAGTTGCCGCGCCACCACGTAGCCCTTGTCGTGGACCCAGCGGGCACACATCGCGTGCTGGCTGCGGGTGTCGACCAGGAAGGGGTCGCTGTCGAGTTCCTCGAGCGGGGTGAGGCTGGCGATCGCCGCCACCCGAACATCGTCCATGGGACGACCCTACTCTCCGCGATCCGCGCGCAGGAGGGGGAACGGGGGGGCGCACGGCAGTGGTCCCGAGCGCCCCGGGCGCCGGAGGCGGGGTGGTCCCAGCACCTGCCGGGCCCGGGGCACGCCGCTCGCCCCCATGCGGCCCCGGGACCGCCCGCATCACCGGCCGGGGACCTCTACCCTCGTGGGAGGAGCCTCGCGAGGGGAGTCCCGTGGGCGAGCCCTCGTGAGGCCGGTCCTCGTGAGCGGAGTGCCGAAGGCGTCGACGGCGGGAAGGCGGGCGTACCGGTGGAGATCACCTGGTGGGGTCATGCCACGTGCACCATCGAGGACTCCGGGGTGCGTCTTCTCACCGATCCGCTGTTCGCTCGCCGGCTCGCGCATCTGCGCAGGCGGCGGGGTGCGCTGCCGCCGCCGGAGGCCGCGGTCGCCGAGGCGGTGCTCGTGTCCCACCTGCACGCCGACCATCTGCATCTGCCCTCGCTCGCGCGGCTCGCGCCGGGCACCCGGGTGTTCGTGCCGCGTGGCGCGCCACGCGCCGTGCCGGCGCTGCGGAGGCTCGACGGCCGGGGGCTGCGGCTCACCGAGATGGAGCCGGGCGACGAGGTGACGGTGGGCTCCGTGACGGTACGTGCGGTGCCGGCACTGCACGATGGGCGCCGGCTGCCGGTGGGGCCGCACCGCTCCCCCGCGCTCGGGTACGTCGTCCAGGGCGAGGCGCGGACGTACTTCGCCGGGGACACCGGCCTCTTCGACGCGATGGCGGACGCGGTCGGCCCGGTCGACGTGGCCCTGCTGCCGGTGGGCGGCTGGGGCCCCTACCTGGGGCACGGCCATCTCGACGCGGGACGGGCCGCACGGGCACTGGCGGAGCTGTCGCCCGCGGCGGCGGTGCCGGTGCACTACGGCACGTACTGGCCCATCGGTCTCGACGCGGTACGACCGCACGAGTTCCACGCGCCGGGCGACGACTTCGTCCGGCAGGCGGCGCGCCTCGCGCCGAAAGTCGCGGTACACCTGCTGGGTCACGGGGAACGGGTAAGGCCCGAGGTCGCCCGGTGATCGACGGAGTGATGCGGGTGGTGCGCGAGCTGCCGCCCGAGTCGACGCAGCAGGCGGTCGGCTATCCCTCGCTGTTCCTCCTGGTGGCGTTCGGCGCGCTGGTTCCGGTGGTCCCGACCGGCGCGATCGTCAGCTCGGCGGCCGTGGTCGCCTTCCACCACGGCACCCCGTACACGCTGTTCCTGGTCTTCGTGGTGTCGGCCTCCGCCGCGCTGCTGGGCGACGTGACGCTGTACTGGCTGGGGCAGCGCGGAGTCCGTTCGAGGAACGGCTCACGGTGGCTGGCGGCGCTGCGCGGACGGGCCGCCCCGGACCGGCTGGCCCAGGCACAGGCGCGGCTGGACACCCATCAGGTGTCGGTGCTGGTGCTCTCGCGGCTGCTTCCGGCCGGACGGATTCCGGTGATGCTGGCGTGTCTGCTGGCGCAGATGCCGCTGCGCCGATTCGTCCGGGGGGATCTTCCGGCCTGTCTGGCGTGGGCGGCGACGTACCAGCTGATCGGCATCCTGGGCGGCTCGCTGTTCCCCGAGGCGTGGCAGGGCGTGGTGGCGGCGGTGGGACTGACGGTGGTGATCAGCGGTGCTCCCGCACTGTGGCGGCGGCTCCGGGGGCCGCGCCCGGATCCGCCGGGGTCGTCACGGGGCGAGCACCCGTGAGCCGCCCACCGGCAGGTCCCACAGCTCCTCGCGGGGCAGCCCGGCCCGCTCCCAGGCGGCCCTGACCCTGGTCAGAGGTTCGAGGACCGGCTCGGAGGAGAGGACGAACGTCGCCCAGTGCATCGGCGCCATCCGGCGCGCTCCGAGGTCCTGGAAGGCACGGACGGCCTCTTCGGGGTCGGTGTGGACGTCGCTGAGCCACCAGCGCGGGTCGTAGGCACCGATGGGCAGGAGAGCGAGATCGATACCGGGGTGGCGGCGGCCGATCTCGGCGAAGCAGGGGCCGTAACCGGAGTCGCCGGCGAAGTACACCTGGCGTGCGGAGCGGTCGGTGAGCAGCCAGCCGCCCCACAGCGAGCGGCAGGTGTCGAGGAGGGTCCGCTTGGACCAGTGATGGGAAGGAACGAACTCGAAGCGGACACCGTCGAGTTCGGCGGCCTCCCACCAGTCGAGTTCGGTGACCCGGGTGTAGCGGCGGCGGGTGAACCAGCGGCCGAGTCCGGCGGGGACGAACAGGGGCGTGTCCCTGGGAAGGCGCCGGAGGGTGGGGGCGTCCAGGTGGTCGAAGTGGTTGTGGCTGATGACGACGGCGTCGACGGGCGGCAGGTCCTCCCAGCGGACACCGACCGGGGTGATCCGGGCGGGGGTGCCCAGGATGCGCCGGGACCAGACGGGGTCGGTGAGGACGGTGAGGCCGCCGGCGCGCAGGATCCAGCTGGCGTGGCCCGCCCAGGTGACGGCGAGGGTGTCGGGCCCGGCGGCGGGCAGCGGCCCGGGTTCGAAGGGCAGCAGCGGGATGTCGCGCAGCCCGTCGGGGCGGGGGCGGACGGCGCCCTCGCGGGCGAGGCGGGCGAGGGCCCGGACGCCGGGGAGGGGTGCGGTGAGCCGGTCGGCGAAGTCGCGGGGCCAGTCGTACCGGATCCGGCCGAGGGGCTGGAGCACGGGGGCGGTGTGACCGTGGCGGACCGTCCGCGGGGGCCGGCCGGGCCGGGCTGTCTTCTCCGTCATCTCCCGGGCTCCGTTCTCCGTGTCCGGCCGGATCGTCGAGGTGCTACGCAGGGGTGTGTGGTGCTGTCGCCAGCTCCTCCAGAGCGGCCCCGAAGGATCTCAACGCCGCTGCCACGTGCGGGAGTTCCACCGGATGGTCGGAGCCGAGGGATTCCCTCCGCTGCTCCTCGGTCGAGCCGAGGAGCGGTCCGGTGTCGAAGCGGACCCGCAGGGCGCCGAGTTCGTCCCCGAAGCGGTGTCCGCCGGGGACGGGGGTGCCGAGCCTCTCGGTGAGGTGGTTCTCCAGTTCCAGCGAGTCGGTGACACCGCGGGCGGCGAGGCCGGCCCGCAACGGGCCGAGGTCGGCGTAGAGATGACGGCCGGCCCGCGGGGGCCGGGCGAGAGCGCCGGCGCCGAGGACGACCCGGTGGGCGGCGGCGGCCACCCGCCCGTGGAGGGCGCCCGCGGCGGCGACGCGGACGGCGACGTCCTCGGGTTCGTCGAGCGCGTACGCGGCCGCGGGACCGAGGGGGCCGGCGACGACGGCGCCGAGGGCCGTGAGGGCGTCGAGGGTGCGGGCGCGGCGGTCGGTGTAGCGGTCGGCGCGGGACGGGTCGGTGGGCGGGAAGCGGGCCACGGCGCAGGGCCAGGCGGCGGGCGTGAGGGCGGCGCCGAGGTCGTACAGGACGGTGACGTCGTCGGGGCACATCTCGGCGGGGCTGAGGATGACGGTGTCCCGGGGCCGGTGGAGGGTGTCCCGCCAGGTCTCGTCACTGATGATGTGCAGGCCCTCGGCGACGGCCGCCTCGCACGCCTCGCGGACGAGTTCGGGCGGGGGGACGGTGGCGGTGGGGTCGTCGGCGACGGAGAGGAGCAGCAGCCGGGGCCGGCCGCCTTCGGCGCGGACCCGGCGGACGGTCTCCAGGAGGGCGTACGGGTCGGGCACGCCGCCGCACTCGGCGGGGGTCGGCACGTGGTAGGCGGGGCGGCCCAGGAGCCGTGCCTGCGGCGTCCACCAGGTCGGGCAGGGCCTCGGCAGCAGGATGTCGCCGCCGTGGGCCGCGATCAGGGCGAGGAGCAGCGGCTGGGCACCGGGGGACGCGGCGACGTCCTCGGCGTGGGTGCGCAGGCCGCGACGCCACCAGTATCCGGCGGCGGCCTCACGCAGGACGGGGCCGCCACCGGGAGGCTCGACGTGGGTGCGGTCGGCCGCCGCGGCGAGTACGGCGGCGAGTCCGGGGAGCACGGGCAGGTCGGGCTCGGGCGCCGGCGGTCCGAAGCGCACGGGCCCGCGGCCTTCCGGAGCGGTCTGCCGCATGTCCCGTACCTCCTGAAGCACCGGGCGGCGCCTCGTACGGCGCCCCAGTGCCTTTATACGAAGGTTCGGGGCGGTCCGCCCTTCAGGAGGGGTGTTCAGGGGACACGCGCGCGCGGCGGGGCGCGTGCGGACAGACCGGTGCCCCGGCCGTCAGGACCCACGGCGGGGTCCGTCCGGGCCGGGGCACCGGGCCGAGTTCCCGCTGGTCAGCGGGCCGTGCGCGCGTCAGCCGAAGGACCTGATGGTGTTCCAGTCGACGGAGAGGACCGTCTTGGCGGGTCCGTTCGTCTGCGTGGTGGAGGGGTAGTAGACGGTGATGTGGCCGTTGGAGGCGTTGCGGGCCCAGATGTCGGGGATCTGGTCTCCGTTGACGTCGGGGATGCCGATGGCCGCGGAGATGGTTCCCGCGTCCCAGCCGGTTCCGTAGGAGACGTCGCCGCCCAGTGAATTGGCGGCGAGCTTCAGGGAGTCCAGGTCGACGCTTCCGGCGCCCGCGCCGGGCTTGCCGTGACGGACCTTGATGCCGCCGCCGGTCAGGTCGCGCCACAGCAGGTCGGGGGTGCCGTCCTTGTTGATGTCGCCGACGTTGACGATGTCCCGCCCGGCCCAGGCTCCACCGTTCATGAGGGTGGCCTGCTGGAACGTGGCTCCCGTGTAGCCGGTGAGAACCCAGAACGCGGTGCCCGCCCGCAGGAACAGGTCGGGCAGCTTGTCACCGGTGACGTCGCCGACGGCCTTGATCTGGGTCCAGGTCGACGGGTCGGGCGTGCCGGCGGGCAGTTCGATGTCGAGGCGCTGGTTGACGTTGAAGCTGCCGTAGCCGTCGCCGGGGTAGAGGTAGAAGCCGCCGTCGGGGGTGACGGCGAAGAGGTCGGTGGAGCCGTCGCCGGGGTAGACGTCCTGGAAGTGGGAGATCAGGGCCGCCTTGCCGGTCGCGGGGTCGTACCAGTGCCCTGCGGGGTCGAGTTGCTTGTCCTTGGTGTAGGAGCCGGGCATGCCGGCGTACAGCTCGCCCCCGGCGCTGCCGGACATGCTCTGCAGTTTCCCGTCCGCGGTGATGACGAGGAGGTCGACGATGCCGTCTCCGCCGAGGTCACCGGGGCTGTCGGCCGCGTCGCGGGGCGGCACGTAGAAGGTGTAGTAGGTGCCCGTGCTCTGGTTGCCGGAGGCATCGAGGGCGAACGCCTGCAGTCCGTTCGGACCGGCGTGCGGAGGCTTGACGCCCGGCACCGTGGCGGTGCCGTTCGAGGCGGCCACCTCGGTGAAGCCGAGTCCCTCGAAGCCGTACTTGAACTTCGTGGCTCCGGCGGAGGTGAGGGTGAGGGAACCCGTTCCGCCGAACTTCACGGTCGCCCAGGTGGCACCGTCGGCTGTGGCCGCGGGGAAGTCGGTACTGGTCACCGTCGGCGGTGCCGGGGCCGAGGCGTCGACGGTCATCCGGCAGGGCTCGGCACCCGGCGGGAGGAACGTGGAGACGGCGCCGGCGGTGTCCTCGGAGCGCACGTCCCAGGAGTAGGTCGTCTGGTCTTCCAGCGGAAGGGTGCTGGGGATGACCAGACTGGCCCAGCCGTTCGAGTTCGGCGTCACGAGGGTGCCGGCAGGCACGGTCCCTCCCGTCTTCCAGAAGCGGAAGCGAAGGCCCTTGAGATTGCCGTCGGCGTCGCTGGCGTTGGCCGTCAGGGTGATGTTCGTCTTGCCGACCGTCACTCCGGCGCCGGGGCCGGGAACACAGGGGCCACCGGGTGACGAGGTGCCACTGGTCGGTTCCTTGGGGGCCCGGTTGTAGTCGACTTCCAGGACCGCTGACGTGGCACGGAACTTGCGCCAGGTCTGTGTGTCGCCCTCGCTGGAGGCCCGCATTCCGAAGGTGAGGCTCGACCAGCCGCTGTCCGCGCCTCTCTGTGCCGCCGCCTTGACGTCGAACGCCTCGTAGGAGTCGGGGCAGGACGAGGACGACCAGCCGTGTGCGAAGGACTTCTTCTGCAGCAGCGTGGACCAGCTGGGCTGGGCGTTCCAGGTGGTGCCGGACGAGATCGCCCCGGTCAGGTAGAACTGGAACTCCCGTGCCGAACACGACCAGGAATGGTTGTTGAGGACCTTGAAGGTGGCGCGGCTCACCGTCGCGCCCTTGATGCTGCTGGAGTAGCCCATGCGCCAGAAGGAGCGGGCGGTTCCTCCGGTGTCGGACTCGTGACCCACCCGGGCGTCGGACGTGCCGGAGGAGAAGTTGGTGCCGTTGTAGAAGCTGCTGTTCGGGTAGGGCTTGTACGCCGTCGTCCAGGCCTGCCAGCCGCTGTTGAGTGTGGGGTCGACGAAGACGGGGAACTTCACGGTCGTGTCGGTCAGGAGCCTGGTCGCGGCCACGTCGAGGTGCAGGCGGGCCACTCCGGCGGCGTCGCTGTCGAAGCGCAGCGGCATCGGAGCCTGACGGGCGCCGGGTTCCATCCCGCTCAGTCCGGGCAGGCGCAGGACGTCGTCCGGAGTCCGGACGGAAGCGGGCGTCTCCTCCCCGGGACCTTCCGGGTCCCGGCCGCTCGAGTCCCAGGCGAAGGGCGTCGGAATCGAGCCGATCTCCACTCCGTTCGCGTCCTCGACCAGCACACGGCTCGTGCCCGCTTCGTGGCGGAAGCGGGCCGTCGCCGAGCGAAGCCCGTACGACACCGTCGCCAGCGCCTTGTTCCGGGCGGCCTCGGGCGTCTTGACGATGAGGAGCTGCGCGAATCCGCCTTCCTCCCGGGCGACGACCAGGAGGTCGACACCGGGAAGGACGTCGGGGTAGAGAGCGCGGGGACCGGAGAGCACGGGCTCGGGGAGCGGGCCGGGCCAGGTGTACGAGACGGCGTTGCCGTGGATCACGACCTCGGCCAGGACGCTCTCGCCGGCGGGAACGTCCTCGGTCCGCGGCGACAGCGGCGCGCGGCGATAGGAGCGATCGCCGCGCGAGGCCGAGGGACCACCGCTGGAGAAGCGCACCGGAGCCACCGCGTTGACCGGCACGACGCCGAGTCCGTCGGGGGCCCCGTTCACGCGCTTGAGCGTGTTGTCGACGGGCGCCCATGCGCCTTCGGCGTTCTTCGCCCGCTGGGGAAGCGCGTGCGTCTGCGTGCGCAGCTGCCCGCCGGGAAGCGCCCACGTCAACGATGTCGACGTGGTGGCCGTGTCCACCAGGACCTTCTTGCCGCTGCGCGCCGCCTCGGCGACGGCCGCGGATTCGTCCCGAGGCCCGGTCGAGGCCCGTTTCGCCTCGGTCGCCTGACGGGTCTCGCGTGCCGATGTGTCGTCAGGCTGCCACCACCACGGCACGAGAACGACTGCCAGAGCGGCCAGGACGAGGCCGATGGTCACGGACAGTCTGGCGCGCGTGCGCACGAAAGGACTGAGAAGGCGAGGAGCGGTCACGGCGGTCTACTCCCGTGTGGACCAGGCGGATGTGGGAACGCGCGGCCCCGAACGGCAGACCGCGGGGCGGAGGCGCCCACACCGTCACACGTCTCACACAGTCCGTCCACAGAACCAGAGGTTGCGAATTCGTGACCTATGGCGTGGAACCATCCACACGGGCAAGGGATTTCAGGTGATTCACACCTTCCAGCCCCTGCTTTCGCGCTGAATGCAGCGCCCTTTCCGATCTTCACGAAAGATCATCCATCGGGCCACTTCGCCCCGATTCGACCGGTGACGAGCCTCACTCGGTCACTCCTGTCCGCCTTTGCGTGATCTTGTGAAGGCCACAGACATCACTCAGGATTCGCACACACGCCCGCTCGATGGGCGTGTGCTTCGTGGTGCCGTCGCACCGCTCTCGATCATTTCTGGGTTCGTACGTCTTCGGGGTGGGAGTCAACGCGTATGCGTGCTTCAGGTTCGCTGTCATGGATGGGGCGGGGACGCCTGGCCATGACGGTTTCGCGTCGTCGTCAGCGGCGGCGAAGCCGCACGGCGACGGTTCTGCTGCTGTCCTCGACGCTGATGGTGACGAGCCTGAGCGCACAGGCGTGGGCCATTCCGGGGCCCGGCATGAACCGCGCGGAGGAGACGGGACAGGTCGACCTTCCTCCCTTGCCCGAGGGCACGACGCTTCCTCTCGACGAGTCCGCCGAGAAGGACCTCACCACCTCGCCGGAGAAGCCCGTGGAGGTGTACGAGCCGACGGCCGTGACGCCTTGGCAGGAGAGCTCCGGAACCGCCACGCTCACGGCCGAGACCGAAGACGGCACCAGCGTCCCGGTCACGAACGATCTGCCGATCGCCGTCGGCGTACCCCTCGAAGCCGATGCGACGGCCCTCGCCGGAGACTGGACGGTCGACCTCACCGCCCCGGAGACCTCCCAGGAAGTGGGGGTCTCCGGCCTGATCATGAAGGTCACCCCGCCGCCCTCGGTCGACCCCGAAGCCGAGGTGACGCTCACCGTCGACACCACCGCTTTCGCCGATCTCTACGGACCGCAGGCCGCGAGTCGCTTCGGCCTGGTCCTGCTGCCCGACTGCGTAGTCGACTCTCCGGACACAGGCGACTGTGCCACCGACGACGGCACGACCACGATGGCCGGACAGAGCGACCCGGAGTCCTTCGAGCGCCTCAGCAGCTCGGTGACCGTGGTACCGGCGAAGGACGCGCCGACGAGAAGCAGGGTGGCGAAGAACCCCCCGACCCGCGACGTCCTCACCGGAACGGTTCCCGTCGCCAAGCTGCTGGGCGGCAGCGCCGAATCCGCGGTGACCGGAGCGTCGACGCGGACCGCCGCCGTCCAGGCGGCGAGCGCGACCGGCCGGCGGGTCGTCGGGGCGCTCGACACCGGTTCGTCGGTGCAGGGTGACTTCACCGCTTCGCCGCTGTTGTCGGCGGGTTCCTGGTCGGCCGGCGCGTCCTCGGGCGCGTTCACGTACGGCTACCAGGTGCAGACCCCGGAGACCGCCGGCGGTCTGATGCCGAAGGTCGCGCTGTCCTACTCCTCGCAGTCGGTGGACGGCCGTACCTCGTCGACGAACAACCAGGCATCCTGGATCGGTGACGGCTGGGACTACAACGCGGGCTCCATCACCCGTACGTACGTCAACTGCCGTCAGGACTCCAAGAAGTCCGGCTCGAACAACGCCACGCACAAGACCGCGGACCTGTGCTACGGCTCGGAGAACGCCACGCTGTCGCTGGGCGGGATGACGACCGAGCTGGTCTGGGACGAGTCGAAGAACAAGTGGTTCACCGCCAACGGTGACGGTTCGAAGATCGAGCGGATCAAGGACACGTCGACCGACCCGCGCTCGGGGATGAAGGACGCGGACGGCGAGTACTGGGTCGTCACCACCAAGGACGGCACGCGCTACCACTTCGGCCTGAACAAGCTGCCGGGCTGGTCGGACAACGGCAGTGCCGCCGACGACCCGTACACGGACTCGGTCCTCGCGGTGCCGGTCTACGGCAACCACCCGGGCGAGCCCTGCTACAAGGCCGGTGACTGGGCCCACTCCTACTGCAACCAGGCATGGCGCTGGAACCTCGACTACGTCGAGGACATCCACGGCAACGCCATGTCGCTGTGGTGGAAGCGCGACACGAACCACTACGCGCGCAACTTCAACTTCAAGGCCCCGGTCGAGTACCACCGCGACGGCTACCTCGCCCACATCGACTACGGCCAGCGCAAGGACAGCATCTTCTCCGCGGCGGCCCAGGCCCGGGTCACCTTCGACGTCGCCGAACGCTGCTACACCGTCGGTTCCGTCACCTGCACGGAGGCCAACTTCACCTCCAAGGACCCGGGCAAGTACCGCGTCTGGTTCGACACCCCGGCCGACCTGCGCTGTGAGGCCGGCAAGAAGTGCTGGAACGCCGGTCCGACGTTCTGGACCCGCAAGCGCCTGGACAAGATCACCACGTCGGCCCAGCGCCTGCCCGGCACCACCGCCCGCCAGGCCGTCGACCAGTACCAGCTCGCCCAGAGCTTCGCCGAGCTGAAGACCGGACCGAACACGGCCCTGTGGCTGGAGTCGATCCAGCGCACCGGCTACGGCCGCAACGGCCTGACGGACGATCCCGTCACTCTCAATCCGGTCCGGTTCGAGCACAACACCGATGACATGCCCAACCGTGTCACGGCGGTGCACCCGGAGCGTCCGGGCTTCTCCCGGCTGCGGATCGGCCGTGTGATCAACGAGTACGGCGGCGAGACCTTCGTCACCTACCGGCCCATCACCGGTAAGTGCGCATCCGGTGTCGGCCTGCCGTCCAAGACGGACACGGCGGGGCTCAAGGCGAACACGGAGCTCTGCTACCCGTCGTTCTGGAACCCGGACCCCGAGGTCGAGGACATCGACTGGTTCCACAAGTACGTGGTCTCCAGCATCGAGGAACTCCCGAACATCGACGACGCGTACCCGACGACGACGACATACGGGTACAAGAACGCCGGCTGGAAGCTCGCCCAGGGCGAGTTCTCCAAGAAGTCGACCCGCACGTACTCGCAGTTCGCGGGCTTCGAGCAGACCACGGTCATCACGGGTTCGGAGAACGCGGCCACCGGCAGCAAGCCGACGAAGGCCGTCACCCGCTACTTCCGCGGCCTGGGCGACACCGTCCCGGTCAACGACATCACCGGCACCGAGATCGCCAAGGACGAAGAGCCCTTCGCCGGCCGGGTCGCCGAGCAACTCACCTACACCGAGGCGACCGACGCCGACACCGACTGGCTGACACGCAGCGTCACGACTCCCGAGGCGACCGAGCTGGCCCGTCGGGACCGCGGTGACGGCCTGCCCCCGCTGCGGGCCTGGCGCGTGACCGAGCCGCGGACGGTGTCCTCCACGAAGTCCTCGGGCACGAACGCCGACGACCCGCGCACCCTGCGCCAGATCCGGACGACGACCACCTTCGAGCCGACGTACGGTCTGCCGACCCTGGTGGAGTCCGAGGGTGACACCGGCAAGACCGGTGACGAGTCCTGCGTCAAGTCCGAGTACCTGCACCGGACCGACCGGAACATCATCGGTCTCACGAAGCAGGTCCTCGTCTCGCCCACGCTGTGCGCGAACGCGAACTGGAGCGACCTCACCACCCTGAGCGGCGCCACCCGCACCGCCTACGACGGCGCCGCCTACGGCACCGCGCCCGCCGCCTCGACCCGTGGCCTGGCCACCGAGTCCTGGTCGCTCAAGGGTGACGGCAGCGGTTTCCAGTCCGCGGGCACCACCGGCTTCGACGCCATCGGCCGGGTCACCCGCGCCACCGATCCGGACGGCGAGTCCTCCACGATCACCTACGACCCGCCCACCGGGCAGGTCTTCAAGGTCACCCAGGCGAACGCCCTCGGGCACACCCAGGTCCAGGAGCTGGAGCCGGGCCGGGCGGTCACACTGAAGACGACCGACGCCAACGGACACACCAGCGAGGCCACATACGACTCCCTGGGCCGTCTCGCGGAGGCGTGGGCGCCGGGCCGTGCTCCCTCGCCCGGATCGGTGCCGGACTTCCGGGCCGTCTACACCATTCCCCCGATCAAGCCGGCCGACCCGGACGACCCGGGCAAGACCACCCGCACTCCCCCTTACGTCAGCACGTTCACGCGCGGTCACAAGGACCGCGTGGAGCAGTCCGTCACCATCTACGACGGCCTCGGCCGTGAGCGGCAGACGCAGGAGGAAGCCACCGGCGACGGCTGGCTGATCACGGACACCCACTACAACCAGTCCGGTGAGATCTGGGAGACGTACAACGCCTACCACACCGACGAGGTCAGGCCCGGGGAGCTGTTCAAGCCCGAGTCCGACACCGTGGTACCCAACATCACCCGATACGCCTACGACGGTCTCGGCCGCGTGGTGTCGGAGACACCCTGGCTGAACACCGTGGCCGACGGGGGTACGGAGACCGTCTCCCAGGAGTTCGCCGAGCGGGCCACCCGGTACGAGTACGGCACCGACTGGTCCAAGGTGATCAACCCGCAGGGAACTTCGTCGTACCGCATCTACACCGACGCGCTCGGCCGCACCTCGCGCGTGGACACGTTCAACCCCGCGGCTCCCGGCGGCATCACCTCGACGCGCTACCAGTTCGACGCGCGCGGGCAGCTGGTGAAGGCCACCCCCTCCGCCGATCCCACGCACTCATGGTCCTGGACCTATGACCATCGCGGTCGTATGGAGACGGCCACGGACCCCGATTCGGGCACCACACGGACGACGTACGACCACCGCGGTCGTCCGCTCACCACGACCAACGCCCGTGGCGTCACGGTCTGGAACGGCTACGACAAGCTGTCGCGGCCGACGCAGCAGCGCCTGAACGACGCCGACGGTGACGTCCTCTCCGACCTCACCTACGACACCGTCGCCGGCGGCAAGGGCATGCCCGCCTCCGCCACCCGCTACACCGACGGCCAGGCATACACCCAGAAGGTCAACGGCTACACGACCGACTACCAGCCGACCTCGACCACTCTCAGCCTGCCGCACTCCCTCGCCGATACCTGGGGCCTCGCCAGGGAGTACACGTACGAGAGCACGTATTCGGACACCGGGCAGCTGAAGGGGACGAACCTTCCCGCGGTCGGCGCTCTGCCCGCCGAGAAGATCGTCGTCCGCTACGACGAAGAGGGCATGCCGCTCTCGGTCTCGGGCAAGGACTGGTACGGCGCCGAGACCGTCTACTCCCCCTACGGCCAGGTCATGCGCTCCACGCTCGGCGCGCAGCCCTATCGCGTATGGACCCAGAACACCTATGAGGAGGGCAGCGGAGAGCTCAGGGACCAGCAGGTGTACCGGGAGCAGACCGGCGACAAGAGCCTGGTCGGTGGCAACCTGGTCTCCCACCGGGCCTACACCTACGACCCGGCCGGCAACGTCACCTCGGTCCAGGAGAAGTCCGTCGGGATCGAGGAGCGTCAGTGCTTCGCCTACGACCCGCTCGGCCAGCTGAAGACGGCCTGGACCTCCAAGGACCAGACGGCCTGTGGCACGGCACCGTCCGCCGCCACCGTGGCGGCCGGCGGCGACAGCTCCGGCTACTGGCAGGAGTACGAGTACGACCTGCTCGGCAACCGCACCAAGCTGACCGAGAAGGATCTCACCGGCGCCACCGCCAAGGACGCCACCACCACCTACCAGTACGGTGTCGGTGCGGCGAAGAGCCAGCCGCACACCCTGACCAAGGTCACCAAGAGCTACACCACCCCCGCGGGCGCGCAGGTCACGTCCGAAGCAGAGCGTCTGTACGAGCTGACGGGTGAGACCAAGTCCGTCACCTCGCTCCAGAACGGCGACAAGCAGGAACTGACCTGGACCTACGACGGCCAGGTCGACCGGATCACCGGCCAGGGCACGGGCGGCAAGACCCCGTACGTGGGCCTGGCCGACAAGTGCCTCGACGTCAAGTCGAGTCTCGCGGTGGCCGGTCAGCCGGTCCAGCTCTACGCCTGCAACTCCTCGCTGGCGCAGAAGTTCGCCTTCACTCCCTCTCCGGGCGCGACGCAGGCCGACCCCGACCGGGGCACCCTGTCGGCCTTCGACACCTGGTGTCTGCAGCCCGCCGCACACACGGCCGGGTCCGCGCTGCGGATCCAGAAGTGCGACGGCTCGGCCGGACAGGAACTCAAGCGCAACACCGGCGGTCAGCTCACGCACCTCGCCTCCGGACTGTGCCTCGCGGTACAGGGCGGTGTGGACACGAGCGGAACGCCGGTCGTGCTCACCGCGTGTGACGGCGACTCCGCCGCGCAATCGTGGGCGCCGCAGAACGACACCCGTCACATCTACGGCCCCGACGGCAGCCATCTGCTGACCATCAAGGGCAAGCAGGCCACGCTGCACCTGGGCGAGGCCGAGGTCACCGTCCAACAGGGCGGCGTCCTCGTCAGCACCCAGCGCACCTACTCCGCCCCCGGTGGAGCGGTCATGCGCTACGCCGAGGGCACCGGCTCCCAGCGGCTGGTCGCGCTCACGACCGACCACCAGGGCAGCCCGTACGCGGAGGTCTTCCTCGGCAGTGGCATGGCCGTGCAGATCCGCAAGCAGGACGCCTTCGGCAACCAGCGGGGAACCGCGGCCACGGCGGGCGCCCTCAAGAGCCACGCCGGATTCCTCGGCGGCACACGCGACGACGCCTCCGGCTACCAGCCGTTGGGCGCCCGGCTGTACGACCCGGTCGTGGGGCGCTTCCTGTCCGCCGACCCGATGCTCGACCTGAACGACCCGCTGCAGTCCAACGGCTACACCTACGCCCACAACAACCCCGTCACCCACTCCGACCCGACCGGCCTGGCGATCAGCCTGACCGCGTCGGAGCGGGCCGCCGCCCTCGCGGGCGCGGGCCTGTCGGCGGCGGAGGTCGCCCAGGCACAGGCGATGCAGGGCAAGTCCCTCAGCTCGGTGATCCTCTCGATCGCCTGGGCGACACTGAAGGACTTCATCGGCATCAACGACGCCATGGCCTGCTTCGGTGGCGACATGTGGTCCTGCGGCAGCCTGATCATCGGCGCCATCCCGTGGACCAGGCTCGGCAAGATCCCCTCGGTACTGCGGGCCATCGACCGCACCATCAGCGCCATCAAGGCGTTCCGCGCGGCGAAGAAGGCCGCCGAAATAGTCCTCAAGGTCGCCAAGGCAGCGGAGGAAACAGCCCTCGCAGCCAAGAAGGCGGCCATCGAGAAGGCCAAGAAGGCGGCCCAGGCGGCCAAGAAGAAGGCCGCCGACAAGGCCAAGACCACCAGCAGCAAGGCGGCCAACTCAACCAAGAAGACCGGAAACCCGGTCCAGAAGCAGGCCCAGGCCAAGGCCGCGCCCAAGGCGTCATCCCAGGCCGGCTCGGGCAAGGGGGGCGGCGGCAGCAAGGACGGCGACAGCAAGCCCGGCGGCAGCTCCGGCGGCTCCTCCCGCGGTGAGGGTGGATCGAGCGGCGGCGGTAACTCCGGCAAGGCCGACGGCGCTGGCTCCTGCCCCGACAACAGCTTCGTGCCGGGCACGAAGGTCCTGATGGCCGACGGCACCACCAAGCCGATCGACAAGGTCAAGACCGGCGACAAGGTCGTCGCGACCGACGAGAAGACCGGGGAGACCCGGATCGAGACCGTCACCGCCGAGATCAAGGGCGAGGGCCTCAAGCACCTCGTCAAGATCACCATCGACACCGACGGCAACAAGGGCACGAAGACCGCTCAGGTCACCGCGACCGACGGCCACCCCTTCTGGGTTCCGGAAATCGGCAAGTGGATCGACGCCACCGACCTGAAGTCGGGCCAGTGGCTCCAGACCAGCGCCGGCACCTACGTCCAGGTCTCCTCGGTCCAGCGCTGGACCAGCCAGGGCGCCACCGTCCACAACCTCACCGTCTCCGACCTCCACACGTACTATGTGGTGGCGGGGGCTACTCCAGTCCTGGTTCACAACTGCAATGTGGCGCTTGGGCAGAAGGCCGAGGGGACCTATGAGTGGGCCGAAAAGATGGACTATAAGCACTTTGGCGGGGTCGAGGATTGGCAAGGGCCGGTAGAGGCCGCTATCAGGGATACCGGTAATATCCTTCATGTGAATATGAAGGGGGTTGGATCTTTCGCTGATGCCGCAAGGGACGGGCTCAAGCCGGGCCACCCCTATGCCACCGATATCGAGATGGGAATGATCGCAAGATCGGTCGTTCACGGTGGGCGTTCATGGGATACTGTGAAATTCTACCGACCAGGCAAAAACGGATCCCTCGTTGAATTCTCGGTACCCGAGCCTGATTGGGGATCATTCGGCAGAATCCGACCCTTCATAGATTGAACATGTGGACGGCGTGATAGTAATGGGCGAGATCAACCCTAGTCTCTATCCGGAGATTCAAGAGTTTGGCTCACTCTCGTCGGCCGTGGCCTACGAGGCGAACAGTAGGGGCCTTGACCTGGGAAGAATTTGCAGCCAAGCCGAGGCTGGTGCGGGGTTGATCTACACCGCGCAGATGGAGTCGAGTCGTGGCAAGATCCAGGTTTGGCTCGCCGAATCCGACAGGGCCTTCTTTGTTGGAATCCAGGAGGGTCGGTTCGTCTGGGCGGAAGGCGCGACCAGCGATCTCGCCACCCTGGTTGCTGCGTCTGCAGCGTGGCGCGATGGTATGCCGGTAGTAGAATTCGCAGAGAACTTTTCGTTCATGGCGCTGACTCGACTTGCCGCGGCGCGAGAGGCGGGTGACCCGATCCCGACTCAGTGGGACTGGCTGCTTAATTCGGATATCTTCGAAGAAGAGCGCCCTCTCGTGGCGGCGGTGCATGCCGATGGTCGCTTCCGGCGCCTCTTTCCGAATCTTAGTCATGGGGTATTGAGGCTTAGCGTGAATCTCGGTATGCAAGGATCTCGTGAGATTCACATTATCCCCCTAGGCGGCGGACTTTACCGAGTAGAAGACACCGCACTCCCAGGTTCGCAGGCCACCGTAGGCGGCTTGAACGAGGCGGTCGAGGCTGCCGGTGAATTGCTTGACCGTGGCCAGGGTTTCGAGGGCTGAAGCGCACAGCTTGGCCGGGTCGGCGGCGTGCCCCTTTGCGAGACCAACCTACCCATTCGCGCTAGCGAATGGGTAGGTTGGTCTCGTGGTTGATATCTGCAGTTATGTACCCCCCTGACGGCAGTAGCTGACGGCAACGGCGGCGGACACCAGGGGCGGTCGAGAGTCGCGCTGAGGGTGTCGAGGGCCTGCCTCTGGAGGCGTACGTGGGCGTAGGCTGTGGCGGTGGCGCCGATGCGGGCGTGGCCCAACAGCTCTTTGATGGTGCCGAGTTCGAGGCATCCTTCACTGTGGGGAGGCGTCAAGGCGCCCGCGCCCTCACTCCAGGATCACCGGCCCGCGTGCGGCCCTCGGAGCCGATCCGGTGCCTTGTCCGGTGCCTGCGATGCTCAGAGTTTCTTTACTGGGTGTCAAGGCGGCCCGCTGTCGCGGGCCGCGCGCGCCCGCCGACACAGCGAACCACTTCGTAGGGTCGGACCGAGGCGCGGTACTGGTGTTATTGAGCCGAAACTCATCGGTTGCCTGGTCGTTGATCGGGTGTGATCGAGGGTGGGGATATGCGTCGGCTGTCGCCGGATGCGCAGGAGGATCTTCGGCTGCGGGTGGTTGCGGCGCTGGAGTCGGGGCGGGTGGCGACGTATGGCCGGGCCGCGGTGATGTTCGGGGTGTCCGAGCGGTCGGTGGGCACCTGGTGGCGGGCCTTCAAGGCTGGTGGGAGGCCGGCGCTGCTGGCGGCGGAGCGTGAATCGCGGGCGGGGAAAGGCGAGTTGCTCGATAGCTCCGCACGCGGTGCGGTGTTGCGGGCGATGCGGGACTACACCCCGGCCGACCTGGGGCAGAGCGGGGTGATGTGGACCCGTGCCTCGACGAGAGCCTTGATCCGGCTGGTGTGTGGGGTGTCGATGACGGAACAGGGGGTGGGCAAATGGCTGCGTCGGCATGGCTTCACGCCGCAGCGTCCCGCCCGCCGCTCCTACCGGCAGCAGGACGCACAGGTGCGGGCCTGGCTGGAGGAGGAGTACCCGGCGATCGCCGCGCGGGCCCGACGGGAGAAGGCCGAGCTGGTCTGGGCCGACCAGTGCGGCCTGCGGTCCGACAGCGCTCCGCCCGGACGCTCCTGGGCCCCCGCCGGGCACACCCCGATCGTGCGGGTCAACGGCCGCCGCTTCAGGGTCAACATCATGTCCGCGGTCGCTTCGCGGGGCGCGCTGTGGTTCACCGTCTTCCCCGGGAAGTTCACCGCGAAGGTGTTCTGCGCGTTCCTGGACCGCCTCGCCGCGCAGGCCCGCCGGAAGGTTCATGTCATCGTCGACCGGCACCCGGTCCATCGCAGCAAGGCCGTCAAGGAGTGGCCGTCGAGAACGCCGAGCGGATCGAGCTGCACCTGATGCCCGGCTACAGCCCTGAACTCAACCCCGACGCGCTGCTGAACGCCGACCTCAAACACCACATCCACGCGGCCCGCGCCACCTCGACCGACGACCTCGCCCGCGAAACCCGCCGCTTCCTACACCGCCGACAGCGCCAACCCCACATCGTGTCCGGCTACTTCCACGGCCGCCACGTCCGCTACACGATCCAGTAGGAAACCCATCAGTTTCGGCTCAATAGCTTCGCGAAGATATACAGAAGCCCCGTCGGATCAACCTCCGGCGGGGCTTCTGGGCGTCATGACGGCAGTAGTTGACGGCAACGTCAGCGGACGAGGGCGGCGGTTCATCGCCGTCGGAGCGTGCCGTCTCGGTGGTCTCCGGGCTGCCGAGCGCGGTGCTGAGGGTGTCGATGGCTTGGCGTTGGAGGCGGAGTCGGACGTGGGCGTGTCCCAACAGCTCCTTGATCACGATGAGGTCAACGCCTTGTTCCCGGTGAGCTGTTCAGAGTTTCTTTACTTGATCAAGGCGGCCCGCTGACGCGGCCCGCGCGCGCTCCGGCCCTGCGGGGCCGCCGCCCGCCCCTGGCGGACCTGGCGCCAGACGTGACCCGCCTCGCTCGCCCCGGTGCCGCACCGCGCTGACCCACCCGACTCCCGTCCCTGCCGGGCGCAGCCGATCGAGGCTCCTTGACGCTGAGGATGAAAGAGTGGGGCCGACGTTGACCAGTCCGCCCGGTTTCTGCTCGGATGAGCGCATGGGCAGGAACGCATGAGCGACCACGTCACCGTCCCTCTCCGGAGCGAGCGCCTCGATCTGGAGCCGCTGCGGATCGAGCATGCCGCCGAGATGGCCGTGGTGCTCGGAGATCCGTCGCTCCACACCTTCATCGGCGACGCTCCCGCGAGTGAGGACGCGCTGCGGGCGCGGTACGCGCGGATGCTCGCCGGTTCACCCGATCCTGAGGTGTCCTGGTGCAACTGGGTGCTGCGGTCGCACGCGGAGAGCGTGCTCACGGGAACCGTCCAGGCGACGCTGTTTCCGGCCGCGCCCACGTCGCCTTCGGGCGGTCGCTCGGCCGAGGTCGCCTGGGTGGTGGGTACCGACTGGCAGGGCAGGGGGTTCGCCTCCGAAGCCGCGCGGACGCTGGTCGCCTGGCTGCGTACGAGGGACGTGACCCTGGTCGTCGCCCACGTGCACCCCGCCCACCGCGCCTCGGCGGCCGTCGCCGCCGCGGCCGGGCTCTCCCCCACGGACGTCCGGCAGGACGGCGAGGTTCGCTGGGAACTGTGCCTGCCTCGCGGCTGACATCCCGGTCGGCGGCACGCCTTCGCGTACCGCTGCGCACTGTTTCCGCGTCGCCTCCGTGCTGGGCTTCCTGTCCGGGCTTGCAGGCCGGTCTCGTGAGATCCCCTCTCCCGAAGCCCTGTCGCTGTTCACGCCGCATCCCGTGCCCGCATCCTGAGATGGAGGTCTCACTATGCGGCGCGCGGGCGTACCGTGGCCTACCCACCCATACGAGGGAGTCCGGTCATGACGCATGCCTCGGAACAGTCCACCCCCGGTGAGACGGCCGTCTACACGCACGGTCACCACGAGTCGGTACTGCGGTCGCACACGTGGCGCACCGCGGCGAACTCGGCCGCGTATCTGATTCCGGAACTGCGACCGGGGCTGGACGTCCTGGACGTCGGCTGCGGGCCGGGCACCATCACGGCCGATCTCGCCGCACTGGTCGCGCCCGGCCGGGTGACCGGGGTGGACGCGGCGGAGGGCATACTGCGGCAGGCACGCGCCGCCGCCGCCGAACGGGGCCTGGGAAACGTGGAGTTCACGGTGGCGGACGTCCATGCCCTGGACTTTCCCGACGACTCCTTCGACGTCGTCCACGCCCACCAGGTCCTGCAGCACGTCGGGGACCCGGTCCGGGCCCTACGCGAGATGCGACGGGTGTGCCGCCCCGGCGGAGTGGTCGCCGCGCGGGACAGCGACTACGGGGGCTTCGTCTGGTACCCCGCGACCCCGGCGCTGGACGCGTGGCAGGACCTGTACCGGCGGGTGGCGCGGGCCAACGGCGGCGAACCGGACGCGGGCCGGCGCCTGTTCTCCTGGGCGCGCGAGGCCGGCTTCACGGAGATCGTGACTACGGCCGCCACCTGGTGCTTCGCCCGACCGGAGGAGCGGGCCTGGTGGAGCGGTCTCTGGGCGGAGCGGACGACCGAGTCCGTGTACGCACGCCTCGCGGTGGACGGCGGCCACGCCACCTCCGGGCAGCTGGCGGAGATCGCCGAGGCATGGCGGGAGTGGAACCGGTGCGAGGACGGCTGGTTCCTGGTGCCGCACGGCGAGATCCTGTGCCGGGTGTCCTGACCGAGCTCTTCAACTAGGCTGTTTCGTATGGAGATTCTTGGCACCACGCTGCGTATCTGCGTCGATGATCTCGATACGTCCGTGGCCTTCTACGAACGGCTCACCGGCGGCACGGCCCAGCGTTTCGAGCGCGGTGGCGTGTCGGTCGCGGCGGTCGGCTGCTTCCTCCTGATGAGCGGCCCGGAGGCGGAGCTGGAGATCCTGCGCAAGGTGGCGGCGACCATCTCCGTCGAGGACGTGGACGCCGCGTTCACCTCACTGACCGGGGCGGGGGCCAAGGTCGTCGCCGGGCCGGTGCCGACCCCGGTGGGCCGCAACCTGATCGCGATCCACCCGGACGGCACGGTCTTCGAGTACGTCGACCGCCGCTCCTGACCCGCCGCAGCTCCCCCACCGCTCCCGGCCCTCGCCGGGGCCGGCACCTCGGCGAGGGTCAGCCCTCAGGGACACATCCGGAAGTCGTAGCGTTCCGGAAGCGGGGCGTCGGTCAGGGCCGACCAGAGTTCGCCCAGCTCTTCGGCGCCCTCGCGCAGGTCCGCCACCTCGAAGCCCTCGTCGAAGACGGTACGGGCCTCGTCCGGCCGGCCTTCAGCGAGGAGCAGGCGGGCCTCCAGGAACCGGAAGGCCCCGCGCTCCCGGGCCCGCTCCGGCAGCCGGTGCCACAGGGCGCGCGCCCGCGTGACGTCCCCGACGGCGAGGTGCGCGGCGAGCACCTCGCGGCCGAGCGGCGCCGTCACCGTCTCCTCGTCCTCGGGCAGGCTGTCGAACGCCTCCGCGAAACGCTCGGCGGCGCGCACCGGATGCCCGCCCTCCTGGTCGGCCACGGCGAGGCAGTACAGCAGCGGCCAGCGTACGGTGGCACGGCCGAGGCCGCGTTCCCAGCTGCGGACGGCCTGGGCGAGATCGCCGGCGTGCCACTGCGCGAGACCCAGGTGGTATTCGGTCCAGGGTTCCGCCGGCGCGGTCTCCAGCATGTCCCGCCACGCGTCCGCGACGAGGGACGGGCCGGGCACCGCGGACCGCCCCCAGGGCGGGAGGACGCCGGTGCGCAGCAGTTCCAGCCAGGGCTTCTGCTCCTCGTCGAGTGTCGACGCGGGGAACGGCGTGCCGGGCAGGTCATGTCCGGCACGCAGGGCTTCGAGCGCGCCCCAGCCCGATCCGGTGGACAGCACGGTCACGGGCGCGGCGTCCGCCGGCCCGCCGCGCCATGCCTCGTACGCGCCGTCCACGGCGGCACGCGGCAGGACCTCGTCCAGGCGGCGCTCCACCTCAGACCGGGCGTCCGGCCAGTTCTCCCCGTGCACCGCGGCCGGGTCTGCGGCGAGCGGGCCGTAGACCTCCAGCCAGCTCAGTTCCTCCCCGCCGTCCAGTGTGACGTTCTCCCGCTGTGTCCGGGCGAGACCGGCCTGGATCTCCGCGTAGCCGGGCGTGCCCGGCTCGGTGAGCCAACGCTGCCAGCGCCGTCCGCCGGGCGCCGAGCCCCAGACGAAGAGTTTGCGTCCGCGCAGCAGGTCGGTCGAGGTCTGGACGAGCCCCGTGCCGCTGTCGTCCAAGGCGGCGATCCAGCGCCGCCGGCCGTCGGGGAGGTCGTAGAAGTGGTCGGCGGGCAGGCCGCTGTGCGGCGGGCGGGTGTGGTCGGTGCCGTCCTCGGCACGCGGGACGGGGACACGGCGCAGGCCGAGCTCGGTGTCCTGGCGCCAGGCCGTGTCGGCGGGCGCGAGGACCCTTCGGTCCTCGGGGACGGCGGTGTTGGACCACCAGTAGACGGGCACGGCCCGTTCGTGCGGATTGCGGACGCGTATGCCGACGTGCAGGAAGTCGGAGTCCTCGGGCAACCACAGGTCGACCTGGAACGGCAGGTCGCGCAGGCGTTCCCACTCCCACAGCCGGAGCATCTCGCCGCCGTCGGGGGCCGGGACGATCGCCGCGTGCAGCGGCGCGCAGGCCAGGGTCGTGTGGCCGGGTGCGCCGATGTTCCACTCGATGCCCCCGGCGAACCAGGCGCCGTTGAGCGCGAAGGCGGCGGGCTGGAACACCGGGTTGCGGTGGACCAGTTCGCGACCGGTGGGCTTGTGGAGCAGGGAGTGGACCCGGCCGCCGAGTCCGGGGAGCACGGTGGCCCGCAGTCGGTCGTTCTCGATCACCAGGGTGTCGAGGCCGGTGGGGACGCGCTCGCGTCCGTATCCGTCACGGATCCGTGTCGGCAGCAGGGTGCGCAGGGGTGCGCCGTCCAGCTGCCGGACCATCTCGCGCGACATGTCCGCGGTGGCGCGTGCGTCGACGTCGTGCGGTGTGGCGAGGGTTCGCAGCGCGGGCAGGGGGTTGTCCGGGCCCAGCGGGGCCGCGGGCAGGGTCAGTACGGCACGTCGTACGGTCGTCATGTCGCCCATGGAACACGGCGGTTGCTCGGCTGACCAGGGGCTCCGGGTGTCCGTCTTCGGTGAAGCCCGCCCCGGGCGGCGTGGTGGGGAGCGCGGCGACGCCGGTCCCCGCGGCGGTCGGCCGGAGACCGGGGACGGCGGGCCGGGGAGGTGCCGATGTCGGTGTGGACGAGACGGCCGGGACCGGGCGGAGTCGGCCGGCTCGATATTCCGGGCGCGGTTCCCCCGGCCCGCCGTAGGCTGGATCCTCGATGCCGCGGGCCGGCCCGCGGCGAGCATGTGAGGACGCGAGTCATGGGGACGCAGCACACCTACCGGGTGATCGTGCGGGGTACGTTCGACGGCCTGTCGGAGGACAGCCGGTCACGGCTGCTCGCCGAGGTGGAGGCGCACGGTCTGTCGGCGATGCGGTTCACGCGGGAGGGGTCCCTGGCGTACGACCGGACGCTCAGGCACTTCTCGTACCGGCTCGTGGTCGTCTCGGACGTGGAGGACGGCGAGGAGATGGCGGCGGCGATCGCGGAGGACCGGGCGGAGGCCGCGCTCCGGGACCTGGGGCACGCCCACGGCCCGCTGAAGTCGACGGTGACGGACATGGACACGATGAAGATCAACCGCAAGCGCTGACCGACGTTCCGGCCGGGAGCACGCCGGCTCCGCGCCGGGAGCTCCGTGCCGGCGGCTTCGGGACGAGGCCCTCGGTGTGCGGGCTATCCCGGGGGCGGCGGGGCCGTGATCGCCCAGCGTTCGTGGTCGCGCCAGGCGCCGTCGATGTGGAGCATCGCCGGTGAGAAGCCCTCCGGTCGGAAGCCCGCCCTGCGGACCAGGGCACGGGAAGCCGTGTTGGCGGGCTGGATGTCGGCCTCCAGGCGATGCAGGCCCAACGGCCCGAAGGCGTACGGGAGGAGCAGGGACAGCGCCTGGGTGAGCAGGCCGCGTCCGGCCGCGTGGGCGAAGACGCCGTAGCCGAGAGCGCCGCTGAGGAAGGCGCCGCGGACGATGTCGTTGATGTTCACGAAGCCGGCGATCCGGCCGTGGGCCGCCCGGTCGCAGACGAGGAATCCGGCCCGTGCGGGGTCCTCGGTGAGGACGCGGGCGTACACCGCGTACGTCGCGTGGTGCTCGGGTGGGAAGAGCCACGGATGGTGCAGCGCACGGCTCTCGCGCGCACGGGCGGTGAACTCCGCGGCGTCCTCCGGGAGAAAGGGCCGCAGTCCGACGCGCGGACCGGCGGTGAGGTACAGGTCAGGGACGTCGGACACGGGTTCAGGATAGCGGGCCACGGCTGACGCTCCCGGCTCAGCGGCGGGCCGAGGTCACCTTCGGCGGGCAGGTCTCGCCCTTCTTCACGACTCCGATGACGGCCGTCGCCCGCCGGTCGAGCACGACGCCGGTCGACGGGTACTGGGTACACACCTGCCAGCTCGGCGGCCACAGCACGCGCCGGTCGCGCCCGCTCACGTCGTGGACGTCGAGGCGGGTGCGGTGGTCGAGGGTGGTGAAGACCCGCCAGAGGCTCCGGCCCAGGAAGTCCGGCATGGCCGGGTCCTCGTCCGCGGCCACCGCCTCTCCGGAGGTGGCCGCCACCGCGGCGAACGCCATCGCCACGCCCGCGCCGAAGCACCACGCCCGCCTCATGCGCGCCGCCGTGCCGCGTGGCCCGGAAACCGGGCGCCCCCGGGGCCGTACGGCCGACCGGACCCGTACGAGGCCCGGTCCCTGCCCGCTGTCCCACCGCGCCTCATGCCCGACCCTCTTTCCCTCGTACGTGGCCCGCCGTCATGGGGCCAGGATGGCGGGCCACGTACGAGGGCGGGGCGGTGAACGGGGCCGTACGGGTGAGAGGGCGGCGTGGGGGCCCTACGGGTGAGGACGGGAACGCGGGCGACTCGAACACCCCCATGACCTCACTTGTCAGACAGGGAAACTGCGCCTGAATGGACTCTACGCGCGTCACCGAGCGAGACTGCGTTCCGGTGACACGGAAACGACGTCGCCTGCGGGAACAGGGCGGCCCCGTCCATCGACGGGCCGACAAGGCGGGCGAGAAGGGGAAGTGGCAGTGGCAGTCACCGGACAGCGACGACGGCCGGTCGTGGTGCTCTACGAGCGGATCGCGGACGCCATCCACGACGGCGTCTATCCGCCGGGCTCCACCCTGCCCTCGGAACCGAGGCTGGCGGCGGAACTCGGCGTGAGCCGGCCCGCACTGCGCGAGGCGCTGCTGCTGCTCCAGGAGGACGGCCTGCTGTCGGTGCGGCGCGGAGTGGGCAGGACCGTCAACGACCATCCCCCGCGGCGCGGCTTCGAGCACATCCAGCCGCTGGAGGAACTGATCGGCGCGGGTACGCCGCTGCGGGTGAGCGCCCTGCTGCGGACGGTCGAGGAGCCGACCGACTTCACCACCCAGCACCTGCTCGCCCCCGCCCGCGCGGAGCTGCGCTTCTGGGAGTCCCTGCTGACCGGGGACGGCGCGGCGGCGGCGCTCAGCCACGAGTGGGCCGCCGACGAGGACGTGCTGGAGGCGGCCCATCCGGAGTTCGCCCGCGCACTGCGCGAGGAGTCCGCCCCGGAGCGCGTCTCGATGCTCGCGGTGCTCGCCGCCGCCTCGCGCGGGGTGCCGCTGGAGGCACACAGCGCCGTGACGGCGACCCTGCTCGGCCAGCGGCGCGGCAAGCAGCTCGGACGCCCCGCGGACACCCCGGCGGTGCTGGTCACGCAGGTGGTGCGGGTCGGACCGACTCCGGTCCTGGCGGCCAAGCACATGCTCCCGACGGGTGCCCCGGCCCTTCCGGTCCTCCAGTCGAACTGATCCGCACACGACGCCCGGGACGTCACGAGGGTGCTCTGTCGCCACCGTCACAGCGCCGGAGGCGCTCCGTGGCGTACACTTCCGCGCCATGCACTTGTCTGACAACCTCCCCAGCGCTACCGCGTCTCCCGCCACCTCCCCTGTCGCCGAGTGGATCAGGCGGGCCCCCAAGGCCGTCCTGCACGATCACCTCGACGGTGGTCTGCGGCCCGCCACCATCGTCGAGCTGGCACGCGCCTGCGGCTACACCGCGCTGCCGACGGAGGACCCGGCCGCGCTCGCGGTGTGGTTCCGGAACGCCGCCGACTCCGGTTCGCTGGAGCGGTACCTGGAGACCTTCGCCCACACCTGCGCCGTGATGCAGACCCGTGCGGCGCTCTTCCGGATCGCGACCGAGTGCGCCGAGGACCTGGCGGCCGACGGGGTCGTCTACGCGGAGATCCGCTATGCCCCCGAGCAGCACCTGGAGGGCGGGCTGAGCCTCGACGAGGTGGTCGAGGCCGTGAACGACGGCTTCCGTGAGGGCGAGCGCCGTACCGACGGGCGGATCACCGTCCGGGCGCTGCTGACGGGTATGCGTCACACCGACCGTTCGCTGGAGATCGCGCGTCTCACGGTGGCCCACCGCGAGAACGGTGTGGCCGGCTTCGACATCGCCGGCGGCGAGATCGGCAACCCGCCGGCCCGCCACCTCCCCGCCTTCCAGTACCTGAAGCGGAACAACTGCCACTTCACCATCCACGCGGGCGAGGCCGTCGGCGCGGAGTCGATCCACGAGGCCGTGCAGGTCTGCGGGGCCGAACGGGTCGGTCACGGGGTGCGCATCACGGACGACATCGCGGAGGACGGGACGCTCGGGCACCTCGCGGCGTACGTGCGCGACAACCGCGTCGCCCTGGAGGTCTGCCCGACCTCCAACCTCCAGACGGGCGCGGCCAAGGACTACGCCTCGCACCCGATCGAGGAGCTGCGCCGGCTCGGGTTCCGGGTCACGCTCAACACGGACAACCGGCTGGTCTCCGGCACGACCATGAGCGAGGAGTTCCAGCACATGGCCGACGCCTTCGGCTACGGGCCCGAGGTGTTCGAGGAGTTCACGGTCGCCGCCCTCGACGCGGCGTTCCTGCCGCTGCCCGAGCGGCGACGCCTGATCGACGAGGTCGTCCGCCCGGGGTACGCGGGCCTCGTCACCGCGTAGCGGGCGGCCTCCGAGGGCGACGCCGTGTGCCCGGCCCGGGGCGGGCGCGCGGGCGTCCGCCGAGTCCGGGACCGCCGGGTCCGGGTGTCACTTGCGCAGCTCCAGGAGCGGGACGTCGGGCCGGTCGATGCCGAAGGTCTGCGCGTAGAGGGAAAGTTCGGCTTCCAGGGCACGGGTCATGGTCCCGGCGAGGCGGAAACCGTGGCCCTCGCCCTCGAAGGCGAGGTAGGCGTGGGGGATGCCCCGCCCGGCCATGCGGGCGAGGAAGCGTTCGCTCTGGGCGGGCGGGCAGATCACGTCGTCGAGGCCCTGGAGCAGCAGGAAGGGGGCCGAGATCCGTTCGACGTGGTGGATCGGCGAGCGATCCCGGTAGCGGGCGGGTACCTCGTCGAGCGGTCCGATCAGGGAGTCGAGGTAGCGGGACTCGAAGTCGTGGGTCTCGTCGGTGGCCCAGCCGAGCAGGTCGAGGATGGGGTAGATGATCGTGCCGCAGGCGTAGAGGTCGGCGGCGACGAGGGAGGCCGCCGTGGTCCAGCCGCCCGCGCTGCCACCGCGGATCGCGAGGCGGGCGGGGTCGGCGGTGCCCTCGGAGGCGAGCGCTCCGGCGACGGCGGCGCAGTCCTCGACGTCGACGACCCCCCACTGCTCCCGGAGCCGTTCACGGTACTCCCGGCCGTATCCGGTCGAACCGCCGTAGTTGACCTCGGCGACGCCGATGCCCCGGGAGGTGAAGTAGGCGATCTCCAGGTCGAGGACGAGCGGGGCGTGGCCGGTCGGGCCGCCGTGTGCCCACACCACGTAGGGGGGCAGTTCGTCGTCGGGGGCGATCCGGTCGGGGTTGTGGGGCGGGTAGACGTGGGCGTGGATCTCGCGGTCGTCCGGGCCGGTGAAGGTGCGGATCTGGGGCTCGGGATAGTAGGCGGGGTCGACGGGGTCGTCGTGTTGCGAGCCGACGACGCGGGTCCGGCCGGTACGGGTGTCCAGTTCGACGATCTCGTAGGCACTGCGGGGGCTGGCCGCGATGCCGACGACGCGCGTGCCGTGCGCGCCCAGGGCCGGTGCCCAGTCGGTCCAGGGGCCGGGCGCGTCCACGAGTTCGCCGCTCTCCGGGTCGAGTATGCCGAGGGTGGTGGCGCCCTTGCCGTGGATGACGGCGACCAGGCCGTCGTCGAGGGGGTGGAACCATTCCTGGCCGATCTTCCACAGGGGGCCGCCGAACTCCTCCGGTCGTGGGCAGAGCGCGACGGACTCGCCGTCGGGGGCGGAGCGGTAGAGGTTCCACCAGCCGCTGCGGTCGCTGACGTGGAGCAGTCGGCCGTCGGCGGTCCAGTCGACCTGGGCGACCGACTCCTCAGGGCCGCCGGCGACGGTCCTGGTGTCGGCGAAGGCGCCGTCGGCGGTGACGTCGGCTAGCCGTACCTCGGTGCCGTCCCAGGGCATCCGCGGGTGGTCCCAGGCGATCCAGGCGACCTGTCGCCCGTCCGGGGAGAGGCGGGGGCCGGTGACGAAGCGGTCGCGGTCGTCGGTGAGTTCCCGTACGGCGGACCGCGCGTCGGCCGCCGAACCGTCCAGGGGGACGGCGGCGAGGACCCGGCGTACGTCGGTGGGCGCGGGGCCGGTGAACTCCTCCAGGACACACCAGACCTCGCCGCGGTCGGGGTGGATGACCGGGTCGGCCCAGCGCAGCCCGCCGCCGGTCGCCGAGACGGGGGTGAGCGGGCGGGGTGCCGCGCCGCCGTCGGGTGCGTGGGCGTACAGCCGCTGGTCGGTCAGGTGACTGAAGACGAGGAGGGGGCCGTCGCCGTCGCGTGGCACGCCGGCCCAGGGCCGGCCGCCGTACTCCATGACGCGGCTGCGGATGTTCCACGGTGCGGGGAGCACCGACTCCTCCGTGCCGTCGGCCCGCCGGCGGACGAGGGCGCGGCGGCCTCCCTCGGTGGGGCGCGGCGCGGTCCACCACACCTCGTCGCCGACGGTGCCGACGTATTCGGGACGGCCGTCGCGGGAGGCGGCGAGGGCGGCGCCGATGGGTGACGGCCAGCTGCCGTATCGGCCGGTGGGTACCATGTCGACTCCCCTTACGCGGACTTGAGATAGTGGTCGAGGACCCGGATGCCGAAGTGGAGGGCGTCGACGGGCACCCGTTCGTCGACTCCGTGGAACATCGCACCGTAGTCCAGGCCGGGGGGCAGCTTGAGCGGGGAGAAGCCGTAGCCGGTGATGCCGAGCCGGGAGAACTGCTTGGCGTCGGTGCCGCCGGACATGCTGAACGGGACGACGTGGCCGTCCGGGTCGAAGTGCTCCACGGCGGCGCGGAGCTTCGCGAAGGTCGGTGAGTCGACGGGGGACTGCAGGGCGACCTCGCGGTGGTGGAAGCGCCAGTCGACGTAGGGGCCGGTGAGACGGTCCAGCGTCTCGGCGAACTCCTCGTCGCAGCCGGGCAGCGTCCGTCCGTCGATGTACGCGACGGCACGGCCGGGGATGACGTTGACCTTGGAACCTGCTTCCAGCATGGTCGGGTTGGCGCTGTTGCGGAGGGTGGGTTCGACGAGGGCGGCGGCCGGGCCGAGGCGTTCGAGGAGGGCGTCCGTGTCGAGGGCGGGCGCGTGTCCGTCGGTCTCGACGCCGTAGACGGCGGCGAGTTCGCCCAGGGCGGCGCGGACGGTCGGGGTGAGCCGGACGGGCCAGCGGTGGGTGCCGATGCGGGCGACGGCGGACGCGAGCCGGGTGACGGCGTTGGCCGTGTTGACCTTGGAACCGTGCCCGGCCCTGCCGTGGGCGGTGAGCTTGATCCAGGCGGTGCCGCGCTCGCCGGCGGCGATCGGGTAGAGCGTCGTGTCCGGGTCGGGGTGGAAGCTGAACGCCCCGGATTCGCCGATGCCTTCCGTGCAGCCTTCGAAGAGCTCGGGGTGGTGGTCGGCGAGGAAGCCGGAGCCGTCCTCGGCGCTGGCCTCCTCGTCGGCGGTGTAGGCGAGGACGATGTCGCGGCGGGGGCGGATGCCCTGGCGGGCCCAGCAGCGGGCGACGGCGAGGACCATCGCGTCCATGTTCTTCATGTCGACGGCGCCGCGTCCCCAGACGGCTCCGTCGTGGATCTCGCCCGAGAAGGGGTGCCGGGTCCAGTCGCCGGGCTCGGCCGGGACCACGTCGAGGTGTCCGTGGACGAGCAGGGCGTCGGCGGACGGGTCGGTGCCCGCGATCCGGGCGACGACGTTGGTGCGGCCGGGTGTGCGTTCCAGGAGGACGGGGTCCAGGCCGGCGGCGGCGAGGCGTTCGGCGACGTACTCGGCCGCGGGTCGCTCGCGGCAGTCGCCGTCGCCTCGGTTGGTGGTGTCGATCCGGATCAGTTCGGAGGTGAAGGTCACCACCTCGTCGAGCGCCGTGGCGTCGACCGTCGCCGCCGTCCCCTCGGTGCGTGTGACCGATTCAGCCATACTGTTCCTCCACCGCGGCCGAGACGATGGTCGTGACCGCTTTGAACGTGCGGATGCTCTCGTACATGGTGGGGGCGGAGTAGGCGACCCGGCGCTCCGCGACGCGCGCCACGCCGGGCACGATCGTGGCGGCGCCCGCCAGGTGCTCGGCGTCGAACTCGAGCTCCATGGTGAACGGGCCGCCCCGGACCGGCTCGTGGCGTACGGCGAGGGCGGTCGCGGCCTTGGCCGCCGCGCGGATCTCGGACGCGGTACGGCTGGGGGTGCGGCAGACGGCCGCGTACCGCGACACATGGTCCTTCACGGCGACCTTGTGGGCCTCGGGTGCGTAGCCGAGCGCGTCCTCGCAGGTCAGGTCGTCGCCGGTGACGAGGATGACGGGCACTCCGTACTCGGCGACGACGTGGGCGTTGAGGTGGCCCTCTCCGGCGCGCTCGCCGTCGAGCCATACGCCGGTGAGGGAGTTGGCGAGATAGGTGTGGGCGAGCACCCCCTCGGCGCCCGCCCCCGTGTGGTAGCCGACGAAGGCGATGCCGTCGACGTCGCCGTGCTGTACGCCCTCGACCATGGAGAGCGCCTTGTGCCGTCCGGTGAGCATCTCGGCCCGCTCGTCGAGCCGTTCCAGGAGGAGGTTGCGCATGGTCCAGTGCGCCTCGTTGACGAGTACCTCGGTGGCGCCGCCGTCGAAGAAGCCGAGCACCGCCGCGTTGACGTCGGAGGTGAACAGGGCGCGGCACCGCTCCCACTGGGGGGTGCCGGGGAGCACGTCGGCGGGCCAGGTGACTCCGGTGGCGCCTTCCATGTCGGCGCTGATGAGGATCTTCACGGCTCTCCCGGTTCTTCGCGCGGCGGGGACACGAAGCACCGGGCGGGGTGGCCGAGCGGGCGCGGCTCCCCCGGGCCGCGGGCGGGGCGCACGGTGACGTGCATGCTCATACACCGTCACGTTACGCGCTGGGGAACGGCCGGGCCAGGACCCTTGGCGGGCCGAAGCCCGGAGGACCGTCGGACCGGAGGAGGTGCGGTGCGGGCACCCGTCGCGGCACGGTCCGCGAGGGGCCGTGCCGCGAGACGTCCGGTGGAGAGGGCCGGTGCAGGGGCCGGTGCAGGGGCCGCCGGTCGCCCGGGGGTGCCTCCGGGGGAGGTCCGGAGCGCCGCCGGGGCGCGGGCGCCCCGGCGTCCGTCAGTCTCCGGCGCCCGGCAGCAGGGAGTTCGCCCAGCGTTCGACCGCCTGGGCCGTCGTGGCGGAGTGTTCCTCGAGCATGGTGAAGTGGTCGCCGGTCACCTCCGCGGCCTCGTGCTGCAGGTGCCAGGAGGCGATCCGTTCCTCGGTCTTCCCGTACGGTGCGGCGGCGTGCACGAGCAGGGTGGGCGCGCTGATCGGCTGCGGTTTCCATTCCCTGAAGAGGCGGGCGTAGGCCCCCATGCCGGTCAGCCGGTGGTCGTCGAGCGACACGAGCCGGCTCTCCCGCTCCAGCATGCCGCGGACCATCACGTCCCGGCCACGCGGGTCGTCCGCGCAGGCCGGGGTGTCGAGGAGGGCGACCCCGGCGGGGACCGTGCCGTGGCGTTCCAGCGCGTCGGCGACCGCGTGGGCGACCCAGCCTCCGGCGGAACGGCCGACGAGGAGCAGCGGAGCTCCCTGCGCCAGGTCGAGTGCCGTCCGTGCGTGCAGTTCGGCCAGGGCGTCGACGGACGCGGGCAGGGGTTCGCCCGGCAGGAATCCGGGGTGCGGGAGGGCCGCCACCCGCCAGGCGTCGCCGAAGCCGGCGGCGAACCGGGCGTAGACGTGAGCACCGGAGATCGCGCTGAAGGCGGGCAGGCAGACGACCGTGGGCCGGGAGCCTCGGGGGCCGAACCGGACCGGGGCGGTGCGGGTCACCGCCTGCGAGGGGTCGGAGAAGGTGCGTCGCATCAGGGCGGCGGACTCGATCATCGCACCTGCCTGGGCGAGTCGTCCGTCCCGGGCCGCCTGCGTGAAGAGCGCGGTGAGCAGTCCGGCGCCCTCCTCGGCGTCCTGCCGGTCCGGGTCGAGCGCGCCGCGCGGGACGGGCCCGGCGGCGGCCTCCTCCAGCCGGGCCCCGACGAAGGCCGTGAGCGCGTCCAGGTCGGGATGGTCGAAGACGAGTGTGCGGGGAAGTCGCAGGCCGAGGGTTCCGCCGAGGCGGTTGCGCAGCTCGATCGCGGTGAGCGAGTCGAAGCCGAGTTCCTGGAAGGAGCGGTCCGCGGTGACCGTCGCGGGTGAGGAGTGGCCGAGGGTCTCCGATGCCTCCGCGCGCAGGAGTTCGCGCAGGGCGTCCGCGCGTGCCGTGCCGGCGAGGCCGGCGAGGCGGCGGAGGGCCGGCGTCCGCGCGGGGTCGTCGGCCGGGGCCGTGGGAGCGGGCGGGGCGGGCGTCGCCGTGTCCGTCAGGGGCGCGGGGCCGGTGGTGGGGGTGTGCGCGGCGGCGGGAGCGCGGTCGGCGGGCAGGCCACGCGTGGCGGGCGGGATGGGCGTGCTCGGCAGGATCGTGGGGCCGGGCGGGTCCTCCAGCCAGTAGTGCTGCCGCTGGAAGGGGTAGGTGGGCAGGTCCGCGAGGGTGGCGCGCCCCTCGGTCAGACGGGTCCAGTCGACCGTCGCGCCGTCGACGTGGAGCCGGGCCAACGCCGTGAGGAAGGAGTCGCCTTCGGGGCGGTCGGAGCGCAGGGCGGCGGCGAAGACCTGCTCGTCGGCCTCGGGGACGATCTTCTGTGTGAGAGCGGTCAGGACCCCGCCGGGCCCCACCTCCAGCCAGCGCACCGCGCCGTGGGCGCGGGCGCGTTCCACCGCCTCCGCGAAGCGCACCGGGCGCCGGACGTGCCGTACCCAGTAGTCGGTGTCCACGACCTCGGGGGGAAGGCCGGCCAGCGCTGGCTCCCGTAGTTCCAGCCCTGCCACGACGTCATGGAAGTCCTCCAGCATGGGGTCCATCAGCGGGGAGTGGAAGGCGTGACTGACCTTCAGCCGGGTGGTCCGCAGCCCCCGTCGGCGCCAGTCGTCCAGGAGGGTCAGTACGGCGTCCCGCTCGCCCGACACCACGACCGACGCCGGGCCGTTCACCGCCGCCAGCGCGACCCGGCCGGCCAGGCCGGACAGCTCGGCGCGGACCTCGGCCTCGGTGAGCTCGACCGCCACCATGGCTCCCCCGGGCGGCAGTTGCTGCATCAGCCGGCCCCGGGCCTCTACCAGGCGGCAGGCGTCCGGGAGGGACAGGACACCGGCGACGTGGGCCGCGGCCACCTCGCCGACGGAGTGCCCCACCACGGCCTGGACGTCGACGCCCAGCGACCGGACGAGGCGGAAGAGCGAGACCTCCACGGCGAACAGCGCCACCTGGGCGTTGCCCGTCCGGTCGAGCCGGCCGTCGTCGGGCCCGGCCGCGAAGACGAGTTCCCGCAACGGTGTGCCGGTCAGTTCGGCGATCTCGTCGAAGGACCGCGCGAAGACGGGATAGGTCGCGTACAGCTCCTTGCCCATCCCGGGCCGTTGGCTGCCCTGCCCGGAGAAGAGCGCCGCGGTGGCACCCGAGGCGGCGACCCCGGTGACCGGGGGCCGGTCCTCGGCGCCGCCGAAGAGCACGGCCCGGTGCCGGAAGACGGCGCGCCGGGCGAGCGAGGCTCCCACGTCGGCGGGGTCGGCCGGGTTCTCCCCCACGTAGGCCCGCAGCGCGCCGACCCGTTCGTCCAGAGCCCGGGGGTCGCGGGCGGACAGCGGCCAGGGGACGAGGGGTGCGGGAGCGGTGGCCGGGCGGGGTGCGGTGTCCTCGTCCGTGGCCTCCTCCAGGATCACATGGGCGTTCGTGCCGCTGATACCGAAGGAGGAGACGGCGGCGCGGCGCGGCCGGTCCGTACGCGGCCAGTCGCGTCGTCGCGTCAGCAGTTCGACGTCCCCGGCGGACCAGTCCACGTGGGGTGACGGCTCCTCGGCGTGGAGCGTCCGGGGCATGACCCCGTGCCGCATCGCCTCCACCATCTTGATCACTCCGCCCACGCCGGCGGCGGCCTGCGTGTGGCCCACGTTCGACTTCATCGAGCCGAGGTAGAGGGGCTGTCCGGGCGTCCGTTCGCGGCCGTAGGTGGCGAGCAGGGCCTGCGCCTCGATGGGGTCGCCGAGTGCGGTCCCGGTCCCGTGCCCCTCCACCACGTCCACGTCCCGGGCGGACAGGCCGGCGTGGGCCAGGGCCTTGCGGATGACCCGCTGCTGCGAGGGGCCGTTGGGCGCCGACAGGCCGTTGGAGGCACCGTCCTGGTTGACCGCGACGCCGCGCAGCAGTGCGAGGACGGGGTGGCCGTGGCGCCGGGCGTCGGAGAGCCGCTCCACGAGGAGCATCCCGGCTCCCTCGGCCCAGCCCGTGCCGTCGGCTCCCGCTCCGAAGGCCCGGCACCGTCCGTCGGGAGAGAGCCCCCGTTGTCGGCTGAAGGAGAGGAAGGCCCGCGGCGTGGCCATGATCGTCACACCGCCGGCCAGTGCGAGCCCGCATTCGCCGGCCCGCAGGGCCTGTGCCGCCGCGTGCAGGGCCACCAGTGACGACGAGCAGGCGGTGTCGACGGTCACCGCCGGCCCCTCGAATCCGAGGGTGTACGAGATGCGTCCGGAGGCCACGCCGCCGGAGAGGCCGGTGACGAGGTAGGGCTCGACGGCTTCGGGGACCTGCTGGGTGGCGTAGTCGTGGTGCACCACGCCCGTGAAGACGCCGGTGTCACTGCCGCGCAGCGCCTCGGGGTCGATCCCGGCCCGTTCGAAGACCTCCCAGGAGGTCTCCAGCAGGAGCCGCTGCTGCGGGTCCATGGCCAGGGCCTCGCGGGGCGACACCCCGAAGAACTCGGGGTCGAAGAGCGCCGCGTCGTGCAGGAACCCGCCCTCGCGGGCGTAACAGGTCCCCGGCCGGTCGGGGTCGGGGTCGTAGATCTCCTCCAGGTCCCAGCCGCGGTTCGTCGGGAAGCCGGACACCGCGTCGCGCTCCTCCCGTACGAGCCGCCACAGGTCCTCGGGGGAGCGCACCCCGCCCGGGTAGCGGCACGCCATGCCGATGATGGCGATCGGTTCGCGGCTCGCCGTCTCGGCCCGCTGCAGCCGCAGACGGGTGTCGTGCAGTTCGGCGGTGACCTTCTTCAGATAGCCGACCAGCTTCTCCTCGGTGCCCGTCACGTCACGGTCCCTTCAGTTCGTTGTCGATGAGGTCGAAGAGCTGGTCGGTGGTGGCCGCCCCGATCAGTTCTCCGAGATCCGCGCCGTCCGTGCTCGCCGGTCGGTCCGCCGGGCCGTCGGCGAGGCGCGCGGTCAGCGCGCGCAGGCGGGCGACGATCCGGTCTCGCGCCGTGCCGTCGAGGGGCTCCGCTTCGAGGCGGTTCTCGAGCCGGTCCAGTTCGCCGAAGACCGTGCGCGGGCCGCCGCCCGCGCCGTCGTCCCCGGCCTGCGGGCCGTCGAGGCCGGGCCGGAGTTCGCCGAGCAGGTGCCGGGCCATGGCGGCGGCCGTCGGATGGTCGAACGCGAGGGAGGCGGGCAGGTCCACGGCGGTCCGCGCGACGAGGCGGTTGCGCAGGTCCACGGCGGACACGGAGTCGAGTCCCAGGTCCTTCATGCTGCGCCGCGGGTCCACGTCCGTGGGGTCCTCGAAGCCGGCGACCTCGGCGATCTCCGTGCGGACGACGTCGAGGAGGGTGTGCGCGCGCCGGTCGTCCGGGAGGGCGGCCAGCTCGGTCCGCAGCCGCCGCCCCGGCGGTGTGTCCGTGCCGGGGCGGGTGCCGTCGCCGGGACCGGCAGCCTCGGTCGTGGCCCGGTCGGCGGCCGGGAGGGCGGGGGTCCCGGTGCCGTCGGGCCGGGGCGCGGGCAGTGAGGCGAGCCAGTAACGCCGGTGTTCGAAGGGGTAGACGGGCAGGTCCACCGGTCGTGCGGGCCGGTCGGCGAAGAACGCCACCCAGTCGACCGGTACGCCGTGGGCATGGGCCCGGGTCACCGCGTCGAGCAGAGTGCGGGCCTCGGGGCGTCCGCGGCGCAACCCGCCGCACAGAAACGGTTCGCCGTCCGCGAGGCAGTCGCGCGCCATGGCGGTCAGCACGGCGTCGGGACCGAGCTCGAGAAGCGAGGCGGTTCCCGTGCCCGGGAGCGCGCGTACGGCGTCGGCGAAGCGCACGGCCTCGCGTGCGTGCCGCACCCAGTAGTCGGGCGAGCACAGCTGGGCCGACTCGGCGACCCGGCCTGTCACATCGGAGACCACCGGGATCAGCGGCGGCCGGAAGGTCACCGTCCGTGCCACGGCACGGAAGTCGTCCAGCATCGGGTCCATGTGACGGGAGTGGAAGGCGTGGCTGACCCGCAGCGGGGTCACCCGGCGCTCCCGGGCCCGGAAGCCGTCGCCGACGGTGTCGACCGCGTCCGCGTCGCCGGAGACCACGACGGCGCGCGGGCCGTTGACGGCGGCGATCTCGACGGTGCCCGGCATGCCTGCCAGGGCCGTGCGGACCTCCTCCTCCGTCGCCTCCAGGGCGGCCATCGCTCCGCCGGCGGGCAACGCCGCCATGAGTCGGCCCCGGGCCGCGACGAGCGACGCCGCGTCCGGAAGGGACAGCACTCCGGCCGCGTGGGCGGCGGTCAGGCCGCCGACGGAATGCCCGAGGACCAGATCGGGCACGACGCCCCAGGACTCGACGAGACGGAACAGCGCCGTCTCCAGGGCGAAGAGCGCGGGCTGGGTGAAGTCGGTACGGTCCAGCAGCGCGGCCTCCGGCGTGTCCTCGGCGGCCCACATCACCGCGCGCAGGGGCCGTGCGAGGTGCGGGTCGAGCGCGGCGCGGGCCGCGTCGAGCGCCTCGGCGAAGACGGGATACGCGGCGTACAGCTCCCTCCCCATGCCGGGCCGCTGGCTCCCCTGGCCGGTGAACGCGAGGGCCAGTCCGCCCTCGACGGCCAGTCCGCCGGGGACGGCTCCGGCCTTCGCGTCGCTGTCGGCGACGACCGTGAGGCGGCGCTCGAGCTCGGCGCGCCCCGCCGCGACGAAGGCGGCGCGGCGGGGGAAGTCGCTCCGCGTGGTGGCCAGCGCGGCGGCGAGGTCGGGGAGCGGGAGGTCCGGGTCCTCGCGCAGGCGGGCGAGGAGGTGCGCGGCCCGGGTCCGCAGCGCGGCCGGTGTCCGGGCCGACAGCACGAAGGGCACCTCGGGCGGTTCGGCCCGGGGCTCCGGGGCGGCGGCTCGCGACGGCGTGGCGCCGGGGGCCGGGTCGGGGGCCTGGAGGGAGGAGGCCGGGAGGGGGACCGGGTCGGGGGCCTGTTCGAGGATGAGGTGGGCGTTGGTACCGCTGACGCCGAACGAGGACACCGCGGCCCGGCGGGGGCTCCCGCTCCGCGGCCAGGGGGTGTGCTCCCGGAGCAGGCGTACGGCGCCCGCGTCCCAGTCCACCGCCGTGGTGGGCCGGTCGGCGTGCAGGGTGCGGGGCAGTTCGCCGCGCCGGATCGCCTCGACCATCTTGATGACCGCGCCGACCCCCGCCGCCGACTGGGCGTGGCCGATGTTGGACTTGAGCGATCCGAGCAGCAGCGGCCGTGCCGGATCGCGTTCCCGGCCGTAGGTGGCCAGGAGCGCGTTGGCCTCGATCGGGTCGCCGAGCACGGTGCCGGTGCCGTGCGCCTCGACGGCGTCCACGTCGGCGGGTGACAGGCCGGCGTCGGCGAGGGCCCGGCGGATGACCTGCTGCTGGGCGGGGCCGCTCGGCGCGGTCAGGCCGTTGCTCGCGCCGTCCTGGTTGACCGCGCCGCCCCGGAGCACGGCGAGCACGGGGTGCCCGTGGCGGCGGGCGTCGGAGAGGCGTTCCAGGACGACCACGCCGACGCCCTCGGACCAGCCGGTGCCGTCGGCGTCCGAGCTGAACGCCTTGCAGCGGCCGTCGGCGGCGAGGCCGTGCTGGCGGCTGAACTCCACGAAGGTGCCCGGGGTCGCCATCACGGCGACCCCGGCGGCCAGCGCCAGCGAGCACTCGCCGCGGCGCAGCGCCTGGGCGGCCAGGTGGAGGGCGACGAGCGAGGAGGAGCAGGCGGTGTCGACGGTGAGCGCCGGTCCGCTGAGGCCGAGGGTGTAGGCGAGGCGTCCGGAGGCGACGCTGCCGGCGGTGCCGGTGCCGAGGAGGCGTTCCAGGTCTTCGGGGAGGGCGCCCGGGTTCTTGGCGTAGTCGTGGAACATCAGCCCGACGTAGACGCCGGTGTCGGTGTGCCGGAGCGTGTGCGGGTCGATGCCGGCGCGTTCGATCGCCTCCCAGCCCACTTCGAGGAGCAGGCGCTGCTGGGGGTCCATGGCGAGCGCTTCGCGGGGGCTGATGCCGAAGAATCCGGCGTCGAAGTCGCCCGGAGCGTCGAGGAAGCCTCCGGAGCCGGTGGCGCTGGTGCCCGGTTCGGTCCCGTCACCGCTGAGCAGCCGGTCCAGGTCCCAGCCGCGGTCGGTGGGGAACGGGCCGATGGCGTCGCGGCCGTCGGCGACGAGTCGCCACAGGTCCTCGGGGGAGGCGACGCCTCCGGGGTAGCGGCAGGCCGTGCCGACCAGGACGACGGGGTCGTCGGCGGCGGGCGCGGCGCAGGTGGCGGCGGTCGCGGGGGCGTCCGCGCGGCCGAACAGGTCCCGGGCGAGCACCTCCGCGACGGCGGCGGGCGTCGGATGGTCGAAGGCGAGGGTGACGGGCAGCCGCAGTCCGGTGCGGGCGGCGAGCCGGTCGCGCAGGGCGACCGCGGTGAGGGAGGTGAGTCCCAGGTGGACGAAGGCGAGCGTGGTGTCGACGAGGGACGGTCCGGCGAGTCCGAGGGTGCGGGCCGCTTCCTCGCGTACCAGGTCGACGAGGGCGCGGGAGCGGGCCCGGCCGGGCAGTCGACCGAGCCCGGACCGCAGTGCCTCCGCCTCGGCGGTGCCGGCGGCGGGTGTGCCGGTGCCGCCGGAGGCGGGCGGGCGCAGCAGGGTGCGCAGCCGGGTGGCGGCCGGGTCGGAGCGCAGGCGCCAGGGGTCGACGCGCAGCGCCAGGACGGGTCCGGGCAGCGTCCGGCCGATGTCGAAGGCGTCGGCGGTCTCTCGGTCGGTGAGCGCCAGCGCGCCGGGCACGACCGGGGTGGCGGTGGCGGACTCGACCGGGGTGGCCGGTCCGGGGACGAGGCCGATGAGGGTCGTGTGCGGCGCGTCGTGCGCGAGCGCGGCGAGGCGGGCTTCGGCGGCGGCCTGTGCCGGAGAGCCGGCGTGCGCGAGCCCCTCGCCGAGCGGGCCGCAGAGGGTGAGGGGTGTCGGGGCCGGGGAGCCGCGGCCGGTCAGGGCCATGAGGTGGGCCGCGGCGCGCGTGGCGTCCGGTCCGGTGAGAGGATGCACGATCGCGGCGAGTGGCGCTCCCGCGGCGGCGGCGGTGAGCAGCGCGGCGGCGCCCGCCTCGGTGTCCGCCCGCGCGGTGTGGACCGTGACCTCGGCGCCCATCCCGGCCAGTTCGCGGGCCAGTTCGCGGGAGGCCGTGGGTCCGGTGCCGGCGAGGGCGATCGAGCGGACACCGTGGCCGGCGACGAGGTGGCCGGCCAGGACGCGGGCCAGCGGGGTGCCCGCACCCGTCACGAGGACCGTCCCCTCCGGGCCGGCCCCGCCCTCGGTTTCCGCACCGGCGGGTCCGGCCTGCGCTCCGGCGGGTCCGGTCCGCACGCCGCCCGCTTCGGCCTCCGCGTCGCCGTCCGTGACTCCCGGCCGGGCGGCTTCCGGCTGATCGCCGGCCGGTCCGGGGGGCTCGACGGCCGTGGTCGTCGCCCGCGTCCGGGAGAGGCGCGGCAGGTGGACGGTGCCCGCGCGGACTGCGCACTCCGTCTCCTCGCCGAGCCCGGTCAGCAGGGTGTCCCAGGCCGCGGCGGGCAGAGCCCCGGACTCCCCTTCCGGGGCCGGTGGTTCGAGGTCGACGAGGAGCGTGCGGCCGGGGCGGCCGGAGGCGTGGGCGCGGAACCAGGCGCGCCGGGCCGCGCCGGACGGGTCGACCGGCTCGCCGGGACGCACCGCCACCGCGCCCCGGGTCAGGACGATGGTCCGGCGGGGCGGCCCGGCCGCGGCGAGGGCCGCGAACCCGGGGAGGCCGTCGGGGTCTTCGGAGCCGTCCCGGTCCTCCGGCGCACCGGGGCCTTCGTGCGCGTCCTTCGCGGGCGCGGGTCCGGCCAGGAGGTATCCGTCGAACGGTCCCGCGGCGCGTGCCGCCGCCGGGTCGGCGCAGTGCTCGGTCTGGCCGCCCGCGCGCCGGACCGCCTCCTCGAAGGCGGGTTCCCGGCCGCCGATCACGGCCCAGCGCCCCGGTTCCCCGCCCGGACCGGGGCGGATGTCCGACGGCTGTCCGTCCGGGTGCGCCGTGGGACGGGTCCCCGAGGTGTCCGCCCCGTCCTCCCACGGCACCCAGTCCGTCTCCCACAGGTGGTCGTGGTGGGTCGTCCCGACGCCGCGCAGGCGGGCCGGGAGCCGCCCCAGCCGTCCTCGGCTGACCTTGCCCGAGCCGGTGAGCGGCAGGGCGGTGGTCTCGTACAGCGCCACGGGGACCTTGAAGTAGCTGAGCCGGTCCCGGCAGGCGGCGAGCGCCGCGGCCGGCGACCAGCCCTCGGGCTCGGCGACGATGTAGGCGACCGGTACCTCGCCCAGGGCCTCGTCCGGACGGCCCGTCACGGCGACGTCCCGGACGCCGGGCACGGTCCGCAGGACCGCCTCGATCTCGCCGGGCTGGATGTTCTCTCCGGCCCGGATGATCAGTTCCTTCACGCGCCCGGTGACGGCGAGCCGCCCCTCGTCGTCGCGGCGGGCCAGGTCGCCGGTGCGGTACCAGCCGTCCCGCAACGCGGCGGCGGTCTCCTCCGGCCTGCCGTGGTAGCCGGCCATGAGGCCGGGGCTGTCGACCAGGACCTCGCCCTCCTCGCCGGGCGGCACGTCCCGGCCGGTGCGCGGATCGACCAGCCGCAGCCGGGCGCCGGGCACCACGGTCCCGACGGTGCCGGGGACCCGTACCTCGTCGGGGCGGCTCATGGTGATGGCGCCGCAGGTCTCGGTGCTGCCGTAGCTGTTCACCAAGGGCGCTCCGAGGACCCTCTCGACGGCCTCGGCGAGCGCCGCGCCGGTGGCCGCACCGGTCACCAGGCAGACTCGGGGACCGGTGACGGGGCGGCCGGACTCCTCGACCGCTTCGAGGAGCCGGAAGTACATCGAGGGGACGCCGAGCAGCATGGTGTACGGCTCGGAGCGCAGCGCCTCCAGGACGTCGCGGGCGCCGAAGCCCGGCAGGATGCGCGCGGTGGCGCCGGTGAGGGTCACGCCGAGGACGCAGAGGATGTGCGCCAGGCTGTGGAAGAGCGGCAGCGGCCACAACAGCCTGTCTTCCGCAGCGAGTCCGAGGACGCCCTGGTAGGAGGAGCGGACCGACCACAGGCAGCCGCGCTGGGTGGAGACGACGCCCTTGGCGCGGCCCGTGGTGCCGGAGGTGTAGAGGATCCAGGCCGGTTCGTCGAGTCCGAGGTCGTCTCGCGGCGCCTGGGCGGGCTCCGTCCCGGCGAGCGCGTCGAAGGCGAGGGTGTCGGGGTCCTCGCCGTGCGCGAGGACGATCGTGAGGTGCGTGCGTCCGGGCCGCAGGCGGGTGACCTGTTCGAGGTGCGCGCCGTCGGTGATGACGAAGCGGGCTCCGCTGTCGTCGAGTTGATGGGCCAGCTCGGCGTCCGAGGACTGCGGGTTGACGGGGACGCCGACGGCGGCGGCCCGGGTGACGCCGAGATAGCTCTCGACGGTCGTCACGGAGTTGCCGAGGAGGATCGCGACCCGGTCGCCGCGCCCGAGTCCGTGGCCGGCGAGGTGGCCGGCGAGCCGCCCCGTACGTGTCTCCAGCCCGCCGTAGGTGACCTGTCGTTCCTCGTCGGCGAACGCGACCTTGTCGGGCCGGTCGAGTGCGTGCTCGCGCAGCACTGCGGAAAGTGGCCGGATGCCTTCGACCTGCGTCACTCGCACGCTCCTGCCTGCTTTGAGTTTCCACCGTCGGCACAGCACCTGGGGGCCGGGCGGCGCCGTTTCCTCCGGCTCGCGCACCCTTCCGGCCGTTCCCGGCGAGCACACCTGGTGTAACGCTAGAAAGGGCGGTACGGCGAATACAACCCCTAGTTCGTTCCCCTGATCCACTGTTTCCGCCCCTAATCCAGCGGGGGTCCGGATTTCCCAAGAACGCGTCCAGAAGCTGTGCAGAAGGCGTTCAGCGCCTGTCCCCGAACCTGGCGGAGTCCAGCCAACGCAGTGCTGCGATGCCCGCTCGGGGCGGGATGTGGCACGTTTCAGATCGGGAAGGTCGCACATGCCGTCCACTCTCACCGGCATACCCACTGAATTCGATGTCATCGTTATCGGCGGTGGGCCGGCCGGTGCCACCACCGCCGGACTTCTCGCCAAGCGGGGACACAAGGTCCTGATTCTCGACCGCGAGCGTTTTCCTCGCTACCACGTCGGCGAGTCGCTCATTCCGGTCGTGATGGCCCCCATGGAGGAAATGGGCCTGACCGAGCGGATGGAGCAGCGCGGTTTCGAGCGCAAGTACGGCGGAACGTTCGTGTGGGGCAGCGAGCAGGCGGCCTGGGACTTCTCCTTCGTGGACGGCGGCGACTATCCGTTCGCCTACCACACCCGGCGCGCCGACCTGGACGCGCTGATCCTGGACCGGGCCCGCGAGCTGGGGGCGTTCGTCGTCGAGGACGCCACCGTGAAGGAGCCGGTGGAGGACGAGGACGGCCGGGTGACCGGTGTCCGCTTCACGGTGCGGGGCGGCAAGGGGAGCTACGAGGCGTCGTCCTCGATGGTGGTGGACGCGTCGGGTCAGGCGCGTGTCCTCACCCGCAAGTACTCGGAGATCCACTGGCACGACAAGCTCCGCAACGTCGCCGTGTGGACGTACTTCGACAACTGCGAACGGCTGCCGGGCGACCAGTTCACCAACATCCTGATCGAGGGCATCGAGAACGGCTGGTTCTGGGGAATCCCGCTCGACAAGGGGACGGTCAGCGTCGGTTTCGTGACGCCGAGCTCGGTCGCCGGCGACAGCGACCAGAACCTGGAGCAGCTCTTCCGTGACGAGGTCGAGAAGACCACGAAGCTGAAGCACATGCTGCGGGACGCACGTCAGTCGGCCGGTTTCCGCAGCGCCCGGGACTGGTCGTACACGAACCAGACCGTCTACGGGAAGGGCTGGGCCGCCGTCGGCGACGCGGCGGCGTTCGTCGACCCGCTCATCTCGACCGGTGTCGCGCTGGCGACGACCGCGGGCAGCATCCTGTCCCGGGTCATCGACAAGGTGCTGCAGCACCCGGAGATCGAGGAGGTGGCGCTCAAGCGCTACGCCACCGCCTATCTGAGCTTCTTCAACGAGGTCCGTTCCTTCGTGGAGCGCTTCTACGACCGCTCACTGAAGAAGGAGGACTACCACAAGCTGGCCCAGTCCATCATCGACCCGGAGGAGAAGAACACCCCGGCGGCCGACTTCGTCACCCTGCTGGGTGGTCTGCGCGGCAAGCACCTCGCGCTGAACATCTCGGTCGACGACCTCGTACCGGAGCCCCCGCTCTCCGCGACCACCAAGGCCTGACCCGTCCGACCGACCGTCCAGTGAAGGAGAATCCGGTGCCAGGCAAGAACTCCGCCTCCGCGGTGGAAGACCGGTACGACGTGGTGATCCTCGGCAGCGGCATGGCCGGGGGAATGCTGGGCGCGGTGCTCGCCCGCAACGGGGTCAGGACCCTCATCCTCGACGCGGGCACCCACCCGCGTTTCGCGGTGGGCGAGTCGACCATCCCGTACACCTCGGGCATGGCCCGTCTCATCGCCAAGCGCTACGACGTGCCCGAGCTCAAGGCGCTGTCGAACTACAAGGGGACCATCGACGAGATCTCCCCCAACTGCGGCCAGAAGCAGAACTTCGGCTTCGTCTACCACCGCGAGGGACTGCCACAGAACCCGCAGGAGATCAACCAGCTGGTCGTCCCGCTCGAACTGCGCACCGAGACGCACCTGTTCCGGCAGGACGTCGACGCGCACCTGTTCCACGTCGCGCTCTCCTACGGCGCGGACGCGCGGCTGGCCACCCGGGTCACCGACATCGACATCGACCCGGACGAGGGCGCGGTGCTGCGCACCGAGCACGGCGAGGAGTTCCGCGCCTCCTACGTGGTCGACGGCAGCGGTTTCCGCTCGCCGCTCGCGGAGAAGTTCGGCCTCCGGGAGACGCCGACGCGGGCCCGGACCCACTCGCGCTGCCTCTTCACGCACATGATCGGGGTGAAGCGCTTCGACGACTCGCCCACGGCGCAGCCGCACGACCAGCCCAGCCCGTGGCACCACGGGACGCTGCACCACGTCTTCGACGGCGGCTGGCTCTGGGTCATCCCGTTCGACAACCACGACGCGGCACGCAACCCGCTGTGCAGCGTGGGGCTCACCCTGGACCCGCGGAAGTACCCGAAGGGCTCGACCCCTCCGGAGCAGGAGTTCGAGGACTTCCTGAAGCGGTTCCCCGAGATCGCCTGGCAGTTCGAGGACGCGAAGGCCGTCCGTCCTTGGGTGTCGACGGGCCGGCTGCAGTACTCGGCCGGGCAGGTCGTCGGTGAGCGCTTCTGTCTGACCTCGCACGCCGCCGGGTTCATCGACGCGTTGTACTCGCGCGGCCTGGCCAACACCCTGGAGCTGGTCAACGCGCTGGGCTGGCGGCTGATCGCCGCCTCCCGCGACGGTGACTGGTCCAGGGAGCGCTTCGCCCATGTGGAGGCCCTGCAGCAGGGGCTGTTCGACTTCCACGACGACCTCGTCTACAGCTCGTTCGTCGGCTTCGGCCACTACGACCTGTGGAACGCGGTCAACCGGACCTGGATGCTGGGCACGATGAGCGGCAACATGATGGTCGAGGACGCCTACTACCGGTACAGCGAGACCGGCGACCCCGACGTCTTCCTGGAGACCGAGCGGTCCGGTCACCCGGGCTCCCCCCTCCCGATCAGCGAGACCTTCGTCCGCATGGGCACGCTGACCCGTGAGCTGTGCGAGTCCGTCGAGCAGGGCACGCTGGCGCCGGAGGTCGCCGCCGAGCGCATCCACGAGTACATCCGCAAGGAAGTGGACTTCATCGCGCACGCGGACAAGTTCGGGCTGCGGGAGAACCGCTGCTTCAACATGACCCGCGAGCGGATGGACGCGGCCGAGGAGTGGTCGCGCACCCAGGCCCCGCCGGAGATCGGCCGGCGCATGCTCAACGCCAGCCGGGGCATGGCGCGCGCCAAGGAGGCCGAGAGCGGCGGTGGCACCGGGGCCGAGGACTACTGAGACCGGACTCCGGCCGTCCGGGACCGGCGACCTCTCTCCCGGCCCTCCCGGCACCGCGTCCGGGAGGGCCGTCGTCCGCCCCCGGCCGTCCGGCCCCGCCCGTACGTGTCACGCCCGACCGACGCAAGTGAGGACCCATGTCGCACCAGCGGTACGAAGCCGATCTGCGCCGCCTGATGGCCGGATTCCCCACCGGTGTCTCGGTCGTGACGGCCACGGCCCCGGACGGCGTCCCCTGGGGGATGACGTGCACGTCCCTGTGCAGCGTCGCCCTGGACCCGCCGACCCTCCTGGTCTGTCTGCGCCGCGACAGCCCCACCCTGGAGGCGGTCCTGGCCGGCGGGACACTCTCCGTGAACCTGCTGCACCAGCACGCCCGTTCCACCGCCGAGCTGTTCGGCTCCGGGGCGGCGGACCGCTTCGATCGGATTCCCTGGGTGGCCGCGACGGACGGCGGCCCGCACCTGGTGGAGGCCGCGCACACGATCGCCGACTGCGTGGTCACCGAAGACCAGGCGGTGGGCGACCACACGATCGTGATGGCCCGCGTGACCCTGGTGACCTCGCTGCGCTCCCCCCTGCCACTGCTGTACGGCATGCGGCGCTACGGGTCATGGGCGGAGGACGCGGAGAACGGGTTCCTCTCCTACGACTTCATCTCGTGACCACCGCGGCCGCCCGCGCCGGAGGGTGAGGACAGCCATGGACGTCTCCGTGATCGCCCCGTACCCGATGCCCGGGGCGGGACACTCCGCCGCGAACCGGGTCGACTGGGTTCCCGACCCCGCCCGCGCGGTGCTGCTCCTGCTGAACATGCAGGGGTACTTCCTGCGGCCGTACACCCGGGGAGAAGCCCCCCTGACCGGCCTGCTCGCCAACACCACGGCGCTGGTCGGGGCGTTCCGCCGGCTGCGGATGCCCGTCATCCACACCGTGCAGCCCGGGACCCAGGCACCCGGGGAGCGCGGCCTGCTCACGGACTTCTGGGGCAAGGGACCCGACGACGTGCTGGAGGACGCGGCGATCGTCCCGGAGGTCGCGCCGGACGCCTCCGGAGTCGTGGTGTCCGCCTGGCGGTACAGCGCCTTCTCGGGGTCCGGTCTGGACCGGGAGCTGCGCGCCACCGGGCGTGACCAGGTGGTCATCTGCGGTGTGTACGCGCATCTGAGCTGCGTCACGACCGCTCTGGACGCCTTCGACCGCAACCTGGAGGTCTTCCTCGCCTCCGACGCGGTCGCCGACTTCGACGCCCGCCGGCACCGGGCGGCACTGGAATGGGCCGCGGGCTGCTGCGCGGCGGTGCGGACCACCACGGAACTGACCGGCGCGCTCGACGCGGCGGCCCGTCCCGGCACCGCCTCAGAGCCTGTCGGCCGAAGGCCACCCGGCAGGCCCTGAGATCAGCCCCCGGGGGCTGATCCCGCTCGACAGCGGCACCCCGCGTGGCTACTATTTATACATGTACAAAAATACTGCACGAGAGGAACGTCCCGTGAGCCCCGGCGGGGTGCTGTGGACGGTCGCGATCGCCCAACTCATGGTCTCGCTGGACGTCTCGGTGGTGAACGTCGCCCTGCCCTCCATGCGGACCGCGCTCGGCTTCGACGAGTCGGGGCTCTCCTGGGTGGTCAACGCGTACACACTCACCTTCGGCGGCCTCCTGCTCCTCGGCGGCCGGGCGGCCGACCGGTTCGGGCGCAGACCACTCCTGTTCGTCGGCCTGGCCCTGTTCGGGGTGACCTCGCTGCTCGGCGGCCTCGCCCAGGGCCCGGGCCAGCTCATCGCCGCCCGCGCCGCCCAGGGTGTGGGCGCCGCGCTGATCGCCCCGGCGGCGCTCGCCGTGCTCACCACGAGCTTCCCGGCCGGCCCCCGGCGCGGGAAGGCGCTCGGTGTGTACAGCGCCGTCACCGCGGGCGGCGCGGCCGTCGGCGTGGTGGTGGGCGGCCTGCTCACGGAGTACATCAACTGGCGCTGGGTCATGCTCGTCAACGTCCCGCTGGCGCTCGTCGGGCTGTGGCTGGCGGGGCGTCACGTCCCGGCCGCAGGGGCGGGCGACACCGCGCGCCGCCTCGACGTCGTCGGCGCCGTGCTGGCCACCCTCGGCACCTCACTGCTGGTCTTCGCCCTGGTCAGGACGGACATCGAGGGCTGGGGATCGACGACGACCATCGGCTCGCTGGCCGTCGCCGCGATCCTGCTCGCCGGCTTCTTCGCCTACGAGGGCACCCGGGCCAAGGAACCCCTGCTGCGGCTCGGTGTCCTGACCAACCGGTCCGTGTCCGGGGCGAACATCTACATGATGATGGTCTCCATCAACATCTTCACCTCGTTCTACTTCGTCTCCCTCTACCTCCAGGAAGTCCTCGGGATGGGCGCGCTGACCGCCGGTCTCGCGTTCCTGCCGTTCTGCCTGGGCCTGGTCGTCGGCTCGTTGTACGCGGTCAGGCTGCTGGCCCGCTTCGAGGCACGCGCCCTGCTGATCGTGGGCGGGGTCGTCGGCGCCCTCGGCATGTTCTGGTTCAGTCAGATCCGGCCCACCGGCAACTTCCTCGTCGACGTCCTGGGGCCGTCGCTGGTGACCAGCTTCGGCATCGGGCCGCTCCTCGTGCCGATCGCCAACGCCGCCACCGCGGGCGTCGCCCCGAACGAGGCCGGCATGGCCTCGGGCCTGCTGAACAGCGCCCGCCAGATCGGCGGAAGCATCGGTCTCGCGGCGATGAGCACGATCGCCCTGGCCGTGACCGACCGCGCGCCCGCCACGGACCCGCCCGGCGCCCGGCTCACCGAGGGATACGGCATGGTCTTCACGGTCAACAGCGGCCTGCTGGTGGTCGCCGTACTGGTGGCGCTGTTCGTACTGCCCCGCCGCGGCCCGAGCTTCGGACCCGCACCGGTCGCCCCGCAGAGCGGCGCACCGGGCCGGCGTCCCGAGGCGGTCGGCGGGGAGGGCTCGCGCCCCTGACGCACGGCACCGCCTCCCTCGCCACCCGGTTCGACCCGACCGGCCGCGCACCTCCCCGGCGCGGCCGGTCGGTCGTGTGCACGCGGCCATGCGCCCGCCGTCCCGCCCGCCGTCCCCGGGGGCCGGGAGAGAACGTCCAGCAGTCCTTCAGACGATCTCCCGCACACTGACACGGTCACGGCGCCCGGCACGCCGAACGCCGCAGCCCGTCGCTGAGGGGCGAACGGGCGCCTGGAGGAGGTGCACACGGATGGTGCTGGTCGAACGTGATCCCCAACTCACTCTGCTTTCCGGCCTGCTGGACCAATGTCTGGGCGGAGCCGGCAGCGTCGTGATCGTCCGCGGCCCGGTGGCCGTCGGCAAGACGGAACTGCTGCACGCCTTCTCCGAGCGGGTCGCGGGCGACCGGGTGCGCTTCCTGGCCGCCGCCGCCTCGCCGGCCGAACGGCACCTGCCGTTCGGGCTGCTCAGCCAACTCCTGCACGGAGCCGACGCCGAGTACGCGCAGCGGGCCGGCCTCGCCCTCTCCGGCACCGGACGGACCGACGGACGGATCAGCCCGCGCACCCTGGAGGAGGTCTCGCGCGTCTTCCTCGACATGAGCGACGCCGAGCCGCTGCTGATCGGTGTCGACGACGTCCACCACGCGGACGCCGAATCCCTCCAGTGCCTGCTCTTCCTCGCCCGCCGGCTGCGTCGCTCCCGCATCATGCTGGTCCTCGGCGACCAGGACAGGACCGGCTCGGACTCCCCCGCCCCACGGACGGAACTGACCCGCCATCCGTACTGCCACCAGATCCGGCTCGAACCGCTCGGCTGCGACGGGGTCGCGGCACTCCTCGCACACGAGTTGGACCCGCACGTCGCGCACAGCCTGGCCGCCCCCGCGTTCGCCGTGACCGGAGGCAACCCGCTGCTGGTGCAGGCGCTGGCCGAGGACTGGCAGGCCGCGGCCCGCACGGCGGGGCCCGCGGCGCCCTCCGGCCTCGTCGTCGGGGACCGCTTCGCCGAACGCGTCGTGAGCTGCCTGCACCGCATCGAACCCGACGCCCTGGCCGTCGCGCGGGCGACGGCCGTACTCGGCGGCACTCCCCCGGCCGGACACGTCGCCGGACTGTCCGGACTCGGCGGAATCGAGGCCCGCGCGCTGGTCGGTCTGCTCGAGGACTCCGGCATCCTCCGGCAGGGCCACTACCGCCACCACACCGCGCGGGCGGCCGTACTCCGGGACCTCGGCGCCCGGGAGCGGGTCGCCCGGCACCGGCGGGCCGCCCACATGCTGCACGCGGAGGGCGGTCGACCCACCGACATCGCCCACCACCTCGTGGCCGCCGGGGAACCCGCCCAACCCTGGGCGGCGGCGGTACTCCGCGAATCCGCCGCCGGCGCCACTGCCGACGGCCGGATCGACTTCGCCCTCGACTGCCTCAAGCTCGCCCACACGATCGCCGACGACGAGCACCAGCGGGCCGTCAGCCGCGCGGTGCTCGCCGACGCCGAATGGCGGATCGAGCCCGCCCGGGTGGTCCGTCACCTCGGCCGGCTCACCGAGGCCGTCGACCGGCGGCTCCTCGCCCACCGCGACGCCCTCGCCACCCTGGAGTACCTGCTCTGGCACGGCCGGCCCGACGAGGCGGCATCGGCGCTCGGCCAACTCTCCGCGACGACCGAGGGACCGGACGCGGCGGACCTGCGCGAGGTACGCGCCTGCCTGGAACTCTGCTACCCGGGCAGGCGGAAGGGAGCCGGGGCCACGCCGCCCGCCACACCGGCGGACGGGCCGCCGTCGCTCGTCGGCACCGTGCTGCGGGCCGTGCGGGGCGACGAAGCCGTGGCCGGCGAGCACCTCTGGCAGGGCCTGCGCCCCGAGGAACCGCTCTCCCGGATCTCCCTGGGACTGCTGGCGCTCTCCCGGCCGGAGCGGCTCACCACGGCGGCGCCGTGGTGCCTGCCGATGCTCGACGACGCCGCCCTCCAGGACGGCCCGGAATGGCCGGGGCTGCCGCGGGCGGCCCGTGCCGAGGCGGCGCTGCTGCGCGGCGACCTGCCGGCCGCGGCCCGGTTCGCCGCCGGCGCACTGGACGAGACCTCACGGCCGAGCTGGGGCGTCCTGGTCGGCGCACCGCTCGCCTGCCTGCTGACCACCGCCGTCCGCACGGGGCGGTACGAGGACGCCGCCGCCCACCTGGCGATGCCGGTGCCGGGCGCACTGCTGGAGACACCGTTCGGGCTGCGGTACCTCCAGGCCCGCGGCCAGTACCAGTTGGCGGTGAACCGGCCCTACGCGGCGCTCAGCGACTTCCAGACCTGCGGTCAGCTCCTGCGGGACTGGGACGACGACGGGCCCCGCGCCCTGCCGTGGCGGATCGACGCCGCGCAGGCCCTGCTGCGCCTGCGCCGCCGGGACGAGGCGCGCGCCTTGCTGGAGGAGCAGCTCGACGCCCTGCCCGCGGACGACGCGCGGGCCCTCGGCCGGACCCTGCGGCATCTGGCCGCCTCGCTGGAGCCGCACGAGCGTCCCGCGCTGCTCACGGACGCAGTGGAGTCGCTGCGGCAGGCCGGCGACCGGGTCGAACTGGCCCACGCGCTGGCCGATCTCGGCAGTGCCTACCACGCGACCGGAGACGCGCGACGCGCCCGGCCCGCGCTCCGGCGCGCCTGGCGGGCGGCGCGCGAGTGCCAGGCCGAGGGCCTGACCCGTTCGCTGCTGCCCGGACTCGCCGGGACGACGGCGGCACAGCCCCCGGGCGCGCTCCTCGGCGGAGACCGCGCGGCCGAGCTCAGCGCGGCGGAGCACCGGGTGGGCAGTCTCGCCGCGCAGGGCAACAGCAACCGGCAGATAGCGCAACGGCTGTGTATCACCGTCAGCACGGTGGAGCAGCATCTGACCCAGGTCTACCGGAAACTCCGGGTGCGGAACCGCACCGATCTGCCGGTCTTCCTGGAGGGCGACGACTTGGCGGACCCCGGGATTCCGCGGGAGGGCCCCTCCCTGTGCCGCTGACCGGCCAGGAGCGGCGGCGGAGCTCCCTTTCCCGCTGTGTCGACGTCGTGGTGCGCCGGACGACTGACAGACGGCGACGTGACGACGAAGTGACGACGACGACCTGATATCCGGGAAATACCGGACGCCCGGACGATTCACGTAGGGGGCGGGAATTCCCTCCCCCTCAGCGGTGAAGGACCACCGTTTCCGCTTCCCGTACGTCCATCCCCTGCGTCGAACCCACTGATTCATCGGCCTTTCCGCAATTCACACCCCTACTCCCCCTAGTGAGGGCGGTGACGGCGTTCACACGGAACAGGGATGACATCGTGTCCCCTCTCCGGACTAGGCTGGCGACACGGCTTCCACGGAACGTCTCGCAAGCCGATTCTCCCGAACTCCCGATGCACCGGCGTGATTCGCCGCCGGCTGTCAGCAATGGGCGGTCAGAATGCTCCTGAGTGAAAATCCGGTCCGGAAGGACGACATACGACACGCCGAGGCACCCTGGGCCAGGACCCGTACCGGTCCGTCGATCCTGGGCGTCGGCACCTCGAACCCGGATTCCTCCTACACGCAGGAGGAGCTCCTCGACCTCTACGACATCCAGGACCGGCGCATCCGTTCGGTGTTCCTCAACTGCGCCATCGACAAACGCTTCCTCAACGTGCCGCCGTACGGCGACGACGGCCGGCCCCGCGGGGAGACCCAGGGCGAACTGCTCGCCAAACACAAGGCGCGGGGCACCGAGATGGGGGCCCGCGCGCTCCAGTCCTGTCTCAAACAGATCGGCGCCGCGGTCAGCGACGTCGGGTACCTCGTCTGTGTGTCGTCGACCGGTCTCCTCACCCCCGGCTTCAGCGCGCTGCTCCTCCGCGAGGTGGGCATCCCCACGGACTGCAGCCGGCTCGACGTCGTCGGGATGGGCTGCAACGCCGGGCTCAACGCCCTGAACGCCACCACCGGCTGGGCCTCGGCCAACCCGGGCCGGATCGCGCTGATGGTGTGCATCGAGGTCTGCTCCGCCGCCTACGTGTTCGACGGCACCATGCGGACGTCGGTCGTCAACAGCCTCTTCGGTGACGGCGCCGCCGCGATCGCCGTCTCGCACGGCACGCAGAGCGTCGAGCGGCCCGGCCCGCAGGTACTGAAGTACGCCAGCTGCATCGTCCCCGACGCGGTCGACGCGATGCGGTACGACTGGGACGACGACCAGGGCAAGTTCAGCTTCTTCCTCGACCGGGACGTGCCCTACGTGGTGGGTGCCCACGCCGAGACGGTGGTCGGGAACCTGCTGAACGGAACAGGTCTGCGGCGCAGTCAGATCGCCCACTGGCTGATCCACTCCGGTGGCAAGAAGGTCATCGACTCGGTGGCGGTCAACCTCGGGCTGACCGGACACGACGTCCGGCACACCACGAGCGTGCTGCGCGACTACGGCAACCTCTCCAGCGGCTCCTTCCTGTTCTCCTACGAGCAGCTGATGCGGGAGGGCGCCACGCGTCCGGGCGACTACGGCGTCCTCATGACGATGGGCCCCGGCTCGACCCTCGAGACCGCGCTCGTCCGCTACTGATCACCCTCCCGACCCAGACGAGTAGGACCAGACATGTCTTCCGCAGAACTCGCGCAGGCTCCCGCCCCGGTCGCCACGCTCGACATCGACAGTTCCCGTCCGCTGTCCGCGCCACTGGTCGCGGAGATCAACACGCTCTGCGACCGGCTGGAGGACTCGGAGGGCGGGACGACCGCCGTGATCCGGCTGCACGGGACGGACACGGCGACGCAATGGCCGGGCGCCGTCGGCATCGACCTGGTGAGCCGCTGGGAGAAGGCCCTGCGGCGGCTGGAGCAGACCCGGTCCGCGAGGATCGTGATCGTCGAGGGCGTGTGCAGCGGTCCGGCGTTCGAAGTCCTGCTCACCGGCGACCTCCGCATCGGCGCCCCGGGAGTACGCATCGACATACCCGCCAACGACGGCGGTGTCTGGGCCGGGATGGCCGTGCACCGGCTCACCAACCAGCTCGGCGGCATGCGCGCCCGGCGGCTCGTGCTGTTCGGCGCCCAGGTGTCGGCACAGCGGGCGCTGGAGCTCGAACTGATCGACGAGACGGCCAAGGACCCGGCGGCCGTGGCGGCCCGTCTGGCGGAGCGGTTCGGCCGGCTCGTCCCGGCGGAGCTGGCGATCCGGCGGCAGCTGGTCCTCGACGCCGGCGTGACCGCCTTCGAGGAGGCCCTGGGCAAGCACCTCGCCGCCTGCGACCGGACGCTGCGCCGGGCCAGGGGCGAGTTCACCCCGTCGCCGCGGTGACCCGTCGTCCCGCACGTCCCGTCCCCCGCGAGCAGAAGGAGTACAGATCGTGACAGTCAGCGCCGTGGGCAGCACGGAGCAGCGGTGGCGTACCCCCGCACCGGTCTTCGGCGGCTCGCTGCTCGCCGATGCCAACATCCTGATGACCTACACCTCCGCAGCGGAGGAACTGCTCGCGGAGTTACCGGTCAAGCCCGACCGCGGTCCTGACGAGCAGCGGCTCGCCGGGGAGCTGCTGCGCGACCAGCGACGGGCGCGTGGTGTCTTCCTGCGCCTGCACGCGGAACGCGTCTACCAGGTGCTGACCGGTGAGCTGCGGGAGCAACGCGGTCTGTCGGAGCTGGTGTTCGCGGCTGCCGAGGCGTTCCCCGGGCTCACCCCGACCGAGGCGCAGATGGCGGCGGAACGCGCGTACGCCCAGGCCGACAAGGACGGGCGCGAGATCGACCAGGGAATCTTCTTCCGGGAGATCCTCCGTTCGCCGGTGGCGGGCCCGCATCTGCTCCAGGCCATGCTGCGGCCGACCCAGCGGGCCCGTTCGCTGCTCGGCGAGTTCGGGCGGACGGGCCTGCTGGAACTGGGCACGGTCCGGCTCGAACGGATCGACGGAGCGGCGCATCTGACGCTGTGCAACGGGCGCTTCCTCAACGCCGAGGACAACCAGCTCGTCGACGACGTGGAGACCGCCGTCGACCTGGCCCTGCTCGACGAGCGGACCAGGGTCGGGGTGCTGCGCGGCGGCCGGATGACCCATCCTCGCTACCAGGGCCGCCGGGTGTTCTGCGCCGGGATCAACCTGGTCGATCTGCACCAGGGCCGGATCTCGTTCGTGGACTTCCTGCTCCGCCGCGAACTCGGCTACATCCACAAGCTGATCCGGGGCGTCCAGGTCGACGACGGCTGGCCCCGCCCGCTGGTGGAGAAGCCGTGGGTGGCCGCGGTGGACACCTTCGCCATCGGCGGTGGCATGCAGCTGCTGTTCGCCGCGGACCATGTCGTGGCCGCCGCCGACGCCTACCTCAGCCTGCCGGCCGCGCAGGAGGGCATCGTGCCGGGGATGGCCAATCTGCGGCTGACCAGCCTCGCCGGCGGGCGGCTGTCCCGCCAGGTCATCCTGTCCGGCCGCAAACTGTGGGCGCACGAGCCGGAGGCACGGCTGGTCTGTGACGAGGTGGTCGACCCCAAGTCGATGGACGCCGCGGTCCGTTCCGCGGCCGAGCGGCTGGCGACCCCGGCGGTGGTGGCGAACCGGCACATGATCAACCTCGCCGAGGAGCCGGAGGACCGGCTCCGTGCCTACGCGGCCGAGTTCGCCTTCGAGCAGGCGATGCGGCTGTACAGCGACGACGTCATCGACAAGGTGGGCCGGTTCAGCGCCGCGACGTCCGGCGACCGACGGACGGAGCCGGGGTCGTGAGACCGATCGAGGCGATGCTGGAGGTGCTGCGCGACGAGGGCGTGACCCGTGTCTTCGGCAACCCCGGCACCACCGAACTCCCCTTCGTGGAGGCCGTCGCCGCGGCCCCCGACCTGCGGTACGTCCTCGGGGTGCAGGAGGCGTCCGTGGTGGCGATGGCCGACGGCTACGCGCGCGCCACGGGCCGCCCCGCCTTCGTCAGCCTGCACGTGGCCGCCGGACTGGCCAACGGCATGGTGGGGCTGCTCAACGCGACGCGCTCGCGCGTCCCCCTGGTGGTGACGGCCGGCCAGCAGGACCGTCGGCACCTGGCGCAGGACCCGATGCTCTCCGGTGACCTGGTGGGGATCGCCCGGGCGGCGGTGAAGCACACCTTCGACGTCCAGCACGCCCACGACCTCCCGGGCATGCTGCGCCGCGCGTTCGCGCTCGCCGCGCAGCCGCCCGCGGGGCCGGTCTTCCTCTCGATCCCGATGGACCTGCTGGAGGAGGAGACGCCGGTCGAGCCGCCCGCGCCGCGCTCCACGCTGCGCGGCCTGGGTCCGGCCGCGGGCTGGCCGGAGGCCGCCGACCGGCTGGCCGCCGCCCGCAGGCCGGCGATCGTCGCCGGTGACGGGGTGGGCCGCGACGGCGCGCTGGCCGAGATGGTGGCGGTCGCGGAGGCGATCGGAGCCACCGTCTACCACCAGCCGATGCACGACCGTGTGGACTTCCCCACGGTGCATCCGCTCTACGCGGGCATGCTCGACGCCCGCTACTCCGCGATCCGCGGCTCGCTCGAGGGCCACGACGTCGTCCTCATCGTCGGCACCCGGGCGTTCATGGCGCACCACTACGAGCCGGGGCTGCCCATCCCGGCGGGTACCGAGGTCGTCCAGCTCGACGACGATCCGGGCGAGCCGGGGCGCAACTTCCCGGTGTCGCTGGGGCTGGTCGGCGGCATCAGGGAGACGCTCGCGGTGCTCGCGGGGCAGCTGGCCGGGAAGGTACCCGAGGCACCGTCGCGCACCGAGCGCGCCGGGCGCGTGCACGCCGCCGGCCGTGCCCTGGTGCGCGAACGGGCGCTGTCCGCCTACGGCGAGGCCCCGCTGGACCCGCTCGCCGCCGTGCACGCCGTCGCCGCGGGACTCCCGGAGGACGCCGTCGTGGTGGAGGAGGCGATCACCAGCGGGGTCCTGCTGCGTACCGTGCTGCCGCTGGAGGCGCCGCGGTCGTACGTGCACACCGTCGGCGGCGGCCTGGGGTCGGGCATCGGCGCCGCCGTCGGCTCCCGGATGGGCGACCCGAGCCGCCCGGTGGTGGCCGTGCTCGGCGACGGATGCACGCTGTTCGGGCTCCAGGGGCTGTGGAGCGCGGCGCACTACCGGGTGCCCGTCACCTTCGTGGTGATGAACAACGGCGAGTACCGCACGCTCAAGGAGACGGTCGTCCGGCGGGAACGGCAGCGCACCGCCGGGGGCCGGCGCGGCTCCGGCGGCCTGGAACTCACACCGCCGCGGCTCGACCTGACGCCCGCCGCGGAGTACCTCGGTCTCACCACCGGCTCGGAGCGCCGCCCGGACGGGCTGGACCTGGCGCCGCCCCAGCTCGATTTCACCCGTGTCGCGGGGTTCTTCGGCATCTCCTCGGTACGGGCGGGTTCGACCGCTCATCTGACCGAGGCCGTGTCCTGGGCCGCCGCTGGTACCGAGCCCGTCCTCATCGACGTGCGAGTCACGGGCCATCGCGACCGTGCCTGATCCGCGCCCGGCGCGGCCGGGAGTCCGACAGGAGGAAACCATGTCCAGCCTTCTCGGGGCTGATCCGCTCGCCGGTCCGCTGTCCGGCGAGGGCCGCCGCGCGGGTGCCGGGGGCACCGGTACGGGCGGCACCGTGGACGTCGTCGAACCGGCGACGGGCAAGACGCTCGCCACCGTCCACCTCGCGGACGCGGCGGACGTCGACCGCGCGGCGGCCGAGGCCGTCCGGGCGCAGCCGGGCTGGGCCGCCACGCCGCCCGCCGACCGCGCGGCGGTACTGCGGCGGGCGGCGGCGTTGCTGGAGGAGCACCGGGCCGAGGTCGCCCGCTGGCTGATCCGCGAGGGAGGCGCCGTACGGGCCAAGGCGGAGTTCGAGATCGCGGACGCGCGGGAGGAACTCCTGCAGGCCGCGGCGCTCCCCACGCGACCGCACGGGCAGGTCCTGCCGTCGGAGCCGGGACGGTCCAGTGTGGCCCGCCGGGTGCCGTTGGGCCTGGTCGGGGTGATCAGTCCGTGGAACGTGCCGCTGCTGCTCGCGCTGCGGTCGGTCGCCCCCGCGCTGGCGCTGGGCAACGCGGTGCTCCTCAAGCCCGATGCGCGCACCGCCGTCTCGGGAGGACTGCTGGTGGCCCGCCTCTTCGAGGAGGCGGGCCTGCCGGAGGGTGTCCTGGGGGTGTCGGCGGGAGATGCCGTCGCCGGCCGGGCGCTGGCCGGGCACCCGGCGGTGGCGATGGTGTCCTTCACCGGTTCGACGGCCGTGGGCCGGGAGGTGGGGGCCGCCGCCGGCCGCACTCTGAAGCGCGTCTCGCTCGAGCTCGGCGGCAACAACGCACTGATCGTCCTCGACGACGCCGATCTGGAATCGGCCGCGCGGGCCGGGGCGTTCTCGTCGTTCTTCCACCAGGGGCAGATCTGTATGGCGGCCGGGCGGCACATCGTCCACGAGGCCGTCGCCGACGCGTACACGCGGCTGCTGACCGAGCGGGCCGAACGGCTGGCGGTGGGTGATCCGTGGACCGACCGGGTCGATCTGGGCCCGATGATCGACGCCGTCCAGCTGGGCCGTACCCACCGGATCGTCACGGACAGCGTCGCGGCCGGCGCCGTGCTGCGCTGCGGCGGCGTTCCCGACGGCCCGTTCTATCCGGCGACGGTCGTCACCGGAGTCACCCGCGAGATGCGGGTGTTCGGCGAGGAGGTCTTCGGCCCGGTGGCGCCGGTGACGGTCGTCCGGGACGAGGAGGAGGCGGTCGCCGTCGCCAACGACACCCCCTACGGCCTGGTGGCCGCGGTGCGGACCGGATCGGTGGAGCGCGGGCTGCGGCTGGCCGACCGTCTGCGGACGGGAATGATCCACGTCAACGACGGCACGATCAACCATCAGGCGGTGGTGCCGTTCGGCGGATTCGGCGCCTCCGGCAACGGCGCCCGGCATGGCGCCCCGTATGCCTGGGACACGTACACCCAATGGCAGTGGGTCACGGCGCGGAGCGGCGTGGCGGAGCGGCCGAGCCCCTGAGAGCCTGTCGGGTGACCTTCGATCAACAGGCGTGCACGGTCTAGCACATGCGATTCCAAGGCTCCGGGATGCTGCTGCAGCGGAGCTACCGGGGCATCCCGGCAACGCCGCCGGCGGCGCGTGCCAGGGCGTGACCACCCGGTCAGAGGCCACCCGTGGGCCGGGCCGGGCGGGACGCACCCGCGGGCCCGGCCCACGCCTCGTACGGTGCGCTTGGCCCTTCGGTCGGGTCGCTCCACGCCCCGTGCCGGCCGGAGTCCCGGTTCACGCCTTCCGGCCGGCCGCCGCCGGCGGCGGAGCCGGACACGGCAGGGCCGGACACGGCCCGCCGGTGATCTCCAGCCCGCCGTCGGGCCGCCGGTACCCGCCGAATCCGGAGCCGAGCGGCGTGCCCGCCCGGCTCCCGGCGGCACGGTCCCCGATGACGTCGAACGGCAGCGTCCGGCCGCTCGCGCACACCTCACCGACCTCTCCGGCACGCAGCGTCCCGCCCAGGACGTCCCGCACGCTCAGCCGCACCCCCGGGGCCGGTGCCAGGACGGTGGCCCCGGCGCCGCCCGCCTCCTCGTCCGACGGGAACACGCTCACACCCCAGGGCAGCACACTGCCGCCCGGAGCGAACTCGGCGCGCAGCCCCGTGCCCGGCAGCACCTCCCGGTGCCGCGCCGCGAGCGCGGGCGGGCACGGAGCCCCCACCAGCAGCACCGCCCGGGGCGGGGAGCCGGGCGGCTCGCCGGCCAGCGCGTCGAGCACGCGTGGGTACCTGCCCGTCTCGCACACGGCCACGCTCCCGGCGAGGCTCGCACGGGTGAGGCCGTCGGGCCGGACGTTCAGTGTGCTGCCGGAGCCGAAGGCCCACCACATCGCGGACAGCGTGGCCGGACCGGAGGGCTGCTCGGTGACGGTGACGGTCTGTCCGGCCGGTCCGGTCCGCGCGGACCTGGCGGCCATCGCCAGATGCCAGGCCCGGTGGTCGACGAGATGTCCCGAACGCCACAGCCCGCTCTCGCCCGAGGTCAGCAGGTAGGCGGGCTCCGTGGGGCCCGACCGGGGCAGTGCCCGGTCCAGGGGCCAGGGGCCGATGCGCTTCCACAGCTCCGGGTCGTCCAGGGCCAGTCGCTGCAGCCGCCCTCCGTGCTCCCAGCGGTCGTGGGTCGTCAGGCTGCACAGCACCGTGTCGGCACCGCTGATCGCGGCGATCGCGGCGGTCTGCCCGGCCGGTACTTCCCCCGGGACGGGCACGCACACCCCGCCGGACTTCAGCACCGCGAGATGGGCCACGAGCGACTGGCGGTGGTCGGCGCAGTGCACGACGACGGGGTCACCGAGCTGGACCCCGGTGCGCAGCAGGGCGGTGGCCAGTCGGGCGGAGAGGAGGTCGGCCTTGCCGTACGAGAGCTGGTGGAGCCCCTCACGCACCACGACGGCCCGCGGGTGGCGTCGGGCGGCACGGCTGAAGAGCCCGTCGAGCGTCCGGCCCGGCTCGGCCGGACGGTCCGTGCGGCGGGGCGCGGGATGGGGGAGGACGGGATGGCGGAGTTCGGCCGAGAGCATCGCTGCGGCTCCTTCTGCTCCTGCTAGGCGGACGGTGTGGCGGACGACCGCCGGGAGGCGCGCCGCTTCGGCGTGTCCGGCACGACCACGGGCTTGGAGAACGTCCGGGTCAGTACGGGGCCGGTCATCGCGGTGGTGACCAGGGCCATGACGACGAGCAGCGCGTACAGGTCGGCGTCGAGGAGTCCGGCCTGGAGGCCGACGCCGAGGATGACCAGCTCGGTCAGGCCGCGGGTGTTCATCAGGGCGGCGAGAGCGGTGGCGGGCCGGGCGGGCAGCCCGGTGGTGCGGGCCGCGAGGTAGGTGCCGCCGAACTTTCCCGCCACCGCGACCAGCAGGACCGCCGCCAGTTCGACAGCCTCGGCCCAGCCGAAGCGGCGGAGGTCGACCTCGAGCCCGGCCACCACGAAGTAGACGGGGAGCAGGACCGAGGTCACGTTCCGGGTGTGCTGCGTCAGGTCGGCGCGTATCCGGTCGCCGCACTCACCGGGCACGATCAGGCCGAAGAGGAAGGCACCGAAGATGTAGTGCATGCCCATGAACTCGGTGGCGGCGCCGGACAGCAGCGCGCCGATGAGGACCTGGGCCGAGAGCCAGGGCGCCGCGGGGCCGTGGCCGTCGCCCCGCGTCATCAGTCGGCGCAGCCAGGGGCGGACGAGCAGGACCAGCAGCAGCACGAGCGGGATCATGAGGGCGACCCGCCACATCCGCCCGTGTCCGCCGCCGACCGCCGCCTGTACGCCGGCGAGCGCGGTCCAGGCGACGATGTCCACCAGGGCGGCCGTGGCCAGGGCGATACCGCCGATCGCGGTCTTCGCCAGTCCCCGGTCGGAGAGGATGCGTGCCAGCACGGGAAAGGCCGTCGCGGAGACGGCCAGGCCGATGAAGACGAGGAACGCGGCCTTCTGGTCGGTGTCATGGTTCCGGAGCAGGAAGTAGCCGAGTCCGGTGCCCAGGACGAAGGGCACGGCCGTGGATCCGAGGCTGACCGCCGCGGCCATCCGGCCCCTGCCGCGCAGGGCCTGGCGTTCGATCTCGAGCCCCACGCCGAACATGAAGAGGGTGACGCCGACGTCGGCCATCGCGCGCAGCAGCGGCCGGACGTCGTGCGGGAAGAGGGTGCCGGAGACCGCGCCGTTCAGCAGGGTCGGCCCGAGGAGGACACCCGCCAGGATCTCGCCCACCACGGGCGGCTGGCCGACCCGGCTCGCGAGGTGACCGAGCCCCTGGGCGAGCAGCAGGATGAGGGCGAGATCGAAGAGAAGTAGGGCCACCTGATGGCTGTTCATACCAGTGCTGCTCCGCTCCCTTGTCGTGGACGGGCGGAACCGGCGGAGGGGCGGCCGGTGGTCACGACCAGTCTTCCGGCGGCGCCTGCAGATGCTCTGAAGGGTGTCTGACGGCCCGGACTCCGCCCGTCCACGACAAGGGAGCGGAGCCGTCCGGTCCGGGCGGATGCCCCCGTACCCCGTGGCGCGTCGACACGGCACGGGGTACGGGGTCGGGGCGGGGGCCGGGCTCCGCCCCCGCCGGACGGCCCGCGCCGGATCGGGAGGACCAGGCGGGACGACGGGGCGCGCGAGCACTCGGAAGGCTCGCGGAGCCTGTCGGGCGGCCTTCGGCCGACAGGCTCTCAGGCGACCGAGGCGGCTCCGGCTCCCTGGAGCAGACGGGCGACGGCGGCGCTGCGGTGGGTCAGCGGCTCGCGCTCGGCGCACTCGGCCGCGTAGAGCCGTATCAGCTCGTGGAAGCGGTAGACCCCACCGCCGGCCTCGACCAGCAGGTGACCGGCGGCCAGCAAGGCCAGGGTGCGGGCCGCTTCGGCCTCGGTGGTGCCGGACAGGTCGGCGGCGGCGGACACCGTGATCGGTCCGTCGCTGAACAGCCCGAGCAGGCGGAACATCCGTGCCGCCTCGGCGGACAGGGCCTGGTAAGACGTCTCGAAGAGGGTGTGGGGACTGGTCGGGTTGTCCCCTCCCCCGGCGAGCCGGTCCAGCCTGCCGTGTTCCACGGCGAAGTGTTCGACCAGGGAGGCGAGCGGCACGTCCGGGTTGGCGGCCACCGTCTCGGCCATGATGCGCAACACCAGCGGCAGTCCGCCGGACAGGCCCACCAGGCGCCGGGCGACGGACTCGTGATGGCGGAGCCGGTCACCGCTCAGGCAGCCGAGCAGCCGCAGGGCGTCCTGGGTGCCGAGCGGGCCGAGCCGCAGCAGGTGGGCGCCGTCGCGGACCGCGAGTCCGCCGAGCCGCTGGCGGCTGGTGCTGAGCACGCAGGAGGACCCGCGGGGGATCAGCGGACGCAACTGGTCGGCGCTGAGCACGTCGTCGAGCATCACGAGCATCCGCTTGCCGTGCAGCAGGCTGCGGTAGAGGGTCGCGCGACTGGCGAGGTCGGCGGGGATGCGGGAGCTCTCCACCCCGAGGCTCCGCAGGACCTGCAGCAGGGCGTCGGAGGCACTCAGGGACCGGCCCTGCATGCTCGTTCCGTGCAGGTCGACGTAGATCTGGCCGTCGGGGAAGTGCTCCGAGAGGCGATGCGCCAGCTCGAGGGCGAAGGCGCTCTTGCCGACGCCGGCCGGGCCGTCGATGACGGCGACCGGGGTGGAGGCGCCGCGCCGTCCCTCGTTGTCGGTGAGCAGCCTTTCCAGGTGGGCGAGTTCACGGGACCGCCCGACGAACCCCCGCGCCAGACTGGGAAGTTGTGCCGGGCGCGGGGTCTCGGGAAGGACCATGCCGGCGGCCGATGTCCCGCCGCCGGGAGGCCAGGACGCGGGGGCGCCGCCGCTGGTGCCGGGGCCGGCCGGTGTCACGGGGCGGCCGGCCAGGATCTGCTGGTGCAGGACCCGGAGTTCGGCGCCCGGATCGATGCCGAGCTCGTGGCGCAGCAGCCGCCGGGTCTCCGCGTACACCTCCAGGGCCTGGGCCTGGCGCCCGCAGCGGTAGAGCGCGTTCATCAGCAGCCAGCGGAGTTTCTCGCGCAGCGGCTCCGCGGCCACCGCGCCGAGCAGTACGGTGACGGCCTCCACGGGCCGGTCCGCCTCCAGCATGTCGGCCGCCCATTCCTCCACCGCCGTCAGGCGCAGGTCCTGGAGCCTGGTGCGCTCCATGGCGGCGAACGGCCCGGGAACGCCGGAGTGTGCCTCACCGTGCCACAGGGACAGCGCGGACTCCGCGAGTTCGAGGGCCTCGGGCAGTCTCCCCTCCGCCCGCGCGCGCCGTGCCTGCGTGTGCCGCAGGGCGAAGAGCGTGGCGTCGACGGCCGCCGGATCGGTCTGGAGCGCGTAGCCGCCGGCCGTCGACACCAGCAGGTCTCCGCTCTCCCTTCTGCTGCGTTCCGGTTCCAGCACCCTGCGCAGTCCGGCCACGTAGGTGTGGACGCCGTTGGAAGCGGTCTGGGGAATGTCACCGCCCCAGACGGCGTCGATGATCTGCTCCACGCTCACGACGTCGTTCGCGCGGCCGGCGAGCAGCGCGAACACGGCTCTCTGCTTGGGTGGTCCGAGGACGACCTCCCGTCCGTGGCGCCAGGCGCGCACCGGGCCCAGCAGTTGTACACACAAGGACTCCCCCGTTGTCGGCATGACCCTGCCGCCTCCTGAGATCGTTGTCGCGGTCACGGGACCGCTCTCCTGCCAGTGGGTTGGGGATCACGGACGGTTTGTCAGGCGACTCGCACGGCGTCGTCACCCCCGGGGCCGCTCTCACGCGCCACCAGCCGGTCCGCGACACATCTCAGCTTCTCCCTGGTCTCCTCCAGCTCGCGCTCGGGTACGGAGTGCTCGACGATGCCGGCGCCCGCTCTCAGCCAGGTCTCGCCGTCGCGGTGGAACACGCTGCGCAGGGCGAGCGCGGCGTCCATCGACCCGTCCCGCGCCACGGTCATCACGGTGCCGGCGTAAAGGCCGCGCTCCGTGGGCTCATGGGCGCAGATACTCTCGTACGCGGCGTGCTTGGGTACGCCGGAGGCGGTGACGGCGGGGAACACGGCGGCGAACGCGTCCCAGGGACCGGCGCCTTCGGGCATCCGGCCGACCACCCTGGAGGCCAGGTGCTGCACCGAGCCCCGCTCCTTGACGACCATGTACTCCTCCACGACGACCGTCTCCGGCTTGCAGGGCCCGGCGAGTTCGTCGACGGCGACCTTCACGGAGATCGCGTGCTCGTGGAGTTCCTTGGGGTCGGCGAGCAGACGTTCCTTCAGGCGCCGGTCCTCCTCGGCGTCGCCGGTCAGCGCGCGGGTGCCGGCCAGGGGCTGGCTGGAGACCCTTCCGTCGGTCCCGACCTCCACCACCGTCTCCGGGCTGAAGCCGAGGGCCCGCAGGCCGCCCATGCGTAACAGATAGGAGCGGGCCGGGGTGTTGGCGCGGCGTCCGACGAGGTAGCTGGCGGGGAAGTCGATGCCCTCGGGGACCGGGACCGCCCGTGAGACGACGGCCTTCTGGAGGTGCCCGGCACGGATCCGGTCGACGACCTGGCCGACGGCCGCGCGGTACTCCTCGGCGCCCACCTCCAGATCGACCGGAACAGGACGAACGAATATGTCAGGTTCAGACTCCAGTTCGACCACGAACTTGCGCACGGCGGAGAGTTCCTCGCCGTCCAGACTCCGCACGTGCGCGGCCGTGCCGGTGAGCCGTATCTCGGTCCGGGGGACGACGAGATGCAGGAGCACGTCGTTGTCGACCGGCCGGCCGGCGACGGCGTAGGCGAGCTCGAAGGCGCTCCAGCCGTATGCCCGCCAGTCGTCCAGGTCGAGACCGTCGAGGAAGGCCCGGACCTGGGCCAGCGGATCACCCTGCCAGGGCCGTTCGGTGGTGACGCCGTGCCGCGTCCAGCGCACCGAGTGCGGTCCCAGGACCACCTCTGCGGCGACCCCGCCGGCCACCGACCAGCCGTCCGGGCCCTCGTACACCACATAGGTGTCGAACAGGCCCGAGGCGGCCAGGCCCGTGGCGACGGTGAGCGGTTCGGCCGCCGTGTTCACGACGTCGGACTGATAGGACTCCATGGCTCTTCCTCCTGCAGCATGACGACCGGCATGGACCACGATGCGCGAGACGACTCGGCCCGGGACGGCGTGCGTCCACGCAGAGAGCGAACGGACACACGACGACGCAGGGCCGGGGAAAACACTGGTCAAGGGCGAAGTGAATCCGAGACGCCCCCGACCCACAGGAAAGGAAACGCCGAGAAGACACTCGACCGCGAATTCTCACCGAAGAATCAGAAGAATGACGACGCCGCACCCGAGGAACGGGCGCAGCGGGAGAAGGCACCTCCCGGAATCCGGGAAACGCGGAAGGCTCCGGGACGGATGGTGCGCGGGACGGCGGTGCGCGGGCAGGCGCCGACCCCGTCAAGACCACCCGTCAGAGGGTGGGACACGGCGTCACCTTGGGATGAAATCCCTGGTGAAGCCCAGCTCGCCGCTACCCGGCGGCCCAAGAGGAAACGATGCGGCCAAGGTGCCACTCCGGGCGGCATCGTCGCCGCACGCGTGATCCGGCATGGCGACGGACATGCGGGATCCCGATCTCGTCGAAACGGCTTGCCATGCGCACTGAAAATGCATCATTACCCCGGTGGGCCGAATCCCCCTTGCCGCTCCAGGCTATTTCCAGAAGCGGCCGAACCGAGGTCGACTGTACCGAACCAGACCAGACCGAATCAACAACTATCCGTTTCACGCTCGTCACTTGACTGCTTTTTGTCAGGTCGCGCTATCGATCTCCACGCACCCCGGACGGGAAAATGAATTACCGTCCGGGGTGTCCGTGTGGGAGGCGGCCCGGCGCCTTTTGCACGGGGGAGATACCGGGCCGCCGTGGCCCTCGTTGCCCGCCCCTGGTACCGGAGCGGGAGAGAACCAGCTCTTCATCGGGTCACGGACCCCGAGGCCCGGTCGCGGGCACCGGGCTCCTGGGAGCCGGACTCCCGCCGGCCGGCGCGCCCGCCGCGCGGGGAGGCCGCGTCCGGGCTCCGGCACCGGAAGGCGCGGGCCACGGACGGACCCGGGACCGCGGCCCGGACCGGCGGGCGGCGTGTGCTGACGGGTGCGGCGGCAACCGCTCCGGTCGCGAGCGCGAAGACCCGAGCGGGAGCCCCGCGGGGCGTGACCGCGCCGGGTCCGGCGGCGCCGGGCGAACGCCCGGTCCGGCACCACTCCGGCCCGGGGCGCGGCGCACCCACCCGCCGGGACGCGCCCCGGGAGCCGGGGAGACGACCACGCGCACGCTCCGCCGATCCGTCACGGGGCGGGCCACCGCCGCCCGCACCATCCACAGGACCGACCCGACCGCGGACCGACACCCCGCCCTCGACGCGCCGCGGCCGGCCGACCGCGCGATCACGACCGCGAGAAGCAGCCCGACCGCACCGGCCGGCGCCGCGAACCGCGCCCACCTCCGGCGCCGGGCCGCCTCTCGCATGGATCCTCCCGATTGTTTTTATACTCGTAAGACGTACGCGTACAATAACTGTAGCCCGAGCACCTGTCGTTGTCACCCCCGGCCCCCAAGTCCCCAGCCCAGCAGGGCGGTACGGCAGCAGCCGGAGCGACGGACCGGACCGTTCCACGACCTCCGACGGGAGAAGCACGATGAAGCCCCGAAACGGCCGCAGAGGCGCGGCGCGGCGACCGACGCCGCTGTCACAGGAGTCCATCGTCACGGCCGCGCTGCGCGTCCTCGACGAGGAGGGTCCCCGGCAGCTGTCCATGCGGCGGCTCGCGAAGGAGCTCTCCATCACGCCGATGGCCCTGTACCACCACGTCCGCGACAAGCACGAGTTGCTGCTCCTGCTGCTCGCCTCCATGTCGCGGGACCAGCCCCGGCCGGTGTTGCCCGACGACCCGCGCGAGCGACTGCTGGCCGCCGCCCGGCTGCTCCACGACGTCCTGGCCCAGTACCCCTTCCTGCGCGAGATCCTCGCCTCGCCCGACCTGCTGGCGGTCTCCGCCCTGTGGGTGATGGAGGCACTGCTCGACGCCGCGGTGGAGTGCGGACTCACCCTGGAACAGGCGGCCCAGGCGCACCAGGCCATCTGGCACTACACGGTCGGTGTCCTGCTGATCCGGACGACCAGGCTCCAGCACCACGCCGAACTGAACCGCCCCACGCAGCGCGAGCGGGCCTTCGCCACCCTGCCGCCCGAGGAGTTCCCCCGCGTGACCTCGCTCGCGGGCCGCTGGGGAGCCCTGACCACCCGGGACACCCATCGCGAGGGCCTGGAGGACATCGTCGAAGGACTGCTCGGTCCCCGTCCGGACCGGTCGGGCGGCCTCGCGTGAGCGCCGCCGGCGCTCCTCTGGTCGGGATCCTCGGAGGGTACGGACGGGTCGGCGGGGTCGCGGCCCGGGTCCTGTCCGCCGAGTGCGGGTACCGCCTGCGCGTGGGCGGACGGTCGGCCGACGCCGCCTGGTCGCTGGCACGGAGGCTCGGCACCGGCGCGGAGGCCGCGGTGGTGGACGCCGCCGACCGCCAGAGTCTGCGGCACTTCACCCGGGGGTGTACCGCCGTCCTCGACTGCTCGGGCACCGCGTTCGCCCTGCGCGGCCGGGTCCGCCGGTCCGTTCTCGCGGCGGGCGTGCACTACGTCGGCATGACGGACGACGGCGGCCCCCACGCCGGGGCCGGTCCCGCCGCGGCCGTCCTGTTCACCGGGCTCGGGGGCACGCTGGCCGGCTGGCTGCCCCGGCTGCTCGCCGACGGTCTCGACACGGCGACCCGCTTCGACGGCTGGTACGCGGGACGCGGCGCCGTCGCCCCGCACGCGGCGGTCTCCGGACTGCTCTCCCGGCGGCGCGCGCTGGACGTCCCCGCGGACACCGGGCCCTCCCGTCTCCCCGGTGGGGACCTCCCCGCGGGCTCCCCCTCCCGTCGCCCGGACGGTCCGCCCGGGACGGCCCGGGAAGAGGAAGCGGACCAGGCGGGACCTCCCGGCGGCGAAGCGCCCCCGGCCGCCCGGGAGTCGCGGCCGCCGTGGCCCCTGCCGGCCCGTCCCGCCGCGGTCCACCGGTTCCTCCCCGAGGAACTGGGCCGCCAGGCATACCTGTTGCGCCTGGAGGAGGCCCGGTGGCACGAGGTGTTCCCGGGGGACGCGACGCCCACCGTGCTCGACCGCCTCGACCGGCGGCCCCCGGGGACGCTCGACACCAGGGCCCTCATGGCCTTCGCCAGGGAACTGTCCCGGGCACGTCGGCTGGATGCGGAGAAGAACTCCCCCTATGAGATGACATATGGCACGCTGGACGGACTCACATCCGACGGTATCGCGGTGCGGCGGAGCGCACTGATGCACTGTACGAACGTGTCCGGCCTGGTCGGGGTCCTCGCCTCGGTCGCCGTACACGAGGCCGCCGGGGGCCGGTTGCCGTCCGGGACCCACCCGGCGGCGGCTACGCTGCCGCCCAGGGGCACCGCGGACTGGATCGTCCGTCACCTCGCACGGGCAACCGTACGGACGACGGAGATCCCCACCGGTGCGACGGGCACGCCGACGTGCTCGCCGATGGCCGCCCGACGTCCCGGGTGAGGGCGCCCGTGCGCGCCCGGAACGCGAGGGCGCCCACCGGCGGACCGCCCTACCGCACCCGGCGGCCCGCCCGGTGCCGGAACCCCGCCCACCCCACCAGCCCGGACCGACAGGAAGACACACGGATGACGCCTCGCACCCGACGCACCGGCAGGATCGGCCGCCCCCCTCGGCTGTCCCAGGAGGCCATCCTCACGGCGGCCCAGCGCATCCTGGACGAGGAAGGCCCGGAACAGCTGTCGATGCGTCGGCTGGCGCAGGAACTGTCCAGCACGGCCATGGCGCTCTACCACCACGTGCGCGACAAGGACGAACTGCTGCTCCTGCTGCTGGAGCGTCACGCCCAGGCGTTCGAGCGGCCCGAGCTGCCCACCGATCCCCGGGACCGCCTGATCGCCGCGAGCCAGGTGCTGCACGACATCCTCGCCGAATGCCCCTGGATCGTGGAGGTCCTGGCTTCCGACGACCTGATGGCCGTCTCCGCCCTGTGGATCGTCGAGAACATGATCGACGCGGCGATCGAGTGCGGGCTCGACCCCGAGGAGGCCGTCTACGCCTACCGGGTCATCTGGTACTACACCGCCGGCGAGCTCACCATCCGGGTCAACCGCGAGCGGCACCACGCCGGCCTGGAACGGCCGCCGCACCGCGACAAGGCGTTCGCCTCGCTGACGCCCGAGGAGTTCCCGCGGCTCGCCTCGCTGGCCGCCCGGTGGGACGAGATCACCACCCGGGACACCCACCGCCAGGGTCTGGTGGCCATCGTCGACGGCCTGCTGTCCCGGACCGGGACCCCGCACCAGGCGGGATGACCGGGGCCGCGCCCGGACCGTGAGGCCCGGACACGGTCGCGGCCCGGACCGCCGCGCACCGCCGGGGCAGAGCGGCGGTCCGGGCCCCCGGGACCGAGGCGGTCAGGCGTCCAGCCGCGCCCGCAGCGCCCGCTTGTCGACCTTGCCGACGCCGGTCAGCGGCAGGCGTTCCAGCACCACCAGCCGGTCCGGCACCTTGTACGCCGCGACGCCCCGTCCGCGGAGCGCCGCCTGCACGTCGCGCAGGGTCGGCGGCCGGCCGGGGTCCCGTGGGACCACGCAGGCGCAGGTCCGCTCCCCCATGTCGGAGTCCGGCAGTCCGATCACGGCGGCGGCGACCACCGGGACGGCCGCGAGCAGGTGTTCCTCCACCTCCTGCGCCGGCACCTTCTCCCCGCCCCGGTTGACCACGTCGTTGATCCTGCCGACGACCTCGAAGTTGCCCTCCGCGGTGCGGCGGACCAGGTCGCCGGTGCGGTAGTAGCCGTCCTCGGTGAACCGGGTGGCGTTGCGTTCCGCCGCGCGGTAGTAGCCGCGCAGGGTGTACGGCCCGCGGGTGAACAGCTCGCCGGTCTCGCCCGGCGCCGCCTCGGCGCCGTCCTCCCGGACCACCCGGACGTCGTCGCCGGGCGACAGCGGTCTGCCCTGGGTGTGGACGACGACGTCCTCGGGGTCGTCCAGACGGGTGTAGTTCAGCAGGCCCTCGGCCATCCCGTACACCTGTTGGAGCGTGCATCCGAGAGACGTGACCGCCTGCCGGGCCGTCTCGGGGTCGAGCCGGGCGCCGCCCACCTGGAGCACCCGCAGCGAGGACAGGTCGTGCTCCGTCCACTCGGCGGCGTCGAGCCAGAGCGGGACCAGCGGCGGCACCAGCGAGGTCAGCGTGACCCGCGTCCGCTCGATCAGCGGGAAGCACACGTCGGCGGTGGGCGCCGGAGCGAGGACCGCGGTGCCGCCGGCGCGCAGGGTGCCGAGGACGCCGGGGCAGCCCAGGGCGAAGTTGTGCTCGGCAGGCAGGGCGGCGAGGTAGACGTCGTCCTCCCCCACCGCGCACAGCCGCGCGCTCTCCCGTAGTTGGTACGCGTAGTCCGCGTGGGTCCGCGGGATCAGCTTCGGCGGTCCCGAGGTGCCGCCGGAGAGGAGGAAGAGCGCCACGTCCTCCGGGTCCGGCGCGAAGGATTCGACCGGGTCGGCGTCGAGGGAGGACAGGGCGGTGTACGGGCCGGGCTCACCGGACACCAGCACGTGCCGGAGGCTGTCCGTCCGGTCGAGCACCTCGCGCGCGACCACCCGGAAGTCGCAGCCGAGCACCTGATCCGGGCAGACGTAGGCGACGGCCTCCGCGGTGGCCACCAGGTGGGTGATCTCCGCCGAACGGTGGGCGGGCAGGGCGTAGACGGGCAGCACTCCGGTCCGGAAACACGCCAGGCTGAGCACCACGAGCGGGCTGTCGTTCGGCAGTTGGACGACGACCCGGTCGCCGGCCGCGAGCCCGGCCCGGAGCAGCCCGGCGGCCATCCGGTCGGCCGCCCGGTCGAGCTCGCCGTGGGTCATCGTCCCGGAGGCCGTCACCAGGGCGGTCGCGGTGTCCCGCCCGGTCGTCGACGCGGTCCAGGTGCCCAGGACGTCCGCGGTCCAGTACCCGCGTTCGCGGTAGGCGCGGACCGCCGGTTCGGGCCATGGAACACAGCCTTCCTGCATGAGGGTTCCCCCTTGGTCTTCCGGTACGGCGTGGTGGGTCGGGCGGCGCGCGGTCGTTCTCACGGGGTGGACGGCCAGGCGGAGGCCGTGTCGGGCAGGGCCGCCCTGACGGCCTTGAGCACCCGGGCGAGCACCTGTTCGCGGTGGGTCTCCAGATAGAAGTGGCCGCCGGTGAAGGCCACCACCTCACAGGCGGCGTCGGTGACCTCGCTCCAGGCGAGGGCCTCCTCCGTGGTGACCTCCGGGTCGTCGCCCGCGTACAGCACGGTCACCGGGACGGTGAGCCGGCCGCCGGGCAGCGGCCGGTACGTCTCGATCAGCCGGTAGTCGCCGCGCAGCGCGGGCAGCAGGGCCTCCAGCAGGGCGGCGTTGTCCAGGACGTCCCGAGCGGTCCCGCCGAGCCGGCGCAGGTCCGCGAGGAGTTCGGCGTCGCCCGCGAGGTGCAGGGCTCCCCCGCGGGTCCGCCGGGGAGCCGGCTGTCCGGAGACGACGAGCGCGGCGGGCGGGCGGCCGGTGACGGCGAGCCGGCGGGCCGTCTCGTAGGCCACCGCGGCGCCCATGCTGTGGCCGAAGAGGACGGTGGTCGCGAGAGCGTCGGCGGTGTGTTCCCGCAGCAGCCCCGCGACGACGTCGTCCACCAGGCTCGTCATGTCCGCGGCCGGGTGTTCTCCGAACCGGTCGCCCCGGCCCGGGTACTGGACGGCGGAGACCTCGACGTCCCAGGGGGCGTCCAGGGCCCAGCCGCGATAGCCGCCGGCGGCCCCTCCGGCGTGCGGGAAGCAGATCAGCCGTGCGCGGGCGTGGGTGCGCCGGGAGAAGGTCCGCGGCGCGGCGGGGGCGGGGTTGCCGGCCGGCGTCACAGCACACCCTCCTCGAAGTCCCCGGGCGCGGACGTGTCCGTGCCGTGGACCCGCGCGGTCCCCGCCTCCGCGACGAGTGCGCTCATCCCGGCGACCGTCGGGGCCCGCAGGACGTCCCGCATGGGCAGTTCGACGCCGAGCCGGCCGCGCAGGGCGCTCACCAGTCGGGTCGCCGTGAGGCTGTCGCCGCCGAGGGCGAAGAACGTGGTGCCGCGCGCGGTCACGGGTGAGCCCAGCACTCGGCCCCACAGTTCCGCGACCGCCTCCTCCACCGGGCCCCGCGGCGGGTCGTCCGCGTTCGCGCCCTGGACCCGGCCGTCGCCGAGGGCTTCTTCGACGCGTCGCCGGTCGACCTTGCCGTTGGCGCTCAGGGGCAGGGCCGCGAGTCCGAGGAGCGAGCCGGGGATCATGTGGGCGGGCAGCCGGTCGGCGAGCCAGGCCCGGATCGCAGCGGGGTCGTGGCCGGGGACGTCGTCCGGACGGCGGGCGGTGATCAGTACGACGCCGTCCGGTTCGTGGCGGGTCCGGGTGACGGAGACGAATCCGGCGGACGCCAGCGCCGCAGTCCAGCCGGCCGCGTCGGCCCGGGAGGGTGTCGCGGCCGGTCCGGGCGGCGCGGTGGGCAGGGCCAGGGCGGAGACCGTCGTCCGCGCGACGAGGAACAGCCGGCCGCCGGGCCGGGCGAGCAGGGCGAGCGTGCGTGCGGCCGCGTCCGGATCGGGCTCCCGACCGAGCGGGTCGGTCGCGACGAGGACGTCGAAGGCGGCGAGCCGGGTCTCGGGGACCGCGAAGGCGTCCTGACGGACGGTCCGTATCCGGTGTCCCGACCCGGCGAGCCGGGTCTCGGCGGCGGCGAGCCGCGCGGGCCGGGCGTCGAGCAGGGTGTAGCCGACCGTGCCGGGCTTGAGCCGTTCGAGGAGTGCGGCGGCGCTCCGGCCGCCGCCGCCCGCCCACTCGGCGAGTTCGGGCGGCCGGCCGGAGTCGGCGTGGACGGTCTCCAGCGCGGCGGCGACGGCGTCCAGGCAGGAGCCGACGCCGTCGAACCGGTGGGCGAGGCCCTCGGGGGACAGGACGGGGTCGTCGGCCAGTGCGTCGATGTCGGCGGCTCCGGAGAGCAGCGGCATGAGGACGGGCATCGCGCCGGCCCAGGCGTCGACGACCGCCTGGAGCGGGGTGCCCGCCACCCGGGCGCGCAGGCCGGCCGCGCGCCCGGGGTCGCGGACGGCTGCCCAGCGGGGGCCGGGGGCGACGGTGCCCGCGGAGCGGACCAGGACGCCGCGCGCGCCGAGGAATCCGAGCCAGGCGTCGAGCAGGGGCCGGCGCGCCTCGGGCACCGGAAGGACGTCGAGTCCGGCCGGCCCGCCGTCCGGGCCGAGCAGGTGCTCCAGGAGCGCGGCGAGCATTGTCTCGGTCAGCTCCGCCTCCTGTTCGCCCGCCTCCCGTCCGTCGTCCCCCGCGGTCCCGGGGCCCCGGTCGCCGACCGGTTCCGGGCCGGGCCGGCCGGTTACGGACACGGTGGCGGGGGCCGGCAGGAAGGCGGCCGCGACCTCCGGGCCACGGTCTCCGACCACGGTGGCGAGGGCCTGGGTCACGGCCGGGTGGGTCTGGAGTACGGCCTCGATCTCGCCGAGCTCGACCCGGAATCCGTTGATCTTGACCTGCTGGTCCATCCGGCCGAGGAACTCCAGGGTGCCGTCCGGCCAGTAGCGGCCCGTGTCTCCGGTGCGGTACCAGCGTCCGTCCGTCCGCCGGGGGAAGCGTTCCCGCGTGAGGTCCGGGTCCCCGCGGTAGCCCTGGGCCACGCCGTCGCCGCCGATCCACAGCTCGCCCGGCACCCAGTCCGGGCAGTCCCGGCCCTGCGCGTCGACGACGCGGAAGCGCTGGTTGGACAGCGGGGTGCCGTACGGGATGGAGCGCCACCGCGCGGGCACGGAGCGGACCTCGTGGACGTTGGACCAGATCGCGGCCTCGGTGGCCCCGCCGAGTGCGATCAGCCGGCACCGGCCGTCCGTCGCGGCGGCCAGGCGCTCGGGAAGGTCGAGGCCGATCCAGTCGCCCGACAGCAGGGCCAGGCGCAGGGTGTCCGGCAGGGGCTCCCGGTCGGTGGCGGTGAGCAGCATGTCCATCAGCGCGGGTACGGAGTTCCACACCGTCACCCGGTGCCGCGCGCACAGGGCGAGCCAGCGGTGGGCGTCGCGCCGGTCGGCCTCGTCGACCAGGACCAGGGCGCCGCCTTCGGCCAGAGGGCCGAACACGTCCCATACCGAGAGGTCGAAGTCCAGGGCTGACACGGCCAGGACGCGGTCGGCGGGGCCCACCGCGAACCGCTCGTCGATGTCCTCCACCGTGTTCACGGCCGCACGGTGGGCGACCTCGACGCCCTTGGGCGTGCCGGTGGAGCCGGAGGTGAAGATGACGTAGGCCGTCTCGTCGGCGGAGAGGTCCACCGGGGCGGCGAGGGGTGCCGCGCGCAGGGCGCGGGCGAGCGGGAGGACGGGCAGGTCCGTGGCGTCGGACCGCGCCGGGTCGGCGCCGTCCAGGACGAGCACGGCGCCGCTGAGCGTGTGGATGCGCCGGCGGCGTTCGACCGGCTGGTCGACCCCGACGGGGACGTACGTGCCGCCCGCCGCGAGCACGCCGAGCACCGCCGCGATCTGGTCGGGCCCCTTGGGGGCGGTGACGACGACCGGTGTGCCGGGCCGCACGCCGTGCGCGACGAGGGCGCCGGCGACCCGCAGGGCGCGGGCGGCGAGTTCGCCGTGGGTGAGGCGGCCGTCCTCCCCCCACAGCAGGGCGGGCGTGTCGGTCCGCCGGGCGGCCCGCTCGAAGAACGCCTGGTGCAGGAGGCGCCCGCTGTGCCGCCGGGTCGTGGAGTTCACCTCGTCGCGGCGCCGGGCCTGCGACGCGGGCAGGGGTATGTGCGGCGGGTCGGTCCAGTCGGCGGTCGCGAGCCCGCGCAGCAGGGCCGTGTACGCGGCGAACATGGTGTCGACGACGCCTTCCGGGAACAGCGCCTCGACGGCGTCCCAGGCGAGCAGCAGTCCGCCCTCGCGGGTGCCGTACACCTGGTGGTCGAGCCAGACCTGCGGCGTCTGCGAGACCATCCAGGTCAGTTCGCCGAAGACGGCGGCGCAGGCGTCCGGCACCAGCGGGGCGTCGAGGTTGCAGGCGAAGACCACCGGGGCGGTGCGCGGGGTGCCGTGGTCGGCGCGGACGAAGTCGCGCAGCACGTCGACCCCGGTGTACGCGGCGTGGCCGACGTCGTCGTGCAGGCGCTGCTGGAGGGTCCGGGCCCGGGTGGCGAAGCCGTCGCCGGGGGCCGGGGCGACCTCCAGGAGAAGCAGGCTGGTGAAGTCGGCGACCAGCCGCTCGATGTCCGGATGGATGTCCTGGTCGCGGTCGAACAGCGGGATGTTCAGCAGGAAGCGCTGCTGTCCGCTCCAGCGGGCGAGGATCTCGGAGAAGGCGGTGGCGAGCAACACGGCCGGGGTGATGCCGTGTTCGGCCGCGCGGCCCCGCAGGTCGTCCCATTCCCGGGGGCTCAGCGTGTGGTTCCGCCGGACGAAGCGCGGCACGCCGATGTCGTCGGGGTCCGCGGCGAGCGGCAGGTCTGGGCCGCCGGGCAGTTCGGGCAGGCGGCGCTGCCAGTACTCCCGTGCCCGTTCACGGCCGGCGGCCCGCCGGGTGGCGGTGTCGGCGAGGTACCGGGGGAAGGTGTAGCGCAGCCCGGCCGTGCTCGTGGGGTCCTCGTAGAGCGCGGCCAGGTCGTCGAGCAGGAGCCGGATGCTGTGGACGTCGGCGACGAGCAGGTCGGCGTTGACGTGGAGGCGGGGGCCGGCGCCGGGGCGGCGGCTGAGCTGGACGTCGAGGACCTCGCCCCGGGAGACGTCGAGGACCCGGTGGGAGAGGCGTTCCCGCAGGCGCAGCAGGGCCTCCTCCGCCGCCGCGGGCGGGAGTCCGGTGTGGTCGTGGACGCTCAGGCCGGGCCAGGCCGGGGTGTCGTGGACGCGCTGGGTGCCGTCGTCGCCGAAGGAGGCGCGCAGCATCGGGTGCCTGCGTAAGAGGGCGCGTACCGCTTCCTCCAGCCGGTCCGCCGACACCTCCCGGGTGTCGATCTCCAGGTAGGCGTGGCAGCCGACGCCGCCGAGCGGGCGGTCGGTGCCCCGGCCGATCCAGTATGCCTGTTGGACGGCCGTCAGCGGGAACGGCGCGCGTGGGTCGGTGGGGTCCGTGCCGGCCGGGGGGTTCCCGGCGGCCGGCACGGCCCGTTCCCGCGGGGTGCCGAGCAGCCCGTACCAGGCGGCCAGCCGGGGGTCCTGGGCCATCTCGGTGAAGTCGACGCCGATGCCGGCGCGGTTCAGCCGGTTGATCAGGCGCATCAACTGGATCGACTGGAGACCCAGTTCGAAGAGGTTCACCTCGTCGTCCGCCGGGCTCAGCTCGGTGCCGAGGAGCGCGGCGACCTCCTCGCGGAGGTCCGCCGGCCGCCATGCGGTGTTCCCCCCGGCACGGACGTCGGACCCGGTCGCCGTGTTCTTGCGTGACATCCCTACCCCTGTGTCGGATGGTGTGTGACGGGAGCGCATCCTCATGCTGCCTTCACACCGCGGCGGGCGCCGCGATGCGCCGGAACTCGGCGTAGCGGCCTCCGTGCCGCAGGAGTTCCTCGTGGGTGCCCTGTTCGACGATCCTGCCGTCCTCCAGGAAGACGATCAGATCGGCTTGTTCGACGGTGCGCAGACGATGGGCGACCATGAGGGTGGTCCTGCCCACCATGAGCCGGTCCAGTCCCTCCTGGACCGCTGCCTCGCTCACCGGGTCGAGGGCCGAGGTCGCCTCGTCGAGGAGCAGGACGGGGGCGTCCTTGAGCAGGGCCCGTGCGATGGAGACCCGCTGGCGTTCACCGCCGGACAGCGCGGTGCCGCCTTCGCCGACCTGGGTGTCCCAGCCGTCGGGCAGCCGGTCCACCACCTCGTCCAGGCAGGCCGCGGCGGCGGCTCCGCGGACTTCCTCCGCGGTGGCGTCGGGGCGGCCGACGCGGACGTTGTCCTCGATGGTGCCCTCGAAGAGGTAGACGTCCTGGAAGACGACGGAGAGGCCGGCCATCAGCCGTTCGGTCTCGATCTGCCGGACGTCCACGCCGCCGAGGCGCACGGAGCCCGCGTCGACGTCGTGGAAGCGCGCCACGATCTGCAGCAGGGTGCTCTTCCCCGCCCCGGAGGAACCGACGACGGCGACCCGCTGCCCCTCCCGAACGTCCAGGGAGAGGTCGTCGAGGACCAGGCGGTCGCCGCGCCGGAAGGACACGGAGTCGAGCGTGACGCCGTGGTGGGTGGGCAGCCGGGGCTTCTCGGCCTGCGGCAGCGGGGGTTCGGTGAGCACGGCGTGGATGCGCTCCAGTTCGCCGCGGGAGGCGCGCATGATGCCGCCGAGGTCGGCGAGGGACAGCAGCGGGTCGACACAGCGGGCCGCCAGGACCATGATCGCGAGCAGTTCGACGGCGCCGAGGTCGCCGCCCAGCGCGAGATGGACGCCGAGGGCGAGCACGGCGGTGAAGACGACCTGGACGGAGAAGGTGAGGCCGAGCATGCCCGGTACCCCGCTGAGTGCGGCCCGCCTGCTGGTGCGCCACTGTGCGTTCAGGGCGTCGTCGAGCAGGGCGAAGCGCTCGCCCGTGCGGCCTCCGGCGCGCAGCACGGGCTGGGCGCGGACGTACTCGACGACACGGCCGGCGGCGGCGTCGCTGCTCTGGGCGCGCTCCGCGTCCTGGCGGGCGGTCGCCCGCGAGGTCCAGCGCTGCACGCCGACGATGAGCGGCGCGGCGACGAGTCCGGCCAGCGCGAGGCGCCAGTCGAAGAAGAACAGCGCCACGACCATGGACAGCGGGATCAGCGTGGCGTTGATCAGCGGGCGCAGCCGGTGCGCCGGTACCGACATGACACCCATGACGCTGCGGCTGGTGAGGCCGGAGACGTCGCCTACCCGGCCGGGGGTGAACCAGCCGAGCGGCAGGGCGGCCAGGTGGTCGCCGAGGCGGTGGTGCAGTCCGCGGGAGAGCTCGCCGCCGGTGCGGAAGCCCGAGGTGTCGCTGAGGTAGCCGAGCACCGAGGTGACGGCCACGGCCACGGCGAAGGCGGCGAGCCAGGGCCAGGCGGCGCCGGTGTCACCGTCGAGGAGGGCGCTCAGCAGGGGGATGAGCAGCGCGTACGACAGTCCTTCGAAGACCGCGCACACCGACATGAGGGCGAGGGTGCGGCGCAGGGGACCGGAGTGCCGCTCTCCCAGGACGCGCAGCAGCAGCCTGATCATCAGTGGTTCTCCTTCTCCTGGCCCGCGCGGGCGTGCTGGGCACGCCACATGGCGGCGAACGTGCCGTTCATCCGCATCAGTTCGTGGTGGTCGCCGCTCTCGACGACGCGTCCGCCCTCCATGACCACGATCCGGTCGGCGCGTACGACGGTCTCCAGCCGGTGGGCGATCACGAGCTGGGTGCGGCCGCGCGCCAGCGTCTCCAGGGCCGCCCGGATCTCGGCCTCCGTCTTGGCGTCGGCGAAGGACATCGCCTCGTCGAGGACGAGCACGGGCGCGTCGATGAGCAGGGCCCGGGCGATGGACAGTCGCTGCGCCTCGCCGCCGGAGAGGCCGATGTCCTCGCCGATCACCGAGTCGTAGCCGCGGGGCATGGACCGGACGCGTTCGTGGATGCCGGCGGCGCGCGCGGCCCGTTCGACGTCGGAGCGGTCGGCGTCCGGGACGGCCAGGGCGATGTTGTCGGCGATGCTCGCGCGCAGCAGCCGGACGTCCTGGAGGACGAAGGAGACGGTGCGGTACAGCCGCGCGCTCGCGATGTCGCGTGCGTCGACGCCGCCGATCAGCACGGCCCCACTGGTCGGGTCGGCGAAGCGGGGGACCAGTTGCGCGAGGGTGGACTTGCCGGCGCCGGACGGTCCGACGAGCGCGGTGACCGTGCCGGGTTCGAGCGTCAGATCGACGCCGTCGAGGACGGGGCGGCCCGCGTCGTAGCGGAATCCGACGCCGCGGAACTCCACGCGGTGACCGGCCGGTTCGGACGGGCGTGTCGGCTCGGGCAGGGGTGGCACATGGAGCATCGCCCGGATCCGTTCGGCGGACGCCTCGGCGGCGCGGACGTTGTCGAGGCCGTGGCCGAGGGCGGCGATGGGAGCGGTGAGTGCGACGGCCAGCAGGGGGAACGGCAGCAGGTCGGCGGGCGGCATGGCGTCCGCCGCGATCAGGACCGTACCGCCGGCGCAGACCAGCAGGAGGACGAACGGCGGGGAGAGCACCAGCGCGGCCAGGGAGGCGAGGCCGGCGGCGCCCGCCACGTAGCGCAGGAAGAAGTCGGCGAAGTCGTCGGCGGCCTTGCGGTAGCGCTGGTGGGCTCGTCCGCCGCCACCGAAGGTCTTGACGACGGAGATACCTTCGACGAACTCCACGGAGGCGGCGCCGATGCGCCCCATGGCCTCGCCCATCCTGCGCCCCTCGTTCTGGCGTTCCTCGGTCATCAGCGCGCGGTGCAGCAGGAGGCCGAGCAGGACCGGGATCAGGGCGACGAGCGTGAGTCGCCAGTCCACCCAGGCCAGGTAGCCGAGCGAGGCGAGCGGCACGACGACGGCGGAGGTGGCTTCCACCGGCGCGTGGGCGATCAGGTGGTGGAGCTGGTCGACGTCGCCCTGCACGACGCCGTTGATCTCGCCGGAGCTGTGGCGCGAGTACCAGCCGAGCGGCACCTTGCCCAGGCGTTGTGCGAGCAGCCGTCGCAGGGTGAGCTGGAGCCTGCCGTCGACCAGGTGCGCGATACCGCCCGAGGCGGCGGCGAGGACGACCCGGACGAGCAGGCCGGCGACGCCGATCCAGACGGCGGTCCAGGCGGCGGCGGGGTCGGCGGGGCCCGGGGCCAGCAGCACCCGGCCGAGTTCCACCACCGCGATCAGCGGCGCGAGTCCGGCGAGCGAGCTGACGATCTGGAGGGCGAGGACGGCGACGATGCCTGCGCGGTAGGGGCGGAGCAACCGCAGGAGCACCTGCCTGGGTGTCGCGTCCGTACCGGGCGGATCGCTCTCGGCACCTCCGTCACCGACCGCCTCCCGGCTTTCGGCACGGCTGTGCAGACCCTCTGCCGTGGCCATGGGGTTCCCCACCTCTCAGGCGCGACCGTCCGGCCCGCGGACGTGGTCGCGCGACCACGGGCGGACGGCAAGATCCGTGAATAACGAGACATAACTTTACACGTATAAGAACCGGTGTCGCAACCGCCTCGGCACACGCCCGCGCGCCCGCTCCGACACCCCTCCCACCACTCCTACCAGGCTTTTCCCCTATGGAGATTCCACCCAGACGATGCCCAGGAGAAGGCTGGAAGGATCGTCGACAACCCCTGCCAGGGGCAGTACACGACAATCCCAACGGGAGCGGGTACGCGTGCGCTTTCTACTTCTGAGCGGGCTCGGGCCCGCCAACATGAATTCGCCCTATCTCGAGGGCTCGCTCTTCGCGGCCGAGCCCCCCGAGCGCGCCAGGGAGATGCTGCGGCGGGCCGGGAGCCCGGACCTCGCGCTCGGCCGGCTCGCCTTCACCCAGTCCGGCACGGAGTACGCGCTGCTGCGGCCCCGCGCGGACACGGCCCCCCACCTGACCACCGTCACCCTGCTGTCCATCCTGGAGAACAGCGGCCACGACTTCGAGCGCGTCGACCTGGAGGACGTCTGGGAGGGCCGCGCGAAGGCCCCGACCGGCGACGTGGACTACGTCCTGCTGTCGACCACGTACATCTGGAACGGCCCGATCCTCGGCGCCGCCGTGGCCTGGGTCCGGCAGAACCTGCCCGGCACCGCGATCGTGACGGGCGGGCAGTTCACCAACCTGAAGTTCATGTCCGCGCTGCGCGACCACTCCGAGATCGTCGCCGTGGTGCGCGGCGACGGCGAGGTCGCGCTGCCCCGGACCCTGGACGCGCTGTCCGGCCGCGGCGACCTGAGCACGGTGCCCAATCTGGTGTGGCGCGACGGAGACGACATCCGCATCAATCCGACGGAATACGTCGACATCGACGAATTCCCCTCGCCACTCGTCATCGGCAAACAGGCGATCGTCCCGTACGAGTCCATGCGGGGCTGTCCCTTCGACTGCAAATTCTGTTCCTTTCCGGCCGCCTCCCCGAAATGGCGTTACAAGTCGGCCGAGAAGATCCGCGACGACTGGATCGCCTACGCGGAACGGAACGCCGCGGACTCCATCTCGGCCATGGACTCGACCTTCACCATTCCGCCGACCCGCCTGCGCCGGCTCCTGGAGATCCTTCCGGGCTCGGGAGTACCCAGGTGGGAGGGGTTCAGCCGGGCCAACACCATCAACTCGGCCGAGCTGGTCGCGGGACTCGAGGCCGCGCACTGCTTCCAGTTGCACATCGGGTTCGAGTCGATGAACGACGCCACGCTCAAACGGATGAGCAAGCGGGTCTCGGTCAAGCAGAACCGCCGCGCGATCGAACTCCTCAGCGAGGGCGGGCTCTCGTACTACGGCCTCTTCATCTGCGGATACCCCGGGGAGAACCCGGAGATGTTCCAGGACACCCAGGACTACCTGCTGCACGAGTACTCCGGGCACTTCTCGCTCTCCAAGTTCTCCATCACCGACGAGACGATGCCGCTGTGGCAGGACCGGGAGGAGCTCCGCATCGTCGCGGACGACCCGACCGACCCCGCCTCCCCCTGGTCGCACATCGGCATGGACAGCGCCGAGGCCGCACGGCTCCAGAAGGAGACCCTGGACAAGGTCCGGCTCACCAACGACAAGGCGGTCCTCAGCCTCTGGCAGCACGACTACCAGCACTGGCTGATGCCCAGGAACGACCACACGACCAACATCGCGGTGGAGAAGTGCCTGGAGCGGATGGCCATGGCACCCGTCGACCACACCGACCTCGACGAGGGAGCCGCCGTCGTCCGGGACAACCTGCGCCGGCTGAACGACCTCGGCGTCGGACTCGCCCCGCCCGGACGTCCCCTGGCGTGCGATCCGGCCTGATGCCCACCGGTTCGACCGGCGCACGGCGACGCGGGCGGACCTCCATCCGCCCGCGTCGCCGTGCGCGGCGTTCCCGCGGCGCTCAGAGCCTGTCGGCCGGGTGTCCTCCGGCCCGGTCAGAGACCACCTGACGGGCTCTCAGAGCACGCCCTCCTCCATCCCTCCGGACGCCGGGCGCCCTCCGACGGCCTCCTTCGCCGGCGCGTCCTCGCAGACGGTGACGACGGTGCCGGGCAGGTACCGCCGCAGCGCGTCCGTGACCGGCCCGGCCCGCAGCACGGACGCCGCCCGGTGGACACCGGCCCCGATCCGGCCGAACGCCACCTCCCGGGCCGCGACCGCGCCGACCACGCCCGTCATCGCCGACCCGTCATCGCCGCGGATCAGCACGGTGCGCCGGACCGGCGCCCGCGCGGACCCCGCCGGTTCCAGGGACTCCAGCACGCCCCACAGCACGTGGTAGGGAGTCCGCCCCAGCGCGTCGAGGGTGCTGGCCCGCACCACCGCTTCGGCCTGGGCGTCCAGGCTCCCCGCCCGGTCGCCGCAGGCCCGGGAGCGGTTCAGCGCGTCGAGCAGGTGACGGCCGTCGAAGGCGTTGTACCAGCGCGCCTCGGCCAGCCCCAGCGCCCGCGCCTGGGCCACCAGCTCGCGGGTCAGATACGGGTGCGCGGTGACCGGGTGCGGGACTCCCGCCACCGTGTGCTCCTCGGCGCCCCGCAGGGCGCCCGGCACCACCCGGCCGTCCCGCCACTGGGCCCGCGGCGTTCCGTAGCCGCGGTCCATGCTCAGCAGGTAGTCCGTCGCGCCGGTCCGGGTGAAGGCACCGAGCGAGACGTACAGGCCGGTGAACCGGGCCGCGCCCGGGACGATCCGGGTGGCACGGCCCGCGGTCCCCGGCCGCCACTCCGTCAGGAGGCGGGGCAGCAGACCCGACAGCCCGGGGGCGATCCCGGCCGACAGCACCGCCGTACGTTCTCCGGCCGGCGCCGCGCCGTCTTCCGAACCGTCCATCACGTCCACATAGCGGGCCCCGGCGCCGGCCGCCGCCCGCCGGGGGCGGCCGGCCAGCAGATAGGCGGGTCCCGCGCAGTTGAGGAGGACGTCGCAGCCGTGGGCGAACCGCGCGAGGGCGCCGTCGTCCAGGGCGTCGACCGCCCGCCCTTCCGCCGAGCCCGGGAGGGCGGCGGCACACCGGGCCGCCGCTCCGGGGTCACGGCCACCGATCCGCAGGCGGAACCCGCTGTCGGCCAGGACGCGGGCGGCGGCCCCGCCGACCGCTCCGTAGCCGCCGAGGACACCGATCAGGGGCGGGGCGCCGGTCACTCTTCCTCCCGCGCGAGCAGCGCCCGCGCCACGGAGCGGGCGTGCGGCGGCTGCATGCAGCTGAAGTGGTCGCCGGGCACGTCCACGATGCGCAGCCGCTCACCGCAGACCCGCTGCCAGTACTCCGTCATGTCGTCGTGCATGCCGGGGAATATCTCCGCCTCGCCGGTCTGGCGCACGAAGGTCGCCGGGACGGCGCAGGGGGTCGGCTCGTGAGAGGCGACGGACACCAGACTGTGCCGGACGATACGGAAGAGCCGTGAGATGCGTTCCTCGGACCGCAGTGCGGCGTCCTCCGCGGGCATGGCGGCGCCGATGGCGCGCAGGCGTTCCTCCTGGGGACGCGCGGCGAGGGCGCGGAACGCCAGCAGGGCCTCGCGCCCCGCCTCGGACAGGGTGTCGGGCGAGCGGCCGGCCAGGCTGCCCGGGGGCACCGTGTTCCCGTGTTCGGCGGTGGCCGCCTCGACGAGTTCGCGTGTCGCCGCCTCGTCCTCGGGATAGCCGAGGGCGACCGGGTCGGCCCGCATGAGCCGCGCGAAGATGTACTCGGCGAGCAGATCGTCCTCCACCAGGTAGGGCACCCGGTAACTGCTGATGACGGTCAGTCCGGTCACCTCCACGCCCGCGGCCGACAGCCGACGCGCGAGTTCGGGGACCAGCAGTCCGCCCATGCAGTACCCCACGAGATGCACCCGCCGGAGCCCCTCGGCGAGGAGTGCCTCGGCATGCCGGTCGGCGAGCTCGTCCACCTGGGTGCGCGGGTCGGCCTTCAGGAACGCGTCGATGTCGTCGACGACGAGCGCGGCCAGCGGCACCTGCTGGGCGAGTTCGCGGATCACGCCCCGGTACGGGATCACGGTGCCGGTGCCGTCGTGCACGAGGATCCGGGGCACCGTGTCCGGCGCGTCGGCCGGCGCGCCGCTGATCGGGACGAACGGGGAGGCGGGGCCGGCGCCGGCCGGGCCGGCCAGGTTCTCCCCCGGTACGGCCAGGTGCGCCGCGAGCGCGGCCACCGTCGGCCGGTTCATCACCAGACGCAGCAGGTCGTCCCAGGCGAGGACGGCGGCCTCGGCGAGCTGCTCGCGCATGGTGGTCACCAGCCGGGCCACCAGCAGCGAGTCGCCTCCGAGGTCGAAGAAGTTGGCGTCGCGGCCGACAGTGGTCACCGGCAGCACGTCCGTCCACAGGGCGGCGAGCCGCTGTTCCATGCCCTCGTGCGGCGCGTCGCCGCCTTCGTCGACCCGGCCGCGCGCGGCGGAGGCCGTCCAGGCGTCCAGCCGGGCACGGTCGATCTTGCCGTTGCCGGTGAGCGGAACCCGGTCCACGATCTGGAGTTCACCCGGGATCATGTAGCCGGGCAGCCGGTCCGCGAGGTGGTCGAGCAGTGCCTCGGGGCTCAGCCGTGCCCGGTCGGACTTGAACCGGGACGCGAAGACGTGCTGGCCGACCCGGTCGAGCGCGGTTCCCTCCTCGGGGAGGCAGACGGCCACCTCGGCGCCGGCGGACTCCAGCATCCTCAGCCACTGCTCGCGGCCGAAGAAGGTCTGGCCGGTGTGCCTGCGCTCGTCCTCGAAGCCGTGCAGCCCGGCGTTGAACTCCATCGACGTCATGACGTGGTAGGCGTCGCGAGTGGCCTCGATGAAGACCAGCCAGCCGCCGGGGGCGAGGAGTTCGCGCAGCCCGGCCAGCACCCGCTCGGCGTGCACGGCGTTGTGGAGCACGTTCGCCAGCAGGATCACGTCGAAGGAGTTCGGGGCGAGGCCCTGGGTCCGGTAGTCCCGGTTGAGGTCGAACAGGCCGTAGCGGACCCAGGGATGGGCGCGGAAGCGTTCCTCGGCCGCGGTGAGGAAGAAGTGGGAGAGATCGGTGAAGAGGTAGTCGACGCCGAGCCCTTCGAGCGCCGGGACCAGCTCGGTACTGGTGCCGCCGACACCCGCGCCGATCTCGAGGAGCCGGAGCGGTCCGGGTCCGGGGTGTTCCCGGGCGATCCGCTGGAGCGAGGCCACCACGGCCGCGTTGTTGTGCCGGCTGATCAGGTTGTCGCGGTAGGCGGCCTCGGCGGTGTCCAGGCGCCCTTCGGGGAAGAGCAGGGTCTTGAGGTCGATCTCGTTGCGCAGCAGCGGTGCGAGGTGCTGTTCGGACACCCGGTGGTAGCGCACGAGTTCGGCACCCCAGCGGATGCGCGGTTCGAGGGCGTCGATCCGGCGCAGCACCTCGTCGTGCCGTTCCCGGGTGTCCTCGCGCAGATCGCGGTAGCGGCCGGTGTCGGGGTCCTGGGTCACCCGCCCCTCGTGCTCCAGCGCGGTGAGCCAGCGCTGTGCCAGGTAGTGGTTCTCGGGGGCCGCCCCGGTGGCCTGGAGGACCTCGTCCAGGGTGTGTTCGGCGGTGGGGGACGGGAAGAGGCCGCAGGACCGGAAGAGGGCGGCCATCGACTGGAGGGCGGACACGTCGAGCAGGTCGACCATCTCGGTGACCTCGGCGTCCTCGATGCCGCGCGCGGTGGCGGCGCCGCCGGCAGCCGCGGTGTCCCGGAGCAGTGCGGGCGGGGCGGGGGGCTCGGCCCGGCCGGACTCGGCGAAGGCGACCAGACGGCGGGCGCCGCCCTCGCCCTGGACCGTGGCCGCGGCCAGCTCCACGGCGGGGTGGCTCTGCAGCGCGGCCTCCACCTCGGCGAGCTCGACCCGGTGCCCGTTGAGCTTGACCTGCCGGTCCAGCCGGCCCAGGAACTCGATGGTGCCGTCGTCGAGACGGCGCCCCATGTCGCCCGTGCGGTAGAGCCGTTCGCCGGTGACGGGGTGGATGACGAAGCGTTCGGCGGTGCGTTCGGCGTCGCCGAGGTAGCCGAGGGCGAGGCCGGCTCCCGCGATGTGGAGCTCGCCGGTGACGTGGGCGGGGCATTCGCGCATCCGTCCGTCCAGGACGTGGAAGCGCTGGTTGGCCAGCGGCTTGCCGTACGGGATGCTGCGCAGGGCCGGGTCGACCTCGGTGACGGGGTGGCAGATCGACCAGATCGCCGCCTCCGTGGCCCCGCCGAGGCTGATGACCTCGAGGCCGGGTATCCGGCGCCGGACGGCGTCGGGCAGCGTGACGGGGAGCCAGTCGCCGGACAGCAGGGCCAGCCGCGGGCGGGGGACGTCGGCCGCGGGCAGGCCGCGGAGGTACTCCTCCAGCATCTGCATCTGCGCGGGTACGGAGTTCCACACCGTGACGGCGTGGTCGGACAGCAGGGCCGCCCAGTGGGCGGGGTCGCCCCGGTGCGCCGGGTCGGGCAGGACGAGGGCGCCGCCGACCGCGAGGGGGCCGAAGACATCGTAGACGGAGAGGTCGAATCCGAGCTGGGCGAGTCCGAGTACCCGGTCGTCGGCGGTCACCCCGAAGCGGGCGTTGACGTCGTCCACGGTGTTGCGGGCGGCGGCGTGGCTGATCATCACGCCCTTGGGCGTGCCGGTGGAGCCCGAGGTGTAGATGACGTACGCCAGGTCCTCGGGTGCCGCGCGGGGGGCGGGTTCCCGGCCGTTGGCGTCCGGGGCCGCGGGGTCCAGGGTGTCGACGGCGACGGCGGGCGGGCCGCCGGGCCGGCCGAGGGCGGGCGCGAGCCACGACTGGGTGAGGACGAGGCGGGCCTCGGCGTCCGCGAGGACGGCGTCCCGGCGCAGGGCGGGCTGGGTGGTGTCCACCGGCAGGTAGGCGCAGCCGGCGAGCAGGACGCCCAGCGCGGCGGCGACCTGCTCCCAGCCCTTGTCCATCACGATGCCCACGCGTTCGCCGGGCCGGCAGCCGGCGTCCGTGACGGCGGCTGCCACCGCGCGCGCGTGGGCGAGGAGTTCGCCGTATCCGAGCGTACGGGTGGGGGTCACGACCGCGGTGCGGTCCGGGGTGCGCGCGGCCTGGGCGACGACCGCGTCGTGCAGGAGTCCCGCCGGGTGGGGGGCCGCCGTGTCGTTGGCGCGCGTCACACGGGCCGTCTGCCCGGCGGGGAGGGCGACGGGGTCGGTGTGCCGCCACGTGGTGGCGCCGTCGACGAGGCGTTCCACGAGGTCCGCGAAGGCGGCGAACATGTCGTCGGCGACGCCGTCGGGGAGGACGCCGTCCCGGACGTCCCAGTGGGCGAGGAGTCCGCCTCCGTCCTCCATGATCTGGCAGTCGATCCACACCTGGGGTGTCTGGGTGATGCCGTGGACCAGTTCGCCGTCCGGCATCAGCGGGGGCGCGGGCTCCGCTCCGACGCCGCTGACGGTGCTGGTGAAGGTGACGGGGAGCAGTGCCTCGGCGCGGCCCCGGCGGCGGGCGATCTCCCGCAGGACCTCCACGCCCGAGCAGAGCCGGTGGTCCATGTCCTCCCAGAGTCTGGCCTGCGTGCCGCGGGTGCGGTCGAGGAGTGTCGCGCCCTCGTCGAGGTCGACGGCGAGCAGGCTGGTGGAGCTGAAGTCGCCGATGACACGGTCGGTGTCGGGGTGCAGGGGGAGGCGGTTCTGCACGGTGAGGCTGAGGGTGAAGCGGGGGCTGCGACTCCAGCGGCCGATGGTCTCGGCGAAGGACTGGAGCAGGACTCCCGAGGCGGTCACGCCGGCCTCGGCGGCACGGCGGCCGAGGGTCCGCCACTGTTCGGGGGTCAGGCGCAGTCCGTGCCGGGTGAAGTGCGGTGGGGCGGCGAGCGAGTCGGTCCGCAGCGGCAGGTCGGGGGCGGGCGGCAGGTCGTCGACGCGGTCCCACCAGTAGGCGCGGTCGCGCTGGTGGCGGGTGCCCTCGCGGGCGCGGGCGGCGGCCAGGACGTAGTCGCGGAAGGTGATCTCCGGCGGCTCGGGCCGCCGGGTGCCGGCGCAGATCTCGTTGAGTTCGGTGAGCAGCAGGCGGATGCTGACGTAGTCGCAGACGAGGAGGTCGACGGCGACGTGCAGGAGTGTGGCACGGTCGGTGCGGGTGACCCGGAGGTCGAACAGCGGCCACTGGTCCGTGGGCCGTACCTGGTGCGACATCTCGGCGCGGGTGGCTTCCAGGGCGCCGGTGCGGGTGTCGGTGTCCGCGTCCCTCAGGTCCTCGCGCCGGACGTGGTAGTGCGGGACCTCGGGGAGTACCCGCTGGTGGCCTTCGGCGGAGACGACGGCCCGCAGCATCGGGTGCCTGCGTATCAGTTCGTTCCATGCCTCCTCGATCCGGTCGGCGCCCCAGTGCGGGAGGGCCAGTTCCAGGTAGCCGTGGCAGGCCACGCCGCCGTAGTCGAACGCCTCGCTTCGGCCCAGCAGGTAGGCGGCCTGGACGTCGGTGAGCGGGAACGGCTCGTGGGCCGCGTCCGGGTCCGCGACGGCGGCGGGGCCGTGCTCGCGGTCGCGCAGCAGGGCGAGTACCGCGTCCCGGTGGGTCTTCAGGGTGTCCAGCCGTTCCGGCGTCATCACCCCCTGGGGAGCGCGGTAGCGCAGCCGGCCGTCCTCCTCGTACATCGTCACACCGAGCGCGCTCAGCTCGGCCACGAACTCCCCAGCATTCACGATCCGTTGCCCTTTCTCGGCGTCCTGTACCCCACAGCGGCCATGAGACGCCTGACAGCCTCACCCATCGCCCCTGGCGAAGTTCTGGATGGCCGCCCGCTGTCCCGGGGACGTCCGTGGCGGGCGGCCGGGGACAGGGGCGGCGCGGGATGCGAGCCTGTGGGGCCGTGGGGGCGGGGCCGGTGAAGGGCCGGCCGGGCGCGGGAAGTGGCTGCCACGACCCGCGCGCCACGCGTCGCCGTCGGTCTCGTCCGCGTCTTGCCGCCCGTCGGACCGACGGGCGGCGGTGACGGTGGAGGGGTCCGACGCCCCTGCCGTCGCGACCTCGGGGGCGCCCGTCAGCGCCCGCGCGGCAGCCTCCGCTGCCCACGCGCGCGCGGGCCGCGGTCACAGGGGAGGCGCGGCAGTCCACCCGAAACGGTGAGCGGTGTGTCCTGGGGGCCTCCGTGCGGGGCGCCCTGGGGGAACGCTCCTTCGGGGGACGCTACTTCTCGACCTCGGCGGCCAGCTTGTCCAGGACGGCGTCGTAGATGCGGCCGAGCCCCTTGGGGGCGAAGGTCCTCTCGAAGAAGCCGCCGATGCCCGAGGCGCCGTCCCAGACGGTGCTCACGACCGCCGTGCAGCGGCCCTCGCCCGCGGGGGTGACGGTCCAGGTGGTGACCATGCTGGAGTTGCGGTCCTTCTCGACCAGTCGCCCGTCGGTGGGCTCGGTGACGTCCAGGAGACAGTCACGGACGCGCTTGCTGGTGGCCTGGAGCTTCCAGTGGACGAGGGTCCCCTCGCCGTCGCCGCCCTCGCGCACCTCGTACTCGCTGAAGTGCTCGGGGAGCAACTTCGCGCGCGTGCCGTCGTAGTCGGCCAGCGCGTCGAACACCTGCTCCGCGTCCGCCGCGATGATCCGCTCCGTCGTGGCCTCGACCTGCGCCATGGCACTTCCTCCAGCACTTGTTGTCTCAGGGGTGTGGCACCAGCCAACCACCTGGGGCCGGACCCCCAAAATCCGAGCCGCGGCGATCAAGGGAACATGCGTTCCATTCTGGATGGGCGGCCGTACGGACGGTCCGCCCGACGGCCTCCGAGCCGGAGGCCGGAAAGCCACCAGGAAGCCACCAGGAGGCGGTCACGCGCCGGGACAATCTGGGTGACGACGCCGTCGGCCCGGCCGGAACGGCCCTGTTCGGCACGGACGCGGTCACCGTCCGCGCCTTCGACACGCCCGAGTTCCGCGGCGTCACCTCCCACGAGGTGCGGGCCCGTTCGATCGTGAGCCGGGTACCGGGGCCTCACACATACCGTTCGAATGGACGGTCAACCCGTACCGGAGCTGTACGCACGCCTGTGTCCACTGTTTCGCCCGCAAGACCCACGGCTATCCGGATCTCGACACCGGTGTCGGCTTCGACTCCCCGAACGTGGTCGAGATCAACACTCCGGAGTCGCTGCGTCGCCGGCTCGCCTCCCGGAGCCGGTACGGCGCGCACATGCGATGGGTAGCGACGTCGACCGCCGCCAGAGGGCCGAGGGGCGCTACCGGCTCATGCCGGGGATCCTGTCGGCGCGGCCCGGCGCGCGCGAATGGTTCATGACCTGGCCGCACCGCCACCACCCGGGGCTGGTGGGCCGCTACGAGCGGATGTACGCCGACGGGGCCTACGCGCCGAGCTGGTACCAGCGCCGGATCACCCGTCAGGTGCACGAGCCGGCGGCCGAGTTCGGGATCGGCCCGGCCCGCCGGGGCGCGTCGCGCGGAATCTCCGCCGCCGGGGAGTCGGCACCGCCGGGCGCGACCCAGCTCACCCTCCTCTGATCGGGTCAACTCTCCCCGGAACCTGTCCCCTCGCGCCGTGGGCGGGGCACGCACGCCCTATGAACCCACGTGCAGGCGTGCTGCTCGCCACTGGGGCACTGGTCGCCGGGACGGTCACCGTCCTGCCCGCGTCCGCGGAGCCACGCCCCGAACCGACCCCCCGCCCCCTCGCCCGCCTCGTCTGGTCCGACTGCCCCACCACGCGGTATCCGAGGCTGGAGTGCGGCTCTCTGGAGGTCCCGCTCGACCACGACGACCCGGCCGGCCGGACCGTCACGCTGGCGCTGAGCCGGGTCGCGCACACCGCGGAGGAATCCCAGGGGCCGCTGCTCGTCAACCCGGGCGGGCCCGGCGGCAGCGGACGCGCGATGGCGGGGTTCGTGGCCGCTTCGCTGCCTCCCGCCGTGGCGGCGCAGTACGACGTGATCGGCTTCGACCCGCGCGGTGTCGGCCGCAGCGAGCCCGCGCTGGACTGCCGGCCGGGCCACTTCACAGCCGTACGGCCCGACTCGGTACCCGTCGGGGCGGAGGGCGAACGCACCGGTGTCGAACGGGCGCGGGCGTTCGCGGAGGCGTGCGGCGCGAAGTACGCCGACCTGCTGCCGTACATCGACACGGTGAGCACCGCCCGCGACATGGACGCGATCCGCGAGGCGGTGGGCGCGAGCCGGCTCAACTACCTCGGGTACTCCTACGGCACCTACCTCGGGGCCGTGTACGCCCGGCTGTACCCGGAGCGGGTGCGCAGGATGGCCCTGGACTCCGTGGTCGATCCGCGCGGCGTCTGGTACAGGGACAATCTGGCGCAGGACCACGCCTTCGACGCCCGGCACAAGGACTTCCTCGCCTGGGTCGCGCGCCACGACGCCGCCTACCGGCTGGGCACCGACCCGGCGGCCGTGGAGGCCGCCTGGTACCGGATGCGCGCCGCGCTGCGGGAGACTCCGGCGGGCGGCGAGGTCGGACCCTCGGAACTCGAGGACACCTTCCTGCCCGGCGGCTACTACGACGGGTACTGGCCCGCCCTCGCCGCGGCCTTCTCCGCCTACGTCCACGACGGGGACGACGCTCCGCTCAGAGCGGCCTACGAGGCCCTCGCCGCGCCCGACGACGCGTCCGACAACGGCTACTCGGTGTACACCAGTGTCCAGTGCAGGGACGCGGCCTGGCCGCGCGACTGGGGTGTCTGGCGCGAGGACAACTGGGCGGCCCACGCGAAGGCGCCCTTCGCCACCTGGAACAACGCCTGGTACAACGCGCCCTGCGCGTTCTGGCCGGTGGACTCGCTGAAGCCGCCGGAGCTCACGAACGACGAGGTGCCGCCGATCCTCATCCTCCAGGCGACGAACGACGCGGCCACGCCCTACCAGGGCGCCGCCGAGCTGCACCGGAGGGTGCGGGGCTCCAGCCTGGTGGTCGAGCAGGGCGGCGGGAACCACGGGGTGACGCTCAGCGGGAACGCCTGTCCGGACGAGCATCTGGCGACGTATCTGGCCACGGGGCGGGTGCCGCGCGGCGACGGGCTGTCGGAGGCGGACGCCGTGTGCGCGAGGCTGCCCGCCCCCGAGCCCGTGCGGCCGACGGCCCGCCACGGCGGCGCGACGGGCGGCGCCGTCCTCCACGACCTGCTGGGTCACCGGCGCTGAGGGTCTCCTCGGCGGCGCCGACGAGGAGGGGTGCCGGCCCCGCCGGGCCGTCCGGCGGGGCCGGCGCGTCGCCGGAGGGCCGTGCCGCGCGGGAGGACGCCCGGTCCGCGCGCCCGGGGCCGCTCAGTGGTCCAGCCGGGCGAGTGCGGTGCGTGCCGCCTCCCCCAGGCGGGGATGGGACAGGGCCGCCTCGAGCGAGAGGCGGGCACGCGGGTCGCCGAGCGCCCCCAGGCCCTCGACGCAGGCGAGGGCGACCCGCCAGTGCGGATCACCGGGCCGCAGCCGGCGTTCCAGGACGGTGATCAGCGCCGGTACCGACTCGGGCGCGCGCAGTTCGGTGAGCAGCCGGACCGGCAGCAGGGCGTAGGCCACCCGGAGTTCGTTGGTGGCCAGAGCGGCGGCGGCCCGTGCGGTGCGCGGGTCGCCGAGCCGTACCAGGGCGTGCGCGGCGCTGACGCACCGCTCGGGGTCGCGGTGGTTGACGAGCAGGACCAGGGTCTCGAAGGCGCGCGGGTCTCGGGCGACACCGAGACGGTAGGCGGCGATCTCCCGGGCCCAGAGCGGCCGGTGCGGCGCGGCGAGCACCTCGGCGAGCCGGTCGTGGTCCTCGGTGAGGAGCAATGCGCGGCATCTCGCGGGGCCCTCGGGTGCGTTCCGGATCTCGTCCCGCAATCGATCGATCATCGAGCGGAATTCTTCGTCGCGGGCGTTCTCGCGGGCGATATCCATGACGGTCAGCGTATCCGCGACCCAGATCACATTTTCCCCACTTCCCGGGACTGGCGCGCTCGTTACTCGCCGGTTAATCTCAGGTGAGCGGGTCAACCCCGCTCACTCACAGCGGCCTGGTGACGCAGCCGCCGTGAGAGTTCGTCGGTTCGGTTCGGCAGTTTTTCGGCGTGACTCCGGGACAGAGTCCGTCGCCCTTTCTCCACGCGGCTCCTTTATCGCGTGCTGCCTCGACCTCGCGCGGTCCGCCCTTTCGGCCTTTCCGCCCGGAATTCCGCATCTTCGCCTTCAGACGTCACTCTTCCCTCCTGGAGTCCCCTGATGGACACCCCTCTCTCCACCATCGCCGTCATCGGCCTCGGCACCATGGGCACCGGTATCGCCGACGTCCTCGCCCGCGCCGGCCGTGAGGTCATCGGCATCGACGTCAGCGACGTCGCCGCCTCCCACGCGGTCGCCGCCCTGGATGCCTCCACCACCCGTGCCGTGGACCGTGGACGGATCACCGAGAAGGAGCGGCAGGACGTCCTCGCGCGCTTCCGCACCTTCTCCGACCTCCAGGCCGCCGCCGACGCCGACCTCGTCATCGAGGTCGTGCCCGAGTCGTACGAGGCCAAGCAGGAGGTCTTCCGGGCCCTGGACTCGATCGTCCGGCCGGACACGATCATCGCCACCGGTACCAACGCGCTCTCGGTCACCCGGCTCGCCGCCGATTCGGCCCACCCCGAACGCGTCCTCGGCCTGCACTTCTTCACCCCGGTCCAGGCCATGAAGCTGGTCGAGGTGGTCTCCTCGGTGCTGACCGCCCCGGGGGCCGTCGACGCCGTCACCGCCCTCGCCCACGACCTCGGCAAGGAGCCGGTCGCGGTCGGCGACCGCCCCGGGTTCGTCGCCGACGGGCTGCTCTTCGGCTACCTCAACCAGGCCGCGGCGATGTACGAGGCCAAGTACGCCTCCCGCGAGGACATCGACGCCGCCATGCGGCTGGGCTGCGGTCTGCCGATGGGGCCGCTGGCGCTGCTCGACCTGATCGGGGTGGACACCGCCCGTACGGTCCTGGAGGCGATGTACAGCGAGTCCCAGGACCGGCTGCACGCCCCCGCCCCGATCCTCAAGCAGCTCAGCGAGGCCGGGCTGACCGGCCGGAAGTCGGGGCGCGGCTTCTACACGTACGACGCGCCGGGCTCCGCCTCCACGGTCCGTGACGCGCTGACGCCGCCGGAGGACTCGGCGGCCGGTGACCGGCCGGCCCGCGAGGTCCGCTCGGTGGGTGTCGCGGGCTCCGGCACGATGGCCTCGGGCATCGCCGAGGTGTTCGCCAAGGCCGGCTACGACGTCGTGCTCGCCGCCCGCTCCCAGGAGAAGGCCGACACGGCGAAGGCGCGGATCGCCACGTCACTGGCACGCTCGGTCGACAAGGGCAGGATGACCGCCGGGGCACGGGACGAGACGCTGGCCCGGATCTCCGCGGCCGGCTCGCTCGACTCCTTCGCCGAGGTGGACCTGGCCGTCGAGGCCGTCGCCGAGGACCTGGAGATCAAGCGGCAGCTGTTCGCGACGCTCGACAAGATCTGCAAGCCGGGCGCGGTGCTCGCCACCACGACGTCCTCACTGCCCGTCGTCGCCTGCGCCCGCGCCACCTCGCGCCCGCAGGACGTCATCGGCATGCACTTCTTCAACCCGGCCCCGGCGATGAAGCTGGTCGAGATCGTCCGTACGGTGCTGACCGCCGACGACGTCCACGCCACGGTCCGCGAGGTCACCACGAAGATCCGCAAGCACCCGGTGGACTGCGGCGACCGGGCCGGGTTCATCGTCAACGCCCTGCTCTTCCCTTACCTGAACAACGCGGTCAAGATGGTCCAGGACCACTACGCGACGCTGGACGACATCGACGCCGCGATGAAGCTGGGCGGCGGCTACCCGATGGGGCCGTTCGAGCTGCTGGACGTCGTCGGCCTCGATGTCTCGCTCGCGATCGAGAAGGTGCTGCACCGCGAGTTCCGCGACCCGGGTCTGGCCCCGGCGCCGCTTCTGGAGCACCTGGTGGCGGCCGGCTGCCTGGGGCGCAAGACGGGGCGCGGCTTCCGCGAATATGCCCGACGCTGAGCCCTCGGCGGGCTGGGGAGGGTTGCTGCGGCCCTCGGGGACGCCGGTGCCGGGTCCCCCGGGCTTCCGTGACGGGTCCGGCACCCCTCCCCCACCTGGGCACACACCCGCGCTGATGCAGTACGTTCAGGACATGTCCAAGGCCGCGAAGTCACCCCGTGCCACGTCCACGCCCGACGCCCAGGAAAGCGCGGCGGGCACCCGCGCGGCGGCCCAGCGCCTCAAGATGCGCCGCGAGCTGGCGACGGCGGCGATGGAACTCTTCGCGACGAAGGGGTACGAGGCGACGACGGTCGACGAGATCGCCGCCGCGGCCGGGGTGGCCCGCCGGACGTTCTTCCGGCACTTCCGCTCCAAGGAAGAGGCGATCTTCCCCGACCACGACGACACCCTGGTGCGGGCGGAGGCTGTGCTGAACGCCGCACCGCCCCACGAGCACCCGCTGGACACGGTCTGCCGGGGCATCAAGGAAGTCATGAAGATGTACGCCGGGTCTCCCTCGGTCTCCGTGGAGCGGTACCGGCTGACGCGTGAGGTTCCGACGCTGCGGGAGCGCGAGATCGCCTCGGTGGCCCGCTACGAACGGCTCTTCACCCGCTATCTGCTGGGCCACTTCGACGAACGCGACCACCACGACGGCAACGACGATCCGCTGCTCGCCGAGGTGGCCGCCTCGGCGGTCGTCACCGCCCACAACCACGTGCTGCGCCGCTGGCTGCGGGCCGGCGGTCAGGGCGACGTGGAGGCGCAGCTGGACCACGCCTTCGCGATCGTCCGCGAGACCTTCGGCACCGGCATAGGCGCCCGGCCGGCCACGGCCGCCGGGCAGGCCGCGCAGAGCGTCGCGCAGACCCCCGCCGACCCGCCCGCCACGGCCTCCGCGGAGGGCGGCGTGATGGTGGCCGTGGCCCGGACGGACGCTCCGCTGGACGAGGTCATGCGCACCATCCGGCAGGCGTTGCGGCAGGGCTGACGGGCCGGTCCGCGAGCCGGCGCCCGGGAGGGACCGGGCAGGCCCCGGCCCTCCCGACGGACGAAGGCCGCCCCCAGGACGGGGGCGGCCTTCGTCCGTTCCTGCGTGCCTCCGGAAAGTCCGCGACGATCGATCATCGCTCATATGTGACGGGCGGATTGCATCTGAGTGAAATTATTGGCACCCAGTGCCTTGTCAGGTGACACGCGGTGCCATACGTTGATGTTGTCCGGGCGGTCGGCGCGCAGAGTTCTCCTCGTGCGCCGGCTGTCCCCACAAGCGATCGTGAATGTGTGCCCGGACGCCTGCGTCACAGGCAACCTCCGCGCCCACCAGGCGCAGCCACCGCACCACCCCGCCGAACCGACGGCACACCTCCACAGCTCCACCCCCACCCTCGACCCCGAGGGGGAACTTCCCACCGGTCCCCCTCAGACGCGCACCGCCGGAGGCACCCCGTGAAGCACATCCTGGACGCGATCCAGTCGCCGGACACCACGTCCGCGGACTTCGCCCACATCAAGCTCCCCGAGTCGTACCGCGCGGTGACCGTGCACAAGGACGAGACCGAGATGTTCCGCGGTCTCGAGAGCCGCGACAAGGACCCCCGCAAGTCCCTCCACCTCGACGAGGTCCCGCTCCCCGAGCTCGGCCCGGGTGAGGCCCTGGTCGCCGTGATGGCCAGCTCGGTCAACTACAACTCGGTCTGGACCTCGATCTTCGAGCCGGTGTCGACCTTCGGCTTCCTGGAGCGCTACGGCCGGCTCTCCGACCTCAGCAAGCGCCACGACCTGCCGTACCACATCATCGGCTCCGACCTCGCGGGCGTCGTACTCCGCACCGGCCCCGGCGTGAACGCGTGGCAGCCCGGCGACGAGGTCGTCGCGCACTGCCTCTCGGTCGAGCTGGAGTCCTCGGACGGCCACAACGACACGATGCTCGACCCCGAGCAGCGCATCTGGGGCTTCGAGACCAACTTCGGCGGCCTGGCGGAGATCGCCCTCGTCAAGTCGAACCAGCTGATGCCGAAGCCCGACCACCTGAGCTGGGAGGAGGCGGCGTCCCCGGGCCTCGTCAACTCCACCGCGTACCGCCAGCTGGTCTCCCGCAACGGCGCCGGCATGAAGCAGGGCGACAACGTCCTGATCTGGGGCGCGAGCGGTGGCCTCGGCTCGTATGCCACCCAGTTCGCCCTGGCCGGCGGCGCCAACCCGATCTGTGTCGTCTCCTCCCCGGAGAAGGCCGACATCTGCCGGGCCATGGGCGCCGAGGCGGTCATCGACCGCAACGCCGACGGCTACAAGTTCTGGAAGGACGAGCACACCCAGGACCCGAAGGAGTGGAAGCGCTTCGGCAAGCGCATCCGCGAGCTCACCGGCGGCGAGGACGTCGACATCGTCTTCGAGCACCCGGGCCGCGAGACCTTCGGCGCCTCCGTGTACGTCACGCGCAAGGGCGGCACGATCGTCACCTGCGCCTCGACCTCCGGCTACAACCACGAGTACGACAACCGCTACCTGTGGATGTCGCTGAAGCGGATCATCGGCTCGCACTTCGCCAACTACCGCGAGGCGTGGGAGGCCAACCGCCTGATCGCCAAGGGCAAGATCCACCCGACCCTCTCCAAGGTGTACTCCCTGGAGGAGACCGGGCAGGCCGCCTACGACGTGCACCGCAACCTGCACCAGGGCAAGGTCGGCGTCCTCGCGCTCGCCCCGTCCGAGGGTCTGGGCGTGCGGAACCCGGAGATGCGCGAGAAGCACATCGACGCCATCAACCGCTTCCGGAACATCTGAGAGGCGGCACCCCCGTCATGACAGAGCGCCAGCCCACCCAGAAGGACCGGCCGTGGCTCATGCGGACGTACGCCGGTCATTCGACCGCCGAGGCGTCCAACGAGCTGTACCGGCGCAATCTCGCCAAGGGGCAGACCGGCCTCTCGGTCGCGTTCGACCTGCCGACCCAGACCGGCTACGACCCCGACCACATCCTCGCCCGCGGCGAGGTCGGCCGGGTCGGCGTTCCGGTCTCGCACCTCGGTGACATGCGCCGGCTGTTCCAGGACATCCCCCTGGAGCAGATGAACACCTCGATGACCATCAACGCCACCGCGATGTGGCTGCTGGCGCTCTACCAGGTGGTCGCCGAGGAGCAGGGTGCGGACGTCACCAGGCTCCAGGGCACCACCCAGAACGACATCGTGAAGGAGTACCTGTCGCGCGGGACGCACGTCTTCCCGCCCGGCCCGTCGCTCCGGCTGACGACGGACATGATCACCTACACGGTGAACAGCATCCCGAAGTGGAACCCGATCAACATCTGCAGCTACCACCTGCAGGAGGCGGGGGCCACTCCGGTCCAGGAGATCTCCTACGCGATGTCCACGGCCATCGCGGTGCTCGACGCGGTCCGCGAATCCGGACAGGTGCCCGCGGACCGCTTCGGCGACGTCGTCGCCCGCATCTCCTTCTTCGTCAACGCGGGCGTCCGCTTCGTCGAGGAGATGTGCAAGATGCGGGCGTTCGGCCGCATCTGGGACACGATCACCCGGGAGCGGTACGGCATCGAGAACGCCAAGCAGCGCCGCTTCCGCTACGGCGTCCAGGTCAACTCGCTCGGTCTCACCGAGGCCCAGCCGGAGAACAACGTCCAGCGCATCGTCCTGGAGATGCTGGCCGTCACCCTCTCCAAGGACGCCCGCGCGCGCGCCGTCCAGCTGCCCGCGTGGAACGAGGCCCTGGGCCTTCCCCGTCCCTGGGACCAGCAGTGGTCCCTGCGCATCCAGCAGGTCCTGGCGCACGAGTCGGACCTGCTGGAGTACGAGGACATCTTCGCCGGTTCGCACGTCATCGAGGCCAAGGTCGACTCGCTCGTCAAGGAGTGCCTGGCCGAGATCGAGCGGATCCAGGAGATGGGCGGGGCCATGGCGGCCGTCGAGTCCGGCTACCTCAAGTCGCAGCTCGTCTCCTCGCACGCCGAGCGGCGCGCCAGGATCGAGGCCGGCGAGGAGAAGATCGTCGGCGTGAACGTCTTCCAGTCGACCGAGGAGAACCCGCTCACCGCGGACCTCGACACGGCGATCATGACGGTCGACCCGGCCAACGAGGCCCGTGTCGTCGCGGCGCTCCACGAGTGGCGCGACAACCGCGACGAGAGCCGCGCCCAGGACTCCCTGGCCGCGCTGAAGGCCACCGCCGCCGGGGAGGGCAACCTGTTCGCCGCCACCCTGGAGTGCGCGCGGGCCGGGGTGACGACCGGCGAGTGGTCCTGGGCCCTGCGGGACGTCTTCGGCGAGTTCCGCGCGCCGACGGGTGTCTCCTCGGCCCCGGTCGCGGTGACGGCCGAGGAGGGCACTCCGCTGGCCCTCGTCCGGGAGAAGGTGGCGCGCACGGCGGACGAGCTCGGCACCGGCCGGCTGCGCCTGCTGGTCGGCAAGCCGGGCCTGGACGGACACTCCAACGGCGCCGAGCAGATCGCGGTGCGCGCGCGTGACGCCGGCTTCGAGGTGGTGTACCAGGGAATCCGGCTGACCCCGGAGCAGATCGTGAACGCCGCCCTCGCCGAGGACGTGCACTGCGTGGGCCTGTCGATCCTCTCGGGCTCGCACGCCGAGCTGGTCCCGGACGTCCTGGAGCGTCTGCGCGAGGCGGGCGCCGCCACCTCCGCCGCCGGGCCCGGCGGTCCGGGCGACACGCCCATCCCGGTCATCGTCGGCGGCATCATCCCCAGCGCCGACGCAGTAGACCTGAAGCGCGCGGGTGTGGCCGCCGTCTTCACACCGAAGGACTTCGGTATCACGGAGATCATCGGCCGTATCGTCGACGAGATCCGGAAAGCGAACAAGCTCGACCCCCTGGAGGTCCCCGCATGACCAGCCCCGTGAACCGTCTGCGTCCGCGCCGCTCCTGCCTCGCGGTGCCCGGCTCCAACCCGCGTTTCCTGGAGAAGGCCCAGGGGCTCGCCGCGGACCAGGTCTTCCTGGACCTGGAGGACGCCTGCGCCCCGCTGGCGAAGCCCGACGCGCGCCACACCATCGTGAAGTTCCTCAACGAGGGCGACTGGACCGGCAAGACCAGGGTGGTTCGCGTCAACGACTGGACGACCCACTGGACGTACCGCGACGTCGTCACCGTCGTCGAGGGGGCGGGCCAGAACCTGGACTGCATCATGCTGCCGAAGGTCCAGGACGCCCAGCAGATCGTGGCGCTCGACCTGCTGCTGACGCAGATCGAGAAGACCATGGGCTTCGAGGTCGGCAAGATCGGCATCGAGGCACAGATCGAGAACGCCCAGGGCCTCACCCAGGTGAACGCGATCGCGACCGCCTCGCAGCGGGTCGAGACGATCATCTTCGGCCCGGCCGACTTCATGGCCTCCATCAACATGAAGTCGCTCGTCGTCGGCGAGCAGCCGCCCGGCTACGACGCGGACGCGTACCACTACATCCTGATGAGCATCCTGATGGCCGCCCGGGCCAACAACCTCCAGGCGATCGACGGACCCTACCTGCAGATCCGCAACCCCGAGGGCTACCGGGCCGTCGCCCAGCGCGCCGCCGCCCTCGGCTTCGACGGCAAGTGGGTCCTCCACCCGGACCAGGTCGCCGCGGCGAACGAGATCTTCTCGCCCTCGCAGGAGGACTTCGACCACGCCGAGCTGATCCTGGACGCGTACGACTACTACACCTCCGAGGCCGGCGGGAAGAAGGGCTCGGCCATGCTCGGCGACGAGATGATCGACGAGGCATCCCGCAAGATGGCCCTGGTCATCTCCGGAAAGGGTCGCGCCGCCGGTATGCAGCGCACCACCACGTTCGAGATCCCCTCCAGCTGACAAGGACTGAGCGCGCATGCAGTTCGGCCGTACCTACGAAGAGTTCGAAGTCGGTGCCGTCTACAAGCACTGGCCCGGAAAGACGGTCACCGAGTACGACGACCATCTCTTCTGTCTGCTGACGATGAACCACCACCCGCTTCACATGGACGTGAACTACGCGGAGAACACGACGGACTTCGGGAAGAACGTCGTCGTCGGCAACTACATCTACTCGCTGCTGCTCGGCATGTCCGTACCGGACGTCTCGGGCAAGGCGATCGCCAACCTGGAGATCGAGTCGCTGCGCCATGTGGCGCCGACCTTCCACGGCGACACCCTCTACGGCGAGACCACGGTCCTCGACAAGACACCCTCGAAGTCGAAGAACGACCGCGGCATCGTCTACGTCGAGACCAAGGGCTACAAGCAGGACGGCACCCTCGTCTGCGTCTTCCGCCGCAAGGTGATGGTGCCCACCGAGACGTACATCAAGGAGCGCGGCGGCGAGCAGCCCGGCCGCCCCGAGCTGATCGAGCCCTCCAAGAAGCCGGAGAAGTAGTCATGGCGCGACTCGCCCAGACCCACGGTCTGACCGATGTGCAGCAGGAGATCCTCTCCACCGTCCGGGATTTCGTCGACAAGGAGATCATCCCGGTCGCGACGGAACTGGAGCACCGCGACGAGTACCCCCAGGAGATCGTCGACGGGCTGAAGGAGCTCGGCGTCTTCGGTCTGATGATCCCCGAGGAGTACGGGGGCCTGGGTGAGTCGCTGCTCACCTACGCGCTGTGCGTGGAGGAGATCGCCCGCGGCTGGATGTCGGTCTCCGGCATCATCAACACCCACTTCATCGTCGCGTACATGCTCAAGCAGCACGGCACCCAGGAGCAGAAGGACTACTTCCTGCCCCGGATGGCGGCCGGCGAGACGCGGGGCGCGTTCTCGATGTCGGAGCCGGCCCTGGGCTCCGACGTGTCCGCGATCACGTCGAAGGCGGTCCGGGACGGCGACGAGTACGTCCTCAACGGCCAGAAGATGTGGCTGACGAACGGCGGCACGTCGACGCTGGTCGCGGTTCTCGTCAGAAGTGACGAAGGACACCCGGAGGGCACGGCCCCCCACAAGTCGATGACGACCTTCCTGGTCGAGAAGGAGCCCGGCTTCGGTGAGGTCCGGCCCGGTCTCACCATTCCCGGGAAGATCGACAAGATGGGCTACAAGGGGGTCGACACCACCGAGCTCATCATGGACGGACTGCGCATTCCGGCCAATCGGATCCTCGGTGGCACCACCGGCCGAGGGTTTTACCAAATGATGGACGGCGTGGAGGTCGGCCGCGTCAACGTGGCCGCGCGTGGCTGCGGCGTCGCGCAGCGTGCCTTCGAACTGGGTGTCTCATATGCCCAGCAACGTCACACTTTCGGCAAGCCGATCGCCCAGCACCAGGCGATTCAGTTCAAGCTCGCCGAGATGGCTACCAAGGTCGAGGCCGCTCATGCGATGATGGTCAACGCAGCACGCAAAAAGGACTCCGGAGAACGAAACGACCTCGAAGCAGGGATGGCGAAGTACCTCGCCTCCGAATACTGCAAGGAAGTCGTGGAGGACGCCTTCCGCATCCACGGCGGGTACGGGTTCTCGAAGGAGTACGAGATCGAGCGTCTCTACCGAGAGGCTCCGATGCTGCTCATCGGTGAAGGTACCGCCGAGATCCAGAAAATGATCATTGGGCGCCGACTGCTCGAGGAGTACCGATTCCAGGGTTGATTGTCGGTTCTGGGGCGGTTTGGCCGCGAAGAAGATCACACCCTGTCATCTTCTTCCGGCCTCCGACTCGGCTTCTGGCTTGCCCAGTTGCGGCCCGCAACCGATAGCATCGCCCGAAAGCCGCCGTCCCCCGTTGCCCGCGCGGCATCATCCGCTACGAAGGTCATCCATGCCCCACAGCCAAACCTCTGCACCTCGCGACAGCCTCTCCGGCGTACGCCTCGCGCGCGGAGCATCGCCGTGGCTTCTGCCGACCGTCGCCACCGCGGCGCTCAGCCTCGCCCGGGCCCGCAGGTCCGGACGCTGGGCGGCCGTCGCCGTGCCCACCACCGCGCTCGCGGCGGGCATGCTGTGGTTCTTCCGCGACCCCGAGCGCGAGATCGCGCAGGGCCGGGTCATCTCACCCGCCGACGGCGTGGTGCAGAGCATCATGCCGTGGAAGGACGGACGCACCCGCGTCGCCATCTTCATGAGCCCGCTGAACGTGCACGTCAACCGCGCGCCGCTGGCCGGAACGGTGACGTCCGTGGAGCACGTGCCCGGCGGGTTCGTCCCGGCGTTCAACAAGGAGAGCGAGAACAACGAACGCGTTGTCTGGCACTTCGACACCGAGCTCGGTGACATCGAGATGGTGCAGATCGCGGGTGCCGTCGCACGCCGCATCGTGCCGTACATCCCCCAGGGGACGAAGGTCGAGCAGGGCGAGCGCATCGGTCTGATCCGTTTCGGGTCGCGCGTTGACATCTACCTTCCGGAAGGTGTCGACGTCGCTGTCGAGGTCGGTCAGACCACGACTGCGGGGGTGACTCGAATTGACCGTGATTGATCCCGACACCCGGGCCGGCGACTGGGTCGCCGACGCGGAGACGGACGGTGCCGACGAGGCCGAGGAGATGCCGCTGTCGCTGAGGCTGTCCATAGCGGACGCCCTCACGCTCGGTAACGCCACATGTGGCTTCATGGCGGTGTACTTCACCACCACCGGCATCCTCATCCCGCACCTCACCGGCAGCAACGAGACCGGCATGGCGCGCAACAGCGCCGCCACCGCCGTGATCCTCATGCTCTGCGCGGCGATCTTCGACCTGTTCGACGGACTCGTGGCCCGCAAGCTGCGCAGCTCGCCGATGGGCGCGGAGCTCGACAACCTCTCGGACCTGATCAGCTTCGGTCTGGCCCCGGCCTACTTCGTGCTCGTGTACGGCATGGTCGCGGACGACGCCCAGCAGAAGGTCTCGGCGGTGGCCGCGATCGTGGTGCTCCTCGCCGTGGTGCTGCGCCTCGCCAGATTCTCCTGCGTGACGATGAAGGACGGCATGTTCCAGGGCATGCCGAGCCCCTTCGGCGCGCTGACGGTCGTCTCGATCGTGCTTCTGGAACTGCCGTTCATCCCCACGCTCCTCGCGATCATCGGAGTGGCCTGGCTGATGGTGAGCCGGGTCGAGTACCCCAAGCCGCGGGGCGTCCTCGCGGTGGCGATGCTCGCCTGGATCGTCGGCGCCATGGGCATGCTGGCGGCGTGGGCCTTCGACGCGCCGGGCGGCGCGTTCCTGCTCCAGACCGGCTGCGCGCTCCAGGTGGTGATGGGCGCCGTGATCCCCCTCTTCGCGACGGCCCGTCGGGTCAACACCTTCCGCGGCAACCGCCGCGAGGCGCGGGCGGCCCAGCTGCCCTAGGGCGTGTCGCGGAAGTAGCTCCGTCCGCCCGGAGGGCGGGGCGGCGGGCGAGACCTCGAGGGGTCCGGGTGCGGCAACGCACCCGGGCCCCTCGTCTTTCGCCCGCGCCCGCCCTCGCCGGCCGGCGGTCCTCACGCCGGCGGCGGCTCCTGCGTCCCGGACCGCCCCAGCCGCTTGTAGTACAGCGTGGTGGGGCGCAGGGTGCCCGACGGATCGGCGGCGAAGTCGGGGATGACGCCGGCGGCCGTCCAGCCCGCACTCCGGTACAGGTGCTCGGCGGGGCTGTCGCTCTGGGTGTCGAGCACCAGCAGGGTCATGCCCTGGACCGCCGCGTGTCGCTCCGCCGCCGCGAGCAGCCGTCCACCCAGACCCTGCCCACGCGCGGAGCGGTGGACGATCAGCCGGGCGACCTCGCCCCGGTGGCGTCCGTTCGGTTTGTCCCCGTGGATCAGCGTGACAGCGCCGAGGACCGCCTCGTCGGGGCCCTGCGCCGTCCAGACCGTCCGCGCGCCCCGCTCCGCCTCCTCGGCCGCCTCCCGCCACCAGTCGGCCGCCTCGTCCCGGCGCAGCGGCGCGAGGAACCCCAGGGAGGCTCCCCCCTCTACGGCGTCGACGAGCAGTCCGGCGAGTCCCTCGGAGGCGTGCGCGCGGATGCGCGCGGCGTCGATCCGCTCGATGCGCGTCGGCCCGTCCAGCGGGGTCGCCCCCGGTCCGCGCAACGTCTTCTCCAGACAGAGCAGGCCGGGGCGGTCGTCCCAGGACGGCACCGTCTCGAAACCGAGGCCGCGGTACAGCGCGATGGCCCGCCCCCGCCAGAGCCAGACCGAGAGCCGGACCGTGAGCGTCCCGTCCTCGGCGGCACGGCGCAGGGCCCCGTCCATCAGCGCCGCCGCCACGCCCGTGCGACGGGCCGCCGTCTTAACCCAGAGCCGCTTGACCTCCCGGGCTCCGTCCGAGCCCGGCGCGGTCAGCACGACCATGCCGACGGCGCTGTCGGTACCGTCGACGGCCAGCAGCACGGTGGCGGAGGCGAAGGAGGCCGCCGGGTCGAGCACCTCGGCCCGGTAGGCCGCCGGCAGTGCGGCGGGGGAGCCGACGGGGACCCCTTTCTCCGCTTCCGTGCGCAGGTGGTAGGCGGTGAGCAGGGCGGGAATCCTGGGATCGTCGAGCGGGACGGGCCGGACGGCGAAGAGCGCGTTCATGCCCTGATCCTCACATCGGAGTGTTGCGTCCGGATGTCGCGGCGGTCCGCGACCAGGCCCCCACGCGTGTCCCGGCGGCCCCGCCGCTCCGGTCGGCGGCCCCCTCCCCCCTCCCTCTCCCCCGGGCGCACGGCGGGACCCCGGGCCCGCCTCCCGGCGCACGGGTCACGCGCACCGGGAGGCGGGCCCGGGGTCCACCAGGACGGCGGCGGTCACCCCACCGGGTAGCTCCGCGCCGCGTCCGAGACGAAGGGCTCCCGGACCGTGCGCATGCCGCCGGGGAGGCTCTTGTCGGGCTGGATGATCACGGACTCGCGGGAGGACGGCGCCTTGGGGTCACCGAAGTCGTGCGTCATGCCGAAGCCCGCGTCGTAGGCGTCCAGGGTGAGCAGGGCCTTGTCGATTCCCGCGCGCGTGAGGTCCTTCGCGTCGCACGCCTTCCGCAGCGCTTCGCCGAACACACTCGCCGCGGTCCAGCCGGCGACGATGCCGTTGTCGAGGCTGTCGCTCGGATAGGCGGCGCGGTAGTCGGTGACGAGCCGCTTCGCAACCGGTGTGTCCGCTCCGATCGGAAGGCTCGGGGAGGCGAACCAGTACATCTGCTCCAGGGCCGGTCCGGCCTGGGTGCCGAGCAGCTGCGGGGCGAAGGCCGAGTTGTTCCCGATGACCGGCACCCGCAGGCCGGTCGCGGCGGCGACACCGACGAGGGAGGCGGCCTGCCGCGGCCCCGCGCTGAGCACGATCCCCTTGACGCCCGCCTGCTTCAGCGCCGCGACCTGTGCGGACATGTCGTTGTCGGTCGGTTTGATCTTCTGCTCCACGACCGTGAGGCCCGCCTTCTCGGCGGCGTACCGGGAACCCTTGAGCGCGTTCTCGCCGTAGTCGCCCTCGAAGTAGACGTGGCCGAGCTTGTCGCCGGACGTGAGGCCCTTCTCCCCGACCAGGAAGTCGACGGCGTTGATCGTCTCCACGTCGTAGGTGGACCCCAGGACGCGGATGTACGGCGAGCCGAGCAGCGAGGCCGACCACGCCTGCGGCAGGACGAGCCCCTGGTCCTGGCCGTCGACGCGCGGCTTGACGGCGGCGACGAACGGGGAGCCGATGAACTGGGGGTATCCGGCCACCTTCGGTTCGAGCTCGGTGTAGGCGGCCAGGGCCTTCTGCGGGTCGTAGCCGTGGTCCCGGACGGTCAGCTCCAGCTGCCGCCCGCAGATGCCGCCGGCCGCGTTGACCTGCTTCACGTAGAGCTGCTGCGCCTGGGTGACGCTCTTGCCGAGGGTGGCGTACACCCCGGTCATGTCGGTCAGGGCGCCGAGCGTGATGGTGGTGTCGGTGACGCCCTTGCCGGCCTTCACCCCGCCCGCTCCGGGACCCGAGTCGTCGTTGTTCCCGGCCTTGGCGCTGCAGCCGGCGGCCGTCAGCGCGACCAGGGCGGCGAGTGCGGCGGCCAGGCCCCGCACGGCCGGTCGTCGTTGGTTCATCTTTCCTCCGCTGAGGGTTCCTTGGGGTGGGTGGGCTGTCCGGGACGGGTGGGCGGCCCGGAACGGCCGGGGGGCGCGGGTCGTCGGAAGGCGAGCCGGGCCAGACCGCCGGGCAGGAAGAGCACCACCGCGACGACGGCGGCGCCGTAGAGATAGCGCGCGGCCTCCCCTGGGGCGATGCCGCCCGTTCCGGGGGCGGAGACCAGGGGAAGCGACTCGCTGTACCGGTTGAGGAACTGCGGCAGCAGGGAGACGAAGACGCCGCCCGCCACCGCTCCGGCGACCGAGCCGAGACCGCCGATGACGATCATGGCCAGGTATTCGAGGGAGAGCATCATGCCGAAGTACTCCGGCACGGTGCGCTGGAAGACCAGCGCGAGGAGGACGCCGGCCAGCCCCGCGTACATGGACGACAGGACGAAGACGGCGGCGCGGTAGCGGGCCACGGGGATACCCATGACGCCCGCGGCGATCCGGTGGTCCCGGATGGCGTTCATGGCCCGGCCCGGACGGCCGCGCAGGACACCGCGGGCGAAGAGCGCGCCCGCGAGGAGGAGCAGCAGGCCGAGGTACCAGAGCTTCTCCGCGCTGCCGAACGGCACCTGGGCGAGGAGTAGTTCGCTGTCGTCGAAGGTGACCCCGAAGAGGGACAGAGGCGGCACGGCCCGGCCGTTGTAGCCGCCGGTGAGGTCGTGGGCGTTGAACAGCACGTGCTGGCCGATGAAGATCAGCGCGAGGGTGGCGATGCCCAGGTACGCGCCCTGCAGCCTGCCCGCGATGGGGCTGAAGACACCGCCCGCCAGACCCGCGAGCGCGACGGCCAGGAGGGCGGCGAGCCAGCCCGGCAGGCCGGACCCGGCGAGCCCGTCGGCGCCGTCGCCGGCGAACGCGCAGTAGCCGTAGGCGCCGACGGCGAGGAAGAAGGCATGGCCCATGGAGAGCTGGCCGGTGGCGCCCGTCAGCAGGTTGATTCCGAGGGCTCCGATGGCGGCGGCCATCGCGAAGAGCCCGGCCTGGAGCCAGAAGCGCTCCAGATAGAAGGGCAGGGCGGCGAGGACGAGCCCGGCGGCGGCCCAGGCGTACACCCGGGGCCGGGCCATGGCGGCGACCGTGCGGCGGGGCAGGGCGTCAGACACGGGCCGGCTCCTTCGTGCCGAAGAGGCCGGCCGGGCGGATCAGCAGCACCGCGACCATCAGCAGGTAGGGTGCGACATCCCCGATACCGCGGCCGAGGAAGGTCAGGTCGCCCTGGTAGCCGGTGGCGAGGGATTCGGTGACGCCGACGAGGAGTCCACCGACGAGGGCGCCGGTGGTGGAGTCGAGACCGCCGAGGATCGCGGCGGGGAACGCCTTCAGCGCGGCGAGCGAGGTGGTGCGCTCCAGGCCGGGGGTCGGGAAGACGGTGAGGAAGAGAGCGGCGACGGCGGCGAGCCCGCCGGCGACCGCCCAGGCGCCGAGCGAGACGCGGCCCAGCCGGATGCCCATGAGGGCGGCGGTCTCCTGGTTCTCGGCGGCGGCGCGCATCGCGACGCCCCAGGAGGTGTGCCGGAAGGCCAGCAGGAAGGCGGTGATGAGCAGTCCCGCGGCGAGGAGGGCGGCGATCCGGGTCTGTGCGACGGTGACCGGCCCGATGCGGACGACGGCGTCTCCCCAGGGGTCGCCGAGGGCGAGGATGTCCGTGCCGATGCGACGGGTCAGCTCCGTGGCGAGCAGGATGTCGACGCCGATGGTGACGATGGCGAGCACACTGTGGTCCGAGCCCCGGTAGCGGCGCATGACGAGGAACTCGACGGCGGCACCGACCAGGGCGGCCCCGGCGATGCCGACGAGCAGCGCGGGCCAGAAGCCGATCGTGTCGTGGAGGACCGCGGTGAGGTAGCCGCCCGCGAGGAGCAGGGAGGCGTGGGCGAAGTTGACGACCTCGGTGGCGCGGAAGATCACCACGAAGCCGAGGGCGATGAGGGCGTAGACGGATCCCAGCGAGACGCCGCCCAGGAGGAGTTCGGCAAAGGTGGTCACTCGGCGTTCTCCTCTCCGAGGTAGGCGCGGACGACCGCCGGGTCGTTCTGGACGTCGGCGGGGGCGCCGTCGGCGATGCGACGGCCGAAGTCGAGGACGGTGACGGTGTCGGCGAGGCGCATCACCATGCCCATGTCGTGCTCGACGAGGACGATGGAGATCCCGAGGCTGTCGCGGACCCCGGCGATCACGGCGGCGGTGCGGCGGCGCTCGTCGGCGGTCATGCCGGCGACGGGTTCGTCCAGGAGGAGCAGGCGGGGCTCCATACACAGGGCACGGGCGAGTTCGGCCAGCTTCCGCTGTCCGTACGGGAGGGAGCCGGCGGGGCGTCCGAGCTGCCCCTCCAGTCCGACGAACGCGGCGATCTCGCGGACCCGGGCGCGATGGCGGGCCTCCTCGCGGGCGGCGGAGGGCAGGCGGAGCCCGGCGGCGAGGAACCCGGTGCGGGTGAGCCGGTGCCGGCCGAGCATCAGGCTGTCCTCGACGGTGGCGCGGGGCGGCAGGGCGAGGTTCTGGAAGATCCGGGCCACGCCGAGCGAGGCGATCCGGTGCGGTGGCAGGGTGGTGAGTTCGTGCGTGCCGAAGCGGACGGAGCCGGAGGTGGCGCGGTAGACGCCGGACAGGACGTTGAAGCAGGTGGACTTGCCGGCGCCGTTGGGGCCGATGACGGCGTGGACGGTGCCCGGCCGGACGGTGAACCCTACGGTGTCCAGGGCGGTCAGTCCGGCGAAGCGCACGGTCAGGTCCTCCACGTGCAGGGCGGGCACGGAGCCGGGCGCGCCGGGATCCGGGGGCTCGGGCCGCGTCGCGCGCCGGGGGGTGGGGAGCGGGTTCATCGGGCGTCCTCCCAGCGGGCGAGCACGGGGTGCGCCGTCGGCACGTCGGCCGCGTCGGCGGCGTCCTCGTCGACCACGCCGAGGTAGCGGCGGCGCACCTCGTCGGAGGCGGCGAGTTCCCTGGCCGGGCCCGACAGGGTGACCTCGCCGACCTCCAGGACGTAGGCGCGGGAGGCGAGGCGCAGCGCGAGCGCCGCGTTCTGTTCGACCAACAGCACGGCGGTGCCCTGGGCGTTGATCTCGCGGATGGTGTCGGCGATCCGGGCCGCCATGAGCGGCGCGAGGCCGAGCGACGGCTCGTCGAGGAGCAGCAGTCTCGGCGAGGCCATCAAGGCGCGGCCGACGGCGAGCATCTGCTGTTCGCCGCCGGAGAGCAGTCCGGCCTTCTGCCCGGCCCGGTCGGCGAGGACGGGGAAGAGTTCGTGGACCCGTCGCAGCGCGGACGCCTTGGCGGCGCGGTCGCCGCGCGCTCCGAAGGTTCCCGCGCGCAGGTTGTCCTCGACCGTCAGCCGGGAGAAGACCTGGCGGCCTTCGGGGACCTGGCAGACCCCGGCGGCGACGACCCGGTCGGGGGCCAGTGTGCCGAGGGGCCGCCCGCCGAAGGTGACGGTGCCGGCGGTGACGGCGCCGCCGTGGAACGACAGTGTGCGCGAGATCGCCCGCAGCAGGGTCGACTTGCCGGCTCCGTTTCCGCCGAGGACGGTGACGACGCCGCCCTCCGGTACGTCGAGCGTCACCGCGCGCAGTGCGCGGACCGGTCCGTACCCCGCCGACAGGTCCGTCACCTCGAGTGCGCGTGCGGTACCTCCCATGGCTCCCCTTCCGTGGCCCGAGCGGAACGGGGCATGCCGGGTCCCCGGGCCTGCCCCGGGTCCGCTCCGGATTCCGTGACCTGTTCAGTGGCGCTCACCCCAGCACCGCCGCCGCTCCCCGTCCACGCCCGGCGTCCGACACGCTGCCGGTGACCAGCGGGCACGGCGGTGCGTTGTGCACGCGCACAACAGTGCGTGTCAGGGGCCTGCGGTGAGGGGCGCCGAGGTGGCATCCTCCGGGCATGGGACGGCGCAGACCACGGACCGGTGAGGACTGGGAGCTGCTCGCGCGGGCGTGCACGACGCTGCTGGAGCGACTGCCCGAGCTGGTGGACGAGCATCTGAGGGAACTGCACGAGTTCGAGCCCGCCTACGGCCGGATCGTGCCGTACGACCAGCACTGGCAGGAGGCGCACGCGGCGATGCGGATCGGGATCGAGATGATCTCGGCGCCCCGGAACTCGCCGCGCCGGGACCTGGAGCACGCGGAGGAGACGGGTAGGCGGCGGGCCGAGCAGGGTCTGCCGGTGGAGCTGATGGTGCACGCCTACCGGCATGCCGGGCATCTGGTGTGGGAGGCCCTGATCGAGGGTGCGACGGCGGCTCCGGCGCAGCTGGCGACGCTGATGCAGTCGGCGACGATCGTGTGGTCGGCGGTGGACGCGCAGGCGGACACGGCGTCGGAGGCGTACCGGGCGACGGAACGGGAGCTGCGACGGCGTACCGACGAGCAGCTCCAGGCGCTCCTCGACGCCCTGCTGCAGGGGCAGCGCTCGCCGGAGGTGGTCGCCCGTGCGTCGGCGGGTCTGGACCTGCCGGAACAGGGACGGTACGCGGTGGTGGTGCTCCGGTGCGACCGGCGGGAGGCGTCGGAGGCGTTCCACCGGCGGGTCCAGGGTTCGGGGGCCCGTTTCCTGTGGCGGATGGGGGCGGACTGCGAGGTCGGGGTGGTGTCGCTGGCGGAGGGCACGGGGCTGGACGCGCTGGCGGAGCTGCTGGAGGGCCGCTGCCCGGGGCCGGGCGGGATCAGTCCGGTGGTCGTCGGTCTGGCGGAGCTGGGGCGTGCGCGGCGGCTGGCCGAGCTGGCGCTGCGGACCTGCCCGCCGGATTCCCGGCAGATCGTCCGGCTGGACCGCAGGATGGCGGGCGCGCTGGTGGTCGGCCAGCCGGAGCTGGCGGGGCTGCTGGTCACGGACGTGCTCGGGGGTCTGCTGGAGCTTGATCCGCCGGACCGGGCGATCCTGCTGGAGACGCTGGACGTCTGGCTCGACTGTGAGGGTTCGGCGGGGCGGGCGGCGGGACGGCTGTACTGCCACCGCAACACGGTCTTCAACCGGCTGCGGCGGCTGGAGCAGTTGACCTCGCGCTCGCTGTCACGCCCGCGTGACCTGACGGAGATGACGCTGGCCCTGGACGCCTTCCGGCTGACGCTCGCGGGGTGAGGGTGCCGGGCTCGCCCGGCGCTGTGTCGGGAGGCCGCGTCGACGCGGCCTCCCGACACAGCGGAACGGCCGTCAGACCAGGAAGTCCCGCGCGATGTTCTCCGCGACCCGCTCCAGGAGTGGGCCGGCCTCGGCGATGCAGGTGGCGGTGTCCGGCTCCAGCTCGGTGAGCGGGTAGGCGCGGCGGATACCCGCCGCGCCGAGGGCCTGGGGGGCGAGTGCCAGCCGTCCGCAGACCGCGACGACCTCCTTGCCCGCCGCGCGGGCCGCCGCCGCGACGCCCGCCGGCGCCTTGCCGTGGAGGGTCTGCTCGTCGAGGGACCCCTCACCGGTGATGACCAGGGTGGCGCGGTCCAGTGCCGGGGCGAATCCGAGGACGTCGAGCATCAGCTCGATGCCGGGCCGGAAGCTCGCGTCGAGGCCGACGAGCGCGCCGTAGCCGATGCCGCCGGCGCCGCCCGCGCCGGGGGCGACCGCGCACGAGGCCGCCCTGGGCCCGATGGACTTCTCCAGGACCGTGACGAAGTGCGAGAGCGCCGCGTCCAGGGTCTCGACGTCCTGGGGGGACGCGCCCTTCTGCGGGCCGTAGACCGCCGGCGCGCCCTTGGGGCCGGTGAGCGGATTGTCGACGTCACTGGCCAGGACCAGGTCGACCGAGGCGAAGCGGGGGTCGAGCCCCGACAGGTCGGCCGTGGCCAGGTCCCTCAGCGGGCCGCCGCCGGGGGCGACCGGCACGCCGTCCGCGTCCAGGAACTCGGCGCCGAGTGCGGCCAGCATGCCGGCGCCGCCATCGGTGGTCGCGCTGCCGCCGACGCCGAAGACGAGGGTGGTGGCCCCGGCGTCCAGCGCGGCCCGCAGCAGTTCGCCGGAGCCGTAGGTGCTCGCCGTCAGCGGCGCGAAGACACCGGCGGGCAGCAGTTGGAGGCCGGACGCCTCAGCCATCTCCACGACGGCGGTCGTGCCGCGCAGCGCGTACGCCGCCGTCACCGGTTCGCCGAGCGGGCCGGTGACCCGTACCTCACGGCGTTCGAAACCGGCCGCGACCGCGGCGGCGACCGTACCGTCGCCGCCGTCCGCGACGGGCAGTGTCTCCACGTCGAGCTCCGGGAGGACCCGCCGCAGCCCCGCGGTGACCCGTTCCGCGACCTGTACGGCCGTGAGCGAGCCTTTGAACTTGTCAGCCGCGACGAGTACCCGTGCGACCTCGGTTACTGCTCCGTCCGTCACCCTGCATCCCTTGCTTTCGAACAGGCAGTCGCGCCACGGCCGACCCTATCCGGACAGGAAGACGGCGTGCCACCCCCCGATAAAGCCATATTCCGCAGCATAGTGGGGCCACATGAGCACGGAACCGATCGATCAAACCCCACGAGAGCAGCCTTCCCCCGATCTCCAGATCATCGGGATCGGGGTGGCCGCCGTGGTCGCCGTCGTCGCCTGGGCGGCACTGGGCGAGGACTCCTTCGACCGAGCCTCGTCCACGGCACTGGACTGGGTCCTGAACAACTTCGCCTGGCTGTTCGTGGTCGCGGCGGATCTCTTCCTGGTGCTGTGCCTGGTCATCGCGACCAGCCGCTTCGGGCGTGTCCGTCTCGGCCCCGACGACTCGGAGCCCGAGTTCACCAACCTGGCGTGGATCGCGATGATGTTCAGCGGCGGCATGGGGATCGGCCTGATGTTCTACGGAGTGGGCGAGCCGCTCCAGCACTACATCGACCCGCCCCCGGCGAGCGGTGCGCCGCCGCAGTCCGGCGCGGCGGCGCGGGCGGCCATGGAGTACTCCTTCTTCCACTGGACGCTGACACCCTGGGCCATCTACGGCGTCGCGGGCCTCGCGCTGGCGTACGCGGGCTTCCGCAAGGGGCGGGGCAACCGCCTCAGCTCCGCCTTCGTCCCTCTGATCGGTGAGCGCCGGGCCGCCTCCTGGCCGGGCCGGGTGATCGACCTGCTCGCCGTGTTCGCCACCGTCTTCGGCACGGCGACCAGCCTGGGCCTGGGGGCGCTCCAGGTCGCCGAGGGGCTCAGCCTGACGGCCGGAATCGAGGACTCGACCGGCACCGAGCTGGTCATCATCGCGTCGCTGTCGGCGGCCTTCGTGCTCTCGGCGTTCTCCGGGCTGCACAAGGGCGTGAAGTGGCTGTCCACGGTGAACATCCTGCTGGCGGCCTGTCTGATGGTCTTCGTGTTCCTGCTGGGCCCGACCGTGTACATCCTGGACACCATCCCCGCCTCGATCGGCGGGTACCTGCACCAGCTGCTGCCGATGGCGAGCCGGACCGGCGCGTTCACGGACCGGGAGTGGCTGGGCGCGTGGACGATCTTCTACTGGGCGTGGTGGCTGTCCTGGGCGCCCTTCGTCGGAACGTTCATCGCCCGGATCTCGCGCGGCCGCACGATCCGGGAGTTCCTGATCGGGGTGCTGCTGGTGCCGTCCGGCGCGACGGTCGTCTGGTTCTGTGTGATGGGCGGCACGGCGATCCGGCTGGACTCGACCGGCGAGGCCGACCTGGCGACGGCCGTGCAGGACGGGCCGGAGGCGTCCCTGTTCGCCATGCTGGACGCGCTGCCGCTGGGCACCGTCACCTCGTACGTCGCGATGCTGCTGGTGATGACGTACTTCGTGACGAGCGCGGACTCGGCGTCGCTGGTGATGGGCTCGCTGACCAGCCGTGGGGCGCTGCATCCGCCGACCTGGCTGGTGGTGACCTGGGGCGTGCTGATGGCGTCCGTCGCGGCCGTGCTGCTGGTGGTGGGCGGGCTGAGCTCGCTGCAGACGGCGACGATCCTGGTGGCGCTGCCGTTCGTGGTGGTGATGCTTCTGCTGTGCTGGGCGCTCCTCAAGGAGCTGCGCGAGGACCCGGGCGCGGGGCCGGCCCGTCACCACGCGCTGCACGGCCTGGGGGACGCGGTACGGGCCGCCGTCGGCGAGGCGGTGACCGACCAGGGCGCCACCCGTCATCACCGGCTGCACCGCGCGGCGAAGGCGCGGACGCTGCCGGACACGACGGGCGGGAAGGACCGGCCGGAGGACGAGGAGTGAGAACGCGCCGACCGGCTCCGGTGCCGCGGGCACGGCGCCAGGCCGGGGACCACCCGGCTACGCTGACGCCATGACGACGACCGACTACGCCACGTACATCGCGAGTCTGCCCCGTGTCCTGGCCGCGGCCGCCACGCTGTTCCGGGACACCTCGGGCCGGGTCCTCGTCGTCGAACCGAACTACCGGGAGGGCTGGACTCTGCCCGGCGGCACGATCGAGTCCGACACGGGCGAGACACCCCGGCAGGGAGCCCGCCGGGAGACCGTGGAGGAGATCGGACTTGACCTCGCGCCCGGCCGTCTCCTCGCGGTCGACTGGGTGGAGGGCACCTCCCGTCCTCCGATGGTGGCCTACGTCTACGACGGCGGGGTGCTGTCCGAGGAGCGGCTCGGCACGATCCGGCTCCAGGAGGAGGAGCTGCTGTCCTGGAAGCTGATCGGGCACGACGAGGTCACCGCCCACCTCCCGGGAAGCCTGGGCCTGCGGGTCCTCGCCGCCCTGGACGCCCTGGCCGACGGCGGGGGCCCGGTCGAGCTGGAGAACGGCCGGGCGGCACACTGAGCCTTTTCCATCTTCAGTCTGAGTCGTTCCGGGTTCGGTAGGGACTCGATCATTTGAGAGGATCGAGTCATGGCACGTTCTTCCCAGTACCCGCTTGAGCTGCGCCGTCGTGCGGTGCGGAGGGTCGCCGAGGTGCGGCCGGATTACGACACCGAGTGGGCCGCGATGAAAGCGGTCGCCCAGAAGCTGGGCATCGGCACGACCGAGACGCTCCGCAAGTGGGTGAGGCAGGACCAGGTCGACTCCGGAGTGCGTCCTGGCGTGACCACCGAGGAATCGGCCGAGCTGAAGCGACTGAAAAAGGAGAACGCCGAGCTCAAGCGGGCGAACGAGATCCTGAAGGCGGCGGCGTCTTTCTTCGCGGCCGAGCTCGACCGGCCACACACACGCTCGTAGCGTTCATCGACGAGCACAAGGGCCGCTTCGGCGGCGTCGAGCCGATCTGCCGCGTGCTGACGATGCACGACTGCAAGATCGCCCCCTCCACCTACTACGCCCACCACCAACGCCAGGCCGCACAGTCCGCCAGGACCGTGCGGGACAGCGAGCTGAAAGAGCTGATCCAACACGTCTACGACACCAACTACCGCGTCTACGGGGCGAGGAAGATCTGGCGGGAGCTGAACCGTCAGGGCGTCACGGTGGCCCGCTGCACCGTCGAGCGCCTGATGCGGGCACTCGGCATCGCAGGAGCGGTCCGCGGCAGACGTGTGATCACCACGCTTCCCGGTGGCCAGGCCGACCGGGCCCCCGACCTTGCGGACCGGGACTTCGTCGCCGGCACCCCGAACCGCTGCTGGGTCGCGGACTTCACCCACGTGAAGACCTGGGCCGGCGTCGTCTACGTCGCCTTCGTCGTGGACACCTTCTCCCGCCGCATCGTCGGCTGGTCCGCAGCCACCGTGAAGGAGACGGTCTTCGTGCTGGACGCCCTGGAGATGGCGATCTGGCAGCGCGACCGCGACCAACACCCCGTTCAGCCCGGCGAGTTGATCCATCACTCGGACGCCGGGTCGCAGTACACGAGTTTCCGGCTCGCCGAGCACCTGGACGCGGCCGGCATCGCGGTCTCGATCGGCTCGGTCGGCGACGCGTATGACTGTCAGTCTTTTCGCACCGGATCCCGCAAGGATCGGGTAGTCCCGGCTGAGGCGGTCTGACTCTTGTGAAGCTTCCCCTTGATCGTGGACACCTGGAGACTGGGACCCGAGGTTCCAGAGGAAGTAGCACCAGGTGGGAAGTAAGTCCACGAAGCGGTACTCGGAGGAGTTCAAGCGGGACGCGATCGCGCTCGTGCGGTCGTCGGGCCGGACGGTGACCGAGGTCGCCCGGGAGCTCGGGATCAGCTCGGAGTCCCTGCGGGGCTGAGCGAAGAAGGCCCGCGCCGCCCAGGAGGCCGGATCGGGGCCGGCCGGGCGGGCCGGGCAGAGTGCCGCCGACCGGGACGCCAGGGCGTGCGCAAGTTCCCGGAATCCCCCAACTGACGTGAGGCTGCTGCGGGTTGGGGTGGATGACAGAGCGGACACGGGATCCGTGATCATTCAGGTGTCTAAGCCAAGTGATCAAGAAGGTTCCCGTGTCCGCTGTCTCATCTTCCCCGATCCCCTCCGTGTTGGCCAAGCTGGGTCCCCTCAACCCGGATGATGCAGCTGACCTGCGTGTCTTCCTGGAAACGGTGCCCGATCCGCGCTCGCGGCGGGGCCGCTGGTACTCGCTGACCTCGATCCTGCTGATCTGCGCGGCAGCCGCGCTCTCGGGAGCGAAGACCATCGACGAACTCGCCGAGTGGGGAGCCCGCGCCGACGCCGGGCTGCTCACCGGACTCGGGGTGCGCCGTCATCTCCTGAACTGGCGGCACGCGCCGTCCCGCTCAGCGATCGGGAGGGTCCTCGATCGCCTCGACGCCGACGCGCTCGACGCGGCCGTCAGTGCCTGGCTCGCACGCCGCCACGCGGACACGGCGGCTCCGGCCGGGCGGCGGGTGATCGCTGTGGACGGCAAGGCACTGCGCGGCTCCGCCCGCCTGGACCAGCCCCGCCGGCACCTGCTGTCCGCCGTCACCCACGGCCTCGCGGTCACCCTGGCCCAGGCCGAGGTCGGGTCCAAGACCAACGAGACCCGGCACTTCCAGTCCTTGCTCGCGCCCCTCGACCTGGACGGGGACGTGCTCACCTTCGACGCGCTGCACTCGGTGAAGGCCAACGTCACTTGGCTGGTGGAGACGAAGAACGCGCACTACGTTGCCGTGATCAAACCCAACCAGCCCACCGCCTGGACGCAGTTGGACGGCCTCGCCTGGAACGCCGTGAAGGTCCAGCACACCGCCTCGAACAAGGGGCACGGCCGCCGTGAGTCCCGCTCGATCAAGACCCTGGCCATCGCCGACAACCTCGGCGGAATCGCCTTCCCCTACGCGAAGCTCGCCATCCGCGTCCACCGCCGCCGCAAAGCCACCGGCATGAAGGAGACCCGCGAGACCGTCTACGCGGTCACCAGCCTCGACGCCCACGAGACGAAACCCGCAGACCTCTCCTCCCACCTGCGCGGACACTGGACCGTGGAGGCCCAGCACCACATCCGCGACCGAACCTTCGCCGAAGACGCCTCCACCGTCCACTCCGGCAACGCACCCCGCGCCATGGCCACCTTCCGCAACCTCGCTGTCGGCGCCCTCAAAACCCTCGGAGCGACCAATATCGCCAAGACCACCCGCGCCATCCGCGACCAACCAGAACGAGCCCTCCTCATCCTGGGCATCACCCCCAAGCACGACCTCAACGGAACTTGATCAAGCCCTGCTCCGCACCACCTGCCAGTGCTGCACCCAAGGGCTGGACATCGAACGGAAGCAGTGCTGTGCGGTCGGCGAGTGCTGCCAGAAGCAGCTGTCCGCTTCGACCGTGGCCTACGTGCACTCGGTGCTCAAGTCGGCACTGGAACACGCCGTCCGCGAAGACGAGCTGCCGCGCAACGTCGCCCGCAACGTCAAGACCACCACGCACCAGCCCAGGCGCTTCCGTCCGCTCACAGCGGCAGAGGCCCGTCAGTTCCTCGACGCGGCCCGCGCCGATCGGCTCCACGCGCTGTACGAACTCGCCCTCCGCACCGGACTCCGCAAAGGCGAACTCCTGGGCCTCCACTGGGACGACCTCGACCTCAGCACCGGAACGGCCAGCATCCGCCGCTCACTCCAGCGCACCCGCACCGGCGGCATCACCCATCTCCCCACCAAGACCCGGGCGTCCGAACGCCGCATCGCACTCCCGACCGAATGCCTCCACTCCCTCAAGGAGCACAAACAGCAGCAGGACAAGGAGCGCGGGACAGCAGGGCCAGCCTGGCAGGACAGCGGCCTCGTCTTCACCACCCCTACCGGCCGGCCTCTCGACCCGGCCAACCTCACCCGCCACTTCCGCAGCTTCCTCAACCGAGCCGGACTCCGCCGCATCCGCTTCCACGACCTCCGCCACTCGACCGCCACCCTGCTCCTGGAACAAGGCGTCGACCTCGCCGTCATCAAGGAACTCCTCGGCCACGCCCACATCGGCGTCACCGCCGGCGTCTACGCCCACGTCCGACTCCGCCTCCAACGCCAAGCCATCGACACCCTCAGCAACGCGCTCAGCCCCGCCGGCAACGACCCCGACAACCCACCCGCCACAGCCGTCGTCCGCTGACGTTGCCGTCACCGTTGCCGTCAAACGACCCGAGGGTCCCCTCCACGCAGAAGCGCGGAGGGGACCCTCGCATTTGCCGGGCTATCGAATTCTCCATGATCAGATGACGTGAAGACGTCACGACTCACGCCTTCATGACCCTTCATTCAGTCGATTCAGATAGCCACCTTGAAGGTATCACCAAAGGCCTTCCTGGATGGATTCATCCTCATGCGCAGCTCGTCTAGCCCTCTGTGGCCCTTGCTTTTGACCTTCGGCGCCTGGAGCGGAGAGGGGAGCCTTTGCCGCACTTTCTCTGTCAAGCACTGCTTTCAGCCTTCGGAGCATTGCAAGCCATTCAGTGCCTTCCTCCTCCACGCTCCAGTCGTCCCGCAAGTCATTGCTTGTGACGAGTAGGCGAGAAATCGCTTCGAGCGCCAGGGGTACCAGCTCTTTCGGAATCTGCGGAATCTCACCATTCGGCCCCCACGTCGCAGATTGAAATTCATCGCCACCCTCAACCCCTCGGACTGTCAACGCAGCGGCAGCGATTGCCAGCTCCGCTCTTCCGCCATCGATATGCGGGCTGCCGTCGCCCGCCACCGAGGCAAGGGCAGCTCGGATCGCCTGAATCCGCCTAGACAGCGGAGTGGCATCCAAATCGCCAGCAAAGTCCGCGGCGCCATCGTTATCGAATGGCCCGTATCCCCATTTCCCCATATCGCCCTACTCGAACGGGAGCTCAGGCTGAGTCGCCTGGCGCTTGTTGTAGAGGTTTCGACCAAACCCCTCAATGCCACTACTGAGCTTAAAGCCCATTTTTTCGAACTGAACCTTCATGATGTGCTCTCGGATTCTGAGAGCGTTGTCATCTCCGCACACATGGATGCAAATGACAGGCCCATCCTTGTCTCGCCTGCCCAAGTCTGCGTGCCTGTTCAGTCGAACGTTAAAGTTGTTGGTCTTGCCGATATAAACGTGACCAGGCTTCGACTTGTCGTCGAATATGTAGACGCCTTGATTCTTGTTGCAATTGTGGACCAGGACCGGCGTGGCCCCCGCCAGCACATAGTACGTGTGCTCGCCGGGCGGGCGTCACCTGCATTTTCGCTGGTCAGCGAATTCCGGCCTGTCCGTGGGTATGCATGGAAGTGCCGTGCTGTGCGCCTCTGTTGCCGTCGGCGTTGCCGTCAGACGGCTACGCACATGAGGGCGGTGGAGTGGGCTTTGGCCGGTGTCCTGCCCGGGTTGGGGTCGGGCATGGTCAGGGGGCCGTACGCTGGCCCGGCAACTCGGGCAGGCTTTGGACCTGCCCGGAATTTGAACGAGTGGCCCCCTGGCCATGCCCGACGCGGGCCCCGGCCCGGGGAGGTGGGTAAAGCCCACGGAGCCGACCGGCCCCACCCCCGGGCCTACGCCCCGGCCAACCCCCCGCCGTCGCTTCACCGTCGGCCTGGCGCTCGCCGTGCTGGCGCGTCCGGCTTTCTCCGCGCTTCCGTTCGTCCGCTGTGCTGTCTTTGCGCGGCCTGGTCGCTGGCCGGCCCGCGGTGGCGGAGCCGAGAGCGGGCCGGGTGGGCGGCCGTGCCGCGCGCGACCCGCGTCAGCGGGTCGCCTTGAAGACGTAGAGAAAGTTTGGACGCATCCCGCTTCGGGGTACGCCGTGGTCGGTTGCCGAGCGTCCGGCTGGCTGCTGACCTGGGGCGATGGTCTGCGGGTTGTGGGTCCTGTTCAGGCTGGCGGTGGTGGTTCTACTCGGCTCGGGTGACCTTGGCGTGGTCGGTGAAGACGCGTCTGAAGAGGTCGTGGCCGGTGCGTCCGGTGTGGCGGAGTGCCCAGTCCTGTGCGGCTTCTTGCCCGTCGTGGGGGCCGGATTCGGCTCCGCATCCAGCGGTGACGCAGAACGCCTCGTAGGTGATGCCGCCTTCGGGTGCGTGACGAATGGTGTGGGGGATGTGCCGGTAGACGGTGCGGGGGCTCACTGGTGGCCCTCCGGGTGGCGTCGCATGTGGACGTTGCAGTCGCTGACGGTGGTCATGTCTCCGACCACGCGGGCCCGGTCGCGTACGTTGGCCAGCTCCGCGCACCCCGCACAGCCCTCGACGGGTACCGGCTCCAGCTTTAGGCGCAAGGGGAGTTCGACCGGCTGGGTGGAGTACCTGGTCGGCTCCGTCACTGCACATCGCCACCTCTCGAACGTCACATGGCCGACCTCTTGACAGGTCGGTGCTCTAGTTCAGTATTCGAGTGGCCGAAGCACTCCCGCTACGGTTCGCAGTGCACTAGTGTGCCCTCACTGACATCACGTCAACTCAACGGAGGGGCACGCCTTATGCCCAGTCCCAAGACGTTCACGAAGATCGCGGATCACTTCCGGGAGCGAATCCTGTCGGGAGAGCTTGAGCCGGGCGCCAAGCTGCCGACGAACCGGGAGATCGCCGGCCAGTGGCAGGCTGCGGCCGCCACGGTCTCCCGCGCCTTGCAGGCTCTCCAGGTGGAGAACTTCATCCGCACCACCCCCAGGGGTACCTACGTCGCCGATGACCCGCGTTGGACGCTGTCGGCGCGGGACCGGCTGGCCCGGGTCCAGCGGGTGAAGTCGTTCCTGGCCGAGGGCGAGACGAGCCGGGTGACGGCCGCCGAGCTGATCATCCCACCGCTGTACGTGGCGGAGATCTTCGACCTGGAGGCCGGGGACCAAGTGGTGCGGCGCGAGTGGCTGGCCGGGCGGGGCAAGACCCGGACCGTGTTCGCCGTGACCTGGTACCCGGCCCCGTTCGCCGCCCTCGTGCCGGACCTGCTGAACACCGCCCCGGGCCGCAATCACGGACTGTCCGCCCGAGTACTGGAAGCCACCGGGCGCACGATCACCCACGCCCGCGACGACATGCACGCCCGCTCCGCCGACGCCCGCGAGGCGAGCGCCTTGGGCCTGCCGGTCGGCTCCCCGATCCTGGCCGGTGCCCACCGCTGGTCGGACGCGGAAGGGATCATCGAGTACGGGGAGTGGTGTCTGCCGCCCCGGTTCACCATCGGCTACGAGTACCAGCCCTGACCGATCCACGCGAAGCGTCCCCGAATGCCAGCCTGCGGCCTTCGGGGACGCCGTCGTTCACGTATCTGCCTCAGTTAGCGCCGCGGCCTTCGAGGCGTTCGACACGCTCCTCAAGCTCCTCGATCCGCTCCAGGGCTCGTTCCAGCTTGTAGGCCAGATCAGCCACTCCGGCCACCGCCGGGAACTCCTTCTGCTGGGCAGTCGGCCCTTCGTCCGGCTCGTCCACCGGCTGCACCGCTACCGGTACCTCCGTACCGAACTCGCCTCCCACGACGACATACGCCATCGACCCGTTGCGCTGGTGGGCCTTCTTCATCCTGCCCTCCAGGGTGAGGAAGGTGAGGGCCTGGTCGGCGGATTCCGGGTCGCCGCCGATCGTGTCGACCACGTCGTCCACGGTGACCGTGGCGCCCCTGGCGAGTGAGCCATCTCTGATCTTGTGGACCAGGCGGCCATGAGTGAGCTGGGTGGCGAAGCCGTGGTCGTCCCAGTCGCGTACGTAGACCTCGTCGCCGGGCAGTTCGCCGGGGTAGCGCAGGAGGAAATTGCCGGCCAGCAGGGCGATGGCGTTGGTGACCACGTTGAGCGGCACCGCGTAGTGCTCCGCCAGGACCTCGCGCGCGGGCAGCCTGGCCCCGGGTGCCAGGCCGCCGGAGTAGATCTGCTGGGTGAGATCGCCTGCGACCTTCTCGAAGGCGTCCTCGAAGTCGGCCGAGCGCGTGACGAATGTGCCGCGCCCCTGGCGGGCGATGACCCAGCCCTCGTTCCTGAGCAGCCGGATCGCCTTCTGCACGGTCAGGCTCGATGCCTTGTAGGTCTGCATGAGCTGGCTCTGGGTCGGCAGGAGCTGGCCGGGCCGTAGTTCGCCGTCCCGGATCTGCTGCCGCAGGTCGTCCGCGATGCGTTCGAACGTCAAGCGCGCTTCGTCAGCAGCAGCCATGCCCATCCCCGGTCCGAGTCCGATTCCATCCGCCGCGGGCCGCCCCGCTGCCTGTCGTGTTTCACCAGCTCAGCGGCCTCACGGGGTCAGCGTAGCCGCCGTATGGATGGACCACCGCACGAACGGATGGAACTCAATGGGAATGGACTTTGGATGGAATGAAGATAGGGTTGCGGCACGCGATCACCCACACGGGTGACTCGCACCCCTCTACCTGGAGGTTTGCCGTGAAGACCATGCCCATCGACCAGACCCCGGCCCTGGTGATCCTGGCCTCCGAGTCCCGCCAGCGGTTCAAGGACCGCGACGGCCAGCAGCCCGCGATCGACCGGGCCACCGGCGCCCACCTGCACCTGGTGGACGTGATGTTCGCCTTCAACGGCCGCGCCGAAGTGATCACCGTGAACGTCCCCGAGCCGGGTCTCGGCAAGGGCCTGAAGGTCGGCATGCCCGTCGTCTTCACCGGCCTGGTCGCCACGGCCTGGGAGAACGAGATCAACGGCAAGGACCGGCACGGCATCTCCCTGCGCGCCGACGCCGTCACCGCCAAGGCAGGCGCCTGATGATCGGCAACCCCCTCGGGCTCGCGTTCCTCGCCGTGGTCGGCCTCGGCCTGCTCGGACTGCTGGGCTGGGCCTCGTTCTGCTTCGCCCGCTGGTACCGGGCCGACGCCGAGACCCGGATCAGCCTGCGGCAGGCGCGGCGGCTGCGGTGGGGCTGGAAGCGGCTCGCCCCGATGCTCGGCCTGGCAGTCAAGGACGCCACTCCCACCGTGCTCCAGCAGTTCGGGCCGCAGGAGCAACAGCCGCAGGTGCTGGTGCCGCGTTTGCGCACCCGTGCCGACGCCTTCGGCGTCACCGTCACCGCCGATGCCCTGCCGCAGGTCGGGCTGAGCGCCTGGCAGGACGCCAGCGAGGGCCTGTGCGACGCCTGGGGAATGCGCCGCATCCGGATCAGCCAGCCCAAGCCCGGAGTGATCGTCGCGCGTGGGTTCCGGCGTGAGCCGCTGGAGGCGGTGATCCGCTCACCGCTGCTCGGTCCTGATGGCTCCCCGGTGTGCCGACCGGGTCAGTTCGTCTCCACCGATGACGTGCTGCTCGGCTGGGACGAGGACGGCACCCCTATCGTGCTCAACCTCGCATACTCCGCGCACGCCCTGGTCGCCGGCCTCACCCGCTCCGGCAAGTCGATCACCGTCAACACCCTGCTCGCCTACGCCTCGCTCATGCGGGATGTGCGTCTGATCGTGATCGACCCCAACCTCGGAGCTGTCGCGCCCTGGTGGCGTACCGCCTACAAGGTCTCCGACGCCATCCACCCCGAGGAGCCGACCGAGATCCTGCGCTGGGTACGCGAGGAGATGCAGCGCCGTGAGCGGCTGTTCTGGTCCGGTCGCACTGACCGCATCACCGACTTCAGCCCCGAGCTGCCGCTGCTGCTCGTGGTGATCGACGAGGTCGCGAACTACACCCGGCACCCGGACCGCAAGGCCCGCGAACGCTTCGAGGCCGAGCTGCTCGCCATCGCCAGCCAGGGCGCCAAGTTCGGCATCCGGCTGTGGCTGCTCACCCAGAAACCCTCCGCCGACGTGCTCACCACCGCCGTGCGCACCAACCTGTCCGCCCGGATCTGCCACCGCGTCGACACCGTCGAGGACTTCCTGCACCTCTTCCCCGACGGCCGGGAACTGGACATCACCGCCGCCGACCGCACCATGCCCCAGGGCGTGTCCATCGCCTCCGTCGGCGACATGCGCACCCCCGTCCGGCTGCGCTCGGTCTACCTGCCCACCGAAGCCTGCTGGCAGATCAACGACCTCATGTGCGCCGAAGGGTTCAAGGTCCGCGACCTGCCCGACCACATCGACCTGGACAAGGCCGCGTGACCGCCGCCTCCTGGTCCTGCTTCGCAGTGATCCCCGGCAAGGGCGTGTAGTCGCCAAACCCTCGCCCCTGCCGGGGCCTCCCTCCCATCCCTCCACGGCACACGCGTGTGCCGCAGCGCAGAGAGGTCCCGCCAGCATGCCACCGCACGACCCCACCACCACAATCCCCCGCCCCGAACCCGCCACGGCCGCGCTGCCCACATTCACCGGGTACCGGAACCTGCTCGGCCTGGTACGGCAACTGTCCTCCCTTGGTGGCTGCGCCCAGCCGATCCGGCTCGAAGGCCACCGCACCGAGATCGACGCCCTCACCGGCGAGATCCTGCGCGAAGTGAAGTCCGAGGAACTGCCCGCCGGGCATCTCCTGGTCCGCTGCGGCAACCGCCGCACCACCCGCTGCCCCTCCTGCGCAGAGCTCTACCGCCAGGACACGTACCACCTCATCGCCGCCGGCCTGCGCGGCGGCAAGAACATCCCCGAACAGGTCGCCACCCATCCCCGTGTCTTCGCCACCCTCACCGCACCGTCATACGGACCCGTGCACGGGCGACGCGTGGGCGGCTCCGCCCGCTGCCGTTGCGGACGCACCCACACCAAGGGCGACCCGCTCCTCGGCACCGCGCTCGACCCCGAACGCTACGACTACACCGGCGCCGTGCTGTGGAACGCCCATGCCCCGTCCCTGTGGGCCCGCTTCATGCTCCACCTGCGTCGCACCATCGCCGCCGCAGCTGGTGTCCCTCAGCGGCTGCTCTCCAAGGTCGTCCGGGTCTCGTACGCCAAGGTCGCCGAGTACCAGCAGCGCGGACTGATTCACTTCCACGCCGTGATCCGCCTCGACGGCCCCGCAGGCCCGTACACCCCGCCGCCCGCCTGGGCCACACCCGACCTGCTGGCCGATGCCATTCGGATCTCGGCCACCCGCGCCCACATCGACGGGCCGAAGATCAACGGCCGCTCCCGCGCCTTCGTCTTCGGCGAGCAGATCGACACCAGGATCATCCGGTCCACCGCCTTCCAGGGCGGGACCACGATCACCGAGGGCAAGGTCGCCGGATACGTCGCCAAGTACGCCACCAAGGGCACCGAAGCCGCGACCGGCACCCTCGACCACCGGCTGAAGAGGATCACCGACCTCTGGTTCGAGTCCGTGCCCGAGCACGCCGCCCGCATGATCCGCACCGCCTGGACCCTCGGCGCCCGCGACGACCTCAAGCACCTGAACCTGCGCAAGTGGGCCCACATGCTCGGCTTCCGCGGCCACTTCTCCACCAAGACCCGCGCCTACTCCACCACCCTCGGCACCCTCCGCGACGCCCGAGCCGCCTGGCACCGCCGCCACACCCCTCCGCCCTCCCCGACCACCCTCGTCCTCGCCCACTGGGCCTACGACGGCACCGGCCTCACCCCCGACCTCGAACGCCTCGCCACCCTCATCAACGGCGGCCCGACACGAGCAGAGGCGGTGACAGCCGATGCGTGACGACGAACTCCTCACCGTCCCCGAGGCCATGGCCCGCCTCAAGATCGGCCGCTCCGCCCTCTACGACCTCCTGCGCACCCGCCGCCTGGCCTCGCTGACCATCGGCCGTGCCCGCCGCATCCCCGCCCACGCCCTCGCTGACTACGTCCAGCGCCACCTGGAAGAGGCCGCCCGATGACCGCCCCCAAGCGCAAGAAGGCCCGCGCCAATGGCGAAGGCACGATCTACCAGCGCCAGGACGGCCGCTGGGAAGCCGCCGGCTACGTCCTCGCCGCCGACGGCACCCGCAAACGCGTCCGCGTCTACGGCACCACCCGCAAGCACGCGGCCGACAAGCTCGCCGAGAAGATCGCCGACAGCAACCGCGGGCTGCCGGTCGCCACTGCCGACAGCACGCTCGGCGACTACCTGACGTACTGGCTCAGCAGTGTCGCCGTTCACCGGCTCCGCGAGAACACTCACACCCGCTATGCCGCCTGCGTCCGCCTCCACCTCATCCCCGGCCTTGGCACCAAGAAAGTCGCGCGGCTCACCGCCAAGGACGTCCGCACCTTCCTCGACCGGCTCCGCACCACCTGCCAGTGCTGCACCCAGGGGCTGGACACCGAACGGCAGAAGTGCTGTGCGGTCGGCGAGTGCTGCCAGAAACGGCTGTCCACTCTGACCGTGACCTACGTGCACTCGGTGCTCAAGTCGGCACTGGAACACGCCGTTCGCGAGGACGAGCTGCCCCGCAACATCGCCCGCAACGTCAAGACCACCACGCACCAGCCCAGGCGCTTCCGGCCCCTCACAGCGGTCGAGGCCCGCCAGTTCCTCGACGCGGCCCGCGCCGACCGGCTCCACGCGCTGTACGAACTCGCCCTCCGCACCGGCCTCCGCAAAGGCGAACTCCTCGGCCTCCACTGGGAAGACCTCGACCTCACCACCGGAACGGCCAGCATCCGGCGCTCACTACAGCGCACCCGCACCGGCGGCCTCACCCACCTGCCCACCAAGACCCGGGCGTCCGAGCGCCGCATCGCCCTCCCCACGGAATGCCTCCACTCCCTCAAGGAGCACCAGGAACGACAGGACGAGGAACACGAAGCGGCAGGACCAGCCTGGCAAGACAGCGGCCTCGTCTTCACTACGCCCACCGGACGGCCTCTCGACCCGGCCAACCTCACCCGCCGCTTCCGCAGCTTCCTCGACCGGGCCGGACTCCGCCGCATCCGCTTCCACGACCTCCGCCACTCGACCGCCACCCTGCTCCTGGAGCAGGGAGTCGACCTCGTCGTGATCAAGGAACTCCTCGGCCACGCCCTCGGCCCCACCGACGACGACCCCGACGATCCGCCCGCCGCAGCCGTCGTCCGCTGACGTTGCCGTCGGCGTTGCCGTCAAGACGCCAAGAGGCCGCCATCGGGATTAGCCAATGGCGGCCTCTTGGCTTGCCGCATGCTTCCTACCCAAGGAATCTCTATTAATCCAGATCCAAGGGCCGTCACCCGGAGAGGGCTAGCGCATCAGGAACGAAATTCGCGAGACCACGAATTCTCCGTAGGAAAATTCGTGACCCAGCTCTACGAATCTCGCATACAAATCATGGTCGATCTCACAAGAATACTCCATGAGGAATCTCAGGAGGACTCTAAAGGCGAGTTCTGGGCAGATATCCGAGGTGCACACCCTCAGCGCCGATACGGCGCCCGGGATACTCACCATTGGATTGTTTGCGATCGCCTCATCCAGAGCAGGCTCAAGCTCGTCGATTTCCGCGACAACCCTGCCCGCGAAGGCGCCGTACGCACTTTCACTGACTTCGAGGTTTGCGTGTACGCCGGCTTGAGTGAGGCCCCTTTCGCAGATATCTGCAACTTCCCGGAACCAACCCAATCCACTGACCGAATCGCCGTTGAGGCGATGATAGGAGCCAGTTGCACATTCCCAGAGGGTGGCAACAGTGTCAGCGTCACCGCTGGCTGCCAGCCTGAGTGCATCCTCGGCGAGCGCTAGCACGAACGGATCTGACGTTTGGGCGACGTAGCTCATGACCACATCGCGCGCGCTCCCCGATAGCCTCCAGTCTTGATGGAACATAGAGGCTAGATGCGTGATACCGAAGTCATCCTCGGTAAATCTGATCCCCACAGAGAACACCTATCTCGGGTATGCGGTCGACACGTAATATCCCCCCGGGTGCCCAGCCGCACGCTGAAGGATTATCGTGTACGCGTTACTTGTGGGGGTAATACTTCCGCTCGCGTCAGCCCTCACCCCAATTGGGTTATTGGCGCCGAATCTCCCCTTGATTTCAAGCGGCCCTACGCCACCACCTCGAAGCCAGTTACCGATGCGCTTCTGATTTGACGCGATACCGTAGTCGACGACTTGCTGGGCAGTCTGGAGATCAGTAAAGCGAGACTTCACTCCCGAGGTTTGCGCCATCTGAATGAGTCGCTGATCACTTACATTCACATGCTCGTCGAGAACGTGCGCAGCAGGGAATCGAGCGTCATCAGCAGTCAGATTGTTGCAGTTGTGCACCAGGACCGGAGTGGCCCCCGCCAGCACATAGTACGTGTGGATGTTGTTGATCGTGAGGTCGTGGGTGCGTTGACGTTTGTTGTAGTGGTTGACCTGCTCGATGGTGGCGGTGTCGCCGGTCGGGGTGTGCAGGGTCATGCCGGGTTTGAGGTTGCCGGCGTCGGTCCATGTGTGTGTCGACGGCACCCAGAAGGGGTGGGTTGTCGTGGAGTTGAGTGTGGAGGTATTGCCAGTGTTGTTCTCGATGGTGAGGTTGACGAAGTGTTTGTCGCCTTCGGTGACGATGGTGCCGACGACTTCACGCGTCGTGGTCTGACCGGTTTCTGGGTCGGTGACCGCTACCTTGTCGCCGAGTTCGACTTCCTCGATGTTTTTTGTGGTTCCGTCGTCCAGGAGGACTTTGGTTCCTGGCAGGAAGCTGTGCGGGGTCGGGCAGGTCCCCTTACCTGCTAGGGATTTTACCTTCGCTCGGGCGGCGGCAAGTGCATCCTTGGCCTTGCCCAGCTTTTCTGAGTATTTGAAGAAGTCCTTGATTCCGTCGATCAGTTTTTCGACATGACCGGCGACTGTTTTGATGAGGTTGGCAGCTTTGGCCCATCTCAGGCCGTATTTGGCGAGGAGTTTTCCTGCCAGGCCGCCTGCGAAGCTTCCTGCAACGTTGAGTGCGGTTTCGCCGCATGCGCCGATGTCGCCACTGGAGAAGCAGTCCAGGGCCGCGTCGATCCCCAGTTCCTGCTTGATGATGTTGACGAGGGCCTGGACGGCCTTCTTGATCTTTTTCTTCGAGTTATTGAGGTTGGTGGTCGCTTTCTTTTCGTCGTCTTTGGCCTTGTCGACCGCGACTGATTCTACGGGGGCACAGAACATGCCACAGGAGGGGGAGCCGCAGTAGCTTCCGCCGTCCGCGACTCCGAGTGCGCAGGGTGCCAGGCCAGTGGGGTCTGACAGTGTGACGGGGCTGTTGTTGGCGTACGCGTAGCCGTTGATCTGCTGGGGTTGGGTGTAGTCGATCAGCGAGTCGACGGATATGAATTTTCCGAGCCCGGGGTCGTATTCGCGTGCCCCGATGTGGGTGAGTCCGGTCTGCAGGTCGAGTGCGCCTCCGACGAAGCCCTTCTCGCCCGGGAACGTGCCCGTGGTCTGGCCGCGGGAGACGCCGTAGGGGTCGAAGCGGCGCTGGGAGACCGCGCCCGTTGCCGGGTTGATCGCAAGGCTGCTGGTGCCTTGGTGGTCGGACCCGAGGAAGGAGAGGGTGCTGTTGTTTTCGCGGACCGCGATCGTCTGTCCGGCGAAGGTGTAATAACGGGTCGCCTCGACCGTGGCGCCCTGAGCCTTGGGGAGCTTCAGCTCCATGCCGGGCAGGTAGATGGTGGTGGCGGTGGCGTCACGGCGTACGACGCGTTCGCCGGAGGCGTCGTACAGGTACGTCGTCTCCTTGCCGTCGGATTCTGTGGTCTTCGCCAGATGGCCTTCGGCGTTCCAGTCGAGTGTCTGGGTGCTACCGCTGATGGTGCGGGTGCGGGTGTTTCCGTTGTTGTCGTAGGTGTAAAGGGACTGGCGATCGCCGGTGGGGGTGTTCTCGACCAGCTTGGTGACGGCGTGCGGGCCGGCGTTCTGGCCGTAGGTGTACGTCCGCGTGGTGTTCTTGGCCACGTCGAGACCGGTGTCGTGGACGATGTCCTGGGTGCGGTTGCCGATCGCGTCTGTGGTGTAGGACTTCCAGTACGCGGCGGGGCCACCCAGGGGGCCGGTGCCTGGGGCCGGGCCGCAGGCTGCGGGAGAGGTGCCGTTCTCGACGCCACCGACTGTTCCGAAGCCGGTGGCATCGGCCGGTGTGGCCGCGGGAGTCCATGCCTCGGACAGTCGCTGCATGGAGTTGTAGGCGAAGCACTGGACGTCTGGTGAGGATCCCGCGAGGTCGGAGATCGACAGGACGTTGCCGGCCTGGTCGTAGGAGTACTGAGCCTCCTTTGCCGGGGCGTTCACCCCTTCGATGTCGATCCGCGAGCTCGTCAGCCGATCGGTCCCCTTCTCGTACTGGAAAGCCTGCTGGACCTTCTGTCCGCCACCGGCGGACAACTTGAGCCCCTTGAGCAAGCTCGTCTCGGTGTAGAGCGTTTCTGTGACGTTGATGGATGAGGTGCCCGTCATGGCAACGGGGCGTTGCAGTTCGTCGTAGGTGTAGGCGAACGTCTCGGTGGGGAGACCGCCTGCTGCCGGCATGCCGCTGCTGGCGACGGTTCCGTCCGAGCTGTAGCCGGTCGTGAAGGAGTAGGTGCCCTTCAGCAGTCCTTCGGACGCCGGCACGATGTAGTCGACCCGCATCGGCCGGTACAGAGCGTCACGTGACTGGACGACGCTGCCGAAGTACGAGGTGGGGCCGGTCCAGCGGATCGAGGCGTATGCCTCGCCCAGGGCGCCCGCGCGGTCGTATCGCGTCTCGGTCAGCTTCGTACCGGTGCCTGCGTCGCCGGCCCAGGTGATGGTGGGGCGACCCAGTGCGTCATAGCTGGTGGAGGTCTTTTCCTCGCTGGCGTTCAGACTCCAGGTGGGACGGTCCATGCCGTCGTAGTGGGATTCCGTCACACCCGCGTCAGGGTCGTTGCTCTTGGTCTTGCGACCGAGTTGGTCGTACTCGTAGCTCCAGACGTTGTCCTTGGCGTCGGTGACCGTCTTGAGCTGGCCGCGGGGCGTGTAGGTGTACTTCGTGGAGTCGTACTGAACGCCCGGACCCTCCGGGGCGGACGTGGCGGTGCGGTGGTGCCGAATCTCACTCACGCGCCCTTGGGCGTCGGTGATCGTCGTAGTCGGGACACCACCGACCGGTGGGTCGACCCTCTTGCGCTCGCCCTCGTAGGTGATGGCGGTGCGCCACTGCTCCCTGCCGCCGGTGAGGGCGATCTCGGCGGTGGTGCGGCCCAGGCCGTCGTACTCGAATCTGGTCTGGGCGCCGACCTGACCGCCGGCCACGATCAGCAGCTCATCCGAAGCGACGCCCGCTGCGTTGTAAGTGGCGTTGGTCCTTCTCGGCTTGCCCGTGCCGTCGTAGAAGACGTCACCGACCATCCGGGTGCCTGCTGGGCCTTGCGTCTGGAGCTGCCGCGGGCGCAGGAGGCTGTCGTAGTGCTGATACTCCGCGCCGTAGGCGCCGTCCTTTTGAATCTTCTCGGTCTTGACGACGGTGGTCTTGTCGCGACGGACGTTGTACGAGTATTTGATACTCGGCGTCATCGTCTTCGTCCGGTCCGCCAGCCACACTGAGGTGAGCCTGCCGAGGCCGTCGTAGGCGAGGTCGGTGCGCTTGCCGTTCGGGTCGGTCTGCCCCGAAGAGACTCCCCAGGCCGGCGCGTAGTCGGTCGTCGTAATGTGGCCCAGAAGGTTGGTGTGCTTGGTCTGGGAGATCAGGCCGTTGACATCCGTGTAGGCGATGATCGTGGCGACCTGTTCGGCCAACGGCTTCTGCAGCTGTTCTGCGTTCTTCTGCAGGGTGGGACGACCGTAGGCGTCGTACTCGGTGGTGCCGGTCACCTGGTAAGTGGCCGTCGTCCCGTCATGGCCCGCCAGCCGCTCGGTCTTGACTGCGTTGCCATACCCGTCATAGGTGGTGCGCTCGTCCGCGAGAACCTGGGTCTTGCGATCGGGGGACGCGGCACACCTCACCGTCACGGCCTCGCTGCGCGCGGGCAGTTCGTAGAGGTTCTTCGCGGGAGTGTCCGCGTACCACAGTTGAGTGCAGGTGTCGTCGTCAGCCCGCGACACGTCACCCTGATCGTCGGTCTTGACCAGTCGGCCGCCCGGCACGGTGGTGTCGTATGTCGAGGTCGACTTGGTCTCCTGCCATGTGCCGTCATGCAGAAGGCTATAGCCCCGTGAGGCACCGGGCTTGACCAGGGTGGCGTGCGAGGTACCCCAGGTCCTGGTCTGCGTGGCCGTTTCATGCTTCCACGGCTCACTGATCGACTTGGAGACTACCTTCCCGCTCGTGGCGTGGTCGTAGGTCTTCGACTCGATCTGGAAGCCGGTGAACTCCTTGGACCCGGTGTACTCGACGCCAGTGGAGTCCTTGACCTTCTCACTACGCGTGCCGCCGCCCGGAACCGTGTCACCGTCCAGGCCCTGCAGGTACGTGTACTCGATGCGTGTGGCAGTCGTCTGGCCGCTTCCGCCGGTTACGACGACCTTGCCGTAACCCTGCCACTGGCCCCAGGTCAGATACTTCGGGTCGGTGATGCCGTCGGGCTCGGCATGCCGCCAGCCGGCAGCACCCTGGTAGTCGTAGTGCGTGACCAGATCCTCGCCGCCACCGGTGCGGTCAGTCTCGACGATGTCCTGGACGACATACTTGTGGAACCAGTCCGTCTTCGGGGTGATGCTGCCCGGAGGAGACCAGACGACGGGGAAGCAGCGCTTCGTGGAGGTGCCCGGTGCCGGCAGGACCGTGGCCGTGCATTCCTGCGGAGCATAGGTGATGTTGAGTTGCGCCCCGGTCTCGCTGACCACGGTGTCCAGACGCAGCCGCTTGAACGGGTCGGTGTTGTCGACATCGCTGTCGACGCGGTTCATCAGGTGGCTGCCGGCCAGCTCGAGCGAGGGCATCTTGTCGCTGCCGCCGGCCTTGCCCTCGTGATCGATCTTTGCCAGCCAGAGGGTCTTCGTGTCGTCGCCGTTGTCGGTGAACAGGTGGGTGAACGTCCAGGCGTCGACGTCGGCGTATTCTCCCGCGACAGAGCTCTTGCTCATCTGGGTCGTGATGCCGACCAGTCTCTTGGTCGTCCAGAACGTCTGCGTGCTCTGGCTTGCCGTGCACTTGGTGTTCGCCGCGCAGTTGCGGTCGACCGGAGTGTCGGGCCAGTACGCGGCATTGCCCGTCGTGAACTTCGACGCAGCGCAGTCGAAGGCAGTCACCGGCAGGCAACGCTCAGCAGTGGTGAAGGTGACGCGCGCCGGAGCCTTGGTGCTGTAGACGGTGTTGTCGCGCTGACCGTAGTCGATTCGCTTGAGGTAGCCGCCGCGGTGGTACGCCGTGCCGTTGACGTCCGTCTTGCCGTTGAGCGCGTAGTAGTTGGTTTCCGCGCCGTAGAAGTACGACATGGCGTTGCCGCGGATGTCCTTGACATAGTCAAGATTCCACCGCCATGCCTGCTTGCAGTGTGCGCTGGCGAAGGTGGCGTTGTAGCAAGGCTCGCCGGAGTCGTCGCCGAAGACCGGCGCCGTCCACGCCGAGGACGTCTCTTCCTTGCCCGTGGTCCATCCGGGAAGACGGTTCAGGCCGAAGTAGTACTCGGTACCGTCGGTCGTCGTGATCTTCCAATGCTCACCGTCGTTGTCACCGTTTCCGGTCACGTAGTTGGCGTTGGTGAGCTGCTCGATCTTCGCCCCGGACTCCGACTCGAAGTGCCACTTCCCACTCGTGTCGTCCTTGATGAGCGAGCTGGCTGCGCCATTGAGCATCACTGTCGCGTTGTCGAACGCCCAGCACTGCTCACCGGAGCTGCTGTGCCCGTCCTCAGAGCACGGCTTGTACGAGCGTTCGACATAGCCGGGCTCGTAACTGAAGCCCTCACCGACCCAGGATCCCTGGTTGTTGGTCGCTGAGGTGCGGCCATCGGCGGACTGTGCCGAGTAGCCGAGACCGACCGTCGGGGTGAGTCCGCCAGGGGTGGGCACGGTGCGCATCGGATAGTTCCACGAGAACGCACCCGAGGAGTTCGACACCGACCAGTTCGCCGAAGGTGACAGCGAGGTCGCCTTGTAGTCGCCCTTCGATGACGAGTCACCGGCGGCCAATGCGTACACCATGGCACCACTGCTCATGGGCGCCGCAGCCACCTCCGCAGTGACTGTACGCGTGACAGGATCGTTCGTGGACTCGACGGGCTTGCCCACAGCCTTGCAGCCGGGGGCGGGCGACTCAGTCGCTGCACACGCGGGGAGTTCGATCACGCGCAAGCGGGAGCCGTAGGCCCCACCGGCGCCTTCGGCGAACTTGGAGTAGTCCAACGAGAGCCGCACGGGTGCTGCCGTGACGGAGGCATCATCACGCACCACGGTGAGCAGAGCCGCACCACCCCAGCGGGCGGCCTTCTTCTCGCCCAGTGAAGTGACCTTCACCTTCGAGGGCGAGGACGATCCCGTACGCCCCTTCCCGATGACGGGTGATACGGCGATCGGAAGTCCCCCGACGTCCGCCTTCTCAGGAGGACCCGGGACGCCGGCCGACCTTGCGCGCATCGGAGGGCTCGTTGGGATCGCGAGCTCGGCACTGCCGACCTTGGGCCACGTTGCACGGCTAAGAGTGGGGGCGGCGAACTTGCGCGCGTCGTCGACGCGGCGAGGCTTGGCCTTGGCCGCGTCTTTCCCCTTGATGGGATCGGGATTGTCAGAAAAACCCGGAAGCCCGGCTGCTTCAGGCTGGACGGGCACCGCTTGCGCGACGCTGGCCGAGAGGGCCAGCGACAGCGCGAGAAGGGTGCCTGTGACCACTCGCCTGGGCATACGGGCGGCCAGGAGACGGCCGCGAATGGGCATGAAGAAACTCCACGGAGTCGGTGGATCTGGGAAATCTCGTGACAAGCTCAACAAGGGACGTTCGGGGAGCCGGCGAGAGCGACGGCTCCCCGAACGCAGGTGCCCTGCTAGATAGTGGTGTTGGGGTTCAGACTGGCAATCAGATTGATCCCGACCTGGTCAAGCGCACCCGCATAGACACGGACCTCGTCGACGGCTCCCGCGAGATACTCGGCTTCAGCGCCCTTCACGGTGCGGCCGACCTGCAGGCCACCGGTCGAGGGCCAGGGCGACTTGTCGAGGCGAACGTCATCGCGCGAGCTTTCACCGTCGATGTACAGGCTCACTCGTCGCGTCACGGCGTCGTATACCACTGCGATGTGATTGCCCGAATTGTCGACAGTCGGTGGGGGACCGGAGTAGTTGACAACGGTCTGCTGCGCCCCCAAGGTGTCGGAGGCCCGCAGAACCAGCTGCCAGCGCTGGGTGCCGGCGTCGTACCGGACGACCAGGCGGTCGGTGTTCTGCCCCGGGAGGGACAGGACTGCCTGAGACTTTTGGGCATCGAGGGTGCTGAGCCTGACCCGCGCGCTGACCGTGTAACTGACGTCCCCGGCTACGACTGGCTGAGCTGTACCGGCCCAGTCATCCACGCCGTCGAACAGCATGTAGCTCTGGCCGGACATGGCCGGAAGACTAGGTTCGGGATCGAGGATGGGATCGGGCAGAGTATACGGAGTCGGACCGTCCAGGTGTAGGGCTTCGCCACCACTGTGCTGGTTGGGTACGCCGTCGCCCTCCACAGTCTCAAAGTCCCAGTACGCCTTACGCGCAGGCATGTAGTCCTGAAAACGCTTGATCTCATCTGTGGTGACGACGCGCGTGTAGGCGCGGACGTCGGCGATGGCCCCTTGGAAGTTTGCACCATAGACGCCGTCGGTTTTCGACCGGCCAATCTGGAAGTCTCCACCCTGCTGATTACTGGTGGGCCGTGCAGCGGTGACGGCTGGCTGCTCGTCGACCAAGATCGAGATCTTTGGTCCACCGCTTGCGTTCGCGTCGTAGATGCCGGTCAGGTGCACCCAGTTGCCCGGGACGGGGGTCCCGACGGCCTGGACGCGCCAAGACGTCGTCGTCGCGCCGCCGGTGCCCGGAGCCTCGAAGACCCACTTGTTGTCGGAGGCGTCGTATCCGAGGACGAAGTTGGCGTTGTCCGGGCCATCCTGACTGATCACAGCACGGTCCCTGTCGAGTGCCTCAGGCTTGACCCAGGCGCTGACGGAGAAGCTCTGCGTGCTGTCGACGACCGCGGAGTTCTTAAGCGGGTCGTCCTCCCGCACGGTGAGGTAGGCATCGCTGGTGCCGTTCAGCTTCGCAGCGGAGTCAGGGCTTGTGACGCCCGGCTTGACACCTGGCCCTTCGGCACCGAAGAGCACTCCTGGGCCGACGGCGGCGGCATGCCGGCCCATCTCCTCGGCAGCCTTCTGGGAAGCGAGCGGATCTCCGAGGTTCCACTGGCCGACGGGACCGTCGTCGACGACCTTGAACTGATAGTTCGTCTCAGCACTAGTCCGGCTTGCGGCGTTGACACTGGTAACAGTCAGCGTGTGAAGCCCCCACGTCGGCGGAGTCCACGTAACGCTACGCGCTTGTCCATCCGACGTTGCTATCGACTTCTCTTGCTCGTCGTCAAACCGATACTTGTAGCCGACGACTTCCGTTTCGATGGTCTCGTCGATCGACTCGAACGTGAACGTTCCGGGCCTGCCCACACCACTGCGCCAGACCTCATCGTCCTTGTACGGCGCGCCCAGGACGTCAGGGGCTTGCGGGGTTCCCGTGTCGAGCTCGACGACGCAACGCCCAGCGTTGGCTGAGCTCCAAGGCCCCCATGCCTCGCCATCGAACGCACGGGCCTGCCAGGAGATCCTGGTCCGCGAGGGAATACCGGAGTTGTCAATCCAATTGCCACTCAAAGGCATCATGGAGTCGGCGCCGTACACAAACGAAAGGTCGGTGATATTGTCGGTGTTCTGATTGTTGAGATAGAAGTAGTGCGTACTGGGACGCCACACTCCTACCGTATCGACGTTGTCCTTGTTCCAGTCGCCAACTACAGGCTTGTCACCGGAGCTTCCGTACCGGATCTCATGATGGTTACCGCCGCCCGTATTGGAGTTGCGCAGGTAGATCATGATGTGTGCGGGGTCATGCATACCGATGGTGTCGATGCCGTCGCCGTTCCAGTCACCCGCGATGGGCGTCATTCCCGTGGCACCGTAGACGAAGGGCGGCACGTCGGCCGCTGAACTGCCCAAACGGTTGGCCAGGTAGAAAGAGTGGTTGCTCGGCCGCCACACGCCGACCGTGTCCTTGCCGTCCCCGTCCCAGTCTCCGACCACAGGGATGTCACCCACGTTGCCGTAGCGGAACGGGGGTAGGTCGGGGCCCGTGTTCTGATTGCGCAGACGGAACGTGCTGGTCGCCGGGTCGTACATACCGATGGTGTCGATACCACCGCCGTCCCAGTCTCCCGCGAGAGGTACGGTCCCGCCCGACGTGAACGTCGGCTTGGTGTCAGGGAAGCCTGCGGTCGCCGTGTTGCGGAGGTGGAAGGTCTTCGCTGCCGGCTCCCACATGCCCACACCGGAGCCCAGCGGCGGCTGGAGCACAGTGTGCGAGAACAGAGTGCCCGGGCTCGGAGCTTTGTAGACCGAGTCCGCGTAGTAGCTCTTCTCGACGCCGTCCTTGTCGTTGTAGAAGACCTGGAACTGCACCTTGACCTGGTCGGAGTACGAGGCGCTGTTGTCCGAATCCCTGGCCTCGGTCTTCAATTGCGGCAGCTCATCGACGTACGGGGCCTTCGCCGCGTCCACCACGCACTTGCCGCCAGGATTCGTCGACATCAGCGAGGTCGAGATCTGTGCGGGAGGCGTGTTGTAGTTAACCGACAGATAGCTATTGCCGCAGATGCGCTTCCACCCGTAGTACGTCGACTCGTCCTTGGCCTTCAACCCCAGCGAAAGGGTCGACAATCCGCCGTTGGCAGCGGCCTGCGTCTCTGTGAGAAGCGCACCGTTACTGAAGTGCAAGTTCGCCGCGCTACTGCAGGTCGTCGGTGAGATCTTCTGGTCCACCGTCATGAGCTTCTTGGACCACGACCCCGAGGTGTTCGACCAGTTACTCGAGGAACTGATGGCGTAGTTCCCGGAACCGATCCGGTAGAGGTCAACCGGCTCGGCCTTCGCCTCGGCCCAGTACACGGCGCCGACACGTGCTGAGAACGACGTACTGATGATCTGCTTGCCGTTGTAGAAGGACATCGGGAAGCTGAACAGCAGACGCCGCACGCCGATGCCCGAGCACTCAGGGGCGTTGTAGTTGGACGGACACTTGCCCATGCCCGCGTGCCCCGAGTACTTCCAGTCCTGCTCCGACGGCATCCCGGACATGACAGAAGTCCAGGCTGTCGTACCCGTGGTCCGTGGAACGGGGTCGATCACCACCGGGTAGCTGGTGTTCTCCCCTCGCAGGAGCTCAACATCCGGCGAGAGGCTGATCCTGCCCTTGGCCACTTCGATGCCGACGGAAGCCTTACGGCCTCCGTCGGCCGGGTCCAGAACCGGGTCCGCGCTCGCAGATTCATCCGCCGAACCCATGGCCCTCATCGCCGCAGCCGTCGCGGTGGAAGCAGGGTCGGCCGAGTCCCACATCACGGCCCTACCCGATTCGAAAACGCTGCCGCCCACCGCAGAGTCGACTGCCCTCAGTGCGCCGCTCGCCGTCTTCGTGACCGTCAGCCCCTTCGTGGAAAGCCCAAGTTCCAGCCTATCCAGCTCGGGATTGGCGGCCGCCTCGGCCGTCTTCACGACGAAGTAGTGCGAGAAGCCCTCTACGTCAGCGCGGACCACCAGGTCAACGCCGGGAAGAACTTCCGCATAGTTCGCCGTGCTCCCCTCGACCTTCGGCTTCGGGAGTATTCCTTCCGGCCAGGTCAGCGCGTACTCGCGACCGACCCGCCGCATGCGGACGAACGGCCCCAGACCACCGTCGGAAAACTGCAGATCGACCGTGGCTGCCTTCGGCGACCAACTGCCATCGCTCTTCTTGACGAGCGTGCCATCGACCGGTATCCAGGCACTGCCCCGCCTTGTCCGCACGGGCTGCGCATACTCGTGAGCCGTGAATGACCCGTCCGCGTTCGCGAACACCTCCCGGCGCTCACGCCGCAGGTTGGCGATCTCCACCGGGTGACCGCTCGCTTCGGCAGCAGCCCTGGCCAGTTCCTCGCTGAGCGCCTCACCCGATTCCGCGGCAGCGCTCACAGCGCTGCCAAGAGGTGCAGCACTCGAATCTTGGGCAGAGGCTGGCATCACTGCCGCACCGCCTGCTGTCAAGGACGCCGCTGTGACGACGACCCCATACGCCGCCCAACGGCGACGTCTTAACCACCCCATGGCCCCCACAGCCCCTTCATAGAGAACGCAAAGTCTGCACAATCAGCCGGGACGCTACCTAGGGAATGACCGTTGAACACTGCGAATTCAGTTGCCACTTACACCGGAACCGCCCTTCCGGGACATAATGACCACGTGATCAATCTCACGCCCTCAGCCCTCGGCGCTTCGGATGCCTGATCGCACGGCAATCTGACCGGTGGTGAGCGACAGAGGGCCCTGGGACCAAGTTGGTCGGTGACATCACCCACCTGCCCACCGCCGAGGGCTGGCTCTACCTCGCCTGCCAGCTGAACCTGGCCACCCGCGAGATCGTCGGCTATGCCTTGGCGATCAACAACCGGCCCCGCAAGGTCGGTTGGCGGAGGCCAGCCGAGGACTTCGAAGAGCAACTACGCGCGCTGCAACAGCCCGGTGTTGCAACGACTGGTTGAACTCGCCGAATGCACGTCGACCCGGTTTCGCCAATGAATAGGGAACGCGCTGCGGCAGAGCTGCGGACGCACTGGATCATGCTTCGACAACGCCGCCGCGGAGGGTTCCTGGACCCTGCTCAAAGAAGAGATCGGCACCCGCACCTGGCCCGACCGGGCCACCGCCCGCGCCGAGGTCTTCAACTTCATCGGGGCCTTCTACAACCGCCGCCGCCTGCGCAAGCAGAAGCTCTTCGGTTTCCTCACCCCGGCCAAGACCAGGCAGCGACATCAGCACGCCCTCGCGGCATAACGAACGAGTGTCCGAGATCACGGGAGACTTCGGTAGGCATCATCGCCCGCCACCCAGGATGCGGCAACGCCGGCGTCCAGGGCGCGGCCGATCATGCGGGTGGCGAGTGCGGGTTCGTGGCGAAGGCAACGCTGCCGGGTATGCCTGCGGCCCGGCAGCGGGCCGGGTCCTCGGCCCAGGAGCACGGAACCTACAGCTTCCGGTCGATGGCCGCGTGTCCGAGCGGATGGAGTAGGCGAGGTAGACGGCGACCTGGCTGTTCTCGATCCGTCCGGCGGTACCGGTGTACGGGCGCTGCACACCCGCTGTGTGCGTGCCCTTCTTCAGGTCGCCGGTCTCGCCCACGAGCAGGAACGCGTCCTCGTGACGCAGGTGCTCGGCAACGAAACCTCGGATGTCATCACGTACCGCGTCGGCGTCTCACATGGCCCTCGACAGCAGGTGCCGCAGACCATGGGGGCCGCGTCCCCGGCATGCTCGGCGAGCGTCCAGCAGTCCTTGCGCGGTAGACCCGACAGCAACCCGAGCACAAACGCCCGTGCCCGGCGGCGGGGTTCCACCCGGACAAACTGTCCCGCGATACGGCCCATCAGAGCCTCGTACGCTTCCTGCCACCAGGCAGGATCTACGCTGTGGCCCGCGGCCACCGTCTGACACTCTGTCTTCACACACCGATGATCACCGGAGGCCGCACCCGTTCCCGGGACCAGCCCCGACCAGCAAGATCGCAATCTACTGCTGACGGACCGGCGGCTGCTGGCCGCCATCGACGGACGGGTACTGGACCGGCTGCGATCACCTCGCGCCCAAGCGCGGGAGGTGGCCTGGCTGCAGGCCGCCGAGCGGGGCGAGGGCATTCCCGCGGCCCGGGCCGGGGGACGTGCACTGCCCGGTCTGGTCCTGGATCTCGACGCCACGCTGATCACCTGCCACTCGCAGAAAGATCAAGCTGCCCCGACCTACAAGGGTGGCTTCGGCTTCCACCCGCTGATGTGCTTCCTGGCCAATACCGGCGAGGGGTTGTCCGGGCGCCTGCGACCCGGCAACGCCGGAGCCAACACGACCGCCGATCACAACGCGGTGCTGGACGACGCTCTCGCACAGATCCCCGTCGCCCACCGGCACGGCACCGACATCCTCGTCCGCACCGACAGTGCGGGATCCGCGAAAGCCTTCCTCGCCTACGTCCGAGACGTGCGGAAACGAGGAATCCGTACCTTCTTCTCCGTCGGATACGCCATCACCGAGCCCCTCCGCCGCGCTGTCCGGGCCATGCCCGACCGCCTCTGGCATCCCGCCCTGGACCAGAACGGGACCCTGCGTGATGGCGCCGAGGTCGCCGAGCTGACCGACCTGGTCGACCTGACCGGCTACCCGGACGGCACCCGCGTCATCGTCCTCCGCGAGCGACCGCACCCCGGAGCACAGCTGTCCCTGTCCGACCAGGACGAGGGCTTGCGGCACCAGGTGTTCCTCACCGACACCCCGTACTCCGGAGGCGGTTCCGCCCAGTTCCTGGAGGTCCGTCACCGCGGACATGCCACCGTCGAGGACCACATCCGGTGCGGCAAGACCACCGGCTTCGGCCGCTTCCCCTCCCGCCACTTCGCCATCAACGCCGTCTGGCTCGAACTCAGCCTCACGGCGATCGACCTCCTCGCCTGGACCCGCGTCCTGCTGCTGGGCGGCGAACTGGCAACCGCCGAGCCGAAGAAGCTCCGCTACCGGCTCCTGCACCCCGCCGCCCACCTCACCCGTGGCGGCCGACGCCTCCACCTGCGGATCTCCGCCACCTGGCCATGGCGACACGAACTCGCCGCCGCCTTCCACCGACTCGCGGCCCTGCCCCGCCCAGCCGGCTGATCGGCATGCCCCCGACCGCCCACGACCCGAGGAACCCCGGAGAACCCGACCACCGCGCCGGGATCCCACCATGCCCACCGACCAGCACCGCACCCAACGACTCTGCCCGGCTACCCAGCAGCCGCAACTGAAACGGCGAGGCTAGGCTCGCGGTATGACCATGGTCGCGATTCTCAGCGGAGCGGGTATCTCCACGGACTCCGGCATCCCGGACTACCGTGGGCCCGACGGGGTGTGGACGCGGGATCCCGAGGCCGAGAAGCTCGCCACGTACGCGCACTACATGGCGGATCCGGAGATCCGGCGGCGCGCGTGGCGGGTCCGCCTCGACGGGCCGGTGCTGCGTGCCGAGCCGAACGCCGCGCACCGGGCGATCGCCTCCTTCGAGCGGAGCGGGAACCCGGTCCGTGTGATCACGCAGAACGTCGACGGGCTGCACCAGCTCGCCGGGGTGTCAGAGCGCAAGGTCCTGGAACTCCACGGCTCGGCCCGCTCGGTGGTGTGCACCGGCTGCCGGGTCCGCTCCTCGATGAGCGCGGCCCTGGACCGCGTGCGGGCCGGCGAGGACGATCCGAGGTGCCTGTCCTGCGGCGGCGTCCTCAAGTCGGCCACCGTGATGTTCGGCCAACGGCTCGACCCGGTGGTGCTGGGCCAGGCGCTGTCGATCGCCAAGTCCACCGAGGTCTTCCTCGCCGTCGGCACGAGCCTCCAGGTCCAGCCGGCGGCGTCGCTGGCGGGCGTCGCCGCCGAGCACGGGGCCCGGCTGATCATCATCAACGCCGAGCCGACCCCGTACGACGCGCTCGCCGAGGAGATCGTCCGTGAGCCTATCGGTACCTCGCTGCCGGAGGTCCTCGCCCGGTACGGCTGACACCGGCCGGGCGGGGCGCACCGCGCTCAGAACAGCGCGGCCGGGTCGTCGGCCCCCGCCTCGAAGGCGAGCAGGCGCCGTTTGCGGTCCAGTCCGCCGCCGTAGCCGGTGAGTCCGCCACCCGCGCCGACGACACGGTGACAGGGGACGATGATGCCGACCGGGTTCCGGCCGTTGGCCAGGCCGACCGCGCGTGCGGCGCCGGGGTTGCCGAGCTCCTCGGCCAGCTCTCCGTAGGTACGGGTCTCGCCGTACGGGATACACCGCAGCAGCTCCCACACGCGCAGCTGGAAGTCGGTGCCGACGAGACGCAGGGGGAGGTCGAACTCCTTCCGCTCTCCGGCGAAGTACCCGTCGAGCTGGCGGATCACCTCGTCGAACGGGCGGGAGTCGGGCACGCCGAAGGTGTCCTCGGGCGGGCGGTGACGCTGACCCGTCATGTGGACGCGGCTGAGGACGCCGTCGACGGCGACCAGGGTGAGCGGGTCGTAGGGGCTGTCCACGACGGTGTGCTGGACGACAGGCATGGCGGGGCGCTTCCTCAGTCGGGGAGGTGGTTGACCGGGTGGGGTTCGGTGGCCCAGAGGTACTGGACGGCGTAGGCGCGCCAGGGCCGCCAGAGTGCGGCGCGGGAGGTGAGGGCGGCCGGAGTGGACGGGAGGCCGAGACCCTGTGCGGCGCGGCGGATGCCGAGGTCGCCGGGGAGGAAGGCGTCCGGGTCGCCGAGCGCCCGCATCGCGATGACCTCGGTGGTCCAGGGACCGAATCCGGGCAGGGCGAGGAGCCGTGCGCGGGCTTCGTCCCGGTCGCTGTCGAAGCCGAGGCGCAGCGAACCGTCGGCGAGTGCCCCGAGCAGCGTGAGCAGGGTGGTCCGTCGGCTGCGGGGCAGGGCGAGCGACTCCGGGTCGAGTTCCGCGAGTGCCTCGGGAGCGGGGAAGAGGTGGGTGAGTCCTCCCTCGGGGTCCCTGACCGGGTCTCCGTGTGCGGTGACCAGCCGGGCCGCGTGGGTCCGGGCGGCGGCGGTGGAGACCTGCTGGCCGAGTACGGCGCGCACGGCGAATTCGGCGGCGTCGACGGTGCGCGGCACCCGGCGCCCGGGAGAGGCGTCGACCAGCGGGGCGAGCAGCGGGTCCGTACGCAGGTGGCCGTCGACGGCCACCGGGTCGGCGTCGAGGTCGAGCAGCCAGCGGCAGCGGCTGATGGCGATGGTCAGGTCGCGCGAGTCGGTGAGGAACAGTCGGCAGGCGATGTGGTCGGGGCGCGGGCTGAGGGCCACGATGCCGTGGCCGTGCGGGAGGCGGAGCGTCCTGCGGTAGGCGCCGTCCCGCCACTCCTCCACACCGGGTACGGCGGTCGCGGCGAGGTGGCCGAAGAGGTTGGACGGGGCGAGGGGCGCCCGGAACGGCAGCCCCAGCACGATCACGCCTGGCGGGTTCGGGTCCCGGGACGGGGTGGCGCGGGCGCGCAGTTCGCCGGGGGGCAGGGCGAAGACCTGGCGGACGGTGTCGTTGAAGCTGCGGATCGAGGAGAAGCCGGCGGCGAAGGCGATCTCGGCCATGGGCAGCGGGGTGGTCTCGATGAGCACCCGTGCGGCCTGGGCGCGCTGGGCACGGGCCAGGGCGAGCGGACCGGCGCCGAGCTCGGCCAGGAGCTGGCGCTCGATCTGGCGGGTGGAGTAGCCGAGCCGGGTCGCGAGCCCGGGGATGCCCTCGCGGTCGACGACGCCGTCCCGGATGAGACGCATGGCGCGGGCCACGAGGTCGGCGCGGACATTCCATGCGGGCGAGCCGGGGCTGGTGTCGGGACGGCACCGTTTGCAGGCCCGGAATCCCGCCCGCTGACAGGACGCGGCACTGGGGTGGAACACCATGTTCTCGGTCTTGGGCGGAACCACGGGGCAGCTGGGCCGGCAGTAGATCCGGGTGGTCCGGACGGCCGTGAAGAAGACGCCGTCGAAGCGGGCGTCCCTCGACTTCACGGCCCGGACGCATGCCTCGGTGTCGGTGTGCATGGGTACCAGCATCGGGGACGCGGCGGCCGTCGGGCTGGCGAGAAAACGACATCGACGTCGATCGGGCCGGGGGACCCGGGCCGCCCGTGCTCCTTCTCCTCGCCGGACCGGTGCCCGCCCCACGTCGCCGGGCCCCGTGCACTCCCGTCTCGATTTCCTGCCCTGGCAGGCGCAGCATGGAAGGACGGGTTCCGAGACGCATACGGAATTCCGGGGAAGGGGACGGGTGAGAGCAGCGTCCGTGATCACTGCCCCAGCGACGAGAAGAGCCCCATGACCGGAAGGCTTGGCCGCACCAGGGGGATGGGGTTGCGCAGTGTCGCCGGTCAGGTGTTCGCCCTCCAGGCGGTCATCGTGTGCCTGCTCGTCGCCGTGGGGACGATCGCGCTGATCCTGCAGGCCCGGTCCGACACCGAGGTGGACGCGCGGAACCGGTCCCTCGCGGCGGCCGAGGCGTTCGCGCACGCCCCGGGGCTGCTGGACGCCCTGCGGGCGCCCGACCCCTCCGCCCTGCTCCAGCCGCGCACCGAGGCGGCTCGCAAGGCGGCCGGCCTCGACTTCATCGCGGTGATGACCCCCGACGGCATCCGCTACACCGACTCCCGGCCGGATCTCATCGGGCAGCGCGCCACCGGTGACATCGCCCGCGCGCGGGGCGGCGAGTCCTTCACCGAGGTCTTCACCGGCGAGCCGACCAGCGCGGTCCGGGCCATCGTCCCCATCCGGACCGACGACGGCGACATCGTCGGGCTGGTCGGCACCGGGATCGAGGTGGCGAACGTCTCCAACGCCGTCGAGGGACAGTTGCCGCTGCTCATCGGTACCGCGGCGGGCGCCCTGGTCCTGGCCATGGGCGGCGCCGCGCTGGTGACCCGGCGGCTGCGCCGCCAGACCAACGGACTGGGACCGCTGGAGATGACCCGGATCAACGAGCACCACGAGGCGGTCCTGCACGCCGTCCGCGAGGGCGTGCTGATCATCGACGCCGACCGCAGACTGCTGCTCGCCAACGACGAGGCCCGGCGGCTGCTCGACCTGGCACCCGAAGCGGAGCAGCGGCACGTCACCGAGCTGGGCCTGGACCCCCGCACCGCCTCGCTCCTCGCCTCGGGCCGCAGCGTGACGGACGAGGTGCACCTCGCGGGCGAGCGCCTCCTCGCCGTCAACGTACGCCCCACCGCCCCCTACAAGGGGCGGCCGACCGGGACCGTGATGACGCTGCGGGACTCCACCGAGCTCGCCTCGCTCTCCGGCCGGGCCGAGGTGGCGCGGGGCAGGCTCCAGCTCCTCTACGACGCGAGCGGGCGGATCGGCACCACGCTGGACGTGGCACGCACCGCCGAGGAGCTGTCGGAGGTCGCGGTGCCGCGGTTCGCCGACTACGTCACCGTGGAACTCCTGGAACCGGTCCTTCGGGGTGAGGAGCCGACGGGCGCCTCCACCGAGATGCGGCGCGCGGCGCTGTACGGCATCGGTGAGCGGCCGCCGCTCCAGCCGGTGGGTGACCTGATCCGGTGTGTCGTGCCGACCACGCCGATGGCCGTGGCGCTGGACTCCGCGCACGCGGTGCTGGTGGAGGATCTCCAGTCCGCGGAGGGCTGGCGGGCCCAGGACCCGGAGGGCGCCGCGGTGGCCCTCGCCTACGGTCTGCACTCGCTCGTGGCGGCTCCCCTGATGGCCCGGGGTGTCGTGCTCGGGCTGGCCAACTTCTGGCGCGCGGAGACACCGGAGCCCTATGGCGAGGAGGACCTGTCCTTCGCGGAGGAACTGACCACGCGGGCGGCGGTCTCCATCGACAACGCCCGCCGGTTCACCCGCGAACACGCGATGGCGGTGACGCTCCAGCGCAGCCTGCTGCCCCGGGTGCTGCCCGAACTGTCCGCCGTCGAGACGGCCTACCGCTACCTCCCCGCCAAGGCCGGGGTAGGCGGGGACTGGTTCGACGTCATCCCGCTGCCGGGCGCGCGGGTGGCCCTGGTGGTGGGTGATGTCGTGGGGCACGGGCTGCACGCGGCGGCGACCATGGGCCGGCTGCGGACGGCGGTGCTCAACTTCTCCACGCTGGACCTGCCGCCTGACGAGCTCCTCGGGCATCTCGACGAGCTGATCGACCGGATCGACCGACCCGACACCGGCGACGGTGAGGGTGAGGAGGAGAGCGGGGACGTCGGCGAAGGGAACGACCGCCGTGAGCGGATCACCGGCGCCACCTGCCTGTACGTGGTGTACGACCCGGTGAGCGGGCACTGCACGATGGCGGGCGCGGGTCACCCGGGGCCTGCCCTGGTGCATCCGGACGGCCGGGTGGAGTTCCCCGAGCTGCCGGTGGGCCTGCCGCTGGGGGTGGGCGGAATGCCCTTCGAGTCCACCTCGCTGCGGCTGCCGGAGGGCAGCCGGCTGGTCCTGTTCACCGACGGGCTCCTGGAGGGGCGGGACCGGGACTTCGACACCGGGCTCGATCTGCTGCGCGCGGCGCTGGCCCGCAGCGGCCGGAGCGCCGACGACGCCTGCGCGGACATCCTGACCGCCCTGCTCGCCCCGGCACCGGACGACGACATCGCCCTGCTCGTGGCCGACACCCGCCGGCTGCCTCCCGAGCGGATCGCGGAGTGGGAGGTGCCCTCCGATCCGGCGGCCGTCTCCCGGGTGCGCAACGAGGGCGCCGCCCAGCTCGCCGCCTGGGGTCTGGGCGAGAGCGCGTTCACCGCCGAGCTCATCCTCAGCGAGCTGATCACCAACGCCATCCGGTACGGAGCCGAGCCGATCAAGGTCCGGCTGCTCCGCGACCGGAGCCTCATCTGCGAGATCTCCGACGGCAGCAGCACCTCGCCGCACCTTCGCTACGCCGCCACCACCGACGAGGGCGGACGCGGTCTCTTCCTGGTCGCCCAGTTCGCCAAGCGCTGGGGCACCCGGTACACCGACCGGGGCAAGGTCATCTGGGCCGAGCTTCCGCTGGTCGGCGGAGGCGCGCCGGCGGTCGCACCGGTGCCCGACCTGGACGCGCTGGAGGACCTGGCCTGGTGAGGGACGGCGGACCGGAAGCGGCGGTCGGGCAGGCGGAGCCGGCGGGACGTCGGTGCCGCCGCGCCGCCGTCAGCCGGGCGAGGTCCGGGCGAGCAGGACCGCCACGTCGTCCTGCGGCTCGCCGGGCAGCAGCGCGTCGAGGATGCCTTCGCAGAGCAGGGTGAGGGGCCGGTCGAGGTCGGACAACGCCCGGGCCAGCTGGTACATGCCCTGGTCGAGGTCCCGGTCCCGGGCCTCGATCAGGCCGTCGGTGTACAGCACCAGCAGTGAGCCGGGCGGCAGCAGGACCTCCTGCGTGCGGAACTCGCGGCCGCCGGTCCCGAGCGGCGTACCGAGCGAGCCCTCCAGGAAGCTGATCGCGCCGTCGGCCGTGGCGACAGCGGGCGGCGGGTGGCCGGCGCGGGCTATCACGACACCGCCTGAGTCCGGGTCGTGGACGGCGTACACGCAGGTCGCCATCTCGTCCTCGCCCAGCTCGCAGACGACGGCGTCCAGCGAGCGGAGGAGCTGGGCGGGTGGCACGCCCTCACGGGCGAGGGTGCGGACCGCGGTGCGGAGCTGGCCCATGACGGCCGCGGCGTGGATGCCGTGGCCCATGACGTCGCCGATGACGAGCCCTGTCCGGCCTTCGGGCAGGGCGATGACGTCGAACCAGTCGCCGCCGACGTCGTGATGGCTGGCGGGGAGGTAGCGGCCGGTGAGCTCCAGGCCCCCGACGCGGGGCAGGTCGCTGTTGGTCAGACTGCGCTGGAGGGTCAGGGCGGCTTCGCGCTGACCGGTGTACATCCGGGCGTTGTCCATGCTGAGCGCCGCGCGGGCCACGAGGTCGTCGATGAGGACATGGTCCTGCTCGTCGAAGGGCTCACGCTCCTTGACGCGGGTCACCGTGACGGTGCCGAGCACCTTGCCGCGCGCGACCATCGGGACCAGACGGGTCGAGCCGATGCGCTCGGCCAGGTAGTCCCGCAGGTCCGCGGTGCGCGGGTCGGGAAACAGCGTGTCCAGGTCGGAATGGTAGAGGTTCATGGGCCGGCCGTCGGCGACGACGCGTTCGTACACGGTCCCGAGCGGGATCTGGAACGTCTGCCCGGCCACGAGGTGCGCCGTGGGGGCCGTCGGGTCGGGGAACGCGGCGGCGAGCCGACGCAGTACGCCGCGGGTGGAGGCGGCGGCCTCGTCGGGCTCCAGGACCGCTTCCAGCATCTGCACGTCCGCGGAGTCGGCGAGCCGGGGCACCAGCACCTGGACCACCTCCTCGGCGGTCTGCCGGAGGTCCAGGGTGGTTCCGATGCGGGTGCCGGCCTCTGCGAGCAGGGCGAAGCGGTGGCGGGCGCGTTCGACCTCGGTCTGTGCCCGCTGCCCCTCGGTGATGTCGATGAGGGAGGCGATCAGGCCCAGCCGACGGCCGGAACCGTCGAGCAGCGGGGCGTACGAACAGGACCAGGTCCGGTCGTGTGCGGGATCGGCCGGGGTCCGGCCGGTGCGGCGTACGTCGACGACGGCCTCGCCGCGGACCAGGACCTGCCGCATCGTGGCCTCCAGGGCGGCGGCGTTGACACCGGGCACGACCTCGGTGAGTCGCTTGCCCAGGTGCTCGACGGCGGAGACGCCGTTCATCCGGGCGAGGGCGTCGTTGACCCGCAGGAAGCGGAGGTCGGGGCCGAGGGTGGCCAGACCTATCGGGGACTGGGTGAACAGGCTCTGGAGTGCCGCGAGCGAGTCGCGCATGCGCAGGACCGCGGAGGTCTCCACGGCGATGAGCATGGCGCCCGGCCGCCCCTGCGGGTCGGTCTCGGGGACGATCCACATCTCCATCGTCACCTGGTGGCCGTCCCGGTGCCGCACGGGCAGGGTGCCGACGACCGATTCACCGGAGTGCACACGGCGGGTCAGCTGATCGGCGAGCCCCTGGTTGGCGTCGGGGACGAGGGCGGGTGCGGCGGGGCGGCCGATGAGGTCCTCGGGCCGGTGGCCGAGGAGGTCCTGCGCGGCGAGCGACCATTCGACGACGCGACCGTCGGCGTCCTCCCGCCACAGGGCGATCGGCAGCAGTTCGCGCAGCACACCCGCGTACCCGACGGCGGTCTCCCGACGCGCCGGCGTCTCGCTCGTCGACTGATCACTGTCCACGCATCGACCTAACCCCGGGGGGTGCCTTTCCTACGCAATCACCCTATCCGAGGCATTTCGACGGGGCGCTGTGTGCGGGGCCGTTCGGCTGGCCGGACGGGCTCCGCCGCGGGGCCCGCCGCCGGGCCGTCCTCTCCCGCCCTGTCATGTTCTTCGCGGTCCTGTGAGAGGGCCGCCGGCCTGCGCGCGACGGGGGCGGTCCGGCCCGCGCTTCCAGGTCAGTCCAGCCGCCTGGCGAACGCCGTGTAGGCGCTCTCGTCGAAGAGCACGAAGCGGATCTCCTCGACCGCGGTCTCCGTCGCCCGCGCGGTCTCCACGGCGATCCGGGCGCCGTCGTCCATCGGCCAGCCGTAGACACCGGTCGAGATCGCCGGGAACGCCACCGTCCGTGCCCCGAGCCCGTCGGCGACACCCAGCGACTCGCGGTAGCAGGAGGCGAGCAGGGCGGAGCGGTCCTCGTCGCGGGACCAGACCGGACCGACGGTGTGGATGACCCAGCGGGCGTCCAGCCGCCCCGCCGTGGTGGCGACCGCCCGGCCGGCCGGCAGACCGCCTCCGTAGTGTCCGGCGCGCAGGCGGCGGCAGTCCTCGAGCACGGCGGGGCCGCCCTTGCGGTGGATGGCTCCGTCGACCCCGCCGCCGCCGAGCAGCGAGGAGTTCGCCGCGTTGACGAGCGCGTCGACCCGCTGGTCGGTGATGTCCCCCTGGACGAGCGTGATGCTCACCGCGTGCTTCATGGGCCCATCATCGCGCACCCGGCCCGCGGCCCGCGTCCGGGTTTCGGCGCGCCTCCGCGACCGGTCCCCGCGCCGGGGGTGCGGGCCACCGGATCGCGGCGACGGCGCAGCGCCTGTCGGGTGGCCTTCGACCGACAGTCGCTCAGGGACGGCTCGCGCGCAGTCGGCGCCAGACCTCCTTGGCCGCGTTGTGGCCGCACATGCCGTGCACACCGGGTCCAGGCGGGGTCGCCGAGGAGCAGAGGAAGACCGCGGGGTGCGGCGTGCGGTACGGGGAGAGGGACAGCCTGGGCCGCAGCAGCAACTGGAGTCCGCCGGCCGCGCCGCAGGCGATGTCGCCACCCACGTAGTTGGCGTTGCGGGCGGCGAGCTGCGGCGGTCCGGCGGTGGCGCGGGCGAGGACCCGGTCACGGAAGCCGGGGGCGAAGCGTTCGAGCTGGCGCTCCACCGCGTCGGTGAGATCGCCCTCCCAGCCGTGGGGGACGTGGCCGTACGCCCAGAAGACGTGCTTGCCCTCGGGCGCACGGGAGTCGTCGACGAGACTGGGCTGGGCGGTGATGAGGAAGGGGGTGTCCGGTGCGGTGCCGGAGGACGCCTGGCGCAGCGCGGTGGCGATCTCACCGGCGGAGGGGCCGATCTGGACGGTACCCGCCCGGCGCGGCTCCTCCGCCGTCCACGGGACCGGGCCGTCGAGGGCGTAGTCGATCTTGAAGACGCTCGCTCCGTAGCGGTAGGCGTCGTAGTGGCCGCCGAAGCCGGCGATCCGGGCGAGGGCGGTGGGCGAGGTGTCGAACACGTAGGCGCGCGCGGGCGGCAGGTCGTCGAGCCGCTTGACCTCGTAGTCGGTGTGCACCGCGCCGCCCAGGTCCCGCAGGTACGCGGTCAGGGCGTCCGCGATGGACTGGGAGCCCCCGCGCGGCAGCGGCCAGCCGCCCCCGTGCGCGGCGAGCGCGAACACCAGGCCGACCGCGGAGGTGGCGAGGCTGCCGAGCGGGGCGATGACATGACCGACCAGACCGGCGAACAGGGCGCGCGCCCGGTCGTCCTCGAACCGCCGCAGCAGCCAGGTCGAGGGCGGCAGGCCGACCGCGCCGAATCGGGCGAGCGTGACGGGGTCACGGGGCAGCGCGGTGCGCGGCAGCGACATGAAATCCCGGACGAGGGTGTCCCACTTGCCGAGGTACGGGGCGACCAGCCGGCGGTACGTGCCGGCGTCGCGCGGTCCGAGGGAGGCGGCGGTCTCGGCGACGGAGCGGGCGAGCACGGCGGCCGTTCCGTCGTCCCGGGGGTGGGCCATGGGCAGATCGGGGTGCAGCCACTCGAGTCCGTAGCGTGCCAGTGGCATGGTCCTGAAGACCGGTGATCCGACGCCCAGAGGGTGCACGGCGGAACAGGGGTCGTGCCGGAAACCGGGGAGGGTCAGCTCCTCGGTCCTGGCACCGCCGCCGACCGTGCCCTTCGCCTCGAACACGGCTACGGAGAAGCCTCGGCGGGCCAACTCCACGGCGGCGGTGAGCCCGTTGGGTCCCGCCCCCACGACGACGGCATCGAGCATCGACGTCACCTCAGGACTCCTTCGTCTGCCGGTGGCCAGGGCTCCCAGGATATTCCCGCCGCCCGCGGGCCCTCACCGGCCCCGCAGGAGTGTCCGGATCCGGGTGGCGGTGGCCGTGTCCCGGGCGGCGGTGAACGGTAGCGCGTTGCCGCCGGTGACGCGGAACGGTTCGCCCGCGACCGTGCTGTGCGCCCCGCCGGCCTCCGTCACCAGGAGCAGCCCGGCCGCGTGGTCCCAGGCGTACTCCCAGCTGAACGCGGTGGCGTCGAGTGCCCCGCGCGCCACGTCGAGGTACTCGAGGCCGGCCGAGCCGCAGGGCCGCGGGCGGACGCCCGGCACGCGCAGCCCGAGCAGCGCCGCCTTCTGGTCGGCATCGGTGTAGTCGGGGTGCGAGGTGGCGACCCGCAAGGCCGCGCCGGGCTCCGGCGATCCCGCCCGTATGGGGCGGCCGTCGAGCGTGGCGCCACGTCCGCGGACGGCGACCGCCATCTCGCCCCTGACGGGTGCGAACGTCCAGGAGGCGAGGACCTCGCCGCGGAGCGCGAGGGCGACCAGGGTGCAGAATCCGTCCTCGCCGCGCACGAACTGCCGCGTGCCGTCCACCGGATCGACGATCCAGACCGGGGCCTCGCCCTTGAGTGCGGCGTACACGCCGGCGTCGGCGTGCACGGCTTCCTCGCCGACCACCACGGAGCCCGGGAGCAGCGCGGTGAGGGACGCGGTCAGGTGCGCCTCGGCGGCCCGGTCGGCGACCGTCACCAGGTCGTGCGGCCCGTTCTTCTCGACGATCTCGTGCGCGGCGAGCTGCCGGAAGCGCGGCGTGATCTCGGCGGCGGCGGCCTCGCGGACCGCTCCCTCCACCTCGGTGGTGCCGCCGGCCAGAACGTGGTCAAGGAAGTCTTCGATCATGTGTCCAGCTAAGCACGCCCGACTGACGTTCCGGTGGTGCGTCCGTGACGGACGGGGAAGCATCAGGCGGGTCGCGGGGGACGGTGCTCGAACCAGCGGCGGTCGTCCTCCAGTTGGGCCGCCAGCGAGATCAGCAGGGGCTCGCTGCCCGCGGGCCCGAGCAGTTGGGCTCCGGCCGGGAGCCCGTCGGGCAGGAATCCGGCGGGCACGTTCACCCCGGGCCAGCCGAGCACGTTCCACGGCCAGGCGTAGGGGCAGGCCGCCGCCATCGTCAGGTCGGTGCGCCAGGCGGGCATCCCGTCGAAGGTGCCGATCCGGGGCGGTGGCGTGGCCGTCGTCGGTGCCAGCAGGACGTCGTACGTGTCGAAGAACGCGCCGATCCTGCGGTGCTGGCGGGCTTCCCGGGCCCGGGCCGCGCGCAGGATCCGGCCGCCGAGCCGGTGCCCCGTGCGGGTGGCGCCGCGGGTGCGGGGATCGAGCAGGGCGGGTTCGGGGTGGCGGTCGGCGTACTCGGCGATCCCGGCGGTGGCGCGCGGCAGGAAACTGAGCCCGATGAGTCCGTAGCGGGGCCGCGCTTCCTCCACCGTGTGGCCGAGCCGTGCCAGGGCCTCGGCCAGCTCGGTGACGGCCCGTCTGACCCCCGGGTCGAGCGGGTTGTACGTGGCGGTGAAGGGGGAACGCCAGGCGAGCGCGATCCGCAGCCGTCCGGGGTCCCGGCGGGCGGCGGCCGAGGCGTCGACGGCGGAGGGCTGGAAGCGGTCGCCGGGGTGGGGCCCGGCGACGGCGTCGAGGAGCAGCGCCGCGTCTTCGACCGTGCGGGCGAGGGGCCCGTTGACGGTCAGGCCCTGGAAGCAGTCGTCGTAGGGGTGGACGGAGACCCGGCCGCGCTGTGGCTTGATGCCGACGAGGTGGGTCCAGGCGGCCGGGATGCGGATGGACCCGGCGCCGTCGGAGCCGAGGGCGGCGGGCACGAGTCCGGCGGCGACGGCCGCGGCGGAGCCACCGGAGGAGCCGCCGGGGGTGTGCCCGGTGTTCCACGGGTTGCGGGTGGCTCCGAAGGCGGGGCCCTCGGTGAAGGGCCACTGACCCAGTTCACAGGAGTTCGTCTTGCCGACGATCACGGCACCGGCGGCCCGCAGTCTGCGCACCGCCTCACCGTCCCGCTCGGCGTCGGGGTGGTCCCCGGCGCAGCCGAAGCGGGTCGGCAGGCCGGCGACGTCGGTGTCGTCCTTGACGGCGAGCGGCACCCCGAGCAGGGGCAGCCGTTCTCCCGCCGCGAGCCGTCGGTCCGCATCGGCGGCCTCGGCCAGCGCCGCCTCGGGGCGGGTGCAGCGAAAGGCGTTGAGGGTGGTCCCGGTGGCCTCGATCCGGTCGAGTGCGGCCCGGACGAGCGTGACGGAGTCGGCGCTCCCCTCGGCCAGATGCCGTACGTGTCCGGCCAGTCCGGTGTCCGCGACTGCGGTCACGGCAGCCCCCTCCCCTGAGTGTGCCGCGAACCCTACTGGAGCGTAACCTCGCTGTCAGCGCGAGCGGGGAAGGGTGTGCGGGCGTGGGAGGGGCGGCGTCTTCCGGCGGGGCGCGGCGGCATGGCGCGCGGAAGACCGAAGCGTCGGCGGGCGGGCGGCGCCCCGCACCGGGGAACGGCGCGGGCGCCCGGCCCCGGCGCTCACCCCGGCCGCGCGGGGGTGGCGTCCGGCGCGGGCGCCCGGTGCGGGAGGCTTCAGCGCCGGGCGGCCGGTACCTTGCCGACGAGGATGAACTCGTTGTAGGGGAAGACCTTGCCGACGTTGCGCGGGAAGGGGAAGGAGTAGGTGCGGTCGACGGCCAGTCCGGCCTTCTCCGCGTGGACGCGCAGCCCGTCGAAGTCGACGAAGCGGACGTGTGTGGCGTCGGTCTTGTAGCCGGCCTCCTGCGGGCAGATCAGGACCACGGAGCCGCCCGGCTTCACCAGCGGAAGGTACTGTTCCAGGACCGAATCGCCGAGCTCCTCGTCCATGTGCTCCAGGACGTGCGCGCACAGCAGGCTGTCGAAGGAGCCGGGGCCGCAGTCCGGCGCCTCGAAGAGCTCCTCGGAGGTGTAGGCGGTCAGACCACGCTCCCGGCAGGTCCGCACGGAGGTCGCGTTGTGGTCGACCCCCACACTGTCGGGGCCGCAGTTCAGCAGGTTGCGGCCGATGCCGCAGCCCACGTCCAGCACTCGGCCGAGTCCCAGTCGCTTGAGGTTCCACCGGTACGGCGCCTGGGTCGGCAGCAGTCGCTTGATGCCGGAGCTCTCCAGGCGGGCGAGGCGCTTGGTGTAGTCGGAGGACTCGGTCCCCCGCGGGGTGAGAGCCTCGTCCTGGGTGCCGGACATCGACGACCGCCTTCTTCATACGGTGAGCTAACGGATAGCGACCGCTCGGAAGCGGAGGGGTACGGAAGCACACGCGTCGCCACCCGGGCGATGGTCCCCTTCACCGCGATGATCGGTCACGCGAGGCTATGCCATCGAGAAGGGAAGAGGCAAAGGCGGGCACGGGGCGGTGACAGCCGACGGGGCCCGGCGGGCACCCTCCTCGGGTGGGACCCGCGCGGCGACCGCGCGCCTCCCCCGAGTCGAGGCTCCCCCTATATTTCCGCACAGCCTCTCCTCAAACCTGACAAGGGTCGACAATGCAATAACATTCACGTGTCAAATATGACTCACTGCAAAGGCGTTACAGCGTCGTTACAAGCAGAGGTTTTGTCCGGTTATAGGCGCCTTCGCCGCCCGGACCGGAGTCCACTTGCGCTCCACCGTCGCCGCGGAGCGCGATCTGCACCTATCACATGGACCCCCCTCTCGTCACCCCTCGGCGCAAGGTAGTTCTTCGCATCGGTGGGTAGCTTCGGCGCCCATGAGCACTGTTCACGCGGAACGGGAAAACCTTCGGGGGCACGCCCCCCGCCTGCCGAGAGGAATGAGCGTCGACCGGCCCACGGTGGAGGACGGCAGCGAGCTGTGGAGACTCGCGCGGGACTCCGAGGTCCTGGACGTCAACTCGCCCTACAGCTATCTGCTGTGGTGCCGCGACTTCAACGACACCTCCGTCGTCGCCAGGGACGATTCCGGGCGGCCGGTGGGCTTCGTGACCGGATACCTGCGTCCCGAGGAGCCCGGCACGCTGTTCGTCTGGCAGGTCGCCGTCGACGGATCGCTGCGGGGGCAGGGCATCGCCGGGGAGCTCCTCGACGCCCTTTCGGCCCAGGTCGCGAACACGTACGGGCTGAGCCGGATCGAGACCACCGTGACCCCGGACAACGTGCCCTCGGAACGCCTCTTCCGCTCCTACGCGGCCCGGCACGGCGCCGAGCTCACCCGAAAGGTCCTCTTCCCGGCCGCGGCCTTCCCCGACGTGCCCGGCGACGGACACGAGCCCGAGGTGCTCTACCGCATCGGCCCTCTGTCGATCTGACCGTGCGCCCAACGAAGCGCCCCCGGCTCCCCCGGACGGGCCCTCGACACCCGCACGCCCGCACCCGCACCCGCACCCGCACCCGCACCCGCACCAGCGAAAACCCCCAGGAGAAGAACACCGTGACCCTCACCGAGACTGTCCCGACCGTCTTCGAGACCGTCGAATCGGAGGTCCGCAGCTACTGCCGTGCCTGGCCCGTCGTGTTCGAGCGCGCCAGCGGCAGCCGGCTGTACGACGAGCACGGGCGGCCCTTCCTCGACTTCTTCGCCGGAGCGGGCTCCCTGAACTACGGACACAACAACCCGGTCCTCAAGCGGGCACTCCTCGACTACCTGGCCAACGACGGCATCACCCACGGCCTCGACATGTCGACGGCCGCCAAGCGCGACTTCCTCGAGACGTTCCGCTCGACGATCCTCGAGCCCCGCGCCCTGCCCTACAAGGTGATGTTCCCGGGCCCGACGGGCACCAACGCGGTCGAGGCGGCCCTGAAACTCGCCCGCAAGGTCACCGGGCGCCAGCAGATCGTCTCCTTCACCAACGCCTTCCACGGCATGTCGCTCGGCTCACTCGCCGTGACCGGCAACGCCGCCAAGCGCGGTGGTGCGGGCGTGCCGCTGTCCCACGCCACCCAGATGCCCTTCGACCAGTACCTCGGCGGCCAGACCCCTGACTTCCTCTGGTTCGAGCGGCTTCTGGAGGACCCCAGCTCCGGTCTCGACCACCCGGCGGCCGTGATCGTCGAGACGGTCCAGGGCGAAGGCGGCATCAACGTCGCGCGCGCCGAGTGGCTGCGCAAGCTCGCGGACCTCTGCCGCCGTCACGACATGCTCCTGATCGTGGACGACGTCCAGATGGGCTGCGGACGCACCGGCGACTTCTTCTCCTTCGAGGAAGCGGGCATCACGCCCGACATCGTCACCCTGTCGAAGTCCATCAGCGGCTACGGCCTGCCGATGGCCCTCTGCCTGTTCCGCGCCGAGCTGGACCAGTGGCAGCCCGGCGAGCACAACGGGACCTTCCGCGGCAACAACCCCGCCTTCGTCACCGCCACCGCCGCCCTCGACGCCTACTGGCGCGACGGCGCCCTGCGCGACCGCACCCTCGCCCGGGCCGACCGCCTGGAGCACGCCCTGCTCGACCTGTGCACCGGGGACGGCTCGACCGGTCTGGCCGTCCGCGGACGCGGCCTCGTGTGGGGTCTGGAGTTCGCCGACGGCGACCGCGCCGACGCCGTGTGCCGTCGCGCGTTCGAACTCGGCCTGCTGCTGGAGACGTCGGGCGCGCACGGCGAGGTCGTCAAGCTCCTCCCGCCGCTCACCGCGACGGACGACGAGCTCGACGAGGGCCTCGGCATCCTGGCCCGTTCCGTCCGCCACACCGCCTGACCACCGTCGACGTACCCGAAAGGCACCACCCATGATCGTCCGTTCCTTCGACGAGCTGGAGAACACCGAGCGGCATGTGAAGGCCGGCTCGGGCACCTGGGAGAGCAAGCGCATCATCCTGGCCCGCGAGCGGGTCGGGTTCTCCCTCCACGAGACGGTGCTCTACGCGGGCACCGAGACCTCCATGTGGTACGCGAACCACGTCGAGGCCGTCGTCTGCACCGCCGGTGAGGCCGAGCTCACCGACCACGAGACCGGCAGCACCTACACGATCACGCCGGGAACGATGTACCTGCTCGACGGGCACGAGCGCCACACCCTCAGGGTCAAGCAGGACTTCCGCTGTCTGTGCGTCTTCAACCCACCCGTCACGGGCCGCGAGGACCACGACGAGAACGGCGTCTACCCGCTCCTCACCGAGCCCGGCGACGCCTGACACGAGGGCCCCGGCCCACGGCACGCCGCCACCGAGCACGACGCAAGCACGCAACACGAGAGGCAGACACCACCATGACCGCCCCTACCCGCCCCGTCGACCTGTACCCCACGCGCGGCCCCGAGGAGGTGCTGGTCGGCCGCAAGGACCCCGTGGTGTGGTCGGAGCCCGGCACTCCCGGCCCGTTCTGGGCCCGTGAGCTCGAGGAGTACGAGCGCGACGGCTTCGTGACCGTCGACGAACTCGTCACCGCGGACGAGGTCGTGGAGCTGCGGACGGAGCTGGACCGGCTCGTCACCGACCCGGCCATGCGCGAGGACGAACGGTCCATCGTCGAGCCGCGTTCCCAGGAGATCCGTTCGGTCTTCGAGATCCACCGCATCAGCGAGGTCTTCGCCCGGCTCGCGGCCGACCCCCGCGTCGTCGGCCGCGCCCGCCAGATCCTCGGTTCCGACGTGTACATCCACCAGTCGCGGATCAACGTGAAGCCCGGCTTCGGCGCCAGCGGCTTCTACTGGCACTCCGACTTCGAGACCTGGCACGCCGAGGACGGCCTGCCGCAGATGCGCACGGTCTCGGTGTCGATCGCGCTCACGCCGAACTACACCACCAACGGCAGCCTCATGATCATGCCGGGTTCGCACCGGACGTTCCTGGGCTGCGCCGGCGCCACTCCGGAGGACAACTACAAGAAGTCCCTGCAGATGCAGGACGCCGGGACGCCCTCGAAGGAGGCCCTGACGACCTTCGCCGACGCCTGCGGAATCCGGCACTTCACCGGCGCGGCCGGCTCGGCGACCTGGTTCGACTGCAACGCGCTGCACGGCTCGGGCGACAACATCACCCCGTATCCCCGCAGCAACGTCTTCCTCGTCTTCAACAGCGTGGAGAACGAGCCCGAACTCCCCTTCGCGGCCCCCGTCCGGCGTCCTCCCTTCATCGCCTCGCGGGACTTCACGCCCCTCGGATGAGCTCTCGCCCCGCGCAGCCCGCAGCACCAGCAGAAAGGCAGGACATGACTCCGCCCGAGCACTTCTCCCGCCGGGGATTCCTCACCGGTACGGCGGCCCTCGGCACACTGGCGCTCGCCACTCCCCTGCTCGCCGCCTGTTCCCGGACCGACGTGGGTTCCGGGGCGTCGGCCGACGGCGACACCCTGGAGAAGCTCCGTGAACAGGGCTTCGTCCGGGTCGGGTTCGCCGGCGAGGCTCCGTACGGCTTCCGGGACGGCGACGCGCTCGCCGGCGAGGCCCCGACGCTCCACCGCGAGATCTTCAAGGCGCTCGGGGTCCCCGAACTCCGGCCGACCCTCACCGAGTTCGGCGCCCTGATCCCTGGTCTCCTGGCCGGGCGCTTCGACGTCGTGAGCGCGGGCATGGCGATCACCCCCGAGCGCTGCGCGAAGGTGATCTTCTCCGAGCCCGAGTTCGTCTCCCCGACTGCGCTGATGGTCCGCCAGGGAAACCCCAAGGGCCTCAGCGACCTGAAGTCCGTCGCGTCCGCGGGAGCCTCCGTCGGGGTGCTGACCGCCGCGGTCGAGACCTCGTACGCGAAGGCGGCCGGCGTCCCCGAAGGGGCCGTGAAGACCCTGGCCAAGCAGCAGGACGGGCTCGACGCCCTGCTGGCCGGCCGGATCGACTGCTTCGCGCTGACCGGCATCTCCCTGAGGTGGCTCGCCCGGACCAACAAGGGCGCCGCGGTCGAGGTCCTCGACCCCTTCGTCCCGGAGATCGACGGCGTGCAGCAGTTCAGCCCCGGTGGAGCCGTGTTCAGACCCGGGGCGACGGCCCTGCGCGACGCCTTCAACGGCGAACTCGCGAAGATCACCGGCAAGCCCGAGCACTACGTCGAGCTGATCGGACGCTACGGCTTCACCGAACGCGAGGTCCCGCCGAAGACCCTGCGGACGGCGGATCTGTGCGGCACGGCGTGAGGGACGTCCGTCATGGCTGACTTCCTCCCCGAACTCGTGGGAGCCACGCCACGCCTGGGCGAGGGCCTGCTGGTGACCCTTGAGGCCACCGTGCTGGGAGCCGCCCTGGCACTGGCCCTCGCCTATGCGCTCGGCCTGGCGTCTCGGTCCTCGCGGTGGGCCGTTCGGGGCGGGGTTCGCGTCGTCGTGGAGTTCTTCCGCGGAACGTCGTTGTACGTGCAGTTGTTCTGGCTGTTCTTCGCGCTGCCGATGCTCGGATTCCGGCTGGAGCCGCTGGCCTGCGCCGTACTCGCGCTCGGGCTCAACTACGGCGCCTACGGTGCCGAGGTGGTCCGCGGCGCGGTCAACGCGGTGCCCCGTGCCCAGAGCGAGGCGGCGGTCGCTCTGGGCATGAGCCCGGGTCTGCGCCTGCGGCGGATCATCCTGCCTCAGGCGAACGTCCTGATGATCCCCCCGTTCAAGAACCTGCTCATCCAGCTCCTCAAGGCGACACCACTGCTGTCACTGATCACCGTCGCCGACCTCACCTTCGAGATCGACCAGCTGCGGTCGGCGACCGGCAACACGGCCGCCGCCTATCTGCTGCTCCTGCTGCTCTACTTCGGGCTGGCCGCCGCCCTGAGCGCCGTGATGAACAGCGCTGAGAGGGCGGCCAAGAAGCGACTCGGACAGGCAGGTGACGCGTGATGTGGGACAGCGAAGCGGCTTGGGCCGCGCTGCCCGTCGTACTCGACGGCTTCCGGATCACCCTGCTCGCCACCGTCCTCGGCTTCGTCGTCGCCGCCGTCCTGGGGCTGGTGATCGCGCTGGTGCTGCGCGCGGACACCCGCTGGTTGACCCTGCCGGTCCGGGCGGCGGCCGGATTCATCCGCTCGACCCCGCTCCTGGTGCAGCTGTTCGCGGCGTGGGTGCTCCTCCCCGGCCTGAACGCGTTGACGCTCGGTGTCCTGGTGCTGGGCGTCCACTACGCCACCTACCTCTGCGAGGTGTACCGGGCGGGCATCGACGCCGTGCCGAAGGGGCAGTGGGAGGCGTGCACGGCACTCTCCCTGCCGCGTCGGCGGGTGTGGCGCGCGGTCGTCCTGCCGCAGGCGGTGCGCAACGTCCTCCCGCCGCTCGGCAACTACGCCGTCTCCATGTTCAAGGAGACCCCCCTGCTCTCGGTGATCACGGTGCACGAGATGGTCCACGAGGCGAACACCTACGGCAGCACCCACTTCGCCTACCTGGAGAGCTTCACCCTGGCCGCCGCCGTCTTCCTGCTCGCGAGCTGGCCGACATCCCTGCTCGTACGACGCCTGGAGGCACGCCTTGCCCACTGACGCCCCGCTCGACAGCGAGCCGCCCACGGCACCCGGCATGATCCATTTCGACAGGGTCACCAAGCGCTTCGGCGACACGACGGTGCTCGACGGCCTCGACCTGACGGTCGAGCGGGGCGAGCACGTGACGCTGATCGGCCCGAGCGGCTCGGGAAAGACCACCATCCTGCGGCTCCTGATGACGCTGGAGAAGGTCACCGACGGCGTGATCCACGTGGACGGCCGGCCCTTCTCGCACATGCCGACCGGACCGAAGGGGGCGCTCGCCCCCGCGAACGAACGCCACCTCGCTCCGCGGCGGCGCCGGATCGGCATGGTCTTCCAGCAGTTCAACCTGTTCCCGCACATGAGCGTCCTGGAGAACATCGTCGAGGCGCCCGTGCACGTCCTCGGGCTGTCCCGGGACGAGGCGGCGGAGCGGGGGCGGGAACTGCTGGGCATGGTCGGCCTCGGCGACAAGCACGACGCCCACCCGACCCGCCTCTCCGGCGGACAGCAGCAGCGGGTGGCGATCGCCCGCGCGCTCGCCATGCGGCCCGAGATCCTCCTCCTCGACGAGGTCACCTCCGCACTCGACCCCGAGCTGGTCGCGGAGGTGCTCGACGTCCTCAGGGACGTGGCCCGGAGCACCGACATCACCATGCTCTGCGTGACGCACGAGATGGGCTTCGCCCGGGACGTCTCGGACCGGATCCTGATGTTCGACCAGGGCCGGATCCTGGAATCGGCTCCGCCGGACCAGCTGTTGGACAACCCGGGTCACGAGCGGACCCGCGGCTTCCTCCGCTCGGTCCGCTGACGGCGCGCGGGCGAACGGCCGGGCCGTCCTCCTCGGGGGGGCCCGGCCTGTTTCGCCCGGACCGGCAACGCCGGCAGCGCGCGTGCCAGGGCGTGACCGCCCCGCCGGAGGCCACCCGACAGGCTCTGAGAGCCTCTAGGTGACGGTGACGAACACGCTGTGCCACCCGTCGGCCCCGTCGGGGATGGTGCGGGCGCGCTGCTCGGTCTGGACCGCGCCGCTGCCGTCGGTGGCACGGACGGTGAGGGTGTGCCCGCCGGGGGTCGCCTGCCACCGGTAGGACCACTGTCGCCAGGTGTCGACACCGTCCTGGGCCGCGAGGTCGGCGTCCTGCCAGGGACCGTCGTCGACACGGACCTGCACGCGGGTGATGCCCCGGCGCTGAGCCCAGGCGACTCCGGCCACGGTGACCGGGCCGGCCGCGGGGCGGGCGAAGGGTTTCGGCGTGTCGACGCGGGACTGGGTCTTGATCGGGGCCCGGCGTGCCCACCCCCGCTTGACCCAGTAGGGGTCGTAGGCGTCGAACGTGGTGAGTTCGATGTCCTCGATCCACTTGCACGCCGACACGTAGCCGAAGAGACCGGGGACGAGCATGCGGACCGGGAAGCCGTGGTCGAAGGGCAGGGGTTCGCCGTTCATGCCGACGGCGAGCATCGCGTCCCGACCGTCCATGACGTCGGCGACCGGGGAACCGAGCGTCATGCCGTCGACGGAGCGTGCCACCAGCTGGTCGGCCTTGCCGCCCTCGGCCGGGGGTCTCACACCGCACTCGGCGAGCAGTCCGGCCAGGGACACGCCGAGCCATCGCGCGTTGCCGACGTACGGCCCGCCCACCTCGTTCGACACGCACGTCAGTGTGATGTCGCGCTCGATGAGCGGTCGGGCCAGCAACTCGTCCAGGGTGAAGGTACGGGCGCGGGTCACGCCCTTTCCGTGGATGCGCAGCCGCCAGGTCCCGGCGTCGACCTTGGGCACGACCAGTGCGGTGTCGACGCGGTAGAAGTCCCGGTTGGGCGTGGTGAACGCGCTGATCGCCGGGACCTTGAGCCGTGCTCCGGCGGGCACCGCGGGAGCGGGCGAGGCCGGAGCGGGGAGTACCAGATCGTCCCGGGAGGCGATCGCGCCCCGGCCCCGCCGCGCCGACAGCGTGCGGCCCAGTGCCCCGGCACCGGTGGCGGCCGCGGCGGTGACGGCTGCCGCGGCGAGGAAACCCCTTCGGCTCCAGGCGGAGCCCGTGCCCTCGGGACCGGCGGCCGTCCCGGCGGATGGCGCCCTGCCCGCCAGCACGTACAGCACCGCCGCGCCCGCCAACGCGCCCACGAGGGACGGCAGGACGTCTCCGACTCCCGCCGAGTCGGGCCTGCTCAGGGCGGCGGACGCACCGACGGCCCCGAAGAGCAGGACCCCCGCCGCGCCCAGCCGCCGGTGACGGAGCGCCAGGACACCCAGGCCGATCGCGAACAGCGCGAGGAGGGCGATGATGCCGAGGCGCAGGACGGTCTTGTCGTCCTCGCCGAAGGTACGGATCGCGAAGTCCTTCACGGCCGCCGGGGTGCGGTCGATGACGGCACCGCCGACCACGGTGACCGGACCGGTCGCGGGCCGTACCAGGGCGGCGGCCAGCTCGGCCACCGCCAGCGCGGTGAGGCCGGCCGGCAGGCCGGCCGACGCGCCGAGGGACGCTCGGCGGAGGGTGGTGCGGAAGCTGGTCACATGGCGTCATTCGGTGGCACCCGCACGGCGGATTGGTCCGTCATCCGCACGAGTCGGATCGGCGTGTTTCCCGGCGTCCCGGGGCCGGCCGCCGGGCGGCCGGTGCGGCGAGCTCCTCGGGAACGCCGTTGCCGGGCTCGCGAGGACGGGCGGGGCTCCTCCCCCGCCGGGAGCGGTCCGGCCACCGGACGCGCTCCTCAGCGCGGCGGGGCGGTGGACGGGAAAGCCCGCCGTCCCTTCATGAGCGCGGTGTACAGCAGCAGGGAGGCGGCGAGTCCGACGGCCCAGCCGTAGTCGGCCAGGGGCTCGAGGAAGGGGATCAGGCCGTGCTCGGGGAACGGGCCCGTGCCGGGGGCCGAGTGCGAGCCGCCGACGGCGAGGACACCGCCGACCACGAAGGCGAGGACGGCCGCCGGGTTCCAGCCGCCCCGGTACCAGTAGGGGCCGTCCACCCGGTAGAGCGCGCCGAGGTCGAGGACGGTGCGCCGCACCAGCCAGTAGTCCGCGATCAGGATGCCCGCCACGGTGCCGAGCAGTCCGCCGACGAGGCCGAGCCAGGTGAAGATGTACAGCTCGGGGGTGGCGGTGAGCTTCCACGGCATGACGAGTACGCCGACGACGCCGGTGATCAGCGCGCCCGTGCGGAAGTTCACCAGCCGTGGGGCGAGGTGGGCGAGGTCGTACGCCGGGGAGACGACGTTCGCGGCGATGTTCACGGACACGGTCGCGATCAGGACGGTCACCAGGGCGAAGAGCAGCCCGAAGACGTTGTCGGTCTTGGCCGCGAGCGCCACCGGGTCCCAGACGGGTGCGCCGTACACGGCCTGCGAGCCCGAGGTGACGAGTACCGAGAGGAGCGCGAACAGGGTCATGGTCGTGGGCAGGCCGAGGGTCTGCCCCCACACCTGGGCGCGCTGGCCGGCGCCGAAGCGGGTGAAGTCGGGGATGTTGAGGCTGAGGGTGGCCCAGAAGGCGATCATGCCCATGAGGGCGGGGAAGAACACGGGCCAGAAGTCGGCGCCCCAGCCCAGTTCGGAAGGCTGGTCGAGGAGCGGTCCGAGGCCGCCCGCCTTGAAGGTGATCCAGCCGAGGAGGACGAGCGCTCCGACGATGACGAAGGGAGCCGCCCAGTTCTCGAAGCGGCGCAGCGCCTCCATCCCCCGGTAGATGATGGCGAGTTCGAGCGCCCAGAAGAGCCCGAAGCAGAGCCAGAGAGTCCACGGCTGTCCGGCGATCCTGCTCGCCTCGGCCCACCCGCCGAAGATCTTGCCGAGCAGCACGAAGATCCCCTGGCCGCCGATCCAGGTCTGGATGCCGAACCAGGCACAGGCGACCCCGGCGCGGACCATCGCGGGCAGGTTGGCGCCGCGCAGGCCGAAGGAGGCGCGGGCGAGGACCGGGAACGGGATGCCGTACTTCGGCCCGGCGTGGCCGGTGAGCAGCATCGGGAGCAGCACGATGACGTTGGCGAGGGCGATGGTGAGGACGGCCTGTTTCCAGTCCATGCCGAGGGCGACGAGACCGGAGGCGAGCAGCCAGGAGGGGATGTTGTGGGCCATGCCGACCCAGAGGGCGGCGAAGTTGTAGGTGGTCCAGCGGCGCTCGGCGAGGGGGACGGGGAGCAGGTCGTCGTTGACGAAGCGGGGGTCGGCGGGGGCCGTGCCGGGCGCGAGCTCGGCACGGCCGTCGGATATGCCCGGGCTTCCGGTGGGGACGGTGGCGGTCATGGCGGCGGAACCCTTCGTTCGTTCGGCTGGGGACGGAACGAGGCCGTGCGGGGCGAGCGGGGTTCGGCGGCCCGGTCTCAGGAACCGACGGCGGGGATGATGTCGGTGCCGTAGGCGTCGATCGTGCCCTCGCGGTCGTCGTGCATGTCGTAGACGGCGAACTGGTCGACGCCCAGGTCCTCGAGGTGGCGCAGCTTGTCGATGTGGGCCTGGGCGGGTCCGAGGAGGCAGAAGCGGTCGACGATCTCGTCGGGGACGAACGCGGTGTCGGGGTTTCCGGCGCGGCCGTGGTGGCTGTAGTCGTAGCCGTGCCGGTCCTTGATGTACGCGGTCAGGGCGTCGGGCACCATGCCGGAGTGCTCGCCGTAGCGGGCGACCAGGTCGGCGACGTGGTTGCCGACCATGCCGCCGAACCACCGGCACTGGTCGCGGGCGTGGGCGAGGGCCTCCGGCGAGTCGTCGACGGTGACATAGGCGGGGGCGGCGACGCAGATGGTGAGCGCGTCGGGGTCGCGGCCGGCGTCGGTGGCGGCCTGGCGGACGGCCTTGACCATCCATTCGGTGAGGAAGGGGTCGGCGAGCTGGAGGATGAAGCCGTCGGCCTTCTGTCCGGCGAGGGCGAGGGCCTTCGGCCCGTAGGCGGCCATCCAGACGGGGAGTCTCCCGTCGCGGACCCATGGCAGACGGATCGGGTTGCCGTCCACGACGGCTTCCCGTCCTTCCGCGAGGTCGCGGATGACCTCGATGGCCTCCCCCAGCCGGGCCAGGGTGTTCGGTTTGCGGCCGGCGACCCGCATGGCGGAGTCGCCGCGGCCGATGCCGCACACGGTCCGGTTGCCGTACATCTCGTTGAGGGTGGCGAAGGTGGAGGCCGTCACCTCCCAGGTGCGGGTTCCCGGGTTGGTGACCATCGGGCCCACGTGCAGCCTGGTGGTGTGTTCCAGGATCCTGCTGTAGATGACGAAGGGCTCCTGCCACAGCACGGCGGAGTCGAAGGTCCAGCCGTAGCGGAAGCCGTTGCGCTCCGCCCGGCGCATCAGGCCGACGACCTGCGAGGCGGGCGGGTCGGTCTGCAGGACGAGTCCGAAGTCCACGCGGGACCTCCAAGTTCGAGTCGGTGCGATGAGGCCCTGGGTGCTTCAGCCCAGGTACTGGCAGGTGGAACGCGGTACGAACGTGCCGTGGCCGGCGTGGCCGGCGTACGTGCGCCGGTCGATGACGACCTCGCCGCGGGAGAGGACGGTCTCGACCTGCCCGGTGACCGTCTTTCCCTCGTACGCCGAGTAGTCGACGTTCATGTGGTGGGTGGTGGCCGAGAGGGTCTGGGTGGCGTGCGGGTCGTAGATCACGACGTCGGCGTCGGCACCGGGGACGATGGTGCCCTTCTGCGGATACAGGCCGAACATCCGTGCCGGGGAGGCGCAGGCGATCTCGATCCAGCGGCGCCGGGAGATGTGACCGTCCACGACCGCCTGGTGGAGCAGGTCCATGCGGTTCTCGACGCCGGGCAGCCCGTTCGGGATCTTGGAGAAGTCGCCGCGGCCCAGTTCCTTCTGCCCCTTGAAGCAGAAGGGGCAGTGGTCGGTGGAGACGACCTGGAGGTCGTTCGTGCGCAGCCCGCGCCAGAGGGCGGCCTGGTGCTCCTCGGGGCGCAGTGGTGTGGAGCAGACGTACTTGGCGCCCTCGAAGTCCGGCTCGGCCAGGTTGTCGGTGGAGAGGAAGAGGTACTGGGGGCAGGTCTCCCCGAACACGGGAAGCCCCTTGTCCCGGGCCGCCGCCAGCTCCGCGACGGCCTCCTCGGCCGACACGTGGACGACGTAGAGCGGCGCTCCGGCTACCCGTGAGAGCTGGATCGCGCGGTGGGTGGCCTCGGCTTCCAGGACGGCCTTGCGGACCTCCCCGTGGTAGCGGGGGTCGGTCTCTCCCCGGGCCAGAGCCTGCTCCACCAGGACGTCGATCGCGATGCCGTTCTCCGCGTGCATCATGATCAGACCGCCGGTGTCGCCGGCCTTCTGCATCGCCCGCAGGATCTGGCCGTCGTCCGAGTAGAAGACCCCCGGATACGCCATGAACAGTTTGAAGGAGGTCACGCCGTGCTCGATGAGCTTCGGCATCTCCTTGAGCGTCGACTCGTTCACGTCCGACATGATCATGTGGAACGCGTAGTCGATCGCGCATTTCCCGTCGGCCTTCTGGTGCCAGGCGTCAAGGCCGGCCTGGAGCGCCTGGCCTTTCGACTGCACCGCGAAGTCGACGATCGTGGTCGTCCCGCCCCATGCCGCCGCCCGTGTGCCCGTCTCGAAGGTGTCCGAGGCGAACGTGCCGCCGAACGGCAGTTCCATATGGGTGTGCGCGTCGACCCCGCCCGGGATCACGTACTTCCGCGACGCGTCGATCACCCGATCGGCCGTCCACGGCTGGGTACCCGGCGCGGCCAGGGCGACCACCCGGCCGTGCTCGATCAGCACGTCCGCGTGCACCTCGTCCGCGGCCGTGATCACGAGCCCGCCGGTAATCAGAGTCCGAGTCATGTGCCAGAAATCCCTTCACACCGCTTCCAGTGAATGGCGGGGCCGACGGCCCGCCGCACTCCCGCCCCCACACCGTCGACCGCCGTGCGCCCGGTGCGGAGGGCGGCTTCTCGCCGTGCGGGGCGCCGGGTCCGGGGCGCCGGGTGCCGGTCCGCCCCGGACGGCGGGGCCTCCGCTCAGAGCCTGTCGGGTGGCCTTCGATCGACAGGCTCTCAGAGGGCGCGGAGGGCCGCTTCGAGGATCGAGGCGCCCTCCTCGGCCTCGGCGACGGTGAGCGAGAGCGGTGGGGCCACACGCAGACAGCTGGTGTTGTGTCCGCCGCCCTTGCCGATCAGCAGTCCGGCTCCCCGGGCGGCCTCCAGGACGGCCCCGGCCGCCGCCGGGTCGGCCTCGTCGGTGCCGGGCCGGGTGAGTTCGATCCCGATCATCAGGCCGCGTCCGCGGACCTCGCGTACGGCGTCGACTCCGGCCGCGGCGCCCCGGAGGCGTTCGAGGAGCAGCCCTCCGACGCGGCGGGCGTTGCCCTGGAGGTCGTGTTCGAGCAGATATCCGAGGTTGGCGAGGCCCGCCGCCATGGTGACGGGCGAACCACCGAACGTCGAGATGGAGTTGGCGTCCAGGCAGTTCATGACCTCGGCGCGGGCGACGACACCGCCGACGGACATGCCGTTGCCGATGCCCTTGGCGAAGGTGAGCATGTCCGGCGGGCCGGCCGCGCCGTGTGCCTGCCATCCCCAGAAGTGCTCGCCGGTGCGGCCCCAGCCGGTCTGCACCTCGTCGGAGATCCAGAGGATGCCGTGCCGGTCGAGGACCCGGCGGAAGGCCGCGTAGAGACCGTCGGGCGGGGAGGTGAAGCCTCCGACGCCCTGGATGGGTTCGGCGATCAGGGCGGCGACGTCGCGGGTGTGGCCGAGGAGGTCCTCCAAGTCGGCGACGCACGCGTCGATGAACTCCGCGTCGTCCAGGTGGGCGTAGGGGCCGCGGGTGCGGACGCCGCCGTGTACGTACAGGGTCTGGAGCGGCGAGAGGCTCGTGGGTGACCAGGCCCGGTTGCCGGTGACGGAGACCGTGGAGAAGGAGCGGCCGTGGTAGCTGTTGCGCATCGCCAGGATCTGCTGGGAGCGGCGATGGGCGGTGGCGAGGAGCAGGGCCGTGTCGTTGGCCTCGGTGCCGGAGGTGGTGAAGAAGACGCGGGCGTCGGGGATGCCGGAGAGCCTCGCGATCCGTTCGGCCAGCTCCACCATGGGGCGGTTGAGGTAGAGGGTGGAGGAGTGGACGATGCGCCCGGCCTGCTCGCTGATCGCCTTGGTGACCTCGGGCAGGGCGTGCGCGGTCATGGTGGTGAGGATGCCACCGAAGAAGTCGAGGTACCGGCGCCCCTCGGCGTCCCAGACGTACCGTCCCTCGCCGTGGGTGATCTCCAGGGGGTCCTGGTAGTAGAGGGCGACCCAGTCGGGGATGACGGCGCGGTGCCGGTCATGGAGGCCGCTCACGGGCGCACCAGCCCGTCGTACGCGTCGGGCCGGCGGTCCCGGTAGAACGCCCACTGCTGCCGGACCTCCTCGATGAGGCCGAAGTCGAGGTCACGGACGACCAGTTCCTCAGCCTTGTCGGAGGCGACCTCGCCGACGAACCGGCCGCGCGGGTCGACGAAGTAGCTGGTGCCGTAGAAGTCGTTGTCCCCGTACTCCTCCTGGCCCACGCGGTTGATGGCGGCGACGAAGTATTCGTTGGCGACGGCCGCGGCGGGCTGTTCCAGTTGCCAGAGATAGCTGGACAGGCCGCGTGAGGTGGCGGACGGGTTGTAGACCAACTGGGCTCCGTTGAGTCCGAGTTGGCGCCACCCTTCGGGGAAGTGCCGGTCGTAGCAGATGTAGACGCCGATCTTGCCGACGGCGGTGTCGAAGACCGGCCAGCCGGCGTTGCCGGGCCGGAAGTAGTACTTCTCCCAGAACCCCCTGACCTGCGGGATGTGGTGCTTGCGGTACTTGCCGAGGTAGCTGCCGTCGGCGTCGATGACGGCGGCGGTGTTGTAGTAGAAGCCGGAGTCCTCGATCTCGAAGACGGGGACGACGACGACCATGCCGGTCTCGCGGGCGAGTTCGCTCATCCGGCGGACGGTCGGCCCGTCCGGGACGGGCTCGGCCCAGCGGTAGTGTTCCGGTTCCTGCACCTGGCAGAAGTAGGGGGCGTTGAAGACCTCCTGGAATCCGATGACCTTGGCACCCTGCCGGGCCGCCTCGCGGGCGTGCTCCTCATGCTTGGCGATCATGGATTCGGTGTCGCCGGTCCAGGTCGCCTGGACGAGTGCGGCGCGTACGACGTCGGTCATGAGCTGCTCCTTCGGCGCGGCGTCAGAGAGCCTCTACGCCCGTAGACACGGTGCGTAGGAGGTAGAACGTAAGCCCCGTCACATCGCGGAGCAAGACCGCCGCCGTGAACCGCCGGAGTCGATCATGTTTCATACCCGAGTGGTCCACGTCGGACACACACCGACACGTCCGGATCCCTTCCGGTTGCGTCAGGACGCGACGAGCCCGGCGACTCTCAACGCGTGCGCCAGGTCCCGCTCACGGGCCACGGAGACGGCGCGGGCGGCGGCGAGGAGCCGCGGGACGATCCCCTGTGGATCGGCGGCGGCCAGCGTGGCGCCCTCCTCGGCGGAACGCGCCCGGACGAACGCGACGAGAAGGGCGTGCGCCTCCCGGTCGTGGCCGTCGGCGCGCAGGGCCGCGCAGGCCCCGGCCAGCTCCTCGACCGGGCGGGCCACACCCTGGCGCAGCAGCTGCTCGCAGTCCCGCTCGCGGCCCGCGTCGGCGAGCGCCCCGGCGACGGAGGCGAGACGCTCCGGCGGCAGGGAGGCGGCCTCCCACAGCAGGGTGGCCCAGTCGGGTCCGAGGCCGGCGCGGTGCAGCTCGGCCGCGAGGGCGGGGAGCCGGCTCGGCGGCCCGGCGAGCGCCTCGCAGAGCAGTGCGTGCGCCTCGCCGCTACGCCCCTGGGCGCGCAGGCGCCGCAGCGCGTAGACAGCGTTCACGGCGGCCCGCGCGGCCTCGGCGGGACCCTCGTCCGGCGTGGCCGGCCGGGGCGCGGCCGCGGGCTCCGCGGCGCCCCCGAACCGTGCGCCGCGGGGTGCCACCCCGGCCTGGGGCAGTGTGGGCACGGCGACGACCTCCTGCGCGCCCTCCGCCTCGTCGAGCCAGGCGTACCGGGCCCCGCGGGGCCGCCGCCGGGGAGCCTCCCACCGCGCGTCCTCCGGCCGTTCCGCGGGGTGCCGTTCGGTCGGCTGCCGCGTCGCCTCCCGGCGCTCCGGGCCCCCTCGGGTCGTCTCCGCGCCGGCGGCGGGCGAGGCTCCGCCGTCAGCCGCCGCCGGGGTCAGGGCGGCCAGCCGGCCCGCCAGTTCCGCGACGCGCGCGGTCGCGCGGGCGTGGTCGTCGCGGCACCAGGCCAGTTCGTTGTCGAGCCTGGCCGCGTCCGGGGCGGCGGGCGTCTCGCGCAACCGTCCGGCGAGCTCGTGGCCCCGGCGCTGCGCGTCCCACCGCTCCCGCTCCATCGCGGCCAGCCGCCTGCGCAGTTCCTCCGCGCCGCCCGGCCGCCGATCGTGGGCGGCCGCGGCCGCGTCGTACAGGACCCTGGCGCGCAGCGCCCCCGGTCCCGCCTCGCCGAGATCCCGGAGCAGGGATTCGACGACGTCCCAGGGCAGTATCTCGGTACCCTCCAGGCAGGCCCGCAGCCCGTCCGGGTCACGCTGCAGGAAGACCCCGTACCAGCCTTCACCCGGCTCCATACGAGCCGTCAGATCCCGCAGGAAGCGCGCGAAAGCGCCCACCGCCGCAGGGAGTTGATACACCGCCATACCGTCCGCACCGCCCGTGCACTCGACTGGGCCCTTCCGGTCCGCGGATATTGGACCCCAGTCGTGTTACGGCGCGACTACGGACTGTTTTCAAGCGGAGCCCGTCTCGCGGTGAACGGAGGAGAACACCGGTTCACACGGTGATCTCGATACCGGTGTGGGGGCGCTTGCCGCGCCGGACGACCATCGCCGGCCAGTCCACGAGCCAGAACTGCCAGGTGTACTTACGCGCGAGAAGCCTGCGCACCCGGCCCAGCTCGTCCCCCTCCAGCAGACGCGCCGTGCCCTCGGCGCGCAGCGCGCCCTCGGCGACGTTGCCGCGCACGTCGCAGACGGCCACGACGGCCCGTGGATCGTTGCGCAGCCGCTTGACCTTCCACGAGTCGGTGCGCGTCCAGGCGTACAGCACCTCGCCCTCCACCGCGTACCAGACGGGCGTCGCCACCCCGGTGCCGTTCTTGCGGAAGGTGGTCAGACTGACGTAGCGGCCTCGCCGCAGTTCCTCGGGCATCATGCGGCGAGACTACGACGACCGGACGCCCCGACGCCCGCACGGCCCGGCCGGCGGAGGCGACGGCCGCTACGCGGCGGACGGCCTGTGCCGGATCAGGGGCGACGCTCTCCCTGGTGGCGGTCGCGACCGCGGTGCGAGGGCGATGCCGCCCGAAGCCGGCGCGTGGGAAGCTGTTCCCATGCCTGTAACCCTCCGCCGCATGGACGCCCTGCGTTTTCCTGCCTGGCTTGAGCGCAGTCGAGCCGAGTACGCCCGTGATCTCGTCTCCGCGGGGCAGGCACCCGAGGCCGCCCACCGACACGCGGACGAGAGCATGGCCCTCTCCTTTCCCTCCGGCGCGCCGACCCCGGGACACGTGGTCTTCGACGTGGTCGACGACACCGGGGCGGCCGTCGGCTACCTCTGGATCGGACCGGACACGAGCGACGACGCCGGCGCCTGGTGGATCTGGGACATCCTGATCGACACCGACAAGCGGGGCCGGGGCTTCGGACGAAGGACCATGGCCCTCGGTGAGGAATACGCCCGGACGCAGGGCGCGCACACCCTTGGCCTCAGTGTCTTCGGGTTCAACACGGGTGCGCGCGGGCTGTACGAGTCGCTCGGCTACGAGACGACCTCGGTCAAGATGCTCAAGACACTCGACTGAGCGCCTGTCGGGTGGTCTTCGGCCGACAGGCGGAGGCGGTCTGGTGCGTGCGATTCCAAGACGCCGGGATGCCGCTCTGACGGAGCCACCGGGGCATGTCGGCTGTATTGCCCTGCCGACGACAGCGCGTAGGCGCCGGTCGCAGGTGCTTCATCAGACGCGACTCCAGACCGGCGGGACCCCCGTGCCGGTATCGCCGCAGCACCCTGCGCCCATCCAGGGCATACACATCGGCGTCCCGACCCCGCGCGATCAACTCCATGCGATACAGCCTGTCTTGACAGTCAAGCCCGCGCCAACAGAGCGGGCGTTGCCTGACGCCGCGCCGGCCGCCGCGGCGCCGGCTAGCGCGCGGGCCGCACCACCATCGCGGAGCCGCCACCCCGGCGGACGGGCTCCGCGGCGGCCAGCCACCGTCCGTCCGGCAGCCGTTGCACGCCCGTCGCCGCGCCGATCTCGGGGCTCTGCCGGAATCCGTGCCCGAGGGCTTCGAGTTCCCCACGCAGCGGACTGTTCCACAGCGCTGGTTCGAGCTCCGTCGTGGTCTGGTTCCGCTGACTGGCGCGGGGGGCCGCGATCGCCTCGCCGAGCGGCAGACCGCGGTCGACGACGCCGGTCAGGGTCTGGAGCACGGTGGTGATGATCGTCGCTCCGCCCGGGGAGCCCAGCGCCAGGACCGGGCGGTCGTGCCGGTCGAGGACGATCGTCGGGGAGATCGAGGACCGCGGGCGCTTCCCGGGCCCCGGCAGGTTGGGATCGTGGACGGACGGGTCGGCCGGCGTGAAGGAGAAGTCGGTGAGTTCGTTGTTGAGCAGGAAGCCCCGCCCCGGAACGGTGATCCCGCTGCCGCCGGTGGACTCGATCGTCAGCGTGTAGGCGACGACGTTGCCCCACCTGTCGGCCACGGTGAGGTGCGTCGTGTTCTCGCCCTCGTAGGTGGTCGGCGCCGCCCGGCCGGCGACCGCGCACGGGGCGGGGCGGCGCGGGTCACCCGGCGCGAGCGGGCTGCTCAGGACCGCGTCGTCGCGGATCAGGCAGGCGCGGGAGTCGGCGTAGCGCTGTGAGAGCAGCGCCCTGACGGGAACGTCCTCGAAGGCGGGGTCGCCGACCCAGCGGCCCCGGTCGGCGAAGGCGATGCGGCTGGCCTCGACGTACCGGTGGAGGTAGCCGGCGGGCGACGCGGCGGACAGGTCCGTGCCCTCCAGGATGTTGAGCGCCTCGCCGACGCTGGTGCCGCCCGAGGAGGAGGAGGGGGCGATGCCGTACACGTCGAGGCCCCGGTAGGAGACCTTGGTGGGCCGACGCCGCTCCGTCCGGTAGGCCGCGAGGTCGCGGGCGGTCAGGTCGCCGGAGCGGACGATCCGGGTCGCGCCGTCCCGGACCGGGGGCGTGCGGACGGTGTTGACGACGTCCCTGGCCAGCGGCCCGCGGTAGAGCGCCCCGATGCCCTTCCGGCCGAGTTCATCGTAGGTACGGGCCAGGTCGGGGTTGGTGAACACCGATCCCACGGCGGGCAGTCGCCCGCCCGGTAGGAAGAGGTCCGCGGAGGCCGGGAAGTCCCGGAAGCGGGCCTCGTTCGACGCCGTCTGGGCGCGGAAGGTGGCGTCGACCCTGAAGCCCTCGCGGGCCAGGCGGCTCGCGGGTTCGAGGAGCCGGGGCAGCGGCTTGCTGCCCCAGGCGTCCAGGGCGGTCTCCCAGGTGGCGGGGGTACCCGGCACGCCGACGCCCCGGCCGCTGGTCATGCCTTCCGCGAAGGGGATCGGACGTCCGTCCTCGACGAAGAGGTGCTCGTCCGCCGAGAGCGGGGCGGTCTCGCGGCCGTCGATCGTGTGGACGGTGCGGCTCCGGGCGTCGTAGTAGACGAAGTAACCGCCTCCGCCGATGCCCGCGGAGTAGGGCTCCGTGACACCGAGGGCGGCGGCCGTCGCGACGGCCGCGTCCACGGCGTTGCCTCCCTTGCGGAGCACCTCGATGCCGGCCGCCGAGGCGTCGGCGTCGACGCTGGCGACGGCTCCGCCGTACCCGGCGGCGACGGGCTGCTTGACGGGCGGCCGGGTCACCGTCGGCGGCGCGGCGGCCCCCACCGAGAGCACGGCGGCGACGGCCAGAATCGGCACGGTCCGTGTGGCGGATCGACTCATCCCTACCTCCAGTCAACAGCCGTCCGCGCAGAGTAACTTCCCACCGTCCCCGCCGTCAGGACCGCCTCGAACATCCGGCCGTACCCCGCTACCATGCCGGGCCATGAGCGAAGACCTGCGGAATCTGGTGCTGGGCGTCGTGGCCGCGGGGGTCGGCGCCACCCTGGGCTGGCTCACCCGCGCCTACCTCTGGCGCCGCCGGCTCCGCCGCAAGCAGTCCTTCTTCGGTCTGCCGGGAGGTACGGCCTGCCTGCTCGTGGTGCACCAGGGAGCGGGCGACGACGGGGCCGTGCACCGCTTCGACGTGTCCGCGCTGCTCGAACTCGCCGCTCTCGTCAAGGACTGCGGGGCGCAGGCCGAGGTCGTCCGGCACGATCTCGCGCGACAGGGCTTCGGCGACCGGACGGAGTTCTGCCTCGGCGGGCCCTCCTCGAACCAGCGGATGGCGGCGCATCTGCGCTCGCTGCTGCCCGGAGTGGCCATGGACGCGGGGACCGACCCGAAGCGTCGCGACCGCGGGTCCCTCGTGATCGGCTCGGAGTCCTACCCGCCGGAGAAGGGCATGACGGAGTACGTCGTCCTCGCCCGGCTGCCGGGCGGCGAGGGCGGGCGGCCGGTGTTCCTGTTCTGCGGACAGCACCCGATCACCCATCAGGCCGCCACCCGCTATCTGTCCCGGCATTACGAGAAGCTGGCGCGCAAGTACGGCGGGGGGCCCTTCGTCCTGCTCCTGAAGGTGGTCAACTCCGAGGCGTACGGGCCCGATGTGGTGGAGCTGGTCGCCGATGTCACGCGCGCCGCGCGCACCGCACCCGCACCCGCGCCCGAACCAGAGCCGGCGGCGAGCTGACGCCACCGCGCTGGCGGCGGCCGTGCCGTGGGGGACGGCGCGGCGGTCCCGGCGCGTCAGGCGGCCGGTGACCGCGCGAGGCGGAAGCCGACGTCGTCGACCCGGTAGCTCGGATGGCTGCGGCGGCGTGCGGAGGCGCGGCAGCTCCAGTGCTCGTCGAACCAGCCGCCCCCGCGCAGCACCCGGTAGTCGCCGTAGACCTCGGCGTCGTAGACGTCCCAGCACCAGTTCCAGACGTTGCCGAGCATGTCGTACAGCCCCCAGGCGTTGGGCAGCTTGCCGCCGACGTCATGGAGGCGCTCGCCGGAGTTGTCGCGGTACCAGGCGATGTCGTCGAGCGGACCGTAGTGCGGACCGTCGGTGCCGGCCCGGCAGGCGTACTCCCATTCGGCTTCGGTGGGCAGGCGGTAGCCGTCGGCGGATGCCTCCCACAGGAGGGACTCGCCGTCACCGTGGACGCGGTAGGCGGGTGTGAGGCCGTCCCGCGCGGACAGAGCGTTGCAGAACCGGACGGCGTCCCACCAGGAGACGCTCTCCACGGGCCGGCGGTCTCCGGCGCCCTCCCCCGGCCGGAGGCCCGTGACCTCGGCGTACGACCGCCGGGTGACCGGGACCTCCGCGATCTCGTACGCGGCGACCTCGACCGGCCAGCTCCGCCGCGTCCGCCGGTCCGTCAGCGTCACGCGACCCGGCGGGACTGCGATCATCCTGTGCTGCGCGCGCGCCTCCATGATCACGTGAGCCTACAGGCCGTTCATCCTGCCCGGCAGGCCGGCGGGCGGCGTCGGACGCGGCGCGTCACCTCGCGGGCGCGGGTGCCGGCGGCCGGACCGTATACGGCGGGCTCTGGTCACCGGGCGGCCCCGGGCACCGCGCGGACGGGCGCGAGGCGCCGTGAGGCCGCGACAGGCAGCCCGGTCCGGGGGCGGAGGCGGCGCCGAGAGGGGAGAGCGGCCCGGGGCGGGCACGGGGCAGGCGCGTCCATGGGTGCACCCAATCGTTACCCGCACGTAACTTACCGACCAGTTACCGAAGGTAAGGCGACGAGGTTACCGTCGGGTCACTTTCACTGCCCCCCATCAGTGACCCCCCAGTGAGGAGTGCCCGTGCGCACAGCTCCGGTCTTCGCCGTCTCGGCCGCCCTCGTGGCCGGAACGACCCTCGGACTCGCCCCCGTCGCCCACGCGTCCGGTTCGGCCGCCACCGGCACGACCATCCGCTTCGTCGACATCGCGGGCGACGGCGGTACCGTCCTCAAGGCCAACGTCGTCACCCCCGCCGGCTCCGGCGGGTCGGCCCGCCATCCCGTGATCGTGCTTCCCACCAGCTGGGCCCTGCCCCAGGTCGAGTACCTCGCCCAGGCCCGGAAACTCGCCGACTCCGGTTATGTCGTGGTGAGTTACAACTCGCGCGGCTTCTGGCAGTCCGGCGGCGTGATCGAGACGGCCGGCCCCAAGGACATCGCCGACGCCTCCCTCGTCATCGACTGGGCACTCGCACACACTCCCGCCGACCCCGACAAGGTCGGCATGGCGGGTGTCTCCTACGGCGCGGGCATCAGCCTGCTCGCCGCCGCTCACGACAGCCGGATCAAGGCCGTCGCGGCACTGAGCGGCTGGGCCGACCTCATCGAGTCCATCTACAGCGGACGCACCCAGCACCTCCAGGCCGCCGCGGTACTCGGCGGCGCCGGCTACCTCACCGGGCGCCCCGGCCCCGAACTCCGCGAGATCCTGGGCGACTTCCTCTCCTCCGACCTGAGCAAGGAGGACGAGATGATCGCCTGGGGCCGCGCGCGGTCGGCCGGCGAACAGGTGGACAGGATCAACGCCAACGGCACCGCGGTCATGCTGGGCAACGCCTGGGGCGACACCATCTTCCCGCCCAACCAGTACGCGTCCTTCTACGAGAAACTGCGGGGCCCCAAGCGCCTGGAGTTCCGCCCGGGCGACCACGCCACCGCCGAGGCAACCGGTCTGCTCGGCCTGCCGAACGACACCTGGACCAGCGCCCACCGCTGGTTCGACCACTACCTCAAGGGCGCCGACAACGGCGTCGACCGCGAGCAGCCCGTCCAGCTGAAGCCCCGCTCCGACGGTGGGTACGAGGGCTACCCCGACTGGAAGTCCGTGCACGCCGACGAGCGGAAGATCGCCCTCGGAGGCACCAAGCGGATCTGGACCGGAATCGACTCGGGCGCCAACGGCGGCGTCGTCTTCCTCTCCAACGTCCTGGACCAGTTCGCCCAGGCCCCGCCGACCGCCGCCATCCCCCTGCTCCCGCGCGCCTTCGCCGGAGTCTGGCAGTCGGAGCGCTCCGCCAAGCCCCGGAAGGTGCGCGGCACGGCGAAGCTCCACACCACGGTCACCCCCACCAAGGAGAGCGGCACCCTCGTCGCCTACCTCTACGACGTGGGCCCGCTCGGCCTCGGCAAGTTGGTCAGCAATGCCCCGTACACCTTCCACGGGAAGACGCCCAGGAAGCCGTTCACGGTCGACCTGGAGCTGTTCTCCACGGCCTACGACGTTCCGGCCGGCCACCGTCTCGCCGTGGTCGTCGACACCGTCGACCCTCTCTACATCGAGCACAACCCGACCGGCGCACAGCTGACCTTCTCCTCCCCCGCGGGCGACCCGTCGTACCTGTCGGTCCCGCTGCGAGTGGAGTGATCACCGGCTGCCGCCGGACGGGTATGGCTCCTTGCGGGCTGCTCCGCGTCGGCCGGCCGCCGAGCGGGGGGGAGCAGCGTCTGGTGCGGCCGGAGCGACATCGCCGGCCCGTGCCCTGGTACTGCGCCACTCCCTCCTGGCCACCCGGGGGCGAACCGGGAGAGCCGCACGCGCATCCCGGCACGCTCCGGCGAGAGCTCGCCGACGCGACGGGGATGAAGGGCAGATCGTAGTCGAGAGGCGACCCGATCGGTGGGGCCCGCTCTCCGGAAATCGGCCCCGGAGGCGAGGAATCCGGGCGCGGCGACCGCTCAGCGCGACGGGCTGACGGCCGGTCGCGGGTGAGTGCCGCGGAGTGCCCGGTGCCGGGGGCCGGGCGGCGCCGGGCGGCCCGCGCCGGGGCGGCGACGGCAGGCCGGACACCGTCGGGAGACGGGCACCCGGGGGCCTGAGAGCCCCGCCGCCCCGCCGCGGCCGGCGAGGTGATCGGAGCCCTGCGGAACGCGCCGGGCGCCGAAGCGCCCGCCGACGTCACGCGGTTCGGTCAACGGAACGGCGACGGCCATGCGCTGCCCTGCCCCCTTCTCGGCGATGTCGCGGTCAGCGCAAACTATTCACCACGGGAAGGGACTTCGCGACTGACACGCATAAAAAGGGCATAAGCCGTATTTACTGCAAGGGGGTGGCCGGGCGTACGGCCGGGCGTTCAGAACTCGGCGGCCTCGGCGTAGACCTGCGAGAGCTCAGGCGAGCCACTCACGGCCCAGTCGAGCCCGGCCTCGACCACGTTGATCTCGCGACCCGACGCCAGCCGGACCACCGGCTGGCCCCCCGGCCAGACCTGCCAGGTCGCTCCGGGAACCGTCCGAACGATGACCGTGCCCAGATAGAGACCCGCGTCGTTACCCAGCCAGGGAAGCTCCTCGGGCGCGTCCCGCCACCGGGGCGGCAGTTGGTCGATCCGCTCCAGGGAACGCGGGGTGTCGTCGAGCTCGACCCCGGAGTCCTGGACGACGGCACGCAGCAGCTCGCACTCGGCGAGCAGATCCGCCACCCCCTCGGGGTCCCGGTCGAAGGCCGAGGCCAGCGGAGCCGCGGACGGTTCGACCTCGCGCCTCTTGCGCCAGTTGTCCAGGAATGGGATGTTCATCGGACCAGCGTCGCACCTCCCCCGGTCACCGCACCACCAGGCGCGCGGAGATCACCCGGGGCGCGCGCTGCCGCCCGGGAACCCCTCGCCGACCCGCCTCGCCCTCGCCGGTGCGGCTGAGAGCCTGTCGGCCGAAGGCCACCCGACAGGCTCTGAGAGCCTCAGACCTCCAGGTCGACGACGACCGGAGCGTGGTCGGACGCGCCCTTGCCCTTGCGCTCCTCGCGGTCGACGTAGCTGTCACGGACCGCGTCGGCGAACGGCTTGTTGCCGTACACGAGGTCGATGCGCATGCCCCGGTTCTTCGGGAAGCAGAGCTGGCGGTAGTCCCAGTAGGTGAAGGGGTGGTCGTACTTGAGGGGGCGCGGGACCACGTCCGCGAGTCCGGCCTCGCGCAGCCCGGCGAGCGCGGCCCGCTCGGGCTCGGTGACGTGGGTGGAGCCCTCGAAGACGCCGATGTCCCACACGTCCTCGTCGGCCGGGGCGATGTTGTAGTCCCCGAGGACCGCGAAGGGCCGCTCCCCCGCCGCGTCCTCGGCGACGGCCGACGTGAGCGCCTCCAGCCACCGCAGCTTGTACGCGTAGTGCTCGTGGGCGACCTCGCGTCCGTTGGGCACGTACACCGACCAGACCCGGACCGGGCCGCAGGTCGCGGAGATCGCCCGGGGCTCCCGCACGTCCTCGTACGCCGGGCCGCCCGGCAGACCGGTGACGACGTCGCTCAGACCGACCTTGGAGAGCAGGGCGACGCCGTTCCACCGTCCGGTGGCGTTGACCGCCGACTCGTACCCCAGCTCGCGCAGTTCGTCGGTGGGGAACTGCTCGGCGGTGCACTTGGTCTCCTGGATGCACAGCACGTCGGTGCCGCTGCCTTCCAGCCAGGCCAGGAGGCGGGGCAGCCGGGCGGTGATGGAGTTGACGTTCCAGGTGGCGATACGCATGGGGAGAGCCTATCGGCGGGGTACGACAGTCGCCGGTACGCCCGTCACAGGTCGGTGGAGGCGCCGGGGGCCAGTCGGCTGTGGTCCGTGCCGCCGAGATCTCCGATCTGCCGGTCGTAGATCGGCCGGGCGAGGTCGGTGAGCAGGGCGTCGTGCACATCGATGGCCCGGCGCGGTCCGAGCTCGCGGACGTAGTCGATGACCTCGGAGATCTTGCTCCAGGGTGCCATCACCGGGAGCAGCAGCGTGTCCACCGGCTCCCCGGGGACGGTCAGGGCGTCCCCGGGGTGGAAGACGGAACCGTCGACCAGGTAGCCGACGTTCGTGATCCGGGGGATGTCCGGGTGGATGACCGCGTGCAGTTCGCCGTACACCTGGACGTCGAAGCCGGCCGCGCTGAAGGTGTCGCCGTGCCCCACCGTGTGGACCCGGCCGGGGTAGGCGGCCGCGAGCCGTCCGGCGACGCTCCGGAGCGTCCAGAGCTCCGCCGCCGGGTCGGCGTCCAGGCAGGCCCTGAGCCTGGCCTCGTCGTAGTGGTCCGGGTGCTCGTGGGTCACGAGCAGGACGTCGGCACCGAGGGCGGCGTCCTCCTCGCTGAAGCCGCCCGGGTCGATGACGAGCGTGCGCCCGTCCTTCTCCAGACGGACGCAGGCGTGCGACTTCTTCGTCAGCTTCACGGCACTCGACCTCACGACGGCGCGGACGGACCCCGGGGCCGTGCCCGGCCCCCGGCCAGCCTACGCCTGGGGCGTGGTGTCCTCCCGGATCACCCGGCGCACGACGCTCAGCGCGCTGTCGGCGGCGGGCAGCCCGCAGTAGACGGCGGTCTGGAGGACGATCTCCCCGAGTTCGTCCGGGGTGAGTCCGCTACGCAGGGCGGCCCGGGTGTGCTCGGCCAGCGCGTCGTGGTGTCCGCCCGCGATCAGGACGCCGAGCGTGACGGCGCTGCGGGTGCGGCGGTCCAGCGTCTCCCTGCTCCACACCTCGCCGAAGGCGTAGCGGGTGACCAGCGACTGGAAGTCCCGGTCGAGACCGTCGGCCGGCGCCCGGTCCGCATGGGCGTCGCCCAGGATCTCGCGGCGCAGGGCCAGGCCCCGCTCGTACGCGTCGGGGCGCTCCCCACCGCCCTCCGTACCGGGCGTGGTCGGGTCCGGGGCGCCCGCCGGCGGCGCGGAGACGACCGGCGCGGAGACGGGCGGCATCGCCGGCGCCTGCGGGACGCTCTGGGGGTCGTGCGCGGCTCCCGCGAAGTGGCCGACGAGCAGCTCCGTGACGGCGGCGGGCTGTTCCACCGGCGTGAGGTGCGAGGCGCCGGGGACGACGGCGAGCCGGGCGTCGGGTATCCCCGCGACCAGGGTGCGCGCCTCTGCGGGGCCCGTTACCTGGTCCTCCTCACCGACGACCACGAGCGCGGGGACGCCGACGCGGCCGAGCGCCTCACGGACGTCGAAGACGGCGAGCGCCTCGCAGGCGGCGACGTAGCAGCCGGGGTCGGTCGTTCGGACCATCTGCACGGCCCATTCGACGATCGCGGGTTGGGCGGCGGCGAAGCCCGGAGTGAACCACCACTCGGGGGCGCTGCGGGCCATCGGCTCCAACCCGTTGGCCCGGACGATCACCCCGCGCCGGTGGTACTCGTCGGGGGTGCCGAAACGAGGCGAGGTGGCGACCAGCGCCAGCGAGGCGAGCCGGTGCGGTGCCCGCAGCGCGAGGTCGAGGCCGACCGCGCCGCCGATCGAGGAGCCGGCGTAGCCGAAACGCCCCACACCGAGCTCGTCGAGGGTAGCGAGCACCCGGTCACCGAGTTCGGCGACGGAACCGAAGGGGTGGGCGGGCGCGCCTCCGTGCCCCGGCAGGTCGAAGCGGACGACCCGCCACTGGCGGGCCAGTTCGGGAACCTGCCGGTCCCACATGTGCCAGGTGGTGCCCAGCGAGGGACCCAGGACGAGCACGGGGGCGTCGTCCTGACCTTCGACACGGCATTGCAGGGTGTTCGGTGGTGTCTCGCTCATCCTTCCGACCCTCTCATCCCCCACGAGATTCCACATCGGCGGGTCGGGCGTGCGTTCCGGAACGCGGCCCCGCCTCGGCCCGCCACGCCGACGCCGAACCGTGGCGGTCCCGCACCTCCGCCCTGGGGCCCGTGCGCCGGCCCCTCGTCCCGGGCCGGGTGTTCCTCCGGCTCAGAGCCTGTCGGCCGAAGGCCACCCGACAGGCTCTCAGCCCTCGACCCATCCGTGGTTCTTGGCGAACCGCAGCATCCCCAGGCGCACCTGGAGGATGTGCTCGGCGGTCAGCGAAGGCGCGGATTCCAGCAGGACCTCGGTGACGTCCCGCAGGTACTCCGCGGAGTCGAGCACGTCGCACAACACGTCCTCGCCGTCGCCGTCCACGGCCTGCCCGCTCGGGGACTCGGAGCGCCCGGGGAAGCCGGTCGCCGCACCTCCCGTCGGCCTGCCGCCGGGGATGCCGCCGGCGAGACGGACCGATGACGCCTTCAGGCCCCGGTCTCCCTGCTCGATCTCGAACTCGACCCTCAGGCCCTGCCTGATGGAGCTCTCGGGGACACGGAGGTCGTTCACATGCAGGAAGACGTCCTCGCCGCCGTGCTCGGGAGCGATGAACCCATAGCCCTTGACACTGTCGAACCGCACCACACGCCCGATGACCATCACAGCAAACCTCCCGACGAACCCCCGGACCCCTGCCCGGGATACCCCTGCCGGAGGGCGGCCCGGACCTCGGGACCGCTCCGGACACACCTCACGGCACGACCGCCCGGCCCTCGACGTCCCGTTGTCGGTGCCTCGCGGGTCACACCTGGGCCCATGGGTACTCGCGGGACAGCATAAGCGTCCCGCGGGTCCGGTGACCCGGTCACCGGGGAATCGCGGGACTCTCCCGCGCCGGGAGCCGGGAGCACGGGCGGCCGCGGCGGGAAGGCGGCGGTGGCCGACGGCTCCGCGCGCGTCGGTGTACGTGTCCGGGGCCGCGAGTCCGCCGTGCGGTCCGGAGCCCCGTCAGGGGGTCGTGGTGGAGACGACGTACACCCGGGGTGCGGCCGGGTCGGTGAGGTCGACGGTGATGTCGTGGCCAGGGCGGGGCTTGTCCCGGCCGAGGGAGAGAGCCGACCAGTCCCGGTCCGACGGGAAGCGCCAGCCGACGATGCCCGCGTCCCGGTCGCTGACGGTGACGCTGCCCGGTTCCAGCCGGGAGCGGCTGGTGCCCACGTCCTCCAGGAAGGCGTCGAGCCGGTCGGCGCTGGTGGTGAACTGGACGTAGAGCCGGCTCGTCTTCCAGTTGCTGGTCTCGTAGTAGGCGACGTCCGTGGCGCGGCCGGGAATCGGCACCTCGAAGATGCGGCGCTTCATCTGGGAAGGCCAGTTGTCCTGGAGCCCGCCCGCCGAGGACTCGCGTTCCTTGTCCCGGCCGCTGTCGCGGCTCTGGCCGGCGGAGATCACCAGATAGCCGGCCGGGATGCCGACGAGCAGCACGATGGTGAGCGCCGTCAGGAACCGGCGGCGGATCATGTGGGGCCGGTTCTCGGGGAGCTTGCCGCACGGGTCGAGGGTGGCGGTCTCTGAGGGCACGGTCATGAGTTCGGGTCCTGGGGGGTGCGGGGGGTGCGGCCCTCGGCGCCGCCGCGCAGGGCCTGGGCGTACCGTTCGTACCGTTCGTAGCGCTCGAGGCGGCGCCGGTTGGCGCGGCGGAAGCGGCGGGCGACGAGCCGGGCCAGGTCGGCGGCGCCGACCATGCCGGCCTCGGGGCCCAGCTGGGCCTTGGCGATCCGGGCCTCCGGACGGTAGCCGCGACCGGTGAGGTGACGGCGGAAGGAATCCCGTGCCGGGCCGATCAGCAGGTCGTCGGCGGCGCTGACACCCCCGCCGATGACGAAGCAGGAGGGATCGAGGGCGGCGGCGAGATTGGCGATGCCGACGCCGAGCCACTGGCCGATGTCCTGGAGCAGTTCGACACACATGGCGTCGCCCTCGCGGGCCAGCTCGGTGATGAGTGGGCCGGTGATCTCGGGAACATGGCCTTTGACCCGCTCGATGATGCCGTAGGCGACCGGGGAGTCGGCCGCGGCCAGTTCACGGGCCTCGCGGACCAGGGCGTTGCCGGAGCTGTACTGCTCCCAGCAGCCGCGGTTGCCGCAGGGACAGCGGTGCCCGCCGGGGACGACCTGCATGTGGCCGAACTCGCCGGCCACGCCGTACTTGCCGCGCTTGACCTGGCCGTCCTCGAGGATCGCGCCGCCGATGCCGGTGCCGAGCGTGATCATGACGAGGTGCTCCTCACCGCGGCCCGCGCCGAAGCGCCACTCGGCCCAGGCCGCGGTGTTGGCGTCGTTGTCGACCATGACGGGGACGGCGAGGCGTGCCTGGAGGGAGTCGCGGAGCGGCTCGTTGCGCCAGGCGAGGTGCGGGGCGAAGAGCACGGTGGCCCGCTCGGCGTCGACCCAGCCGGCCGCGCCGATGCCGACGGCGTGGACGTCGTGCCGGTCGGAGAGGTCCAGGACCAGTTCGACGATGGTGTCCTCGACCACCTGGGGGCTCTTGGACTTGTCGGGCGTCTCGGCGCGGACCTTCTCCAGGATGGTGCCGTCGGCGTCGACCACCCCGGCCATGACCTTCGTACCGCCGATGTCGATGCCCACGGTGGGCACCCGGGGGGCCGTGAGGTGGGAGCGGCGCTCGCGCGTGCCGACGGTCCGCAGCACGGTGGCGCGGGCGGCGCCGGGGGCGCCACCGGCTCGCAGCGCGCGCGGGAGGGTGCGGTCGCGGTAGGTACTCATCGGCTCGATTCTGCCAGGTGCGGTGCCGGGGAGCCGGTCACGACGGCGACCGCGTCGTGACCGGTGACGCGCCGCTGCTACGGGGGCGTGGGGCGCTCCAGCTCGTGCCGGAGATCGTCCAGTTCGCTGCCGCCCGCCATCTGCCGGGTCAACTCGTCGAGAGTGACCGAGTCCTTGGTGTGGCCGGCGGCCATCACACCGCGTTTGAGCAGCACGAACCGGTCGCCGACCAGGAAGGCGTGGTGCGGGTTGTGGGTGATGAGTACCACTCCGAGGCCCTGGTCACGTGCGGCAGCCACATACTTCAGCACCACGCCGGACTGCTTCACGCCGAGGGCGGCGGTCGGCTCGTCGAGGACGAGGACCCTGGCTCCGAAGTGGACGGCGCGGGCGATGGCGACGCACTGCCGTTCGCCGCCCGAGAGGGTGCCGATCGGCTGGTCGACGTCGCGCAGGTCGATGCCCATGCGCAAGAGCTCGGTCCGGGTGGTCTCCCGCATCAGGCCGACATCGAGGCGCCTGAAGGGGCCGGTGCCCCTGGTCGGCTCGGAGCCGAGGAAGAAGTTCCGCCAGACCGGCATGAGGGGGACGACTGCCAGGTCCTGGTAGACGGTGGCGATCCCGCGGTCGAGGGCTTCGCGGGGGCTGGCCAGGGCGACCTCCTTCCCTTCGATCCGGAAGGTGCCGGCGTCGTGCCGGTGCAGCCCAGCGATGATCTTGATGAGGGTGGACTTGCCGGCGCCGTTGTCCCCGAGGACGCAGGTGATCTCGCCGGCCCGGACCTCCAGGGAGACCCCTTCGAGGGCCCGGATGTTGCCGTAGTGCTTGCTGACGCCGTCCAGTTCCACCAGCGGGGTGGGAGGGGCGGTCTGCGGCTCGGTGCTCATTTCACGGCCTCCACACGCCGGCGGATCCAGGCGTTCAGCAGCGTCGCCAGGAGGAGCATCGCCCCCAGGAAGAACTTGAACCAGTCCGGATTCCACTCCGCGTACACGATGCCCTTGCTGGTCATGCCGAAGATGAGCGCGCCGACCGCGGAGCCGATGGCCGAGCCGTAGCCGCCGGTGATCAGGCAGCCGCCGATGACGGCCGCGATGATGTAGATCAGTTCGTTGCCGACACCCTCGCCTGACTGGACGACCTCGAAGGAGAAGAGCAGGTGCTGGCCGGAGATCCAGGCGCAGAAGGCCACGCCCATGTAGAGCCCGGTCTTCGTCCGGAAGACCGGCACCCCGACCGCCCGGGCCGCGTCGGCGCCCCCGCCGACGGCGAAGATCCAGTTGCCGGCGCGGGTACGCAGCAGGACCCAGGTGGCCACGGCCACCAGGGCGATCCACCACAGGATGGTGACCTTCAGCTCGACGCCGCCGACGGTCCACTGGGAGGCGAAGAGCTTCCGGGCGGACGGGAAGCCCTCCATGTCGGCGATCGACTTGGTGGAGACCGTTCCGCTGATCAGCTTGGTGAAACCGAGGTTGAGACCGGTCAGCATCAGGAAGGTGCCCAGGGTGATGATGAAGCTGGGCAGTCCGGTGCGGGACAGCAGGAACCCGTTGAAGACCCCGACGGCGAGGGTGACGAGCAGCGAGACTCCGACACCGACCCAGACGTTGGCGGTCATCTGGTAGCTGAACATCGCCGAGACCAGTGCCGAGGTCGTGACCAGGACGCCGGCCGACAGGTCGAACTCGCCGCCGATCATCAGGAGGGCGACGGGCACGGCCATGATGCCGATGGTGGAGGCCGCGTAGAGGACCGTACCGAGGCTGGAACCGCGCAGGAAGCCGTCCGCGACGACCGAGAAGAACAGGAAGACTGCGATCGCGCCCACCACCGAGCCCAGCTCGGGGCGGGCCAGCAGCTTCTTCAGCCGCGAGGTGCGCAGCAGCCGCTCGTCGACGTGGTCGGTCGCCGGTGGGGCGGCGGCGCTCATCGGGTGCCCCGCTCGGTGTACTCCCGGAGCGCGGCGGCGTCGTCCTTGGTGATGATCTGTGGCCCGGTGAGCACGGGCAGGCCCCCGCCGAGGACGTCGGCGTTGTACCTGTACAGCCAGAGCAGGTCCACCGCCTCGTAGCCCTGCAGGTAGGGCTGCTGGTCGACGGCGAACCCGAGGGTCCCGGCGGCGAGCGCGCCGGCGACCTTGGCGTTGAGGTCGAAGGTGTCGACCTCGGCCGTGCTCCCTGCGGACTTCCTGGCCTGGACGGCGGCGTCCGCGAAGGGAGCTCCGAGGGTGACGACCGCGTCGACGGACGGGTCGGCCTGCAGTTTGGCGAGGATGGACGCCTGGACGTCGGGCATGTTGGTGCCGTCGACGTAGAGGTTCACCAGTTCGCCGCCGAAGGTCTTCTTCGCACCGGCGCACCGCTGCTCGTGGCCGATGTTGCCCTGCTCGTGCAGGACGCAGAGGGCCTTCTTGCGGCCCCGCTTGTCGAGTTCCTCGCCTACGGCCTCGCCCGCAACGGTCTCGTCCTGGCCGATGTGGGTGAGCGCGCCGTACGCCTTCGAGCGGTCGGCCCCGGAGTTGACGGTGATCACCGGGATGCCGGCCTTCACGGCCTTCTCGACGGCGGCCCTCATCGCGTCGGGCTTGGCGAGGGTGACGATCAGCCCGTCGACCCCCTTCGCGACGTACGAGTCGACGAGCTGCGCCTGCTGCTGGGCCTCGTCGCTGTGTGCGTAGAGGAAGTTGACGTTGTCCTTGACGGCCGCCTGCTCGGCGCCGTTCTGGACGATGTCCCAGAAGGTGTCGCCATCGCCGGAGTGGGTCACCATGGCGAAGGTCCACCTGGGGGTGTTCACGGCCGCCCGGCCCTGAGCGGCTGCCGCCTTGCGGGCGTCCTCGGCACGTTTGCCTCCGGTGCTGCTGCACCCCGCGAGCGTGGCGCCGAGCACCACCGCGAGCACGGCGCCGATCGCCGCGCGTACCCCTCCTGTCCGAACCCTGGTCACGAGGCCGTGCCCTCCTTTGTGTCCTTCTGCGTGCATTGCAGTATCGGTCATGGGGGTAGCACGGATCGTCAGCGGGTCGGGGGACAGCTCAGGGGCGGGCGAGCAGCTGGAATTCGAAGGAGTAGCGGGACGCGCGGTACAGGTGCGAGGCGAACTCGACGGCGCGGCCGGTGTCGTCGAACGTGGTGCGTTCCATCGTCAGCAAGGGGGCGTGCCGTTGCTCGGCCAGCGGTTCCGCCTCCGCCGGGGTCGCCGCTCGGGCGCCGATCGTCTGCCGGGCGCTGTGGAGGGTGACACCGGCGCCGCGCAGGAGCCGGTAGAGGCCGGTGACCTCCAGGCTCCCGCCGTCCGGGTCGAGGAGCCCGGCCGGCAGGTGGTTGCGCAGCAGGGCCATCGGCGCGCCGTGCGCCGTGCGCAGCCGTTCCAGTCGGTGGACATCGCTGCCCTCCGGTATGCCGAGGGCGGCGGCGACCCGGGCGTCAGCCGGTTCGGTGTGGCTGGCGAGGACGACGGTGGCGGGGCACTGTCCGGCCGCCTCCAGGTCGTCGTAGAGGCTGCTCGGCTCCAGGGGGCGCCGGACCCTGCTGTGCAGGACCTGGGTGCCGACTCCCCGGCGGCGTACGAGCAGGCCCTTGTCGACGAGCGACTGGATGGCCTGGCGGACCGTGGGCCGGGACAGTCCGAGGCGGGCGGCGAGGTCGATCTCGTTCCCGAGCAGGCTGCCGGGCGTCAGCACCCCGTCCTCGATCGCCGCCTCCAGCTGCCGGGCGAGCTGGTGGTAGAGCGGGACCGGGCTGGAGCGGTCCACGGAGAACGGCGGGAGAACGGCGGACGACGGCTTGGACACGCAGGGGAGCGTAGCCGCAGGGGCGGACGGCAGGAAGGGGTACGTCCGGTTGTCCTGACAATCCTTGACAGGGCGCCGTCCCGGCACCACCTTGGGGCCATGCGCATCGGACTGATCGGAACGGGCCGTATCGGGGCCTTCCACGCGGGTGCACTCGCCCGCCATCCCGCGGTCGGGTCGCTGGTCCTGGCGGACGCCGACACGCCGCGGGCCGCCCGGGTCGCGGGGGCGCTGGGCGCTCAGGCCGTCCCGACCGTCGACGCCCTGCTCGGTGACGCCCTCGACGCCGTCGTGATCACCTCCGCCACCGCCACCCACGCCGGACTCATCGCCCTTGCCGCCCGCGCCGGGCTCCCCGCCTTCTGCGAGAAGCCGATCGCCCTGGACGTGCCCGGCACGCTGGGCGCGCTCCGGGCCGTGGAGAGCGCGGGCACCGAACTCCAACTGGGATTCATGCGCCGCTTCGACGCCGGCTACCGGGCGGCCCGTGAGTCGGTGCGCACGGGGCGGCTCGGACGGCTGCACACGGTCCGCACCGTGTCCTCCGACCCGGCCCCGCCGCCCGCCGGGTATCTCCCGCTCTCCGGTGGCCTCTACCGGGACTGTCTGGTGCACGACTTCGACATCCTGCGCTGGGTGACCGGCCGCGAGGTCGTCGAGGTGTACGCGAGTGGCTCGGACGCCGGGCCCCCGGTGTTCCGCGAAGCCGGTGACGTCGGGACGGCCGCGGCCCTGCTCACCCTCGACGACGGGACGCTCGCCACCGCCACGGCGACCCGTTGCAACGGCGCCGGGTACGACGTGCGGATGGAGCTGGCCGGGGAGCGGGACCAGATCGCCGTGGGCCTGGACGACCGCACTCCGCTGACTTCGGTGGAACCGCAGGGCCCGCCGGCCGCCGTCAAGCCGTGGCCCGGATTCCTGGAGCGGTTCGCCCCGGCGTACGAAGCCGAACTCGACGCGTTCGTCCGCCTGGTGCGCGGTGAGCGGGCCAACCCGTGCGACGGCCGTGAGGCGCTGGAGGCACTGCGGGTCGCCGAGGCGTGCGAGCTCTCCCGCCGTGAGCGGCGCCCGGTCGCCCTGGCCGAGATCCCTCCGGGCGGGGGCCCGGAGCCTGTCGGGTGACCCACGAGGTCGTACGCACGGATCATCCGGCCCACCCCCTTTCCTGGTCGTCGTATACGACCTTCATGCTCACTTGGTTTTCGGCACGAGGTACCGGCGGGAAGTCTTCGACGACGACATGCTGACGCGCTGCGAAGCGATGATGCGGGAGGTCTGCGCCGACTTCGTAGGCCGAGCTGGTCGAGTTCGACGGTGAGGAGGACCACGTGCACCTCCTTGTCCACTACCCGCCGAAGGTCGCCCTGTCGAAGCTGGTCAACAGCCTCAAGGGCGTCAGCTCCCGGTACCTGCGAGCCGAGTACACCGGGCGGATCAACCCGATCGGCATGGGGTCGGTGTTCTGGTCCGGCTCCTACTTCGCCGGGTCCTGCGGTGGCGCACCGCCGGCCGTCGTCACGGAGTACATCGAGAGCCACAAGCGCCCAGACTGACCGTCACCCCGGAGCCGAAGCGAACTCCGCCGCTTCGCGGCTCCGGGCCGAGGATCGCATTCCCGCCCGGCCTCAAGGCCGGGATTCCCTGCGAAGACAGGATGGCGTCACCATCGCACGGGCAGATGGCGCACGCCGTGCATGAGCCCACCGGGAAGCCACTCCAACGGGGCTCCTTCGGGGTCGAGTTCCAGCCGGGGCAGGCGTTCCAGGAGTGTCCGGATCGCGATTCCGGCCTCCAGGCGGGCCAGCGGGGCGCCCAGGCAGTAGTGGATGCCGTGGCCGAAGGCGAGATGGCCCCTCGGGTTCCGGCGCACGTCGAAGCGGTCCGGGTCGGGGAAGCGGTCCGGGTCGCGGTCGCCCGAGGCGAGGCAGACGAGGACCGTGCTGCGTGCCGGGACGACCTTGTCGCCAAAGGTGACCGGCTCCCGGGTGAAGCGCAGAGTGGCGTTCTCCACCGGCCCCTCGTAGCGCAGGGACTCCTCGATCGTGCCGTCGAGAAGCCCGAAGTCCGCTCGCAACAAGGCGAGTTGTTCGGGGTGAGCGAGCAGCGCCCGTACCGTGTTGGTGATCAGGTTGACCGTGGTCTCGTGGCCGGCGATCAGCAGCAGGTAGACGAAGGCGCGGAGTTCGGCGGCGGACAGGCGGTCGCCGTCCTCGGCACGGTGGGCGATCAGGGCGGAGATCAGGTCGTCGGTGGGCCGGGAGGTCCGCCTGTCCTCGACCAGTGCGTCGAGGTACCCGGCGAAGCCCTCGACGGCCTCTTGCTCCGACATCGTTCCCGTCGGCGTCACCAGCTCGTTCGACCAGCGGCGGAAGGTGTCGCGGTCCTCGGCGGGCACGCCGAGGAGTTCGCAGATGACGATGATGGGCAGGGGGAAGGCGAAGGAGTCGACCAGGTCCGCCCGGCCTGCCGGGACCATCGTGTCGACGAGTGCGTCGGCGAGTGACTGGACACGTGGCCGCAGACCCTCCACCCGACGGCCGGTGAACGCCCCGGCGGCCAGCTTGCGCAGGCGGGTGTGGTCGGGCGGGTCCACCGCGAGCAGGTGGAGGCCGACGATGTCCTGCTCGATCATCCTGATGTCCACGGTGGACGTCGACTTGGACAGTCGCGGATCGGTGAGCGCGGCGCGGGCCTCCTCGTGCCCGACGATCAGCCAGGCGTCCATCCCGTACGCGGTACGCACCGCGTGGACGGGTCCGGTCTCGCGGAGTTTGGCGTAGTAGGGGTAGGGGTTCGCGGTGAAGTCCGGTCCGAACTCGCCCAGATCGATGACGGCCATCGACCCACCGTATGCGGGGCGCCGCCCCTCCGGCACGCCCGTGCCGGAGGGGGTGAGTGATCCGGACACGGGCACCGGAGGCGCCCGCGGCCGGAATCCGTGGCGGAAGGCCCGCTTCGGGAACGGCGGGAACGGCGGGGGCGGTGGGGCGGCGAGGGCCGGGGAGTCCGCAGGGCGGCACCGTCACGCCGACACGGACGACCACGCCGGTGGCCGCGTTCCGCCCGCCGGACCCGTTCTCGGAGACCCTGGAGCGGTGTCCCTCCCCCATGTCCCGCACCGCGCCGCCCACGCCGCGCGGCCGACCCGTCCCGGAGGTCCCTCCCCGTGCACCCCCGCGTCCCCGTCTCCCCACTGTCACGGCGCGCCCTGCTGCGCGCGGCGCTGAGCGCCGCGGTGCTCGCTCCGGCGACGCTGCCGGGCGCCGTCCCGCCCGCGCACGCCGCCGACGCCTACGGCTCCCTGCGCCGCACCTGGCGCGAACTGATCCTCGGCACGGGCTTCCCGCCGGCCGCCGCACCCTTCGCTTCGAAACTCTCGGAGCTCGGCGACACGGCCCGCGGCCTGCGCGCCTCGATGGTCCCGGCAGCCGGTTCCCTGTGGCCCGACCTGCCGTACGCGGACCCCGACCCGGACACCGACGCCGAGTCGTACGCCTTCTCCGGAAACCTGGCCGTCAGCTACCGGCGGCTGCGTACCCTCGCCGAGGCGTACGCGCAGCCCGGTACCGGCCTCACCGGTGACGCCGACCTGCGGGCGGACCTGCTGGCCGGGCTCGACCAGCTGCACGACGAGGCGTACCACGCGGGCCAGGCCCGCTACGGCGACTGGTACGACTGGCAGGTCGGCATCCCGCAGACGCTGCTCGACATCGACGTCCTGCTGTACGACGCGCTCGGCCCGGCCCGGATCAGCCGGCACTGCGCCGCCGTCGACCGCTTCGTGCCGGACAGCGCCGTCGCCCGCTACAGCGGCACGTCCACCGCGGCCAACCGGGTCGACCTGTGCCGGGTGTTCGCGCTGCGGGGCGTCGTCGGCGGGTCCGCCGCCAAACTGTCCCTCGCCCGCGACGCGCTCTCGCCCGTGTTCCCCTATGTCACGGCCGGCGACGGTCTCCACGCCGACGGCAGCTTTGTGCAGCACACCTGCGTCCCTTACGCCGGCGCGTACGGGGCCGTCATGCTCGGCGGTCTGTCGCTGCTGCTCGCCCTGCTCAGGGGTTCGGCCTGGGAGGTCACGGACAGCGGACGCCAGGCCGTGTTCGACTCCGTCGAGAAGGCGTACGCGCCGTTCCTCTTCAACGGCCTGGCGATGGACACGGTGTCGGGGCGCGCGGTCAGCCGCGGAGTGCGGACGTCGGACACGCGCGGTGTCCGGCAGGACGACCATCTGCGGGGTCACGCGGTCATGGCGTGTGTGGCCCTGCTCGCGCGGAGCGCCTCCGGGGCCGAGAGGGCACGCTGGGAGGGCCTGCTCAAGGGCTGGATCGCCCGCGACCGGGTCAGTCCGGTGCTGGACAGCCCGGCCCTCGGTGTCGCCGCGCTCGCCCGGCTCAAGAGCGTCGCCGACGGCACGGCCGCCGCGAGCCCCGAACCGTCCGGGCACCGGCTGTTCCCCGGCATGGACCGCGCGGTGCACCGCCGTCCCGGCTGGGCGGCCGGCCTGTCCATGGCCTCGCACCGGATCACGTACTACGAGAACGGCAACGGCGAGAACCTGCGCGGCTGGCACAGCGGTTCGGGAATGCTCTACTGGTGGGGCGACACCTTCGCCAACGACCAGTACACGGACGACTTCTGGCCGACGGTCGACCCCTACCGGCTGCCCGGCACCACCGCGTCCCGCAAGCCGCTCGCCGACGGAGAGGGGGGCGCCTGGGGCGCGGCCCGGCCTGACGTGCGCTGGGTCGGGGGGACGACCGACGGGACCTACGCGGCGGTCGGCCAGCACCTGAAGGGCCTGTCCTCCACCCTGCTGGCCAGGAAGTCCTGGTTCTTCCTGGACGATTGCGTCGTCTGCCTGGGCTCCGGCATCCGGGGCCGTGACGGCACGGGGGTCGAATCGGTCGTCGACAACCGCAACCTGGGTGCGGACGGCGTCCACGCCTTCACCGTGGACGGTGCCGTCCAGCCCGCCGAGCCGGGCTGGACCGCCTCCCTCACCGGGGCCCGCTGGGCTCATCTCGCCGGACACGCCGGATACGTCTTCCCCGGCGGAGCCGCCTCCCTGAAGGCGCTGCGGGAGACCCGTACGGGACGGTGGTCCGACATCAACCGGGGCTCCGTGACCGATCCGATCACCCGGAGGTACCTCACGCTCTGGTTCGACCACGGCACCGACCCGACAGGAGCGGCGTACGCCTACCTCCTGATGCCGGGCGCCGGGCGGGACCGGACGGCGGCCCGCGCCGCCGACACCGGCTGGCTCACCGTCCTCGCCAACACCGCCGAAGGGCAGGGTGTCCGCGTGCCGTCGCTGGGCTTCACCGGGATCAGCCTGTGGTCCGCGGGCACGGTGGGCGAGGTCACGACGACCGCTCCGGCGTCCGTGCTGATCCGTGAGTCCGGTGCCACGGCCACCGTCTGCGTCTCGGGTCCGACGCGCGACGGCGCGACGATCGACCTCACCTGGAACCGTCCGGTGTCCTCGGTGACGTCGAGCGACCCGGGCGTCCGGGTGCGGGGGACGGGCTCCGCGCTCCGGCTGCGCATCGCCCCGGGCGCGCTCGGTGCCACCCACCGGTCGGTGGTCGCCCTGACGTGACGCCCGCCGGGGCGGGCGCGCGGGGCGTGGGCGCCCGGGCCGCTAATCGTCGACGGCGCGGCGGCCCCAGGCGGTCCCCGAGAGGACCAGGACGGCGCCCGCGACGCCGAGCGCGCCCAGGCGGTCGCCGCCGAGCGCGATACCGGTGGCGGCGGCCCACAGCGGTTCGGTGCCCAGCAGGAGGCTGACGCGGGACGGGGAGGTGCGGCGTACGGACCACATCTGCACGAAGAAGGCGACGAGGGTGCAGAACACCGAGAGGAAGAGCAGCCCGGCCCATTCCGCGGGGCCGAAGCCCGCCGCCACCGCCCAGGGGGCGGCGCCGGTCCCCGGGACGGCGACGAGGAGCGCGAAGACGGCGACGGCGGAGCCGAGCTGGACTGTGGTGAGGGACAGCGAGTCGGCACCCCGAACCGCCTTGATGCGGGACATGGCGAGGACGTGAACGGTACGGGCGAGGGCCGCGAGGAGCATCAGCAGATCACCGAGGGAGGGTGCGGTGAAACCGCCGCCCTGCGTCAGCAGTACCACGCCCGCCACCGACAGCGCGGCGGCGGCCAGGAAGGCGCGGGGCGGGCGGACGCGGGTGACGGCGGCCTCGGCGAGCGGGGTGAAGATCATGGTGAGGCTGATGATCAGCCCCGCGTTGGTGGCGGAGGTGTGGACGACCCCGTATGTCTCCAGCAGGAAGATGCCGCTGAGGACCAGGCCGAGCAGACCCGCGCCGCGCCACTGTGCGGCGGTGAGCGCCCGCAGCCCGCGCCACCCCGCCACGGCGAGCACCGGCAGCACCACGGCGAACCGCAGGACCAGGACCGCGATCACGGTGTGGCTGGTGGTGATGCCCTTGGCCGCGAGATAGCTGGCGCCCCAGACCACGGCGACGAGGAGGACCGGAAGATCGGTCAGCCAGGCGCGGCGCGGGGCACCGAGGGGGACGGGAACGGCGGTCGAGGACATGGCGGCCTGCTCCGACTCGTACGACGGGGTGGAGGCGTCGGCGGCTCGCACGCGGGACGATCACCGTACCCGGACGGGCGGATGGTGGCTACACCTTTCCGCCGGGCGGGACCGGAATCCGAGGTGCCGTCGCCGCCACCGGGCCGGCCGGGCGGGTGACCGGGCGTCCTCGTGACGGGTGGCCGGGCGTGACCTCCGGCCGGGGAGGGGTCCGAGGCCGCCCCCGGCGATCCGGCCCGGCGGGGGGCGGCCCGAGCTGTCTCGCGTCCGGGATCAGTAGTCGCCGTACGAGGGCCGACCCGCGAGCGCGTACGTGTGGATGCCGACCCCCGCGCCCGTGGTACTCGCCTCGATGTGCCGGAAGGCGGTGGGACGGGCACCGTCGGCGAAGAGACGACGGCCCTTCCCGAGGACGACGGGGAAGACGAGCAGGTGCAGCGTGTCGATCAGGTCGTGCTCCATGAGGGACCGGGCGAGGCCACCACTGCCGTGCATCTGGATCTCGCCGTCGGTGCGCTCCTTGAGCGTGGCGACCTCCTTGGCCACGTCGCCGCCGAGGAGGGTGCTGCCCGCCCAGTCGGCGGTGTCGAGTGTGTTCGAGGCGACGTACTTGGGGAGGGTGTTGAGTTTGCCGGCGACCGGGTCCGCGGGGTCGGTCTGCTTCGGCCAGTAGCTCGCGAAGATCTCGTAGGTGCGCCGGCCGAGGAGGAACGCCGTGGGCCGCTCGAACACCTCGGACACGAAGCGGCCGAAGTCCTCGTCCCCGTACGGCACGGACCAGCCACCCAGGTCGAAGCCGTCGCTGGGGTCCTCCTGTGAGCCCCCGGGGGCCTGGCAGACGCCGTCGAGCGTGAGGAACTGGGTGAGGCTGAGCGTGGCGGCCATGACGACTTCCTCTCGGTTTGTCCGGGAATACCGGGTCCATGGTGTCTCAGATGCTCTGACTCCACCGCCCGGCGGAACTCATCGGAGTCACCTCGGATGCCGTGCGCCGCCGCCCCGGCCCCCGGCCCCGCCCGTCCTCACCGGCCGGAGAGGACGGGCGGGAGAGATACGCGGGAGGCGTACCGGTGCTGTCGGGCCGGTGCGCCCCCCGCGTGCCGAGCGGGGTGTCGTCACCCGCCCAGTTCCTGATGGCGGGCGGTCAGCCGCGCCGAACCCGCTTCGGTCAGGGAGCCGAAGAGGCGGAGGCGGGAGATTCCGCCGTCGGGGTAGATGTCGACCCGGACCCGCGAGCCGACCGCCGGGGTGTCCAGCACGAAGCGGTGGTCGGTGTCGGGCTGGAGGCGGGTCCGGGGCAGGATCTCGGTCCACTCCTCGGAGCCTTCGGCCGCGACGGACAGGGCCGCCCAGCCGGCGCTGTTGCCCTTGAGATAGGCGGTGTCGATCTCGACGGCGCGGATCTCGGCCTGGGCGACCAGGCTGTAGCGGATCCAGTCGTTGCCCCGGTCGCGGCGCCGCCGGGTCTCCCAGCCGTCGTCCATCTTGCGGGAACGGCCGGGCTGGATGGTGTTGGTCGCGGGCGAGTAGAACCGGTCCGAGGCGTCCTCGACCTGGCCGCCGTTGACCAGCGCGGCGAGGTCGAAGGTGCCGAGGACACCGAGCCATCTGGGGTCCGGGGCCACCTCGCCGTGGACACGCAGCCGCGCGATGCCGCCGTCCGGGTGCTGGTTGACCCTGAGGTGGGTGAAGCGCCGCTCGACGTCCACGACGAAGCCGTTCGCCGCGTGACCGCCGATCGCGGTGCGCGGCACGAGAGTCGTCCATGTGACGTCCCCGGCGAGGAGTTCCTCCGGGGAGGGGACGCCCGGGACGGACGCCGCCTCGACCGAGACGGCCTGGGGGTAGTTGCCGCGGAAGTGCGCGGTGTCGACGACGACGCCGCGGACGACTCCGGGCGCTCCGAGGCGTACCAGGGCCCAGTCGTGGTCCTCGGCGGTGGGGTGCGGCTCCCGGGCGGAGACGCCACGGCGGCGGCGGGTCTCCCAGCCGTCCATGATCTTGCCTTTGTGGCCGAAGTGCTCCGGGTCGAACTCCGCGGCCTCCGGCTTGAGCATGTTCTCGCGCTCGGCGAAGAACTCGTCGTTCGCGGCGATCACGCCGGCGCCGAGCCGCCGGTCGGCGAGGTCGGCGTAGCGGGTGAAGGGGAAGTCCGCGGTGCGGTAGTCGGCGTACGGGTCGCCGCCGCGGTAGGGGCTGGCGTCGCCGGTGAAGGAGGGTATGCCGGTCACGGGTCAGTCGTTCCTTTCGAGGAGGCGGCCGGAGGGCTCTGCGAGGGTGCCGTCGACGGCGACGCGCGCGCCGCGCAGCCAGGTCGAGCGCACCACTCCGTGCAGGGTCCGGCCGGCGTAGGCGGTGACCCGGTTGCGGTGTTCCAGCTCGGCGGGGTCCACGGTGAAGGTCGCGTCGGGGTCGACGACGGCGAAGTCCGCGTCCCGGCCGGCCTCGATCGCGCCCTTGCGGTCCAGCCCGGCGAGCCGGGCCGGGCCTTCGGACATCCAGCGGGCGACGTCCTCCAGGCCGTGGCCGCGGCGGCGGGCCTCGGTCCAGATGGCGGGCAGGCCGAGCTGGAGGGAGGAGATCCCGCCCCAGGCGGACGCGAAGTCGGACGTCTTGAGGTCGGCCGTGGAGGGCGAGTGGTCGGAGACGACGCAGTCGATCGTGCCGTCGGCCAGGCCCTGCCACAGGGCGTCCTGGTTGGCCGCCTCGCGGATCGGCGGGCAGCACTTGAACTCGGTGGCGCCGTCGGGGACCTCCTCGGCCGTGAGGGTGAGGAAGTGGGGGCAGGACTCGACGGTGACGGAGAGCCCCTCGGCCTTGGCGGCGGCGATCATCGGCAGCGCGTCCGACGAGGACAGGTGCAGGACGTGGACCCGGGCGTCGAGGCGGCGGGCCTGGTCGATGAGGTTGCCGATGGCGGTGTTCTCGGCGCCCCGGGGCCGGGAAGCGAGGAAGTCGGAGTACCGGCCGCCGCTCTTCTGCGGGGCGGCGGCCAGGTGGTGCGGGTCCTCGGCGTGCACGATCATCAGCCCGCCGAAGCCGGCGATCTCGGCGAGGGAGTTCGCCAGCCGCTCCTGGTCGAGTTCGGGGAACTCCTCCACGCCGGACGGCGACAGGAAGCACTTGAAGCCGAAGACCCCGGCGTCGTGGAGGGGGCGCAGGTCCTTCACGTTGTCGGGCAGCGCGCCGCCCCAGAAGCCGACGTCGATGTGGACCTTGGACCGGGCGACCTCCTGCTTGGTCCGCAGGTGCTCGACGGTGGTGGTCGGGGGGAGGGAGTTGAGCGGCATGTCGAGGAGGGTCGTGATGCCGCCGGCCGCGGCGGCGCGGGTGGCGGTCCAGAAGCCCTCCCACTCGGTGCGGCCGGGGTCGTTCACGTGCACGTGCGTGTCGACGAGCCCGGGGAGCACGACGTCGTCGCCGACGTCCTCGAGCCGGGTGCCGGCCGGCACCTCGGCGTCGTGCGGCAGCACCGCGGCGATGGTTCCGCCGGAGACGGCGATCGACGCGGGGCGTGCCCCCTCGGGGGTGATGACGCGTGTCGAGCGCAGTACCAGGTTGACGTCCACCCGTACCCCTTCTTCTTCCACCCAGCAGAAAATTCAACGAACTGTTGAAGGAGTCTTCACTCAGGACGACATGCCGTCAAGGGCACACTCCCAGGATGGCCCGACCCCGGCCGGACGCGACCGGACTCCTTGGATGTTTCCATGAAGTGGAATATATTTTTCGTAAGGTAGAACGTAGCTCCGCACATGCGGCCCGGAGCCGGACACCTCCGGGTGGCCGCCGACGCCGGACAAACACCCCCTGACCGGCCCGGACAGCGGGCCCGTGGCCGTGTGTCCCACGGGACCGCCCGGTAGGCTGCAGCCTTGCCCGCCCGCCTCGAAAGGACCTCGACGTGCCGACGTCCAGCGCCAGCGCCACCGACTCCGCCAAGCCCGCTGCCGCGAGCGGCGGCGTCCAGTCCCTTGAGCGTGCCTTCGATCTCCTGGAGCGGATGGCCGACGCCGGCGGCGAGGTCGGACTGAGCGAGCTCTCCGCCAGCAGCGGGCTGCCGCTGCCCACCATCCACCGGCTGATGCGGACCCTGGTGGCCTGCGGCTACGTGCGCCAGCAGCCCAACCGCAGGTACGCGCTGGGCCCCCGGCTCATCCGGCTCGGGGAGTCCGCCTCCCGGCTGCTCGGGACCTGGGCCCGCCCCTACCTGGCGCGGCTCGTCGAGGAGACGGGCGAGACCGCGAACATGGCGTTGCTCGACGGCGACGAGATCGTCTACGTCGCCCAGGTGCCGTCCAAGCATTCGATGCGCATGTTCACCGAGGTCGGGCGGCGCGTGCTGCCCCACTCGACGGGCGTGGGCAAGGCGCTGCTCGCGCACACCCCGGCGGACGAGGTCCGCGCGCTGCTGGCCCGCACGGGCATGCCGGCCGCGACGGACAAGACGATCACCACGCCGGAGGGATTCCTGGACGCGCTGGCCGTCGTACGCGACGCCGGGTACGCGGTCGACGACAACGAGCAGGAGATCGGGGTCCGGTGCCTCGCGGTGTCGGTGCCCGATTCCCCGACGGCGGCGGCGATCTCCATCTCCGGGCCGGCGGGCCGGGTGACGGAGGCGGCGACGGAGAAGATCGTCCCCCTCCTCCTGGAGGTCGCGCGGGAACTGTCGACGGCGCTCGCGAACCCCGCGGGCAACGGCCAGGTCTGAGCTGAGAGCCTGTCGGCCGAAGGCCACCCGACGGGCTTCGAGGACCGCCCCGCCCGCCCCGCCCGGGACGGCGGGCGGGGAACGGCCGCCCCGGGCGGGCCCGTCAGGCCGCCGCCGGCGCCGACAGCCGGCCGTCGCGGACCAGCACCGTCCGGTCCGTGCGGTCCAGGTGCGCACGGTCGTGGGTCACCAGGACCGTCGCCGTCCCCCGGCGCGCGGTCAGCGCCACCAGCAGGTCGACGACCGCCGCGCCCCGCTCGTGGTCCAACGCACTGGTCGGCTCGTCGACGAGCAGGACGGCCGGCTGGTTCATGAGGGCACGGGCGATGTTGACGCGCTGGCGCTGACCGCCCGAGAGCTGGTGGGGGCGGCGGCCCGCCAGGTCCGCGAGCCCGACCGCGTCGAGCAGCTCCCGGGCCCGCTCCCGCGCCGCCTGCGGACGGCCGCCCGAGAGGTGGGCCATGACCTGGAGCTGTTCCAGCGCCGTCAGCGAGGGCAGCAGGTTCGGCTGCTGGAAGACGATCCCGATCCGCTCCCGCCGCAGCGCCGCCCTGGCCCCGGGGGCCAGCGTCCCCGTGTCCGTCCCGGCCACGACCACCCGCCCCCGGTCCGGCGCCACGAGCGTCGCCGCGACCGCGAGCAGACTGGACTTGCCGGAACCGGAGGGCCCCACGACCGCCGTGACGCTGCCGGCCGGCACCTCGAGGCCCACGGAGTCGAGGGCGGTCAGCCGCCCGTCTCCGTCCGGGTAGGTCAGCGTCACGTCTTCGAGGATCAGGCTCATCGGGCACTCCCGAGTGCGGTGAGGGGGTCGACGGCGGTGATCCGCCGGATGGACAGGGCCGCGCCGAGCATGCCGAGAGCGATCATCACGGCGGCCGGACCGAGCACGGTGAGCGGTTCCAGGACGAAGGGCACGTTCCCGCCGCTCACCACCGCACCGACGGCGACCGCGAGTGCGGTGCCCAGCACGGTGCCCGCGCCGAGCATCAGCACCGCCTGCCCCAGCGCGTCCTTCAGCAGGTAGGGAGTCGAGGCCCCGAGGGCCTTCAGGACGGCCACGTCGGCGCTGCGCTGGATCGTCCAGACCGTGAAGAAGGCGCCTATGACGAGCGCGGAGATGGCGAAGAGGAAGCCTCGCATCAGCTGCAGGGAGCCGTTCTCCGCCTGGTAGGACCCTATGGCGGTGAGCGCGGCGTCGACCGTCCGCGTCCGCGTCCCCAGGGACTCGTCGCCGGCCCCGAAGGCGGTGCCGTCTTCCGCCGTGAGCGCGACGACGGTGGCCACCCGCTCGGTGGCGGCGCCCTCCCGGCCGAGTGTCTGCCAGTCGTCGAGCGAGGTCCACACGACCGGCGTGTGGCTGTACGAGGCGTCGCCGGCGACGGCCGCCACGGTCGCCTCCAGCGGGCCGAGGCGTACCGTGCCGCCCACGCCGGTCCCCAGCTCCTCGGCGGCCGACTCCGACAGCACGACCCGGCCGGGCCCGAGCCGCCCGCTCTCCGGGGCGAGACCCGACCCGGACTCCGTGCCGAAGGCCGACAGGGCGGCCGTCCGGTCCCCCGCGGCGCCGTTGACGGTCCGGATGCCCAGCGGCTCCGCCCTCGTCACCCCGGGCCGCTCCGCCCATCGCCGCCACTGCCGCTCGGTCACCGTGGACTCGGTGAAGGAGACCGACCGGCCGGCGGGCGGGGCGGCGAAGGCGAGCCGGTCGGCCGGCAGACCGGTGATCGCCGAGGTGTTCTCCCGGGCGAGTCCGGCGGTCAGCCCGGACAGCAGTCCGACGAGCAGTGTGATCAGCACGATCACGGTGCCCATCAGGGTGAATCGCCCTCGGGCGAATCTCAGGTCTCTCCATGCCACGAACATGGACCAAGACTGCGGGCCGGACCCGGGGCGCGACATCGCGCCACGGATGGCTCCGCAATCAAACTTTCGGTTGAGTGCGGACCGTCCGCTCCCGCCTACGCTGGAGAGATCATGGACCCGCGTTCCCTCACCCCCGCCCTGCGCGTGCTGCGCCTCTGCCTGCACCTGCTGATGGCGGGCCTGCTCGTCCTGGCGGCGGTCCGGGCGGACTCGGCGGCAGGGGTCACCGCGGCCGCCGTGACCGGCGCGGTCTACGCGGCCGGTTCGCTGCTGCCGCCGGTGCGCGCCTCGCAGCGGTCCGCCGGGCTCTGGCTGGTGGCGCTGTGCGCGTCCTGGCTGGTGCTGCTGTGGCTGACGCCGGAGGGCCTGTGGGTGGCGTTCCCGCTGTACTTCCTCCAGCTGCACCTGCTGCCCGCCCGCTGGTCGCTGCCCGCGGTCGCGCTCACCGCCTGCGCCGCCATCCTGTCCTACCTGCGCCACGGGGACGAGCTCAGCCCGGGAGTGTTCATCGGGCCACTGCTCGGCGCGGCGGTGGCCGTGGCGACGGTGCTCGGATACCAGACCCTGTACCGGGAGAGCGAGCGGCGGCGTCGGCTGATCGAAGAGCTGCTGTCGACGCGGGCGGAGCTGGCGGCGGCCGAGCGGCACGCCGGGACGCTGGCGGAACGGGAGCGTCTGGCGCGGGAGATCCACGACACGCTGGCGCAGGGCCTCTCCTCGATCCAGTTGCTGCTGCGGGCCGCGCAGCGGACGCTGCCGGAAGGCTCCCCGGCCTCCGGGCACGTCGAGCGGGCGCGTCGCGCCGCTCAGGACAATCTGGCCGAGGCCCGGCGCTTCGTCCGGGCGCTGACGCCGCCGGACCTGGAGCACGGCTCGCTCGCGGCGGCGCTGGAGCGGCTGTGCGAGCAGGACCCGCAAGGCTTGTCCGCGGCGGGGCAGGAGGGCCCGCCGCGGGCCCGATTCACGCTGAGCGGCACTCCGGTGGAGCTGCCGACGCCCTACGAGGTGGCGCTGCTGCGCATCGCCCAGTCGGCGCTCGCCAACACGGTGCGGCACGCGGACGCCTCGCGGGCGGAGATCACGCTCTCGTTCATGGACGCCTCGGTGACGCTGGACGTGGTGGACGACGGCCGGGGATTCGAGCCCGCGCGGCTCACGGCTCCGGCACAGGGCGGCTTCGGTCTGCCGGCGATGCGCTCGCGGGCGCATTCGCTCGGCGGCACGTTCACGGTCGAGTCCGCCCCTGGTCAGGGCACGGCCGTCGCCGTGTCCCTCCCTCTGCCCGCCGGAGCGCCGGAATGACGATCCGTCTTCTTCTGGCCGATGATCACCCGGTGGTCCGGGCGGGGCTGCGCGCGGTTCTCGACACGGAGCCGGACTTCACCGTCGTCGGCGAGGCTGCGACGGCCGAGCGCGCGGTGGAACTGGCCGCGGCGGGAGGGGTGGACGTGGTGCTGATGGACCTCCAGTTCGGGCCCGGCATGCATGGCTCGGAGGCGACCGCGGCGATCACGTCCGTACCGGACGGGCCCCGGGTCCTGGTGCTGACCACCTACGACACCGACGCCGACATCCTGGCGGCGGTGGCGGCGGGCGCCGCCGGATACCTGCTGAAGGACGCGCCGCCGGAGGAGCTGGCGGCGGCGGTGCGTACGGCGGCGGCCGGCCAGTCGGCGCTCGCCCCGACGGTGGCCCACCGGCTGATGGACCGGATGCGGACACCGGCCCAGGCTCTGACGAAGCGGGAACTCGAGGTGCTCCAGCTGGTGGGCGAGGGCCTGTCGAACCAGCAGATCAGCAAGCGGCTCTTCCTGAGTCAGGCGACGGTCAAGTCCCACCTGGTGCACGTCTTCGCCAAGCTGGGCGTGGACTCACGCACGGCGGCGGTGGCGGCGGCGACGGCGCGACGGCTGATCAGGCGCTAGAAGAATGATGAACGTACTGATGAAGGTCACCTCGATCGAGAGGCTGTCCGCCCGGAGGCCGGGCAGCCCCTGGTGGTCATGTGCCGGCTGAGGTCGAGGGCGGCTGCTCGGGTGTGGAGTGGACGCCTGTCCCACCGCCCGATGCGGCGACGGAGTGCTTCGGCCAGGCGCCGGGGTGCTTCGTCGGCGTAGGCGAGAAAGAGGAAGGGCTCGATCAGCTCGGCTTCGACCACGAGTGGGCGCCCCGACCCGTCGCGGATCAGGTCGATCCTGGCGTAGAGGGGGTGTCCGGGTCGGGGAGACTGTCGAGGACCTGCCGGGCTGTGGCGAGGTGGTCGGTGTCCGGGGCGCAGGGGTGGGCTGTCCCGTCGGCCCCGGGTTCGGGGAGCAGGATGTCGGTGCGCAGGGAGTCCGCCGCCAGGTGGCGGTCGGCGCGGTGCCCTCCGGGCGGGCTCGCGGTCATTCCCCCCGCGATGCCTCTCCGAAGAGTTCCACGGCGTCACGAACCCCCGTGAGGGCGTTCGACAGGGCGCTGACCGAGCCGACCGCTCCCGCGACCAGCAGCAGGGACCGGCGCAGCCGCCGGATCTCCGGTTCTCCGCCGGCGGCCATCGCGTCCAGCGAGGCGAGCTCGTCCTCGGCGATGCCGCGGTCGGCGAAATCGGCGCGGTGACCGGCCAGTTCACGTCGGAGCCGGGACACGGCGGCGCGCAGCTCCGCCACTCTCGGGTCCTCGTCACCGCCGGTCGTCACACGCCTCTGCCCCACACTCCGTAACAAGGTTCCCCCTTCGCGCGGTGGCGCGCGTCGCACTCCACACCCCGGCCCGGCCCCGTCGTGCCGCGGCCGGGCACCGGGAGACGCGGGCCAGTTAACGCCATCGCGCGGGCGGCGCGCCACTCCGCGGACGTGATTGCGGGCATCCGTGTCCCCCGCCCCATGGGGTATGCACGTCCTTATGACGGATACACGCGACACCCGGCCCCTGGTGGCCGGTCTCCTGCTCGCCGCGGGGGGCGGACGGCGCCTCGGCGGGCGGCCCAAGGCCCTGCTTCCGCACCGAGGGCGGCCCTTGGTCGAGCATGCGGTGCGGGAGCTGCGGGAGGGCGGCTGCGAGGTGGTCCACGTGGTGCTCGGCGCCTCGGCCGGGCTGGTGCGCGAACGGGCGCTCCTGCCCGGCTGCGTCCTGGTGGACAACCCGGACTGGGCCGAGGGGATGGGCTCGTCACTGCGCGCCGGTCTGGGATCGCTGGCCGCCGAGGCCCTGCCGGTGGACGCGGCGCTGGTGAGCCTGGTGGACCAGCCGGGAATCGGGGCGCGGGCGGTGGACCGGGTCCGTTCGGCGTACCGCTCGCGCGCGTCGCTGGTGGCCGCCTCGTATCACGGGGAACGGGGCCATCCGGTGCTCTTCGGCGCGGACCGCTGGGCCCGGGTGGCGGCGTCGGCGGTCGGCGACCGGGGAGCGCGCGACTACCTGCGGGCGCACCGGGATGCGATCACGCTGGTGGACTGTTCGGATGTGGCCGAGCCCTACGACATCGACACGGAGGCCGACCTGGCGCACCTTGAGTGAAAGGGGTGGCACTCAGCGCCACGGTCTGTCGATCCGGAGAATCTCGACATCAACAAACCATTGAACTTCCACTATGAGGAAACTACTATCCACTGTTCAGAAGCGCCTGCTACCTCTGACGGCGCTCGCGGCCGTATCCCGGCACCGTGGCACGCAGTGCCGCTTCCGTGACGCCCGGCGGTCGCAAAGGCATCGCCCGTGAAGCCCGCTGAAGGAAGTGACCGTTCATGTCCGCACCAGCGCCGTCCCCCTCGGCCGTCGTCGAAGCCGAGCCCCTGCCGCGGCAGGAGGAGGTGCTCACCGATGCGGCCCTCGCCTTCGTGGCGGAGCTGCACCGGCGGTTCACGCCGCGCCGCGACGAGCTTCTCGCCCGGCGTGCGGAGCGCCGCGCCGAGATCGCCCGCACCTCCACCCTCGACTTCCTGCCGGAGACCGCGGCCATCCGCGCGGACGACTCGTGGAAGGTCGCGCCGGCCCCGGAGGCCCTGAACGACCGCCGCGTGGAGATCACCGGCCCGACCGACCGCAAGATGACGATCAACGCGCTGAACTCGGGCGCGCGGGTGTGGCTCGCCGACTTCGAGGACGCCTCCGCACCGACCTGGGAGAACGTGGTCCTGGGGCAGGTCAACCTGATCGACGCGTACGCCCGGAACATCGACTTCACCGACCCGGGGTCGGGCAAGACCTACGCCCTGAAGCCGGCCGAGGAACTGGCGACGGTCGTCATGCGTCCGCGCGGCTGGCATCTGGAGGAGCGTCACCTGACCTTCGAGGGCCGGCCGGTCCCCGGCGCCCTGGTGGACTTCGGCCTGTACTTCTTCCACAACGCCAAGCGCCTCATCGAGCTCGGCAAGGGCCCGTACTTCTACCTCCCGAAGACCGAGTCACACCTGGAGGCCCGCCTCTGGAACGACGTCTTCGTCTTCGCGCAGGACTACGTCGGCGTCCCGCAGGGCACCGTGCGCGCCACCGTCCTGATCGAGACGATCACGGCCGCGTACGAGATGGAGGAGATCCTCTACGAGCTCCGCGACCACGCGGCGGGCCTGAACGCGGGCCGCTGGGACTACCTCTTCTCCATCGTCAAGAACTTCCGCGACGGCGGCCCCTCGTTCGTCCTTCCGGACCGCAACGCCGTGACGATGACCGCGCCGTTCATGCGTGCCTACACCGAACTCCTCGTCCGGACCTGCCACAAGCGCGGCGCCCACGCGATCGGCGGCATGGCCGCGTTCATCCCGTCGCGGCGCGACGCGGAGGTCAACAAGATCGCCTTCGAGAAGGTCAAGGCGGACAAGGACCGCGAGGCCGGGGACGGCTTCGACGGCTCCTGGGTGGCCCACCCCGACCTGGTCCCGATCGCGATGGCCTCCTTCGACGCGGTGCTCGGCGGCAGGCCGAACCAGAAGGACCGCCTGCGCGAGGACGTCCACGTCGAGGGCCCCGAGCTGATCGACATCGCCTCACTGGATGCCCGTCCCACCTACGACGGGCTGCGCAACGCGGTCCAGGTCGGTATCCGGTACATCGAGGCGTGGCTCCGGGGCCTCGGCGCGGTCGCGATCTTCAACCTGATGGAGGACGCCGCCACCGCCGAGATCTCGCGCTCGCAGATCTGGCAGTGGATCAACGCGGGCGTCGAGTTCGAGCACGACGGCGAGACGGTCAGGGCGACACCCGAGCTGACCCGCCGGGTCGCCGCCGAGGAGCTGGCCGCGATCCGCGCCGAGACCGGCGAGGCGGCCTTCGCGGCCGGAAAGTGGCAGCAGGCCCACGACCTGCTGCTGCACGTCTCCCTGGACGCCGACTACGCCGACTTCCTCACCCTCCCCGCATACGACCAGCTGGTCGGCTGATCGCACGGCGGCCGAGCGGCGACGCACCCGTTCGGGGCGCCGCGTACGCACCTCCGCGGACGGGCTCCGCCCCCGGTGACGCAGGTCACCGGGGGCGGAGCATTTTCGCTCCCGTGCGTTTCACAGGGCATGTGACGCAACCGAGATACGCAGCTACCTAGCGGTAACAAGCCACGGCATGCGAGATTCCGCCATGCCACCGGCCGGCGGCTGTCCCCCACTCCTCTGCACCGACGCAGGAGAACACAGCCATGCCCTCCACCCCCCCACGCGCGCTCCACAGACTCATCGGCACCGCGCTCGCGCTGCCGCTCGTCCTCGGCGGGCTGCTCGGACCGGGCGTCTCCCCCGCCGCCGCGAGCCCCGGCTCCGGGTCCACCACCGTCGTGACCATGGGCGACAGCTACATCTCCGGCGAGGCCGGACGCTGGCGGGGCAACAGCCTCACCAACAGCGGCAGCCGCAACGGCACCGACCGGGCATGGACGGGCGGCGCGTACGACCCCGCTCGCGTCTACGGATCCACCGCCGCCAACGGCTGCCACCGCTCCGACTCGGCCGAGGTGCACAGCGCCGGGGCGATCGCCTCCCAGCTGATCAATCTGGCCTGCTCCGGAGCCACCACGAAGAACGTCTTCCGGGCGGCGAACGGCGGACAGTCCTACAAGGGCGAAGCCCCCCAGGCCGACCGTCTGGCGGCGGTCGCCTCGGCGCACGACGTCAGGATGGTCGTGCTGTCCGTCGGCGGCAACGACCTGGGCTTCTCCGACATCATCCGGACCTGCGCGACGGACTACATCGTCTGGTACTCGTACTGCCACGACGACCAGCAGGACGCGGTCGACGCGAAGATCGACGGCGCCATGGCGAACGTCGCCAAGTCGGTCGATGAGATCCGCGCGGTGATGTCCGGCGCCGGCTACGCCTCCTCCGACTACCGGATCGTCCTCCAGTCGTACCCGTCACCCATCCCTCGCGCCGCGGAGAACCGCTACCCGGAGAGCGGCTGGAGCCGTGTCACCACGGGCGGCTGCCCGTTCTGGAACCGCGACGCCGACTGGGCGCGGGACTCGCTGGTCCCCCAGGTCGCGAACCGCCTGAAGGCCGTCGCCGCCGCCAAGGGCACCCAGTTCCTGGACCTCCGCGACCTGCTGCAGGGCCGCGAGGTGTGCGCGAAGTCGTCGAAGCTGGTGACCGCCTCGGTGCCGCCGTCGGCCGCGGGCAGCGAGTGGGCGCGCTGGATCGACAGCAACGGGACCCAGGGCCCGGTGCAGGAGTCGGTCCACCCCAACTACTACGGCCAGCTCGCCCTCGGCCGGTGTCTGGGGCTCATCCACGCCCGGCCCACCGGCGACTACAGCTGCCGCAACACGGCGGGGGCGGGGACGTCGGGCGTCTACCTGTCGTCGCTCTCCTGAGCGTCCTCCGCGCGCACGGCCGTCCTCTCCCCCTCACGCCCCCCACGGGGTTCAGCGGGCGCGGCGCCTTCCCCGGCGCCGTGCCCGCCGCTCCGTGCGCGCCTGCGCGCGGGCGACGCCGAGGCGGTGCAGGACGCGATCGGCCCGGTACGGATCGGCCGCCGTCATCTCCTTGGTCAGTGCGGCGGCGCCGCCGGGCCAGCCCGCGGCGGCGGTGTCGAAGGTGGTGCGATGCGGCGACCGGGCCAGCTGGTCGAGCACGGCGACGGCGTAGGCGGACAGGGGCACCGCGCCCTCGTCGGCCTCCTCGTCCCGGTCCAGCAGCATCTCGCGCGCGTACGCGCCGATGACGGGGTCGGCGAGGGCGCCGCGCAGGGCGTCGACGGGGGCGCCGGCGGTGTCCAGGACGGCGAGGAGTCCACGGGTGCCGGCGGCGTGGATGGTACCCGCGTTGACGGTGCCGAGAGCGGCGAAAAGCCGGGCCCAGGCGTCCGCGGATCCGTCGCGCGCGCGGAGCCAGCCGGCGAGGATCCGCGCGGCCGCCGGGGCGGACCAGCCCTCCGCGGCGGCGACCACCGTCGTGGCGTCCCATGCGGCGGTCTCGGCCGCGTCGGGCGCCGCGATCCTGCCGACGCGCAGCAGGTACCGGACGACCCCGGCGCCCCGCGGGGTGAGTCCGAAGGCGTCGCCGACCCGGAAGACCATCGCGGTCCCGGCGAGCCGGTCCACCGTCTCGGCCATGGCGCGCGCCGAGGGCGCGAGGGCGGCCCGCTCCTCCTCGGTGACCGGCGTGCCCAACAGGCGGGACAGCTCGTCGGCGGGCGGCACCACATACGTCTCACCGGCCGGGACGGAAGCCACCACCGGGGCGTCCTCAAGGGCCGGGTCGACCTCCCACGCCTCGAACTCCGCCACTCTGCGGGCGACCGACTCGGGACAGGACCCCCGCTGGTAGAGGGCGTACAGCAGATGGGCCGCCTCGCCGTCGTAGGGCCCGCCGGTCTCGCTCCGCATCTCCTCGACGGCGGCGGCCAGCAGGTCGGCGGCGGCCTCGACCTCCCGCTGCGGCTCGTGGACCTCCTCGGGCGGCGGAGGCACGGGGGTCCAGGAGTCGCCGTAATAGTCGAGGTGCTCGTCGACGAGGATGTCGGCGAGGACGAGATGGGGGAAGGCGTCGGGGCCGGGCGCCAGCCGGATGTGGGGCCCCTCGAGCTGCTCGGCCAGCCCGGCGGCGGTCCAGCGGTCGACGAGCGCGCCCGCCAGCCTGCCCACGCCGTGGGACACGTCCGCGTCGGTCAGCAGCGGACCGGCGGGCGAGGGCTTCTCGGCGTCCCGGACGTACGCACCGGTCAGCAGTTCGGCGAGGACCATGTCCGCGAGGACGCTCCGGTTCATCAGATCGGCCCGCCGCAGACCGTCCGGCGGTGTCACCGCCTGATGGGCGGCCAGCCACTCCCGTACGGCCGCGGGGTCCCGGGGGTCGGTGCCGTCGGCCCGCAGCAGCGAGGCGTACCAGCGCTGCCAGGTCAGGTTCCCCGGGTCGTTCATCGCACGTTCGAAGTCGGGCACGGTCTCCTCGACCGCCGCCACGATCCGGGCCTGCCGCTTCCCGTTGAGCCGGCCGGCCTCGCGCACCCGGGCGGCCAGGTCCACCAGCACGGCCGGGTAGTCCGCCAGTTCACCGGGCGCGGCGTACACGAAGGCGGGCACGTCCTCGACGAGCAGGTGCCGCACCAGTTCGACGGTCGGCTCGGGCAGTCCGCTGCGCCGGTCCGCCCCGCGGAGCGCGAGCAGCCCGAGGACGGCATCGGCCGCCCGCAGGTAGGAGGGATCACGGCGACCTGGGTTTCCGTCGAGGAACGCGTCGAGCCCGGTGTTGGAGAGCACGGTGACAGCCACGCCTCCAGGGTAGTTCCGCGGGGTGCGGGAAGCGGTTCGCCGGGCCCGGGTGTCGGTGCCCCGCGCGCCGTGTGGCGGCCGGTCACCCGGCGGTGTCGCCCACCACCACCGTGCGCTGCGCCGAGAAGTCGCCCCAGGTGCCGTCGGGGAGCCTGGCGCGGAGTTTGACGCTGTAACGGGTGCCCGGTGGGTCGGTGACCGCGAAGGTGTAGGTGGCGCGGCCGGCCGGGGGCGTTGCGCCCCAGATGACGGTCGTGGCGAAGGCGCCGTTGAGATAGAGCTGGTGGCGGTCCACCGGCCCGTCGGTCTTCGGCGGGTTCCAGGTGAGGGTGATCTCGCCCCGGCCGGCCGTCACGCGCAGGTCCGTGGGGGCGGTGTCGGGGGGTGCGCCGGGCGACGGCGCGGTCGTGAGGTCGAGGGTGCCGCTGTCGGCCGAGGAGTTCTCGGCGGCGTCGCGGGCCCGGACGGTGAAGGAGTAGATCGTGCCGGGGCTGAGCATGGTGAGGCGGGTGGTGGTGACGGTGCCGGGGACCGTGTGGACGCGCGTGTCGGCATGGTAGATGTCGTATGCCGTGACCTTCGTGTCGTCGCGGGACGGGGTCCAGGTCAGGGTGGCGGCGCGGCTGCCGTCGGCGGCGCCGCGCAGGTGCGTCGGCGTGGTCGGGGGCGTGGTGTCCGCCGTGGTGGCGGCGAGGGTGGTGGCGGGGACGGGAGCGCTGTGCGGGGAGCGGTTGCCGGCGGCGTCGCGGGCTCGGACGGTGAAGGTGTAGGGGGTGGCCGGGGTGAGGCGCACGATGTCCGTCATGAGGGTCGTGGCGGGCAGGTCCCGGACCTTGCGGCCCTGTGCGTAGACCTCGTACCCGGTGACGGCGCGGTCGTCGGCGGCGGCACTCCACATGACGTGGACGGTGGTCGCGCTGCCGGAGGTCGCGGTCACGCCGGTGGGGACGGTGGGGCTCCGGGTGTCCTTGCCGGGGCCGGTCGAGCAGGCCGCCACGCAAAGCAGGGCGAGGGTCAACAGGCTTGTGGCGAGTGGGCGTTGCATGGGAATACCTCCTCCCTCGACATGGTCCAGACCTTTATGGCACCTCGGTGCGCGGGAGGGCAAGGGGGCGACCCGAGGGTGTTGTCAGTGGGGTGCGCTTCACTGGAGTCGTCACTCTACGTAACCAACCCTGGGAGGGAATCGTGACGGAGTGCACGACCTATGTGACGCTCGGCGGACTGCGGGAGCGGGGCTGGTCCGATGCGATGGTGCGGGACCTGTTGGGCCAGGCCGACGTCCAGGGGCGGGACCCCCGGCGGTGGTCGCCCGCGCCGGTCCGCCTCTACCGAGTGTCGCGGGTGGAGGCCGTCGAGCGGACGCCGGAGTTCATGCGGTGCGCGGCGGACTCGGGGCGCAGGTCGGCCGCCGCGACCGCGGGCGCCGAACGGAGGCGGCGGGCGGTGCTCGCGGCGATCCGGGCACAGCCGATCGACGTGCCCCGGCTGCCCGCCCCGGAGCTGGAGCGCAGGGCGGTACGTCACCGGCACCTGCTCGGCGCCCGGGCCCCGGGCGGAGTGGCGTCCGGCGCACTGGTGCGGTGGCAGGTCGGCTATCTCCGTCACGCGCTCTCGCGGTACGAGACGCTGCTCGACGGACTGTACGGGGCGACCGGACGGGCCGAGGCCGAACGCCTCCTGAACAGAAGGCTGTACGAGGCGATCGCCGAGACCTACCCGGGGCTGACGACGGAGTGCCTGCGCCGGATCGGGAGCGAGCGATGAACAGCGGGCGGCCCTGGGCACCGTGCGCCGTCTGGCCGGCCCCCGGGCCGGTCAGGCACGGCCCGGACCGCATGCCTCCACGGTGCCGGAGCGCCGGGCCGGGCGGGGCGGGGCCCTCCGGAGCCCCGGCGCGGCGGGGGCCGGAGGGCGGATCCGGCGGCAGGCGGCCGGGACCGGCTCGATCACCCGTGTCCCGAAGCGGGCACGCAGGCACTCGGCCGCTTCGCCGAGCGGCCCGCCCCCGATGACGACGGCCCGGACCTCGCGGCGTCCGCGGGGACCGGGCCGGCGGGGGCCGGGTGTGGCGTGCTCAGTGGACGTGCGCCGCCTTCCCCGTCCGGGCGCCGGAAATCTCCTCACCGGGCTCCATGGGCGCGGTGACCATGTCGTCGTCCCGGCCGCGCCCCAGGTGGTTGAAGACCAGGTTCAGCAGCACGGCGGCGACACAGCCGGTGGAGATACCCGAGTCCAGGATGATCTTCGCGGTCTCCGGGAACGCGTGGTAGAACTCCGGCTCCGCGATCGGGATGATGCCGACGGCCAGCGACACCGCCACGATCAGCACGTTGTTGTCCTTCTCCAAGCCCGCCTTCACCAGCGTCTGGATGCCGCTGGCGGCGACGGAACCGAAGAGGACGACGCCCGCGCCGCCCAGCACCGGCCGTGGGACGACGGAGATGAGCGAGGCGGCGATGGGCGACAGGCCCATCAGGACGAGGAATCCTCCACCGCACGCCACCACGAAGCGGCTGCGGATCCTCGTCATCGCCACCAGGCCGATGTTCTGCGCGAAAGCGCTGCACATGAAGCCGTTGAAGAGCGGGCTGAGAGCCGAACCGAGGGTGTCGGCCCGCAGCCCGGCCGCGATCGTCCGCTCGTCCGCCGGCCGTTCCACGATCTCGCCGAGGGCCAGCATGTCCGCGGTCGACTCGGTCATCGACACCAGCATGACCACGCACATGGAGACGATCGCGGCGAGTGCGAACCGGGGCGCGCCGAAGTGGAACGGGCTCGGGAAGCCCACGACGGCCGCCTCGGTCACCGGGCTGAAGTCCGTCACGCCGAAGGGGACGGCTATCAGCGTGCCGACGGCCAGGCCGACGAGCACGGCGATCTGCTTGAGGAAGCCGCGGGTGAAGCGTCGCAGCACCAGGACCACGACGAGGGTGAGGGCTGCGAGGGTGAGGAAGGTGGTGGAACCGTAGTCCTCCGCCCGGGGGTCGGGCCCCTGGGCCCAGCCGAAGGCGACCGGCAGCAGCGAGACGCCGATGAGGGTGATCACGGTGCCGGTGACGACCGGCGGGAAGAAGCGGACCAGCTTCGAGAAGTAGGGAGCGGCGACGAAGCCGAGCATCCCGGCGACGATGATCGCCCCGAAGATGATCGGCAGGGCGTCGGACTTGTCGTCCGTGGTGTCGACGATCGCGAGCATCGGGGCGACGCCGGCGAAGGTCACTCCGTTGACGAAGGGAAGCCGGGCGCCGATCTTCCAGATCCCGAGTGTCTGGAGGAAGGTGGCGAGTCCGGCGGTGAAGAGGCTGGCTCCGGTGAGGAAGGTCAGTTCGGTGCCGGAGAGCCCGACGGCCGATCCGACGATCAACGGCGGGGCCACCACCCCCGCGTACATGGCGGCCACGTGCTGGAGGCCGCTGGTGAACATCTTCAGGGGCGGCAGCGTCTCGTCGACCGGATGCTCCCGGTCCTCGGAGTCGGCGGCGGCGCTTTCATCGTGAGCATCATTGCGAAACCTGGGCTGGGTGGCCACGGGCGGTTCCTCCGGTCGGTTACACGTCGGCGGTGACGCGGATGTCAGGGAGGTGGTGCAAAGTGGTGCGATCGTGCGCCTCACGACGTGCGGCTCATGAGGAGGTGCGGGCCTGCGTGGTGGGGGGTCCGGTCGCGCGGCGCGAGGTGCCGTGCCGGGTGTCCCGGGAGGAGGACGTCGATCACCGTCCGGGGGGCGCCTGTGCGTGGTGTTCGTACGGGCGCCCCCCGGTCCGGCTGCCACGGACCCCGCTCGGGTCCGCGGCGTCCGACCGAGGGCCGTCCCCCTCGGTCGGACGTGGTGGGGAGGTCAGCCCTGGGCCGCGATGCGGGCCAGACGCTGTGCCTCGGCGCGCGCGTCACGCGCGATCGCCTCTTCGTCGGCGAGGAGCAGGCGGTTGTTCTCGACGATCTGCCGGCCGTTGACGAACGAGGCGGTCACGGGGGCGGCGGCCCCGAACACGATCGCGGTGACCGGGTCGGCGATCGAGGAATGGCCGAGGCCGTCGATCTTCCAGAGGACGAAGTCCGCGAGCTTGCCGGCCTCCAGCGAGCCGATCGAGTCGGCGCGGCCGAGGACCTGGGCGCCCCCGTACGTGCCGAGACGCAGGGCCTGACGGGCGTTGAGCGCGGCCTCGCGGTGGGCGCCGAGCCGGTTGATGAGCAGCGCGTTGCGCAGTTCGGTGTGCAGTTCGCCCGACTCGTTGGAGGCGGTGCCGTCCACGCCGAGGCCGACCGGGACGCCCGCCCTGAGCATGTCGGGGACCCGGGCGATACCGGCGGCGAGGCGCGCGTTGGAGGAGGGGCAGTGGGCCACACCGGTCTTCGTCCGGGCGAAGGCGGCGATGTCGGAGTCGTTCATGTGGACGCAGTGCGCCATCCACACGTCCTCGCCGAGGAAGCCGGTCGACTCGAAGTAGTCCGTGGGGCCCATGCCGAAGAGCTCGTGGCAGAACTTCTCCTCCTCCACGGTCTCCGAGCCGTGCGTGTGCATCCGCACGCCGAGACGGCGGCCGAGGGCCGCGCCCTCCCGCAGCAGGTCGGTGGAGATGGAGAACGGGGAGCAGGGGGCGACGGCGACCTGGGTCATGGCGTCGAAGGAGCCGTCGTGGTGCTTCCGGACCGTCTCCTCGGTCGCGGCGAGCGCGCCCTCGGTGGTCTCGACGGCGAAGTCCGGCGGCAGACCGCCGTCCTTCTCGCTGCGGTCCATCGAGCCGCGGGCGAGGGTGAAGCGGACACCCATGTCGGAGGCCGCCCCGATGATGGCACCGGACAGGTCGCCGGAGCCCTTCGGGTAGACGTAGTGGTGGTCCATGGCGGTGGTGACACCGCCGCGGGCCATCATGGCCAGCGACCCCTGGGCGGCGACGCGGACCATCGCCTCGTCGATACGGGCCCAGGTCGGGTAGAGCGCGACCAGCCAGTCGAAGAGGTTGTGATCGGTGGCCAGGCCCCGGGTGATCCACTGGTAGAAGTGGTGGTGGGTGTTGACCAGGCCGGGCGTCACCAGGTGACCGGTGGCGTCGATCCGGCGGACCACGTTCTCCAGCCCTTCGGGCGCCTTGCCGGCGCCGATGGACTCGATCCGGTTGCCGGCGACGACGAGGTACCCGGAGGCGTACTCGGTGTCGTCGGCGTCCACGGTGGCGATCGCGCAGTTCTCGATGACGATGCGCTGGGGTGCCGAAGGTGCTGCCATGGCGGTGGTTCCTTCATTCCTCTTCGGTGGTGTGGGCACGGCAGGACCCTAGGAGGATTTGAGTGCCGGGGCCTGGTGGCGGCTCCGGGTGCCGAGATGGTGGAAGAACAGGTCGAGCAGGACGGCGACGAGCGCGCCCGCGCTGGTGCCGGCTCTGAGGGTCCGTCCGTCGGTGCGGCGTCCGCGGATCTCGCCGAGGGCGAGCGTGCCGGCGCTGGACTCGGTCATCACGACCAGCACCACATCCACGGGGTGGACCGGGGCCCCCGCGGGGTCGGAACACGGACCTTCGGTGGATGCCGGCCCCGTCGCAGGCTGTGCCATGGTGGATTCCCTCCGGACTGGTGGCGGCCCCGCCCGACTGCGGGCGGGCGGGGCCGCGCTCAGGGCCGCTGAGAGCCTGTCGGGTGGCCTTCGACCGACGGGGCTCTCAGAGGTTGGTCATGTCGACCGGGATGTGCGCCGTGGCTCCGTCACGCAGCACGGTGGCCTCGATGAGCCCGTACATGCGGTCGGCGGCGTAGTAGACCTCGTTGTCGTTCTTGAGCCCGAAGGGCTCCAGGTCGACGAGGAAGTGGTGCTTGTTCGGGAGCGAGAAGCGGACCTCGTCGATCTCCGAACGGTGGTTGATGATGCGCGAGGCCATCTGGTAGAGCGTCTGCTGCAGCGAGAGGGAGTACGTTTCGGCGAATGCCTGCAGCATGTGCTTCCTGGTCTCGGCGTACGACTTCTCCCAGTTGGGCATCCGCTGGTCGTCGTCGGTCCAGTTGAAGCGCCACAGGCCGGAGACCTGGGTGGCCAGAATGCGGTCGTACGCCTCCTGGAGCGTGGTGTACTTGTCCTTGATGTAGCCCCAGAACTCCGAGTTGGTGGAGTTCATGACGACGAGGTCCTTGAGGCCGGAGATGACCTCCCACTTCTCGCCGTCGTAGGTGATCTGGCTGACCCGCGTCTCCTGGCCCTTACGGACGAAGGAGTGGTTGACCTCGTCGGAGCCGATGAACCGGGAGTTGGAGTCCGAGGAGGCGATCCGCTCCCAGGAGTACTCCTCGATCCTGATCCGGGCCCGGTGGATGGGCTCCTGGCTGGTCACGAAGTGGCGGGCCAGGTGGATGCCGAATTGTTCGGCCGACGCGATCCCGTGTTCCTTGGCGAAGGCGAACACGGTGTTCTTGGTCGTGTCGGTCGGCAGGCAGTGGGCGTTGGAGCCCGAGAGGTGGACGTCGTCGAGGTCGCCGGAGAGCGCGACGGAGACGTTCAGGTCCTTGATGTGGTGGGTGTCGCCGTCCCGCGTGATCTTGACGACGCGGTTCTCTGCTTTGCCGTACTGGTTCTGGCCGAGAATCGTGGGCATGTCTGCTAGCTCCCTCGGTATACGGAGTAGCCGAACGGGTTGAGCAGCAGCGGTACGTGGTAGTGCTCGCCCGGTGTGACGGCGAACGTGATCGCCACCTCCGGGAAGAACGCACCGCTGTCCCTTACGCGGGGGGCGTCCTGCTGCGCCTCGGCTTGCTTCTTGGAGAAGTACGCCTCGGTATCGAAGTCGAGACGTACGTGGGTGGTGCCTTCCGGCAGCGCCGGAAGGTCCTTGCAACGCCCGTCCAGGTCGGTGGCCGAGCCGCCCAGCGTGACCCAGGCCGCGTCGGAGCCGGCCCGGGCCGCGAGCGTGACGGCCACGGCTCCGGCCGGTCGTCCGACGCTGGTGTCCAGGATGTGGGTGGACACCGATGCGGTGGTGTCGGTGCTCATGCGGCGCTCTCTTCCTCTACGAGACGGCTCAGGCGGATGCGGTTGATCTTGCCCAGTTCGGTGCGGACGATCTCCCGCTCCTGTTCGGGCGAGTGCGCGATCCGTTCCCGGACCGCGTCGCGCATCTGCTCCCCGGTCCGGCCGGTGGCACAGATCAGGAAGACGTGCCCGAACCTCTCCTGGTAGGCCAGGTTGAGTTCGAGCATCTCGGCTCTGAGCGCGTCGGAGGCGCCGGCCATCCCGCTCTGCTCGCGGGAGGAGGTCGGGTCCCCTGCCTTCGGACGACCGATCGGCGGGTGGCCCGCCATCGCCTCGGCCAGGTCCTCGACGGTCAGCTCGGCCATGGCGGCGTCGCTTGCGAGGAAGAGGGCTTCGGCGGTGGCGTACGGGCGCTGGGCGAGAATCCTGCTCCCCCACGCCGAACTGGAACACACCTCGTGGAGGGCGGCGACGGTGTCGCCGTCCGCCGAGGTGTTGAAGCGGGCGAGGCCCGGTGTCGTACCTGAAGTCACGGGAAGCCTCCGTGGCTGTTTTTCGCTGTGCGTCGGACGGGCTGCGGATAGCTAACGCCCTCCACCACACAACGTCAACACTTTGTTGAAAAGTCGGCCGACAGGAGAGCCGTCGTCCCGACATCCGGACGACGGCTCGTGGCCCCCGTGATCAACCAGTGCCGCATCAGGCGATGTTCGCCCGTCGAGGAGCGGCGTCCGGTGCACTGGACCGCAAGGCGCCGGATTCACCTCATTGACGCGGCACTAGCCGTTCTCGGCGGCCTTTTCCCTGCTCAGAGCGGTCTCCCTGTTCAGGTAGTTGTACACGGTGAAGCGGCTGACACCCAGCGCTCCGGCCACCGTCTCCACCCCGTGTCGCACCGAGAAGGCGCCGCGCGCCTCCAGGGTCCGCACGGCCTCCTGCTTCGTCTTACGGTCGAGCTCGGACAGCGGCCTCCCGTGCCGACGCTCCATCGCGGCCAGGATGTGGTCCAGGGACTCGGAGAGCTGCGGCAGCCGCACGGCGCACACATCCTCCCCCTCCCAGGCGAGGACCACGTCTTCGGCCCCGGCCTGACCAGGGCCGAGTATCTCGGCGCCCATCGCGTCGACCAGCGGCTTCACCGCGGCGACCAGCGGGTGCCCCAGGGGCTGCTCGGTCACTTCCGACCCTCCCCGACCACGTTGACCTGGAGCGAGACGCGGGTGGCACCCGCCGCCAGAGACCTGCGCAGCAGCGCGTCCACGGCCGTCAGCACCGCGTCGGCGCCGCCTTCCGCCGTGTTGCCGAAGGGGCCGACGTCCACGGCGTCCAGCTCGGCCGCCTGGATGACCTCACGGGCCACGACCGCGTGCGCCGGCGCCTCGTCGAGGTCGAACGGCTCGGTCGTGAACTCCACTCTCAAACGCTCCATGCCCCCACGCTACTGGCCCGGTACCAGCCCGCGGCAGCCCCGGCCCGACGAACCCCCTTGACAAGCGAGCCGCTCGACTTGCAGCATTCCGTCAGACAGAAACTTACTTCCGCGATACGGAAGGAGCGCCGCCCCTCATGGGATACACGGACCAGCGCTTCGATGTGAACCTGTCGATCCTCTTCACGGAACTCCCGCTCCTGGAGCGCCCCGCGGCCGCCGCCGCGGCGGGCTTCACCGCGGTCGAGCTGTGGTGGCCCTGGATCGACACCGCCACCCCTGACCAGAGTGAGCTCGACGCTCTCAAGCAGGCCCTGGACACCGCCGGCACCCGGCTGGTGGGCCTCAACTTCTACGCCGGACAGCTGCCCGGCCCGGACCGCGGCGCGCTCTCCGTGCCCGGCGAGGAGTCGGACCGCTTCCGCGCCAACATCGAGGTGGCGGCCGACTTCGCCGCCTCGGTCGGCTGCACGGCACTCAACGCGCTGTACGGCAACCGCGTGGAAGGCGTCGACCCACGGCTCCAGGACGCCCTCGCCCTGGAGAACCTGGTCCTGGCCGCCCGCGCGGCCGACCGGATCGGCGCGATCCTGCTGGTCGAGACCCTCAACAAGCCGGAGTCGCCGCTCTATCCGCTGGTGAGCGCCCCCTCGGCGATCGAGGTCGTCGACAAGGTCAACGCGGCCACCGGGCTCGGCAACGCCAAGTTCCTCCTCGACATCTACCACCTGTCGATGAACGGCGAGGACGTCGCCGAGGTCATCGCGCGGTACGCCGACAAGACCGGTCACGTCCAGATCGCGGACAACCCGGGCCGTGGCACGCCGGGCACCGGGGCCCTCCCGCTGGAGCGGCTCCTCGACGAGCTCAGAAAGGCCGGCTACGACGGCTGGGTCGGCCTGGAGTACAAGGCCGCCGACGCCGCCTCGTCCTTCGAGTGGCTTCCGGCCGAGGCACGCGCGGCCCTCTGACTTCTTCCCGTACCACCAGATTTCCGAGAGGCACCCTCCCCATGAGCAACCCCGCTGGCTCCTCCCAGCCCACCCGTCCCTCGATCGCCTGGATCGGCCTCGGCATCATGGGTTCGCCCATGTCCGAGAACCTGCTGAAGGCCGGCTACCAGGTCACCGGCTTCACCCTGGAGCAGGACAAGCTGGACCGTCTGGCCGCGGCCGGCGGCACGGCCGCCGGATCGATCGCCGAGGCCGTCGGGGACGCCGACGTGATCATCACGATGGTCCCGGCCTCCCCGCAGGTCGAGGCGATCTCGTACGGCCCCGAGGGCATCCTGGAGAACGCGAGGTCCGGCGCGCTGATCATCGACATGTCGTCGATCACCCCGCAGACCTCCGTCGACCTGGCCGGGAACGCCGCCGAGAAGGACATCCGCGTCATCGACGCCCCGGTCTCCGGCGGCGAGGCCGGCGCCATCGAGGCCGTCCTGTCCATCATGGTGGGCGGCGAGCAGGCCGACTTCGACGAGGCCCTGCCGATCCTCGAGGCGCTGGGCAAGACCATCGTGCTCTGCGGCCCGCACGGCTCCGGTCAGACGGTGAAGGCCGCCAACCAGCTCATCGTCGCGGTCAACATCCAGGCATGCGCCGAGGCCGTCGTCTTCCTGGAGAAGTCCGGCGTGAACCTCCAGGCCGCCCTGGACGTCCTCAACGGCGGACTGGCCTGCTCCACGGTACTGACCCGCAAGAAGGACAACTTCCTGAACCGGGACTTCAAGCCCGGCTTCCGGATCGATCTGCACCACAAGGACATGGGCATCGTCACCGACGCCGCCCGCAACGTCGGCGCGGCCCTCCCGGTCGGCTCCGTCGTCGCCCAGCTCGTCGCCTCCCTGCGCGCGCAGGGTGACGGCGGCCTGGACCACTCGGCCCTGCTGCGCGCCGTCGAGCGTCTCTCCGGCCGGCAGGTCTGACCCAGATCTCCGGGCGGCGGCGGCGCTGACACCTGTCCTGTCGCGCCCAGGCGTCGCCGCCGCCCGGAGCACCACACTTCAATTTCAACAAACTGTTGACGTCGCTCCAGGGGCTCCTTACGCTCCAGAGCACCCCCAGCAGTGCAGCTCCCGTACGGAAGGTCACGATGTCGAAGCGCGTGCTCACGACCGAGTCCGGCGCCCCTGTCGCCGACAACCAGAACTCCGCCACCGCCGGCGTCGGTGGACCCCTCCTGCTTCAGGACCAGCAGCTGCTGGAGAAGCTGGCACGCTTCAACCGTGAGCGCATCCCGGAGCGAGTGGTCCACGCCCGCGGCTCCGGCGCGTACGGCTACTTCGAGGTGACCGACGACGTCACCGGCTTCACGAAGGCGGACTTCCTCTCCCAGGTCGGCAAGCGGACCGAGACGTTCATCCGTTTCTCGACCGTCGCCGACTCACTCGGCGGCGCGGACGCCGTCCGCGACCCGCGCGGCTTCGCGCTGAAGTTCTACACCGAGGAGGGCAACTACGACCTCGTCGGCAACAACACCCCGGTGTTCTTCATCAAGGACCCGATCAAGTTCCCCGACTTCATCCACTCCCAGAAGCGCGACCCGTTCACGGGCAAGCAGGAGCCGGACAACGTCTGGGACTTCTGGGCGCACGCCCCCGAGGCCACGCACCAGATCACCTGGCTGATGGGCGACCGGGGCATCCCGGCCTCGTACCGTCATATGAACGGCTACGGCTCGCACACGTACCAGTGGACCAACGAGGCGGGCGAGGCGTTCTTCGTCAAGTACCACTTCAAGACGAACCAGGGCATCCGTTCGCTCTCCGCCGGGCAGGCCGCCGAACTCGTCGGCCAGGACGCCAACTCGCACCAGACGGACCTGCTGCAGGCCATCGAGCGTGGCGTGAACCCGTCCTGGACGCTGTACGTGCAGGTCATGCCCGCCGCCGAGGCGGCGGACTACCGCTTCAACCCGTTCGACCTCACCAAGGTGTGGCCGCACGGCGACTACCCGCTGCAGCGCGTCGGCCGTCTGGTCCTCGACCGCAACCCGGACAACGTCTTCGCCGAAGTCGAGCAGGCCGCGTTCTCTCCGAACAACTTCGTCCCGGGTATCGGCCCCTCTCCCGACAAGATGCTCCAGGGCCGCCTCTTCGCCTACGCCGACGCCCACCGGTACCGCCTCGGTGTCAACCACACCCAGCTTCCGGTGAACGCCCCGAAGGCGACCGTGGCCGAGAACTACGGCCGTGACGGCTTCATGGCCACCCGCCAGGGCTCGCGCCACGACAAGAACTACGAGCCCAACTCGTACCAGGGCCCCGCGCAGACGGACGCAGCGCTCTCCGCGCCGCTCGCCGTCCACGGCTGGACCGGCACCCACGCGGCGCCCGAGCACGCCAAGGACGACCACTTCTTCCAGGCCGGCGAGCTCTACCGGCTGATGTCGGAGGACGAGAAGGGCCGTCTGGTCGCCAACATCGCCGGCGGCCTGTCCCAGGTCTCCCGCGAGGACGTGATCGAGAAGAACCTCGCGCACTTCGCCGCCGCCGACGCGGACTACGGCAAGCGCGTCGAGGAGGCGGTCCGCGCCCTGCGCGAGGACTGACCCCCTCGGTACCCAGACCGCGTGCGGCACATGACGGGAGGTCAGGTGTCGTACGCCGTCCGGACCGCCGACCCGGATGAGGGGTGGCCGGTGGTACGGACAAGCGTGAGGACCGCGGCGGCGAGCGAGCCAGTGCGGTGGTAAGGACGACCGGCTCCCCTTCCAGACCTGAAGGAGGGGGCACGCGCGGAGCGTCCGTCGCCCCCGCCGCGGTCCCAGCGTCCCCTCACGGGGATTCCCCCGAGCACCGCCCGGCAGCGCGAACGTCCTGTCGCGCCGGTCTCGCGCCGTCGGGCGGTCGACGACGAGAGCGCGGAACCAGGTTTACGGTCCCTGGTTCCGCGCTCTTTCGCATGCCCGCGCCACGGGCCCGAGGCGTCGGCAGGCCGCCGGCGCACCCGGGGACACGCCGGTGGACGGGGGTGGTGCCGTGTCGGCGGGACAGGCCGCCACCGGAACGGATCCAGGCAATCTCCGCGGCATCCAGCCTCGCAATCCGCCCGGGAAAGCCGGGAGAGCCGGGAGAGCTCGGCCCCCGCTCCCCTACCCGGGCGTCATCGGCCGGGCACCGCGCCGGTACGAAGCGTTCCCGGGGCTTCCAGGGCGTCGCCCCTCAACCCGCGGGACAAGGAGCGTGGCTGCCGGGGCCACGCTGATGCGTGGTGGTCCCACCGCCTCCGGTATCCCCGTGAGACGTGGTGGCCGCCCCGCCCGGCGGTGGCCGTCGTGCCTCACCCCGGGCGCGCCGGTCCCGCTGTCGACGCCTCTGTCCACCGCGGCGCCCGTGACCCCGTGCGGGCACCCGCCGGACCGCGGTTCCGGACATGGCGGACTCAGGCGGTGCTCGCCGTGAGCGAGAACGGAAGCCGAGAGCGCTTCAGCCCGAACCCGCCGGCCCCCGGTCCGCCGAGAACGACGGCGACGGGCAACAGGCCACGAGCCATACCCAGAGCCCCTGGGCTCCACCGATCCTACGCATGACCAGTTCGAGCCCGCCAAGACGGTATGACGGGCAACGGGCGTGACGGGATACGGCAGCGGCCCCCGCCCCGGTGCTTTCGCACGCGGGGCGGGGGCCGCTCGGTGAACCGTCGGATCAGACGGTCAGGGGCTTGATCGCCGTCGGTGCGTGGCCGGGCTCGGTGGCGAGCTCCTCGAACTCGGTGACATCGCTCATGTCGACCGTCTTGCTCATCGCGATGTTGGTGACGCGCTCCAGGATCGCCTCGACGACGACGGGGACACGGAACTCCTGAGCCATCTTCTTGGCCCGTTCCAGTGCCTCGCCCAGCTCGGCCGGGTCCTCGACGCGGATCGCCTTGACTCCCAGGCCCTCCGCGACCTTGACATGGTCGACGCCGTAGACGCCGATCTCCGGGGTGTTGATGTTCTCGAACTCCAGGTTGACCTCGAAGTTGATGCCCAGACCGCCCTGCGCCTGCCGGATCAGGCCCAGGTAGGCGTTGTTCACCAGGACGTGGACGTAAGGGATCCTGTGCTGGGCGGCGACCGCCAGCTCCTCGATCATGAACTGGAAGTCGTAATCGCCGGAGAGGGCGACCACCGGGGTCTCCGGGTCTGCCGTGGCGGCACCGATCGCGGCCGGGATGGTCCAGCCGAGCGGCCCCGCCTGGCCGCAGTTGATCCAGTGGCGCGGCTTGTAGACGTGCAGGAACTGCGCCGCGGCGATCTGAGACAGGCCGATGGTGGTGACGTAGCGGGTCTCCGGGCCGAAGGCGCGGTTCATCTCCTCGTAGACGCGCTGGGGCTTCATCGGCACGGCGTCGAAGTGCGTACGGCGCTGGAGGGTCGCCTTGCGCTCCTGGGCGGAGGCTGCCCAGGCGCTGAAGTCCGGCAGTTCGCCGCGGGACTTGAGCTCCGTGGCGACCTCGATGAAGAGCTCCAGCGCGGCCTTGGCGTCGGAGGCGATGCCGAAGTCCGGGGCGAAGATCTTGCCGAGCTGGGTGGGCTCGACGTCGACGTGGACGAACGTGCGGCCCTTGGTGTACGCGTCCAGGTTGTAGCCGGTGTGGCGGTTGGCCCAGCGGTTGCCGATGCCGAGGACGAGGTCCGACTCGAGGAAGGTCGCGTTGCCGTAGCGGTGCGCCGTCTGGACGCCGACCATGCCGGCGGCCAGCTCGTGGTCGTCGGGGATGACGCCCCAGCCCATGAGGGTGGGGATGACCGGGATGCCGGTCAGCTCGGCGAACTCGACGAGCAGGTCGGAGGCGTCGGCGTTGATGACGCCGCCGCCGGCGACGATCAGCGGGCGCTCCGAGTCGAGCAGGAAGCGGATCACCTTCTCCGCCTGGGCGCGGGTGGCCCGCGGCTTGTAGACCGGCAGCGGCTCGTAGGTCTCCGGGTCGAACTCGATCTCGGTCAGCTGGACGTCGATCGGCAGGTCGATGAGGACCGGGCCGGGGCGGCCGGAGCGCATCAGGTGGAATGCCTGCTGGAAGACGCCCGGGACCTGGGCGGCCTCCAGCACGGTGGTGGCGGCCTTGGTGACCGGCTTGGCGATCGTGGCGATGTCTACGGCCTGGAAGTCCTCCTTGTGGAGCTTCGAGACCGGCGCCTGGCCCGTGATGCACAGGATCGGGATCGAGTCGGCGATCGCCGAGTAGAGGCCGGTGATCATGTCGGTGCCGGCGGGACCCGAAGTACCGACGCAGACACCGATGTTGCCCGCCTTGGCGCGGGTGTACCCCTCGGCCATGTGCGAGGCGCCCTCGACGTGGCGGGCGAGCGTGTGGCTGACACCGCCGACGTTCTTGAGCTCTCGGTAGAAGGGGTTGATGGCCGCGCCGGGCACGCCGAACGCGTGGGTGACGCCTTCGCGCTTGAGGATCTCAACGGCCGCTGCGGCGGCGGTCATACGGGGCATGGGAGGGCTCCTGCTTCAGCCAGGCGGAGTCGGGTGCGCCACCGTCTCGTGGACTCCGATTCCGTATTGCGGAAGTAATGTTCTGCTATGTGGAAGCAATGTAGGTCGGGGTGGTGAGAACCGTCAAGGGAAAGCTCGGGGACGTTGGCCGAAGTACACCCCCTCCGGTGGCGGATTGAGAGACGATGGGGTGGAACGTCAGGGGGTTCGGAGTGGGTGAGTCGGTACCGGTGCGCTGCCCGGAGTGCCGCCGTACGCACGCGTACACGGCGCCCGCCTTCCCGTGCGCCTGCGGCGCCCCGGTCGCACCCCCCGTGGTCCCGGGCGCGACGTGTGAGCCGGTCACACACCGCAACTGGTCGGACGAGTGGGTCGTGGTGCCCTGCCCCGCCTGCGGGCGGGAGGACGCGTGGCCGCACCCGGAACTCGGGTGCGCCTGCGGCACGGTCCTGCGCGTGCCGGTACGGGGCGCGGGCACGACGGAGGGCGCGCCGGGCGGCGATACGGGATCCGGCCACCGGCCGGCGGACACCTCCACCACCGCCCATGCCGCCCGGGACACCGGCGACGGAGGGGGAGGGAACGCCGGCGCCCCGCCGGAAGGCCACGGGGACGGACCCGCGCACGCCGGAACACCTCCGGGAACCCGCGCCGCCCCCGGGGCGGGCACGACCTGGGGGGCGGCACCGGAGCAGTGGACGGACACGGGGACGACGTCGGGGACGTCATCGTCCGCACCGGGCGTGTCCGGTGCGGTGCACGACGCCCGGGACGCCCGTCGGGCGGGGCCGGACCTCGGCACGGGCACCGGAACACCCGCGGAGCCCGGTCCGGACCGCCAGTGGATCTCGGACCGGACCGTCGACCGCGGCCTCGGCCCGGCCTACGGCCGAACCTCCGAACCAGCCGCGGAACCGCCGGCCGGGGGTGTCACCGGACCCGCCCGTGAGACCGGCGAAGACGGGGGCGACCCACCGCCCCCGGTCGCCCCCGGGACGGGCTACCGCGCCCCGGCACGCGCCACGGGCGGGGGCCACCGACCGTTCTCCGACCGCTACCCCGCCCACATCCCGGTGCCGCCTACCGCGCCGTACCCGCACCCCACGCGCTCCTCGTTCCGGCCGGTGACCATCCGGACCGCCCGGGACGCGGTGGCCGCGTCCGCCGGATACCTGCGTTGGCTCGGCTTCCGGGACGTGGTCCAGCCCGAGGAACGAGTGACCGGCGGGGTCGACCTGCGGGCACCCGGCCTCGTCGCCCAGGTCGACCCGAGCACCCGCCCGGCCTCGCTGCGGGCCGTGGAGTGCCTCTGGCTGAACGGTCTCAGCACCTCGGCCGTGAGCGTCTTCTTCTCACTGGCCGGCTACACCCCGGAAGCGCGGTCCCGCGCCGACGAACTAGGGGTCCCCCTCTTCGTGCTCGATCTCACCGGCACTCCACAACCGGTCAACGGCGCGGCGGGCGATCTCGCCTCCGACGGCGTCTGAGAAAAGCCTCCGGCACCCTTTCCGCCGGGCCGCGCGCGGTGCGCCGACGGCCGTCGCCGGCAGCTCAAATCTCCCTCAGAATTCGGCCATTCACGCGTGATGATCACGGTTCCCCGGGCACAACATCTTCGGGGGTGGGGCTCCATGCCGACGGAGATGTGGTGGTTCATCGGTGCGGCCTGCGGGCAACTGCTGTGCGCCGTGGCCTTGTTGCGAACGCGCAGCATGGACTGGGGGAACCTGGCTCCGCAGGCGCTCGCGCTGCTCCGGGGCGGACGGCGGGCGGCCGTCACCGTGGCACTCGTCGCCCTGCACCAGCGGGGTGCCGTGGCGGCGGGCCGCAGGGGCACGATTCGGGCCAACGGCGGGCCCGGGAAGACCCGGGACCCACTCCAGCTCGGGGTGCACGGTTCGCTGCACCGCGCCCTGGGCATAGGGGTGCTGACCACGCGCCCCCGGGCGCGGCAGGCCCTCGACGCCCTGCGGGCGGAACTCGGCATGGCGGGACTGGTCCGCCCCGTCGGCCGGCTGTGGACCGCGCGCGTGCTGCTCGTCGGCGCTGTCGCGACGGTGCCGGCCGGGCTGCTGGTGACCGAGCCGTCGCGCACGGGACTCGCCCTCGCCCTGGGCCTCGCCGCGGTGCCCGGCGCGGTCGCGCTCGTCCTGCTGCGGCTGCCCGTGACGACCCGCGCCGCCCGCCGGCTCCTGCGAGGACTGCGCGAGCGGCATCCACTGCCCGCCCACCGCGGCGAGGTCACCGACGGCGAACTCGTCCAGTTGTACGTCGCGCTCTACGGCGATCCGGCGCTCGCTCTCTTCCTACCGCGTTTCTCACGCGACGGCGGCCTGCTCGGGCACGGCGGCCGGACCGACGACCACGTCACCGGGCGCGGCTGGTACTCGGCCCGGCACGACGGACCCGGGGACGGAACGGCGGGCGGAGGCGGGAGCTGGAGTGAGGGTGAGGGTGGGGGCGGTTCCGGCTGACTCCGCGCCATACTGGGTCATGCGCATCCGAGCGGCCGCACCGGCCGAACTCCCGCTGCTCCAGGACATCGAACGAGCGGCGGGCGACCCCTTCCGCTCCCTCGGCATGACGGCCGTCGCCGACGACGAGCCCCTGCCCCTGGACGTTCTCGACGCCTACCGCCTGGCCGGACGTGCCTGGGTGGCCGTCGACCCGGGCGACCGGCCGGTCGCCTACCTGCTGACGGACACGGTCGACGGAGCGGCCCACATCGAACAGGTCTCGGTGCATCCGGTCGCCGCCCGGCGTGGCATCGGCCGGGCACTGATCGAGCATCTGGCTGCCGGTGCGGCGGCGCGCGGCCTGACCGCGCTGACGCTGACCACCTTCAACGACGTCCCGTGGAACGCTCCGTACTACCGGCGGCTCGGCTTCCGCGACCTGGCCGCGTCGGATCCGGAACTGACCGAGGGCCTGCGCGCCATCCAGCGGGCCGAGGCCGCGCACGGACTGGCCACCTGGCCGCGGATCTGCATGCGCCGCGACCTGGTGCCGGTCCCCCGGCTCCAGCCCTCGGACGGCTGAGAGCCTGTCGGGCGAAGGCCACCCGACAGGCTCCGAGCCGGGCGTCGGCGTACGACACTGTCCCGCGGGTACCGGCCGCGGGACCGCGTCGTACGCCGGCCGACGACCCTGGCGCGCACCGGCCGGGCCTCAGGCTTCGCCGTACCGCTGCCTCAGTTCGATCTTGCGCACCTTGCCGCTGACCGTCATCGGGAACTCGTCGAGGATCTCCACCGCGCGCGGGATCTTGTAGTGCGCCAGCCGGCCGCGGCAGAAGGCGGTGATCTCGTCCAGGGCCGGCGGGTCCGCCGGGTCGCGCGGGATCACGCAGGCGAGGATCTCCTCGCCGTAGCGGGCGTCGGGAACGCCGACGACCTGCACGTCGGCGATCTTCTCGTGGCCGTGCAGGAACTCCTCGATCTCCCTCGGGTACACGTTCTCACCACCCCGGATGATCATGTCCTTGATGCGGCCGACGATCCGGACGTAGCCGTCCTCGCGGAGCACCGCCAGATCCCCGGTGTGCATCCAGCGGCTCGCGTCGACGGCCTCCGCGGTCTTCTCCGGCTCGTTCCAGTAGCCGAGCATCACTCCGTAGCCGCGGGTGCACAGCTCGCCGGCCGTGCCGCGCTCCACCGTGAGGCCGGTGACCGGGTCGACGACCTTCACCTCGACGTGCGGCATGACCCGCCCGACGGTGCCCGTGCGCCGCTCCAGGTCGTCGTCGCGCCGGGTCTGGGTGGACACGGGTGAGGTCTCGGTCATGCCGTAGCAGATCGACACCTCGGCCATGTTCATCTCGGCGACCACCCGCTTCATCACCTCCACCGGGCAGGGCGAGCCGGCCATGATGCCGGTGCGCAGCGTGGAGAGGTCGTACGAGGCGAAGTCGGGGAGGTTCAGCTCCGCGATGAACATCGTCGGGACGCCGTACAGGGAGGTGCACCGCTCCCGCTCGACCGCGCGGAGGGTGGCCGCCGGGTCGAAGGACGGCGCGGGAATGACCATGCAGGCACCGTGCGAGGTCGCCGCGAGATTGCCCATGACCATGCCGAAGCAGTGGTAGAAGGGCACCGGGATGCAGATGCGGTCCTGCTCGCTGTAGGCGATCATCTCGCCGACGAAGTAGCCGTTGTTGAGGATGTTGTGGTGCGAGAGGGTGGCGCCCTTCGGGAACCCGGTGGTGCCCGAGGTGTACTGGATGTTCACCGGTTCGTCGCAGGACAGCTCCGCCGGGCGCAGGTCCCCCGCGGTCCGGGCGAGCAGGGCGTCCCAGCTCGGGTCGCCGATGTAGACGGCCTCCCGTAGCGCGGGACAGGCGGGCCGCACGCGCTCGACCATCGCGCGGTAGTCGCTCGACTTGTGGCTCAGGGACGCGAAGAGCAGGGAGATACCGGCCTGCTGGAGCACGAACTCCAGCTCGTGGGCGCGGTAGGCCGGGTTGATGTTCACCATGATCGCGCCGATCCGGGCGGTCGCGTACTGCACCAGTACCCACTCGGCGCAGTTCACCGCCCAGATACCGACCCGGTCCCCCTTGGCTACCCCGCTGCCGAGCAGGGCGTCCGCGAGCCGGTCGACGTCCGCACCGAAGGCGGCGTACGTCCAGCGGCGCCCGCTCGCGACGTCGACCAGCGCCTCGCGGTCCGGCCAGGTGGCGACGGCCCGGTCGAGATGGGCACCGATGGTGTCGCCGAGCAGCGGCGTACGGCTCGTGCCGTGCGTGTAGGACAGGCTCATCCCAGATCCCCCTCGGTGTACTCCGTGCCCTCGCCCTTGGCCGTGCGCTCGCGCAGTTCGATGCGGCGGATCTTGCCGGAGACGGTCTTCGGCAACTCGGCGAACTCGATCCGGCGTACCCGCTTGTACGGGGCGAGCACGGCGCGCGAATGGGCGAAGAGCAGCTTCGCGGTGCCGGCGTCCGCCGCCCACCCCTCGGCGAGGACCACGTACGCCTTGGGGACCGCCAGCCGCAGTGCGTCGGGAGCCGGCACGACCGCGGCCTCGGCGACCGCCTCGTGCTCCAGGAGCGCGCTCTCCAGCTCGAACGGCGAGATCTTGTAGTCGGACGCCTTGAAGACGTCGTCGGCGCGCCCGATGTAGGTGATGTACCCGTCGGCGTCGCGGGAGCCGATGTCGCCCGTGCGGTAGTAACCGTCGGCCATCGCCTCGGCCGTGCGTTCCGGGTCGCCGTGGTACCCGGTCATCAGGCCCACCGGGGCGGCGGAGAGGTCGAGGCAGATCTCGCCCTCCGCCACGTCCGCGCGGCCGCTCACCGGGTCGACGAGCGTGACCCGGTATCCGGGACTCGGCCGGCCCATCGAGCCCGCCTTCAGCGGCTGGCCGGGGCTGTTGGAGACCTGGACGGCGGTCTCGGTCTGCCCGAAGCCGTCCCGGATGGTGAGACCCCAGGAGCGGCGCACGGCGTCGATGACCTCGGGGTTGAGCGGCTCGCCCGCCGCGACGACCTCGCGGGGCGGGGTGCGCAGCTGGGTGAGGTCGGCCTGGATCAGCATCCGCCAGACGGTCGGCGGGGCGCAGAAGGAGGTGACGCCGTTGCGGTCCATCTCGGCCATCAGACGGGCGGGGTCGAAGCGCGTGTAGTTGTGGATGAAGACGGTCGCCTCCGCGTTCCACGGCGCGAACAGGTTGGACCAGGCGTGCTTGGCCCAGCCGGGCGAGGAGATGTTCAGGTGGACGTCGCCGGGCCGGAGGCCGATCCAGTACAGGGTGGCGAGGTGCCCGACCGGGTACGAGACATGGGTGTGCTCGACCAGCTTGGGGCGGGCGGTGGTACCGGAGGTGAAGTAGAGCATGAGCGGGTCGTGGGCGTGGGTGACGCCGTCCGGCTCGAAGGTGTCCGGCTCGCCGTACGCCGCCTCGTAACCCAGCCAGTCGGCGCGCGCCCCGCCACCGACGGCGATCCGGGTGTACTCGCCTGGTACGTCGTCGAACTTGGCGGCGTCCTCGGCGCGCACGATCACGTGCCGGGCCCGGCCGCGCTCGACGCGGTCGCGCAGGTCGGCCGGGCCGAGCAGTGGCGTCGCCGGGATGACGACGGCGCGCAGCTTCATCGCGGCGAGCGCGGTCTCCCAGAGTTCCGTCTGGTTGCCGAGCATCACGATGATCCGGTCCCCCGCACGCACACCCCGGGAGCGCAGCCAGTTGGCGGCCCGGTTCGAGCGGGCGGACATCTCGGCGAAGCTCAGCCTGGTCTCGCGGCCGTCCTCCTCGACGATGTGCAGGGCGGTCCTGTCGTTGTCGGCGGCGATGACGTCGAACCACTCCAGCGCCCAGTTGAAACGGTCCGGCCGCGGCCACTCGAAGCCCTCGTACGCCGTCTCGTAGTCCTCACGGTGCCGGAGCAGGAAGTCGCGGGCGGCCCGGAACCTCTCCGTCGCGCTGCTTGCCGTCATGTGTCCTCCTGGTTGCGGGACCGGTCCCGGACATCGTGTAATCGGTGACCCAGGTCTCACTACCCCCGTTCGGGGGTGAAGGAGAGGTTCCGTGTCCGAGCGGACGGAAACGGTGGAGCTGCGCGCCGCGCTGCTGCGGCTGCGCCGCGCCACCGGACTCCCGGTGGTCTTCGGCGGGCTGCTGCACGACGGCCGCCGACTGCGGATCGCCGAGCTGGACGGTGCGGTGACGCCCGCCCTGCGCGGTCTGGCGGTCTCGACGGGCAGCGGACTCGGCGGCAAATGCCTGCGGCTGTCACGGCCCTGCGCGGTCACGGACTATCCGGCGGCCCGGCACATCACGCACGAGTACGACCGTCCGGTCTCGGTGGAGGGTCTGCGTTCGGTGATCGCGGTACCCCTGGTCGTGCGGCGCAAGGTCCGGGGCGTGCTGTACGGTGCGCTGCGCGACGCCCTGCCGATCGGCGAGCGGGTCTTCGACGCCGCGGTCGCGGCGGCCCGGGACGTGGAACAGGCGCTCGCGGTAAGGGACGAGACGCGGCGACTCCTGGCGGCCGAGCGGCAGGCGGTGCCGGGGCCGTCGTGGGAGGAGGTCCGGCAGGCCCACGGCGAGTTGCACGCACTGGCACCCCGGGTCCCGGACCCGGAACTGCGGGCCCGGCTCCTCGCGGTGTGCGGACGGCTGGAGACCGCGGCCACGGGGCCGGCGCGGCCGGTGGAGCTGACGCTCACCCCTCGCGAGCTGGACGTCCTCGCGGCGGTGGCACCGGGGGCGACGAACGCGGCGGCGGCGGACCGGCTGGGGCTGCGACCGGAGACCGTGAAGGGATACCTGCGCTCGGCGATGCGCAAGCTGGGCGCCCGCACCCGCTGGGAGGCGGTCGTGACGGCCCGCCGGGCGGGGCTGCTGCCGTAGGGCCCCGGCGGCCCCTCCGGACCATCACCCCGGCGGCCCCTGGCCCGCGGTCCGGTCGGTCAGCGGGCCACGGTGCCGAAGGCGATCGTGTGGGGTACGCCCGCCGGTGCCATGATCGCCAGCATCCGCTCGGCCTCCTCGGTCAGCTCCGCCCGCCGGGTACGGTTCGGCAGGCCGAAGGGTTCGATGGTCATCGTCGTGCGTTGCTCGGTCTCCTCGATCCGCCAGAGTCCGGCCAGGAAGCCGTCGAGCAGGAAGACGCGGTACGGCTGGTTGCCCTTCCACGTGCGGACCTTGTGCTCGGCGGCCACGACCCGGCTCCGGTCGGCGTGCGAGAGGAGCAGGTTGTCGAACTCGGGAAGGAAGCGCGGCGGCGCGGGGGTCTCCCCGTCGGGGCGTGGCGCGTCCGGCAGGTCGAAGAGCTCGACGCCCTGCTCGTCCCGGAAGGCGAGGAGGCGGGGGCGCAGGCGTTCGAAAGTCTCCCGGAGGCGAGTGAGACCGCACCAGGTCTGCATGTCCTTGACGGACGCCGGGCCGAAGGCGGCGAGGTAGCGCAGCACGGTGTCGTCCGGGGCGGGGACCGGCTCGGCGGGACGGCCGAGCCAGTGCTCGGCGGTCGTCAGACAGACCTGTCCGCCGCGGCGCCACAGGCCGCGCGGGGTCACCTGGACGAGCGGCAGCCGGCAGCGGGCGGCGACGGTGAGGGCCTGCGGGTCGGCGTCCGGCCATTCGGCGAGGAGTGCCTCACGGATCTCCTTCGGGGTCCGGGGACGTTCTTCGACGAACCGGCGGGCGAGCGTCGCCAGCCGGTCGAGGTCGACGCCGTCCAGGCCCTTGCGGAAGATCCTCACCTCACGGTCCCGGGCTCCCTGCACCAAGGGCCGCAGGGTGAGCACGTCAGCGGCGGTGTGGGTGTGGAGGGTGGACCGCAGCGTCACGATCCGGGCGACCGCCCGCTCCTCCATCAGGGTGGACAGGTCCTCGGGCCGGAAGTCCGCGAGCCGGGCGGCGAGTGCGTAGTAGGGCGGCTTGGTGTTCTGCGCCTGGAGGCCGAGGAGATGGGAGACAGCTTCGTCGGGGGCCATCGTGGCACGGCTCAGGAGCAGTTGGCGGGCCAGCGTGGCACGGTTCAGCGCACGGACGGAGAGCACCGGGGGCGTCGTCTTGGGGGCCATGGACGGCACGCTACCCAGCCTTGGGGACAGGTCCGGTCCGCAAGCATGGCCCGCACGGGTCGCCCGGGGAGGTGGCCGAGGCTGCCGCGCCCGCGCGACTCACCCCGTATATCCTGCACGGAGTCCCGACAGCCGACCCCGATCACGCACCACGGAGGTGGAGCCACCGTGTCGGATCGCCACCCCCGCCCCGCGCGGCGCCGCCGGACCGATCCCGCCGCCCCGCGGTCTCGTCCGGAACCGGACACCGGCCCCGAGGGAGCGCCTGAGGACAAAGCGAGCGTGGTGCAGGCGACGCTCTACCGGGGCGGCCGCCAGGTCTCGTCACCCGACACCCTCGCCGAGACCTTCCGCCAGCTGCGCGAGGCACCCGACGGCATGGCGTGGATCGGCCTGCACCGCCCCTCGGAGACGGAGCTCCACTCCCTTGCGGCCGAGTTCGACCTCCACGAGCTCGCCGTCGAGGACGCGATGGAGGCCCACCAGCGCCCCAAGCTGGAGCGTTACGGGGACACCCTCTTCGTGGTCCTGCGCGCGGCGCGCTACCTCGACGCCCCGGAGGAGGTCGACTTCGGGGAGCTCCACGTCTTCGTCGGCCGGGACTTCGTGATCACGGTCCGCCACGCCGACGCACCCGACCTCTCGGCGGTGCGTCACCGTATGGAGGAGAACCCCGAACTCCTCGCCCTGGGGCCCGAGGCGGTCCTGTACGCCATCCTCGACGCGGTGGTGGACGGCTACGCGCCGGTGGTCGAGGGGGTGCAGAACGACATCGACGAGATCGAGACCGAGGTCTTCGGCGGAGACCCGGCGGTCTCCCGTCGCACCTACGAACTCTCCCGCGAGATGGTCGAGTTCCAGCGCGCCACCCGCCCCCTGGTCGGCATGCTGCACGGTCTGATGGCCGGCTTCGCCAAGTACGGCACGGACGAGGAACTCCAGCGCTACCTCCGCGACGTCGCCGACCACGTCACCCACACGAGCGAACGTGTGGACGGCTTCCGCCAGGCCCTGTCGGAGATCCTGACGGTCAACGCCACGCTCGTGACCCAGCAGCAGAACGCGGAGATGCGCGCGCTGGCGGAGGCGGGCTTCGAGCAGAACGAGGAGATCAAGAAGATCTCCTCGTGGGCGGCCATCCTGTTTGCACCCACGTTGGTGGGAACCATCTACGGCATGAACTTCGACCACATGCCGGAACTGCACTGGGCCGGCGGGTATCCGTTCGCAATCCTCCTCATGGCGGGGGTGTGCACAGGGCTGTACTTCGTCTTCAAGCGGCGACGCTGGCTGTAGCCGACCTCCCCGCGACCAGCTGAACGACTTCGCAAACGCGAACGTCTGAGAGGGGTCGTCCGGTGCTCTTGGGGAGAATCCGGGGAGAATGCGCAGCGCCGAGGAGTCGACTTCCACTGCCACCGCCTGCAGTTCTGCGGCCACCACGGGGACGGCCCCACAGGCCAGGTTGAGGGTCGCTGGTCACAGAGGGTGTCCAGTGAAGCCCTGCAGGCCATCCCCTGAACGCTGTTGACGTCCACTCAAGGCACCGCGCACAGGGAGGACCGGCTGGAACCGAGAAGTGCGGCGGCTGCGGGAAGGGGGACCGGCCAACGTCGTTTGACAGACCCGTACAGCGGTACAGCGGCAGAGTCCGAAACCCTCGCTTGTTACTCGATGGTAAGAGATGATGGTGGGCAACCATCCACGCGGTCGAGGCGGAGCCAGCGGTGACGACTTTCGGGGAACAGACCACGGTGCACGTCTTCCGGGACGACGCCCTCGGCGACCACGACGCCGTCGGCCTCGCCGAGGCGATCCGGCGCGGTGACGTCGGCGCCGCCGAGGTCGCCCGTGACGCGGCGGCGCGCGTCGCCGTCGCGGAGGAGCGGCTCCACGCCGTCCAGGTGCACGTCGAGCAACCGGTGACCGGGTCCGTGGCGGGCGGCGCCTTCGCGGGAGTGCCGACCTTCGTCAAGGACAACACCGACTACCTGGGGCTTCCCACCGGTCACGGCAGCGAGGCGTTCACTCCGAGGGCCGCACGGCGGCACGCCCCGTTCGCCCGGCAGCTGGTGAGCAGCGGCGTCACGGTGCTGGGCAAGACCCGGCTGCCCGAGTTCGGATTCAGCCCGACCACGGAGTACGAAGACGCCGAGCCCGTCCGGAACCCGTGGAACACCGGCTTCTCCGCGGGCGGTTCGTCGGGCGGCAGCGCGGCGCTCGTCGCGGCCGGGGCGGTGCCGATCGCGCACGCCAACGACGGCGGAGGCTCGATCCGGATCCCGGCCGCCTGCTGCGGACTGGTCGGGCTGAAGCCGACCCGCGGCCGTGTCCTGCCGAACGCGCAGAGCCGCCAACTGCCCATCGACCTCGTCACCGACGGCATCGTGAGCCGATCGGTCCGGGACACCGCCGTGTTCCTCGCCGCCGCCGAGACGCACTGGCGGAACCCGAAGCTGCCGCCCCTCGGCCTGGTCGAGGGCCCCGCCGAGCGGAGGCTGCGCATCGGATTCCTGCCGGACTCGCCGAACGGTGTCCGCTCCGACACCGCCACCCGGGCCGCTGTCACGGAGACGGCGGAGACTCTCGAACGGCTCGGGCACACCGTGGAGCCGGTCGAGTTGACGATCGACCCCCGCTTCACGGAGGACTTCCTCACCTACTGGGGTCTGCTGTCGTTCCTCCTCGGCGTCACCGGCCGGACCCTCGGCGACGGCTTCGACCGGCGCCGGATGGACGCCCTCAGCCGGGGACTGCGGGAGACCTACCTGGAGAACTGGCGGGGCACCCCAGCTGTGCTGCGGAGACTGAAGCGCACCCGGGAGCCGTACGCGGCGGGCTTCCGCGGGCTGGACCTGATCCTTTCCCCCGTCCTCGCGCACACCACGCCGCCGATCGGTCACCTCGCCCCGGGCGTCGACTACCCGACGCTGATCGAACGGATCCTCGCCTACGTGGCGTTCACGCCCGTCAACAACGTCGTCGGGACGCCGGCGATCTCGTTGCCCGCCGCCCGTGCGACGGAGGACGGGCTACCCATCGGCGTCATGCTCTCCGGCCGCCCCGGTGCCGAACGCACCCTGCTGGAGGCCGCTTTCGAGCTGGAGGCCGACCGTCCCTTCCGGCGCGTCCAAGACCTCTGACGAGTCCAGAAGGAGGCACTCAGCCCCGTGCGGACCACCGGTGACGGCGGGACGAAGCCGGCCGGTCGGCGTGCCCGACCGGGTGTCCCGGGGCGCCCAGGGCCTGGCCGCGGGGCCTCTCCCGATCTCACCGAACCCGGCGAGCCGCCGCGTCCCGCGGTCCGCCGGTCACCCCTATCCGGCCCACCGCCCTGACAGGAAGGTGACGGCGAACACCGTGCCGAGGGGGGCGGCCAGGCAGAGGTACACGGTCGCGACCCGCGGCCGGCGCAGGCTCCAGGCCGCGAGGCCGATCCACAGCGGCCACCACAGCAGCGTGGACCGCGGCAGGGACATGTACCAGTACGAGGTGCCGAGCGCCGCCAGTGTGAGCCCGATGTACACCGCCTCCGACCAGCGCCGCCGCCGCAGTTGGACGCAGCACAGGACCAGTCCGGCGACCATCGACAGGAGCTCGGCCTGGAACATGACGGCGTAGCCGGTGGTGTGCACGCCGTCGAACGCCGCGTCCCAGGTGACGGACCAGCTCTCCCACGGGGTGTGGAACGCGCGGTACCAGCCGCGCTCCTGGGCGTGGTTCCAGGCGAGCCAGTCACCGGTGTGTGCGTGCAGGTACCAGGCGTACAGGGCCGCCGGGACGGCGGGCAGGGCCAGCCACGGCAGCGCCCGCAGGTCGCCTCGGGACCGGACGGCGAGGAGGAAGTGCACGGCCACGGCGGCGGCGAGGAAGAGGCCGCTGACGCGCACGGTGGTCGCAAGGGTGGTCAGGCCGGCCGCGAGCGGCCAGCGGTGGCGCAGGGCGGCGAGCCAGGCGGGCAGGGCCAGCGCGAGGAAGAGCGCCTCCGTGTAGCCGGCGGCGAGGAACACCGCGCATGGGGAGAGCAGGAAGAGCAGGACGGTGCGCCGCCCGGCGCGGGGGTCCGGCAGGTACCAGCGGGCGAGGCGGGCCAGTGCCAGGACCGCGACGGCTCCGGCGACGAAGGAGATCAGCAGACCCGCGCCGGTCCAGTGCGGCACCATCGCGTGCACGGCCCGCAGCGCCAGCGGGAAGCCGGGGAAGAACGCCTCCCGGTTGTCGCCGTCGTCCTGCCCGGAGCCGCCGCCGGCCGGTTCGGGGAAGTACCCGTCGCGGGCTATGTGCAGGTAGTGGTGCCAGTCCCATTGCTCGAACGCGGCGAGGACCGAGCCGGCGGCGCGGGTGTCGGACCGGCCGGGGAACAGCCACCGGGTGCAGTAGGCGGTGACCCACAGGGACATCCGGGTCAGCAGGTACAGCCAGAGCACCTCGCGGTCGGCACGATCCAGCAGGGCGGCCGCCCGCGTCCCGAGCGTCACCCGGGGCGGGAGGCACGGCCGCGGCGGGATCCGCACGCGCGGTGCCTGCGGGCACGGCGCCTTCGGGCGCACGGAGCGGGGGCGGCGCAACGGCGGCGGCGTCAGGGTCATAGTGTCATCTTTCGGGCATCGGTGAGTGCGGCGGGGCGCGGGCGGGCGTGCGCAACCACCCGGTGGCGGTCCGCCGGGGGCGGCGAGAGGGCAGGGTCAGTCCGCTGTGTACGACGCACCGCCCGACTGCGGCTGAGTGGTGGCCTGAGCGGTGCGTGTCGCGGACGGGCCGCCGTCCGGCCGTGGCGAGGTGCCCGGCCGTGGCGAGGTGCCCGGCCACGAGGTGCCCGGTGCTGTGGACGTCGGAGGCGGATAGCCCGGCCGGGTCGACCCCGACGGCGCCAGGCCGGTCGGACTGCCCGACGGTGACTCGCTCGACGGAACGGGAGAGGTGTGAGCGGGCGAGGGGCTGACGGCCGGCGGAGCGGGCACGGGGTCGCTCCGCATCAGCGTGAACGCGGCAGCGCTGCCTCCGCCGACAAGCAGGCACGCGCCTGCCGCCAGCGCGGCGAGGCGCCGCCGGTACGACTGCCTCCCGCGGTCGGTGATGTGCGCGGCGGGCGCGGGGTGGGCACGGCTCCGCCCGAAGTCCCCGGCCGCTCGGAAGAGGGACCGCAGCGGGTCCTGGGGGTCAGACATCGGGGCCCTCCTCGATGCGGGAGTTCCGCAGGCGGTGGGCGAGTGCGGCCCGCCCGCGGACCAGGTGCGTCTTGACGGTGCTGCCGGAGAGTCCGGTCTCGGCGGCGATCTGCTCGACGGTGAGGTCGCAGAGGTAGTGCAGGGTCAGGGTGCGGCGCTGTTGGCCCGGCAGCTCACGCAAGGCGTCGACCAGCACCACCTGGTCCGGTCCCGGTGCCTCGACGTGGGGCGGGGGCGCGCCCCCTCGCTTCCAGGCGTCGGCCGTACGGCGCCGGCCGCGCCACCGGCTGACCGCCAACCGCCAAGCCACGGTGCGGATCCATGCCTCGGGGTGGCCGTCGCGGTCGATCTGCCGCCGACGGGTCCACCCTTTGACGAACGCCTCCTGCACGACGTCCTGCGCCTCGTGCAGGTCGCCGAGCATCACGTACAACTGCCCCGTCAGGCAGGCGACCTTCTGGGCGTAGAAATCTTCGAACTCCTCGACGGTCAACGCGTTCTCCCAGATCTCTTGCTTCACGGGACATACGCCCCCCGCCGGGCGTCCGGTCGACATCGCACGCGAAGAAGCGGAGTGATCGTCGTCACAGGACGTCCGGGTGTCCGAGCCGGCCCGTGGCCGTCCGGGGCCGCGCGCACAGGGCGGGCGGCTCAGGCGATGCTGCCCGCTCGGCACCGCGGGACCGACGGCGACCCACCCGCGCAGCTCCCGGAAGCCCGACGACGACTGCCGGCCCGCCGCCCGGCGCACGGGCACCCCGACACGGCCTGATGGCAAGAAGCGCGCGTCACGAGCCGCTAACGCGGATCGTTCTCGCAGGTGAGATGCCTTGTATCGGGCTGGGACACGGTGCTGATGTCCCGGGAAGAGGGACTGTTCTCTGTCGTGCACTTGCTCCGCCAGGGCGTCGCTGCCAGGAGAGCCTGGCGGCGGCAGGCCGTTCGCCCCGGACGTCGGCCGCAAGCCGGAGCCGCCCTGTCCTGGCCGGCCGCGCGGCGCGGAGTAGACAACGGGCGGACCGGCTCCAGCGGGCAGCTGCGCTCGCCCGCCGTACGGCTCCCGACCGCGAGACCCCCGACGCCCTCGCCACGGCGTTCACCGCGTACGACCTGGACGGGCTGACCAAGCTCTTCGTCGAGGACGCCGTCAGCGAGGTGATCGGCGTCGCCCACGAAGTCGGACGGACCCAGATCGCCGTCGGCTCGCTGCACCACACCCTGGAGCACGGGATCACGCTGGAGAAGACACTGCCGCGTACGGCCGGCGCGGAGCGGGCGGTGCGCTGCGTCGGCGGGCGTCGCGCCGACGTACCGGCCGAGGACATCGGCGGCGTCTGGGGACTGGCCGAGGTGCTGCAGTCCCTCGACACCCCGGGCGGGGCCGGGAGTGGCCCGCACGGTGAGCTTGTCGCCGAGCTGCGGGCGGCCGGTTACGATCCGGCGGCCTTCGACCGGGACGGGATCACCGCGCGGGCGGAAGTCGGAACGGCACCGCGGACGCAGGCCGCCGGACCGGCGTGTCCGGGCTCTACGCCTCGGGGTCTTGACCGGGAGGACCTGGGAGCAGTGCGCCGTCACCCCGGAGTCGCCGCCGCCGACGCCATCCGCTTCGCTACCCTCCGCTGAGCCTCGGCACTGGCGCAGGGGCCGTCCCGATCCGCCCGCCCGGCGCAGGCGCGGCACGGGTGAGGTGGCGGCCGGGGACAGGCGGCACCGGAACCGAGCACGCATCCGGCGCGCCCGGTTCCGGCGACGTACGGGCGGCCGTCCCGCAAGGGGTCCACTCAGGCGGACCGCTGGTGCCAAGCGTCCTGGAAGTTCCTCCGGGCACGGTGCAACCGCGAGCGGACGGTGCCGACCGGCAGCGCCAGGGTGGCGGCCATCTCCTCTTCGTTCATTCCGTAGACGGCGCGCAGGGTGAGCACCTGACGATGCTGGGCGGAGAGCCGGTCCATCGCGTCGCAGATGTGCACCGTGTCGAGCGGGTTCCCTTCCAGGGCGCGGTCGGTCAGGTCGTCGGTCGGCCCTTGGTCCAGGCGCCGAGAGGTGCGCACCGCCTCCCGCACGGTGACAGCGCGCACCCAGCCGTAGAACGCCTCCGGTTCCCGTAGCCCTCCGATGCCCCGGTAGATCGCGAGCATGGCCTCCTGTGCGGCGTCCGAGCTGTGCCGGCGGGCGATCGGAAGGCACAGCCGTCCGACGAACGGAGCTATGTGGAGGAGTATGTCGTTCATCGCTTCGCGGTCCCCTGCCTGGGCGCGGGGCAGCAACGCGGAGGTGACGGGACTCATGCCGGGACCGCCACGCACCCCTCGGCGCCCTCGCCCTGGGCGAAACCGAGCAGGACCGAACGCAGGCCGTCGGTCACCTCGTTCATCTGCTTCTCAGTGAAGCATGCGGTGCTGTAGGGGAGTTCGACGCCGAGTCGACCGTCGAAGGAGACCACGCAACCCATGACCGGACCGCGCCCGGCCTGGGGGAAGTAGTGCTCACGGGCAGGGGCCAGACGGACGTCGTCGATGTCGAGACCGGGCGGGGCGGCGGGCCCCTCCACCCGGCCCATATTGGTGACGATCACGCTCGTGGCCAGGAGCTCGGGGTGCTTGGGCACCGCTGCGAGGATCTGCGTCTCGTGCAGGAAGTCCCCTCGGTCGAGGGCCGCGTGCAGGTTCCGGGTCACCTCACGGGCGAGTTCCAAGGGGTCGTCGTCCGGCGCCACCTCCAGAACGTCCAGACAGGAGGTGACCGCCGGCACCATCATTTCCATGGCCAACGGCGGGGTCAGTCGGGACCGGAGGTCGACCGGAGAGAGACAGCCCAGGGAACTCGCTCCGGGAGTGGCGCCCATCCGGCGGCGAACCGCGAGCAGCATGGCCGCGGCCACCAGGCCGTGCACCGAGACCCCTTCGGCCTTGGCCAGTCGCAGCAGGCGTTCGGTCTGGGCGGCTTCGAGGAGGACCCGGATCACGTTGATCTCGCGGCCGCTTGGACCGCGGTCGGCACCGGTCGCCTCGTAGGGCAGGCAGGCCACCGGGCGGCGGCGTGCCTGCTCGATCCTTCGAGCGAGGTGCTCGGCGGTGTCCTCGGCGGCGACCGGGGGGAGCAGCGCGGAGACGGGAACGGGATAGCTCGTCTTCCGGTCCGTGTCCGCTTCCTGACCTTTACTCAACTCCGCATAGGTGTCCCACAGTCCGCGGAGCAGGGCGATGGCACTGTGCCCGTCGGTCACGGTGTGGTCCACGCTCAGCGTCATCAGGTGCTCTCGCGCGGTGGCGCCGCTGCGCCACAGGGTGGCGCGGATGAGCGGACCACCCACGGGAAGAGGGGAGTTGAACTCCTCGGCGTAGGAGTGGGGGCCGCCCTCGCGTACGAGGAGACGGGGAAGCTCCTCCTCGGTGAGGGGTTCCAGTACGTGAGCAGCGTCCCGCTGGGCGATGCGGCAGCGGAGCGAAGGGTGCTCCGCGAGCTTGACGGCGAACGCCTCGGCGAGGACCTTCTCGTCGAGTGGGCCGCGGACGGTGCAGGACAACACGGCACGGCTGCGCTGCGCCACATAGATGGTCTCCGCCGGGCATAACGTGCGGTGCATACGACTACCCCTCTTGTCCACTGTCCAGCCGGCACGTCCGCCCTGCCTCGGGGCAACGCCAGCGGCTCTGCCGACGGCCATACCGAGTAGCGCTTTCACCGCTGGAAGATTTCTCTGATCCAGATACTTACCAGAAGACAAAGAGGCTGTCCGACGTGATACGCCTCTCATTCGTATCCGGCGTGTCGACCTTGCCTTGTTCATCCGGCACCGAAACGAGCGGGGCGACTATTGCCGGAAGGAACTCCGCGCCCACCCACCGAGGTATCCCCGTCCTCCCGTCGCAGCCTCGATCGCGAATACCGAGGACCGGAGGAACGCTACCCAGCCACACCGACTTCCCCAACCACACAGTGGAATATGGCTCGACTTCGCCGTTCTTCCGCTCTCTTCCCAGGAGCTGCCCGGCAGGGATCCCCGAGGTGGCACATGCCATGAGCATCATCTTGCCCCCTCGACCGGCTTCTTTATGACGAATAGTCAGTCCTCAATCGTGTCCAGAAACGAACTTTCCTCGAACTGGGCAAGCAGATGCCTCAAACCCTTGAACAACTTGGTCTTCCGTGTCCGAACCCACACGCCACGCCAACCGGAACCGCTTGACCATCGCAGATCCCCTCATGCAGGGTGAACTCCCGCAGGATTGTTCCGAACTCACCGGCACTCTGTTTCCTCCATGTGCCGCCCCTATTTCGTCGATGTGCCGATGCCAGGCCGGTAAACAGGTTCCACTCTTCCCGCGATCGGACCGCAGCGGAATCTCACCCCTGCCTGCCGCCACCGCACCACGCGGTTCGGACCCCGCTCACCGAACTACAGACGCCTACTGAGGGTTGGTGCCATGTCCGTCCACCAGGAAGCCAGTCGCCCGCTGACGAAAGCCCAGGAGGGCCTCTGGTTCGCGCAGCGACTCGATCCCACGAACGCCGCCTACAACACGGCCGAGTACATGGAGATCCACGGGCGAGTCGACCCGGGGCCCTTCGAGAGCGCCCTGCGCCAAGCGGTGGCCGAGGCGGGTACGTTCGCTCTGCGCTTCCTCGACACAGGGGACGGGCCCCGCTGCCAGGTCTCGGCATCCGACGGGTGGACGCTCCACCGTGTCGACGTGAGTTCCGAGAGTGACCCGCGCGGGGCGGCCGAAGCCTGGATCCGGGCCGACATGGCGAAGCCGGCCGACCTCACGGACGGTCCGCTCTTCACCCAGGCGCTCTTCACCGTCGCCCCGGACCGGTACTTCTGGTTCCTGCGCGCACACCACATCCTGCTCGACGGATACAGCTACAAGCTGCTCGCCCGGCGGTTCGCCGCCGTCTATTCCTCGCTCGCCTCGGGCCAGGAAGTACCCCAGACCCCCTTCGCCCCGCTCACCCGCCTCCTGGACGAGGAAGCGGGCTACCGGGCGTCCGAACGCTTCGCCCGCGACCGCGCCTACTGGACCGAACGGCTGGCGAACGCCCCCGGAGCGGTCGGGCTCACCTCCGCGAGCGCACCCCCCTCTCCGTCCTTCATCCGCCGGGTCACCCACCTCGACGAACAGCAGGCCCAGCGCTTGACCACCGCCGCCGCCCGCCTGGGCGGTGGACGCAACGAACTCCTCCTGGCCTCCGTCGCCGCCTACCTGCACCGAGCAACGGCCGCCCCGGACCTCACCCTCGGTGTGCCGACCATGAGTCGGCTGGGGTCCAGTGCCCTTCGCACACCGGGCACCACCTCCAACATCGTGCCCCTGCGTCTCACCGTCACTCCCGGCACCACCGCGGCCGAACTGGTCGGTGCCGTCGCCACCGAGCTGAGGCAGGCACGCCGGCACCAGCAGTACCGCGTCGAGGACCTGCGCCGTGACCACCACATGGTCGGTGCGGGCCGGCGCCTCTTCGGCCCGGTCGTCAACCTCATCCCCTTCGACGACGAACCCCCCTTCGGCGGATACCGCACGACCTGGCACCACCTGTCCGGGGGAGCAGTCGAGGACCTCCAGATCAACGTCCGCCCGGGCGCCGGTGGACAGGGACTGTGGATAGCCTTCGACGCCAACCCGGCGCTCTACTCCCAGGCCGAACTCGACGACCACCACGACCGGCTGCTGCTGCTCCTCGACCGACTCGTCGACGGTGGACCTGATTCGACGGTCGCCGCGTTGAGTCTGCTCCACCCGGCCGAGCTGCCCCACGAAGCAGCCGCGGCCACGGCCCCGCCCCCGGCCGACGCCACCTTGCCGGCCCGTTTCGAGGCCCGGGCCGCCCAAGCCCCCACGGCCCACGCGGTGACCCACGAGGGTTTCCGACTGACCTACGGGGAGCTCAACTCCCGCGCCAACCAGTTGGCGCGGCTCCTCGTCGAGCGCGGCGCCGGCCCGGGACAGGTCGTTGCTCTGGCCCTGCCTCGTTCCGCCGAACTCGTGGTGGCGGTCCTGGCCGTTCTCAAGTCGGGGGCCGCCTACCTGCCCCTGGACTCCAGCTATCCGGCGACCCGCCTGCGACTCGTGGTCGAGGACGCCGAGCCCGCGCTCCTGGTGACCGACGCGGGGACCATGCCCCTGCTCCCCCACACGGGGACCGAGGCCCTGGTACTCGGTGACCACGCCGTGGAGAACGAGCTGGCCGGTTGCGCCACCACCGACCTCGACGACGGCGAACGCACCGGCGCGCTCACACCCGACCACCCCGCCTATGTGATCCACACCTCCGGGTCCACCGGACGCCCCAAGGGGGTGGTCGTCCCACATTCCAACGTGATCCGGCTCTTCGAAACGTCCCAACACCACTTCGACTTCGGCGCCGAGGACGTCTGGACGCTCTTCCACTCGTACGCCTTCGACTTCTCCGTGTGGGAACTCTGGGGGCCCCTGCTGCACGGTGGCCGACTGGTGATCGTCCCCTACGAGACGAGCCGCTCACCCCACTCCTTCCGTCACCTGCTGCACAAGGAAGGGGTGACCGTCCTCAACCAGACACCGTCCGCCTTCCAGCAGCTGGCGCAGGCCGACGCGACGATGGGCGAGGGCGCCGAACCGCTCACCCTGCGCTACGTGATATTAGGTGGCGAAGCGCTGGAGCCGGCACAGCTGCGCTCCTGGGTCGAGCGTCACGGAGACCGCGCGCCCGAACTGATCAACATGTACGGCATCACCGAGACCACCGTGCACGTCACCCACCACCGCGTCTCCCGGGCCCTGATCACCGACCCCCGGTCCCGCAGCGTCATCGGGACTCCGCTGCCGGACCTGCGCGTACACGTTCTCGACCACTGCCAACAGCCCGTTCCCGACGGCTGGGTGGGCGAGATGTACGTGGCGGGGCCCGGCCTCGCCCTCGGGTACCTCGGCCGCCCGGACCTCACCGCGCAGCGTTTCGTCACCGACCCCTTCGGAGCGCCGGGCGCCCGCATGTACCGCACCGGTGACCTCGCCCGCCGCCTGCCCGACGGGACCTTGGAGTACGCGGGGCGGGCCGATCAGCAGGTGAAGATCCGGGGGTTTCGCATCGAGCCGGGTGAGATCCAGGCGGTGCTCCTCGGCCACCCCGGTGTCGAGCGGGCAGCCGTCGTGGCCCGCCCCCCGGCGACCTCACGGGAGGCCGACCGCATCCTGGTCGCCTATGTCGTCCCCGCCCGCGGGGCCCGGCCGCAAGCCGCCGAACTGCGGGCCCATCTCGCCCACGCCCTGCCCGAGCACATGGTGCCCAGTGCCTGTGTCCTCCTGGACGGGCTGCCGCTGACGGCGAGCGGCAAGCTGGACACGGCGGCACTGCCGGCACCTGACTTCGCCGCCTCGGCCAGCGGACACACCCCGGCCACACCGGCCCAGGCGCAGGTCTGCGCCCTCTTCGAGGAACTGCTCTCGCTGCCGGCGGGGACGGTCGGCAGCGACGACAGCTTCTTCGACCTGGGCGGTCATTCCCTCCTCGCGGGCCGCCTGATGACCCGGCTGCGCTCGCGGAGCGGCGCCGAACTGTCCATGGCCGACTTCTTCGCGCACCCCACGCCGAAGGAGGTGGCCGCCCGCCTCACCCCCACCGCGGCGGTGGACACCCCTCCGAGGGCTCCCCTGGTGCGGGCCGTGGAGCGCCCCGACCCGGCTCCGCTCTCGTTCACGCAACAGAGCATGTGGTTCCTCAACCAGTTGGACGAGGCCGCCGCGACCTACAACATCCCGCTGGTCGTCCCGCTCGGCGAACAGGTACGGGTGGACGTCCTGAGGGCCGCCCTCTCGGACCTGCTCGACCGCCACGAGAGCCTGCGAACCCTCCTCCCGGAGTCCGGCGGAGTCCCCCGCCAGCAGGTACGCCCGCGGGGAACCGTGAGCCCCGTGCTCCAGGTCGTCGACTGCCCCGCCGAAGAAGTACCGGCACACCTCGACGCGGCCCGCCGCCACCGGTTCGACCTCACACGTGAGCTCCCCCTGTGGGCCGGGGTCTACGGGACGGGACCGGCCCGCACCCTGGTGCTGGTCCTCCACCACTGCGCTGCCGACGGCTGGTCCCTGCGGCCTCTGGCGCAGGACCTCTCGACCGCCTACGAGGCCCGCGCGCGGGGCCGCGCCCCGGTGTGGCGGGAGCTGCCGGTGCAGTACGTCGACTACGCCCTGTGGCAGCGCGCGCTCTTCGAGGGCGCGAGCACCGGCGACGGCCCCATGGGGCGTCAGCTCGCCTTCTGGAAGGACGCCCTGGACGGTCTGCCGGTGGAGATCGCGCTCCGCACGGACCGCCGCCGTCCGGCGCACCCCGCCCGCCAGGGGGGCCATCTGAGCATCGATGTGGACCGAACCCTGCACACCGGCCTGCTGGCTCTCGCCGACGAGGGTGGCGCGAGCCTGTTCATGGTGCTGCAGAGCGCCTTGGCCGCCCTGCTCACCCGGTGGGGCGCCGGCACGGACGTCCCCATCGGCACACCGGTCGCGGGGCGGTCCGACGCGGCTCTGGACGATCTGATCGGGCTGATGGCCAACTCGCTGGTGCTGCGCACCGACACGGCCGGCGACCCGGAGTTCCGGGAGTTGCTGGCCAGGGTCCGGGCCTTCGACCTGGCCGCCTACGACCACCAGGAGCTGCCGTTCGATCAACTCGTGGAGGAGTTGAACCCGCCGCGCGATACCGGCCGCCACCCCCTGTTCCAGGTCATGCTGGCTCTGCAGAACAACACCGAGGCCGTGCTGCGACTGGCTGACACCGCCGTGCCGCTGCGCCCCAGCGCGACCGGGACGGCGAAGTTCGACCTCTTCCTCGACGTGGTGGAGGAGCGCGAGGCGGACGGCTCCCCCGGCGGTCTGCGCTGCCTCCTCGAGTACAGTGCGGACCTGTTCGATCACGCCACCGTGGAACGCTTCGGGCGGGACCTGCACGCGCTGCTGTCCGCCGTCGCCGCGGACCCGGACCTGCGGATCGGTACGCTGCCGGCCCGGGGCCGCGTGGCCGGCTCGGACGAGGAGGACCTGCCCGCTCCCCGCTTCGACCCCGCGGCGGTGGAGCGCCTCCTGCCGGCCCACCCCGGAATACTCGACGCCGTGGTGCTTCCGCCGACCTCGGACGGCGACCGGCCCCTCGCCCTGGTGGTCACCACCCGCCCCGCGGCCGGCGAACAAGCCGCCAAGGCCCTCCAGGGCACCGCGGGTTCCCCCCGCGTGCTGACGGTGGACGCGATACCCCGGCACCCGGACGGCTCGGTGGACGAAGCGGCGTGTCGCCGACTGCCCCTGGTGGACGGCGAGAGCGCCCGCCACTGGGAGGCCGCGATGGCACGGGTGCCGGGCGTCCGCCGCGCGTCGGTCGAGCTGGAACCCGTCACCGAGCCGCTCGGCCGCCGCTACGTCGGCTCCCCGGTGAGCCACGCCCTCACACCGGCGGAGAGTTCCGGACCGGTCCTCGACACCCTCGCCCCCGCGTTCAGCGAGGGGCCGCCGCTGCCCGAGCCCACCGTGGCCGACTGGGCCGGTGCGCTGCGCCGGGCAGCGGCCGGCGGGCCGCACGCCGAGGTGGTGCACGTCCGCGCCGACGGCAGGGAGCGGCGGCGCAGCTACGCCTCCCTCGTAGAGGAGGCATCCCGGGTCCTGGGCGGACTGCGTGCGCGCGGACTGCGACCGGGCGACCAGGTAGTCCTGCAGTGCGAGGACACCGAGGATTTCCTGGCCGCCCTCTGGGGCTGTGTGCTGGGCGGCTTCGTCGTCGTCCCGCTGACGGTGCCCGTCTCGTACGCGACGAGTTCCGCCTCGGTGGCGAAGCTCGAAGGTGTCTGGCGGATGCTCGACCGGCCGTGGATCGTCACGTCCGCCTCCGGCGAGGAAGGCATACGCGGCCTCGCCGACCGCCGGGACTGGCCCGGTGTGCGGCTGGTCACGGTCGATGCCCTCCGGGAGGGCGCCCGCCAGGACGACTGGCACCGGCCGGAGCCGGACGACGTGGTGCTGATGCTGCTCACCTCGGGGAGCACGGGGCTGCCGAAGGCCGTCCGGCTCAGCCATCGCAACGTCCTGACCCGGGCCGCGGCCACCGCCTCGCTCAACTCGCTCACCGAACGGGACGTCTCACTGAACTGGATTCCGCTCGACCACGTCACCGGCGTGGTCATGTTCCACCTGCGGGACGTCTACCTCGGGTGCCGGCAGGTCCACGCGCCGACCGCCTGGGTCCTGGAGGATCCGCTACGTTGGATGGACCTGGCCGACCGGCACCGTGCGAGCGTCATCTGGGCCCCCAACTTCGCCTTCGGGCTCGTCGCGGAGCAGTCCCCGTCGATGGCGGACCGCACCTGGGACCTGTCCCGCGTACGGCTCGTGATGAACGCGGGCGAAGTGGTCGTGGCCGCGACCGCGCGGCGCTTCCTTGAGGTACTGCGTCCGCACGGCCTCCCCCAGGACGTGATGCATCCCTGCTGGGGCATGTCGGAGACCTCCTCGGTGGTCACCGACACGGTGCTCACCGCCCAGCCGCGTGCCGAGGAGGGCACGTTCGTCAGCTGTGGTCTGCCCTATCCCGGATTCGCCATGCGGATCGTCGACGACCAGGACCGGATCGTTTCGGAAGGAACCCCCGGCCGGCTCCAGGTACGCGGTACGACGGTGACCTCCGGATACCACGACAACGCGAGTGCGAACGCGGAGTCCTTCACCGGGGACGGCTGGTTCGAAACGGGAGACCTGGCCTTCCTGCGCTCCGGCGAGCTGTACATCACCGGGCGCGCCAAGGACGTCATCATCGTCAACGGCGTCAATCACTACAGCCACGAGATCGAGTCCTGCGTCGAGGAACTCCCCTTCGTCGTGCGCAGCTTCACGGCCGCCTGCGCCGTACGCTCCGGCTCCGCGGCCGGCACCGACGAACTGGCGCTCTTCTTCCACCTGGAGGACGGGCAGGACGTGGCGGAGGCGCTGCGGGCCATCCGGGGCAAGGTGACCCGGGAGATCGGCGTCAGCCCCGCCCATCTGATGGCGGTCCGGGCGGAGACGATTCCCAAGACGGAGATCGGCAAGATCCAGCGGACCCGGTTGCGCAAACGCTTCGAGGCGGGCGAGTTCGACGAGGCGGCACGGGCCTCCGAGATTCTCCTCGGCAGCAGCGCCACGGTGCCGGACTGGTTCCTGCGTCCGGTGTGGCAGCGCACCGACCGGTCCGAAGTTCCGGAGCCGGCGGGCCACACCCTGGTGCTGGCGGGCCGTCACCCCCGCGCGGCGCAGATCACCGAAGCGGTGGCCAGTCGGCTGCGGGAGCGTGGCGGGCGCTGCACCGTCGTCACCGCGGGATCCGCCTTCGAGCGGGTGGACGCGGCCCACTACCGGTTGCGGGTCGACGCGGCGGAGCACTACGCACGGCTGTGGGACCAGCTGGCGGTGGACGGCCGGTGCGTGGACCGCGTGCTCCACCTGGGAGCCGTGGACCAGGGGGGCGAGGAGCCCGAGACCGTACGGGCACTCCTCGACGCCCAACTCGACGGTGCGGAGATCCTCCTGTGTCTGGCCAAGGCCCTGCACGACCAGCCCGTCCCGTCGGTTCCGGTCACCTTGCACCTCGTCACGGTCGGCGGGCACGCGGTGGTGGCCGCCGACCGTCCCCGCTACGCGCACGGTGCCTCGGGTGGCCTGCTGAAGACCGTGCGGGAGGAACTGCCGTGGCTGCGCACCGTCCATCTCGACCTGGAAGCACCTGGCAGCGGGGTGCAGGAGAGCGCTGAGCTGATCCTGCGTGAGGTGTCGACTCCGGCCTTCGACGCCGAGGTGGCCTTCCGTGCCGGCGAGCGCTGGGTACGCCGCCTCGCCCCTCTGCCCGAAGCTCTGCCGAGCAGCGCTCCGGCACCGGTGGACGGGTTCTTGTTGCTCAGTGGCGGGTTGGGAGCGGTGGCCGGCCGGCTCGGCAGACATCTGCTGCGCACCCCTGGAAGGCGGCTGCTGCTGGTCGGCCGAACCGTGCTGCCCCCGGAGGACTCCTGGGACCGGTGCCTGGCCGAGGGTGACGAGGCGGCCCCGCGCATCCTTCTGCTGCGGGACCTGCGGGAACTGGGCGACGTGCGGTACGCGAGCGCCGACGTCACCGATCCCGACGGGCTGCGTACCGCGGTCGTGGAAGCCCGGGACGCCTGGTCCGCCCCGCTCGCGGGCGTGGTGCACCTGGCGGGACGTTTCGAACAGCGGTCGGTGGCCGACCTTGACCTGGCCGACTGGCGTGCGGAACTGGCCGCGAAGGTCACCGGTGGCTGGACCCTGCACCGGCTGGCCATGGAGTTCCACGCCCGGTCCTTCGTGTCCTTCTCCTCGGTCAACGGGTTCTTCGGCGGCTCGATGAGCGGGGCCTACGCCGCGGCGAACTCCTTCCTCGACGCGCTGGCCGCCAGCCAGCGCGCCCGCGGGGTCGATGCGCAGAGCCTGGCCTGGAGCATGTGGGACGAGCTGGGCATGAGCGAGGGCTTCGGTCTGAAGTCTCTCTCCGAGGCGCGCGGCTACCGCGTCCTGGATTCCGCGGCGGCGCTGCGGTCCTTCGACCTCGCCCGCGCCGTGGACGCATCCCATGTCCTGATCGGTGTGGACCGCTCCCGGCCCTGGGTGCACGGACACGTACGCTCGGCGGGAGCTGCTTCGCACCGTCTGGTGGCCCGGGTGACGCTCGAGGACGGGGCGGACCTGCGCGTGCTGTACGGCGCGGCGCGGTCGGCGGCTCGCGCCGGCGGGGTGGCTGATGCCTGGGCACTGCGCGCGGCGGGCGCACCTGCCGGCGTCGGAGCGGCGGAACCGGGCGACGAGGCCGCGGAGGAACGGCAACGGCTGGAGAAGACGCTCTCGGACCTCTGGTGCGAGGTGCTCGGCCGCGACCACGTCGGCTTCGAGGAGAACTTCTTCGACCTCGGTGGACACTCCCTGCTGTTGGTCCGTGCTCAGGGTGCGGTGAACGCCGCACTGGGCTGTGAGTTGAGCGTGGTCGATCTGTTCAGTCACCCGAGCGTCCGGTCGTTGGCCCGGCACCTGGCGGACTCGGGCCTAGCGGCACGCGCCACGGTCGTCGGAGCCCCCGCCCCAGCGGGCGGCCTGGACCGGGTCCGTGAACGTGCGGCACGCCAACGGGCTGTCCGTTCCGCCCGCCGCTCGGCACCTGGCACCGGCACCATCGAGCGTGAGGGATACCGCGACGATGCATGACTCCACGCACACCCCCCACGAGGCGGAGCCGGCCATCGCCGTCATCGGAATGGCGGCCCGCTTCCCCGGCGCCGACACCGTGGAGGAGTTCTGGGACCTCCTGGCGCAGGGCCGCGAGTCGATCCGGCCGATCACCGACGAGGAGTTCCTGGCGGCCGGCGGCGACGCGGCGCGCTTGACCGATCCGGACCTGGTGCGGATGGCTTCGGTGGTCGACGGGATCGAACGGTTCGACGCCGCCTTCTTCGGCTACGGCCCCGCCGAGGCCGCCGTCATCGACCCCCAGCAGCGGCTTCTGCTGGAGTGCGCCTACCACGCCTTGGAGGAAGCGGGCTACGCCAAGGGGCACGGCGAGTCACAGGTCGGCGTGTACGCCGGGGCGGGCGACAGCCGCTACTACCCCGCCCACGTGCACCCGCACTTCGCTGGCCAGAGTGCCTCGGTGGCGCTGGTGCACGCGGCCACCAGCAACTCGCTGGGGACCCTCGCCACCCGTATCAGCTACGAGTTGGGGCTCACCGGACCCAGCCTGTCGCTCCAGACGGCCTGTTCCACGGCCCTGGTCGCCCTGCACACCGCCTGCCAGGACCTCCTGGACCACCGCTGCGACATGGCTCTGGCCGGAGCCGCTTCACTCAATCCCGCGGCCAAGCTCGGATACCGGCACGTGCCGGACGGTCCGTTCTCCCCGGACGGCCGGTGCCGGGCCTTCGCCGCGGACGCCGCCGGGACCTCCTCGGGTGACGGCGTCGGCATGGTGGTCCTCAAACGACTGGAGGACGCCCTCACCGACGGCGACCGCATCCGGGCCGTCGTCAAGGGCTCCGCCATCAACAACGACGGCCGTCGAAAGGTCGGCTTCACCGCCCCCAGCACCGAGGGGCAGAGCGAGGCGATCCTCGCGGCCCAGATCGCCGCGGGCATCAGCGCGGACACCATCGGCCTGGTCGAGGCTCACGGAACCGCCACCCGCATCGGTGACCCCATCGAAGTGGCCTCCCTCACCAGGGCCTTCAGGCAGAGCACCGACCGCAACGGGTTCTGCGCCCTCGGCTCGGTGAAGTCGAACATCGGGCATCTGGGCGCAGCCGCCGGTATGGCCGGATTCATCAAGGCCGTGCTCGCCCTGGAGCACCGGCAGATCCCACCGACCCTGCACGCGACGCGGCCCAATCCACTGATCGACTTCGCCGCCACTCCGTTCCGGGTGCCCAGCAGGCTTGAGGAGTGGGTTTCGGGCCCCGAGCCCCGTCGGGCCGCCGTCAGTGCCTTCGGGGTGGGTGGCACCAATGCCCACGTGATCCTGGAGGAGCCGCCGCCGCAGGAACCGCGGTCATCGGCCCCCCGGGAGCGACAGGACGGGCGATGGCGGGTGCTCACGCTCTCCGCCCGCACGCCCGGCGCCCTGCGGGGGCAGGCCGACAACCTCGCCCGTCACCTCGACACGCACGCCCACCTCGATGTGGCGGACGTCGCGCGGGCGCTGCGCGCCTACCGTCCCGACCTGCCCCACCGGGCCGCGGTGGCCGTGCGCGGCACGGCACAGGCCGTACAGGCCCTGCGTCACCCGCTGCCCCGGATGCCCGAGGTGCGCGATGGGCGGGACACACCGGTGGCGTTCCTGCTGCCGGGTGGTGGCACCCAGTACGTGGGCATGGGCGCGGAGCTCTACCGTGACCTGCCGGTCTATCGGGACGTCGTCGACGAGTGCGCCCGCGTTCTGCGCGAGTGCCTGGGGCGGGAGATCCGCACCGCTCTCTTCGAGCACGGCGACCCGGGCAGCGTGGACGCCTTCCTCGCTCTGGTGGTGACGGAGTTCGCGTTGGCGCGGTCCCTGATGGAGCGGGGTGTGCGCCCGACGGCACTGATCGGGCACTCGCTCGGGGAGTACACGGCGGCCTGTCTGGCCGGGGTGCTCTCGCTCGAGGAGATGCTGCCGCTGGTCGCCGAGCGGCTACGCCTGATCGCTTCGGCCGGCGGCGCCACGGTCGGTGTGGCCCTGGGCGAGGAGGAGTTGCGCGGCTACCTGGGCGGAGACCTGTCGTTGGCGGCGGTCAACGGTCCTACGGCTTGCACGGTCGCCGGCCGGCCCGAGGCGGTCGAGGCGCTGGAGGCGCGGCTCCTGGCGGACTCGGTGGTCCACCGTCGGCTTCGGATGCCGGCCGCCGCCCATTCACACGTCTTGGACCCGGTGCTGCCGGCCTTCGCCGCATGCCTGCGCGGCGTCACCCTGCGGGCCCCTGACATCCCGTACGTCACGAACGTGAGCGGCACCTGGGTGACACCGGAGCAAGCCACCAGCGTCCGGCACTGGCTCGACCACACCCGTAGCACGGTGCGTTTCGACGCGGGCATCGCCGCCCTGTGGGAGCGCGGTCGGCCGCTGCTGGTGGAGATCGGGCCCGGCGACAGCCTCGCGAAGCTCGCCGGCGCCCGGCTCGCCGGCGAACCCGCGCTCACCGTGCCCACGATGCGGCACGCCAAAGGGTCGAGTCCGGACGGTCAGGTGTTCGCCGAGGCTCTGGGCCGGCTGTGGAGCGCCGGGGTGCCGGTAGAGCTGATGCTCGGGGGCGCGCCGGTGCGCTCGCCTCGACGGGTGGACCTCCCCGGCTACGCCTTCGATCGCCGCCGCCACTGGATCGACGCCCCCGCCGCCTCCGCCGCCGCGACCGGAAGCCTGCCATCGGTGCAGGCCGTCCCCGTCGCGGCCCCGGCCGTCCAGGGACGCTTCCCACGGCCCTGTCTGGCGGTCGAGCACAAAGCGCCCCGCACGGACCTCGAGCGTGCCGTGGGCGAGTACTGGCAAGAGGCCCTGGGAATCGACGGCATCGGCGTCGATGACAACTACTTCGACCTCGGTGGCGACTCGATGCGGGCGATGCTGTTGACCGGACGGATGCGAGAGGACGGCGTGCTGGACGTCCCCGTTGCCGCGTTCCTCTCGGCCCCCACGATCGCCGGGCTGATCGCGCGGGCCGGGAGGGGCGGAGCAGCCGGTACGGACGCGTTCGCCCCACTGCTGCCGCTGCGTTCCGAAGGTGACCAGCGCCCCCTGTTCTGCGTGCACCCGGGCGCGGGCATCGCCTGGCGCTACAGCGGCCTGCTGCCTCACCTGGGGGCCCGTCAACCGGTGTACGGCATCCAGGCGCACGGTTTGGACCCGAACCACGCTCCCGCCGCGGACGCCAAGGAGATGGTCGACTCCTACCTCACCCACCTGCGGGAGATCCAGCCCGAGGGTCCTTATCGTCTCCTCGGCTGGTCCTACGGGGGTTTCGTCGCGCACGCCATGGCCCTCGCGCTCCAGCGTCAGGGCGAACGGGTCGAGTTGCTCGCGATGTTGGACGCTCCCCTCCCGCAGGACCAGATCACCGATCAGCGGGAGACGGAGCGCCAGGTGGCGGCGCTCCTCGTACGGGTGGCCGGGCTCGACGTGCCCGTCGAGACGGTGGGCACCGTCGCGGAGGTCGTGCGGCTGTTGTCAAAGGAGGAGGTGGGCCGGGGTCCTTCCGCGGTCACCGTGGACGAGGCCCTGGCCATCGCCCGGGTCATGCGCAACAACCTCCGCGTCGCTCCCGAGTTCGGCGCCGAGACCTTCGACGGGGACGTGTTGTTCTTCAGTGCCGACGCCGACCGGGAGAGTGGAGCCGACCCGGCCGATCTCTCGCTGGCGCCGGGCAAGGCCGATGCCTGGCGAGCTCGTGTCTCGGGACGCTTCGAGGACCACGTGCTGCCGTGCGGTCACTACGAGATGACCGAGCCGGAGCCGATGGCCCGCATCGGCGCGACCCTCGCCCGAGTCCTGCGTCCTTCCGGCCCCCGGGACCCCGATTCGGCATGACCTCCGGTGCCGTCCGCTGCCCCCGTGCACACGGCGCAGCGGGGGCGAGCGCCGCACACCGTCCGCTCCCGCCCCCCGCGGGAGAGGACCCCGGCCTCGGACCGGTCCCTGTGGTCACAGACCGATCCCCGAGGCCCGCCGTAGCCCCAGCGGGTGGCGGGACCGCAGCCGGTCCGGCCCACCCGTCCCCCGCCGTTGCCTCGCCCGAGAGGGCCGGCCGGCCCACCCACAGGGGTCTCGTGCCCCTTTCACGCCCGCACCGTCAGGAGCCACCTCATGAACAAGGACCTGTACGAACTCGGTGACGCGCCTCCGCTCGGCGAGGTCCCGCGCCGCATGTACGCCTCCCTGATCCGTCCGGAGCGCTACGGACAACCCGTCGACGCCTTCCGCACCGAGGTGGTGGACGTACCCCCCGTCGGACCAGGACAGGTCCTCATCAAGGTGATGGCGGCCGGCGTCAACTACAACAACGTGTGGGCGTCGCTCGGCGATCCGGTCGATGTGGTGGCCGCCCGGCAGAAGCGCGGGGAGCCCGAGGACTTCCACATCGGAGGTTCGGACGCCTCCGGCGTCGTCTGGGCCGTCGGCGAAGGCGTGCGCAGCGTCACCCCCGGTGACGAGATCGTGCTGCTGGCCACCGTCTGGGACGAGAGCGCCGAGGACATCCGCCTCGGCGCCGACCCCTGCACCTCGACCTCGCAGCGGGTCTGGGGCTACGAGGAGAACTACGGCTCCTTCGCCCAGTTCGCCGTGGTGGAGGAGTACCAGTGCCATCCCAAGCCCAAGCGGCTCTCCTGGGCGGAGGCCGCCTGCTACATGGCGACCGGGGCCACGGCCTACCGTCAGCTCTTCGGCTGGCAGCCGCACACGGTCCGCCCCGGTGACCCGGTTCTGATCTGGGGCGGAGCCGGCGGTCTGGGCTGCATGGCGATCCAGTTGGTCCGCCACGCCGGCGGCATCCCCATCGCGGTGGTCTCCAGCGACGAGCGCGGCACGTACTGCCAGGAGTTGGGCGCCAAGGGCTACATCAACCGCAGCGGTTTCGATCACTGGGGCCGTCTGCCCGACACCTCCGACGATCAGGCCATGGGCCAATGGCTGAAGGGGGCTCGCGCCTTCGGACGAGACTTCTGGGAGGCGTTGGGCGAGCGCCGGGCCCCGCGGATCGTGGTGGAACACTCGGGCGCCGACACCATTCCCACCTCCATGTACATGTGTGACAACGCGGGCATGGTCGTCATCTGCGGCGGTACCACCGGCTACAACGGTGACGTGGACCTGCGCTTCCTGTGGATGCGCCAGAAGCGGCTCCAGGGCTCACATGTCTCCAGCTCCCGCGAGGCCCGCGAGATCACCACGCTCATCGGCCAGGGGGTCATCGACCCCTGTCTGTCGCTGACCCTCGGCTTCGAAGAGATCGGCAAGGCCCACCAGTTGCTTCATGACAACGAGCACCCGGCGGGCAACATGGCCGTGTTGGTGAACGCCCAGGGCTAGCGCTTGTTCCAGGTTCGGATCATGTTGGCCGGAGGCTGCGGATCCAGATCACGGCACCGCGTAGGTGGAGTCCGGCGAGGTAGCTGGTGGCGGTCTTGTCGTAGCGGGTGGGTGCGCCACGAGGCGCCATGGAATCGAGTGAGGTGAGAGACCTTCACCACCGGGTTGTCGTAGCAGTCCGGTCGAAGCCGGGGGCAGTTCGGTTCGGGGGATGTCGAGCCTGGCGGTATGCAGCCCCGACAACGCCGGGACGGGTTGGTGCTGCCAGACGACCCGGGTCCGGCTGGCGAGACAGGAAGGTGCACGCGAGGAATCAGTGCCTGACGCCCCGTAACTACGACCCCGGCTCGAACCTGGCGGATCCGGGCCGGACGCAGTGCACGACCACCGGCGCTCGTCGGTGGTCGACTCCGAAGCCGACTCTACTCATCGGTGGGGAGGCCACGCTGAAAGTCCGCGGCGTAAGCGTGGCGATGCTGCCGGGGTAGAGCTGTGCACCTCACCTGTCGATCGATTCGTGGTGAACGTGGGGACTGTCCGCGCCCGCCCCCGATCGGACATCCAGTCCGATCGGGGGCGGGCGCATCGCCGGCTGATGGCCGCCGGGCAGGACGGAGGCTCCGTAGTGCTCCGAGGCCGGGAAAGCCGGTCACATGGGGAAGGGGGCCGGCAAGTCAGCGGTGAGGAGACTGGAATGCGTGGATGAGGGTGACACGCCGGATCCGACGCAAGCACCCCGGGATCACTTGGAAACAGCTCCGCCGACGCTTTTACGGCGGCGGCTGGTGGCCCGTCACAGAAGAAGCGGAACTGTTCAACCCGGCCAAGGTAAGCACGCCCGGATACCGATACCGGGAAAACTCGTTCCGGCTCCGTGGCCCACTACGGCATGAGGAACTGAACAGCCCGGAACGGGATTTGCCAAGAGCCCGGTGCCCGGAGACGGGCACGCCGGGTTCGGGAGGCGGCTCGGGGAAACCCACTGGTGGAAACACCAGCAGGGCGCCCCGAGTCGACCTCACCCAGCGCCACTCCTTGCCGCGCGTGCACGGGACGTGAGGGGCACCCGACGACGGGACGTGCTCGGGTGCCTCGGCAACGCGCGGTGTCATGACCGTCGCCCCGCACCCGCCGGGGGCCACCGGACTGGCCTCAGCGGAGCCTGGTCAGGTGGGGTCGGGCTGTTCCCGGCCCCACCGAGCCCGCTCGCGTCCGGCGACCGTCGTCCAGGCGAACGCGCCATGGGCCACCGCGCGCACCTCCACCGCGAGCAGCCTCCCGGGGCGTGATCCGGGCCAGGCGTGGAATCCGCCGGCGATCGGCCGGACCGCGATGCCCAGCAGGGTGCGGGGCGCCTGCCCCTCGGGCAGCAGGACGCTGAACGCCTTGTAGGCCGCCTCCTTGGCGCAGAACGCCTGGAGCAGACGCCACCAGGCCCGCGCCTCGTCGGGAGCGGACACGGTCCAGGCCCGTTCCTCGGGGGTGAGGACGAGATGCGCCGCGGCCAACGGAAGCCCCCGCAGCTCGAGGTCGCAACCCAGCGCCGCATAGCGTTCGGCCCGCGCGGCCAGGGCCACGGCCAGCCCGCCATCGTGGCTGATGGAACCCACACTGCCGGCCGGGAAGACCGGCTTGCGGCCGGCCCGGAGGATCTCCCCGGCCGGCAGATCGGCCTCGGTCAGTGCGCGGCGCGCCGCGCAGCGCCCGGCGAGGAAGTCACCACGGCGCGGCGCCGGCATCGCGCGCGCCTGGGCGTCCTCGAACGGGCCCGCCGGCTCCGCTTCGCTCTCCCCCGCCACCGCGGTGCCCAGGGTCAGCCCTCGCGGACCGAGGAGGGGCCGCAGCTTCGACAGCGCCGCGGCGGCGCTCGTGTGCACCCCCGCTGGGCCCTGCTCCGTCCGGAGCGCCGCGCGGTGGACGGCCCGGCCCGTGGACGTGGCGTCATACCGGGCCGGACCGCGCGGGTCAGGCACGCAGCAGCTTCTTGATGATCTTCCCGGCGGGGTTGCGGGGGACCTCCTCGATGAACCGCAGGGTCTTCGGACGTTTGTAGGCCGCGAGACAACCGGTCAGATGGCGTTGCAGAGCGGCTGCGGTGGTGCCGTCATCGGCCACCACGTAGGCGAGCGGGACTTCCCCGTAGTCCGCGTCGGGGACCCCCACCACCGCGGCGTCCCGCACCGCGGGGTGCGTGCGAAGGGCCCGCTCGATCTCGGAGGGGTAGACGTTCTGTCCGGCCCGGATGATCAGGTCCTTGCTTCGGTCCACCAGGTGGATGTAGCCGGCGGTGTCAAGGTAGCCGAGGTCGCCGGTGCGCACCCAGCCGTCCACGGTGATCTCCGCGGTCGCCGCCTCGTCGCCCCAATAGCCCTGCATCACCCCCGGCCCGCGCACCCAGACCTCCCCGATCCCGCCCGGCTCCGACTCCTGTCCACCGGAGTCCACCGCGCGGGCCGACATCCCCGGGATGACCCGGCCCGCCGGAATGATCTCCGGGACGGCGTCGGGGTCGGGATGCTCCTCCGGCCCCAGAGTCACGAACGGGCCGCCGACCTCGGTCATCCCGTAGACCTGGCGGAATCCGCACCCCAGGCGTTCGGCGGCTTCCGCGTAGACCTCGGAGGGCATCGGCGCGGCACCGTACAGGACCTCACGCAACCGTGACAGGTCCGCGGTCTCCGCCGCCTTGGCCCGCAGGAGGAAGCGCAGCATCTGCGGCACCAGCCAGACGTGGGTGGCCCGGTGGCGTTCCAGGGCGGCGAGCGCGGTCTGGGGCTTGAACCCGGGCATCAGCACCACGGTTGCGCCCGCCGCCAGGTAGGTCAGCGACACGACCATGCTGCCGTGGTAGAGCGGGCAGCAGTTGACCAGCACCATGTCGCTCTCGGGGCGGGCCACGGCGAGCCAGCCGAGCGCGATGGCCCGGAAGGACGCCTGGTCGACGGTGACGCCCTTGGCCTGGCCGGTGGTCGCCGACGTGTGGAGGATCGCCACCGGCTCGGTGTCGGAGACTTCCGGCAGGGCCTTGCCGCCGTGCAGGCCGAGCTCCGCGAACTCCGGTTCGTCCAGGCAGATCCGCCGGCGCACGGGAAGCCGGGGGTGACGGGCGAGCAGCTCCTTCTCACCGATCACGGCGACGGCCCCGGTGCGCTCGAGGATCCCGGCGACCTCCACGGGCGTCAGGCTGTGGTTGACGGGGACGAACAGCGCGCCGATCCGGGCCAGCGCGAAGTAGGACTCCATGACCTCGATCCGGTCCAGGGACAGCACCGCGACACGGTCCCCCCGGCCGATTCCGAGCTCCGCGAGGCCCTGTGAGAGACCTTCCACCCGGTCGTGGAACTCCGCCCAGGTGACGGAGCGCCTGTCGTCCACCAGAGCGGTGCGCTGCGGGAAACACTGGCGGTTGCGCTCCACCAGCTGCGTCAGCCACATCAGTTGGCGCCCGACTGCGCGGTGGTCTCCCGATCGGCGAGGTAGCGCTCGAAGTCGGCGATGGTGGCGAGCCCCTCCATGTCCTCGGCCGTGACCTCCGCGCCGGTCCGCTGCTCGATGAGCAGGACCAGGCGCACGAGGTCTCCGGAGTCGATGCCGCTGGCACTGAGGTCCTCGTCGTCACCGACACCTTCGGCGAACTCCGGCGTCCCCGTCAGCTCAACCAGCATCGTCCTGATGGTGCTCATGGCGTAACCCCTCTCAGCGCGTTCACGCCGCGCCGGTTTCCGTTGGCACTGACTACCGGAGAGAGAGACGGGGGACGCCGCGCACACTCCCCGGCCGTGCCGTGACCTTCATCACGCAACGTCCTGCCGCGCCCAGGGATTGTCACCCGGCTCGCCCGTCTCTTTCCTTCCGAGAGGCACTGCCGCGACGGCGGTGGCGCGGACGAAGGGTGATCCGAGGTGAGCGCGCAACCCGCCGGACCGGAAGGTCCCGCGCACGACGTGCAGGAGCTGACCGAGCACTTCGAGGCGCTCCTTGCCGCCGGTGAACAGATCGAGCCCCGGGACTGGATGCCCGACGGATACCGCCGGATGCTGATCCGTCAGATCGCGCAGCACGCGCACTCGGAGATCATCGGTATGCAGCCCGAGGGGAGTTGGCTCACCCGGGCACCCTCACTGCACCGCAAGGCGAGCCTGCTGGCCAAGGTGCAGGACGAGGCGGGTCACGGACTGTACCTGTACTCCGCGGTGGAAACCCTGGGTGTCAGTCGCGCCGACCTCCTCGACGCCCTGCACAGCGGTCACCAGAAGTACGCCGCGACCTTCAACCATCCGGCGTTGACCTGGGCCGATACCGGTGCCATCGCCTGGCTGACCGATGGCGCCGCGGTGGTGAACCAGGCCCCCTTGTGCCAGACCTCGTACGGCCCTTACGCGCGGGCCATGCGACGGGTCTGCCAGGAGGAGGCGTTCCACGTCCGGCAGGGCTACGACGTGCTGTGGACGCTGTGCCGGGGAACACCGGCGCAGCGGCAGATGGCCCAGGACGCGGTGAACCGCTGGTGGCTTCCGGCGGTGGCGTTGATGTTCGGGCCGCCGGACACCGTCGCCCAGGGCGCGGACGCGCGGACCGCGGCCATCGGCGCCTCGGTGTCCAGGCGCTCCCTGGCCTGGGGCATCAAGCGGCACACCAACGACGAGTTGCGCCAACGCTTCGTCGACAACTGCGCACCGCAGGCGGCGCGGTTGGGGGTGACGCTGCCCGACCCGGCGATCCGCTGGAACGAGGAGCGCGGGCACTACGACTTCAGCCCGATCGACTGGCAGTCGTTCCGCGGCGCGCTCGGCGACGGCTCGCACTGCGCCCGTCAGCGCCTCTCCCGCCGGGTGGCGGCACACCGGGAAGGAGCCTGGGTCCGCGAGGCGGTCGACGCCTACGCTGCGGGACTCACCGAAGAGGAAGGGCACGTCGCGTGAACGAGCGGCCGGTGCGGGTGCAGACCCCGTGGGAGGTGTTCGTCCGGCCGCGCCGCGGTCTGGCACACCAGCACGTCGGGGCGGTGCACGGGGCTGATGCCGAGATGGCCCTGGCCAACGCCCGTGAACTCTATACGCGTCGGGGCGAGACGGTCTCCCTGTGGGTGGTGGCCTCCGCATGCGTACACGCGGCGTCACCGGACGAGAAGGACCCCTTCTTCGCCAACGCGGCCCACAAGCCGTACCGCTACCCGGAGCACTACATCCCCTTGAACGAGGACGGCGGGCATGAGCTCTAGCACCGCACCCGCGGTTCAGCTCGACCTGGCCGAGTACGTGGTCCGGTTGGGCGACGACGCCCTCGTCCTCAGTCAGCGGCTGTGCGAATGGGTCACCCGGTCCCCCACCATCGAGGAGGACCTGGCGTTCGCCAACCTCGCCCTCGACCTGCTCGGCCACGCCCGGACGCTGCTCGACCACGCCGGTCGACTCGACGGCACCGGTCGCGGCGAGGACGATTTCGCCTTCGACCGCACCGAACGGGATTTCCGCAACACCCTGCTGGTGGAGCTCCCCCGCGGGGACTTCGCGTTCACGATCGCGCGGCAACTGGTGTACGCGCACTACAGCGCGCTGTTGTGGACCGCGCTGGAGAGCTGCGCGGACGAGGTACTGGCGGCGTTCGGCGCCCGGGCGGCCCGCGAGGTGGAATACCACCGGCTGCACGCCGCGCAGTGGACGGTCCGGCTGGGACGGGGCACCGCCGAGAGCAGGCTACGGATGCAGCGGGGGCTGGACGAGGTATGGCCTTACGCGGACGAACTGTTCGCCTCCGACGCGCTGTCGGACCGCCTTGACGCGGGCGGCATCGTGATCGCGCCGGCCGGCTTGCGTTCCGACTGGCAGCGCGCGGTCAGCGCCGTGATCGAAGAAGCCCGGCTGAGCCCGCCGCGGCCCTCCTGGCGCGCCTCCGGTGGGCGGACGGGGCTGCACAGTGAGGCGTTCGGGCCGCTCCTGGCCGAGCTTCAGGCGGTCCGCCGCCAGCACCCGGGGGGCACCTGGTGAGCGCTGTGGAACGGCTGTCTGCCGAACGCGTGAGGGAGCGGGTGAACCGGGTACCGGATCCCGAACTCCCCATGATCTCCCTGGGTGACCTGGGAGTGGTCCGCTCCGTCGAGGAGGCGTCGGACGGGGCGCTGGAGGTCGTCGTCACGCCGACCTACCTGGGCTGCCCGGCCATGCCCGCGATCGAGGCAGGCATCCGTGAGGCGCTGGACTCCACCGGTCACCCGGACGGCCGCGTCCGCAAGGTCCTCGCGCCCGCGTGGAGCACGGACCGGATCAGCGCCGAAGGGCGCCGCAAGCTCGCCGCGCACGGCATCGCGCCTCCAGGTCCGGCCGGCGACCCACTGCCGGTCCGAATCGGCCTGGGCGCGCCCTGCCCGCACTGCGGATCGACGGCGACCCGGCCGCAGAGCCCTTTCGGGGCCACCCGGTGTCAGGCCGTGCTGGTCTGCACGGCCTGCCGCGAGACCTTCGCACATCTGAAGGCGATGTGAGTGCGCCCGTGTCGACCTCCACGACGACCTCGGTGCCGACCGCCGGGGACCAACATCCGGCGGCAGGGCCCGGGGCGGCACAGGTCCGGCGCGCCACCGGCTGGTACCGGCTTCGGGTCAGCCGGCTGGAACACGTCGGCGAACGGACGGTGGCGATCAGCCTGGACGTCCCCGACCGGTGGGCGGACGTCTTCGCGCACCGGGCCGGGCAGCATGTCGCGGTCCGCCACCACAGGGGCGGAGACGAACTGCGCCGCAGCTACTCGCTCTGCCTCCCGCACGGGGCGTCGGCCGGGATACGCCTGGTGGTCAAGCGCCTGGGGGCCGACGGATTCGGGGACTTCGCCACCAGCACGCTGAGCGTCGGCGACCACCTCGAACTCGCGCCGCCCAGCGGCGACTTCCGGCTCGCCGAAGCGTCCGCGGCCCATCATGTCCTGGTGGCCGGTGGCAGCGGCATCACCCCGCTGCTGAGCATGGCAGTGGCGGCACTCCGCTCGGACCCCCGTTGCCGGGTCTCGCTCCTCTACGCCAGCCGAACGGCCCAGTCCGTGCTTCTCGCGGACGAACTGGCCGACCTCAAGGACGCCTATGCCGACCGCTTCTTCGTCCTGCACGTCCTGTCCCGGGAGTCCCAGGGGAGCGAGCTGCTCTCGGGGCGCATCGACGTCGAACGGCTGCCCGGGCTGCTGCGCCTGCTCGGTGCCACGCCCGGCGACGCCTCGCACTTCTATCTCTGTGGGCCCCTGGGTCTGGTGGAGACCGTTCGCACAGCCCTCGCCCGATGGGGCGCGGCTCCCGGTCAGGTGCGCTTCGAGCTCTTCACCACGGGGGGTGCGCCGCGGACGCCGCAAGAGGAACCACTGGGGCGCACCGGCCGCATCACGGCACGACTGGACGGCCGTACCACGGAGGCGGTGATGTTTCCGGAGGACCGCGTGCTTCTCGACGCGGTGCTGCGTGCGCGGCCGGAGACCCCGTACTCCTGCCGGGACGGCCTGTGCGGTGGTTGCAGGGCCAAGGTGACCGGCGGAAGCGTACTGATGGGCCGCCAGTACGCCTTGGGGCCCGCGGAGATCTCGGCCGGCTACACCCTCACCTGCCGGGCGCGACCGGAGTCGGACGAGGTCGCCCTCGATTTCGACGCCTGAAACCCGGGGGCTCGCACCCCGCGCGTCCCCGATCCCTCCCCCTTCCTCCTCAGGAGCGCTGCAAGCATGACGATCACCCCAGGTAGGCTCACCGGCCGTACGGCCCTGGTGACCGGCGGCAGTCGAGGGATCGGACGGGCGATCTCGCTGCGGCTCGCCGCCGAAGGCGCCTTGGTGGCCGTGCACTACGGGCACGACGCCACCGCCGCCGACGACACCATCAGCGATATCGAAGGGGCCGGTGGCCGGGCGTTCGCCGTGCACGCCGAGTTGGGTGTCTCCGGTGACGCCGAGACCCTGTGGGCCGCCTTTGACAAGCAGGTGTCGGAGTTCGGAGCGGGCTCCGGTGTCGACATCCTCGTCAACAACGCGGGTATCACCCTGCCCAGGCGGATCGCGGACGTGAACGAAGAGGACTACGACCGGCTGTTCGCCGTGAACGTCAAGGCACCGTTCTTCGTCCTCCAGCGGGCCCTCGGTCGGCTGCGGGACAACGGCCGGGTCATCAACATCTCCTCAGGTGTGACCCGGATCGCCATGCCTCAGATCGTGGCCTACGCGATGACCAAGGGAGCGCTGGACACCCTCAGCCTCACCCTGGCGCAGGAGTTGGGCCCCCGGGGCATCACCGTGAACACGGTTGCGCCCGGCTTCACGATGACGGACATCAACCCGACCCTGCAGGTGCAGCGGGTCCTCGACGCCTACGCTTCCGCGTCCGTCTTCAACCGGATCGGACAGCCCTCCGACATCGCCGACGTGGTCGCGTTCGTGGCGAGCGATGACGCCCGCTGGGTCACCGGGCAGTGGTTGGACGCCACCGGAGGCACCCACATCGGACTGCCCGCCTCGTGATCCCTCCGCCCCCGTGCCTCACCTGACCTGCGAAGGAAGCCCATGAACGGATTCTGCCCGGCCGCCGCCGAAGCACCAGCCCTGGACTTCGAGGGGACGACACCCTACGAGGACTACGTCCGCGCATCGGTGTTGTCCTCTCTCCAGCAGCCCCTGACCAGCGACCAGGGCGAGATGGCCTTCCTGGTGACCACCCAGGTCATGGAACTGTGGTTCACCCTGCTCGTCCACGAGTGGCGCACCGCCAGGGACGCCTTGCTCAAGGACGACTTCGAACAGGCCATGGACGCGCTGCGTCGCAGCCGGCGCACCCACCAGGCGCTCAACGACTCCTGGCAGCCGATCGCGGCCATGACCCCGGGGCAGTTCAACGGTCTCCGGGATGCCTTCGGCGCGGCCTCCGGCTTCCAGTCGGCGATGTACCGGCACATGGAGTTCCTCCTCGCCGACAAGTCGCGGTCCCTGGTGCAGGCTCATCGAGGACACCCGGCCACCTACGCCGAACTCCAGGAGGCGCTGGCCCAGCCTTCCCTGTACGACGAGGTCCTCGGCTACCTGCACCGACGTGGTCTGCCGGTCCCCGAGCGGGTCCTCTCCCGGGACCCTCGCGAGGCATACACGCCGGACTCGCAGGTCGAGGAGGTCTGGCGGCAGATCTACTCCGGCCCGCCGCATGACCCTCTGGTGCGTCTCGGCGAGGAGCTCACCGACATCGCGGAACTCGTCCTGCGCTGGCGCAACGACCATCTGTTCGCCACCCGTCGTGCCCTGGGCAGCAAGGTGGGAAGCGGCGGCTCCGCGGGCGTCGCCTGGTTGGAGAAGCGGGCCGACCGTTCCGTGTTCCCCGAGCTCTGGAGCGCCCGCAGCCATGTCTGACGCACCGTCCGCCCAGCGGCGCACCGCATCCGCCTTCGCGTTGGAGGAAGAGCGCCGGGTGCTGAGCCTGAAGCCGGTACTGGCGCCCCGGCACCACCGGTACGGATCGCACCCGAACCAGGTGTACGACCTCTGGCCGGCTGACGACCCCGACGCCCCGCTGGTGATGTTGCTGCACGGCGGCTACTGGCGTTACGACCGCATGCACCTGACGCCGTTCGCCGCCTACGTGGCACGGCACGGATTCACCACCGTGCTGCCGGGATTCCGGCGGTCAGGTGGCGCCGGTGGGTATCCCGCCACCTTCGACGACATCGCCTTGGCCGTCGAGACCATCCCGCAGGGTCGCCCGTTCGTACTGGCCGGCCACTGTTCCGGAGGCCATCTCGCGCTGTGGGCCGGGGCCCGCTCCCTGTTGCCGGCCGACTCCCCCTGGTACACGGGGACCGCCCTCCCCACGGCGGTACTGGGGCTGGCTCCGTTGACCGACCTCGCGGCGACGATCCGCGACGACCTCAGTGAGGGCGCCGGCCTGCAACTGCTCGGCGGTGCCGCACACGTAGCCGCCCGGCTTCCGCTGGTCGACCCCCTGACCATGCTCCGGGGTAAGGGCACGACGGGGGTGCGCACCGTGCTCCTGCACGGCACGAAGGACGAGGAGGTGCCGCTCCACCAGTTCTCCGACTACGCCGCGGTGCACTCCGACGCGGAGGTCGTGACCCTGGCCGGCATCGGTCACTACACCCTGATCGAACCCGGCGCGCCGGCGGCGGACGCCGTCATCGACGTCTTGCGCCTCCTGTCGTCCCCCGCTCCGACGCTCTGACCCCGGCGGCCGGTCGCCACGGCCGGACCCGCCTCCAGGTGACCGGTGGCGGCACGCCGGCTCCGTCACGGCCACGGCCGTCTTCTCGCGGCCCGGGGCCCGGCGGGCGGCGATCGCCACCGGGGCCGGCGGTCAGGCGGGCCGCGCGGAGGAGGAAGGGGTCGCCCGCCTGCGCGGCGGTCACCGCGACGCGGCCGAGCGGGAGGTCGAGGGCGTCCTCCGCCGAGGCGGTGGCGGTCATGCCGGGACGCCCGTGCGGGTACGGCGGTCCCGCATCGCCCAGGCCCACGCGACGGCGCCGGCGGCGGCGAACTCCGCCGCGACCAGCATCCACCCCTGGCCGTACCGGCCCCGCTCGGCGAGCATCCCGAACAGGGGCGGCCCCACCGCGAATCCGGCGAAGAAGCCGGCGGCGACCAGCGCCGAGTCCTGCCCGGCGCGGCCGGGTGCGGAGCGCTGCATCACGAGCACCATCGAGACCGCGTTGCCGGACACGGCGAACAGTCCCACCGTCACGGCCCCGGCCCAGACCAGCGGTCCGGCCCGGTCGGCCGCGGCGAGGAGTACGGCGGCGCCGACGGCGCCGCCCGCGAGGAGGCCCGGAAGCCAGGGGGCGCGGCCGGGTGTGGCGGCGCGGGACCAGCCGACGCGGCCGGCGATCCCGGCGACGCCGAGGACGGCGACCAGCGCGCCCGCCACCGCCGGTCCCATGCCGAGACCTTGGGCACCGAACAGCGCGAGGTAGGTGTTGACGGAGGCGATGCCCGCTCCCAGGAAGAGCGAGAAGGCCGCCAGCCAGGGCACGGGGCCGTCGGGTGGAGCGGACGCGCGCGGCACGGCGGCGCCCTTCGGTGGCGCGTCGGCCGGCAGCACCCGCCAGGCCCACCCGGCCGCGAGGAGCGCCGCCCCGGCGGCCACCCACACCGCGCCCCGCCAGCCGAGGACGCCCGCCGCCGTGGCGAGCGGCAGCCCCGCGACGAAGGCTCCCAGCTGGACGCCCGACTGCTTGGTCCCGGTCACCGCGCCGCGTCTCGGTGCCGGGACGGTGGCGAGGATCGCCTTGTTCGTCGCCGGGTTGGCCAGTGCCTGCGGGAGACCGCCGAGCGCGACGGCCGCGAGCAGCAGGGCGGGGCCCGGTGCCGCGCCGATCAGGGCGAGCGCCACCGCCGAGGTCGTGAGCAGCGCGACGAGCGCGCGCCGGGGTCCGATACGGTCCACGACCCGGCCGCCGACCGGTGAGAGCACCGCCGCCGTACCGAAGCCCACCGTGGTGGTCAGCCCCAGCAGGGTCTCCGACACGCCCAGACCGTCGACGAGGCGCGGACCGAGCGCTCCGAGCAGGAACAACTGCATCATCGAGAAGGCCATCGCCGTGGTCAGCAGCGCGGTCGACCCCCGTACGGCTCCGTGGCCGGACTCGGCCGGCGCGGCCCCCGCCGTGCTCGCGGTTCCCACCGGGTGCCCCCTCTCCCCACACGACGTCCGGGCCTTCCGTCGCCGACATCGAGAAGTCGTCTCCGGAGTGACGGGAGTTCCCGAGGGGCCCTTGTGGGGTGTGCCACAGTCGCGTAGGCATGACCCGACGGGTCGAGGGGGGGCGGCCCCGGCACGGTCGCACCCGCCCTCACACCTCGGGAGAGGGTTGCAAGGATGGGCGCGCCATGACACCAGGCCGATGTTCGCGGGGAGCGCGGGCCGCGATGTTCGCGGCCGTCTGCGTGCTGCTCGCCGCCACCGGTCACATCCTGATGTCCGGGCGGCCCCTGCCTGTTGGGACGCTGTCGGCGGCGTTCGTGGGGGTCGCGGCGGTCGCCTGGGGCCTCGCGGGCCGCGAGCGCGGCCTGTACGCGGTGACGGCGGCGGCCGTCACCGTCCAGAGCGCGCTGCACACGGCGTTCGCCTGGTCCCAGCCGGCCGAGGCGCCGGACGCGGTCACCGCGCGCGCGGCGATGGGTCACACGCACCCGGCTCCCGGCGTCTCGCCCTCCGCGGCGACGGGGCACGAACCCCTTGCGCAGGCCGCCGCCGGACACGGCCTCCGTTCCCACGCCGCGATGGGCCAGGACGCCATGGCGCACGCCGCGATGGGCCAGGAGACCGTCGCGCACGCCGGCGTGCGGCACGACGTCCTCGCACACGCCGGTGCGGCGATCACCGGCGCGCCGGGCGGGCACGACATGGCGGACATGTCCGCGTCCCTCGGCATGCTGTCGGCGCACCTGATCGCGGCGCTGCTGAGCGGGCTGTGGATGGCCTGCGGTGAACGGGCCGCCTTCCGTATGCTGCGGGCGCTGCCGCTGGGTCTCTTCCGGCCGTTGCGCCTGCTGTTCGCCGTCGCCGTTCCGGTACCGCGGGAGCGGCCTTGTCCCCGGACCGTACGAGCCGGTGACGAGCGTCCTCCCCGCCGGCTCTTCCTCGCCCATTCCGTCATCTCACGGGGTCCGCCGCCGGCACTCGCTGTCCTCTGACAGCCGGCTCCCCGAGCCCGACGGCGTCCCGCCGTCGCTCGGGCCCTCGGCCCCGCCGTCCCGGCCGGCCGACCCCCTCACCGGCGTCGCCCTTCGCGCGCGCCGCCGGATTCACCTTTCCCGCAAAGGACTTGTGGCGATGACTCCTGCCCACGACACCCTCGACCAGGGACCGGCGAAGCCTTCCCGTTCCGCGCACACGGCCGACGGCGACGCCGCGACGACGCTGCTCGCGCTCGCGGCGCGCGACGGCGACCCGGCCAAGGCCGACCTGTTCGTGCGCGCCCTGCACCGCGACGTCTGGCGGTACGTGGCCTATCTCAGCGCGGACCGCCAGGCCGCCGACGATCTCACCCAGGAGGTCTTCCTGCGCGCCCTCGCCGCGCTGCCCCGCTTCGAGGGGCGCTCCTCGGCCCGCACCTGGCTGCTGTCCATAGCTCGTAGGACCGTGGTCGACAGTCTCCGGCGCGCTGCCGCCCGGCCCCGGCTGTCCGACCGCGACGACTGGCAGAGGGTGGCCGAGCACACGCAGCCGCGGGGCCTCCCCGGCTTCGAGGACGGCATCGCCCTCGCCGAACTCCTCGCGGCCATCCCGGCGGAGCGGACGGAGGCGTTCGTCCTCACCCAGTTGCTGGGCCTGCCCTACGCCGAGGCCGCGGAGGCCATCGGCTGTCCGGTCGGCACGGTCCGTTCGCGCGTCGCGCGGGCCCGCGCCTCGCTGGCCGCTCTGCTGCGCGGCGAGGAGACCTCCCGGCCGGTCCCCACACAGCCCGGGGCGGCGTCGGCGGGCCGGAGGTTCACCCGGGTGCCCGCGCTCGCCTGAGAGCCTGCCAGGTGGCCTCCGGCCGACCGGAGGACGTGGCCGGTGCGCGCGATGCCAAGGCGTCGGGATGCCGCTGCAGCGGAGTCACCGGGGCATGGCGGCAACGCCGCCAGCGCGCGTGTGAGGGCGTGACCGCCCGGTCGGAGGCCACCCGACAGGCTCTGACGCTCCCGGCCCGACGCGCGGGGTCGCGGGAGGGGCGGCGGACGGGGGTGGGCTCGTGATGTGCCGCGAGCCCGCCCCCGTGCCCGGGGTCACGGCGTCGACCGCGGCCCCAGGATCCGGACCAGCAGGTCGTCGAGGCTCACCAGCCCGCTCGGCGTTCCGTCCGGTCCCTGGACGAGGGCGAGTGAGGCGCGGCGATGGCGCAGCTGTTCCAGCGCGTGGGAGACCGTGTCGGTGGGCGCCAGTCGGGGCACCGGACGGGCGAGGTCGCGCGCGGTGACCTGTCGGCCCCGTGTGCGGGCGACGAGGGCGTCCCGGGCGTGCAGGGTGCCCAGGACGTGGTCTCCGTCGTACACCAGGAGCCGGGACCGGTCGGCTTCGGCGGCGCGGGCGATGACGGCGTCCGGGCCGGCGTCCGCGGGGACGGCGACGAAGTCGGCCGCCGGAGTCTGGAGTTCGGCGACCGGGGTCTGCGGTTCGGTCAGGGAACGGGTGATGAGCTGGGAGTCCGTCGAGTCGATCAGACCGAGGCGCTCGGACTCCGCCACCAGCCGGCCGAGCTGCTCGCGGTCGTGCACGGTGGCCAGTTCTTCGCGAGGACGGACGCGGCACAGCCGTACCAGCGCGTTGCTGACCTTGTCGAGCAGCCGGATCAACGGGCGGACGCACCTGACCAGCGCCCGGAACGGCGGAGTGAGGATCATCGCCGCGCGCTCGGGGTGGGCGATGGCCCAGGACTTGGGCGCCATCTCGCCGACGACCATGTGCAGGAAGACCACGACGATCATGGCGACGGCGAAGGAGATCCCCGAGCTGAGCGCGGTCGGCAGGCCGAGCCCCACCAGCAGCGGGTCGAGTTCGTGTGAGACGGCCGGCTTGGAGATCGAGCCGAGGCCGAGGGTGCAGACGGTGATGCCGAGTTGCGCTCCGGCGAGCATCAGCGACAGTTCACGCATGCCGGCGAGGGCGGCCCCGGCGCCGCGGCGGCCCTCGGCGGCGGCCTTCTCGACACGGTGGCGCTTCGAGGCGACGAGCGCGAACTCGGCGGCGACGAAGAAGCCGCTGCCGATCAGGAGCAGGAGGGTGACGAAGACCGCCACGGGGAAGCTCACGCCTGGGTCTCCTCGGCGGTCGGCCGCACCTGTTCGAGGCGGACGCGTTCGGGTACGTGCCGGTCGAGGCCGAGCACCTCGATGTGGACGTCGTCGATGACGAGCCGGTCCCCGATCGCGGGGAAGCGGCCGAGCCGGTCGATGATCAGCCCCGCCACGGTGTCGTAGTCGTCGTCCTCGGGCAGGGTGATGCCGGTGGCCTCGTCGATCTCGTCGAGGCGCCGGCCCGCGTCCACACGCCAGCCGGAGCCGTCGGGTACGGCGAGGTCGACGACGGTGTCGCTCTCGTCCGCGATGTCGCCGACGAGTTCCTCGGCGATGTCCTCGTAGGCGATGATGCCGGCGACGCCGCCGTGCTCGTCGAGGACGACGGCGAACTCGTCGCCGCGTTCCCGCATCCGTGCCACGGCACCCGGCAGCCGCAGTGTGTCGGGGAGCAGCAGGGGGTGCCGGGCGGCCTCGCCCGCGGTCGTGGTGGCGAAGGTTTCGGCGGGCAGGCGGACGAGCTCCCGCACACCGACCACTCCGGCGATGTCGTCCGGATGGTCGCCGAGGACCGGGTAGTTGGAGTGTCCGTGGCGGCCGATGAGCGCGACGGCCTCGGTGAGCGGGGCGTCCTTGCGTACGAACACGGCGTCGGCGCGCGGCACCATGACCTCGTCCAGGGTCCGCTCCGAGAACGCCAGTGCGTGGTCGAGGAGTTCGGCGGTGTCGGCCGGAAGACCGCCCCCTTCGTGCGATGCGCCGATCAGATGGCTCAGCTCCTCCAGAGTGGCCCCGTGGTGGAGTTCCTCGACGGGTTCGATGCCCACGGCGCGCAGCAGCCGGGCGGCGGCGCCGTCGAAGACGCGTACCGCGGGTCCGACGATCTTCAGGTACAGGAGCGTGGAGGGGGCCAGGGATTTGGCGAGCCGTTCGGGGACGGCGAGTGCGAGGTTCTTCGGGGCCAGTTCGCCGAGGACCATCTGGAGGAAGGTGGCGAGCGCGAAGGCGAGCACGACGGAGATCGCCGAGACGGCGCCGTCCGGCAGCCCGGTGCCCTCCAGGGCCGGCCTGAGCAGCGCGGAGACGGACGGTTCGGCGAGGAAGCCGACGACCAGGCCCGTGACGGTGATGCCGAGCTGGGCACCGGACAGCATGAAGGAGAGGCGTTCGAGGACCGTCAGCGCGCGGCGGGCGCGCTTGTCCCCCGCCTCGGCCTCGCGGGCGAGGGCGAGGCGGTCGGCGGCGACGTAGGCGAATTCCTGGGCGACGAAGTATCCGGTGCCCGCGGTGAGGACGAGAACGGCCAGCAGGCCGAGAACGGCGCTCATCGGGGGCACCGCGCCGGGTCGGTGGTCGTCGGGCGGGCGGGCACGGAGGGTCTCCTTCGGGAAGGCCGGGCAAGGGTCGGTCGGGTTCGAGTATCGGGGTGCGGCCGGCCGCGGGTGCCCCCGGGGCGCGGTGGGCGGCGCGTCGCGGGGCGGAGTGGGGCGGACGGACGGACGGCGGGAGCGCGGTGCGAGGGGGCCGGCGGCGGGCCCGGAGCTCCTTCGTGTCCGTGCGACGGGAGGCGGGACAGGTCCTCCCGCGCTCGGCACCCACCGTAAGGGAGGGGTCGGGACGCTTGTGCGGTCGGGGAGTTGAGCCGCGCGAGACCCCCCACACCCCTATGCTCTACAGGCATGTAGAGGAGCGGTGGATCACCGTTCCACCACACCACGCGTACAGACGAAGGAGTGAACGCCACGATGGTGTTCAAGAAGCTGCTCGGCTCGCTCGGCGTCGGCGGTCCCGCCGTGGACACGGTCCTCGACCCGGGCGCCGTCGCACCGGGAGGCATGCTCGGCGGCCGGGTCCATCTGAGGGGCGGCGGGGCCGACTTCACGGTCGAGCACCTCACCCTGGAGCTCGTGGCCCGTGTCGAGGCGGAACACGAGGACGGGGAGTCGGAGGGTTTCGTCGCCTTCCACCGCGAGGTCGTCGGCGGAGGCTTCCGTCTCCCGGAGGGCGAGGAGTACAGCGTGCCGTTCTCCCTCACGCTCCCCTGGGAGACGCCCGTCACGGAGCTGTACGGCCAGGGGCTCGGCATCACGCTGGGCGTGCGCACGGAGCTCGGCGTGGCCGGCGCGAGGGACAAGGGCGACCTCGACCCACTGGCGGTGCGGCCCCTGCCCGTCCAGGAGGCGGTCTTGGAGGCCCTCGGACGGCTGGGATTCGGGTTCCGGTCCGCCGACCTGGAGCTCGGCCACATCCGGGGCACCGGCCAGCGGCTCCCCTTCTACCAGGAGATCGAGCTCACTCCGGCGCCGCAGTACGCGCACCAGGTCAACGAGATCGAGCTGACCTTCCTGGCCGGGCCCGGCGGCCTGGAGGTCGTCCTGGAGGCCGACAAGCGCGGCGGGTTCCTCTCCGAGGGACATGACGTGGTCACCCGCTTCGCCGTCGGCCACCACGACGTCGAACACCTCGACTGGAACGCCGAGGTGACCGGCTGGATCGAACGGCTCGTCGGTCACCACGCCGGGGCAGGCTACGGGGCGCACGCGTCCTACGACCACGGACAGCACGGGTCTCACGGGTTCGACGAACGGCATCACGGACACGGCTCCGGAGCGGGCACGGCGATCGCCGCGGGCGCGGCCGGTCTGGCCGTGGGGGTCGTCGGCGGCATGGTCGCCGCGGAAGTCGTCGACGAGGTGGGCGACTTCTTCGAGGGGGACGACGAGGACGAGGAGGAGGGTGGGGACGAGGACTGATGCCCGGCCAGAGGGCCGGACACGCCCCCGGCGGCTGCCCCGCGCGGCGCACGGAATGCTGATAACTTCTACAATATTGTAGAAACCAAGTGGGCGTCAGGGCCGTCACTCGAGTCGGCCCGGACGGCCTCCGACACGCAACGGAGTTCTCGATGGCCCTGTGGGACCGCGTCAAGGAGTCCGCATCGACGATGCAGACCCAGCTGATCGCGAAGAAGAACGACCTCAAGAGCGGCGCGTTCCGCGACGCGAGCATGGCGATGTGCGCGCTCGTGGCCGCCGCCGACGGAACGATCGACCCGTCCGAGCGGCGCCGGGTCGCCCAGCTGATCTCCACCAACGAGGTGCTCCAGAACTTCGACGCGCTCGACCTGCAGCGCCGTTTCGACGACAACCTGAACCGCCTGACCGCCGACTTCGACTTCGGCAAGGTGAGTGTGCTCCAGGAGATCGCCAAGGCGAAGAAGAAGCCCGCCGAGGCACGCGCCGTCATCCAGATCGGCATCGTCATCGGCGGCGCCGACGGCGACTTCGACAAGACCGAGCAGGCCATCGTCCGCGAGGCCTGCTACGCGCTGGACCTGCCGCCCCACGAGTTCGACCTCTGACAGAAGGTCAACAGACCGGTACGCCCCGGCACGGGCGCTTCGCGAGACGCGCGCCCGCGCCGCGGCCTGCCCGCTACAAGGGCGTGGCCGCGTGCAGGATCGCGCACAGCGTGACCGCCGAGTTCGCCGAGGCGACGGCGGACACCGTCGTCCCCACCGCCGCACCCCACGCGGCCAGCCCCACCGCGGTGAACGCCGGGGGCCAGGCGCGCGGGGCCGGTGGCGGCGCCAGCAGCGCCGCCACCCTCCTCGGCACCGGGCCGGCGACGGACGCGAACCCGGCCAGCGTCGGCACGGGCGCGCCCGACGAGACCAGGGCCGACTTCCCGACGGCGCGGGCGACCGTCCGGCGGCTGCCGATCCTGGCGGCGGCCTCCTCGTCCGCCCAGCGCTCGGCCGTGTAGGTCACGGCGGTGCACAGGGGACGCAGAAACGGGTTGGCCCGTGCCGCCACCCGGACGACCAGCAGGAATCGGTGGTGCCGCCGCTCCAGGTGGGCGCGTTCGTGCGCGAACAGCGCCCGGCGCTCGGCCGCGCTCAGCCCCGCCAGGATGCCGCGGCTGACGACGACCCGGCCGGGCCGCCCGGGGAGCGCGTACGCGTAGGGGGCGTCGTCGGGCAGCACGGCGACCGAGCGGGAGGGCAGCGAACCGAGCGCCCGCTCCGCCCGTCTCCGGGCACGCCCGTGCCGTCGCAGGGTGCGTCCGACGGCAAGCACGACCGCCAGCAGAGCGGGGATCGCCGCCCGGCCGGCGATCTCGTCGTACGGGACCGCCGCCCGCACCTCCGGGTCCGACCAGCCGTCGGGCAGCGGATTGCCCGGGAGCTGGGCCGTGCCGACGACCATGAGCAGAGCGAGACAGAGCGTGCTGCACAGAGCCAGCACGGCGGCGACCCCGGTCAGCATCCGCGTCGCCGTACGCGGGTGCAGATGCTGCTCCGCCAGCCGGGCGACGGGCCACGCGGTCAGCGGCAGGACGAGCGGAAGGAAGACGAAGACCCCCATGGCGTCAGTCTTCCCCCTCCTCCCCGGCCTGCGCCAGCAGCCCCCGGAGCAGTTGCTCCTCCGTCGCGGACAGGCCGGTCACGAAACGTGCGAGCACCGCCTCACGGTCGCACTCGGCGTCCAGGACCTTGCGCATCCGCAGCGCGGCGAGCCCTGCCTGGTCCGCCACGGCCGTCCACTCGAAGGACCGGCCCGACCGCTCCCGGGCCACCGCGCCCTTGGCGTGAAGGCGCGTCAGGATCGTGATCACCGTGGTGTAGGCGAGATCACCGCCGAGCAACTCCTGGACCCGGCCGGCGGTCGCGGGCCGGCCGGACGACCGCACGGCGGCCAGGACGAGGGCCTCCAGCTCGCCCTGCCCGCGCCGCCGCGGCGCCGGTCCGGCGTCGCACCGGCCCCGGTCCGCCGTCCCGTGGTCCGTCATCCGTCAGCCTCCCGCCTGTCCCTACCACAGCCCCGATGCCCCGGAGAGCCGCGCTCGGGGGCTCGGGGCGGTTCATCGTACTGACCCGATACCCGCCGTCCCACCGCCGTTCGCCCGCGCGTCCGCGCGCCGACCGCGGGCGGACGTACAACGAAGCCACGACGGCACCCGGCGCTCCGGTTCCCCCGGCTTCTACGCCACTGTAGATTTATGCGCACGACTCGGGGAAAGGAACACGACATGGGTGTGAGTCTGGGCAAGGGCGGCAACGTCTCGCTGAGCAAGGAGGCACCCGGACTGACGGCGGTCCTGGTCGGCCTGGGCTGGGACGTCCGCACGACGACCGGCGCCGACTACGACCTCGACGCCAGCGCGCTGCTCCTGAACGACACGGGGAAGGTCGCCTCCGACCGGCACTTCGTCTTCTACAACAACCTGACCAGCCCGGACGGTTCGGTCGAGCACACCGGCGACAACCTCACCGGCGAGGGGGAGGGAGACGACGAGTCGATCAAGGTCGACCTGTCGACCGTTCCGGCGGACATCAGCCGCATCGTCTTCCCGGTCTCCATCCACGACGCCGACAACCGCGGCCAGAGCTTCGGCCAGGTCCGCAACGCGTTCATCCGCGTGGTCAACCAGGCCGGCGGCGCGGAACTCGCCCGCTACGACCTCTCCGAGGACGCCGCCACCGAGACCGCGATGATCTTCGGCGAGCTCTACCGGCACGGCGCGGAGTGGAAGTTCCGCGCGGTCGGGCAGGGCTACGCCTCCGGACTCGCCGGAATCGCCGGGGACTTCGGCGTCAACGTCTGACCTCGTCCACCGGCCGGCGACAACCACGCGTCGGTCGACGGCCGGCACCCCGGCCCCTCGCACCGACCGGAAACGGAGCCCCATGTTCGGCATCAGCGAGATCGCGATCCTCCTGATCGTCGTCATCATCGTGCTCGGCGCCAAGAAGCTGCCCGAGCTCGCCCGGAACGCCGGCAAGGCCGCCCGGATCCTCAAGAGCGAGACGAGGGCGATGAAGAGCGACGACGGCCAGGGAGAGCCGCAGGCCGTGTACGAGGTGAGCACGCCCCCCACCGCGGCGAGCGGGACGGCGGCCGGCGGCGCGGCGGGTGCCACCGCACCGGCGCCCACCGCCTCCGCCACGTCCCCGACACCGCCCTCCCCGGCGCGGCCCGGCATGCCGGGTGCCTCGCCCGCGGAGTGAACCGGCCCGGCCGGTGCGGGAGCGGCGCTCGCGCACCGGCCGGCGGGAACTCCGAACGGCGGCACGCAGGCCGCGGCCGGGGGCACGGCAGCGGGGTACGGCAGCGGGATCGCCTGATCAGCCGGCGACCCAGGAGAGCGCCTCGTCGCGCGCGGCGAGCGGGAAGGTCTTGGTCTCCCCGGGCGACATCCACCCGAACAGGGCGGTGAGGTGGGCCATCCACTCGATGTCGGTCACCAGCGCGGTGCGCTTCCAGGCCCGCAGATGCTCGACACCGAGCTTGACGTCCTCCCGGACCGCGCCGCCCGTCATGCCCTCGAAGTCGCTCATGACGAGGAGGAGGCGGATCTCCCCACTCCGGGCGGCCTCGACCACCGCCGGGAGCAGGGTGTCGCGATAGTCGTCGGCGGAGATCTTCCCGAACGCCTCGAATCCGACGACACCCGCCGGCATGTCCTCAAGTTCCCTGATCACCCTTGCTCCCTCGCGTCGCAGGCCGCGTCCCGGCCCGTACCGAGCCTCACACCACCCCGGGCAGCGCGCGAGCCCAGGAGGTGCCTCCGGGACCGGACGGCACGGCCGCCGGACCCGGTTCCGCGGGTGCGGGGCTTCCGGGCCGCGGGCTTGGGGGTACGGGCTCGATGGTGCGCGCGGCGAGCGGCGGCGGGAGCGCGCGTGACCACCGGCTACACGTCCTCCGTGTCCCCAGCGCCCTCCGCGTCCTCCGTCCCCGCTGCCTCGCCCGCGGCGGTCGTCGGCTCGTCGGCGGCGTACGGGTGCACGTACCGGTCCTCACCGAAGGGCGTGAACCAGGTGGCGAAGGACATCGGCGCGATGACCGGCGGTTCCGCGGCCGGGCCCCCGTCGATCCCGTCCGTGGCGTCGTCGGTGCCGTCCGTCACGTCGACGTAGAGCCACTCGAAGTCCCGGTCCTCGTGGACCGTGGCGGCGAAGGCGTCCAGCGCGGCCACGGCGCCGTCGTCCAGGAGGCCGTACAGATCGAGCGTGATGTGCGCCTGTTCCAGCAGGAGCTTCAGCACGAGTTGCTCGGCGAGGCAGCCGAGCCCCCGGAATCCGCCGTCGGTGAATCGGGTGGTCAGGGCGATCGCCGTCACGAGGAAGCGGCGGGCGAAGTGTTCGTCGTACCGGAGGGCGTAGCGCGGCGGCAGGTCTCCCAGGTGCCAGAGGTGCCCCTCGCAGGCGGCGGCGTTGGTGTCCTCCTCGGCGAGGAGCTGGACGTCGTCGAGAAGCTCGTCGACGAGCAGTTCGGCGGCGTGGACGACCGCTCCCGCGGCGACCTCGGCGCTCTCCGGCGACACTCCCTCCGTCCTGACGTCGCCCGGCGCGGCGTGCGCCGCCGGGGCGTCGCCCGTCGCCCCGTCGCCCCGCGGCAGTCCTCCGGTCGTCGCCTCGCCCGTCGCGAGGTCCGCCGTCCGGCCGTCGGCTCCTCCTCCGGCGGGCCGGGCTTCGCCACCCGCCCCGGGCCGGAACGCCGCGCCCTCCGCGCCCCGCACGCCGAAGGCGGCCGGGCGGAAGGACCGCAGCCTGGGGGCCGTCGCACGGAACCCCTCACGGGGTGCGGGGGTGTCGGCGGTGGCTTCCTCGGCCGCCGCGGCGCCCGCCGTATGCCGGGCCCGGCGCGCCTCGGGGTCGCTCGGCGGCGCGTCCGGCCCGTCGGCCGCCTCCAGGCTCTCGCGGGCGCGATCCGTGTGCAGCCTCACCTCACTGCTGCGGACCACCCACTCGGCCAGCAGGTCCGAACGTTCCAGGACCTCCTCCGCCACCGAGCCGACCGCCTCCTCGGCACACTCCAGCGACACCGCGTCCACGTACACCTGGAGGACCGCACCGCCCGGATGGACCTCCACGACGGTGTCGATGAGGTCCACTTCGGCACCGTCGGGCCCCTCGATCCCGGCCACCGCGTCGAAGCCCCTCCGCAACAGGGTGGCAGCTCCGACCCGATGCAGTTCGTCCAGTTCCGGAGCGTCCTCCGGCAGGTGTGTCTCCACCGTCACGACATAGGTCACGACGGCCAGCCTGCCAGGCCCGACCCGTCGGTAACGGGTGAACGGGAAAGCCGGAACGAGGGCGGGACGCACCGCTTCGCCCTCGCCCGCGTCCTGACGGACCGTGGAGCGATCGGCGCGATCGCCGGTGGGCGCCGATCACCAGGGATACGGTGGAGCCCGTGATCGAAACGATTCTTCCCCCGGGCACCGCGACTTCCGAAGCGTTCGGGGACCCGGCGGAGGCCGCCTTGTTCCCCGGCGAGGAGGCGCTGATAGCACGCGCGGTGGAGGGGCGCCGCCGAGAGTTCACCACGACACGGCACTGTGCCCGCCTCGCGCTGCGGGAACTCGGGTACGAACCGGTGGCGATCCCGAGCGGCGAGCGGCGCGAGCCGATCTGGCCCGAGGGGGTCGTCGGGGCGCTGACCCACTGCCTCGGGTACCGGGCCGCCGCGCTGGCCCGGGCCGAGCACGTTCCCTCCCTCGGCATCGACGCCGAGCCCCACCTCCCGCTGCCTCACGGCGTGCTGGACTCCGTGTCACGGCCCGAGGAGCGCGTCCACCTCGCGGAACTGACGGCCGCGGCCCCCGAAGTGCACTGGGACCGGCTGCTGTTCAGCGCGAAGGAGTCCGTCTACAAGGCGTGGTTCCCGCTGGCGCGCCGCTGGCTCGACTTCACGGAGGCGACCCTGGAGTTCGACCCCTCCGGCCGCGGGTTCCGCGCCACCCTCCACCAGGAGGGTCCGCGGGTGGGCGGATCGCCCCTGGTCTCGATGACCGGGCGCTGGCTCGTCGACAACGGTCTCATCGCCACGTCCGCCGTCGTCACGGCCTGACCGCCCGCCACGTCCTGCTCCCGGATCAGCTCCGGCCGCCGGGCTCGACTGCCGCACCGTTGAACGGCGCGGCGAGGACGGCGGCGCCGCGCGAGGCGATCCACTCCGTGGGGTCCACGGGGCTCCGGATCGTCCGCCCGGCCCCTCCCGGGTGCGGCGGCCCCGACGCCCGGAGGACCGACCCGTCCTTGGCGGCGCGCTCCCGGCGGGGAGACGACGGCCGAGGGGCCCGGCAGACGCACACAGGAACCGCACAGGCGTACGGGTGCGCCATCCGACGAGGTGCCCCGTCCGCGGCGACCACTTCCGCGTGCCGTCGCGGCGCCTCCGGGCGTCTCGGGGATTCGCGGCGCGCTGCCCGCCCGTATCCACGGACGGCACCCCATGGACCGGGCCGTGGACGTGCCCGGGAAAGCCAGGTGGCAGCCGGACACGCCGCCCGCCGGGCCGCCGGACGGCGAAAGGCCGCACGCCACGGCACCGCTACTGGCATCATGGCACTGAGTGTGTTTTGCTGAGGGTACTCAGTGCCAAAAGCAGCTTGACGACAGCGTTCTAGGGGAGCTCCAGATCATGGGCAAGGACTTCGACCTGTACCGTCCGTCCGAGGAGCACGAGATGCTCCGGGAGACGGTCCGCGCGCTGGCGGAGGCGAAGATCTCGCCGTTCGCCGCGGCGGTGGACGAGGAGGGCCGCTTTCCTCAGGAGGCCCTGGACGCGCTGGTCGCGGCCGACCTGCACGCGGTGCACGTGCCGGAGACGTACGGCGGTGCGGGGGCGGACGCGCTGGCGACGGTCATCGTGATCGAGGAAGTGGCGCGCGTCTGCGGCAGTTCGTCACTGATCCCGGCGGTCAACAAGCTCGGATCGCTGCCCGTGGTCCTGTCGGGTTCCGAGGACCTCAAGCGGCGCTACCTGGGCCCGCTGGCCCAGGGTGACGCGATGTTCTCCTACGCCCTGTCCGAGCCGGACGCCGGCTCGGACGCGGCCGGGATGAAGACCCGGGCCGTGCGTGACGGCGACTTCTGGGTCCTCGACGGCGTGAAGCGGTGGATCACCAACGCCGGGGTCAGCGAGTTCTACACGGTGATGGCGGTCACCGACCCCGAGAAGCGGTCCCGGGGCATCTCCGCGTTCGTGGTGGAGAAGTCCGACGAGGGCGTGTCCTTCGGGGCGCCGGAGAAGAAGCTCGGCATCAAGGGCTCCCCGACGCGCGAGGTCTACCTCGACAGCGTCCGGATCCCCGCGGACCGGATGATCGGCGAGGAGGGTACCGGCTTCGCCACCGCGATGAAGACCCTGGACCACACCCGGATCACCATCGCCGCCCAGGCCATCGGCATCGCCCAGGGCGCCCTCGACTACGCCAAGGGGTACGTCAAGGAGCGCAAGCAGTTCGGCAAGCCGATCGCCGACTTCCAGGGCGTGCAGTTCATGCTCGCCGACATGGCCATGAAGCTGGAGGCCGCCCGTCAGCTCACCTACGCCGCCGCGGCCAAGTCCGAGCGTGTCGACGGCGACCTGACCTTCTTCGGCGCGGCGGCCAAGTGCTTCGCCTCCGACGTCGCCATGGAGGTCACCACGGACGCCGTCCAGCTCCTGGGCGGCTACGGCTACACCCGCGACTACCCCGTCGAGCGCATGATGCGCGACGCCAAGATCACCCAGATCTACGAGGGCACCAACCAGGTCCAGCGCATCGTCATGGCCCGCAACCTCCCGTAATCGTCTGTCACTTGAAAGGAGCCAGGCTGTGACCCTGAGGATCGCTGTCTGTGTGAAGTACGTACCCGACGCCACGGGCGACCGGGGTTTCGCCGACGACCTGACCGTCGACCGCGACGAGGTCGACGGCCTCCTCTCGGAGCTGGACGAGTACGCCGTCGAGCAGGCCCTGCAGATCTCCGAGGAGTCCGACGACGCCGAGGTCACCGTCCTGACGGTCGGCCCGGACGACGCCAAGGACGCCCTGCGCAAGGCGCTCTCGATGGGCGCCGACAAGGCCGTTCACGTCAACGACGAGGACATCCACGGCTCCGACGTCATCGGCACCTCGGCGATCCTCGCCAAGGCGCTCGAGAAGACCGGCTTCGACCTGGTCGTGTGCGGCATGGCGTCGACGGACGGCACCATGGGCGTGCTGCCCGCGCTGCTCGCCGAGCGCCTGGGCCTGCCCCAGATGACGCTCCTGTCGGAGCTGTCCGTGGCGGACGGCCTGGTCAAGGGCCGCCGGGACGGCGACGCCGCGACCGAGCAGGTGGAAGCCCCGCTGCCGGCCGTGGTGTCCGTCACCGACCAGTCCGGCGAGGCCCGGTACCCCTCCTTCAAGGGGATCATGGCCGCCAAGAAGAAGCCGGTCGAGGAGCTGGACCTGGACGACCTGGGCATCGACGCCGACGAGGTCGGCCTGGCCGGGTCCTGGACCCTGGTCGACTCGGCCGCGGCCCGCCCGGCCCGTACCGCGGGCACCATCGTCACGGACGAGGGCGACGGCGGCAAGCAGCTCGCCGCGTTCCTGGCCGCGCAGAAGTTCATCTGACCGTCACCGCTCACCGTTTCAGGAGCAATGAATCATGGCTGAGATCCTGGTTCTCGTGGACCACGCCGACGGTGCGGTCCGCAAGCCGGCCCTCGAACTGCTGACCCTGGCCCGCCGGATCGGCGAGCCCACGGCCGTCGTGCTGGGCGCCGGCGAAGCCGCGGCCGCTGTCGCGGCCAAGGCCGCCGAATACGGCGCGTCCACCGTGTACGTCGCGGACGGCGCCGAGTTCGCCGAACACCTCGTCGTACCGAAGGTCGACGCGCTCACCCAGATCGCGAAGGACAAGGGCGTCGCCGCCGTCCTCGTGACCTCCTCAGGCGAGGGCAAGGAGGTCGCCGCGCGTACGGCGCTGCGCCTCGGCTCGGGTCTGATCACCGACGCCGTGGAGCTGGAGGCCGGCGAGAACGGTCCCGTCGCCACGCAGTCCGTCTTCGCCGCCTCCTACCAGGTGAAGTCGACCGTCTCGCACGGCGTCCCGGTCATCACCGTGAAGCCCAACTCCGCCGCTCCGGAGGCCGCCCCGGCCGCCGGCTCGGTCGAGAACGTGACCGTCGCGTTCACCGGCAACGCCGCCAAGGTCGTCTCGCGGACCCCGCGCGTGTCGACCGGACGCCCGGAGCTGACCGAGTCCGCGATCGTGGTCTCCGGCGGCCGGGGCGTCGGCGCGGCCGAGGGCTTCGAGGTCGTGGAGAAGCTGGCCGACTCGCTCGGCGCCGCCGTGGGTGCCTCGCGCGCCGCGGTCGACGCGGGCTGGTACCCGCACTCCAACCAGGTCGGCCAGACCGGCAAGCAGGTCTCGCCGCAGTTGTACATCGCCTCCGGCATCTCCGGCGCGATCCAGCACCGAGCGGGCATGCAGACCTCGAAGACCATCGTCGCGGTCAACAAGGACCCGGAGGCGCCGATCTTCGACCTGGTCGACTACGGCGTGGTCGGCGACCTCTTCACCGTACTGCCGCAGCTCACAGACGAGATCGCCTCGCGTTAGCGCCGCGTCAGGAGCTGTTCGCCCGTCGAGTCCGGCGTCCGGTGCGGTGGATCGCAGGACGCCGGCTCGACCTCGTAGGGAACCTGCCCGGTTGATCCGGCAATGCCGCGAGCCGCCGTGCCGGGCGTCGCGACAGGGCGAAGGCCGCCTGACGCGGCACGAGGACCCGGCCCGGCGGACCACGCCGCGGCCCGCGGTGTCCCCGCGGGCCGCAGCGTGACCGCGCTCGGCCCCAGAGGCTCGTCAGAGCGGCTTGATGCGGGCCTTGAGCAGGCAGAACTCATTGCCCTCGGGGTCTCCCAACACACGGAACTAGACGTTCTGGAGTGTTGCCGTGGGTACGTCGGTGCTGGTCAAGAGTGGTTCCGGGACACCTCTGCCCCCTACAGGGGGCATGGAGAATCGAGAACGTAGGAATTCCTCGGTCCCTACCGGGCCCATGGAAAGCAACCCTCTCGCGGGGACGGTCTACACACTCCGGCGACGACGCCCACGAGCGGTTCATAAAGGCCCTGTCGGCCGAACCGTGGTTCGCCGCCTATGTTGAATACCGCGCGGCTCGTTACCGGCGCGGACACGTGCTGACCGAAGCGCAGCGGGCACAGCGGTCCATCGGTGAACCGATCACGGCGCCCGAACAGCGCTGGTACAACGCGGAGATCCTGGACGCGATTCGGCGGGCGGTCGAGAAGCAGGCGGCTGAACTCGGCGCACAGTTCGCCGAGGAGCTGACACAGGCGCGCGAGGACCACATTTCCGAAAATGGCTGAACGCGCGCTGTCGATGTGGTGCCGCGACGGCTTCGGCGAATATGAAACGCTCGCCGGCTCGCCACCATTCGAGGATAGAGTGAAGCTCGACCAGGGGAGTACTCCCGATTCCTCGCCTGCCAGATCGGCAGTGAGGTGAATCTCGCGCGCCGCAACTGCCGCCCTTTGCGCGGGCGCTTGCTGTAGCTCGCGATAGGCCGAGGCTCCACCGTAAAGCTAGTCGAACCGGTACGGCGTTGAATGCGCTCCGGGCGAACCAGGGGGGTACTCCCGACTTCCCTGGCCCCAGATCGGCAGGGAGGCAAAAAACTCGCACGGCTCATTAGAGCGTTTCTGCGGAAGCGATTCCGTGGGCAGAATGAAGCAACCCCGCCGTACACTCCCATGACCGGAGGTGCGGCGGGGCTATCGTCATGAGGGGACCAGTTCGGGCCGGACGATTTCGCGGGCACGCTCGTACAGAGCTTGCACGTCATGGTTTCGGGCGTGGGGGCGAATGAGTTTGAACATGTCCGTCATGCGCTTATCAATGCGCCCCGAGTTGACTAGAGGGTAATCGTCCAGCGCAAGCCCCCAGGTCTGGCAGGCGGCTTCAAGATGCCCCACGGCTAGTTGCCGCTCGGCGAGAATCGCCCGTTCCTTGACGCGTGTGCGTCGATAGATGCTGTACCGAAGCCGGTCCGATTCCTGCATGGCGGCAACCGCCCCGTGCACATCGCCCATTTCGAAGCGCACCTGACTGGTGTGGTAGTTGAGCGATGCGGGGTCGTACGAGCCGAACGCCTTCCCGCCGGACTCTGCCTTGTCCATGGCCACTTCGGCTTCCTGCAAGAACATGAGCGCGGACCGCCGGTCCCCGATCTGTGCGGCTGCATGTGCCTGCTGGCCGGCGAGGAAAGCGCGCATTCGCGGCCCAGCCTGCGGCGAGGATGCTGCGGCAGCATCGGCAAGCCGCTTAGCCATCGGCCCTTGGTTCAGGTCCACGGCTTGCACACTCATACCGCGAAGCGTGGTGCAGTACGTCAGGTGGTCTTCTGACGCGCCCGCAAGCTCCAACGCTTTGAGGTAGTAGCGCTGTGCGAGACCATGCAAACCCTCGTCAACAGCCATGTAGCCGGTGAGGTAGCAGAGATCGGACGCCGCAGACATCATCGCTTTGCGTACGTCCTCGGGACCGTCCGTCCGTAGGAACGGGGCAACCGTGTTCACCAGGAAGGTTGCGGCAAGGGGGCGAGCGGTGCGCCCCCCAAATTGGTCGTCCATGGACGAGAGTTGTTCCGTCATGGCAGAGACCGTGTGCACGTCCGCCATACCGATGCGGGTCCGTGTGCCTCTCTGGGCCGCTTCCATGCGCCCCACCACGTCCGGCCACTCGGGAACTGTCAGCGCGACGGAGAACAGAGCGACGCTCAGCACGCTACGGCGGGACGGGTCCATGTCTTGCCTCCCCAGGTCTAACAGCCCCTCCACCGTACTGGGGTCGCGTCGCTGATCTGCGGGAGCCGTGGGGAACCTGGCCTCGCTGTGCGCCACGGGGCGCCGCAGTCTGCGTGCGAGTGCTTCCAGGATCAGCGGCCGTACGTCCTCTTTCGGCATGTGGCCTTTGAGCCACTGATGCACCGATGGCTCTCGGTAACGCAGGGGAGTTCCGCGCTCCGTCCCCAATCGGTTGATCTCTTGCGCAAACTGCCGCAGCGTCCACCCGGTTTCCCGGTACAGCCGCTCAAGCCCCGCGTTCGGTTCCGGGTTGGCCACCGGTCCTCAACTCCCCGCGCTTTGAAGACGCTTAAAGCTCTTAAGTCCTGCCCCTGTTGCAACGGTACCGCTGTGCGTGGTCGGACGGTTGCCTAGTGCGAGGAGAGATCACCGCAAGGGACGACGCCGAAGCGAAGGGCCCGGACATGGATCACAAGCCCGCCCACGAGACCGATGACGTGGACGAGTTGGCCGCCCTGATACAGGCGGGCGGGTTCTGGCGGCTCGCACCGGAGTGGGTGCCCCGAACCGGCTACGCGCCGCCCACGCGACCGGTACTGCTCCGGGTCCATGACGGCCTGGAACGAAGGGGGCGCCATGGGCACGCCTGAGAACCCGCGAGAACACCCGCGAGTGTGGGAGCCGGGGGAAACCGCTCGGGACACCGCTACGGGCCGGGTGGGGCGCGTCATGGGGCACGTCGGCCCGTGCTACCAGCTTCGTCCGCTGAACGGGGGCAAGGAGTGGGAAGCCGAACCCGACGACATGCTTCCGGCCATGCAGTCCGACGCTCTGAGCGGCGCCGTGGCCGAGGTGAACGCCCGCACGCGCCAGGGCTGCTGAGTGCCGGACGAGAGCACGGCCGCCAGCCCATTCGCGGGAACTCCATACGAGAACAGCCCCGAAGGGTGGTGGACCGAGTACCGGGGAGCGCTGGACGTGAAGTCCGGAGTGGTCTACCTCCCTCCTGGTTCCAAGCACATTCCGTGCCGCTGGGAATCGTGCAAGCACGGATGCCGATAACAGGAGAACGCACCGCGAGAAGCGTCTACTACCGAGTCCCGCAACTACTACAGACAGAAAGGGAGTGCCAATGGAAACCACCGAGCGCGCGAGACTTGACGCGTTCTTCGGCAAGGTCACCGCGACGTTCGCCCCGAGCGAGCGTCCGTCCTCGCTGCTGATCACCCATCTCTTGCCCGAGCGTCCCTCGTTCGTCGAGGCCGTGGGCAGGGTGACGCAGCTCCGCGCGGTGCTGCCCAAGCCCAAGTCCATCCACGCGAGTGCCCGCCGCGAGATCGAAAGGGCGCACCCGTGCGACGAGCTGTCCCGGGAGCTGTTCAGCGACCCCGACACGGCCGTGAGCTACCTGGAGAACAGAGCAGCCGGCGAACGGCTCGTCTTACTCGATGTGGGCGGCTACTTCGCTCCCTCGCTGGACGCGATCTGTGAGCGGTTTTCGGGAACGATCCTCGGCGTGGTCGAGGACACCGAGAACGGCCACCGCCGCTACGCCGAGCGGGACAAGTTGCCGTGTCCCGTGATCAGCGTGGCTCGGTCGCCGCTCAAGGAACCGGAAGACTTCCTGGTCGGACAGTCCGTCGTGTTCTCCACGGAAGCGCTGCTGCGGCAGCGGAACGACATCCTGCACGGGCGTCCCGCCCTGGTGATCGGCTTCGGCAAGCTGGGCAGCTCGATTGCCCGCCTGCTGCACGTCAAGGGCGTACGCGTCATCGTCCACGACGTGGACCCCGTGCGGCGGGCACAGGCAATGTCGCAGGGGTTCGAAGTGGCCCGAGACCGCGACCAGGCCATTGCGGCGGCGGGTCTCGTGCTGTGCGCGACGGGTCAACTGTCGCTGCGTGGCGAGGACTTCCCGCAGCTCAAGAACGGTGCCTACGTCGCTACCGTGACCAGCTCGGAAGACGAACTGGAGTTGAGCGGGCTTCCCTCGGGCTACGCCCGTGACAGCGCCGGCGAGCACGTCACCTGCTACAGCACTCGGGGGCACTACTTCTATCTGCTGAACGGGGGTGAGGCGGTCAACTTCATCCACGGCGCGAGCGTTGGACCGTTCATCGCGCTCGTTCAGGGCGAACTCTTGGCGGGCGCCGCCAAACTCGCCCGGGGGGACCTGGACAGCGCTATGCATGAGGTGTCCACCGCCGACCGGGAAGCCATCGCGGCTGCCTGGCTCCACTACTACAACAGGTGATCGAATGCCCATCACGGCAGACCACATCCGTACGACCGTCGTCGAGTACGCCGACGCGCACCCCGAGGACAAACACTCGCTTGCCCCGCTCGGTGAGCTGCTGGACCAGGGCGCCGACGTGACGAGCCGGAAGGAGTTCCGAGGTCACGTGACCGCCGGAGCGGTGCTCGTCAACGACCAGGGGGAAGCGCTGTTCATCCATCACGTGGCGCTCGACAAGTGGCTGACCCCCGGCGGACACCTGGAGCCCGAGGACGTGAACCTGATGGGCGCGGCGCTGCGCGAGCTGATCGAGGAAACGGGAATCACGCTCAGCATCTCCCCCGTGCAGGCGACCCCCGTGCACGTCGACGTGCACCCCATCCCCGCCAACGAGAGCAAGGGGGAGGGCGCCCACTGGCACGCGGACTTCCGTTACCTCTTCCGCGCGAGCGGCGACCAGGCCGTGAAGCTGCAAGAGGAGGAGGTCAGCGGGTACGCGTGGCGCAGCGTGGACACGATCGCTGATGAGGTTCTGCGTTCACGGGTCGCCGCCGCGCTCCGCTAGGTAGTCGCTCACAGTCGGCCCCGCATGTCCGTGCCCCCGTCGCGGACATGCGGGGCCGCGTGCTGTCTAGTCCTCGCCCTCGCCCTTACTGCGATCCCGGACGTACGTGCCCCGCTGCGGCACCGTGAAGACGTGTCCCTCTTCGCGCAGGAATCGCACCGCATTGCGAACGGTCTCTCGGGCCACCCCGAAGCGCTGCACAAGGGACGCCTCGGAGGGAATCCGCCGGTTCACGGGCAGAGTGCCGCTCTCAATGTCGGCGATGATCACTGCCGCGATTTGCCGGTAGACCGGCGTTGGGGATTCGTGGTCAATCTCAGGTGCAGCCATGAAGGCAAGCGTAGACAACCGGCCACGTTGCCTTCCGAAGGCAGACGTCTATCTACTGAGGTAGACGAAGGTAGACCAGTTCCCTTACCGTCGGATACGAAAACGCCCCGACAGACCGATTAGGCCCGGTCCATCGGGGCTTGCCGAACAGCTTGCTAAGGAGCTGCACGACCATGCGCGATCTTATCGCCCTCGCATCCATCGGACTCGGGTCCATGCTCGTTCTCTGGTGCGCCCTCGCACTGACGCCGAGCCGGCCCGGACGCCACTCCGCCGCCTATCAGGCGCCCAAGACCCTGCCGACCCTTCCAGTGCCCCGAGTGAGGCCGCTTCCCCCGACCCCCGCGCACGTCCGTGCATGGAACGTTCCACTCCGTGGCGAGGACACCGCACTGATTCGCCCCTACGTCCACGCGGACGACACGTTGGAACTCGGCGTGATCCGGGAACGGCGCACCGCCGCCGTCCTCGCCACGCTCGGCGTGGACTACGCGTACGGCTACGCGGGCGATCACTTCGAATCCCTCTCCGCCCTCGCCGCTGCGGGGGTGACCGCATGACCCGCGAGGCGGTCACCAGCAAGACGCCCGAGTCCGACCGCTCCGTGTTCACGGTCTGTGGTCACTGGACTGACGCACCCGTGATGATCGGCGATGTGCAGAGCCAGAGTGGCGGCGCCTGGTTCACTCACTACGCCTGTGCCGAGCATGCCCACAAGTACCCGCAGCTTGCCCAATGGGACGAGCTGCCCGTGATGCGCCGGACCCCTCAGCGCTGACCAGCCCCAGACAGCAAAACGCCCCGTGCGGCCAAGTGCCGTGCGGGGCTCTGTCGTTGGCGCTGACGTGCGCGTATGCTCAGAACTGGTAGTCAGGAGTGTCGGGGTCGGCCAGGACATGCCACTGCTCGTCCCCGGTCTGGCCGACATCGGCGCGGCGGGCGCCCAGCTTCAGGAGGCGTTCGAGCTCGGCGTCCTGGTCGCGGTCGGTGGGGTTGACGTCGATATGCAGCCGCGACTTCCCCGGCTCCGGCTCTTCCCGGACGCTGAAGAAGATCGTGGGCTGCGGACCGCCGAAACCTTCCGGCGTCCCGATCTCCACGCAGCCCTCCTCGCGGCCCACCACGACGTAGCCCAGCACCTCGCACCAGAACCGCGCCAGCGGTTCCGGGTCGCGGCAACCGAGTACGAGCTCACCGATACGACATGCCATGAGGGGCGAAACCTGCTTTCAGTCAGTGGGATGCCGGGCCCACGGGCGCAGTTCCGGGGCTCCCGGCAGCGGGACGACGCCGTGACCGTACCGGACGGGGCACCTACGGAAAAGATCTTTTCCGTACCGGTGACCTGCCGGGGTGATCCGGCGCGAACGCGGGCCGTGCGGTCGGCGTCACGCGGGACCGGTGGGGTGTGCCCGTCGGAGGTCCGCTTTCCGCGGTACGCGAAAGGGCCTGCTGGTGGCACGGGGTGCCACCAGCAGGCCCTTTTCGGGCGGTCAGAGCCAGCCGTCGAGCGGGACTTCTTCACAGAGGCGGACGACCGGCTGTGTCGGCGCAGTACCGCCCGAGGAGAGTTTGACCCGCACCCCGGGGCGCACCGCGTGCAGCGGGCCGTCGACCCGGCAGCGGACGACGAACCCCTCCGTCATATGCACCGGCCAGAGGTCGGCGTCGGCGGCGGTGACCCCGCGGCGCACGGTGATCACCCCCTCCCCCTCGCTGCGTTCGGGCGACAGGTCGGTCGACCCGCAGGTCGGGCAGAGCAGTCGCTGGAACGTCGTGGTGTGGCACCAGCGGCAGCGCTGGAAGTAGAGCTCGGCGCCGGCGGCCGATTCCTCGGTCCGGACGGCGCCGCCGTTCCTCAGTCCCATCTGGAACACGAAGCCTTCTCCTCGCACTCGGCGGCTCAACCGTGCATGGAGCCAATGTATGGCACTGAGTGCCATAGAATAAAGAGTTCGGGAGACCTGAGTTCCCCCATTCGAGGACACTGAGATCCCTGTGACCCCTGAGGTTCCCGGGACCCGGACGCCGCCGCTCCCCTTCCCGTGGTCGGCCGCTCGCCCGGGGGAGACACCGGTGGGTCCGCGAGGCACGGCAGGGTCCTACGGCCGAGGTTCCCGGCCGTCCCCGATGCTGGACTCCACCTCCCGCACCACCCGCCACATGGGCGTGGAACGCTTGGTGATCACCACGACGACCTCCTCGGCCTCCTCCCCGGCCGGCGTGCCGGGGACGCGGTCGGGGCTCCAGGTGTCCCGGACGAACTCCAGCGCCCGGTCCACCTCGTCGAGCGGGTCGCCCTCCCCGCCCGAACGCAGCCAGTGGCGCAGCGCGTGGTTGTGCGCGGCGACCACCCCGGCCGCGGCCACGTTGGCGCGCAGGGTGCCGTCGCGACGGTCGGCCCAGCGGGTGCGCAGGTAGTCGCCGAGGGTCTTCTCGTACCGCCAGACGACCGAGAGCTCGTACGTCCGCAGGCCCGCCACCTCGCGGGTGAGGCGGTAGCGCTGCACGGAGAAGGTGGGGTTCTCCGCGTACATCCGCATGACCAGGCGGGCGGCGTCGCAGACCCGGACGATGGGGTCGTCCGCGTCCGCGCTGGCCGCCAGGAACTCGGTCATGTCGGCGAGGCACTGCTCGTGGTCGGGGAAGACCACGTCCTCCTTGGACGGGAAGTACCGGAAGAAGGAACGCCGGCCGACTCCGGCCGTCCTGACGATGTCGTCGACGGTGGTCTGTTCGTACCCCCGCTCGAGGAAGAGCTGGAAGGCCGCGGCGATGAGGGAGTCCCGCATCCCGGGTTTCGCGGAGTTCGTGGACGCTGTTGCCGTTCCCATGGCCCGAACCTAGCACCAGGACACCGCGATCACGGCACTTGGTGCCATCTGGGGATGGCACCAAGTGCTGCACGCCTCGTGTCCCGGGAGCCCGGCGGAGCCGGGGGTCTCAGCGTGCCGTCATCCGCAGGGCGCCGTCCATCCGGATCGTCTCGCCGTTGAGGTAGTCGTGCTCGACGACCATGGTGACGAGACGGGCGTACTCCTCCGGGCGGGCCAGGCGCTGCGGGAAGGTGACGCTCGCACCCAGGCCGGCCCGGACCTCCTCGCTGAATCCGGCCATCATCGGGGTGTCGACGATGCCGGGGGCGACGGTGACCACCCGGATGCCGAACTGGGCGAGGTCACGGGCGGCCGTGACGGTCATGCCGGCGACCCCGGCCTTGGAGGCGGCGTAGGCGATCTGCCCGACCTGGCCCTCGAAGGCGGCGATCGAGGCCGTGTTGACGACCAGACCGCGCTGGCCGTCCCCGTCCGGCTCCTGTCGGGCGATGACCTCGGCGGCCAGGCGCATCACGTTGAAGGTGCCGAGCAGGTTGACGTCGAGGACCGCGCGGAACAGGTCCAGGTCGTGCGGGCCCTTGCGGCCCAGGACTCGGGCGGAGGGTGCGATGCCCGCGCAGTTCACGGCGAGCCGCAGCACGGCGCCGTCGGCCTCGATCCTGGCCAGCGCCTCGCGGACCGGGCCTTCCTCGGTCACGTCCGCGGGCAGCAGGGTGACGCCGTCGGGCTGGTCGCCCGCAGCGGCGACGGCCTTGTCCAGGTCCAGGCCGTAGACGGTGGCGCCGCGGGCGGCGAGGGCGGCGGCGGTGGCGGCGCCGAGGCCCGACGCCGCGCCGGTGACGAGCGCGGCGGAACCGGCGATGTCCATGGATCTCCTCGTTCGTGTGCGGATGGTCGGCGGATGTCGGGCGTCAGCGGGCGAGGCCGCGACTGATCACCAACCGCTGGATCTGGTTCGTCCCCTCGAAAATCTGCATGATCTTCGCCTCGCGCATGTAGCGCTCGACGGGGAAGTCCCGGGTGTAGCCGTACCCGCCGAGCACCTGTACCGCGTCCGTGGTCACCTTCATGGCGGCGTCGGTCGCCGTCAGCTTGGCCACGCTGGCCTGGCGGCTGAAGGGCCGGCCGAGGTCACGGCGGCGGGCGGCGTCGAGGTAGGTGGCGCGAGCGGAGTCGACGGCCGCGGCCATGTCGGCCAGGAGGAAGCCCAGGCCCTGGTGGTCGATGATCCGGCGGCCGAAGGTGGTGCGCTGGTTGGCGTAGTCGACCGCGGCGTCCAGGGCGGCCTGGGCCAGACCGGTGGCGCAGGCCGCGATGCCGAGCCGTCCGGAGTCGAGCGCGCTGAAGGCGATCTGGAGACCCTGGCCCTCGTCCCCGATCAGCCGCCCGGCGTCGATCAGGGCGCCGTCCCAGTGGGCGGAGGTGGTGGGCACCGCCTGGAGCCCCATCTTCCGCTCCGGCTTGCCGAAGGTGAGACCCTCCACGGCGCCCGGGGCCAGGAAGCAGGAGACGCCGTGACTGCCGGGGGCCGTACGGGCGAACAGGGCGTAGAAGCCGGCCTTGCCGCCGTGCGTGATCCACGCCTTGTTGCCGGTGACGCGGTACGCGGCGTCCGCGCCGGCGGTGGTCCGCTCGGCCTTGCAGGCGAGGGCCGCGGCGTCCGAGCCGGCCTGCGGCTCGGAGAGGCTGTAGCCGCCCACCAGGTCGCCGGACAGCATCGCGGGCAGCCAGCGGCGCTTCTGCTCCTCGGTACCGAAGGCATGCAGCGGATGGCAGGCGAGTGTGTGGACGCTGGTGGCGACGGCGACGGCCGCCCAGCGGGCCGCCAGTTCCTCGAGTACCTGGAGGTACACCTCGTACGGCTGGCCGCCGCCGCCGTACTCCTCGGGGTAGGCCAGGCCCAGCAGGCCGGCGTCACCGAGGGTGGTGAAGAGACCCTCCGGGTAGGTCTCGGCGGCCTCGTGCGCGTCCACCCGGGGCGAGAGCTCCTTGTCGGCGATCTCCCGGGTGAGGGCGATGAGGTCCGCCGCCTCGGGGGTGGGAAGCAGGCGGTCGACATCCATGGCGACTCCAGTGACACGCGGCACCGCTTGAAACGGTACTCCGGGCGGTACGTCAGTACCGTCGAGAGTAGCGCAGATATGGGGCTCCGTAACCCCCGGCGGAGGCGCCCGGCATACTGTCCGGGTGATCGAGACCTCAGCCACCGAGGCGCCCCGGCCGTCCGGCCGCGGCGCGGCCCGCAGGTCCGCCCTGTTCGAACAGCTGGTGGCCCTGCTGGTGGGCGAGGGCTTCGCCCGGCTGACGCTCGACGATCTCGCCGCCCGCCTGCACTGCTCCAAGCGCACGCTGTACGGCCTGGCGGGCAGCAAGGAGCAGCTCGTCCGGGCCGCCGTGGTCCATTTCTTCCGGCGGGCGACCACCCGGGTGGAGGCCGTCCTGGCCGCCGAGACCGATCCGGCCCGGCGCCTCGCCGCCTACCTGCGGGCCGTCTCGGCGGAGCTGGCACCGGTCTCGCCGCGGTTCTTCGACGACGTGGCCGCCTTCGGTCCGGCCGCCGAGGTCTACGAGCGGAACACCCGCGCGGCGGCCGGACGCGTGCAGCAACTGATCGAAGAGGGCGTGCGGGCGGGCGTCTTCCGGGAGGTGCACGTGACCTTCGCGGCCGATGTCATCGCCTCGGTCATGGTCCGCATCCAGCAACGCCAGGTGGCGGCGGCGACCGGACTCGCGGACGCGGAGGCGTACGAGCACCTGGCGGAGCTCCTGCTGAACGGCCTGACCCGGCCCTGAACGGGGCGCCACGGCGCGTCTCCCCGCGCGACACGAACGACCCCCTGGCCGGTTCCCACCCCAGGATGGTCACCCTCCGCCACCGATCCACTACGGTATGCCGCACACCGACCCGTGACACAGGGAGAACTCCGCGTGGAGCGCAGCCGTACCGACCTCAGGATCCGTGCCGTACTCGCCGCGATGGGCGTCACCGCCGCGCTGGCGACGGCTCCGTCCGCGCAGGCGGCCCCCACCCCCGCCCCCGCGGCGAACACGACCCACACCGTGCGGGCCGCGGGTGCGCACGAGCCGTGCACCGGGGAGTTCCGGGGCGACCCGCGCCTCGGACCCAAGCACCTGCCCGCCAAGTGGCAGCCGCCCGTCGGCCCGCTGGTACGTCGGTACCACCGCACCGGGACGCTCTCCCCGGCCGCCTTCCTGGAGAAGTACTGGGAGGGCCCGGCCGGCACCGGCGGCTGGAAGTACCCGCCGAACGACGGCTTCGCCGAGGTAAACGGCGTCCCCGACAAGGCACCCGGGCTGCTGGCGGAGGGGGAGCGGCTGGACCGTTTCGGGTCGGAGTACGGCTCGTACCTCGCGCCGGCCGGGGACCCCTACCCCCGGCGCGCGCTGCCGCCGCAGAACCTGAACACCCGGGACGCGGCCTTCCCCTGTGACTACCACCTGTACGAGGTGACCCGGTCGTTCACCGTCTGGGAGGGATCGATCGCCCCCTGGTTCGAACAGCCGGGAGGCGGCCGTCAGATCAAGCTCGATCCACTGTTCCTCGACCCGGGCGAGGGACAGCGCCTCAACGTGAAGTGGCTGCTGGACCACGGCTATCTGGTGCGCGTCCCCGCGTGAACCGGCTGACGCTGGCCCGGGTCCTGCGCGAGGCCGGAGTACCCGGCGATCACTACCGGATCGAGGACGCCCACGAGCCGGTGCCGCCGCCGCCGGACTTCGTCTACCTGCGCAGGGAACCCGGCGGTGCGGGCTGGGAGACGGGCGTGTACGAACGGGGCACGCATCACGCGGTCGCCACGCACGCCACCGAGGCCGAGGCGTGCGCGCATCTGCGGACCCTGCTCTGACCACCGCTACCCGGCGGGCGGGACCGCCGGGTTCGCGAGCCGTACGAGTTCCAGGGCCTGGTCCGGGAACCACTGCCCGGCCGGGGGGCCGGCGGTTCCGCGCTCCGGGTCCAGCGGCCCGGCCGTCCCGCGCAGGCACGGGCCGTCCGACTCGCCAGGGGCCTTGATCCAGAGCCGCGCGTCGTGGAGCGGGTGACCGGTCGCCGTCGTGGGCGGGGCGCCGAGACCCCGGCCGGGCGGGTTGCACCAGTCCTGCGGGTCCGGGTAGCGGCCGGCCGGCGGGGTCCAGGGGCCGCGGCCGTTGCGGCCGGAGTCGGTGACGTAGTGCTTCATGCGGTCCGACGGCGTGCCTGCGTGGGCCGCCAGCCAGGCGCGGGCCCGTGCGCGGGGCACCGTGCGGTCCGGACAGTCGACGGGGTCGCCGCCGCTCTCGGCGTAGGCGAGGCAGGAGGCGATGAGGTCGCCGTACCAGCGGGTGTCCTCGTCCGTGCGGTGGTTGGAGACGTTGAGGGCGAAGCCGGTGGCACGCCCGACTCCCGCGCGGAGCAGGCGGGCGACCACCGTGGGTACGGGGTGCCACGCGGAATGTCCCGCGTCGACGTACACGCGGGTGGCGGGGAGCGGTTCGAGGGTGCCGACGGCTCCGGCGAGGGAGGCGTAGCGCTCCTCGGTGCGGGAGGCGGCGCCGCCGTCCGGGCCGCAGTCGGAGGGAAGCAGGGCGAGCCCGTCGGGTTCCAGGACGACCAGGGCCCGGCGGGTGCCGATACCGCGCGCGACGGCCTCGGTCCACACCGTGTACGCGGTCGTGGTGTCCGTGCCGCCCCGGGAGTACCGGCCGCAGTCCCGGCCGGGAACGTTGTAGAGGACGAGGACGGGGAGGCTGCCGTCCCGTTCGGCCGCGGAGACGACCCGGCGCACCTCGCGCTCGGTCGCTTCCGGGGCCGCGTCGCCGAACCAGACGGCGCGCGGCGTGTTCGCCAGGGCGAGCAGTCCGTCCGCGGACGCGTCGCCCCTGGCCGCGAGTTCGTGGTACTGCGCGAGGGCGGCCGGGCCGGGTCCGGGCGCGTACAGCCGGGGCACGGGGTCGTCGCCCGGGGCTGTCGGCCGCTCCGGCAGGAGGGCGAGCAGTCCGAGGAGTCCGAGGCAAGCGGGCAGGAGGAAGAGCGGCCTGACGCGTCGGAGCATGGGGACCGTCCTTCCCGCACACCACGGTTCCCGGGACCGTGTCAGGGTGCTTCCCGGATCTCCGGGGAGCGTCTCCCCGAGCGTCGCCGCTCCTGTCCGGGAGGGCAACCGCGCGAACGGCCGGCCCGCCGGTGGGATCCCCGTGGCGCGCCCCGCCGGACGCTCCTGCACTCCGCCCGGCGACCCGTCAGGCGACCCGTCAGGCGACGGAGCCTATGCGTCCGTCCGGGGGCCGCGGGCCGTCGTGGTGGATCGGCGTGTGGGCGCCGGTGAGTGAGACGCCCGTGCCGCCGCGGCGGTCGGCCACGATCTCGGCGGCGATCGACAGGGCCGTCTCCTCCGGGCTGCGGGCGCCGAGGTCGAGCCCTATCGGGGAGCGCAGCCGCGCGAGTTCGAGCTCGGTGACGCCGACCCCGCGCAGTCGCTCGTTGCGGTCCTCGTGGGTGCGGCGGGAGCCCATCGCACCGACATAGGCGACCGGGAGACGCAGAGCGGTCCTCAGCAGCGGCACGTCGAACTTGGCGTCGTGGGTCAGGACGCACAGCACCGTGCGGCCGTCGACCTCGGTGGACTCCAGGTAGCGGTGGGGCCATTCGACGACGATCCGGTCGGCCTCGGGGAAGCGTGCGGGCGTCGCGAAGACGGGGCGGGCGTCGCACACGGTCACGTGGTAGCCGAGGAACTTACCCACCCGCACCAGGGCCGAGGCGAAGTCGATGGCGCCGAAGACGATCATGCGCGGCGCGGGGACGGAGGATTCGACCAGGAGGGTGAGCGGACGGCCGCAGCGACTGCCGTCCTCGCCGATCTCCACGGTGCCGGTCCGGCCGGCGTCCAGCATCGCGCGGGCCTCGCCCGCCGCGTTGCGGTCCAGCTCGGGGTGGCCACCGAGCGCGCCCTCGTACGTCCCGTCCGGCCGGATCAGCAGGGCCCGTCCGAGCAGGTCGGCCGGGCCGTCGACGATCCGGGCCAGGGCCGCCGCCTCGCCCGAGACGGCGGCTTCCAGCGCGGCGGGGTAGAGCCCGCCGGACGCCGGGGTGACGAGGATGTCGATGATGCCGCCGCAGGTCAGACCGACCGCGAAGGCGTCCTCGTCGCTGTATCCGAAGCGCTCGACGACGGTCGTGCCGTCCTCCAGGGCCTGTCGGCACAGTTCGTAGACCGCGCCCTCCACACAGCCTCCGGAGACCGAGCCGATCGCCGTGCCGTCACTGTCGACGGCGAGCGCGGCGCCGGGCTGACGGGGCGCGCTCCCGCCGACGGCCACGACGGTGGCGACGGCGAACGTGCGTCCCTGCTCGACCCACCGGTGCAGCTCTTCGGCGATGTCCAGCATCTCGGTCTCCTCAGGAGGTGTGTGGAGGGCGGGGTGCGGGCGTCAGCTGACGCCCAGCCAGCTCTCGAGCGGATGGATCGCGAAGTACACGACGAAGATCGCCGTCAGGCCCCACATGAAGGCGCCCACTTCGCGTGCCTTGCCTTGCGCCACCTTGATGACGACGTAGGAGATGACACCGGCCGCGACACCCGTGGTGATGGTGTACGTGAACGGCATCAGGACCACGGTGAGGAACACCGGGATCGCGACGGAGCGGTCGCTCCAGTCGACATGCCTGGCGTTCTGCATCATCATCGCGCCGATGACGACCAGGGCGGCGGAGGCGACCTCGGCCGGCACGATCGCGGTGAGCGGGGTGAAGAAGAGGCAGGCCGCGAAGAACGCGCCGGTGACCACGGAGGCCAGACCCGTACGGGCGCCCTCTCCGACGCCGGTCGCCGACTCGACGAAGACGGTCTGGCCTGAGCCGCCGACACCGCCGCCGAGGATGCCGCCGGCTCCGTCGATGAACAGCGCCTTCGACAGGCCCGGCATGCGGCCCTGCTCGTCGGCGAGCTTTGCCTCGGAGCCGACGCCGATGATGGTGGCCATGGCGTCGAAGAAGCCGGCGAGCACCAGGGTGAAGACGATCATGGTGATCGTGATGTAGCCGACGTCGCCCCAGCCGCTGAAGGACACTTCGCCGATGAGCGAGAAGTCCGGGGCGGAGACGGCGCTGCCGTGGAGCTCCGGCGGACCGGAGAACCAGGCGCCCGCGCCCTTCTCGGGGATGTCGGCGACCGCGTTGACGACCGTGGCGATGACGGTGCCGGCGACGATGCCGATGAGGATGGCGCCGGGGATGCCGCGGGACTGGAGCGCGAAGATCAGCAGGAGGGTGACCGCGAAGATCAGGACCGGCCAGCCCGCGAGTTCACCGGCCGGGCCGAGAGTGACGGGGCCGCCGCCCGGGGCGGGGTTCTCGTGCACGAAGCCGGCCTTGACGAAGCCGATGATCGCGATGAAGAGGCCGATGCCGATGGTGATCGCGTGCTTGATCGCCAGCGGGATGGCGTTCATGATCATCTCGCGTAGGCCGGTGACCACCAGGAGGCAGATCACCGCACCGTAGGCCACACACATGGCCATCGCCTGGGGCCAGGTCATCACCGCGATGACCTGCGAGGAGAGCACACCGGAGACACTGAGGCCGGCCGCCAGGGCGAGCGGGACCTTGCCCCAGAAGCCCATCAGCAGGGTGGTCAGGGCGGCCGCCAGAGCGGTCGCGGTGATGAGCGCGGGCTGGCTGAGGACGTTGCCGTCCACGTCCTTGCCGCCGAGGATCAGAGGGTTGAGCAGGAGAATGTACGCCATCGCCATGAAGGTGGTGACGCCGCCGCGTATCTCCGTCGCGACGGAGGATCCTCTCTCCGAGATGTGAAAGTACCGGTCGAGCCAAGAGCGGCCGGCGGGGACGTTCGAGCCGGAGCCCGCGTCCTCCGAGGCGGTCTTGGGCTCCACTGACGACTGGGTCATGGGGCCTACTCCCAAGGTTCAAAGGGGCACCCGCATCGGCCGGGGAAGGTCCGAGGAACTACGGGATTTGGGATGGTGCGTTGGCTGCACGACCCGGGGGACGGCCCGAGACGAATCAGGATGAAACGGTCGAACTGATGGTGCGCGGTACTGCGGGTGGTGCTGGGGGGTACTCCGGGCGGTGGGGGCGGGGAAGTGTGACGTTCCCGGGGGCACGCACCGCCCGGAGAGTCCTACAGGGTGCCGGTGAGCGCCTCGGGGCGGACCGGCGTCTTGTTGAGTTCCAGACCCGTCGCCTGCCGGATCGCCGCGAGGACGGCCGGCGTGGACGAGAGGGTCGGGGCCTCGCCGAGTCCCCGCAGGCCGTACGGCGCGTTGGGGTCGGCGAGCTCGAGTACGTCGACCGGGATGGTCGGCGTGTCGAGGATCGTCGGGATCAGGTAGTCCGTGAAGGATGGATTGCGCACCTTCGCGGTCTTCGGGTCCACGATGATCTCTTCCATCACCGCGACGCCCAGGCCCTGGGTGGTACCACCCTGGATCTGGCCGACGACGGAGAGCATGTTGAGCGCCTTGCCCACGTCCTGGGCGGTGGCGAGCTCGATGACCTTCACCAGGCCGAGCTCGGTGTCCACCTCCACCACCGCGCGGTGCGCGGCGAAGGTGTACTGGACATGGCCGTCGCCCTGACCGGTGACCAGGTCGAACGCCTGGGTCGGGCGGTGGCGGAACTCGAGCTCGATGTCGATGCTCTCGTTCTCCAGGACGTCCGCCAGGTCGGCGAGGACCTCGCCGCCGTCGGTGACGACCTTGCCGTTCTCCAGGAGCAGCTCGGCGGTGGCCCAGGCGGGGTGGTACGAGCCGAACCTCGCCCGGCCCATCTCCAGCACCCGCTCGCGGACGGCCTCGCAGGTGTTCTTGACCGCGCCTCCGGTCATGTACGTCTGCCGGGAGGCGGACGTCGAACCGGCGGAGCCGACCTGGGTGTCGGCCGGGTGGATGGTGACCTGCGTGACACCGAGCTCCGTGCGGGCGATCTGCGCGTGGACGGTGACACCGCCCTGGCCGACCTCGGCCATGGCCGTGTGGACCATCGCCACCGGCTCGCCGTTGATGACCTCCAGCGTCACCCGCGCGGTCGAGTAGTCGTCGAAGCCCTCGGAGAAGCCGACGTTCTTGATGCCGACGGCGTAGCCGACCCCTCGGACGACGCCCTCGCCGTGCGTGGTGTTGGACAGGCCACCGGGCAGCGCGCGGACGTCCGCGCCCTCGCCGGCGGTCTCCCACTGACGCTCCGGCGGCATCGGACGGGCCTTGACCCGGCGCAGCAGCTCGGCTACCGGGGCGGGCGAGTCCACGACCTGGCCGGTCGGCATGATCGTGCCCTGCTCCATGGCGTTGAGCCGGCGGAACTCGACCGGGTCCATGCCCAGCTTCGCCGCGAGTTTGTCCATCTGCGCCTCGTAGGCGAAGCATGCCTGCACGGCGCCGAAGCCGCGCATGGCTCCGCAGGGCGGGTTGTTGGTGTAGAGCGCGACGGCCTCGATGTCGACGTCGTCGACGACGTACGGGCCGACGGACAGCGAGGAGGCGTTGCCGACGACGGCCGGGGAGGCCGAGGCGTAGGCGCCGCCGTCCAGCACGATCCGGCACCTCATGTGCGTGATCTTGCCGTCCTTGGTGGCGCCGTGTTCGTACCAGAGCTTCGCCGGGTGCCGGTGAACGTGTCCGAAGAAGGACTCGAACCGGTTGTAGACGATCTTGACGGGCTTGCCGGTACGGAGGGCCAGGAGGCAGGCGTGGATCTGCATCGACAGGTCCTCGCGGCCGCCGAAGGCTCCGCCGACGCCGGAGAGCGTCATCCGGACCTTCTCCTCGGGCAGGCCGAGGACGGGAGCGATCTGGCGCAGGTCGGAGTGCAGCCACTGGGTGGCGACGTAGAGGTCGACGCCGCCGTCCTCCGACGGCACGGCGAGGCCGGACTCCGGGCCGAGGAACGCCTGGTCCTGCATGCCGAAGACGTACTCGCCGGAGACGATCACGTCGGCGCGCGCGGCGGCCGCGTCCGCGTCGCCGCGGATGATCGGCTGGCGGTGCACGATGTTCGGGTGCGGGACGTGCCCGGCGTGGTGGTCGTCGCGGCCGGGGTGGAGCAGCGGCGCGTCGGCGGCGAGGGCTGATGCCTCGTCGGTGACGAGCGGCAGTTCCCGGTAGTCGATCCTGATCTTGGCCGCCGCGCGACGGGCGGTCTCCGGGTGGTCGGCGGCGATCAGGGCGACCGGCTCGCCGTGGTGGCGTACCCGTCCGTTGGCGAGGACGGGGGTGTCCTGGATCTCCAGGCCGTAGTTCTTCATCGCGGCGGGCAGGTCGTCGTACGTCAGCACGGCGTGGACACCGCCCATCGCGAGGGCCTCGGAGATGTCGATGGAGGCGATCTCGGCGTGCGCGACGGTGGAGCGGAGCGTGTGGCCCCACAGCATGTCCTCGTGCCACATGTCCGAGGAGTACGCGAACTCGCCGGTGACCTTGAGGGTGCCGTCCGGGCGGAGCGTGGACTCGCCGATGCCGCCCTCGTTGTGGTTCTGGGTGACGTTCGTCGGCGTTCCCGCCGGAACGCCGCGCGTGTTCTGCGCCATGGTCAGACCGCCTCTCCCTGACGGGCGGCCGCCAGGCGGACCGCGTCGAGGATCTTCTCGTAGCCCGTGCAGCGGCAGAGATTGCCGGAGAGGGCCTCCCGGATGTCCTGGTCGGACGGGTCGCTCTGGCGCTCCAGGAGCTCGTCGGCGGCGATCAGCAGTCCCGGGGTGCAGAAGCCGCACTGGACCGCGCCGGCGTCGATGAACGCCTGCTGGACCGGGGAGAGGGCCAGCGGGTCGCTGCCGGCCTCACCGGTCCGCGAGTCCTGGCCGGGCTTCGCCTCCCACTTCTTGGCGGCGTCGAGGGACGTGCCGCAGGCACCGGTGGCGCAGCCGTGTCCGGCGTGGTCCTCGCGCTGCCTGGCGAAGTCGGCGAGGCCCTCGACGGTGACGACCTCGCGGCCCTCGACCTGACCGGCGGCGACCAGACAGGAACAGACCGGCACGCCGTCCAGGCGGACCGTGCAGGAGCCGCACTCCCCCTGCTCGCAGGCGTTCTTGGAGCCGGGCAGGCCCATCCGCTCACGCAGCACGTAGAGCAGGGACTCGCCCTCCCAGACGTCGTCGGCTTCCTGCGGACGACCGTTGACCGTGAAATTGACGCGCATGGTTATGCAGCTCCCTCAAGCGTGCGGCCGGTGCCGCGGTACTGCTCCCAGGTCCAGCCGAGCTGGCGGCGGGCCATGATGCCGACGGCGTGGCGCCGGTACTTGGCGGTGCCGCGGACGTCGTCGATCGGGTTCGCGGCGCCCGAGCACAGGTCGGCGAACTGCTTGGCGATCGACGGGGTGATGATCTTGCCGCTCTCCCAGAAGCCGCCTTCCTCGAGGGCCGCGTTCAGGAAGGTCTCGGCCTCCTTGGCGCGGATCGGGGTCGGCGCGGCCGAACCGATGCCGGTGCGGACGGTCCGGGTCTCCGGGTGGAGCGCCAGGCCGAAGGCGCAGACCGCGATGACCATCGCGTTGCGGGTGCCGACCTTGGAGTACTGCTGGGGGCCGTCCGCCTTCTTGATGTGCACGGTCTTGATGAGCTCGTCGGGCTCCAGCGCGTTGCGCTTCACCCCCGTGTAGAACGCGTCGATGGGGATGAACCGGCTGCCGCGCACCGATTCCACCTCGACCTCGGCGCCCGCCGCGAGGAGCGCGGGGTGCGCGTCACCCGCCGGGGACGCGGTGCCGAGGTTGCCGCCTACGCCGCCGCGGTTGCGGATCTGCGGGGAGGCCACCGTGTGCGAGGCGAGGGCCAGACCGGGAAGCTCGGCCCGCAGGTCCTCCATGATCCGGGTGTAGGGGACGGAGGCGCCGAGGCGTACGTTCTCCTCTCCGACCTCCCACTCGCTCAGCAGCTCGATACGGTTCAGGTCCAGGAGGTACGCGGGACGCCGGTGGTCGAAGTTGATCTCGACCATGACGTCGGTGCCACCCGCGATGGGCACGGCCGTGGGGTGCTCTGCCTTGGCGGCGAGCGCCTCCTCCCAGCTGGCGGGGCGAAGGAAGTCCATGGTGGCTCTCTTCTTGTGCTTCTAGTGATCGGGGGACGGTCGTACGGGCCCGGGGGGACGGCCGGCCCTCGACTTCGAATTCGTGTTCATGTGCTGTTCAGCGATGTGTGGCCTAGTACACAAGCCCGGCTCGCCCCGGTGCAGTCACCGAAAACATGAAGGAGTTGGCTGGCGACCTTCCTCGTCTTGTAGATTCGAACGAAAGGCGAGGCTCGGTAACCTCGCTGTTTTCCCCTGGAAACCCCGGCACCGGGCCACCGTCGACAACGCGACACTCCCCCGGGTCGCGAATCCCGGGAAACGGTCTATGTATGTCTTACCCACGAGTGACTGACGAGAAGGAACGGCGGCGACGAGATGCGGCTGCGCGCACTGCTGGAAACCGACGCGCTGGGGCTGCGCCTGCTCGGAGGCGAGGAGGAACTGGACCGCACCGTCCGCGGCGTGATGACGACGGATCTCAAGGACCCCAGCCGCTACCTGTCCGGCGGCGAGCTGGTGCTCACCGGCCTCGCCTGGCTGCGGGAACCGGCGGACGCGGAGCCGTTCGCCCGGATCCTGGCCGCCGCCGGGGTGGCGGCCCTGGCGGCCGGGGAGGCGGAGCTCGGGGACATCCCCGACGACCTCGTACAGGCGTGTTCGCGCCATCGGCTGCCCTTGTTCGCGGTGAACGAGTCCGTTGCGTTCGCGACCATCACCGAGCACGTTGTTCGACAGGTGTCGGGTGAGCGGGCGGGCGACCTGGCCGCCGTCGTCGACCGCCACCGGCGCCTGATGACCTCCGGCCCGGCGGGCGGCGGCCCCGAGGTGGTCCTCGACCTGCTCGGCTCCGACCTCGACCTGCGGGCCTGGGTGCTCTCCCCCACCGGCCGCCGGATCGCCGGCGCCGGCGAACCGCTGGACAGCGGCCTCGCCGCCCGGCTGGCCGGCGAGCATCTGGCGGCCACCCGGACCGGCCGGCGCGGGCCCCACCGGCTGAGCGTCGGCGGCACCACGTACTCGCTGTTCCCGGTCCGCAGCACCGGGCGCGGGGCCGCACCCGCCTCGCGGGACGTCCGGGAGACGGTGCTGTCCGACTGGCTCCTGGCCGTCGAGGCGGACGCCGGGGACTGGCCCGCCGCCCGGCTGGACCTGCTCCAGGGCGTCACCCAGCTGATCGCCGTGGAGCGCGACCGGCGCGACGCGGCGCGCACGGTACGGCGCCGGCTCGCCCAGGAGGTCCTGGAACTGGTCCAGGCGGGTGCCGCGCCGGCCGAGATCGCGGCCCGGCTGCGGGTCGCCGCGCCGGTGCTGCTGCCCGGACTCGGCACCGCCCCGCACTGGCAGGTGGTGGTGGCCCGGGTGGAGTGGGAGCCGGACGGCTCCACGGGCCAGTCCCTGGACAGCGGCCCGGTCGCCCAGGCGGTGCTGGAGGAGATCCTCGTCGACCCGGCGACCGTCGGGCCGGAGTCGGCGGACCGGATCGCCGTGGCCCACCACGGGGACGAGGCCATCGCCCTGGTGCCGCTGCCCGCCGGCCCGCTCCCGGACAGCGAGGACGAGGAGGGGACCACGAGCGCCGGTCTGCACGCCGACGTGCTCCTGGCGTCGGTACGGGAACCCCTGTCCTCCGGTCTCGCCGACGACGGCCGTCTCACGCTGGGCGTCAGCGCCGCGGTCCACTCCGCTGAGGGCCTGCGGGGGGCACTGGAGGAGGCCCGGCACGCCCGCCGGGTCGCCGGGGCGCGCCCCGGCCGCGTCTGCGCGGCGGGCCACCACGAGCTGGCCTCGCACGTGCTGCTGCTGCCGTTCGTCCCCGACGACGTCCGTCGCGCGTTCACGGCACGGCTGCTCGACCCGCTGCGGGACTACGACCGCCGCCACCGCGCGGAGCTGATCCCCACACTGGAGGCGTTCCTGGACTGCGACGGCTCCTGGACGCGCTGCGCGACGCGACTGCACCTGCATGTGAACACCCTGCGCTACCGGGTCGGCAGGATCGAGCAACTCACCGGCCGGGACCTGTCGCGCCTGGAGGACAAGCTGGACTTCTTCCTCGCGCTGCGGATGAGCTGACGCCGTGCGGGCCCCGCGCCGGAGCGGGGCCGCGCTCCGGCGGGGGTCGGCCGGGCGCATCCGGCGCTCCCCGGACCCGGGGAGCGGCACGCGCGGACGCGCTCACCCGGAAGGCGGAATGACAGATTCATCTCTTCGGGGGAGCGCGCGCCCTGCGTTCACGGGAATTCCGGTCCGCGCGATGCCTCCGGCATCGGCACCCGACGTGCCACCGTGGTCTCCGACCGCTTCGATTCGGCCCGTCCATCGGTCACTTCGGGCCGTCTGTGTCCGTATACCGGATAAACACAAGGCACTTGTGAATTGATTCACCTGACCCCTTGGCCAGGCCCACCCGTTCGTGCTGAGATTCCAGCCTCACTCAACAGCTCAATGGTGCGCTCGGGGAGGGCAATGTGGCGGACACCGCCATGTCTGGTTCCGAAACGACGGAGGGTGACGATCCGTCCCTTGCCTACGGCGAGGCGACCCCCACGCAGACGGCCATATGGCGGCTGCGTTCGCGCGGCTGCTGGACGGACGCCGCCGCGCTGCTCGCCCCCCGCTCGGCCGATCCGGCCGCGGCGCTGGAACGGGCCGCGTTGCTGATCGAACGATGTCTCTACACCGAGAAGGGCTGGGCCGAGGCGGAGGAGGCCCTGCGGGCGGCCGAGGCGGTGACGCAGAGCGACGAGGAGCGCGGGGCGGCGGCCTGCGAGCGTGGCTACCTCGCGTACGCGTCTACACTGCTGGGGGTCCGGGACCGGGCGGACGAGGCGCGGGCCGCGCTGGGCCGGGCCGCCGCGCTGCTCGCCCCCTCGGCCGAGGGCCGGCCGCTGCTCGACTTCCGGCGCGGACTGATCGCCCAGAACCTCGGCGACTCCCCGGAGGCGGCGCGGGCCGCGTACCGGCGCGCCCACGCGGGGGCGACGGACCGGGGCGACGCGCTGCTGCTGTCCTTCACCTGGCGCCATCTCGCCGGAATCGCCCTGCGGGAAGGGGAGTTGGCGGAGGCTCGGCACGGCTTCGCCGAATCCCTTCGGATCCGCGAGGAGTTGGGGTATCTGGTCGGTACGGCACCGGCCCTGACCGCGCTCGCCGACACGGAGACGGAGCCGGAGGCGGGCCGGCTTCGGGCGGAGGCCGGACGGCTGTTCCGGCTGCTCGGGGGTGTGCCGACCTGGCTGGCCGGTCAGCTGGCCACCCCGCGCACGGCGGTCTGAGAACGGTGCGGCGCGGAGGGCGCGCGGCGACGGTGCCGTGACGGCCCACGACGCGGAGGGGGACGGGTCGCCGCAGGGCGGACGACGCGTCACCCTCCTGGCGCGCGGGAGGACGCCGGGCCGGCGGGCCGCGCCGGCTCCAGGCACTCCAGCACCTCGTCCATCCCGACCACCAGGGCACCGTCCGGGGTGACCGCCACGGCGCGTACGGGCGGCCCCGGGCGGTGGTGGAGGCGGGTACCGGCGTCGAGGTGGCGCAGTTCGACGAGCCCGTCCGCCCACGCGACGGCGAGTGCCGGACCCGCCCCGGTCGGCATCGCGTGCAGGGCCACGACAGCCGCGTCCCGCGCGGTGAACGGGCCGGGCCTCGGCTCACGGCCCGGGACCCACAGGCGGACCGTGCCGTCGGCTCCGCCGCTGCACACGAACGGCCGCGGCGTCTCCACGGCGGTCACGGCGGTGACCCGCCCGCTGTGCAGGGCTGCCTGGTGCATGCCCGTGAGGCCGAAGGCGTGCACCGAGCCGAGGCGGTCTCCGACCACCACCGAACCGGCGATCGCCGCGAGCGCGGTCCCCGGGTGCCGGGTGAGGGTCGCGGCCACCGCCTCGGTGAGCCGCTCCAGATACGGCGGCCGGGGCACGGCTCCCCGTACGGTGTGGAGCCGGCCGCGTTCGTCGAGGAGGAGGACCGCGCCGTCCGGTGCGGGCGCGAGGGCCTTGACCCGGCCGCCGGGAGCGGAGGCCGGGGTGCCGACCGGGTGCGCGTCGTCCGGGTCGAGCAGGGTCACCGTGTCGGTCGGTCCCGCCACCAGCAGCCCGCCCCGGCCCACGCCCAGCGAGGTGACCGGGCCCGGCCACGGCGGGGTCACATCACCCCGGACCCGCGTCCACCGCATCCGCCAGGGCGAGGCGGCGGCGAGCTCCGCGAGCGTCGGCCGCAGACGGGGGTCGGCGCCGTCCCCGAGGACGCCGAGCAGGAGCAGGGCGCGGTCGGCGGGGGTCTGTTCACGGCTGAGGGACTGGCCGGCGCGCAGCCAGGCGGACCGCAGTCCGCCGTGGTCCTCCTCGGTGTCGGCCGCGTATGCGCTGGTCACGCGCACGGGGTCGGCGGCGCAGACGGCGACCGGGTCGGCCGGGTCCGGGCCCGGCTCGGGTGGCCGGGCGCCTCCGGGCGGCGCGGCCGGTCCGCCGCCCGGTGCGGCTCGTCCGTCCAGCCGCACCAGGGTGACGCGCCGGGCGGCGAGCAGCGTGTGCGCGGGCGTGTCGGGGGTGGTCTCGACGACCATGCGGACGCGCCCCGACCCGGCGAGTTCCGCGAGCAGTTCGGCGCAGCCCCCCGGCTCCGCGGCGGCGTCCAGGTCCGTCAGGAGGAGCACCACCCGGCGGGTCTCGGCGGTGGCGAGGACCCGGACCAGCTCTCCGGGCGTCCGGGCGACCACGCCCAGGCGGTTCGCCAGCGCCCAGGCCGCTCCGAGCGCGCTCTGCCCGGCGAGCGGCACCAGCACCCGGGCCGATCGCCCGCGACGGCTCGCGGACCGCGCTCCGAACGTGGCCAGCCAGGCCAGCAGCTCGGAGGTGTCACGACCGGGCCCGCCGGCGAGCAGGCAGAGCCGCGGCGCGTCGGGGTCGGTCAGCCAGCCGAGCAGGGCGGCGGCCCCGGCCTCCGTGCCGGCGGGGGGTCGCTGCCCGCGCGGGGCCCCGCTCACGGATGCCGTCCCGTGGCCGTCGGCCGGGGGGCTTCTCCCGGAGCCGGGGGCGGGGTCGCGGACGGCATGGGGCACCTCACGGACGACGCCGCGCGGGCCGGCCGGGGCCGGCTGCCCGCGCGGAACAGGCTGACGGCACGACCTTACGGCCTGGCCCGTGGGCAGGGGCGGGCTCCCCGTCGGTAGCTGCGACTTGCGGCGGCGGCGAACCCGTCGACGTGCGCGGTGAGGGCCCGGGCGAGCTTCGCCGGCGTGCGCGGTGGGCGTCCCGGGCGTGGTGGCGGGGGTTCAGCCGCCCGAACCGGTGAAGTGCTCGCGGACCAGGGTCTGGACGACGGTCAGGTCGCGCCCGACGAGCGCGTCGAGCAGGGCGGTGTGTTCCGCCGCGTCCGCCACGAGATCGCCGTGGCGGGCTGCCGGGCCGTTCGTCAGCGGCCACTGGGAGCGGCGGTGCAGGTCGTCGGCGACCACGAGGAGCTGTTCGTTGCCGGCCAGCGCGAGGACCGCGCGATGGAAGGCCCGGTCGGTCTCGGCGTAGTGGGCGCGGTCCCCTCGGGCGGCGGCGGCGCCGGTGGCCTCGGCGAGCGGGCGCAGCTCGGCCCAGCGGGCTGCCGGAACGGTGCGGGCCAGCCGGAGCATGACCGGGATCTCGATGAGCGCGCGGACCTCGGCCAGTTCGGCGAGTTCGCGCGGGGTGCGCGCGGTGACCCGGAAGCCGCGGTTGGGTACGACCTCGACGGCGCCCTCGCTCGCCAGCCGTTGCATCGCCTCGCGCACGGGGGTGGCCGAGACCCCGAAGCGTTCGGCGAGGGTGGGGGCGGAGTAGACCCGGCCGGGGACGAGGTCGCCGCCGACCAGCGCGGTGCGCAGCGCCTGGAGGACCTGTCCCCGGACGGAGTGCCGCCGGACCGGGCGGGGCACGAGGTCCGGCGCGGGGGGTTCTCCGTGCGTGTGCTCGCCGCGGGCCGCGGGCGGACATGCCGGCGAGGGTGCGCGGACCCCGCCGCGCGGCTGCCCCGGGACGCGTGCGGCGCCGTCGACGAGCGGGTACGGCTCCTCCGCCGCCCGCTCGCGCGCTCCGCCCTGCTCCACCCGGGTCCTCCTGGGGCTGCGTACCTGGTCCGGCTCGCGATGCCGGGACCCCGAGTGCACCATAGGCGGACAGGGCCGCAGTTCAAACCTCACGACCGTCGGGTAAGGTAAGGCTTACCTGCTGACGATCGCGATTCGGTGGCCCCGTATGACCGTCCCCGCCCTCCTCGCCACTCCCCTCACCTCGCCTTTCACGGCGTCCTACGCCCGCCTCGGCGAGGTGTTCGCCGGGCTGCGGGTGGACGAGTACGCAGGGGGCGAGCGGCTGCCGCGCGGCGGCGGCTGGGTCGGCGCGGACGAGCTGGGGGCCGGTGGCGCCGCCCTCGACGAGTTCCTGGCCTGGGACGACGCCCAGGTGCTGCGCGACTACGGCACCCGGGCCCGTCCGGACGTCGTCGCGAGCTTCGGCCTCCACCGGTACGCCTGGCCGGCGTGCCTCCTCGTGACCGTCCCCTGGTTCCTGCACCGCAGGGTGCCCCGGCTTCCCGCCGGGAACGTCGGCTTCCACCGGGCGTCGGGGCGCATGGCCGTGACCGTGGAGGAGTTCGCCTGCCTGCCCGGCGATCCCGCCGCCGTCCTTCCGGGCGCCCGCGTGGTGGCGGACGAGGAGACCCTGCGTGCCGAGGTACGGGCGTCGCTCGCCGAGCACTTCGAGGCGGTCCTGGCCGGCTTCGGCCCGCGGATGCGTCGTGGGCGGCGGGCGCTCTGGGGCATGACCACGGACGAGATCGTCGAGGGGCTCTGGTACGTCGCCGCCCTGCTCGGCGAGGAGCGGCGCGGCATGGCGGAGCTTGACCTGCTGCTGCCCGGCGCGACCAGTCCGTACGCGGGGGCCGCGGGCTTCCGCGAGCTGCCGGGGTCCGGCGCGCCCGGCGAGGAGTCCCGGGCGACCCGGGACCGGGCCACGTGCTGCTTCTTCTACACCCTGCGCCCCGAGGACACCTGCCTGACGTGTCCGCGCACCTGCGACGAGGAGCGGGTCCGGCGGCTGACCGCCACCGCCTGACGGATACGCCACCCGCGCGGGTGACGTAAATCGAACGCAACCTCCCGACCCAGGAAGGACGTTCGACCAGATCGCACCTATTCGTATGCCCTGCCGCCCCGATGGCGTGCTCTTGCCGCGAAACCCCCCTCCGCGCCCCGGGAGGTCGGCCAGTATGGGCCGCCGAAAGGCCCTACGGCGATGCAAGGGACACCGCATGAGACTGACCGACATATCGCTGGACTGGCTGCTTCCGGGCGGCGTGATGGTCGCCGGAGTCCTGACGGCGGTGGCGGTGCTCGCGCGCGGCAAGCGCGCCGGTGACCAGGCCGCGGCCGAGGACTCCTGGGAACGCAGCGAGGAACGCCGCAGACGGAAGGAAGCCGTCTACGGGACCGCCTCCTACGTGCTGCTGTTCTGCTGCGCCGCCGTCGCCGCGGCGCTCTCCTTCCACGGTCTCGTCGGCTTCGGCCGGCAGAACCTCAGCCTGACGGGCGGCTGGGAGTACCTGGTTCCCTTCGGACTCGACGGTGCGGCGATGTTCTGCTCGGTGCTCGCGGTCCGCGAGGCCAGCCATGGTGACGCGGCCCTCGGTTCGCGCCTGCTGGTGTGGACCTTCGCCGGCGCGGCGGCCTGGTTCAACTGGGTCCACGCGCCCCGGGGCCTGGGACACGCGGGAGCCCCGCATTTCTTCGCGGGCATGTCGCTGTCCGCGGCCGTCCTCTTCGACCGGGCCCTGAAGCAGACCCGCCGTGCGGCACTGCGGGAACAGGGTCTGGTTCCCCGGCCGCTGCCGCAGATCCGGATCGTGCGGTGGCTGCGCGCGCCCCGCGAGACCTTCGCCGCGTGGTCGCTCATGCTGCTGGAGGGCGTGCGGACCCTCGACGAGGCGGTCGACGAGGTGCGCGAGGACCGGCGGGAGAAGCAGCAGACCCGGGTGCGCAGGCGCGATCAGGAGAAGCTCGACCGCGCCCGGCTCAAGGCGATCAACCGTCAGCACCGGGCCTTCGGGCTCGGACGCGGCGGTGGCCGGCAGGTGGAGGTCGCCGCCCTGGGTTCCGGCACGGGCTCCGCGACGGCCGTGGGGACGGCCGTCGCGGAGCCTGCCATAGCGGACCCCGGACAACTGCCGCTTCGACACCGGCCCTCCCTCGCGGCCGTGAAGGGAACTGAGTCCCGGACGGTGGACCTCACCGCCGAGGACGATACCCAGACGCTGCCCCGGCTCGACTCCCTGGAGCGCAAGCTCAAGGATCTGGAGCAGCAGTTCGGCTGAGAACCTGTCGGGTGGCCTCCGGCCGGGCGGTCACGCCTTCCGGTCGAAGGCCACCCGACGGCGTCCGAGAGGCTCTCAGGTCCTGTCGGGTGACCTCGACCGACAGGTTCTCAGGCAGCCGCCCCGTTCAGTTCGAACCACACGATCTTGCCGGCGCCGGTCCCCTGGTCCTCGACGCCCCAGGAGTCGGCCAGCGCCTCGACGAGGAACAGCCCTCTTCCGTGGGTGCCGTCCTCGGCGGCCGGCGCGGGTGGCCCGGCGAGTCCGGCCAGCCCGGAGACGAAGTCCCGGACCTCGACCCTGAGGCTGTCGGGGACGACGGTCGCGGTGACCACCGCGCCGTGCTCCGTATGAATGATCGCGTTGGTCACCAGCTCGCTGGTCAGCAACTCGGCCACATCGGAAGCCCCTGGCCCACCCCAGGTGCCCAGCATCGCGCGCAGGGCGTGCCGGACCTCCGGCACCGCGGTGAGTTCCGTGCCACCGACCTTCCTCAGCAGTTGAGTCGGCTCCGTCGCCTCCCCGGCCATATCCCCCACCCACATGTCGTCACGACTCCACGGTCTTCCCGCCTCGAACAGGCTCACGGGGATGCATGCCCCGCCGGCCGGCCCGCATGCCTACCGGATCGTCACCACACGCGCTCGTGGGCGTACGCCCGGTCCGCGCGCGGGGCGGGAGAGGCGCGACGCGCCGGATCACGGACGGTGCGCCGGGCCCGGTACGGGTACCCCGGCGGCGTCCGCCCCCGGTGGCCGCGGACGGGGTCGCCGAGCCTGCACCCGTACAGGCGCTGGACGCCCGCCCGGACGAGGATGCCGACGAACTGCTCAGCGACACTCTGTTTGGCCATGCGTCCCTCAACCCACGGGCCGTGGGGTTACGCCTCCCAGACGGCGACCCCCGTACGGTCGTCGGCGTACCCCTTCACCCGGACCTGGGTGTCGGCGAGGAAGGCGGCGAGTCCGGGAGCGACGGGGCCCGCCCAGCGTTCCGCGAGTTCCGCCGCGAGCGCGGGTTCGCCGCGCATCGGCTCGGCGAGGCCGTTCGACGCGAGCAGCAGGACGTCACGGGGCCGGGCGACGGAGGCACGGAACCGGAACGGCTCCGCGGGCGGCGGCAGCGGAACGTCGGCGACGGGGCCCGGTGGAGTCGTGACACCGAGGTCCATGGTGAGCCGGTCGCCGTCCGCCGCCTGTTCCGGGGGTTCCTGGGGCGGCGAGCCGAAACCGACCACGGGCGCGCCGGCCCGCGCGGCGGCTTCGGGGACGCGGGGCTCGATGTCCTGCCAGGCGCCGTCCCGGAGACGGAAGAGTCCGCCGCGGCCGATGCCGAAGAAGACGCGGGTACGACAGTCGGGGTCGGCCGAGAGCAGCAGACAGCGCAGGCTCGCGGTGTACTCCTCCGGTGCCACGTCCCGCTCGGCGGCACGGGCCCTGAGCCGGCCGTAGGTACGGTCGGTGAGCCGGTGGAGTCCGGACTTGAGGTCACCGCGGCGCCCGGCTCTGATGTCCTCGGCGAGCCGTGCGTGGCTGCGGCCGACGGCCTCGCCGATCCAGCGGCAGGCGTCGGCCGCCGCCAGGTGGGCTCCCTCCGCCGCGCGGGCGCCGCCGGCCACGGCGACGAGGACGAGCGCGGCCTCGTCGCGGCCGAAGCGGGCGGTGAGCAGGGCGTCGCGGCGCGGTTCGCCGCGAAAGCGGGCGGAGTCACCGCGGACGGAGGCGGCGCGCAGGGTGCAGAGACCGTAGTGGGCGCCGTCCAGGACGGTGTCCGGGACCAGCCCGGCCAGCTCTCCTGGATGAGCGGCGGGCAGCGCGGTGGGTTCCGGGTCGTACGTGGGCGGGCGGCTGCCGATGTGACCGGCCCGGGGCCCGGGGACGGGGACCTCCACGGTCGGCGGCGGCACCGGCGCCGCCGTCGGCGGTACGGGCGCGGGCCGTTCCGGGGCCGGTGGGGCGGGAGGCGGCGGGGCGGGGGGCTCGGGCGTGGGAGGCGGCGGTGCGGGCGGTAAGGGCGCGGCGCGTTCCGGAGCCGGTCGCGCCGGTGCGGGCCGGACGGGGGCGGGTGGCTCGGGGGCCGGTGGTTCGTAGGGCGGCACCTCGTAGGGTGGCACCTCGTAGGCCGGTACTTCGGAGACCGACCGCTCGGACGGGGGTGCCCCGGGCATCGGGCCCCGGACCGGGGGCGGCCCGGACGGCGGACGCGGTGGCGCTTCCCGGGGTGCGGCGGCCCGTGCGGCCGAGTCGAAACGGTCGTCCAGCGTGTCACCCGTGGCGGTCGGTGAGGTCTCCGGCATCGACGCGTCGTAGAGCTTGTCCCACCAGTCGTCCCCCTGCTGAGTCATGGCCCCTATTGTCCACCGCACAGGCCGCCCGAAAACAGGACATCGGGAAATGCGCGGCGAGGGACGCGAAAAAGGAGTCCGCCGGGCGACCCCACCCCCCACGGGAAGGACGCCCGGCGGACCGGCGTGATCAGCGCACGTCGTCAGCGCGGATCACGGTCTGGGGGACGGGGCCGCCCCGTGGCGTCCGTCCGTGCGGTCGCCGGGACGCCCCCGGAAGTCGCGGCGGCCGGTGTCCGGGTGACCGGTGTACGGGGTGACCGGTCACCCCGTCGCTCCTCCTCCGCTACTCCTCCGCCGGGCCGGTCTTCGGCCGGTCGCGGCGGGGGCGTGCGTCCGCCCTCCGGAAGGTCGTACCACGGGTGGAGCACCGGGATGTCCTGAGAGTAGACCGTCTCGTCGGCCACGGTGGCGGAATTCCGCGCCTCGGTGACGGCCCCGGGCCGGGTCGTGCCGGTGTGGGCCGTGCCGGTGTGGCCGCGGACGGGACCTTCGCCCGCGCCTCCGGCCGGGGCGGCGAGGGCCGACCCCAGGACCGTTCGCGGCGTCGGCGACATCGTTCTCCTCGTCCCCATCCGGCACGAGGCGGGTGAAAGAGGGCTCGTGCGCGGCAACCGGTGGTGCTGCCGTGACGCCACATTGGCAGAGGTGAGGCCGTTACAGGGATGATGTGCGGGGCGGGAATGCGCCGTGGCCGATTCCCGCCAGGCACCAACGGAACGAACACGTCCGCTGGGCGTCCCCGGAGTGTCCCGAGGCGTCCCGGACGTCCGGCGAGGGGTGGGGACAGCGATGCTGGGAGCAATAGGCCTCGACGAACGGCAGGAGTCGGCGTACCGCGCGCTGGTCGCGCTGGGCGCTGCCGAGGTCACGGATCTGGCGCACCGTCTCGCGCTGCCGGAGTCCGACACCGAGCGGACGCTGCGGCGGCTGGAGTCCCAGGGCCTCGCCGCGCAGTCCTCGTCGGGCACCGGCCGCTGGGTGGCGGCGCCCCCCGGAGTGGCGCTGGGCGCGCTGCTGACCCAGCAGCGGCACGAACTCGAGCAGGCCGAGCTGGCGGCGGCGCTGCTCGCCCAGGAGTACCGGGCGGAGGCGGCGCAGCCGGCCGTGCACGACCTGGTGGAGGTGGTGACCGGGGCGAGCGCGGTCACCCACCGCTTCCTCCAGCTCCAGTTGGGCGCGACCGAGGAGGTGTGCGCGCTGGTGACCGGGAAGCCGATCGCGGTGAGCGGCGTCGACAACGATGCCGAGGAGCTCGCGGCGAAGCGGGGCGTGGCCTACCGCGTGGTCGTCGAGCGCGAGGTGCTGACCCTGCCGTCGGGCGTCATCGAGCTGGCGGCTGCCCTCGGCCGCGAGGAGCTGATCCGGGTGGCGGACCGGGTCCCCACCAAACTGGTGGTGGCCGACCGAGCCCTGGCCATGGTCCCGCTGACCGGCCGCGGCGCCGAACCGGCGGCGCTGGTGGTCCACCCGAGCGGGCTCCTGGAGTCGCTGATGGGCCTCTTCGAGTCGGTCTGGCGCGAGGCTCTCCCACTGCGGCTGGGCGCGGGCGCCCAGGTGGCGGAGACGGAGTTCCCCGGACCGGACGCGACCGATCTGGAGGTGCTGTCCCTGCTGCTCGCGGGCATGACGGACGCGAGCGTCGCCAAGCAGCTGGACCTGGGCCTGCGCACGGTCCAGCGGCGGGTGAAGGGCCTGATGGAGCTGACGGGCGTGACGACGCGCCTCCAGCTCGGCTGGCACGCGTACGAGAAGGGCTGGGTGACCCGGAGCTGACGGCGCGGGCCGGCACCCGGCGCCCCGGACCGGTCCGGGCGGGTCCCCCCACCGATGCCCGCGACCTGCGGGGACGTCGCCCGTCCTGCACGCTGGGCAGATGGGTGTGTGGCAGCTGTTGCTGGTCGCGATGGTCATGCTGCTCGGCCTGTTCGGGGTGCTCGCTCCCGGCGTGCCGGGGCCGTGGCTGGTGTGGGCCGCGATGCTCTGGTGGTCGCTGCACGTGCAGACCCGGCTCGCTTGGATCCTGCTGGTCTCCTCGACGGCGCTGCTCCTGCTCACCCAGGTGGTCGTATGGCAGCTGCCCCCGCGCCGGATCCGCGGGCTGGGCATCACACGGCGGATGGTGACCTACGCGGGCGTGGGCGCCCTGCTCGGATTCGTCCTGGTCCCCGTGATCGGCGCGATCCCCGGCTTCGTCGGAGGGATCTACCTCTGCGAACGCCTCCGGCTCGGCGGCCACGGCCAGGCCAGGGCCTCCACCCGGACGGTGATGCGCGCCGTGGGCACCAGCGTGCTCGTGGAGCTGTTCGCCTGCCTGCTGATCGCCGGGGCCTGGGCGGGGGCCGTCCTCTGGGGCTGAGATCCGATGCGGTATCAGGTCCAGGGTCCCGGACGAGGATCGGTCCGCACGCCGATGCCGGGGCCGGGCCGGTGCGCGAAGCTGACCCCATGAGGGATTTCGAGGGCTTCACCGAGGCGGAACGCGCCTACCTGGACAGTCAGCGTCTCGGCAGAATGGCCACCGTCGACGGCCACGGCCAGCCGCAGGCCAACCCCGTCGGGTTCTTCCCGCGGGAGGACGGCACGGTCCTCGTCGGCGGCATGGCCATGGGCCGGACGAAGAAGTGGCGGAACCTCCAGGCCCATCCGAAGGTCGCCCTGGTGGTCGACGACCTGGTCAGCACGCACCCCTGGCGGGTACGCGGGGTGGAGATCCGGGGCGAGGCCGAACTGCTGGAGGGGCCGCACGAGCTCGGCCCGCACTTCAGCGAGGAGGTCATCCGGATTCGTCCGCGCCGGGTCCACAGCTGGGGTCTGACGGCTCCCGGGGAGAACCGGTCCGCTCCGTGACGGCTGCCTCGGCGGCCGGCGGTTCCAGATGGCGCAGGGCGTAGGAGCGCCAAGGGCGCCAGTTCTCCGCGTCCGGGCCGCCCTCGGGGGCCACGTCCGGGTCTCCGAGGCCGCGCATGCGGATGAGGCCCGCGAGGGCGGCCGTGACACCGGGGACCTCGCGCAGTGTCCGTTCCGCCGCATCACGGTCGGCGCCGGGGTCGAGGCGTACGGTCCCGTCGGTCAGGGCGACCGCCAGCGGCCCGGCGACGGGGTGGCCGGTGAGCGCGGCGGGCTCGGGGAACACATGGGTGAGGGCGCCGTGGGCCCTGTCCAGCGCGGTGCCGTGGCTCCGGGCCAGCCGCGCGGCCTCCCGCGGGCCGACGACACCGCGCAGCGCGAACTCCTCGGGGTCGGCCGCGCCCGGCGAACGCAGGCCGGGGCGGGCGGCGACCCGTTCGGCGAGCTCCGGGTCCGCGCCCAGGCGCTCCGCGACGGCGTACGGGTCGGCGTCCAGGTCGAACAGCCGGCGCAGCCGCTGGACGGCGGTGGTGAGGTCGCGCAGGTCGGTGAGACGGATCCGGGCCTCCAGCCAGGGCCCGGCGGCGTGTTCGTCCACCGAGACGATGCCGGTGCCGTAGGGAAGGCGCAGCGTCCGGTGGTAGGTGCGGGAGCCGGAGGCGCCGAGGACTTCCTCGATGTGCGGCAGGGCCTCTGCGGCGAGGAGGTCGAAGACCTCACGGGCGGCGTACGGGCCCCGGCGCGCGAGCCGCAGCGGCACCCCGGCGGTGAGGGCGGTGCGCGGGCCGGCGCCGGTACCGGACTCGGCTCGGAGCGCGGTAGGGGTCCTGGCGTAGACGCGGCGGATCGTGTCGTTGAACTGGCGCACGCTGGCGAAGCCCGAGGCGAAGGCGATCTCGGTGACCGGCAGGCTCGTGGTCTGGAGGAGGAGGCGCGCGGTGTGCGCCCGTTGGGCGCGGGCGAGGGCGACCGGGCCCGCGCCGACCTCGGCGGTGAGCTGCCGCTGTAGCTGCCGGGCGCTGTAGCCGAGGCGCCCGGCGAGTCCGGGGACGCCTTCGCGGTCGACGACGCCGTCGCCGATCAGCCGCATGGCGCGTCCGACGACGTCGGCGCGGACGTTCCACTCGGCGGAGCCGGGCACGGCGTCGGGCCGGCACCGACGGCACGCCCGGAAGCCGTGTCCCTGGGCGGCGGCGGCCGTGGGGAAGAACGTGACGTTCTTGCGCTTCGGCGTGACCGCGGGGCAGCTGGGGCGGCAGTAGATCCCGGTGGTCTCGACGGCGAAGAAGAACGCGCCGTCGAACCGCGCGTCCCGGCTGCTGACCGCCTCGTACCTGGTGTCCTCGTCCATCACGGTTCCAGTGTGCGGGAGCCGCGAGGCCGTGACTGGCGGTATTCGGACATGGCGTCGCAGGGCGTGCCGTCGGGGGGCGTACACGGGCCGGGCCGGTCACGCGCGTACCGGGCGGGGTACGCGCGCGACCGGCCCGGGACCACCGGCTCCGGCGTCGCTCAGCGGACCCGGCCGCGCTTCGCCTCCAGCGCCGCCCGGCCTTCCGCGCCCTTGCGCTTCCAGTCCTTGAGGATCTCGGCGCGGACGCGGGCATCCGTCTTGGCGACGATGCGCTGGTTCTCCCGCAGGAGTTTGCGGTAGCTCTCCAGGCGGCGGACGGGGAGGGAGCCGTCCTCGACGGCGGCGGTCACCGCGCAGCCCGGTTCCGTCTCGTGGACGCAGTCGTGGAAGCGGCACTCCTCCGCCAGGCCCTCGATCTCCGAGAAGACCTGTCCCACTCCGTGGCCGGCGTCCCAGAGGCCGACTCCCCGCAGCCCCGGTGTGTCGATCAGAACACCGCCCCCGGGCAGTACGAGCAGGTTGCGTGTGGTCGTGGTGTGGCGTCCCTTTCCGTCCACGTCCCGGGCGGCATGGACCGACATGACGTCCTCGCCGAGGAGCGTGTTGGCGAGGGTGGACTTCCCGGCGCCGGACACGCCGAGCAGCACGCTCGTGCCACCCGACACGACCGCGGCGAGCTCCTCCAGGCCCTCGCCGGTCGTGGAGCTGACCGGCAGCACCTGGACTCCCGGCGCCGTCGTCTCGACGTCCTGGACGAGGTAGGAGAGCCCGACGGGGTCGGGCACGAGGTCGGCCTTGCTCAGCACGACCAGCGGCTGCGCGCCCGACTCCCAGGCCAGGGCGAGGAAGCGTTCGATCCGGCCGAGGTCCAGCTCGACGGCGAGCGAGACCGTGATGATCGCGTGGTCGACGTTGGCGGCGAGGATCTGGCCCTCGGACCGCTTGGACGAGGTGGACCGGGCGAAGGCGGTCCGGCGGGGAAGGATCGTCCGCGCGTACCGCGGATCACTGCCCTCGGGGTCGACGGCGACCCAGTCACCCGTACAGACCACCCGCAGGGGGTCGTGCGGCGTGACGAAGGTGGTGTCGGCCCGGACGACGCCCTCGGGAGTGACCAGGTCGCACTGACCGCGGTCGACCCGGACGACCCGGCCCGGAAGCAGTCCCCGCGCGGCGTGGGGGGCGAACTCGCCCTCCCAGCCGGTGTCCCAGCCGTACGGGGCGAGGGCGTGCGAGGTGGAGTCCTGCGAAGAGGAGGAAGACAAGGGGGAACCCTTCGAAGGGCGGCCCCGGCAGCGCGCTTCGCGCGCGGAAGTTCGAGTGGGTGTCAGCCGGAGGCCACGGGGGTGGGAACGATGAACTCCTGAATGCGGGCAGAGCCCGTCACCGTGACAGTCATCAATGTCCTCACCTCCTGCTTCTTCTCGACGTGCCGACACCGTCCGCTCGGGAACGGATGAGCAGAACCATAGCCCCGCGCCAGGACACGGCGCCACCGATTAGGCGGCACCATCGATCGGACGGGAGCGTCGATCGGAAGGCACCACCGATCGGACGGGGCGGTCATCGAGCGAGGGCGGTACCTCCGCCGCGCCGGACGGTCCGCCGGCGCCACGGGGAAGCCTCAGCGGCGGGCGGGGCGGCCCGTGACCGGCCTCCCGGGTCGCTGTCAGTCCTTCTCCCACCCCGAGTGCAGGCGCGACTTCACGTCGTCGGGCGGAAGGAACTTCGACCAGCGTTCCGGGAACTCCGACGGCATGTCCGGGTCGTCCTCGTCCACGTCGTCCGCCTCCGCCCGCAGACGGGCGACGAGGTCCGCGGCCTGCGCGGCACGGGCTCGGTCGGTGGCCTCACGCGCCGCCGCGGTGGCGACCGAGGGCCACACCCGGTCGATCGCGGCGTTCACCGCCGCGCCGACCAGCACCGCGAAGGCCGAGATGCCGATCCAGAGCAGGACCGCGATAGGCGCGGCGAGGGAACCGTAGATCGTGGGTCCCTCCACCTGGCTGGTCAGGTAGATCCGGAGCAGGAAGCTGCCGAGGACCCACATACCGAGGGCCACCAGCGCCCCGGGAATGTCCTCGATCCAGGGCGAACGGACCGGGACCGACACGTGGTAGAGCGTCGTGAGGAAGGCGACGGAGAGCAGGATGACGGCCGGCCAGTACAGCACGGAGACCACTTCCGTGCCCCAGGGGACGAGTTCCACCACCCGGTCGGGTCCGACGACCGCGAGCGGTAGGACGACCGCGCCGATCAGCAGCGCCACGATGTAGAGCAGGAAGGCGAGGAGCCGGGTCTTGACGATGCCCCGGTGCCCGTCGAGTCCGTACATGACGGTGATGGTGTCGATGAAGACGTTCACGGCCCGCGATCCGGACCACAGGGCGATGGCGAAGCCGAGGGAGATCAACTCGGGGCGTTTGCCCTGGGTGACGTCGTCGAGGACCGGTTTGGCGATGTCCTGGACGCCGCGGTCGGAGAGGACCGTTCCGGCGGCGTTGAGAATGTTCTGCTCGATGCTGGCCACCGTGTCGGTGTTGGTCCAGTCGTCCGCGTAGCCGAGCAGCGCGATCATGCCGAGCAGCAGCGGGGGCAGCGACAGCAGCGTGAAGAACGCCGCCTCGGCGGCGAGTCCGAGGATGCGGTACTCGATGCACGAGTTGACGGTGTCCTTCAGGAGCAGCCAGACCAGTTTCCGCTTCGACACGTTGCGGTAGAGGACTCGCGCCCGGTGGAGTCTGCTCCCGGGCCGCCGCTCGGGGTTTTCCTTCGCTGCCTGCACGTCCTTACCGTATCGGCATGGCAGCCGGCACCCACACCGTGACCAATCAGGCTCCGCCCCTGGTGGGATACGACGTCTTCACATCCGACCGGGCTCTGGCGGAGTCCGTCGAACGACATCTGGCACCCGAGGATCTCGCCGGGGCGCGGGCGGACCTCGTGTCCCTGGGCCGGGCCGCCGGTTCGGCGCAGGTGCGGGAGTGGGGGGTGCTCGCCGACGCGTACCCGCCGCGGCTGCGCACGCACGACCGGTACGGCAACCGGATCGACGAGGTCGACTTCCACCCCGCGTGGCACCGGCTCCTCGGCAAGGCCGTCAACGCCGGGCTGACCGACGCGTGGGGCCGTCCGGGTGGACATGTCCGCAGGGCGGCGGGCTTCCTGGTGGCGACACAGGCCGAGTCGGGGCACGGCTGCCCGGTGTCGATGACGCACGCGGCGGTGCCCGCGCTGCGGACCGATCCGGAGCTGGCCGCCGTCTGGGAGCCGTTGCTGACCTCGCGTGTGTACGAGCGGGGACTGCGGCCGCCGGCCGGGAAGTCCGGGGTGCTGTTCGGCATGGGCCTGACCGAGAAGCAGGGCGGCAGCGACGTCCGTACGAACACGACCGGGGCGCGACCGCTGGCCGAGGAGGGCACGTACCTCCTCACCGGGCACAAGTGGTTCTGCTCGGCGCCGATGTCCGACGGGTTCCTGGTCCTGGCACAGGCGCCCGGAGGCCTGACCTGCTTCCTGGTGCCGCGGGTCCTGCCGGACGGCACCCGCAACGCGTTCGCGATCCAGCGCCTCAAGGAGAAGCTCGGCAACCGGGCGAACGCCTCGGCGGAGGTGGAGTTCGACGGCACGACCTGGGCGCGCCGGGTCGGCGAGGAGGGGCGCGGCGTCCGCACGGTCATCGGGATGGTGGCGGCGACCCGGCTGGACTGTGTGCTGGGCTCGGCGGCGCTGATGCGGCAGGCGGTGGCGCAGGCCGTGCACCACACCGCGTACCGGCGGGCGTTCGGCGGCGTACTGATCGAGAAGCCGCTGATGCGCAACGTGCTGGCCGATCTGGCCCTGGAGTCGGAGGCGGCGACGGTCCTCGGCATGCGGCTCGCGGCGGCCTACGACGCCGGCACGGACGCGGAGCGGGCGTTGCTGCGGATCGCGGTGCCGACGGCGAAGTACTGGGTGACCAAGCGGTGCACTCCGGTGGTGGCGGAGGCGCTGGAGTGCCTCGGCGGGAACGGCTTCGTGGAGGAGTCGGGGATGCCCCGGCTCCTGCGCGAGTCGCCGCTCAACTCGATCTGGGAGGGTTCGGGCAACGTCCAGGCGCTGGACGTGCTGCGGGCACTCCAGCGGGAGCCGTCGGCGCTGAACGCCTTCCTGACGGAGGTGGGCGCGGCGCGGGGCGCGGACCACCGGCTCGACGGCGCGATCCGCGGCGTGTTGACCGAGCTGGCCGATCTCCACGCGATCGAGGGCCGGGCGCGGCGGCTGGTGGAGCGGATGGCGCTCGTGCTGCAGGGCTCCCTGCTGGTGCGGTGGGCACCGGCGGAGGTGGCGGACGCGTTCTGCGCCGCACGGCTGGGTGGCGACGGAGGGGCGGCCTTCGGGACGCTGCCGGCCACCCTGGATCTCGGATCGGTGGTGGAGCGGGCGCGGGCGGTGACCTGAGCGCCTGTCACCGGACCGAAGTGGGCACCGGGGCGTGCGGGGCCCTCGGGGCGCGTCCCCCCGGGCCGGTGCCGGAGCCCGTACCGGACGGCTCCCGCCCCGTACGGCGCCTCCGCTGTGCCCTTGTCCGCGCGCGCCAGGGGTGGACCCGCGGGGGTCGGCGCGCGCGGAAGAACCGGGGGTGGTGCTGCGCCGACACGGCACCACCCTCGGCTGCCGGACCACCCTCCTGCACGCTGCCGATGTCCGCCAGAGTTGCAAGAGGTTGCAGGATTACCTCAACAGCCCTTCACCCGGGAACACCGGACGGCACGATGGGCTCCGACACTCCGGAAATCTGCAGAACCGATTCAGCGCCGCAGGTGGCTGGGAGAGAACGATGAAGAACACGCAGCTCGACATGTACCGGCTGGCGGCCATGGACGCCGCTCAGGCCGCCCGGCTGCTGTACCGGGTAAGGGAGGAGACCCTCGCGGGGCGCATGCCTCCGATCGCGCCCCGGCCGGTCATCGACGCGTCGTGGCGGCGGATGTTCCGGCTGGGTGTCGATCCGGACCGGAGCACCAGCAGCGTGCTGCTCCGGCGTGACGAGCTGGAGGAGCGGCGGCGCACGTCGGTCCTCGGGGAGGTGATGCGGACGCTGAGCGGCGGGCTCGCCGGGATCGCCGACGTCTCCCTCCAGATCATGGTCGTGACGGACGAACAGGGCCGGGTGCTGTGGCGCGAGGGCAATCTCGCGGTGCTGCGGCAGGCGAACGGCATCTGCCTGGAGGAGGGCGCGGCCTGGACCGAACACAGCACCGGTACGAACGCCGTGGGGACGGCCCTCGCGACGCGTCGGCCCGTGCAGGTCCACTCCGCCGAACACTACGTCCACACACTGCACCGCTGGACCTGCGCCGCCGCCCCCGTGCACGACCCGCGCGACGGACGGCTGCTGGGCATCGTGGACGTCAGCGGCCCCGCGTCGAGCTTCCATCCGACGACCCTGGCGCTGGTGCGGTCGGTGGCACGGCTCGCGGAGGCGGAGATACGCGAGCGTCACACGCGGGCCATCGAACGGCTCCGCTCGGTGGCCGCGCCGATCCTGTGCCGGGTGGGAGGGCGGGCGGTCGCCGTGGACATCCACGGCTGGACGGCGGCGGTGACCGGCATGCGCCTGAGGGACCGGATGGCCCTGCCGAAGTCCCTCCGCGCCGGACGGATCTGGCTGCCGTCACTGGGGAACTGCACCGTGGAGCCGCTGCCGGGCGGCTGGCTGCTGCGCGTGGACGAGGGGCAACCGGCGGCGATCGGCACGGCGGAAGCGGAGAGCCGGGTGGTCCTCGACCTGAGCCGGCCGCGGCAGTGGTCGGTGGAGGTGTCGGGGGCGGCCGGCAGCTGGACGCAGGAGCTGAGCCCGCGCCATGCCGAGCTGCTCTACGTCCTGGCGCTGCACCGGGACGGGCGGACGGCGGCGCAGCTGGCGGAGGACGTCTTCGGTGACCGGACGCGGACCGTGACGGTGCGGGCGGAGATGTCGCGGATACGCAGGAACCTGGCGGGCGTGCTGGCGCACCGGCCGTACCGCTTCAGCGAGGAGGTCGCCGTGGAGGTCCTCCGGCCGCCCCACCCGGACGACCTGCTGCCGCACTCCACGGCGCCGGCCGTCCGGAAGGGCCCCCGGAGCTGAGGACCTTCCCTCGAGGGGCCGACGGCCTCGCGGTCCCGGACGGCCCGGCGGGCCCGGCCGGGGGAGCGTGCGCGCCGCGCGGTATCGGGGCCGGACTCGGTGACCGCCGTGTGCACGGCGTCCGGGTCCCGCGGGCCGGACTCCGCGGAGCGTGGTCCCCGCCTCCCCTCCTGGACGCGGGCGGCACGGAGGGCGCGAGTCCGGATGGCGGAAGAGCGTCCACCATGCGGACGGCCGGCTCCGCGGCCCGAGCGGCCGGAGCGAGCCGCTCATCGACACCCACCCGCCGGCGCCCGCCTCCCCCGCGACATCGCGCGCACGGCGCCGCACCGGGGGCGGTCACCCCGAGGTCCGGCGCCTCTCCCGTATCCGAAGCCGCCGTGGGATACCGCCTCCCGGGTCGGGCCCGGGAGGCGGGCCGGGGGCCGCCTGGGCATCCCGGTCGCGGGCGTGATGCGATGAGCCCATGAGCACTTCTGTCACCATCTGGTCCCTCGAACAGACCTCGCCGTCCGATCTGAGCCCCGCCGCCGCGCCGGAGGGCGACGACATCACGATCGTCCGCGCCGAGGTGCCGTCGGCCGAGTTCAGCCGCTTCCTCTATACCGCGGTCGGCGGCGACATCCACTGGCACGACCGCCTGCACCTCTCCTACAAGGAGTGGCAGGCGATCGTCGAGAAGCCGGGGGCCGAGATCTGGGTGGCGTACGAGAAGGGCACGCCCGCCGGGTACGTGGAGCTGGACCCGCAGGACGACGGGGTCGTGGAGATCATCTACTTCGGACTGATCGCCCCCTTCCGCGGACGCCGGATCGGCGGCCACCTGCTGACCGAGGGCGTGCGGCGGGCGTGGGACCTGGCCGATCGCTGGCCGGGCCGGGAGGCGACCCGCCGGGTCTGGTTGCACACCTGCTCGCTGGACGGCCCGCACGCGATGGACAACTACCGGCGCCGCGGGTTCCGCCTCTTCGACACCAGGACGGAGGAGACGGAGGAGACGCAGACCCCGGGACCCTGGCCGGGCGCGCTGGCCTGACCCGGCGGCCCCGTGCCGGGAGGCCGGGGCCTACGCCGGGACACCGCGCCCGCGCCCCTCGTGTGGCGGGCGGCCGCCGCCCACGGTCCGCCCGGCGACCGCCCGCGCACCGTGCGGGCACCCCCCGGTACACGTCATGGCCGCCCCCTCCCCCGGCGCGTCACGTCACGCGGGGCCCCTTTCCGTCACCCGTCCCGCCACCGCTCCGCGCCGGTCTCCCCGACGGGTCCGCACCGCACGGTCCTTGACCGTCGGCCCGGAAAGTGATCCACAGCACATCGTCTCGTGATATGAGACATCTGCGTCCACATCTTGGACGAAGCTGGACTGAGTCCAAAGTCCCGTGACACGCTTCCGTCATGCCTGGAACTGGAATTGCCTTGGTGAGTCGGCGGCACGTCGACCTCGGCCGCATGTCCAGCGCCATCTGTCCGGCGCGCTGAGAGAACCAGCACCGCCGAGATCCCCTTTCTGCCCCACCCTGCTGCGCACCGTCGCGCCATCACCTGATCTGAGCACGAGTGTGCAGGTCAGAGCCGCCCTCCCGCAGTCCCAAAGGACAAAACGCCATGGCCGCCACCCCGGAAAACCCCGCACCCGCCACGCCCCGCCGCAAGGTGAGCCGTCACCGTGGCGAGGGTCAGTGGGCCGTGGGGCACCTCACCCCGCTGAACGGCAATGAGCAGTTCAAGAAGGATGACGACGGTCTCAATGTGCGGACACGGATTGAGACGATCTACTCCAAGCGTGGATTCGACTCCATCGACCCCAACGACCTCCGCGGGCGCATGCGCTGGTGGGGCCTCTACACCCAGCGCAAGCAGGGTCTGGACGGCACCAAGACCGGCGTGTTGGAGCCGGAGGAGCTGGACGACGAGTTCTTCATGCTGCGGGTCCGCATCGACGGCGGCAGGCTCACCACCGCACAGCTCCGCGTGATCGGTGAGATCTCCCAGGAGTTCGCGCGGGGCACAGCCGACCTCACGGACCGGCAGAACGTGCAGTACCACTGGATCCGGATCGAGGACGTTCCCGAGATCTGGAACCGCCTGGAGGCCGTCGGGCTGTCCACCACCGAGGCGTGCGGCGACACGCCCCGTGTCATCCTCGGATCGCCGGTGGCCGGTATCGCCGAGAACGAGATCATCGACGGCACCCCCGCCATCGACGAGATCCAGCGGCGGATCGTCGGCAACAAGGCGTTCTCGAACCTGCCCCGCAAGTTCAAGTCCGCGGTCTCCGGCTCCCCCCTGCTCGACGTGGCGCACGAGATCAACGACATCGCCTTCGTCGGCGTGGATCACCCCGAGCACGGGCCCGGCTTCGACGTCTGGGTCGGTGGCGGACTGTCCACCAACCCCAAGCTGGGCGTGCGGCTGGGCACCTGGGTCTCCCTGGACGAGGTCCCCGACGTCTACGAAGGCGTCATCTCGATCTTCCGCGACTACGGCTACCGTCGGCTGCGCACCCGCGCCCGTCTCAAGTTCCTGGTCGCCGACTGGGGCGCGGAGAAGTTCCGCCAGGTCCTGGAGGACGAGTACCTCCAGCGGAAGTTGTCGGACGGCCCCGCCCCCGAGCAGCCCGCGGGCCGCTGGCGCGACCACGTCGGCGTCCACCGTCAGCGGGACGGCCGCTTCTACATCGGGTTCGCGCCGCGGGTCGGCCGGGTCGACGGCGCCACCCTCACCAGGATCGCCGAGGTCGCCGAAGCGCACGGTTCCGGCCGGGTCCGCACCACCGCCGAACAGAAGATGATCGTCCTGGACGTGGAGGAGACGCGGGTCGACTCCCTCGTCTCCGCGCTGGAGGCCCTGGACCTGCGGGTCGATCCCTCGCCGTTCCGGCGCGGCACCATGGCCTGCACCGGTATCGAGTTCTGCAAGCTGGCGATCGTCGAGACCAAGGCGCGCGGCGCCTCCCTGATCGACGAACTCGAGCGCCGTATCCCCGAGTTCGACGAACCGATCACCATCAACATCAACGGCTGTCCCAACGCCTGTGCCCGGATCCAGGTGGCCGACATCGGTCTCAAGGGCCAGCTCGTCCTGGACGACGCCGGCAACCGGGTCGAGGGCTACCAGGTCCACCTCGGCGGCGCGCTCGGCCTTGAAGCCGGCTTCGGCCGCAAGGTCCGCGGCCTGAAGGTCACCTCCACCGAGCTCCCCGACTACATCGAGCGGGTCCTCACCCGCTTCGGCAAGGAGCGCGAGAACGGCGAGCGCTTCGCCACCTGGGCGGCGCGCGCGTCGGAAGAAGCCCTGTCATGAGCGAGCGTGCCGCCCCGTTCCACTGCCCGTACTGCGGCGACGAGGACCTGCGTCCCCACGAGCAGGGACACGGTGCCTGGGAATGCCGGGCATGCGGTCGAGCCTTCCAGCTGAAGTTCCTGGGGCTCCTCGCCCCGGGTACTTCGAGCCGTTCCGATGGAGGGGAAGAGACATGACGACGACCCAGCTCACCGAGGCCACCGATCTCAAGGCCCTGGCCGAACAGGCCGGACGAGACCTGGAGGACGCCTCCGCCCTGGAGATCCTCCAGTGGGCCGCCGGCACCTTCGGCCGGGACTTCTGCGTGACCTCCTCGATGGAGGACGCGGTCGTCGCCCACCTCGCCTCTCGCGCCCTGCCCGGCGTCGACGTCGTCTTCCTCGACACCGGCTACCACTTCCCCGAGACCATCGGGACCCGGGACGCGGTCGACGCCGTGATGGACGTCAACGTCATCACGCTGACCCCGCGCCGGACGGTGGCCGAGCAGGACGCCGAGCACGGCCCGGCCCTCCACGACCGCGACCCCGACCTTTGCTGCGCGCTGCGCAAGGTCAAGCCCCTGGAGGAGGGACTGACCGCCTACCGCGCGTGGGCCACCGGCCTGCGCCGCGACGAATCCCCGACCCGGGCGAACACCCCCGTCGTCGGCTGGGACGAGAAGCGGCGGAAGGTGAAGATCTCCCCCATCGCCCGCTGGACGCAGGACGACGTCGACGCCTACGTCGCCCGGCACGGCGTCCTCACCAACCCCCTGCTGATGGACGGATACGCCTCCGTCGGCTGCGCACCCTGCACCCGCAGGGTCGCGGAGGGCGAGGACGCACGGGCCGGCCGCTGGGCCGGCCGCACCAAGACCGAATGCGGACTGCACGGATGACGGACACTCAGGAAGATCAGGAGAAGCACGTGACGGGTGCGACGGTCTGGCTGACCGGTCTGCCGAGCGCGGGCAAGACGACCATCGCCCACGAACTCGCGGGACGGTTGCGGGGTGCGGGCCATCGGGTCGAGGTGCTGGACGGCGACGAGATCCGCACGTTCCTCTCCGTGGGGCTCGGCTTCGGCCGCGCGGACCGGGACACCAACGTCCAGCGGATCGGCTTCGTCGCCGAACTCCTCGCCTCCCACGGCGTGAAGGTCCTCGTCCCGGTCATCGCCCCCTACCAGGACAGCCGCGAGAGCGTCCGCGAACGCCACCGGTCCGAGGGCACCCCCTACGTCGAGGTGCATGTCGCGGCGCCGGTGGAGGTGTGTTCGGTGCGTGATGTGAAGGGGCTGTACGCCCGGCAGGCGGCGGGTGAGATCAGTGGTCTCACCGGGGTCGACGACCCCTACGAGGAGCCGCGCGATCCCGATCTGCGGATCGAGTCCCACAACCAGACCGTGCAGGAGTCAGCGGCGGCGCTGCACGCGCTGCTCACCGAGAGGGGCCTGGCGTGACCACCCTTGTCAACGTCCACGAGGCGACCGACAGTCCGTTCGCCCTGTCGCATCTCGACTCGCTGGAGTCGGAGGCGGTGCACATCTTCCGTGAGGTGGCGGGTGAGTTCGAGCGGCCGGTGATCCTGTTCTCCGGTGGTAAGGACTCGATCGTGATGCTGCATCTGGCGTTGAAGGCGTTCGCGCCGGCGCCGGTGCCGTTCACGTTGCTGCATGTGGACACCGGGCACAACTTTCCCGAGGTGCTGGAGTACCGGGACCGGACGGTCGCCGCGCACGGGCTGCGGTTGCATGTGGCGTCCGTGCAGGACTACATCGACGACGGCCGGTTGCGGGAGCGCCCGGACGGGACGCGTAACCCGTTGCAGACGGTGCCGTTGACGGAGGCGATCCGTCAGCACCGGTTCGACGCGGTGTTCGGTGGCGGCCGGCGTGACGAGGAGAAGGCGCGGGCCAAGGAGCGGGTGTTCTCCCTGCGCGACGAGTTCTCGCAGTGGGACCCGCGTCGTCAGCGGCCCGAGCTGTGGCAGCTGTACAACGGGCGGCACGCGCCGGGTGAGCACGTGCGGGTGTTCCCGTTGTCGAACTGGACCGAGCTGGACGTGTGGCAGTACATCCAGCGCGAGGACATCGCCCTGCCCCGGATCTACTTCGCGCACGAGCGGGAGGTCTTCGCCCGTGACGGGATGTGGCTGGCCCCCGGAGCGTGGGGCGGTCCGAGGGACGGCGAGCGGGTGGAGAAGCGGCTGGTGCGCTACCGCACCGTCGGAGACATGTCCTGCACCGGCGCCGTCGACTCCGACGCCACCACCCTGGACGCCGTGATCGCCGAGATCGCCGCCTCCCGCCTCACCGAACGCGGCGCCACCCGCGCCGACGACAAGATGTCCGAGGCCGCGATGGAAGACCGCAAACGCGAAGGGTACTTCTAGCCATGACCAGCACCACCGAACAGTTCGCCGACCTCTCCGCCACCACCCTGCTGCGCTTCGCGACCGCCGGCTCCGTCGACGACGGCAAGTCCACCCTCGTCGGCCGCCTGCTCCACGACTCCAAATCGGTCCTCACCGACCAGCTCGAAGCCGTCGAACACGCCTCCCGCTCCCGCGGCCAGGAAACCCCCGACCTCGCACTGCTCACCGACGGCCTGCGCGCCGAACGCGAGCAGGGCATCACCATCGACGTGGCCTACCGCTACTTCGCCACCAGCCGACGCCGCTTCATCCTCGCCGACACCCCCGGCCACGTGCAGTACACCCGCAACATGGTCACCGGCGCCTCCACCGCCGACCTCGCCCTCGTCCTCGTCGACGCCCGCAACGGCGTCGTCGAACAAACCCGCCGCCACGCCGCCGTCGCCGCACTCCTACGCGTCCCGCACGTCGTCCTCGCCGTCAACAAGATGGACCTCGTCGACTACGCCGAGCCCGTGTTCGCCGCCATCGCCGAGGAGTTCACCCGGTACGCCACCGCGCTCGGCGTCCCCGAGATCACCGCCATCCCCCTCTCCGCGCTCGCCGGCGACAACGTCGTGGAACCCTCCGCCCACATGGACTGGTACGGCGGCCCCACCGTCCTCGAACACCTGGAGACCGTCCCGGTCAGCCATGACCTGACAGGCTGCCACGCCCGCTTCCCGGTGCAGTACGTGATCCGTCCGCGGACCGCCGAGCACCCCGACTACCGCGGCTACGCCGGGCAGATCGCCGCCGGAGCCTTCCGCGTCGGCGAACGGATCACCGTGCTCCCCTCGGGCCGGACCAGCACCATCGAGGCCATCGACGCCCTCGGCGACCCGGTCGACATCGCCTGGGCACCCCAGTCGGTCACCATCCGGCTCGCCGACGACATCGACATCTCCCGCGGCGACCTCATCGCCCCCGCCGACGACGCCCCGCCCACCAGCCAGGACGTCGAAGCCACCGTCTGCCACGTCGCCGACACACCGCTCACCCTCGGCCAGCGCGTCCTGCTCAAGCACACCACCCGCACGGTCAAGGCCCTCGTCAAGGAGATCCCCTCCCGCCTCACCCTCGACGACCTCTCCCAGCACCCCCAGCCGGGACGGCTCGTCGCCAACGACATCGGCCGCGTCCGGCTCCGCACCGCCGAACCCCTCGCCCTCGACGCCTACGCCGACTCCCGCCGCACCGGCTCCTTCCTCCTCATCGACCCCGCCGACGGCACCACCCTCGCCGCCGGCATGGCCGGCGAATCCTTCGCCGGGTCCGATGCCTCGGCCGCCGAGAAGGCCACCGAAGAGGAAGGGTGGGACTTCTGAGATGAGACAGGACGTCTACGCCACCTTCTCCAAGGAGGGTGGCCGGGTGGGCTCCGGGGCCCTCGGCGCGGGGCGAGGAGGTGTCGCGCGATGTGCGTGCTGACACCGGCGTGCCGCGTACCCGGCGCCATCCCGCCCCGCCTCGAACGACACAGACGACGAAAACCGCGAAGACCCTGAGGGGAACACCTCCGTGCCTGCCTCCCGCGCCATCCCGCGCCGCTCACTCGCCGCCGCCGCGGCACTGCCGCTGCTGATCGCCGTGCTCGCTTCCTGCGGCTACGGCTCCCAGGCGCGGAGCGACCAACGGAGGGTGGCCGCCGAGGGCGAGAAGCTCTCGGCCGACTCGGTCCGGCTCGGATACTTCCCGAACCTGACGCATGCCACCGCCCTGGTGGGCGACCGGGAAGGCATCCTCCAGAAGGAGCTGGGCGGCACACAGTTGAAGGTCTCGTCCTTCAACGCGGGCCCCTCCGAGATCGAGGCGCTCAACGCCGGCTCGATCGACATCGGGTTCATCGGCCCTTCGCCCGCCGTCAACGGCTACACCCGGTCCAAGGGCGGCAATCTGCGCATCATCGCCGGGTCCGCGTCCGGCGGGGTGAAGCTGGTGGTGAACCCGGACCGGATCAGGGCCGTGGCCGACCTCAAGGGCAAGCGGATCGCCACCCCGCAGCTCGGCAACACGCAGGACGTGGCCTTCCTGAACTGGATCGGCCGCCAGGGCTGGAAGGTCGACGCCCAGAGCGGCAAGGGCGACGTCTCCGTGCTCCGCACGGACAACAAGGTGACTCCGGACGCCTACCGGTCCGGTTCCGTGGACGGCGCCTGGGTGCCCGAGCCGACCGCTTCCATGCTGGTCGCCGACGGTGCGAAGGTACTGCTCGACGAATCGGACCTGTGGCCCGGCAAGCAGTTCGTGATCACGAACGTGATCGTGTCGCAGAGGTTCCTCGATGCACACCCGGACGTCGTCGAGGCGGTGCTGCGCGGCACGGTGAAGACCAACGCGTGGATCAACGCCGACACCGAACGGGCGAAGGCATCGGTCAACGCCAGGCTCGAGGAGCTCTCCGGCAAACCACTGAGCGGCGAGGTCATCGACGCCGCCTGGCCCTCGATCCGCTTCACCGACGACCCGCTCGCCGCCACGCTCAAGACCCAGGCGGAGCACGCGGTCGGGGCAGGTCTGCTCAAGCAGCCCGACCTGAACGGCATCTACGACCTGAAGCCGCTCAACAAGGTCCTGAAGGCCACGGGGCAGCCCGAGGTCGCCGACGCCGGTCTCGGCGTCAAGTAACCCTCGACAACCCCAGTTCAGGTTTCCCAGGAGGTGACGACCATGGCCACGACCGCGACGCTCGCCAAGGCCGAGGACCGTGCGGCGGTGACCCACGCCGCCCGGATCGAGCATGTCTCGAAGTCCTTCGCCGGGCCCGCCGGCCCGCAACTCGTCCTCGACGACATCACGCTCGATGTCGCCCCGGGTGAGTTCGTCACCTTGCTGGGGGCCTCCGGCTGCGGCAAGTCCACGCTGCTCAACCTCGTCGCCGGGCTCGACCGGCCCTCCGCCGGGTCCATCGACACCCCCGGCGGCCGGCCGGCCCTGATGTTCCAGGAGCACGCCCTCTTCCCGTGGCTGACCGCGGGCAAGAACATCGAACTGGCTCTGCGACTGCGCGGGGTGGCCAAGGCCGCGCGCCGCACCGAGGCGGAACGTCTGCTCGAACTGGTCCGGCTCGGCGGCTCCTACGGCAAGCGGGTCCACGAACTGTCCGGTGGCATGCGCCAGCGGGTGGCACTGGCTAGGGCCCTGGCCCAGGACAGCGACCTGTTGCTGATGGACGAGCCGTTCGCGGCGCTGGACGCGATCACCCGGGACGTCCTGCACGACGAGCTGACCCGGATCTGGCGGGAGACGAACCTGTCGGTCCTCTTCGTCACCCACAACGTGCGCGAGGCCGTACGGCTGGCAGAACGGGTGGTGCTGCTGTCGTCGCGCCCCGGCCGGATCGCCCGGGAATGGAGCATCGGCATCCCGCAGCCGCGCCGCATCGAGGACGCCGCCGTGGCGGAACTGTCCGTCGAGATCACCGAAGAACTGCGTGGGGAGATCCGCCGCCATGGCCAGCACTGACACCACATCCCAGGCCGACGACCTCGCCGGCCTGGAAGCGGGCCTGGACGCGCTGGACAGCGTGCAGGTCCGGCGGACCCCGGTGGGCGAGGTCCTGCTGAAGAAGGTCCTGCCGCCGCTGCTCGCCGTGCTGCTGGTCCTGGTGGTCTGGCAGCTCCTGGTGAGCTCGCGGGTCGCCGACGAGGGGAAACTGCCCTCACCCGGAGCGGTCTGGGACAGCCTGTCCACGATGTGGCTGGAGGGGACCCTCTTCGGCATTCTGTGGACGAGCGTGTCCCGTGCGCTGCTCGGCTTCCTGCTGGCGCTGGCGATCGGTACGCCGCTCGGCCTGATCGTGGCACGGGTGTCCGTGGTGCGGACGGCGATCGGACCGATCCTGTCGGGTCTGCAGTCACTGCCGTCGGTCGCCTGGGTGGCGCCCGCGGTGCTGTGGCTCGGGCTCAACGACCGGATGATGTTCGCCGTGATCCTGCTGGGCGCGGTCCCGTCCATCGCCAACGGCCTGGTCGCCGGCGTGGATCAGGTGCCGCCGCTCTTCCTGCGGGCCGGCCGGACGCTCGGCGCGACCGGCCTGCGGGGCGCCTGGCACATCGTCATGCCGGCCGCGCTGCCCGGATACCTCGCGGGTCTGAAGCAGGGCTGGGCCTTCTCCTGGCGCTCGCTGATGGCCGCGGAGATCATCGCGTCCTCGCCCGATCTCGGCCTGGGGCTGGGGCAGCTGCTGGAGAACGGCAGGAACAACTTCGACATGCCGGGGATCTTCCTCGCCATCATCCTGATCCTGCTCGTCGGCGTCGCCATCGACCTGCTGGTCTTCAGCCCGCTGGAGCGTGCCGTGCTGCGGCGCCGCGGGCTGCTCGTGAAGAGCTGAGCGGGTCCGGTCGTGCACACCCGACACGCCGGCGGCCCGGTCCTCCTCGTCATCGCCCACGGCAGCCGCGATCCCCGGCACGCGGAGACCGTGCGGGCGCTGGTCGACCGCGCCCGGTCGCTGCGCCCGGGACTCCGCGCGGAGACCGCGTTCCTCGACTTCGACCGGCCATCGGTGACGGTGACCCTCGACCGGCTCGCGGCCGAGGGGGAACGCGACGTGGTGGCACTGCCGCTGCTGCTGACCCGCGCGTTCCACGCGAAGGCCGACATCCCCGCCGTCCTGCGGCAGGCCCCGCCGGCCCTCCGGGTCCGGCGGGCGGAGGTCCTCGGCCCGTCCCCGCTGCTGGTGGCGGCGGTGGAACGACGGCTGTACGAGGCCGGCCTCACGGCCGGCGACAAGAGCACCACCGGGGTCGTCCTGGCCTCGGCGGGCTCCACCGACCCGGAGGCGATCGCGGTGATCGCAGAAACGGCGCGGGAGCTGCGGCGCACCGGTTGGTGCTCCGTGCGGCCCGCGTTCGCCTCCGCGTCTCTTCCCCGGACCGAGGACGCCGTCCGGACCCTGCGCGCCGACGGGGTGCGGCGGGTCGCGGTCGCCCCGTACGTCATCGCCCCGGGCCGGCTGCCGGACCGGATCGCGGCGGGGGCGGCCGGGGCGGACGTCCTGGCGGACGTGCTGGGCCCCTCCCCGGAGCTCGCGCGACTGCTCGTGGAGCGGTACGAACAGGCCGTCGTGGTCCGCCGCGTGCCCGTGGCCGGCTGACCCGGACACCGACCGGCCCGAACGGCGACCGGCCGAGCACCGGCTGATCCGGACACCGACCGGCCGGATGGCGTCCGGACCGAACGGCGACCGCTCCGGAGCGCCGATGGTCCGGAGCGCCGATGGTCCGGAGCGCCGATGGTCCGGAGCGCCGATGGTCCGGAGCGCCGATGGTCCGGGCGGCAGGCTACCGGCGCGGGTCGCGCCCGCTCGCCGCGAGGGCGCGGCTGAGGGCCGGCGCGTCCGCCGCGACCTCGACCGGGGCGGCGAACCCGTCGTGGCGACGGTACTCCTCGGCGTGCTCCGTCACGACGCCGAGCAGGAACTCCGCCGTCGCGTCGGGCAGTGCGAAGTCCTGCCCGGTGGAGCGGGCCAGGTCCCAGCCGTGCACGGCGAGTTCCTTGACCAGCAGCGAGGCCATCACGGCCGCGGGCAGGGTCATGAAGCCGAGGTCGATCCGGCCCTCCCACGCGTCGGGGCGCCGCCAGGCGGCCAGTGCCCGTCCGAGCTGCGCGGTGTACCGCTCGGCCCAGTCGGCGTCCGCCGTGAAGGCGCGTGTCAGCAGTGTCTCGGGGAGCGGCTCGCGCCGGGCGCGGTGTTCGAGGCCGTGGGAGGTGTAGAGCACGAGGTGGTCGGCGAGTTCTCCCACCGTCCAGTCGGCGCAGACGGAGGGTCCGGCGAGGTGCTCGCGGGTGACGCCGCGGGCGACACGTGCGGCTTCGTCGGCACAGATGGTGAGGTGCGTGTGGATGTCGTTCACGCCGTCGACGTTACGAGTGGTCCCGTGCCCGGTCTTGAAGTTTCGCGACAGCCGGTGCGGGGCGGGCCGGGTCAGTCGAAGTCGAGGCCGCCGGTCCGGGTCCGCTTGAGCTCGAAGAGCTCGGGGTGAGCGGCCAGGACACGGAAGCCGTCGAAGAGTTCCGCCGCCTTCGGGCCGCGCGGGACGGCGCGCAGGACCGGGCCGAACCAGACCGTGCCGTCGACGTGGAGGGTGGGCGTTCCGACGTACCCGTCGGCCCGCGGGTCCTTGCCGGCGTCGTGGCTGCGCCGGACGGCCTCGTCGTACGTCGTGTCATGGGCGGCCGACGCGAGTCCCGCGGGCAGGCCCAGTTCCGCGAGGGACTCGGCGATCACGCCGTCGAAGTCCTTCCGCCCTTCCCGGTGGAACCGGGTGCCGTACGCGGTGTAGAGAGGGCGGAGGATCTCCTCGCCGTGTCGCCCGGCCGCCGCGGCGGCGACCCGGACCGGACCGAGGGACCGGTCGACGAGATCCCGGTACCAGTCGGGAAGTTCGTTCCCGACATTGTGGAGGTACAGGCTCATCAGCCGGAAACGCAGGTCGATGTCGCGCTGCTGTTCGACCTCGAGCAGCCAGCGGGAGGTGATCCAGGCGAACGGGCAGACGGGGTCGAAGTAGAGGTCGACGACGGGCGGGTGCTGGGCGGGTGTGGTCATGGAGCGGAGCCTAGCCAGCCGATGGCCCGTGGAAGCGGGCCATTCGGCGCCGGATCGACTGGGCCACCTCGCGTCGCCGACGTACGCGCTCCGCTCGACGCGGCCGGGGTCAGTCCGTCGCGCACTCGGCCGGACCGAAGGGCGTGCCCTGGTGGAAGTAGAGGAGCCAACGCCCCTCGGTCAGACGCCAGATGGAACTGCGGTGGGCACACACGCCGTGGGAGTCGGTGACGAAGGTCAGGTGCACGACATCGGGGGCGAGCTGCACGCCACGCATCCGGCTGGCGGTGATCGGCCGGGGCGTGGCCCCCTCGGTCATCGCGGCGATGATCGACGCCCGGTCCCAGCGGCGTCCGGAGCTGCCGAACTCCTCGAACTCCGGGTGCAGAAGCGCGCCGAACAGTTCGGCGGAGGCACGGACCGTCGGGTCCAGGAGGCGCAGTTCGCCCTCGACAGCAGCCGCCACGGCGGGGGTGTGCTCAGTCATGGGTCATCTCCACGAGTTTGAGGACGGTGTTCCAGTTGCGGGAGGTGGCGACGACCCCCTTGAGCAGAGAGGGACGGGAGACCGCCTCCGCGAGCTTGGAGCGGCCGAGACCGTCGGGGGCGTAGAGGTAGAGCGCCCGGTCGCCGAGCCGGAACTCCTCGGGCCGGAAGGCCGCCTCGTCGATCGCGGCGAACCGCTCGGGACCGACGGGCTCCGAGTAGTACGTGACGTGCAGTTGCCGGCCTTCCAGTTCCCCGGCGGGGAACGGGCAGGCGTCGGCCACGGCCGCGAGGTAGGCGGCACCGCGCACGAGGGTGTCGACCCGGAAGCCGAGGCGCTTCCCGATCGCCGCCTCGATCGCGGCGGCGAGGACGTCGTCACCGGAGTCGTCGTCGGTCGTGAAGACGGCGTTGCCGCTCTGGAGATACGTCCGGACGTTTCGGTGACCCAGCTCTTCGAGGAGTGAACGGAGCTCCGCCATGGGCACCTTGCGGTGCCCGCTCACGTTGATCCCGCGCAGGAGCGCGGCATAGGTCGTCGTCATGGTCACACGATAGGGCGGTCGCCGGGGCCCTGGGGGGAGGGCACGGCTGCCGCGCCGTGGCCGTACGGCCGCCCCGCGGCGTATCCGCCGGGCACGCGCGGACCGCCGGGTGCCCCGCCCGTCACGCCCGGCCCGGCGCGGCGGCGCCGACGGCCGGTGCCCGGTCGGGCCCTGCGGACCCGCCGGAATCGGCCGCCCGCCGTGTCCTCCGGCCGCCGTCCTGTCCGGATCTCCCTTGCGCGGCCCGGCACTTCGGGATCTCGCCCGGTCCGGCGAGGGCCGCGCGGAGACCGGGGGGTGGCGGGCGCGCCGCAGCGACGCGGTCGGGCTTCCGGGAACCACGACCGCGTACCCAGGGGTCCGGCCGCGCCTGGATGGATCAGCCGCCCGGCGGGCTCTCCCGGTCGGCGCAGACGCGGATGCCAGACTACGACGGGTACGCACAGGGCACGGGAGAGCGGGAGAAACGGGATGGACGAGGTGCGGGCACGAATGATCCTGGCCGCGACGGGGCTGCCTGCCCGGGAACAGGACTCCCCTCTGCTCTCCCTGGGGGAGAACGCGGTCTTCGCCGTCGGCGAGCTGGTGGTGAAGGTCGGCCGGGACGCGGAACTGCCGGCCCGCGCCGAGCGGGAACTGGCGCTCGCGTCCTGGCTGGCGCAGACGGGGATTCCCGCGGTACGCGCGGCGGAGCCGAAACCGCGCCTGCTGGAAGGGCACCCGGTCACCTTCTGGCATCGCCTGCCCCCCGCCGTGCGGCCGGCCGAGCCCCGCGACCTGGCGCCGCTGCTGCGGCGGATCCACGCCCTGCCGGAGCCGGACTCGTTCGCCCTTCCGCGTCGTGAGCTGCTCGGCGGCGTCGAGCGGTGGCTGCGGCTGGCAGGAGCAGCCATCGACCCTGCCGACGCCGCCTACCTGCGGGAGCGGCGGGACGCCTTCGCATCGGCCGCAGCCACGCTCACGCCGCACCTGCCACCCGGGCCGATCCACGGGGACGCCCTGCCGCGCAACGTCCACGTCGGCCCGGACGGACCGGTCCTCGTCGATCTGGAGACCTTTTCCTCGGATCTGCGGGAGCACGACCTGGTGGTCCTCGCCCTTTCCCGTGACCGGTACGGGCTCGATCCGGCCGCCTACGACGCCTTCACCGACGCCTACGGCTGGGACGTGCGCGGCTGGGAGGGCTGCGCCGTCCTGCGCGGTGCCCGGGAGACGGCGAGCTGCGCCTGGGTGGCCCAGCACGCGCCGGGCAACCCGGCCGCGCTGGCCGAGTTCGGGCGGCGGGTGGCCTCCCTCCGGGACGGCGACCCGAGCGTGCGCTGGTACCCGTTCTGACGCGGAGTCGGGGACCGGTCGTCACCCGGCGGTAGAGGCGAGGCCGGCCACGGTCACGGGCGCCGGGACGGCCCTCGCGGCCTGGGCACTCGTCGCCGTCGCCGTGATCGTGGTACGGCGCCGGGACATGCGAGAAGGGCTCGGCCGGGTGCGGCCGTGCCGTGATCGCCAGGTACGGCCGGTGCCGCCCCCGGCCGCCGGGGCGCGGCTCCGGGCCGGCGGCTCCGGGCTACCGGCTCCGCGGGATGACCGGCCAGGCCGACTCGACGACCGCCGTCGGGTCCGTGGTCCGTCGCAGGTACGCCTGCAGGGAGGCCGACTGCACGGCCGCGGCGCGCACCTGGAGGTCGTGCAGGTCGGTCGGGGACATCACTCCGACGGGCTGGTGCTTCTCGCCCATGCGTCGCACCACACGGGCGGCCGCCACGGCGTCCGCCCGCGCGTCGTGCGCGTCGTCGAGCGGGACGCCGTAGTGTGCGCACAGCGCGTGCAGGGCGCGTCTGCCCTTCCGGTACTTGTCGACGTGCTTGTCGATCACGAGGGGGTCGATGACGGGCGAGGGAATGCCGCCCAGTCGCTCGCTGATCGACGCCCTGCCGTACCGCCGGCACTCGCGGTCCAGCAAGGACAGGTCGTAGCGCGCGTTCATCACGACCAGCGGTGTCCCGGAGCGCAGCACCTCGGCGACGGTCCGGGTGATCTCCTCGATCGCGGACGAAGCCGGCACCCCGCGCTCCCGGGCGTGGTCCGTCGAGATGCCGTGGATCGCCGAAGCCTGCTCGGGTATCACCACTCCTGGATCGAGCAGCCAGTTCCGCTCCGCCGACACGGTGCCGTCCGGCTCCAGCCGCACGACCGCCGCGGTGACGACGCGGTCGGTCTCGACGTCCGTCCCCGTGGTCTCCAGGTCGAAGGCCGCCAAGGGGCCCGTGGTCCAGCTCATCGCGTGGCCCCCGCTCGTGTCGCCCCTGCCGGAAGACGGGCGTCCGGGCCCGTGAGGCGCACCGCCCGTCCGCCGCGGGCCCCGGCGACCGGCGCCGTCCCGAGCCGTGCCTCCGGCGGTCCGGTACCGGTGGTCACCAGGCCGAAGCCGACCAGCTCTTCCCCATGCCAAACCATCGGTTCCTCCTTGCGTGATCTCCCCCGTGGTGATCTCCCCCGTGGTGCTGTTCACCCTGCCACGCGTCACTGACAACGGCCGGGGCACGGGCCTCAGGAGACGGGACGTGAGTCGAGCCATACCGACTCGAACTCCTCCCGGTATGTCGCGAAGAGTCCGTTCTCACTGTCGCCCGCCTGCCGGCCGGAGCGGACCAGGTCGCGTCCGCCGCCCCTCAGTACCAGCACCGGCGCCTCCATGCCGCGGGCCCGCCGCAGATAGGACTGGACGACGGCGACGCCGTCCGGGCCGTCCCCGTCGACGAGGTAGGCGGTGAAACGCGGGGTCTCGTCGAAGACGTGGATCTGGAAGGCGCCGGGGTCCCGCAGCCGGGATCGGACCCGGCGCATGTGGAGGATGTTCATCTCCACGGACCGGCTCAGCTCACCCTTCTTCAGACCGAGTTCCCGCTCTCGCCGTTTGACGGCGCTGCTGGCCGGGTTCAGGAAGAGCAGCCTGATCCGGCAGCCTGACTCGGCCAGCCGCACGAGCCGGCGGCCGGAGAAGTTCTGCACCAGCAGGTTCAGTCCTATGCCGGTGGCGTCGAGGCGCCGGGCCCCTCCGAAGAGGTCCTCGGCGGGCAGCTGCCGCTGGAGGCGGACCCGGTCCGGGTGGACGGAGACCACGTCCGCGTACCGGTCGCCGACCAGGTCCTCGACGGCGTCGACCGGAAGGCGGTCGGCGGAGGGGACCCCCGCTCCGCTCCCGAGGATCTCCAGGAGCCGCGCGGAGGCGCGCTCGGACTGGGCGAGCACCGTCAGCGACAGCGCGCGGTTGCGGGAGACGACGTTGCGGGTCACCTCCAGCTCGTCCAGGGCCAGCTCCACCTCGCGCCGGTCGTCGAAGTACGGCTCGAAGCAGGGCCAGTGCTGCACCATCAGCTCCCGCAGCTGCGGGAGCGTGAGGAAGCTGAGGACGTTGTCGTCGGCCGGGTCGAGGAGGTAGCCCTTGCGCCGCGACACCTCGCGCACGGCCACGGCCCGCTGCACCCACTCCTGGCCGGCCGGACCCGCCGCGGCCACCACCCAGTCGTCACCGTGCACCGGCTCGTAGACCGGCCGCAGCACCGCGGCGACCACGGCGCGCAGCCGTTGCTCGACGAGATTCAGCCAGACGTAGGCGCGGCCGGCCCGCTGGGCGCGGGTGCGCACCTCGCTCCAGGCTTCGGCGCCCCAGGAGAGTTCCGCTCCGATCTCCATCGGCCTGGCGACGGACACCGCCCCTGGCGGCACGTCCCCGGGGTCGGGGGAACTCCCCTCGTGACCCGCGTCACCTGGGGGCAGCTCCAGACCTCCCGAGCTCACCCACGCACCGCCTTCTGCTCCTGGACGCCCGTCGGACAAAGATCAACGAAGGGTACTCCGGGAACGGAAGGCGGTGCAGCAGGATCGGCAGGCTCCTGCTCAACTCCCCTGATCCGAAGCGCCGTTCCGGTCGGCGAGATCGGACGGAGTGAGCGGTTTCATAGCGATTGCCCCCTCCGGGGGGCGGCCGGAACCCCGCGGGTGGGCGTACCCGACACGGTGCCTCGTCACGGCGACGCGGCGGAACCCCGCGCCGGCCCGACCCGGCCCGCGGCGGGACGGCCGCACCCCGGGACCGGCCCCCGGCGCGCCCGCCGCTGACGAGGAACCTCGGAGCGCGGGGCACCCCCGGCCCGGCCCCGCACGAGGAACCGCGGGGGCCGCCGTCCGAGCCCCGGGCAGCATGGCGCGCGCCGGCGCTCCCCCGGGCGACGACGCGACGACGCGCCGACGCGCACGCATACGCATACGCATACGAACCGTTCTTCCCCGATTCTCGCTGATTTCCGCACGGTCACCCGGTAGGACCGGCCGAAGTCCTAGGACGCGGTCCCACTTTCGGGCAGGATCTGGCCGGAGTGCACCCCAACACCCGGATCAGAATGGAAGAGTCGTATCTATGCAGGTCTGGCCGGGACAGGCGTATCCCCTGGGCGCCACCTACGACGGCGCCGGAACGAACTTCGCGGTCTTCTCGGAGGCCGCACACCGCATCGAGCTGTGTCTGCTGCACGACGACGGCTCGGAGACGGCGGTGGAACTGCGCGAGACGGACGCCTTCGTCCGCCACGCCTATCTGCCGGGCGTGATGCCCGGCCAGCGCTACGGGTTCCGGGTCCACGGACCCCACGCCCCGGAACAGGGGCAGCGCTGCAACGCGGCGAAGCTGCTCCTGGATCCCTACGCCCGCGCGGTCTCGGGCCGGATCGACTGGGGTGAGGCCGTGTACGGCTATCACTTCGGCAGGCCCGACTCGCGCAACGACCTCGACTCGGCTCCGCACACGATGACCTCGGTCGTGGTCAATCCGTACTTCGACTGGGGCGACGACCGCCGCCCACGGACCGACTACCACCGGACAGTGATCTACGAGGCCCATGTGAAGGGCCTGACGATGCTCCACCCGGAGCTTCCGGAGGAACTGCGCGGCACGTACGCCGGGCTCGCCCACCCCTCCGTCATCGGACATCTCAAGGAACTGGGTGTCACGGCACTGGAGTTGATGCCGGTCCACCAGTTCGTCAACGACCACCGGCTGGTGGACGCGGGTCTGTCGAACTACTGGGGCTACAACACCATCGGCTTCTTCGCCCCGCACAACGCCTACGCCTCCTGGGGCGACCGGGGCCAGCAGGTCCTGGAGTTCAAGTCGGCGGTGCGGGCCCTGCACCAGGCCGGAATCGAGGTCATCCTCGACGTGGTCTACAACCACACCGCGGAGGGCAACCACCTCGGCCCGACGCTCTCCTTCCGCGGCCTGGACAACCCGTCGTACTACCGTCTGGCCAACGATCCCCGCTACTACATGGACACCACCGGCACCGGGAACTCCCTGCTGATGCGGTCCCCCCACGTGCTGCAGCTGATCATGGACAGTCTGCGGTACTGGGTGACGGAGATGCACGTCGACGGCTTCCGCTTCGACCTGGCGGCCACCCTCGCCCGGCAGTTCCACGAGGTGGACCGGCTGTCGTCGTTCTTCGACCTGGTCCAGCAGGACCCGGTGGTCAGCCAGGTCAAGCTGATCGCGGAGCCCTGGGATGTCGGCGAGGGTGGCTACCAGGTGGGGAACTTCCCGCCGCTGTGGACCGAGTGGAACGGAAAGTACCGCGACTGCGTGCGGGACCTGTGGCGCGGCGAACCCCGCACGCTGGCCGAGTTCGCGTCCCGGCTGACCGGCTCGTCCGACCTCTACCAGGACGACGGCCGCCGCCCGCTCGCCTCGGTGAACTTCGTGACCTGCCACGACGGATTCACCCTGCGGGACCTCGTCTCGTACAACGGAAAGCACAACGAGGCCAACGGCGAGGGCAACCGTGACGGCGAGAGCCACAACCGCTCCTGGAACTGCGGCGAGGAGGGCGACACCGAGGACATCGGCATCCGGGAGCTGCGGGCCCGCCAGTCACGCAACTTCCTCGCCACCCTGATGCTCTCGCAGGGTGTGCCCATGCTCAGTCACGGCGACGAGTTCGGCCGGACGCAAGGCGGCAACAACAACGCCTACTGTCAGGACAACGAGGTCTCCTGGGTGCGCTGGCCGGAGCCGGGCGGCGAGGAGGACGGCACGCTGCTCGCCTTCACCCGGGCGATGGTGCGGCTGCGCCGTGACCATCCGGTGCTGCGGCGCCGCCGCTTCTTCCACGGCAGGCCGGTGCAGGGCACCCACGACGAGCTCACGGACATCGCCTGGTTCACCCCCGAGGGCGAGGAGATGACGGCGCGGGACTGGCAGGCGGCCCACGCGCGGGCGCTGTCGGTGTTCCTCAACGGCAACGCGATCTCGGAGCCGGGTCCGCAGGGCGAACGGATCGCCGACGACTCCTTCCTGCTGATGTTCAACGCCTCCGCGCAGGAGCTGGAGTTCGAGGTGCCGGTCAACCACGGCCAGACCTGGAGGGTGGTGGTCGACACCTCCCATCCGGAGGGCATCCCCCCGCTGGAGGGCCCGAAGGTGGCCGCGGGCGAGCGGGTGACGCTGGCACCGCTCAGCCTGACGGTGCTGCAGCGGCCCGCGTAGTCGACGGCGCGGCCCCTGACCGTCCCTTGTCGGCCCGGGGCCGGGCGCCGGGCCCCGGCGGCACTCCACGGACCGCCACGGGGGCGCCGGCCGGTCCTCGTTCGGCGGCGGCCGTACGGGTGTGGGTCCGTCCCCGCCGACGACGCGCGGGACGCCCCCCGGATGCCCGCCGGGCCGGGGCGGAGCGCGACCGGTCGTCGCCGTCCGGCACACCCGGCGCCCGGCGGTCCGTCTCCGGCCCGCCGCCGGGAGACGGGCACGTCTCCACGCCGCCCGCCCGTCGCGATGCACACGAACGGACGCACCGGGCGATGCGATGACACGGAAGCCGCCCAGCGGGGTACGTACGTTCGCATGACGCCCTCGTTCTCCGCTCCGACGGTCCCCACCGCCACCTACCGGCTCCAGCTCCAGCCCGAGTTCCCGTTTCCGGCCGCGGAGCGGGCCGTCCCCTACCTCGCCGGTCTCGGGGTCTCGCACCTCCATCTGTCGCCGGTCCTGGAGGCCGTGCCGGGGTCCTCACACGGCTACGACGTCACCGATCACCGGGTGATCCGGGCGGAACTCGGCGGTGAGGCGGGTCTGCGGGCGCTCGCCGCGACCGCCCGGGACCACGGGATGGGTCTGGTCGTGGATCTGGTGCCCAATCACATGGCCGCCTCACCCCGGCACAACCACGCACTGCGCGAGGTGCTCCGCGAGGGGCCGGACTCCCCCTACGCGCGCTGGTTCGACGTGGACTGGGCGGCGGCGGACGGGAGGCTCCTGCTCCCCGTGCTGCCCGGACGGCTCTCGGAGGCGCGGGAGCGGATGCGGGTGGCCGACGGGGCCCTGCACCTCGACGGGCAGGAGTTCCCGCTGCGGGACGGCACGGAGGAGCTGCCGCTCGACGAACTGCTCGACGCCCAGTGGTACCGGCTGTGCTGGTGGCGGCTGGCCCGGACCGAGCTGAACTACCGGCGCTTCTTCACGATCTCGGACCTGATCGGAGTGCGGGTCGAGGACCCCGGGGTCTTCGACGCCACCCACGGGAAGATCCTGGAGCTGGTGCGGGACGGCGTGATCGAGGGCCTGCGGATCGACCATCCGGACGGGCTCGCCGACCCCGCGGGCTATCTGGCACGGCTGCGGGAGTCGACCGGCGGCGGGTGCTGGACGGTGGTCGAGAAGATCCTCACGGGCACCGAACCGCTCCCCGCCGACTGGCCCGTCGCGGGCACCACCGGATACGACGCCCTGCGCCATGTGGACGGGCTCTTCGTGGACCCGGTGGGGGCCGACGAACTGCTCGACGTGTACCGGCAGTTCGCCGGAAGGGCCGGGGACCGCGGCGGATACTGGGAGCCGACCGCGCGCCGGGCCGCGTACAAGGTCGTGACCCACGAACTGGCCGCCGAGACCGCCGCCCTGACACGGATGGCCGAGCGGATCTGCGCCGCTGATCCCGAGCTGCGCGACCACGCGCCCTGGGCGCTGCGGACCGCGATCAGCGAACTCCTGGTCCGGGTCCCGGTCTACCGCACCTACGGATCGGGCGGTGAGACGGTACTGACACCGGACGCGGCACGCGGTGCGAAGGCCGCGTTCGCGGTCGCCGAGGAGGCGTCAGCGGTCGACACCGTGTGCGACCTGGCGCTCGGACGGCGCGGGATCGGGCCCGAACAGCGGGCGTTCCGGGCGCGGTTCGAGCAGACCTCGTCCGCGCTGCGGGCCAAGTCCGTCGAGGACACCGCGTTCTACCGCTTCACCCCGCTCCTGTCGGCGAACGAGGTGGGCGGCGATCCGGGCCGTCCGGCCGTCTCCCCGGAGGAGTTCCACGCCTACTGCCTGCGGCTGGCCCGGGACTGGCCGGCCACCGGAACGGTGCTGTCCACCCATGACACCAAACGGAGCGCGGACGTCCGGGCGGGGATCGCGGTCCTGGCGCAGTGCCCCGCCGTGTGGTCGGAGCTGCTGGAGGAGGTGGCGGGGGTACCGGCCCCCGATCCGCATCTGGCGTGGACGGCGTGGCAGACGGCGTTCGGCTTCGGAGCGGCGGACGCGGCCCGGCTGGGGCCCGCCGTGCTGAAATCCGTCCGTGAGGCGGGCCTCCACACCAGCTGGACCGAACCTGATCCGGTATACGAGCGCGCGGTGGACGAGTTCGTGGCGGCGGGTCCGGGCCGTATCCCCCTGCGCGCCGCCTCGGAGGCGGCCTTCGCGCTCGAACCACACATCCGGGCGCACCTGCTCGGTGCGACGCTGGTCCAGCTGACGATGCCGGGGGTGCCGGAGTTGTACCAGGGCACGGAGCGGGAGTACCGGGCGCTGGTGGACCCGGACAACCGGGAGCCGTTCGCGGTCGGGCCCGACGACGGCAAGACCGAGCTGGTCCGGGCTGCGCTGGGGCTGCGCCGTCGGCACCCGGACCTGTTCGGGGAGCCGGGCTCGTACGCGCCGCTGACCGCGACGGGTCCGGCGGCACGGCACTGCCTGGCGTTCGCACGCTCGGGCGAGGTGGTCACGGTGGTCACCCGGCTGCCGCTGCGCCTGGCGGAGGCCGGTGGATGGCAGGACACGGAGGTGCCGCTGCCGGAGGGCCGCTGGTTCGATCTCCTGCACGGTGTGCGGGAGTTCTCCGGTGGCGCGGTGAAGGTGGCGGAGTTGCTGGAGGAACGGCCGGTGGCACTGCTCAGCCGCCGGGCCGTACGGGAAGGCTCCGCGGGGCTCGGGTGATCAGTCCCGTCCGCTCGGGCCGGAAGCCGTCGACGAGCCGCAGCCGGGGCATGGTGTCGAGCAGGGCGCGCAGGGCGTACTCGGCCTCCAGAGCGGCCAGTTCGACGGCCGGACAGAATCCGCTGCCGTAGGTGAGCTGGCCGGGGTCGTCGCGTCCGGGATCGAAACGGTCGGGTTCCCGGAAGCGTTCGGGGTCGCGGCCCGCGGCGCCGATGAGCAGGGCGACCGGTTCCCCGGCGGGGATGGTGCCGCCGGAGACCCGCACCTCGGCGCCGGTGCGGCGGACGGCGATCTGCACGGGCGGGTCACGGCGCAGGGATTCGGCCCAGGCGCGGGCGATCGGTCCGGTCGGCCCCGGGGCCGCGTCCCGGAGCGTCGCCGGCAGGCCCGGGTCGGCGAGCACGTTGGCGAGGAAGGAGGCCAGGGCCTTCTCCCGTACCGCGATCTGGGAGGAGCACTGGCCGGCGAGCGCCGAGACGGCCCGGCCGCGTACCAGCCGCATCATGTCGCGGTAGGGCACGCCGACGGCTGCGGCGACCGTGCCGGCGGGCAGCCAGTGACAGAAGTCGGTGACCAGGTCGACCTGCGGGCGGGTGGCGATCCGGCGGGCGAGGACGTAGGCGGTACGGGCGGCGACGGCCCGCAGTTCGTCGACGTCGACCGCCACGTGGCTGTCGGCGCAGGGCGGGTCGCCGGGGCGGTGGCCGTGGGTGAAGCGGGTGTCGGTGAGGGCCGTGGCGACGTCGGCGTACCGGCTGAGCACCCAGGCCCGCAGCAGGGGGTCGTAGGTGAGCGGGAACCGCTCCCGCAGGGCGCGGTGGACGGGGTGCGGGTCGCGGGACGCGCCGGGGTCGAGGAGGCTGGGCGCGACGGTCCGGCTCCGGAGGGGTGCGGCGCCCGGTGCCGGGGTCTCCGCCCGTCCGCCCGGTGTCACCGTGCGAAGGCCGGGAGCTCTGGTCATGGGCGGGAGCTGTGTCCGGGTGTGCTGCCGTATGCCGGGCTTCGGTTCCTCGCGCATCGTGCCCCCTGTCGGTCCGGTGGGTCTCCTCACACCACCACCAGGCTGACCCTCCCGCAGCTCCCACACCGCCAACCGGGTGAAAAGGGCTGGGAAAGAAAACCGAAAGTGATCCGGGGTGTGGAGTGGGCCGAGCGGCGCGCCGGCCGTGCACCGGACCGGCGGAGACGAGACCGGCGGAGCGCGAGACCGGCGGTGGACCGGGTCAGTGCGGGGAGAGCCGGAAACTCATCTGTCCGAAGCTGACCGAATCACCCGCCCGGACCGCCACCGCCCCCGTGACCCGGCGACCGTTGACGGTGGTGCCGTTGGTCGAGCCGAGGTCACGCAGCACCCACATGCCGTTCCGGAGGGAGAGCTCGGCGTGCAGGCGCGAGACGGTCTCGTGGCTGAGGCGCAGCCCGTTCACCGGGTCACGTCCTATGCGCAGCGGCTGGACGCCCGGTGCGGGCAGCATCAGTTTCGGCAGCCGCTCGGACCGCCAGGCACGGCCGACCTTGGCCGTGAACGCCGACATCCGCTCGACCGCGCCCACCACGCGCCGGGTCCAGGTGCCCTCGGTCTCCAGGTCGGCCGTCAGGAGGGCGAGTTCGTCGGGGCGGCGGGCCACGAGTACCCGCTCCATGCGGTACAGGAAGGTGTCGTGCGAGAGGCGGCCCTGCGCGGCGCCCTCCCGGAGCAGTACCAGCGCACGGTCCCGCTCGGCGTCGGAGACCCGGACCGGGACGGCGCCGGAGTGCGTGGGGAACTCGAACGGGGTGCTCACACCCAGGATTGTCGGTCCGACCGGCACACAGTGTCCAGAAGACTCCGTGCCGGTTCTCTCCGAAGCGTTCGTTCCGGCATCACCGCAACGGTCTTCGACGGGTGGGTCACGCCGCCTCCCAGGGCCGGTCGCCGGTCCCGGCGCGCGCTCGGCCACCGCCGCGACGCACCGGGCCTGGTGGCCTCCGGTTGAGAGCCTGCCGGGTGACCTCCGGCCGGGTGGTCACGCCCTGGCACGCCCGCTGCCGGCGTTGCCGACATGCCGGTAGCTCCGTCACAGCGGCATCCCGGCGCCTTGGAATCGCGCGCACCAGACCGCGTCCGCCTGTCGGTCCAAGGCCACCCGACAAGCTCTGACAGGATGAACGCCTTAGCCGTTGGTCCATCGACGAGGGGATCGGCCAGTGCTGTTCGAGGTGTGGGCTCCCGCGGCCCGTGACCGGGTGACGCTGGAGCTGAACGGTGCGGGGCACCCGATGGAGCGGGACGCGGAGCGGGACGGCTGGTGGACCTGTGTGGCGGCGGCGGAGGACGGGGACCGGTACGGCTTCGCCCTGGACGACGGGCCGGTCCTGCCGGACCCGCGCTCACGCCGTCAGCCGAACGGCCCCGACGGGCTGAGCGCCGTCGTCGACCACGACGCGTACGTCTGGTTCGACGAGGCGCCCCGGCTGCGGCTCCGGTCTTCGGTGCTGTACGAGCTGCACGTGGGAACGTTCACCCCGGACGGCACCCTGGACGCGGCCCGCGACCGGCTGGGAGAGCTCGCCGGGCTCGGCGTCACCCATGTGGAGCTGATGCCGCTCTGCCCCTTCCCCGGCCGGTGGGGCTGGGGGTACGACGGCGTGGCACCCTGGGCGGTACACGAGCCGTACGGCGGGCCGATGGCGCTCAAGCGGTTCGTCGACACCGCGCACGGGCTCGGCATGGGCGTGGTCCTGGACGTGGTGCACAACCATCTCGGCCCGTCCGGGAATCACCTGCCCTCCTTCGGACCGTACTTCACCGAGAGCCACCACACGCCGTGGGGCGCCGCCGTGAACCTGGACGCGCCGGGTTCGGACGAGGTGCGGGCGTACCTGCTGGGCAGCGCGCTCGGCTGGCTGCGGGACTACCGGATCGACGGACTGCGGCTGGACGCGGTGCACGCCCTCGCGGACACCCGGGCGCTGACATTCCTGGAGGAGCTGTCGGAGGCCGTCGACGAACTGGCCCGGGAGCAGGGCCGTCAGCACTTCCTGATCGCCGAGTCCGACCTGGCCGATCCCCGGACCACGACCCCGCGGGTGGCCGGTGGCCTCGGACTCCACGCCCAGTGGAACGACGACTTCCACCACGCCTTGCACGCGGCTCTGACCGGGGAGTCCCAGGGCTACTACGCCGACTTCGCGCGGGCTCCGCTGGCCGCGCTCGCCAAGACGCTCCGGCAGGTCTTCTTCCACGACGGCACGTACTCGACCTTCCGGGGCCGTCACCACGGCCGCCCCGTGGACCGGGTCCGCACGCCCGCCCACCGCTTCCTGGGGTACGCGCAGACCCACGACCAGATCGGCAACCGGGCGTTGGGAGACCGGCTCTCGGCGTCCCTCTCCCCCGGGCTGCTGGCCTGCGCGGCGGCCCTGGTCCTGACCGCGCCGTCGGTGCCGATGCTGTTCATGGGCGAGGAGTGGGGGGCCGGGACGCCGTGGCTGTACTTCACCGACCACACCGATCCGGAACTAGCGGAGGCCGTACGGCGCGGCCGGCGGCGGGAGTTCGCGGCGCACGGCTGGTCGGAGGAGGAGATCCCGGACCCGCAGGACCCGACCACCCGTGACCGTTCGGTGCTGGACCGCTCCGAACGCGAACGGGCCCCGCACAACAGGCTGCTGGCCTGGCATCGAGAGCTGATCGCGCTGCGCCGCACCCTTCCGGATCTCACGGACCCGGATCTGGCGGCGGTGCGCGCGGCCTTCGACGAGGAGGGGCGCTGGCTGGCGTTCCGCCGCGGGGTGCTGCGGGTGGCGGTCAACCTGGGCGGTGAAGCGGTCGAGATCCCGCTGGGGTCGAACGGCCGGGATCGCGTCCTGGCGTCCTGGGAACCGGTCGGGGCGCCGGGCACGGACGGAATGCTGAGGCTGCCGGCGGAGTGCGCGGTCATCCTGACGGACGGCTGACCCGGGGGCCGGCCGGAGGACGGGCGAGGCACCCCGCCGCCGCGGTCCCGCCCGCCGGGGGGCGTGCGTGCGAGCGGCGTCACGGGTGCCGGGGCACGGCCTGTCGCGTCATCCGGGCCCGGTCGTCGTCGCCGCTGAACGGCGCGGGGGCGGACGTGCTCGGCGTCGGCTGTCTCCTTCGCGACGTACGGCGTCCCCCCGCCGCGACTGGTCAGCGCTGCTCGGGGTCCTGGGTGATGAGGCGGGCGAGCAGACGCTGGAAGTCCTCGCCGGCGACGATCCGCGGCTCGCCCTCCTCGGCGTGCTCGGTGAGCCGGGTGAGCCGGCCGTCCCGCCACCAGAAGACGCACGGGCTGACGGCGCCCGGCGTGTCCTCGTAGCCGGAGGCGGCGAACGAGGCCATCGCGCCCAGCGCGGGGACGATCGTGGTGTCCCGGATCGGATGGAAGGCCAGTTGGTGCCGGCACGGCAGAGCCACCAGCGCGCCGTGCTCGCCCAGCGACTGCCCGGTGACCCGGTGCGCGACCCCGTCCAGGTCGAGGACCCGGCTCGCGGTGTAGAAGGAGTCCCCGGCGATCACCTCGAAGCACATGCCGTCGGCGTCCCGGACGGTCTCGTGTCCCTCGATGGGCAGGCCACGCAGGTTGCCCAGGGCACGCTCGCGCAGCCGCCGGAGGTCACCGAGCGGCTCCAACGCCTCGTCGGTGAGCATCAGCACGCTGTCCGGCAGGTCCAGGGCGAGGATCTCGTACAGCCCGGGGGCGACGGCACGGGCGTATCCGAAGGCCGCCCGATCGATGCCGTCGCCACTGACCACGCGCGGATAGAGCTGGGACCGGATCTGCTCGGGCGGCAGCGCGTCCAGCGCCGACGGCTCCGTCACGGTCCGTACCAGCAGGCGGACGTGACGGCGGATCAGTCCGGGCCACACGCGCGTTCCGCGGTGGTCGCCGTGACACACGGCCGCGAGGTCGGCGAGTCCGAACCTGCGTCCGCCGTCGTCGGCCACCACGTCGGCGTAGACGGTGACTTCGAAGCCCAGCTCCGCGAAGGACTCCCGGACCCGGCCGCGGAAGAGCGCGGCCTCGCGGGTGGAGAGGAATCCGAACTCGGGGTCGCGGGGGGCGTCATCGCCGTCCCGTCGGGGTCCTCGCCGGAACAAGCCCACCTGTGCCCGCCTTCCGTCGCCTCCGCGTCACCGTCCAGCCTAAGGGCTGTCCCGCGATCCCCGGCGCGGGCGACCACGCCCGGATGACGGCGGCCGGGGTGCGTCTCCTGGAGGAGCCCCGGCACGAGGCGTACGGCTCGGTCGCGGTCTTCGAGGACCTCTACGGCAATCGCTGGGACCTGCTGCAGCCCGCCGCCCCGTAGACCCGGCCCTTCCCCCGGGGCCTCCCGAAAATCCGGTGTCGTCCGCAGGGCCGGCTTCCCTAGACTCACCGCACGCACCGTCCGGGTGCGCACCGTGACCAGCCGTCCGAGGGGAGCCGACCGTGCGTTGCCGCGCCGCCGCCGTCGCTCCCCGTTCCCGTTATGACGTGATCCTCGCCTCTCCGCGCGCCCGACGGCGGCTGCGCGGCCGTCGTCGCAGGCCCGCGACGACCCTCTGACCTCGTTCTCCGGCCCCTTCGCGGGCCGGGACCCCCGGGTCCGAGCCTCCTTCCGTCCGGGAATCGCGCTGCCCCCTTCACAGGCGCAAGCGAAAGGCGTCACGCCGTGCGTACCCGTACTCTCCCGTCCCTCGTCCGCAATCTGGGCATCCTCGCCCACGTCGACGCGGGCAAGACCACCGTCACCGAACGGTTCCTCTACCTCACCGGCGCCATCCACAAGCGGGGCGAGGTCCACGACGGCACCACCGTCACCGACTTCGACCCGCAGGAACGCGACCGCGGCATCACCATCTTCGCCGCGGCCGTCAGTTGTGACTGGGCCGGACACCGTGTCAACCTCATCGACACACCGGGCCACGTCGACTTCTCCGACGAGGTCGAGCGGGCCCTGCGGGTGCTCGACGGCGCCGTCGCGGTCTTCGACGCCGTCGCGGGCGTCGAACCGCAGAGCGAGGCGGTGTGGCGCCAGGCGGACCGGCACGGTGTCCCCCGGATCGCGTTCGTCAACAAACTGGACCGCGCGGGCGCCGACCTCGACACGGCGGTCGAGTCGATCCGGACCCGGCTGCACACGGTGCCGCTCGTCGTCCAGCTGCCGATCGGCCGGGAGGACGGCTTCACCGGCGTCGTCGACCTGGTGCGCCTGCGCGCCCTGGTGTGGGACGGCGACGGCGGCCCGTACACCGAGGGGCCGCTCCCCGACGGCCTGCTCGCCGAGGCCCGGCTGCGGCGACGACGGCTGGAGGAGACGGTGGCGGAGCTCCATCCGGCGGCCCTGGAGGAGTTCTGCGCGCGGTCCGCGCTGAGCGAGGGGACGCTGGTCGCCGCGTTGCGCGACCTCACCCTCGACGGTGGGGGCGTGGTCGTCCTGTGCGGCTCGGCCTATCGCAACCGCGGTATCGAACCGCTGCTCGACGCCGTGGTGGCCTACCTGCCCGCGCCCCCGGACGTACCGCCGGTCCGCGGGACGCTGGACGGCGCCCCGCAGGAGCGGGCGGCCGACCCGGACGAAACCTTCACCGCGCTCGTCTTCAAGGTGCAGTCGACGGCCACCGGTCGTCTGACCTGTCTCCGCGTCTACGCGGGCACCCTCAGGAAGGGGGACACCGTGCTCGACGCCACCACGCGGCGCACCGAGCGTGTCGGCCGGATCCTGCGCGTCCAGGCCGACCGGAACACCGAGGTGGACGAGGCCGCCGCGGGCGACATCGTCGCCGTCGTCGGGCCGAAGACCGCCCGCGCCGGCTCCACGCTGTGCGCTCCGGGCGCACCGCTGGTCCTCGAACCGCCGTCGACGGCCGACCCGGTCGTCTCCGTCGCCGTCGAGGCCCGCAGGAGTCTCGACACGGACCGGCTGGCGACGGCGCTGGCCCGGCTCACCGAGGAGGACCCCTCCCTGGTGGTGCGGACCGACCCGGAGACCGGCCAGACCGTGCTGTCGGGGATGGGTGAACTGCACCTGGAGGTGGCGGTCGAGAAGGTCCGGCGCGCCCACGGGCTGGACGTCACCGTCGGCAGGCCGCGGGTGGCGTACCGGGAGACGGTCGCCCGCGGCGTGTCCGGCCTGCTGTACCGGCACGTCAAACAAGACGGCGGCGCCGGCCAGTTCGCCCACGTCGTCATGGACGTCGCACCTCTGGAGGAAGGGACCGTGGACGGTGACTTCGTCTTCGCGTCGGCGGTCACGGGCGGCCGGGTGCCACAGGAGTACGTCCGCGCGGTCGAGGCCGGCTGCCGGGACGCCCTGGCGGAGGGCCCGCTCGGCGGGCATCCGGTGACCGGTGTACGGGTCGTGCTCACGGACGGCGCGACGCACGCGAAGGACTCCTCGGAGATGGCATTCCGCGCGGCGGGACGCTTCGCGCTGCGGGAGGCCCTGCGGGCGAGCGTCATGACGCTGCTGGAGCCGGTGGCCGAGGTCACGGTCACCGTGCCGGAGGAGGCGGTCGGCGCGGTGCTCGGCGACCTGGCGGCGCGGCGCGGCCGGGTCACCGACTCGACGGCCCGCTCCGGCGCGGCGGTCGTGACGGCGACCGTGCCGCTGGCCGAACTCTTCGGCTACGCGTCCCGACTACGCTCGCGCACCCAGGGCCGGGGCACCTTCACCAGCCGCCCGACCGGCTACGCCCCGGCGGCGTCGGCCGGCTGAGAGCCCGTCGGTCGAAGGCCACCCGGCGGGCTCTCGGAGGTCGAGCTCGGCCCGGATGGTCTTCCCGGCCGGTACGCGGCCGAGCTCGGCCCACCGTGACCCCCGGCACCTGGACGACGAGCGGGCCCCGACCCGTCTCCTCCAGGTGCCGGGGTCCGGCGATACCGGCGTCCTGTCGCGGACGGAGCCGTACGCCCGCGAACTCTTCGGCGAACGAAGTCCGACTCCGGGAGACGAGGAGACCGAGGCGGGGCCCACGGCCCGCCGCGAAAGGCGACGTCTGCTGACGGAGCGTCCGAACACGGCCTGCCGCCGGCCCGACTTCGTCGCCCACGTCCGCGCCGGAGGACCGGAGGCCGCCCCGGACGTCAGTCCTCGGCCGGGGTGAGCCGCAGCGAGATCGAGTTGATGCAGTACCGCTGGTCGGTGGGGGTCGGATAGCCCTCGCCCTCGAAGACGTGGCCCAGGTGCGAGCCGCAGCGGGAACAGCGGACCTCGGTGCGGAGCATGCCGTGCGAGCGGTCCTCGATCAGCTCGACCGCGTCGCTGTCCTTCGGGTCGTAGAAGGACGGCCAGCCGCAGTGCGACGCGAACTTCTCCGTCGAGGTGAACAGCTCCCCGCCGCACGCCCGGCAGGAGTAGACGCCCGAGGTCGTGGTGTCGGTGTACTCGCCACGGAAGGCGGGCTCCGTGCCGGCCTGCCGCAGGACCTGGTACTCCGCCGGGGTCAGCTCCGCGCGCCACTGCTCGTCCGGCTTCTCGACGTCGTAGGACATGAGCTCGCTCCCTCTGCTACTTCGACAGGTGGTCCAGGATCCGCGGGCCGAGGTCCGTGACGTCACCCGCGCCCATGGTCAGAACGAGATCACCGGGCTTCGCCATTCCCGCGACGACCTCCGGGACGGCGTCCTTGTCGTGGACGGGCGTCACATCGGCACCGGCCCGCCGGCCGGCCTCGATGATCAGCTCGCTGGTGATGCCGGGGATGGGGTCCTCGCGGGCCGGGTAGATGTCCAGGACGACCGAGGCGTCGGCGAGGGCCAGCGCGTCCCCCATCTCCTTGCCGAGTTCCTGCGTGCGGGAGAAGAGGTGGGGCTGGAAGACGACGAGCAGACGGGAGGCGCCGGCGGCACCGCGCATGGCCTCCAGGTCGGCGGTCATCTCGGTCGGGTGGTGGGCGTAGGAGTCGATGACCTGGACGCCCGCGGCCTCGCCCTTGAGCTGGAGGCGGCGGCCGACGCCGGTGTAGGCCGTCAGCGCCTGGGCCAGCTCCGCGGGGTCGACGCCCACCCGGGCACCGGCGGCGAGAGCCGCGGCGGCGTTGTGCGCGTAGTGACGGCCGGGTACGGAGACGGTGAAGGCGTGCTCGACTCCGTCGAGGACGACGGAGACCTCGCTGGTCATGCCCTGCGGAGTGATCGAGCGGATCCAGACGTCGGAGTGCTCGGCCTCGCCGACGGTCACCACGTGCAGTCCCCGCCGGCCGGCGACCCGCCCGGCCAGTTCGAGGGCCCCGGAGTGCTCGCCGACGACCAGCGTGCCGCCGGGCCGGATCTTCGCGGTGAACGCCTCGAAGGACTCGTAGATCTCGTCCATGGAGGCGTAGTTCGCGTGGTGGTCCAGCTCCACGTTGAGGACGATCGCGACCTCGGGGTCGTATTTCTGGAAGCTGCGGTCGCTCTCGTCGGCCTCCGCGACGAAGACCTCGCCGTCACCGTGGCGGGCGTTGGTGCCGGGACCCGCCAGGTCGCCGCCGATCGCGTACGAGGGGTCCAGGCCGAGCTCGGTGAGGGCGACGGCCAGCATGGAGGTGGTCGTCGTCTTGCCGTGGGTGCCGGCGACGGCGATGGCGCGCAGGCCGTCCATCAGGGAGGCGAGCGCGTCGGAGCGGTGGACGACCGGGATGCCCAGCTCGGCGGCCCGGAGCAGCTCGGGGTTGTCGGCGCGGATGGCGCTGGAGACGACGACGCCGGAGGCGTCGTCGGCGAGGTGATCGGCGGCGTGGCCGATGTGCACCGTGACACCGAGCGCGCGCAGCGCCTCGGCGGTCGCGGACTCCTTGGCGTCACTGCCGGCGACCTTCGCGCCGCGCTGGGCGAGGATCTTCGCGATGCCCGACATTCCGGCACCGCCGATGCCGATGAAGTGCGGCCGTTCCATGGTGGCAGGGACGGCTGCGGCAGGGGTGGCGGGTGCCATGCGTGGTTCTCCCCGGGGTGCGTCGTACTGGAAGCCCCCAGCCTAGTAGCTCCCGCCCGGTGGCTCGCGGCCACGCGGCGCCGGGGGCGGCCCGGGGGGCGCGGGGGCCTGGGCGGAGGCGTCCGGGGGGCGGTGCGGGCTCGGGGCCCACGTGTGGCCGGGGGTGGCGCCGTGGCCCCGGCACCACCCCCGACCTGCTCGGATACCCCGGCGGGGCGACCGGTGCCATGCCGGGCGGCGCGACGGGGCGAGCGGCGCCTGACGCGGCGCTAGTCGCTGTGCGCGAAGAGCTTCAGCACCGGCACCCCCACCTTGTGCCGGGCCCGGGAGGCCCAGTCCCGGTGGAAGAACTCCTCCACGTAGTGCGGGGCCGTCAGCACGATCACCTCGTCCGCCTCCGACTCGTCCACCACGGCCTTCATCTTGTTCAGGGGGTGGTCCTCCACGACCTGGCCGACCGCCTGGCAGCCCGCGTCGCGGAGTGCCTGGAGCGATAGCTCCAGCGCCTGCTCGGCGGGGCCCCGGGCCGCCGTGCCCTCCGGTTCCTCACCCTCTCTGGTCGCTTCCTTCAGTTCGCCCATGGCGACGTCGTCGATGGCGCGCAGCAGCACATCGGCCTGGTCACCGCGCGGCTGCATCAGCACGATGAAGGACACGGACTCGTCGCCGTGGAGGGTGGTGACGAATTCCACGTCGACCGACGTCAGGGGCTTCTCGATCATCAAAACGCTTGTGAACACCTCAGGAGCCCTTCTGCGGAAACCATCCTTCCCCGTGCCCGCACGGGGTCTGCGAGAGTAATAGTGCCCAGCGGAAGCTAAGCGGAACGACTAATTCCGCTGTTCGTCAGATCCGACGGTAGCGGGTGAAGAGAAACCCGGCCTCTTCCAGCAGCGACGCCACGGCGAACCGTTTCGGGACGTCCACCGACGGCCCGCCGGCGATCCGTTGCGCGCCGCCCGCCGTCATGGTCGGCGAGAGCGTCAGGCACAGCTCGTCGAGTACCCCGGAGGCGACGAACTGACCCAGCAGCCGGGGACCGCCCTCGGTCAGCTGCCGCTTCAGTCCGCGCTCCGCGAGCGCGGTCACCACGCGCCCCGGGTCCACGCCGGCTCCGTCACCGGCGATGACCACCTCGGCGCCCGCCTTCTCGGCCGCCAGCAGCTTCTCCGGGGCGGCGGCGGCGCCGGTGAGGACCAACGTCGGCACCAGCGGCGCGGTGAACAGCGGAGCCGAGAAGTCGAGCTCCAGGGAGGCGCTGGCCACGGCGATCACGGGCGCGGGGCCCTGGCCCGCGGCGGCCCTGCGACCGGCGAAGACCTCTCGCGCCCGAGCCGGCCGGTACCCCTCCGAGCGCACCGTCTGGGCGCCCACCACGACCACGTCGGCCAGCCCGCGCAGGGTGCCGAAGATCCGCATGTCGGACGGGGAGGAGAGGGGCTGGGAACGACCCTCGTGCTGCCCCGCTCCGTCGAGCGAGGAGACCATGTTGGCGCGCAGCCACGTGCCTTCCGGGCCGCGGTCGGCCTCTTCGGGATAGGCGTAGGCGTCGGCCAGCTCGTCGAGGGACCACTCCCGGTCCCCGGCGGTGGCTTCGGCGGCTGTCATGTCCGTCACAGGGAACAGGCGTCGCATCCTCGCAGTCTGACACGGCGCTTAGAGTGGATGACTGTGTCGACCCGTTCCCCGCACGCCTCCCCCGCCATAACCGAGGCCGCTTCCGCCGAAGCCTCCCCGGTCTCCCTCTGCACCCGGGAGCCGCAGGTCCCCGCCGACCGGCTGGTCGCGGAGATGGTGCCGCCACCGCGGTTCGACGCGGTGCGCTTCGACACGTACATCCCGGACCCGAACCGGCCCAGCCAGACCGACGCGGTCAGGGTCCTGAGCTCCTTCGCCGAGGGTCTGGGCGGCGCGCACGCCAGCGGTGCCGGCAGGCGTCCGGTGCTCGGCCGCTGGTTCGCGAGGAAGCCGGCCGCCCCCACCGGGCCGCGCGGCGTGTACCTGGACGGCGGCTACGGCGTCGGCAAGACCCACCTGCTCGCCTCTCTCTGGCACGCGACCCCGGCCGAACCGGCCCTCAAGGCATTCGGCACCTTCGTGGAGCTGACGAACCTGGTCGGCGCCCTGGGATTCCAGCAGACCGTGAAGACCCTCGGCGGGCACCGGCTGCTCTGCATCGACGAATTCGAGCTGGACGACCCGGGCGACACCGTGCTGGTGTCCTCGCTGCTCAGCCGGCTGGTCGAGTCCGGAGTGGCACTGGCCGCGACCTCCAACACGCTGCCGGGGAAGCTCGGCGAGGGCCGGTTCGCCGCCGTCGACTTCCTGCGCGAGATCCAGGGCCTGTCCGCCCACTTCCGGCCGCTGCGGATCGACGGCGAGGACTACCGCCACCGGGGACTGCCCGAGGCACCGACGCCCTACTCCGAGGAGCGGGTGACGAAGGCGGCCTACGCCACACCGGGCGCCTCGCTCGACGACTTCCCGCACCTGCTGGAGCACCTGGCGAGGGTCCACCCCAGCCGGTACGGCGCGCTGACCGACGGGCTGAGCGCGGTCTGCCTCACCGACGTGCGCCCGGTCCCCGACCAGTCCACCGCGCTGCGGCTCGTCGTCCTCGCCGACCGCCTGTACGACCGCGAGGTGCCGGTGCTGGCCTCGGGGCTCCCCTTCGACCGGCTGTTCAGTGACGACATGCTGAAGGGCGGGTACCGGAAGAAGTACTTCCGGGCGATCTCCCGGCTCACGGCGCTGGCACGCGACGCAAAGGGTCTGGTGGAGCAGTAGGTTGGGGGCCATACCCGATCGAAAGGGAATCACCATGGCCACCGTCCGTCACGCCCACACCGTCTGGGAGGGCGACCTCCTCCAGGGCAAGGGCGTCGTCACCCTCGACTCCTCCGGCCTCGGTTCGTACGAGGTCTCCTGGCCGGCTCGCGCCGAGGAGCCGAACGGCAAGACCAGCCCCGAGGAACTCATCGCCGCCGCGCACTCCTCCTGCTTCTCGATGGCGTTCTCCAACGGTCTGGCCAAGGCCGGCAACCCGCCGGCCCGCCTGGAGACCAAGGCCGACGTCACCTTCCAGCCGGGTGAGGGCATCACGGGCATCCACCTGACCGTGCGCGGCGAGGTCCCCGGACTGGACGCGGACGAGTTCAAGGCGCTGGCCGAGGACGCCAAGAAGAACTGCCCGGTCAGCCAGGCACTCACGGGGACGACGATCACGCTGACCGCCGAACTCGTCTGACGCTCGCGCGACATGGGGCCGTCGTGGCCCGCATGGTGCATCTGACGCACGCCTCACGTGCGGCACGGTTCACGCGCCGCACGCTGCGTGGTACACACATGCGGGTCACACGTCACTTCTGTCCTGTCCGCCAGCAGGGGAGCTGTTGCCCCATGTCCGCAACACGACGTCAGATCCTTTCCCGCACCGGCGCGTCCGTCGCCGGCATCGCCTTCTCCGGCGCCCTCTCGGAGCTCTTCACCGGGAGTGCGAGCGCCGCGGGGCGCGGCGGCTACGGCCCGCTCGTCCCGGACCCCGCCGGCCTCCTCGACCTTCCCCGGGGCTTCCGCTACACGGTCCTCTCCCGGCAGGGCGACCCCCTTCGCTCCGGCGAGGGCCTCGTCCCGAGCAACCCCGACGGCATGGGCGCCTTCACCGGCCGTCGCGGCCGCGTCCATCTGGTCCGCAACCACGAGAACCGGGTCACCGGCGCGATCGGCGTCCCGGTCGTCCAGGGCCTGACCTACGATCCGGCCGCCAAGGGCGGCTGTACCGCGCTCGCGCTCGACGCCCGGAACGACGTCCTCGGCGAGCGTGTCGCCCTCGCCGGTACCGCCGTCAACTGCGCCGGCGGACCCACACCCTGGGACACCTGGCTCACCTGCGAGGAGACCGAGGACCGGGCGGGGACCAACGGATACACCAAGGACCACGGCTACGTCTTCGAGGTCGACGGCGCCGATCCGCACCGCACGGGGGCCGTCCCGCTGACCGCGATGGGCCGCTTCCAGCACGAGGCGGTCGCCCTCGACCCCCGCAACGGCATCGTCTACGAGACGGAGGACGCCTTCGACCGGCCCTTCGGCCTCTTCTACCGCTTCCTGCCGGAGAGGCCGCTGGGCGGCACCGGTTCGCTGCGCGCGGGCGGGGCGCTGGAGGCCATGCGGGTACCCGGTGCCCCCGACCTGTCCCTGATCCAGGAGACCGGCGCGAGCTTCGGCGGCGTCGAGTGGGTGCCGGTTCCGGACCCGCTGGCCACGCGGACGCCCATCCGGCTCCAGGACTTCGGCCCGCGGGGCATCACCCACGCGCAGAAGCTGGAGGGCTGCTACTGGGGCGGCCGGGCCGTGTACTTCGTGTCGAGCTTCGCCCGTGCCGCGGACGGCTCCGCCGGCACCCACTTCGGGCAGGTGTGGAAGTACGAGCCACACCGCCGACGACTCACGCTCGTCGTCGTCTTCGGCCCCGGCACGGACATCCGGCTGCCGGGCGAATCCCCGGACAACATCTGCCTGGCCCCCCACGGCGGGCTGATGGTCTGCGAGGACGGCGGCGGCGCGCAGTACGTGTACGGGCTGACCCGGCACGGCGAGGTGTACGCGATGGCGCGGGGCGCGCAGAACACCGGGACGCCGGAGGATCCCGAGTGGGGAGAGTTCGCCGGTGTCACGTTCGCGCCGGACGGGCGGACGATGTACGTCAACTGCTACCGGCCGGGGACGACGTTCGCCGTGACGGGGCCGTGGCACTGAGAGCCTGTCGGGTGGCCTTCGGCCGCCCGTACAGGGGCCACCTGACAGGCTCTGAACCGCCGGTCCGGGTACGGGCCGCCGGGGTACCGGGCCCCGGTGGGGTGACGCCGGGGGCGTCGGACCGTGCGGAGGGCGGCCCGACGCCACGCCGCCGTCGAGCCGCGAACGATTGAGTGCGATGATCGTATAACTTCCGATCGTGACCATTTCTGCACGAAAGATGGGTGCGCTCGGCCTGCTGGGCGCCGTCCTCGTCGGCTGCGGAGGAGTCGGCACGACGGCCCCGGGCGACCCCGCGAAGCCGGCCGCCACCCGCCCGGCGCTCGCCCCCGCCTCGGCTCCCGCGTCCCGGCCGGGGGCAGGAGCGGAGGCGGGGGCGGGCGCCGGGCCGGACACCGCGGGAAGCCCCGGCGCCGCACCCGGTCCGGCGACGGTGCCCCAGGCACCGCCCACCATGGCCCCGGGGCCCAGCGGCATGACGCCCGTGTTCACGCGACGGACCCAGGGCACGGAGAAGGTCGTCGCGCTCACCTTCGACGCCGACATGACGGCCGACCAGGGTCCCCGGGCGGCCCGCGGGGAACGCTTCGACAACCCGCGCCTCATCGCGACGCTCCGGCGCCTCGGGGTCGACGCGACGGTCTTCATGACGGGCCGCTGGGCGGAGGAGTACCCGGACCAGGCACGGTCGATCGGCAACGACCCCAGGTTCGAGATCGCCAACCACTCCTACAGCCACTACGCCTTCGCCTCCCCCTGCTACGGCCTGCCCACGGTGACCGAACGGGACATGGCGGCCGACGTGACGCGTGCCTTCGACGCCTTCCGCGAGGCCGGGGCGCGCCATGTCGTGCCGTACTTCCGTTTCCCGGGCGGCTGCTACGACGACACCGCGCTGCGCGCGCTCGCGCCGGCGAAGGTCACCGCGGTGCAGTGGGACGTGGTGAGCGGGGACGCCTTCGCGACGGACGCCGACGCCGTGGCCCAGCAGGTCCTGGACGGAGTCCGGCCGGGCTCTCTGGTCGTCATGCACTGCACCCGCAGCGCGGCGCCCGCCACGGAACAGGCGATCCGCCGGATCGTTCCCGAGCTCCGGGCGAGGGGCTACCGCTTCGTGAAGGTCTCGGAGCTGATGGGCCGGCAGAGTCCGCGCGGCTGAGGGACTCTGAGGGCCTGTCGGGTGACGTGTCCACGCGGACGGCCGGGACGCCCGCGCGGGTCGCTGACCGCCATCACGCCGAGGACGGCGAAGACGCCCAGCGGAGCGGCGCAACCGACAGCGGTCAGGAACGCCGCCAGGTGTGCCCGCCACCGCCCCACGGTGGCCACCACCTGCCGCGCCGCGGCGGGTTCCCGGTCGAGGTTCAGTTGGCCGAAGCCTTCTGCGGGGTGAGTTCGCTCGGCCGGACGATGACGAAGCCCTGCCCTTCCAGCTTCAGCTGTACCGCCTCACCGGAGCCGCCGCGGACCATCGAGCCGAAGGACTGCGAGCGGTGCAGCGTCGTGTGCAACCGCTCGCTCCAGCCGACGACCGCGTCGGTGTCGACGAAGACCGGCGCCTGTGGGCTGACCGGAATGACGATCGGGCTTCCCTCGCAGATCAGGGCGATCTTCCCGTGACCCGAGAAGACGCTGTTGAAGAGACCGCCACCGGTCATCCCGGCGCCCTTCACGGTCTTGATCTCGTACGAGAGGGTGGCGTCGAAGCACAGGACGTTGCGGCCGTTGACGGTGAGCGCGTCGTTCTGCTCGATCTCGACGATGAAGCAGTTCTGCGCCTCGTGCGCGAACCACGCCTCGCCCCGGCCCCGGACGGCCATCAGCGCCAGGCCCTCGCCGGTCACGGCTCGCTTGAGGAGGCCGCCGATGCCCTGGCCCTTGCGCTCGAAACGGAGGTCTCCGCGAAAGGCGATCATCGAGCCCTGGCGGGCGTGCATCTCACCGTCGACGGCGTACTTGACGGACTTGGGGTTCTGAAGGGTCATTCCCGGGAAGGTCGCCGGCTCGACAAGGTTCTCCGTGGCGAACAGATCGCTTTTCATCCGTGCATCCTGGCCCGGAAGGATTGGTTCCGACAACAGGCGCCGGTGACGCGGGTGGCAGAATCCCCGGGTGAACAGAGATGAGACCGACCCCGAGACCGTCCGCGCGGACTCCCGGGACGAGCAGCCGCAGTTCGTCCTGCCGCTCGTCGTGCGGATCGAGCGGGCCGGTCCCCCGGACCGTACCGACGCGCTGGAGACGTCGGCCCGCGCGGTCCTGGCGATCCTCTCGGACGACCGCGCCCGGGGTGACGGCGCGTGGGCGCGGGCGATGACGGACTGGCAGGACGCCCGGATCCGCAAGGTGGTGCGGCGGGCCCGCGGTGCGGAATGGCGCCGGGCGGGCGGGCTGCCCGGGATCACGGTCACCGGCCGGTCGGCGGAGGTCCGGGTGTTCCCGCCGGTCCCGCTGGACGGCTGGCCCAAGGAGCTGGCCAGACTGCAGGTGTCGGGGACGGAGCTGGACGACCCGGTCGAGCCCGGTGACGGACCGGCCGGGGCCGCGCGGCTGTGGCTGAACCCGGGGCTCGACATGTCGGCGGGCAAGGCGATGGCGCAGACCGGGCACGGCGCCCAGTTGTTGTGGTGGGAGATGACGGAGGCGGACCGCGCGGCATGGCGCGAGGACGGATTCCCGCTGTCGGTGCGGACCGCGTCCGTGGAACGCTGGGCCGAGCTGACCACCAGTGGGCTGCCGGTGGTACGCGATGCCGGATTCACGGAGATCGCTCCCGGTTCGCCCACCGTGGTCTCCGCGTTCCCCGTCGTCGGTCCGCCCGGTCGTTGAACACGGCCGCCCGTTCATCCGTATTCCCGGATACCGTCAAGCGGCTTGATCGGTCGCCAGGTTGGCGGTTCAGTCTGCGGTGATACCATCGCACAGCTGCACGGGAGACACCTTGTCGCTACGCCTCAACGGAACGGCCCTCATCATCGCGGCGCTGGTCGCGACGGTCGGCGCGCTTGCCTTCCCCGTCTGGTCCTACGCCGATCGCTCCGGAACCGGACAGGCCAATCTCAACGCGTCGAGCGTGCCCACTCCGTGGGGCCCGCTCTCGGCCACGGACCGGGACTTCCTCGTCAAGGTACGACTCGCCGGCCTCTGGGAACTGCCGGCCGGCCAGCAGGCCATCGAACGCGCCCCCAGTCAGGCCATCCGGGACGCCGGCGACCACCTGGTCGTCGGCCACAGCGATCTGGACCGGCGGGCCCGGAGCGTGGCCGCGAAGCTGGGGGTCGAGCTGCCGAACCAGCCGACCGAGCAGCAACAGGGCTGGCTGCGGGAGATGACGGCGGCGAGCGGGGAGGAGTACGAGCGGAAGTTCGCGAACCTGTTGCGCGACTCGCACGGGAAGGTGTTCGCGCTGATCGCGGAGGTCCGGCACACGACCCGCAACACGCTGATGCGGCAGCTGGCGAGCGACGCGAACCAGACCGTGCTCGACCACATCACCATGCTGGAGGCGACCGGGCTGGTCGACTTCGACGCGATGGCGAACGAGGCCGCCGGGCGGAAGACGGCGCCGCCGACGGGTCCGCCGGTGGTGCCGTCGCCGGCCGTGCCGACCCCGGCGGTACCGACCGGGGACCAGACCTTCACCTCACGGCCACTGCCGGAGTCCAGCCTCGTCACACCCACCTCGTAGACCGGGACGCGCCGCCCCGCCCCAGGTCCCCGGTCCCGGGTTCCGCTCCGGCGGAACCTCAAATCAACCTCTGAACGTCCCTCCCACCGGATTCGAACGAATCCCGTGGGGTCATCACGTGAGGGACTGAAGGAGGGGGACATGGCGGAACTCGGCATCGGCATCGGCTGGCGCCCGGAGATCGCGGAGGCGGTGGAGGCGCTGCCCGGCGTCGACTGGGTGGAGGTCGTCGCGGAGAACATCTGTGTGGGCCACCTGCCCGACTCCCTGACCCGGCTGCGTTCGCGCGGGGTCACGGTGGTCCCGCACGGGGTGTCTCTGGGGCTCGGCGGCGCGGACCGGCCGGACCCGGCACGGCTCGCTGACCTGGCGGCGAAGGCCACGGCCCTGGGGGCGCCGCTGGTGACGGAGCACCTCGCGTTCGTACGGGCCGGGGGCGCGCGGACGGCGACACCGGTGCTGGAGGCCGGCCATCTGCTTCCGGTGCCCCGCACCTGGGACGCGCTGGAGGTGCTCTGCGAGAACGTCCGGATCGCCCAGGACGCGCTGCCTGTCCCGCTGGCACTGGAGAACATCGCCGCGCTGATCTCCTGGCCGGGCGAGGAGCTGACCGAGGGGCGGTTCCTGGCGGAGCTGGTGGAGCGCACGGGTGTGCGGCTCCTGATCGACGTCGCCAATCTCCACACCAACCACGTCAACCGCGGAGAGGACCCGGCGAAGGCGCTGGCGGACCTGCCGGTGGAGGCCCTCGCCTACGTGCACGTGGCGGGCGGCGTGGAACGCGACGGCGTCTGGCACGACACCCACGCCCACCCGGTACCGGCCGAGGTGCTCGCCGTTCTGTCGGACCTCGCGTCTCGGGTCTCCCCGCCGGGTGTGCTGCTCGAAAGGGACGACCACTTCCCGTCGGCGGAGGAACTGGCCTCGGAGCTGGCGGCGATCCGGCGGACGCTGAAGGCGGCGCGGGCGGGGACGACGGACCTGACGTCCCGGCCGGACGCGGCGGCGCGGACGCGTGCCACCGCCCGCCGCGCCGTCGCCTCCCCCACCGTCGCCTACTCCGCGGACCGGCGACCCTCCGGGGACGGGGAAGAACGGCCCGTGCTCATCGGCGCGGGCGCCCGGGTGTCGGGCGGCCTCATGCCCGGCCCGCGCCGGCCCGCCCGGGTGGCCGTCGGCGCGGCCGGGCCGACGGGCGCACGGCGGCCCGCGCTCCGCTTCCGGCAGCGGCGGGGCGGGGCGATACCCCGCCCCGCCGCTGCCGCCCCCGCCCCGCACTCCGGCTCCGGGGCGGCTGACGGCGCACGCGAGCGGCTCGCGCTCGCCCAGACCTCGCTGTTGTCCGCGCTCGTCGCCGGCACCCCCGTACCCGAGGGCTTCGACCGGAGGCGGCTCGGGGTGCAGAGCCGGGCCCTGGTGGCCAAGCGCGCGGGAGTGATCGCGAAGGTGGCCCCCGAGCTCCCGCAGATCCTCGGCGAGGACTTCCGCCCGGCCTTCCGCTCGTACGCCCTGACCCGTCCGATGTCCGGGGGGTACCGGCGCGACGCGCTGGACTTCGTCGAGCACCTGCTCGTCGCCGGCCGTCCCGAGGACGCCGAAGCGCGCCGTCGTCTCACCGACTGGTGGCGGGAACGGGCCGACGTCCGCCCGCCGGGACGGTCGACGAGGCTGGCCCGCGCCGCCCGCGCCGCGCTCGCGAGGAGGTGGGCGGCGTGAACGGGCTCGCCCTGTTCGTCAGTGCGGCCGGAGTCGTCTGCGCGCTGCTGTTGATCGTGAAGGTCGCCCGCACCCGGCGGGGTTCCGGCGGCGAGCTGCACGACCGTGACGAGGTCGCCTTCGTCAACGGCGGCCCGGCCCGGGTCGTGGACGCCGCTCTCGCCTCGCTCCAGGCCGACGGCCGGATCGGCGTCGGCGGGCCCGGCATCGTGACGGTCGTGCGCCCCACCGCGCACGGCCCCGTCGAGCGTGCCGTCCTCCAGGAGCACGCGGCGGCCCTGCACGGTGGGTTGCACACGCTTCGGGCGGCCGTGGTGCGGCACCAGGCCGTCCAGGAGATCGGCGACGGACTCGCGGCCCGCGGCCTCCTGGTGCCGCCGCCCGCGCGCCGCTCGGTGATCGTCTGGAGTCTCGTCCTCGGACTGGTGAGTCTGGCCATGTTCCCCGTCGCGATCGTCCTGACGGTCGTGGAGTTCACGGGCGTGGAGTTCACGGGCGTGGACGACATCGCGTTTCCCTTCGTCCTCAAGGTCGCCCCGGTCCTCGTCGGCGCCGGGATCACGGCCCTGGTCTGCGGCGCGGCCTCCGCCGACCGGGTGACCTCCGCCGGCCGGCGGGCCGCCGCCGCGTACCTGCGCGCGTCCGGGCACCTCGGCGACCCCGGTCACCTCGTCGCGGTGCACGGGCTGCGGGCCCTGCCGGACCCGGTCCTGCGGGAGCAACTCCTCGCGGCGGCACGGGCACGCCGGCCCACCGCCGGCAACCGTCGGCGCCGCGGCGCCGGCCGGCCCGGGGGCGGCGGATTCACCGGCGGCCGGCACCACGGCTCCTCGGCCGACGCCGTCGGCGTGGTCGCCGTCTGGTGCGCGGGCGACGCCGGCTACGGCGTCGGCGACGGAGCGGGCGGCTGTTCCGGCGGCTCGTGCTCCAGTGGTTCCTGCTCCGGCGGTTCGAGCTGCGGCGGGTCCGGCGGGAGCTCCTGCTCAAGCGGTTCGAGCTGCGGCGGGTCCGGCGGGAGCTCCTGCTCCGGCGGTTCGAGCTGCGGCGGGTCCTGAGCGAGACCGGCGGGGACGGCGCGGCGGCGATCGCGACACCACCCGTCGGTCCTTTACACCGGGCGCCTCACCCGCTTTCGTCCCTTGTGGACGAAAGGAAGGTGGCGATGAGAGCCCTCGCGCTGTTCGGAACCGTCGGGTCGCTGGTGCTGTCGTCCGTGGCCGCCGCGCCGGCCGCCGGGGCCGCGGACCCGGCGTCGGCCGAGGCCCTCGGGACCCTCACCGCGGCCCGCCGCGCCGCCGCCGATCCGCTGCGCTTCGGCACGTGCCCGGCGGCGGAGCGGCTGCCTTCCACCGTCCGGTGCGGCACACTGCGGGTCCCCCTCGACTACGCGGACCCGGACGGTCCCCGGATCGCCCTCACGGTCAGCCGGGTCGGGGCCTCGGGCCCGGCCTCGTCCCGCCAGGGCGCGCTGGTCTACAACCCGGGCGGCCCCGGCGCCTCCTCGACCTTCTTCCCGCTGGCCGCGGGCCTGCCGGCCTGGAAGCGGATCGCCGCGGCCTACGACCTGGTCGGTTACGCCCCGCGCGGTGTCGGGGGCTCCGCCCCGGTGTCCTGCCAGGACCCCGCCGACCGTGTCCAGGGCCCGACGCCGGCGCCGACGCAGCCGTCGGAGGTCTTCAAGCGGGAGCGGATCGCCCGCGCGAAGACGTACGCGTCGGGCTGTGCCCGCCGTACCGGTCCGTCGCTGCGGCATTACCACTCGCTCAACAACGCCCGTGATCTGGAGGTGCTGCGGGCGGCGCTCGGCGAAACGCGGCTGACGTACATGGGCGCCTCGTACGGCACGTACTTCGGCGCGCTGTACGCGACGCTGTTCCCGCACCGGGTGCGCCGCATGGTCTTCGACGCCCCCGTCCACCCCGCGCCCAGCCGGATCTGGTACGCCGACAACCTCGCTCAGTCCGCGGCCTTCGAACGACGCTGGGCCGACTTCCGCACCTGGGTCGCGAAGCACGACACGGTGTACGGACTCGGCACCACCGCGGAGCGGGTGCGGCAGAGCTACGAGAGGGTGCGCGCCGAGCTCGCGGCGCGTCCGGCGGGCGGCCGGGTGGGGCCGGGTCAGCTGCACGCGGCGATGCTCCCGACCGGGTACCACGACGGGTACTGGCCGTCGCGGGCCGCCGCGCTCTCCCGGTTCCTGGAGGGAGACCCCGCGCTCCTGATCGAGCAGGCCGCTCCGGCCGGAGACCCGTCGCGCGCGGCGCGGCCGGCGCTGTCGTCGGCGGCGCCGTCCACCGGCTCCGGCGACGGGATGGCCGTCTACACGGCGGTGGAGTGCAACGACGCGCCCTGGCCGGAGGACTTCGCCGTCTGGGACCGGGACAACACCCGGCTGGCGAGGAGCGCGCCTTTCGAGACCTGGGACAACGTGTGGACCAACCTGCCCTGCGCGTACTGGAAGGCGCCGCGGCAACGACCGCTGGACGTGCGCACCGCTCCCGGCGTGCTGCCGCCGGTGCTGATCCTGGCCGCCGAGCGGGACGCGGCCACACCGTACGAGGGGGCGCTGGAGCTCCAGCGCAGACTGTCGGGGGCGGCCCTGGTGACCGAGCGGGACGCGGGGACACACGGCATCGGGGGCGGCGAGAACGCCTGTGTGAACGGCCATCTGGAGACGTATCTGCTCACGGGGGCCGTGCCCGGAAAGACGCCGGTGCGGCGCGCGTCGTGCGCGCCGCACCCGGAGCCGGACCCGGTGTCGCTGGACCGGCGGGCCGAATCGGGGATTCCGCCCGCCGTCTGATCTTCCGGGTCGAGGGGTGACTCCCGGCTGGGCGCCGGGTCGTCACCGAGTCCGAGGAGCTGTCGGAGGGCCGGTCAGGCCAGGCCCGTCACCAGCTCGGCCACGCTCTTGCGACGGCCGGTGTAGAACGGGACCTCCTCGCGGACGTGCAGCCGCGCCTCGGACGCGCGCAGGTGCCGCATGAGGTCGACGATGCGGTACAGCTCGTCGGCCTCGAAGGCGAGGAGCCACTCGTAGTCGCCGAGCGAGAACGAGGCGACCGTGTTGGCGCGCACGTCGGGGAAGCCGCGGGCCATCTTGCCGTGGTCCGCGAGCATCCGGCGGCGGTCCTCGTCCGGCAGCAGGTACCAGTCGTAGGAGCGCACGAAGGGGTAGACGCTCACGTAGTCGCGGGGTGTCTCGTCGGCCAGGAAGGCCGGGATGTGCGACTTGTTGAACTCGGCGGGGCGGTGCAGTGCCATGTTCGACCACACCGGTTCCAGAGCGCGGCCCAGACGGGTGCGCCGGAAGAGGTTGTACGCCTCCTGGAGCTCGTCGCTCGTCTCGGCGTGCCACCAGATCATGACGTCGGCGTCGGCGCGCAGACCGGAGAGATCGTACGTGCCGCGGACCGTGATGTCCTTGGCGGCGAGCTGGTCGAACAGCTCCTGGACCTCGTCGGCGAAACCGGCGCGGTCCTCGGGCAGAACGTCGCGCAGCTTGAACACGGACCACAGGGTGTAGCGGATGACCTCGTTGAGGTCCTTCGCCTTCTTACCGGCGTTCGGGATCTTTTCGGGCGCACTCATACGCCTATTCTCGCCCGTCACGGACAGTGCCCGGCACCAGGGTCGGTGGTTTCCGACGTGTCGATGATCTCGTCCGCCGCCCGATGGGCGGAGGCGACGCAGGCGGGGATGCCGACACCGTCGTACGCGGCGCCCGCGAGACGAAGTCCGGGCAGGCCCGCGACGGCCGCCCGGATGCGGGCGACCCGGGCGAGATGGCCCACGGGGTACTGGGGCAGGCCGCCGGTCCAGCGGGTGACGGTGGTGGCGACCGGGCGGGCGGTCAGTCCGACGGCCGCGCCGAGGTCCTTGAGGGAGGCGGCGACGAGATCGGCGTCGTCGCGGTGCAGCTGCTCCTCCTCTCCGTGCCGGCCGACGGAGGTCCGCAGCACGAACGAGCCGGGAGCGCCGTCGGTCACCCACCGCCACTTCTGGCTGGAGAAGGTGGACGCCTTGATGGTGTGGCCGTCGACGGGTGGCACGAGGAAGCCGGAGCCGGGCAGCTCGCCGAGGTCGGAGCGCCGGAAGGCGAGCGTGACCAGGGCCATGGAGGCGTACTCGACCGCGCCGAGTTCGGCGGCGGCTTCGGGCGCCTCGTCGGCCAGCAGCGCGGCGGCGACGGGGGCGGGGGTGGCGAGGACGACGGCGTCGGCGTGGCGGGTGCGGCCGTCGGCGACGACCTGCCAGCCCGGTGCGGCGGTGCGCGGGGGGTGCCCGGGGGCGGTCGTGGCACCGTCGGGCGCCGGGAGGCGGCGCAGCGCGGTCACGGGGGTGCGGGTGAGGATCTCGCCGCCCGCCGCGCGGACGGCCCGCGCCAGCGCGTCCGGGAGGGTGCCGATGCCGCCGACGAGGCCCAGGAAGGCGGAGCCGCCGAGGCCGGTGGCGGCGCCCGCGGCGTCGGCGGGGGTAGCGGCGCCCGCGCGCTGCACGGCATGCACGGCGTCGGTGAGCGTGGGGTGCGAGCGGGCCGCTTCGTACAGGCCGGGCACGGCGGCCCGCAGGGAGATCCGGTAGGCGTCGCCGGCGTACACCCCGCCGAGCAGCGGCTCGACCAGCCGGTCGACGACCTCGTGGCCCATCCGCTCGGCGACGTACGCGCCGATGGCGATGTCGTCGCCGATCTCGGTGGGGGGCAGTTCCCGGTCACGGGCCACGCGGCGCACGCCCTCCTCGGAGAGCAGCCCGGCCAGTGCCCGGCCGTCACCGGGCACGCCCATGACGTGGCCCTTGGGCATCGGGGTAAGGCGTCCCCTGGACCAGACCGAGGCGGTGGTGGTGGCGGGTGGTGTCAGGCGGTCCTCCAGGCCCACGGCGCGGGCGAGGTCCACCGCCTCGGGGCGGCGGGCGAGCAGCGACTCGGCGCCGAGGTCGACCGGGGTTCCGGCGATCTCCCCCGCGAGGAGTTTCCCACCGAGCCGGTCGCCTGCTTCGAGCAGGGTGACCCGTGTCCCGGCCGAGACCAGCCGGTGGGCCGCCGCGAGCCCGGCGACGCCGCCTCCCACCACGACGACGTGCGCCGGTGGCCTGCCCGTGATGTCCGCGTTCATGGCTCCACTCTCTCAGAGCCTTGTCGGATGCCCCTGTCCGGGCGGTCACGGCCGGGCACGCGCGCTTCCCGCGTTGCCGCCATGTCCGAGTGGCCCCACTGCGAGGACCCGCCTCCCGGCGCCTCGGCCTGGCACGCGCCGTGCCGCGCCCGCCTTCCGGCCGAAGGTCACCCGGCAGGCTCTCAGCCCCGTTCCGCCGTCCGTTCCGAGGCCGGACCGTGACCGTATCGCCACCTCGGGAAGGCAACGGTCCGGGGGGCGTGGACGTCGAACCGGCATGGAGCGACCATCCGGTCGCCGATCCCCAGGGGGGGGCACATGCGTGGAACGAGGACGACCGCGGCGGTACTGCTGGCGGCCGCGCTCGCACTGACCGGGTGCGGCGCGTCGGACAGCGGCACCGGCCGGAGTTCGAGCGATGCGAAGGCGGGCCCGGCGGCCGGGAGAGAGGCCGCCGACGACGCGGCGGCCAAGGGGCCGGAGGCCGGGAGGTCCACCACCGCGGTGCCGGGGCGGCAGGTGATCCGGACGGCCGAGCTGCACGTCGAGGTGGACGACGCGGTGAAGGCCCTGACCACGGTCCGCCGGGTCACCGCGACCGCCGGCGGGCACGTCGCGCAGGAGTCCACCGAGCGGATTGACGGCGGGGGGATGGGCTCGCGGGTGGTGCTGCGGGTGCCGCAGGAGCGGTACGAGCCGGTGGTCGCGGAGCTGGCGGGCATCGGCACGCTGGTGTCGCGGAGCGCGGAGGCGAAGGACGTCACCGAGCAAGTGGTGGACGTCGAGAGCCGGATCGCCACGCAGCGGACGAGTGTGGCGCGGGTGCGTGGGCTCATGGAGCGGGCGACGCAGCTGAGCGACGTGGTCGCCCTGGAGGGGGAGCTGAGCCGCCGCCAGGCGGATCTGGAGTCGCTGCTGGCGCAGCGGTCCGCGCTGAAGGACCAGACCTCGCTGGGGACGATCACCCTGGTCCTCGCCGAGAAGGAGAAGCCGCGGGCCGTGGCGGAGGAGGGCGACGGCCGTCCCGGGTTCCTGGACGCGCTGTCCGGGGGCTGGAACGCGCTGCTGTCGGTGCTGGCGTGGGTCGGGGTCGTCCTGGCCGCGGTGGCGCCGTGGCTGGTGGTGGCGCTGGTGGTGTTCCTGGTGTGGCGGCGGCTGCGTCGGATGCCGGGGGCACGCCGCGCCCCCGGGCCGGATGCCGGGTCCGCCGCTCCGGCGGCGCGTGACGCCGAGGGCGCGCCGGTGCCCGCCGCTGCCGCCGACCCGGCCGGGGAGGCCCCGGGGACCGGTGCTCCGCCGGCGCCGCGGAAGGGCTGAACGGCCGCTCCGACGTAGCGTGTTCGTATGAGAGAACGACTGGTGGTCATCGGGGGCGACGCGGCGGGCATGTCCGCCGCGTCGCAGGCGCGCAGGCTCAGGACGTCCGGCGAGCTGGAGATCGTGGCCTTCGAGCGCGGTCACTTCACGTCGTTCTCGGCGTGCGGGATTCCGTACTGGGTCGGGGGCGACGTCGCGAGCCGGGACGAACTGATCGCGCGCCGCCCGGAGGAGCACCGGGCACGGGGCATCGATCTGCGGACACGGACGGAGGTGACGGAGATCGACGTCGCCGGTTCCCGGGTCCGCACCCTGGACCTGGAGTCGGGCGCGCGGGCGTGGACCGGCTTCGACAAGCTGGTGATCGCGACCGGGGCCCGGCCGCTGCGGCCCGCGCTGCCGGGGATCGACGCCGTGGGCGTGCACGGGGTGCAGACCCTCGACGACGGACAGGCGTTGCTGGACTCCCTCGCGCGGACGACCGGCCGCCGCGCGGTGGTCGTCGGCGCCGGGTACATCGGTGTGGAGATGGCGGAGGCGCTGCTGAACCGCGGCTACGAGGTGACGGTGGTGAACCGGGGCGAGGAGCCGATGGCGACGCTCGACCCGGACATGGGCCGGCTGGTCCACCGGGCGATGGACGGACTGGGCATCACCACGGTCGGTTCCTCGGCCGTCACCGGCATCCTCACCGGCGAGGACGGCGCGGTCCGGGCGGTGGCGACGGCGGACGCCGAGTATCCGGCGGACGTGGTGGTGCTGGGCATGGGGGTGGTGCCGGAGACGGCGCCGGCCCGGCGGGCCGGGCTGCCGCTGGGGTCGCACGGCGGTCTGCTCACCGATCTCTCGATGCGGGTGCGGGGGCACCGGAACATCTGGGCGGGTGGTGACTGCGTCGAGGTCCTGGACCTGGTGTCGGGCCGTGAGCGGCACATCGCGCTGGGCACGCACGCCAACAAGCAGGGCCAGGTCATCGGCGCGAACGTCGGGGGCGGTTACGCCACTTTCCCGGGCGTGGTCGGCACGGCGGTGTCGAAGGTGTGCGACCTGGAGATCGCCCGGACGGGGCTGCGTGAGCGGGAGGCCGACGAGGTGGGGCTGCGGTACGTGACGGTGACGGTCGAGTCGACCAGCCGGGCGGGCTACTACCCGGGCGCGGCCCCGATGACGGTGAAGATGCTGGCCGAGCGGCGCACGGGCCGGCTGCTCGGGGTCCAGATCGTGGGCCGGGAGGGTGCGGCGAAGCGGGTGGACGTCGCGGCGGTGGCGCTGACGGCCGGGATGACGGTGGAGCGGATGACGGCCCTGGACCTGGGGTACGCGCCGCCGTTCTCGCCGGTGTGGGACCCCGTCCTGGTCGCGGCGCGCAAGGCGGTGGCCGCCGTGCGGGCGGCCGGCTGACGGTCGGGGGGACGGGCCGCCATCCGTCAGCCGGCCGGGTGTCAGACGGCCGTGCGGGTGTGGACGTGGTCCACCAGGCGCGTCAGCGTGTCCGGGTCCGTCGTCGGCAGGACGCCGTGGCCCAGGTTGAAGATGTGGCCCTCCAGGTCCCGCGCGGCGTTCAGGACCTCGTCGGTCTTGGTCTCGACGGCCTCCCGCGAGGAGAACAGCACGGCCGGGTCCAGGTTACCCTGGAGCGCCTTGCCGGGGCCGACGCGGCGGGCGGCCTCGTCGAGCGGCACCCGCCAGTCGACGCCGACCACGTCCGCGCCGGCCTCGCCCATGAGGCCGAGCAGCTCCCCGGTGCCGACGCCGAAGTGGATGCGGGGCACTCCGTAGGAGGCGACGGCGTCGAAGACCTTGGTGGAGGCGGGCATCACCGAGCGGCGGTAGTCGGCGGGGGCGAGGGCGCCCACCCAGGAGTCGAAGAGCTGGACGGCGGACGCGCCGGCCTCGATCTGGACCTTGAGGAAGGCCGCGGTGATCTCGGCGAGGCGGTCGAGCAGGTCGGCCCAGAGCACGGGGTCGCCGTACATGAGCGACTTGGTGTGCTCGTGGTTGCGGGACGGGCCGCCCTCGACGAGGTAGCTCGCGAGGGTGAACGGCGCGCCCGCGAAGCCGATGAGGGGGGTGGGGCCCAGCTCGGCGGTGAGCATCCCGATGGCCTCGGTGACGTAGTGGACGTCCTCGGGGGTCAGGTCGCGGAGCCGGTCCAGGTCGGCTCGGGTGCGGATGGGGTCGGCGACGACCGGGCCGACGCCCGGCTTGATGTCGAGGTCGATCCCGATGGCCTTGAGCGGGACGACGATGTCGCTGAAGTAGATCGCCGCGTCGACCTTGTGGCGCCGCACGGGCTGGAGCGTGATCTCGGTGACCAGCTCGGGCCGCATGCAGGACTCGAGCATCGGGATGCCCTCGCGGACCTTCAGGTACTCGGGCAGCGAGCGCCCCGCCTGGCGCATGAACCAGACCGGCGTGTGCGGCACCGGCTCGCGGCGGCATGCCTTCATGAACGGGGAGTCGTAGGTCTGCGACCGCTGCCGCGTCTGCTGGCCCGAGGGGCTGTCGTTGGCACTCACGCCCAGAATCTTCGCATGTGTGCGAAGCCGCTCCACCGGCCCGGGTGTCCCTCCCTGCGCGCGGGGCCCGTTCCGCCTAGTCTTCCCGGCATGGCTGCGGCGCAGGGACACTTCTCCGATCATTCCGACGGCGACGAACAGGCGGGTGACACGGCGGGGCAAGCGGAGGCCGACCAGGTGCCTACGGCCTTCCGGCGGGCGGTCGAGGCCGTGCGCGCGGCCCGGTTGCGGCCGGAGATCGAGATCGACCCGACCCGGCCGCCGCGGCGGCTCGCGCCGTACGCTCACGCGCTGGAGGCGACGGTCGTGGACGGCGAGGACGATCTGGCCGACGGCCGGCTCGTGCTGCTGCACGACCCGGCCGGACACGAGACCTGGAAGGGCACCTTCCGGCTCGTCACGCTGGTCCGGGCGGAGCTGGAGCCGGAGATGGCGGCCGACCCGCTGCTGCCGGAGGTCTGCTGGTCCTGGCTGACGGGGGCGCTGAAGGCGCGCGGGCTGGGGTACGGGGAGGCGAGCGGCACCGTCACGATGGCGGGCTCCCACTACTTCGGCGGGCTCGCGGACCGCAGACCGGCGACCCAGATCGAGATCCGGGCCTCCTGGACGCCGAAGGAGGGGCCTGCGGGCGTGCCGGACTCGGGCGCGCACCTGGCGGCCTGGTGCGATCTGCTCTGCCAGATCGCCGGGCTGCCGCCGTCCCCGTCCGATCCGGGGGCGGGTACGACCTCGGGCGCGGGGGTCGTCTCGCTGCCCCAGCGCCGGGGTCCGCAGCAGGTCTGAGAACCTGTCGGGTGACCCGTGACCGCCCGGCCAGAGGCGTCCCGACAGGCTTCGAGTGGCGGGCCGGAAGGATGCACCGCTCGCCCGGGATTCGCCCGGACGGAGGGCCACGCACAGGATGATCGATCACGTGTCTGAATTGCACCGAATTGTTACTCAGTAAATCGTGATCTTTCCCTAAAGGCGGGCGCCCGAGTTGCCGAAGAGGTCAGTGACCCCTTCACCGCACGGGTTCGCCCCCGGCTTCTTCCCCGAGCCGGCTCCGTCCCGCATCTCCCCAGGAGGCCGTGTGTCCGTTCTCCTCGAGCAGCCCGCAAGTCTGGCCTACCGCCCGAACAAGCCGACCGCGATGGTCGTCGTGGCCGACCCGCGTGTCCGCTCCACCGTCACCCGCCACCTGTGGGCTCTCGGCGTACGCGACGTCATCGAGGCGTCGTCCATCGCCGAGGCTCGCCCTCGCGTCGGCAGCCCCCGCGACATCTGTGTCGCCGACGTCCACCTCCCCGACGGCAGCGGTCTCACCCTGCTGTCCGAGACCCGCGCCGCGGGCTGGCCGAACGGCCTGGCCCTCTCCGCGGCCGACGACATCGGCGCCGTACGCAACGCCCTCGCGGGCGGCGTCAAGGGCTATGTCGTCACCGGTACGCGCACCAACATCGGGCATCCCACCCGCCCCGGCGCCGCCCCCATCGGAGCCTCGGCCGCCCGCCTCGGTCACCGCCGCCCCCCGGGTGCCCCGAGCCACCCGGGGGGCTACCGCGAGCTCTCCGGCCGCGAGGTGGAGGTGCTCCGACTGGTGGCCGAGGGTCAGTCGAACAAGGCCATCGGCGTCTCGATGGGCCTGTCCGCGCTGACCGTGAAGAGCCACCTCGCCCGGATCGCCCGCAAGCTGGGCACCGGTGACCGGGCCGGCATGGTCGCGGTGGCCCTGCGCACCGGGATCATCCACTGAGCGCCCCTCCCAGCGGCCTCGTCCCGGGTCCCCACGGGGACGAAAGCGGCGGCTCGCACGCCTGACGAAAGATCGGCGCCTGCCGACGGAACGTTCCGTCGGCAGGCGCTTGCCGTTCACGGATACCCTTGACACGTGACCGACGCCCAAGAGACCGCAGCCGACACCGCACTGCGAACCACCGGGGGCGCTCCCCCGGACGACGACGTCCCTGCGAATGGGCTGCCGATCCCGTTGCTGGAGCCCCGCGAGGGCATTCCGCCCGTCGTCGCGACCGACGAGGCCCTCGCCGAGGTGATCGCCGCCTTCGCCGCCGGCCGCGGCCCGGTCGCCGTGGACGCCGAGCGCGCCTCCGGCTACCGCTACGGCCAGCGCGCGTACCTCGTCCAGCTCCGCCGCGAGGGCGCGGGCACCGCGCTCGTCGACCCGGTGGGCTGCCCCGACCTCTCGGGCCTGGACCGGGCACTCGCGGGCACGGAGTGGATCCTGCACGCCGCGACCCAGGACCTGCCCTGCCTGCGGGACATAGGCATGGCGCCGACACGGCTGTTCGACACCGAGCTGGCCGGCCGGCTCGCCGGTTTCCCCCGGGTCGGGCTCGGGGCGATGGTCGAGTCCGTGCTCGGCTACGCCCTGGAGAAGGGCCACTCCGCCGTGGACTGGTCCACCCGTCCACTCCCTGAGCCCTGGCTCCGGTACGCCGCGCTGGACGTCGAGCTCCTCGTCGACCTGCGGGACGCGCTGGAGAAGGAGCTCGACCGGCAGGGCAAGCTGGAGTGGGCCCACCAGGAGTTCGACGCGATCGCGTCCGCCCCGCCGGCGCCGCCGCGCAAGGACCCCTGGCGGCGGACGTCCGGGATGCACAAGGTGCGGCGCCGTCGCCAGATGGCCGTGGTGCGGGAGCTGTGGACGGCGCGCGACCGGGTCGCCCAGCGGCGGGACGTCTCGCCCGGCAAGGTGCTCAGCGACGCGGCCATCGTGGAGGCGGCACTGGCGGTACCGCTGAACCTGGCCGCGCTGACCGCGCTGCCGGGGTTCGGCCACCGCATGGGCCGCCGCCAACTGGAGCAGTGGCAGGCCGCCGTGGACCGCGCCCGCGCGCTCCCGGACAACGAGCTGCCGCAGCCCGGCCAGTCGGTCGCCGGTCCGCCCCCGCCGCGCGCCTGGGCGGACAAGGACCCCGCCGCCGCGGCCCGGCTCTCGGCTGCCCGGACGGCCATCTCGGCCCTCGCCGAGGAGCTGAACCTCCCCCAGGAGAACCTGATCACCCCGGACACGGTGCGCCGGGTCTGCTGGGAGCCCCCGGCGCCCGCCACCCCGGACGCGGTCTCGGCCGCCCTGGCGGGCCACGGCGCCCGCGCCTGGCAGGTCGGCCTGGTGACCCCGCTGCTGGTGGCGGCCCTGGCCACGACCGCCTGACCCACCGCTCTCGCGGCCCCCGGGCCGGCATCGGGACACGACAGGGGGAGCCCCGGCGTACGTCGGGGCTCCCCCTGTCGTGTCCCGTGTCGTGTCCCGGTTGTGTCACCACCCGGACGGATTCCTTTTGAACGCGCTCAAACCCTCCTAGGGTCCTCGGCATGACCGACAAGGGATACGACGACTGGATCGCGGACTTCGTCTCCGCGCGGGAACACCGGGCGACGCTCGGCGATCCCGACTGGACGCGCGGCGCGCGGCTGACGCCCGCCCTGATACGCAGCGTCCAGCGCTTCCAGGTCGGCGAGGACGGGGACGGCGCCGAGCTGAGGGCCAAGGCCCGGACCTCGGGTGACGCCGGCTACGCCGAGGCGGTGGCACTGTTCGTCGCCGAGGAGCAGAACCACGCGCGGATGCTGGGACTTCTACTCGAGGCGGGTGGTGCCGGGACGCTCCCCGGCCACTGGAGTGACACCGCCTTCGTCCGGCTCCGCCGGCTGCTGGGGCTCCGGACCGAGCTGCTGGTGCTGATGGTGGCCGAGGTGGTCGCGCTGCGGTATTACCGGGCCCTGCGCGACGGGTGCGCCGACCCCCTGGTCTCCGAGGTCGCGGGGCGGATCCTGGGCGACGAGGAGCGGCACGTGCCGTTCCACTGCCGACGGCTGCGCGAGGGCTTCGCCGGACTCCCCGCCCCCGGACGGCGCGCGGTGTCCGCCCTGTGGCGCGGCCTGCTGACGGCGGCGGCCCTGGTCGTGGCGCACGACCACGGCCCGGCGCTGCGGGCCCTGGGTACCGGCCGGGCGGCCTTCGTCCGCGACGTGCTGCGGATCTCGGCGCCGCTCGCGGCGGTCGTGGACGGCCGTGCGCCGGCGCTTCCGGGACCCGCCGCGCGCGACACGCGGGTGTGACCTTCGCCGCTTGGGCCCCAGGGACTGGGCAGTCTGGTTACCCACAAGTAGCATGGGGGAAGCAAGCGCGCGCTTAGTCGCGTGCGGCAGCAGTGCCATCCCGCACCCTGGAGGAGAGCCATCGTGCCTCGTACCGTCAGGGACGTCGTCTTCGTCGACGGCGTCCGCACCCCGTTCGGCAAGGCGGGCCCGAAGGGCATCTACCACGAGACCCGCGCCGACGATCTCGTCGTGAAGGCCATCCGGGAGCTGCTGCGCCGCAACCCCGGCCTCGACCCGGCGAAGATCGACGAGGTCGCCATCGCCGCGACCACACAGATCGGCGACCAGGGACTGACGCTCGGCCGGACCGCGGGCATCCTCGCCGGTCTGCCGCAGTCCGTCCCCGGCTACTCCATCGACCGCATGTGCGCCGGCGCCCTGACCGCCGTCACATCGGTCGCCGGCTCGATCGCCTTCGGCGCCTACGACGCGGTGATCGCCGGTGGCGTCGAGCACATGGGCCGCCACCCGATGGGCGAGGGCGTCGACCCGAACCCGCGCTTCGTGTCGGAGAAGCTCGTCGACGAGTCCGCCCTGTTCATGGGCATGACCGCCGAGAACCTGCACGACCGCTACCCGACCATCACCAAGCAGCGCGCGGACGAGTACGCGGTGCGCTCGCAGGAGAAGGCCGCGAAGGCGTACGCCGACGGCAAGATCCAGCAGGACCTGGTACCGGTCTCGGTGCGCCGCACCAACGCCGAGGCCGGCGAGACCGGCTGGGGCCTGGTCACCGCCGACGAGCCGATGCGTCCGGGCACCACGCTCGAGTCCCTGGCGAGCCTGAAGACGCCGTTCCGCGTCCACGGCAACGTCACCGCGGGCAACGCGGCCGGGCTCAACGACGGCGCCACCGCCTCGATCATCGCCTCCGAGGACTTCGCCCGCGAGCACGGCCTCCCGGTCAAGATGCGCCTCGTCTCCTACGCCTTCGCCGGCGTGGAGCCGGAGGTCATGGGCTACGGCCCGATCCCGGCCACCGAGAAGGCCCTGGCCAAGGCCGGCCTGTCCATCGGGGACATCGACCTCTTCGAGATCAACGAGGCATTCGCGGTCCAGGTCCTGGCGTTCCTGGAGCACTACGGCATCGCCGACGACGACGCCCGCGTCAACCGGTACGGCGGCGCCATCGCCTACGGTCACCCGCTGGCCTCCTCCGGCGTCCGCCTGATGACGCAGCTGGCCCGTCAGTTCGAGGAGCAGCCCGAGGTCCGCTACGGCCTCACCACGATGTGCGTCGGCTTCGGCATGGGCGCCACCGTCATCTGGGAGAACCCGAACCACAAGGACGCCGGAGGCAGCAAGTGAGCACCACCGCTGAGCTTTTGAAGGGTGCGGCCGCGCTGTTCCCGGACGAGGTCGTCACCAGCGCCCACGTACGGCACTTCGACCTTCCCGCGGGCGCGGGCCGGTTCGCGCTGATCACGCTGGACAACGGCTTCGACCACACCAAGCCGACCACCTTCGGCCCCCAGTCGCTGGCGAACCTCAACGCCGCCGTCGACCAGGTGGAGAAGGAGGCCGCCGAGGGCGCGATCGTCGGCGTCGGCATCACCGGCAAGCCGTTCATCTTCGCGGTCGGCGCCGACCTCAAGGGCGTGGAGCTGCTGGGCAGGCACTCCGACGCGCTCGCCATCGGCAAGGGCGGCCACGACGTCTTCAAGCGGCTCTCGTCGCTGGCGGTGCCGACCTTCGCCTACTACAACGGCGCGGCCATGGGCGGCGGTGTCGAGGTCGGTCTGCACTGCACCTACCGCACCGTGTCGAAGGCCCTGCCGGCCTTCTCGCTGCCCGAGGTCTTCCTCGGTCTGGTGCCCGGCTGGGGCGGCTGCGCGATCCTGCCGAACCTGATCGGCGCCGACAAGGCCGTCTCGGTCATCATCGAGAACTCGCTGAACCAGAACCGTCAGCTCAAGGGCAAGCAGGTCTTCGAGCTCGGCATCGCCGACGCGCTCTTCGAGGGCGCGGACTTCCTGGAGCAGTCGCTGATCTGGACGGCCTCCGTCCTCAACGGCACGGTGAGCGTCGAGCGTCCCGGGATCGACCGCGGTGCGGCCTGGGACGAGGCCGTCGCGCGCGGCCGGGCCATCGCCGACTCCAAGGTGCACGGCGCGGCCCCGGCCGCGTACCGCGCCCTGGAGATCATCGAGGCGGCCAAGGACGGCGACCTGCAGAAGGGCTTCGACGCCGAGGACACGGCCCTGGCCGACCTCATCATGGGCGGCGAGCTCCGCTCGGGCATCTACGCCTTCAACCTGGTGCAGAAGCGTGCCAAGCGCCCGGCGGGCGCGCCGGACAAGTCGCTGGCCCGCCCGGTCACCAAGGTGGGCGTCGTCGGCGCCGGTCTGATGGCCTCGCAGCTGGCGCTGCTCTTCCTGCGCCGCCTCGAGGTGCCGGTCGTGCTGACCGACATCGACCAGGAGCGGGTCGACAAGGGCGTGGGCTACGTCCACGCCGAGATCGACAAGCTGCTCGGCAAGGGCCGGATCAACCAGGACAAGGCCAACCGTCTCAAGGGCCTGGTCTCGGGTGTCCTGGACAAGGCCGAGGGCTTCGCGGACGCGGACTTCATCATCGAGGCCGTGTTCGAGGAGATGAGCGTCAAGCAGAAGGTGTTCGCGGAGGTCGAGGCCGTCGCCCCGGCGCACGCGATCCTCGCCACCAACACCTCCTCGCTGTCCGTCTCGGAGATGGCCTCCAAGCTGCGCAACCCGGAGCGCGTGGTCGGCTTCCACTTCTTCAACCCGGTCGCGATCCTCCCGCTCCTGGAGATCGTGCGCGGCGAGAAGACGGACGACGCCTCGCTCGCCACCGCCTTCGGTGTCGCCAAGAAGCTGAAGAAGACCGCGGTCCTCACCAAGGACGCCCCGGCGTTCGTCGTGAACCGCATCCTGACCCGGTTCATGGGCGAGATCCAGAACGTCATCGACGAGGGCACCCCGGTCGAGACGGCCGAGAAGGCCATCGAGCCGCTCGGTCTGCCGATGTCCCCGCTGGTCCTCCTGGAGCTGGTCGGTCCGGCCATCGGCCTGCACGTCTCCGAGACCCTGAACCGCGCCTTCCCGGAGCGCTTCACCGTCTCCGAGAACCTCGCGGCCGTGGTGAAGGCCGGCAAGCGCGGCTTCTACGTCTACGACTCCGGCCGCCCGGAGCTGGACCCCGAGGTCGCCGCGCTCCTCAAGCAGGGCGACAGCGTCCTGACGGAGGAGCAGGTCCGCGACCGCGTCCTGGACGCGGTGGCGCAGGAGATCGGCCTGATGCTGGAGGAGGGTGTCGTCGCCGAGGCGCAGGACATCGACCTCTGCCTGATCACGGGCGCGGGCTGGCCCTTCCACCTGGGCGGCATCACACCGTATCTGGACCGCGAGGGCGTCTCCCAGCGGGTGAACGGCAAGCCGTTCCTCGCCCCGGGCGTCGCGAGCGTCCCCGTCCAGGCGTGACGGAGTCCGCGTGAAGCGGACGGCCCCGGTACCCGGCGTGGGTGCCGGGGCCGTCCTCCGTCCGCGGCCCGGTCCGCGCCGGAGATCCGTCGCGCACGCGAGCGGCCCGGAAGCCCACGGGGTTCCGGGCCGCCGTCGTACCGGGCCCGCGGGGGCCTGCGCGCTCACCGGGCCTGTCGGGTGGCCTTCGCCCGGTCGGAAGGTGATCCGACGGGCACTCAGCTCAGGCGCGGGTCCATGCCTCCAGTGCCAGGCCGGACTCCTCCTTCTGGCGCGTCACGCGCAGTGCGCCGTCCTCGCCGATCGCGGCCAGGACCACGCGGCCGAGCCCGTCGAGGGCCATCGCGGGCGCGCCGGCGCAGACCTCGCCGGTCGGCGACCACACGAGGCCCGCGTCCTCGCTCTCGGTCGGGTAGGCCGCGAGCGACGGGCGGCCCGAGGCGTCGCGCTGGGCCAGCAGGGTGCAGTCCACACCGTCGACCGGGGTGCGCAGCAGGGCGATGGTCCCCGTGCCCTCGGCGCCGCCCAGCGTGCGGGGCGGGCCGCCGGGACGCCAGGCGGCGACCTCACCGGTGCCGGCGTCCCGCCAGAAGCGGGTGACGGACTCGCGTCCGGTGCGGGTCGCCGCGTAGGTGCCGTCGGCGACCGCGACACCGGTGAGATCCTCGGCGCGCGGCATGCGCCAGCCCGGCTCCTTCTGGCTCCAGCGCAGGACGTGGTCGGCGCAGGGGGCGGACACCTCGGCCAGACCGGCGTCGTTCACGGTCACGGCCACGGTGCCGGAGACCTGGCTGCCCTTGATGTCGCCCCAGCCCTTCCAACGTCCGGTCTTCTCCTGACTGCGCCCGCTGACACCGCGCCCGGCGTTGCGGACGAACATGTGCATGGAGCCCTCCGGGTCGACCAGCGCCGACGGCAGGCCGAGGTCGGCGGCGAGGTGCCGGGTCTCCTGGGAGGTGTAGGGGGTGTTGAGGGCGTACCAGTCCCGCAGCGGCCGGCCCGTCTGGTACTGCACGGCGTACACGACCGAGACGTCGACCTGGTCCGGGCCGCCGGGCAGCCGGCGCAGCCCGGTGAGGAAGACGTAGCCCTCGGGGCTCTGCACGATCGACAGATAGGGCACGAGTCCCGGCGCGGGCAGCAGGTCGGGGCCGGTCCACTCGGGGCCGCCGACGTTCTTCTCGGTCCAGCGGAGCACTCCGCCGTCGAGGGGGGCGTAGGCGGTGAGCCGGCCGTCCTTGCCGCGCAGCAGCCAGTTCCCGGTGGCCGGGACAGGGCCCTTCATCGGGACCGAGGGGGTGAGCTCCGCCGCGTGGGTTCCCGTGAGTGGGACGGGCGCCGAGGCGCGACCGTCCGGAGCGGGCTTACGGCTCTGCGACCTGCGCGCGGACCACACGGCCATGGTCTGCGACCACCTTCCCTGACACCTTGAAATCGCCGCGACAATAGCACTGGGACGCTTCCCACCGTCCGCCGGGAGGCCGCAAGATCGCAAGATCGCGAGGGCAGAGGTCATGACCGGGGACAAGTCGGAACATCTCCGACCGGTACTGATCGTGGATGGTGCCAATGTCGTCGGTTCCGTCCCGGACGGCTGGTGGCGGGACCGGCGGGGGGCGGCCGAGCGCTTGCGGGACCGGCTCGTGCAGGTCGCCGCACGGGGTATCCCGGAGGCACCGGGGCCGCTGGACGTGGTGCTGGTGGTCGAGGGCCGGGCGCGCGGTGTGGCGGACGTGCCGGAGGTGCGGGTCGCCGCGGCGGCGGGCAGCGGCGACGACCTGGTCGTGGAGCTGGCCGAGGAGGCGGCGGACCGGCCGTGCGTGGTGGTCACGGCCGACCGGGAACTGCGCCGGCGGGTGACCGCGTACGGCGCGCGGTGCGTGGGGCCGCGCGCCGTGCGGGAGGGGTGAGCCGCGTGCGGGGCGCGGGAGCCCGCCCAGGAGACGCTGTACGGGTGTCTGGGGGGGCTGGGCGCCCCCGGGTGACTCGGGAGCCCGCGTCCTAGTAGAGGGCGTCCTGGCCCGTTTTGCCGAGACGGCTGTGCTCGCGCCCGTAGAGGAAGTAGACGACCAGGCCGAGGACCATCCAGACGGCGAAGCGGAACCAGGTCTCGCCGGGGAGGTTGAGCATCAGCCAGAACGACGCCGCGATGGAGATGACCGGCAGCGCGGGCACCCACGGGGTGCGGAAGGCCCGGTGCAGGTCGGGGCGGCTGCGGCGCAGGACGATGACGCCGGCGGCGACGACCACGAACGCGAAGAGGGTGCCGATGTTCACCAGGGTGGCGAGTTCGTTGATGCTGGTGAAGCCGGCCACGACGGCGATGATCCCGCCGAGCAGGATCGTCGGCCGGTAGGGCGTCCTGAACTTCGGGTGGGTGATGGAGAAGAAGCGGGGCAGCAGTCCGTCGCGGCTCATCGCGAAGAACACCCGGGTCTGGCCGAGCAACAGGATGAGGCAGACGGTGGTGAGGCCGACGGCGGCGCCGAAGCTGATCACACCGGCGTAGAAGGGGTGCCCCACGGCCTTGAAGGCGTCCGCGAGGGGGGCGCTGACCGACAGTTCGGTGTAGTTCTGCATGCCGGTCACGACCAGCGCCACGGCGACGTAGAGCACCGTGCAGATGAGCAGCGAGCCGAGGATGCCGCGGGGCATGTCGCGCTGCGGCACCTTCGTCTCCTCGGCGGCGGTGGCGACCACGTCGAAGCCGATGAAGGCGAAGAAGACGACCGAGGCGGCGGTGAAGATGCCCATGACACCGAAGTTGGTCGGCTCGTAGCCGAAGATCGTCTGAACCAGCGGGGCGTCCCAGCCCGATCCGGCCTCCGGGGCCACCGCGTCGGGGATGAACGGGTCGTAGTTGTCGCCGACGATGAAGAAGAGACCCGCGACGATCACGATCATCACGACCGTGACCTTGATGGCCACGACGATGGCGGTGATGCGGGCGGAGAGCTTCATGCCGAGGACCAGGACCGCGGTCAGCACCACGACCAGGAGGAAGGCCAGCAGGTCGAAGGTGCCGCCCGGCACGTCGGGCCCTTCGAGGGCGGCAGGCAGATGCCAGCCCACGTTGTCCATCAGGGAGCGCACGTAGCCGGACCAGCCGACCGCGACGACCGCCGTTCCGAGCGCGAACTCCAGGACGAGGTCCCAGCCGATGATCCAGGCCGGGAGTTCGCCGATCGAGGCGTACGCGAAGGTGTAGGCCGAGCCGGCGACCGGGACCGTCGAGGCGAACTCGGCGTAGCACAGGGCCGCGAGCGCGCAGACGATGCCGGCGGCGACGAAGGCCAGCGCGGTGGCGGGTCCCGCGTTCTCCTTGGCCACCTTGCCGGTGAGGACGAAGATACCGGTGCCGATGATGACGCCGACACCGAAGACCGTCAGGTCCCAGGCGGACAGGGACTTCCTGAGAGCGTGCTCGGGCTCCTCGGTGTCCCGGATCGACTGCTCGACCGTCTTCGTCCGGAACCACCCGGACGCCCTGCTGGGTTCCTGGTCCGTGCTCACCGTCGTACCTCCGTGCCGTCGGTCCCAGGACCCATGATCGTGAGGGCGGGCGGAGGGTACGCGAGGCGTAACGGGGTTTCACACGAACGGGCCGGTCGGACACTCCGTGGAGTGGTCCGACCGGCCCAATGGTGACGCTGGGTGGCGACGGTCAGTCGCGCACCGGTGCCACGGCCTGTCCGCTGCTCTCGTAACGGCCGTCCAGTCGCGCGACCAGGCCGGTGACCTGGCGGGAGATGTCCGGGGCGGTCAGCCCGATCTCCGCCATGACCTCCTTGCGGGAGGCGTGGTCGAGGAAACGCGGCGGGATGCCGAAGTCGCGCAGCGGCACGTCCACACCGGCGTCGCGCAGAGCCTGCGCGACGGCCGAGCCGACGCCGCCGACGCGGCTGTTGTCCTCGACCGTGACCACCACGCGGTGCCGCTCGGCGAGCGGGGCGAGGGCCTCGTCGACCGGCTTGACCCAGCGCGGGTCGACGACGGTCGTCGTGATGCCCTGCTTGTCGAGGAGGCCGGCGATCTCCAGGCACATCGGCGCCAGCGCGCCGACCGAGACGAGGAGGACGTCGGGCCTGTCCGTACCCGGCTCGCGCAGGACGTCCATGCCGCCGATCCGGCGCAGCGCCGGTACGGCGGGGCCGACGGCACCCTTGGAGAAGCGCACGACGGTCGGGGCGTCGGTGACCTCGACGGCCTCGCGCAGCTGGGCGCGGACCTGGTCGGCGTCGCGTGGGGCGGCGAGCCGCAGGCCGGGGACGACCTGGAGGATCGACATGTCCCACATGCCGTTGTGGGAGGCGCCGTCGGTCCCGGTGACCCCGGCACGGTCCAGGACGAAGGTGACGCCGCACTTGTGCAGGGCCACGTCCATCAGGACCTGGTCGAAGGCGCGGTTGAGGAAAGTCGCGTAGACGGCGAAGACCGGATGGAGTCCGCCGGTGGCCAGGCCCGCCGCCGAGACGGCCGCGTGCTGCTCGGCGATGCCGACGTCGTACACACGCTCGGGGAATGCCTTGGCGAACCGGTCCAGGCCGACCGGCTGGAGCATGGCCGCGGTGATCGCGACGATGTCCTCGCGTTCCTTGCCGAGCTCGACCATCTCCTGGGCGAAGACACCGGTCCAGTCGGCGCCGGAGGAGGCGATCGGCAGGCCGGTGTCGGGGTGGATCTTGCCGACGGCGTGGAAGCGGTCGGCCTCGTCGGCGAGGGCGGGCTGGTAGCCGCGGCCCTTCTCGGTGAGGCAGTGCACGATCACCGGGCCGCCGAAGCGCTTGGCGCGCGTCAGCGCGGACTCCAGCGCCTCGATGTCGTGGCCGTCGATCGGACCGACGTACTTCAGGCCCAGGTCCTCGAACATGCCCTGCGGCGCGATGAAGTCCTTCAGGCCCTTCTTGGCGCCGTGCAGGGTCTCGTAGAGCGGCTTCCCGACGACGGGGGTGCGCTCCAGGATGTCCTTGCCGCGGGCGAGGAAGCGTTCGTAGCCGTCGGTGGTGCGCAGGGTGGCCAGGTGGTTGGCGAGGCCGCCGATGGTGGGGGCGTAGGAGCGCTCGTTGTCGTTGACGACGATGACCAGCGGGCGGTCCTTGGCGGCGGCGATGTTGTTCAGCGCCTCCCAGGCCATGCCTCCGGTCAGCGCGCCGTCGCCGATGACCGCGACGACGTGGTCGTCCTTCCGCAGGACCTCGTTGGCCTTGGCCAGGCCGTCGGCCCAGCCGAGGACGGTCGAGGCGTGCGAGTTCTCGATGACGTCGTGCTCGGACTCGGCCTGCGAGGGGTAGCCGGACAGGCCGCCCTTCATCTTGAGCTTCGAGAAGTCCTGGCGGCCGGTGAGCAGCTTGTGGACGTAGCTCTGGTGGCCGGTGTCGAAGAGGACCTTGTCCTTCGGGGAGTCGAAGACGCGGTGCAGGGCGATGGTCAGCTCGACCACACCGAGATTGGGGCCGAGGTGGCCGCCGGTCTTGGAGACGGCGTCGACGAGGAAGGTCCGGATCTCTTCGGCCAGCTGTTCCAGCTGTTCCGGGGAGAGCCGGTCCAGATCACGCGGTCCCCTGATGCGGGTCAGCAGATCCCACCCGTCGCCCACCACCACCCTTGGCGGTCGCGCTGCGCGCGGCTGTGTCACCGGGCCTCCTTGCGTTTCGAACTGTCGAGCTTGCCGATTTTGTCGAGTCTAATGTTCCGCTCCCGGCCTTGGTCAGCGGGCGGCGGGGTGAGCGTCACCCGAATGGCTGACACGCCGCAGAGCCTACGGTGCGGTACACGGATCAGGACGCGGCGGTGCCCGGCGCCGGTTCTGCGGCGCCGGGCACTGTGGGGTTCGTTACGCGAGGGCCCCGGGGCCCCGTGTCACGCGCGGCCCGCGGTCTTCTGCGTGCGGCGGGAGACCGAGTCGATCACGACGGCGGCGAGGAGCACCGCGCCGGTGATCATGTACTGGATCTCGTTGGCCATGCCGATCATGTTCAGGCCCTGCTGGATCGACTGGATGACGATCATGCCGAGGAGCGCGGACCAGACCTTGCCCCGGCCTCCGAAGAGGCTGGTGCCGCCGATGACGGCGGCGGCGATGACCAGCATCAGCGTGTTGCCGCTGCCCAGGCTCTTGGTGGCGCCGCCGGAGAGGCTCGCCACGAACAGGCCGCCGAAGGCGGCGAGCATGCCGGACAGGCCGAAGACGATGATCCGGATGCGGTCCACGTTGATGCCGGCACGGCGGGCGGCCTCGGCGTTTCCGCCGACAGCGAAGACCTGGCGGCCGAAGAGGGTCCGCCGGGCGACGAAGTCGGCGATCACGAGCACGGCGAGGAAGAGGACCAGCGCGAGCGGCAGGCCCCGGGCGCCCTGGGGCTCGTTCAGCACGTAGGCGATGACGAAGCAGAGGACCGCGACGACGGCCGTGCGGAGCACGATCTCGCTGGTGGGGCGGGCGGGCAGGTGCGCGTCCTTGCGGCGCTTGGCGTCGCGCAGCAGCGAGCCGGCGTAGGCGAGGACCGCGACGAGGGCCAGGCCGTAGGCGACGGCCTTGTCCTCGAAGTAGAACGCCGTGAGGTTCTCCACGATGGAGCCGGAGGGGGCGTTGATCGAGCCCTCCTTGCCCATCAGCCAGATCTGCAGGCCGCTCCAGCCGAGGAAGCCGGCCAGGGTCACCACGAAGGCGGGGACGCCGATCTTGGCGAAGAAGAAGCCGTGCAGCAGGCCGATGGCGAGACCGGCGACCACCGCGAGGACGACCGAGAGCAGGTCGCTCATGCCGTTGGTGACGTTGAGGACGGCCCAGACGGCCGCGCCCACGCCCGCGACCGAGCCCACGGAGAGGTCGATCTCGCCCAGGATGAGGACGAAGACGATGCCGACGGCCATGATGCCCAGGCCGGAGGAGTACACCGCGATGTTCGAGACCGAGCTCGCGGAGAGGAAGTTGCCGTTCTGCACCTGGAAGACGATCGCGATGACGATCAGGCCCAGGACGACGGGCAGCGAGCCGATTTCGCCACCGCGGATCTTGCGGGAGAACTCGGTCCAGTAGCCCTTGAGGCCCTCCTCGCGGACCAGCAGGCGCGGGTCGACGGCGGGGATCGGGGCGGCGGCCTCGGGGGCCGGCTCGGGCGCGGCCTCGGCGGTCACGGTACCGGCGGACGCCGCGGCGGTGCTGTCGGGGGTCTCGGGGGTCTTGGCGAGGTCGCTCACTTCGCGTCCTCCTTCGTGGCCGCTGCCGAGGCCGTACGGGCCTGCCGACGGGTCACGGCGTTGTCCGTGGCACCGGTGATGGCGGCGATGATCGTCTCGTGGGTGGTGTCCTTGACGTCGAAGACGCCGTTGTTGTGGCCCAGCCGCAGCACCGCGACCTTGTCCGCGACGGCCCGGACGTCGGCCATGTTGTGGCTGATGAGGATGACGCCGTGGCCGCGCTCACGCAGCCGCTCCACCAGGTCGAGCACCTGTGCGGTCTGCTCGACGCCGAGGGCGGCGGTCGGCTCGTCCAGGATGACGATCTTGGGGTCGCCGATCAGGGCGCGGGCGATGGCCACGACCTGGCGCTGACCGCCGGAGAGGGCGGCGACGGGGATACGGACGCTCGGGATGCGGATGGACAGGGTGTCCAGCAGCTCCTTGGCGCGCTTCTCCATCGCGATCTCGTCGAGGACGGACACGGAGCGCAGCTCGCTGCCGAGGAAGAGGTTGGCGACGACGTCGAGGTTGTCGCAGAGCGCCAGGTCCTGGTAGACGGTCGCGACGCCGAGGTTCTGGGAGTCGTGCGGCCTGGTGATCTGGACGGGGCGGCCGTCCCACTCGATGGTGCCCTCGTCGATCGGGTGGACACCCGAGATCGTCTTGACGAGGGTCGACTTGCCGGCGCCGTTGTCGCCGACCAGGGCGACGACCTCTCCGGCGTGGATCTCCAGTTCGACATCGGTGAGCACCTGGACGGCGCCGAATCGCTTGGAGACCCCGCGCAACGCCAGCACGGGCGTAGCGGACACGTGAATCATCTCCTTCGCCGCCTGACCGGCGGGGATGGTGGTGCAGGGGGAGCACTCGGGGTGCGAGAGGAGTCCGGCGCCCCGCCCCCGCTTGCGGGGCGTTGAACGGGGCGGGAGGCGCCGGACCGGTTCCGGCGGGCCGTCCGGGGGCGCGTGCACGGGGGACGCGCGGGGCCGGACGGCCCGGCCGGCGGCGGGTGCTACTTGATGCCCGCCGCCTCGCAGGCCGCCTTGTACTCGGCGGTGCAGATGTCGGCGGCCTTGTAGACGCCGTCGGCGATGATCGTGGACGCGATGTTGTCCTTGGTGACGACCTGCGCGTCGTACAGCTTCGCCGGGATGTCGCTGAACTCACCGGTCAGGCTGGTGACCTTGGTCGGGACCAGGTCGTCGATCTTCTCGCCCTTGAGGAGCTTGACGGCGATCTCGGCGGTGGTCTCGGCCTCCGGCTTGATCTGCTTGTAGATCGTGAAGGACTGGTCACCCGTCAGGATGCGCTGGAGACCGGCGAGCTCCGCGTCCTGGCCGCCGACCGGAACCTTGATGCCCTGCTTGGAGAGGGCCGTGATGATGCCGCCGGCCATGCCGTCGTTGGCGGAGTAGACGCCCTGGAAGCCGCCCTTGCCCAGGGAGTCGATGGCGGCACCCATCTTCTTGTTGGCCTCGTCCGGGGACCAGTCCGGGATGTCCTGCTCGTAGACGACCTTCTTGACGCCGGAGTCCAGGACGCTGTGGGCGCCCTTCTTGAACAGCGGGGCGTTCGGGTCGGTCGGCGAGCCGTTGATCATGACGACGTTGGCTTCCTTCGCCTTGTCGCCGAGCGCGGCGACCAGGCCCTCGCCCTGGAGGCGGCCGATCTTCTCGTTGTCGTACGAGACGTAGGCGGAGATCGGGCCCTCGGCCAGGCGGTCGTACGCGACGACCTTCACGCCGTCCTTCTCCGCCTGCTGCACCCAGGACTTGGTGGCCTTGTAGTCGACCGAGTCCAGGATGATGACCTTCACACCCTGCGTGACGAGCGCGTCGAACTGCTTCTTCTGCGTCTCGGTGTCCTGCGCGGCGTTGTTGTACTTGACCTCGCAGTCCGAGCACAGGGCCTTGATCTTCGCCTCGATGATCGGGCGGTCGAAGGTCTCGTAGCGCGTGGTCTTGTTCTCCGGAAGCAGCAGACCGATGGTCTTGCTGTCACCACCGCCGCCGTTGCCCGAGTCGCTGTCGCCCGCCTTGCCGCAAGCGGCGACGGAGAGAGCCATCGAGACCGCGGCCGTACCTATGACGATGCGACGCGTCATTGCGTTCATGTGAGTTGCCTCCCTGACGAGGCCGCGACGTGCGGCCGAGGTGGCACGAAGTCAACTCGGCCGCACCATCAACGTCAAGAAGTAAATTCTTAACGAGATGACAACGGTGCCTTTCGTTATCTAAGTGAAGGCAGGCTTGGAGGCGGGCGCGGAACCCGGCAGGGCACTCTCCAACAGGGTCGAATCGCCCATCTCGCTCAGTACGAGCGCCAGCGCGCCGAGTACCTCGGCGCGGCCACCCAGAGCGCCCGGGGCCAGCGACAGCTGACGGGCGGCGCTGGGGATGGCGTAGCGCGAGACGGAGTCGCGGATCGGCGCGAGGACCAGCTCACCGGCCTCCGCCAGGTCTCCGCCGAGCACCACACGGCTGGGATTCAGCAGGTTGCAGAGGTTGGCGACGCCGCTGCCGATGTGACGGCCCACGTCCGCCACCACCCGGCGGCAGCCGGGGTCCCCCTCCCGCGCCAGCTGCACGACCCGCTCCATGGTGAGATCGGGCCCGTGGCCGGGCTGGAGCAGCGGCAGGACGTAGCGGGCCGCCGTGAAGGTCTCCAGGCAGCCGCGGTTGCCGCAGCGGCAGACCGGACCGGACTCGTCCAGGGTGATGTGCCCGATCTCCCCCGCCGTGCCACCGGGCCCCCGGTAGACGCGTCCGTCGATGACGAGGCCGGCGCCGACACCGCTGGCCACCTTGATGTACGCGAGGTCCTTGACCCCGCGCCCGCTGCCCCAGACCAGCTCGCCCAGCGCGCCGAGGTTGGCGTCGTTGTCGACGTACACGGGCACGCCGAGACGGCCGGAGAGTTCGTCGGCGGGGTTGATGCCGGTCCAGCCCGGCAGGATCGACGTGGAGCCGAGCGTGCCGGAGGAGACGTCGATCGGTCCGGGTACGCCGAGCCCGACGCCGATCACCTTGCCGTGACCGATGCCGGTGGCCTCGAGGAGGCGTTTGACCAGCACCTCCGCCCGGTCGAAGCCTTCGGCGGAGGACGCGTCGACGTCCAGCGGTTCGGACTCCTCGGCGAGGACCTGATGGGCGAGGTTGCCGATCGCGACCCGCAGGTGGGTGTGGCCGAAGTCGACGCCGACGACCACGCCCGCGTCGCCGGACAGCGAGACGCTGCGGGCCCGCCGCCCGCCGGCGGAGGTCGGTGTGACCTCGACCGTTCCGCCGTCCTTCAGCTCCCGCACGATGTTGGAGACCGTGGCCGCGGACAGGCCCGTGGCACGGGCGATCTCCGCCTGGGTGAGCGACCCGGCCATGCGTACCGCACGGACGACCCGCTCGAGATTGGCCCTGTGCAGAGACGTCTGCGACCCCGGAGTCTGCATCGACTCATCCACTCCCGCCTGTGGTGGGCGGCGCGCGCACCGCCCCGGCCGGGGCGCGTCAAGAGAACCCCGGCTCCTTCTCCAACTTGTGAACTCTAAGGGGAGCCTTTCGGGGTGTTCCCCGTCAAGACCTTGAGCGAGGCAAGGCTCGGATGAGCCGCATCGTTCGGGTCACGACGAGGGACGGGCCGGGGCCCCGGCGGGATGTCCGCGGGGGCCTCGGCCCGTGTGCCCGTAGGGGCGTGAACGTCTCGGAGCGCGCCCTCGGCGGCGCGCGCCGGCTACTTCACCGCGCCGGCCGTGAGTCCGGCCACCACCTGGCGCTGGAAGACGATGTACGCGGCGAGCACCGGCAGCATCGCCATCACCAGGCCGGCGAAGAGCCCTGACCAGTCGCCCTTGTAGCCCTGGCTCACCGCGAGCTGCACCAGGCCCTGCGAGAGCACCTTCTTCTCCGGCTCGGTGTTGAGCACCGTCGGCAGCAGGTACTGGTTCCACTGGCCCAGGAAGTTGAAGATGCCCACGCTGATCAGGCCCGGCTTCGCCATCGGCAGCATGATCTGGAAGAAGGTCCTCGTGTGCGAGGCGCCGTCCACGAAGGCCGCTTCCGCCACCGAGGTCGGCAGCGTCCGGAAGAAGGCCGTGAGGAAGAAGACGGTGAACGGCAGCGAGTAGGCGATGTAGACCAGGATCAGGCCGTGCAGGGTGTTGAGCAGGGCCATGTTCTGCAGCACGTAGAACAGGGGCACCAGCGCGAGGATGACCGGGAAGCTCATCCCGCCGATGAACAGGAAGTAGACGAAGCGGTTGCCCGGGAAGTCGAAGCGGGCGAGGACGTAGGCCGCCATCGACCCGAAGAGGAGCGTGCCGATCAGCGAGCCGCCGACCACCAGGATGGTGTTCAGGAAGTAGTCGCTCATGTGCGCCTCGGTCCAGGCACGCGACCAGTTCTCGAAGTGCAGCTTGTCCGGCAGCGCCCAGGGTGAGGTGAAGATCGCGCGGTCTGTCTTGAACGAGGTCATGACCGCCCACAGCAGCGGCATCACCACCATGATCGCCCAGATGATCAGCACACCGTGGGAGAAGACGTTGAGGGTCGCCCCCTCGCGCCTGCCCCTGTCGCGGGGCGCGGGCGCCGCGGACTTCCGGGGCAGCGACGCGCCTCCGGCCTCGCGCGGTCCGGGCAGGTCTCCGGTGCCGGTGGACGGGGTGTCGGTGGTCTTCATCTAGTACTCCAGCCGCTCGCGCCGGCCGAACCGCATCACGACCGCCGCGAAGGCCAGCGTGACGACGAGCAGCGCGACGCCGATCGTTGTGGCGTAGGCGGCCTGACCGTCCCGGAAGGCCTTCTGGTAGACGTACAGCGGCATGACGATGGTGGAGTAGTCCGGTCCACCGCCGTTGGGGCCGACCGTCATGATCTGGACGACGGCGAAGGACTCCGCGCCGAGCGCCAGGATGCCCATGTAGATCCAGCCGGACTGCACGGTGTCCCAGAGCAGCGGCAGGGTGATCTTGAAGAAGGTGGTGAACCGGTTCGCGCCGTCGAGCAGCGCCGCCTCGTAGAAGTCCTTCGGGATGGATGCCATGCCCGCCGAGAAGAGGACCACGAAGAAGCCGACCGTGGACCAGACGAGGACGATCATCACGCAGATGAGGGCGAGGTCCGGGTCACCCAGCCAGTCGGGCTGGACGCTGCCGAGACCGACGCCCTTGAGCACCGAGTTGATCGCGCCGCTGTTCGGGTTGTAGGCGAACTGGAAGAGGAGCGCGACGATCGCGATCGACAGGACCTGCGGAAAGAAGTACACGATCTTGTAGAAGGCGGAGCCCCGGACACCGGCGACGGCCGCTCCCCCGCGGCGCCGGCCGCCGACGTTGAGCATGAACGCGAAGAACAGCGCCAGGCCGACGGTGACCAGCGGCAGCACGACCGCCAGCGTCAGACTGTGCTGGAGCGACTTCCAGAAGATCTCGTCGTCCAGCAGGCGGCTGTAGTTGTCGAACCCGACCATCCGGAACTCGGGGCTGAGTCCGCTCCAGTCCGTGAACGAGTAGTAGATGGACTGGATGAACGGCCATATGACGAACAGCACGTACAGGGCCAGGGGGGCCGCCAGGAACCCCACGATGAAGCGGTACTTGCCGTGTTGCATTCCTACCGACCCCGATCCTCCCGCGGTCAAGCCGCTGGTGCCGTGCGTGGCGCGTGTGCCGGACGCGAGGGGCCGGGGCCCGCTCCCGGTCGGCGGGAAGGGGCCCCGGCACAGCTCACTGGTGCTTGTAGTGCTTGATCGAGGAGTCCTTGGCCGCCTCGTCGGCGTACTTCTGGATCTTCTTGATCGTCTCGGCCGGGGTCGCGCGGCCGGCCATCATCTCGCCGAGGCCGGCGACGCCGATCTTCTCCTTCTGCAGCGCCACGTACCAGTCCTGCAGACGCGGGTTGACGACGTTCTGTCCGGCCTTGTCGAGGGCCGCCACACCGGACTTCAGACCCGGGGTCAGGTCGATGCCGTCGGTGCCGCCGTTGAACGCGGTCAGCGACTTCACGGACTGGGTGAAGTTCTTCGAGGATGCCTCGCTCAGCATGATGCGCAGCTGCTCCATGCCGCCCTCGACGTTCTTCGCCTTCGCGGGCACGATGAAGGGCTCGCCGCCGGAGGCCCAGATGGTGCCGAAGGGCATCTTGTCGGAGGAGTCGATGCCGGTCGGTCCCGACACCGCGAGGTCGAAGTCCGCCGGCATGGTCTTCGCCGCCTCGTTCTCCACCCAGGAACCGTTCGGGATGAAGAGGGCCTTGCCCTCGGTCCAGGCGGTCTGCGACTGGATGTGGTCGAGACCCGGGGTGCCCTGGAGGATGTAGCCCTTCCGCTGGAGCTCGTAGTATGCCTCGAAACACGCCTTGACCGCGGGGTGCTCCCAGGCCTTCGGCTCCAGGTTGTCGATCGCGTCCAGGACCTCGCGGCCACCGACCTTGGCGATCATCGGGTAGAGCGAGAAGGGGATGTAGTACGGGTGCTTGCCCGCGTAGGTCCAGCCCGCGATGCCCTTCTTCTTGGCCTTCTCGCAGACGGCCAGCATCTCGTCCCAGGTCTCGGGGTACTTCGCGTCGAGCGAGTCGAGCAGCTTCTGCGAGTACCAGACGCCGTAGACGGTGTACGCGTAGTACATGATCCAGACCGGGTCGCCGTCGAACTGGCCCATCTCCACGATGCCCGGACGGAGGGTGTCGCGGACCTTCTTGCTCGGGTCGTCGATGGAGGCGGCGTCCAGCAGCGGGGTGAGATCGGCCAGCTGCTTCTGGCCGACGAGGACACCCATGTCCATCTGCTCGGCACCGGAGTTGTCGATCAGGTCCGGCGGGTTGCCGCCGTTGAAGCGCGGCTGCAGCTCCGTGGTGATCTTCTGGGTGGCCGCGAACTTGACTTTCGCCTTGGGGTAGTTGGCCTCGTAGACCTTCACCGCGTCCTTGGCGTAGTCCTGGCCGAAGCCGCCGTCGAAGAGGACGAAGTCCAGCGGCGCCGACTCGTTCACGCCGAGTGGGTTCTTGTCGGACTTGGTCCCCTTCTCGACCTTGTCGTTGCTCCCGCCGTCACTGCTCGCGCAGGCCGACAGGAAGCTCATGGTGGGTACCGAGATCAGGCCGAGCGCGGCGGAGCGCTTGATCAGATCGCGGCGGCCGAGGCCCACGTTGTTGTGCGCGGAGGTGGATCCCATGCTCAAGTCCTCGCTTTCATTCAGGACTCAGGCGGTGTACCGGTCGCCCGTACTCTCGCCTCAGGCGAAGGGCCCCGCCACCGCATGCCGATGCAGCTTGGGTCGTGCAGTCGTCTCGCGAAGTGCCGCGCGTGCGGCGTCGTGCAGTCGTCGTGCGTACCTCACCCGGCCGTCGGCGTCACCGACCGGTCCGGACGCCGACAGGTATAGTCCACTTTCCGTCAACTGAGCAAGATCGGGACCGGGTTTGAGCGGCAGTCTTTCCCGAGTTGAGACCTCGGGGGTATCCGCGCCGCATCTGCACCGGTTCCTCCCTCGCGTTGCCGCGAACACCCTTGACACCGGGCCCCACTTGGACCACTACTGGTTCCTGCGCCTTGAGTTGACAACGTTGTCTAACTACTGCAGCGGGAGTGACGACACGGTATGCAGGCCCGAATTCGCACCGGATCGAGAGCCCGACAGGCACGTCTTCCAGCAGCCGCCCTCCTGGCGACCGCCGCCCTTCTCCTGGCGGCGACCCCCTCCACATCCCTCGCGCTCCCGGCCCGGCCGGGGAAGCCGGACAGGGAGTTCTCCACCTCCTTCGAAGCCGACGAGACGCCTCCGACGTGGCGCGACACCGTCGACGTCGGCAAGGACGGCACCCCGAGGACCTCCGGGGTCGACGGCGGCTTCGCCACCGGAATCCCGGGCAACGTCACCGACCGGGTGACCGAGGTGCGCGCCAGCGGCGAGAACGCCCCTTCGGGTGAGACCAAGGAGAACCTGGTCGACCTCCAGAGCTCCACCAAATGGCTGGTGTTCGAGCCGACGGCCTGGCTCGAGTTCGACCTGGACGCGCCCGTCAAGGTCGTCACCTACGCGCTGACGTCGGCCAATGACGCCGCCGAGCGCGATCCGCGCGACTGGACCCTGAAGGGCTCGTCCGACGGCGCCGAGTGGAAGGTCCTCGACACCCGTGAGGACCAGGTCTTCGCGAAACGCTTCGAGACGAGGACGTACGACTTCGCGAACGACACGGCCTACGCGCACTACCGGCTGGAGATCACCGAGAACGGCGGCGCGGGCCTCACCCAGCTCGCCGACGTCCAGTTCTCGAACGGGGACGCCACCGCCCCCGTACCGAAGGACATGCGCAGCCGGGTCGACCGCGGACCCGGCGGCTCCCCCACCGCCAAGGCCAACGCCGGCTTCACGGGCACCCGGGCGCTGCGCTACGCCGGTACGCACCAGGCGGCCGGCCGGGCGTACTCGTACAACAAGGTCTTCGACGTGAACACGGCCGTCGTCCGGAACACCGAGCTGTCCTACCGGATCTTCCCCGCCATGGCCGAGACCGACCTCGGCTACCCGGCCACGAACGTGTCGGTGGACCTCGCCTTCACCGACGGCAGTTACCTGAGCGAGCTGCGGGCCACCGACGCGCACGGCGGCCCGCTCACTCCGCAGGGCCAGGGCGCGGCCAAGCGCCTCTACGTCAACCAGTGGAACCAGGTCACCGCCTCGATCGGTTCGGTCGCGGCCGGCAGGACGGTGGACCGGATCCTGGTGGCGTACGACTCCCCCCGGGGGCCGGCGAAGTTCCAGGGCTGGATCGACGACATCTCCCTGCGGCCGAAGGCTCCCGAGAAGCGGCGGGAACGGCTGTCGGACTACGCCTCGACGACCCGCGGCACCCACTCCAGCGGCTCGTTCTCGCGCGGCAACACCTTCCCCGCGACCGCGGTCCCGCACGGCTTCAACTTCTGGACGCCGGTTACCAACGCCGCGTCCAAGGGCTGGCTGTACGAGTACGCGCGCGGCAACAACGCCGACAACCTGCCGACCCTGCAGGCGTTCGCGGCGAGCCACGAGCCGAGCCCCTGGATGGGCGACCGGCAGACCTTCCAGGTGATGCCCTCGGCGGCGGCCGGCGTCCCGGAGACGGACCGGTCCGCGCGGGCCCTGGCCTTCCGGCACGAGAAGGAGACCGCCCGACCGCACTACTACGGCGTCACCTTCGAGAACGGCCTCAAGGCCGAGATGGCCCCGGCCGACCACGCCGCCGCGATGCGCTTCCGCTTTCCGGGCAGGGACGCGAGCGTCGTCTTCGACAACGTCACGCGGGAGGGCGGTCTGACCCTGGACGCGGCGGCCTCCTCCTTCACCGGCTACTCCGACGTGCGGAGCGGACTGTCCGCGGGCGCCACCCGGATGTTCGTGTACGGCGTCTTCGACGCGCCGGTCCTCTCCTCGGCGGCCGAGGGCGTGAAGGGCTACTTCCGCTTCGACCCGGGCGCCGGGCGGACCGTGACCCTGCGGCTGGCGACGTCACTGATCTCCGTCGACCAGGCCAAGGCGAACCTCGCGGACGAGATTCCGGCGGGCACCTCCTTCGAACGGGTCCGGGGCCGGGCGCAGGACGCCTGGGACGCGGTCCTGGAGCGGGTGGAGGTCGAGGGCGCGACCCACGACCAGCTGGTGACCCTCTACTCCAGCCTCTACCGGCTGTACCTCTACCCCAACTCCGGTTTCGAGAAGGCCGGTTCCCGGCACGTGTACGCCAGCCCCTTCTCACCCGGGACGGGCCCGGACACCCCGACCCGGACGGGCGCGAAGATCGTCGACGGGAAGGTGTACGTCAACAACGGCTTCTGGGACACCTACCGGACGACGTGGCCCGCCTACTCCTTCCTCACCCCGAGGAAGGCGGGGGAACTGGTCGACGGCTTCGTCCAGCAGTACAAGGACGGCGGCTGGATCTCCCGCTGGTCCTCCCCTGGCTACGCGGACCTGATGACCGGCACCTCCTCCGACGTGGCCTTCGCCGACGCCTTCGTCAAGGGCGTGGACTTCGACGCGGAGGCGGCGTACGAGGCCGCGCTGAAGAACGCGACCGTGGTGCCGCCGAGCGGCGGCGTAGGACGCAAGGGCATGGAAACCTCGCCGTTCCTCGGCTACACCTCCACCGCGACCCACGAGGGCCTTTCCTGGTCTCTGGAGGGGTACCTCAACGACTACGGCATCGCGAAGATGGGCCGCGCGCTCTACGAGAAGACCGGCAAGAAGCGTTACCGGGAGGAGTCGGCGTACTTCCTCGACCGGGCGCGCTCCTACGTCTCCCTCTTCGACCCCGAGGCCGGCTTCTTCCAGGGCCGCGACGCCACCGGCGCCTGGCGGGTGCCGTCGGCCTCGTACGACCCGCGGATCTGGGGCCACGACTACACCGAGACCAACGGCTGGGGCTACGCCTTCACCGCCCCGCAGGACTCGCGGGGCCTCGCCGGCCTGTACGGAGGCCGCGCGGGCCTGGCGAAGAAGCTCGACGCCTACTTCTCGACGCCGGAGACGGCGAGCCCGGAGTTCGTCGGCTCCTACGGCAGCGTCATCCACGAGATGACCGAGGCGCGGGACGTCCGGATGGGCATGTACGGCCACTCCAACCAGGTCGCGCATCACGTGCCGTACATGTACGACGCGGCCGGGCAGCCGTGGAAGACGGCTTCGAAAGTGCGTGAGGTGCTGTCCCGGCTCTACACCGGCAGCGAGATCGGCCAGGGCTACCACGGCGACGAGGACAACGGCGAGCAGTCGGCCTGGTTCCTCTTCTCGGCGCTCGGCTTCTACCCGCTGGTGATGGGCAGCGGGGAGTACGCGATCGGTTCGCCGCTCTTCACGAAGGCGACCGTCCGGATGGACAACGGACGCACACTGGTCGTGGAGGCCCCGCGCAACAGCGCCCGCAACATCTACGTCCAGGGCGTGCGGCTGAACGGCAAGCGGTGGAACTCCACCGCCCTGCCGCACGAGCTGCTCGCCCGCGGCGGCACGCTGAGGTTCGACATGGGGCCGAGGCCCTCGGCCTGGGGCACGGGTGCCACGGCGGGACCGGTCTCGATCACGAAGGACGACCAGGTGCCGGTCCCGCGTGCGGACCTGGTGAAGGGCGCGGGGCCCCTGTTCGACGACACCTCGGCGACGGCGGGGCCGGTGACCGGCGCGGTCGGCCTGCCCGTGGCCGGACGGGTGAAGGCGGTCCAGTACACGCTGACCTCGCCGGCGGACCGGGCGAAGGCGCCGGCGGGCTGGGTGCTCCAGGGCTCCGCGGACGGGGTGGCCTGGAAGGACCTGGACCGGCGGGGCGGCGAGACCTTCGCCTGGGCGCGGCAGACCCGGGTGTTCTCGGTGCACGCGCCGCGCCCGTACGCGAAATACCGTCTGGTGCTGTCGGGTTCGGGCGGTGAGCTGGCGGAGGTCCAGCTGCTCGGCTGACCGGGCCGCTCCGGAACACGGCAAGGGCCCTCTCCCCCGGGCGGGGAGAGGGCCCTTGCCGTGTTCCGGTCCCGCGGCGGTCAGCCGCGGACGCCGGTTCAGCCGCGGATCAGGTTCCGCAGCACGTACTGCATGATGCCGCCGTTGCGGTAGTAGTCCGCCTCACCGGGGGTGTCGATGCGGACGACCGCGTCGAACTCGACACCGGTGTCGGTGGTGACCTTGACCGTGCTAGGGGTGGTGCCCTCGTTCAGCTCGGTGATACCGGCGATGGAGAAGGTCTCCTCACCGGTCAGGCCGAGCGAGTCGGCCGACTGGCCGGCCGGGAACTGCAGCGGCAGGACGCCCATGCCGATGAGGTTCGAGCGGTGGATGCGCTCGTACGACTCGGTGATGACGGCCTTGACGCCGAGGAGCGCGGTGCCCTTGGCCGCCCAGTCACGGGACGAGCCGGAGCCGTACTCCTTGCCGCCCAGGATCACCAGCGGGGTGCCGGCGGCCTGGTAGTTCCGCGAGGCGTCGTAGATGAAGGAGACCGGGCCGCCGTCCTGCGTGAAGTCACGCGTGAAGCCGCCCTCGGTGCCCGGCGCGATCTGGTTGCGCAGGCGGATGTTGGCGAACGTGCCGCGGATCATGACCTCGTGGTTGCCACGGCGCGAGCCGTAGGAGTTGAAGTCACGACGCTCCACACCGTGCTCGGTGAGGTACTGGCCGGCCGGGGTGTCGGCCTTGATGGCACCGGCCGGGGAGATGTGGTCGGTGGTGACCGAGTCGCCCAGCTTCGCCAGCACGCGGGCGCCGGTGATGTCGGCGACCGGGGTGGTCTCCATCGTCATGCCCTCGAAGTACGGGGGCTTGCGGACGTAGGTGGACTCGGCGTCCCACTCGAAGGTGTTGCCGGTCGGGATCGGGAGCGCCTGCCACTGGGCGTCGCCCGCGAACACGTCCTGGTAGGACTTGGAGAACATGTCCTCGCCGATGGCGTTGGCGACGACGTCGTTGACCTCGGCCTCGGAGGGCCAGATGTCGGCCAGGTAGACCGGCTTGCCGTCGGTGTCGGTGCCGAGGGCGTCCTTGGTGATGTCCACCTTCATGGAGCCCGCGAGGGCGTAGGCGACGACCAGCGGCGGGGAGGCCAGGTAGTTCATCTTGACGTCGGGGTTGATGCGCCCCTCGAAGTTCCGGTTGCCCGAGAGTACCGAGGTCACGGCCAGGTCGTGCTCGTTGACGGCCTTGGAGACCTCCTCCGGCAGCGGGCCGGAGTTGCCGATGCAGGTGGTGCAGCCGTAGCCGACGAGGTTGAAGCCGACCTTGTCGAGGTAAGGGGTCAGACCCGCCTTGTCGAAGTAGTCGGTGACGACCTTCGAGCCCGGGGCGAGGGTGGTCTTGACCCACGGCTTGCGGGTCAGGCCCTTCTCCACGGCCTTCTTCGCGACGAGCGCGGCGGCGACCATGACGTACGGGTTCGAGGTGTTGGTGCAGGAGGTGATCGCGGCGACGGTGACGGCGCCGTGGTCGATCTCGTACGTCGAGCCGTCGGGGGCGGTGACCGTGACGGGCTTCGACGGCGCGCCGTCGGGGTGGTTCGCCGGGGCGTCGGAGGCCGGGAAGGACTCCTTGCCCGCCTCGTCGACCTCGTCCACGTAGTTGCGGACGTCCAGGGCGAACTGCGTGGCGGCCTCGGCGAGGACGATGCGGTCCTGCGGGCGCTTCGGGCCGGCGATCGACGGAACGACCGTGGAGAGGTCGAGCTCCAGCTTCTCGGAGAAGTCGGGCTCGGCGGCCGGGTCGAGCCAGAGGCCCTGCTCCTTGGCGTACGCCTCGACGAGCGCGACCTGCTGCTCGGAGCGGCCGGTGAGCTTGAGGTAGTTCAGGGTCTCGCCGTCGATCGGGAAGATGGCGGCGGTGGAGCCGAACTCCGGCGACATGTTGCCGATGGTGGCGCGGTTGGCGAGCGAGGTGGCGGCGACGCCCTCACCGTAGAACTCGACGAACTTGCCGACGACGCCATGCTTGCGCAGCATCTCGGTGATGGTGAGCACGAGGTCGGTGGCGGTCGTGCCGGCCGGGAGTTCGCCGGTCAGCTTGAAGCCGACGACGCGCGGGATGAGCATCGAGACCGGCTGGCCGAGCATGGCGGCCTCGGCCTCGATACCGCCGACGCCCCAGCCCAGCACACCGAGGCCGTTGACCATGGTGGTGTGCGAGTCGGTGCCGACCAGGGTGTCGGGGTACGCCTGCCCGCCCCGGACCATGACGGTGCGGGCCAGGTGCTCGATGTTCACCTGGTGGACGATGCCCGTGCCGGGCGGGACGACCTTGAAGTCGTCGAAGGCGGTCTGGCCCCAGCGCAGGAACTGGTAGCGCTCGCGGTTGCGGCCGTACTCCAGCTCGACGTTCTGCGCGAACGCGTCGTGGGTGCCGAACTTGTCGGCGATGACGGAGTGGTCGATGACCATCTCGGCCGGGGACAGCGGGTTGATCTTCGCCGGGTCACCGCCGAGCGCCGCGACGGCCTCGCGCATGGTGGCGAGGTCGACGACACAGGGGACACCGGTGAAGTCCTGCATGATCACGCGGGCCGGCGTGAACTGGATCTCCTGGCTCGGCTGAGCCTGCGAGTCCCAGTCGCCGAGCGCACGGATGTGGTCGGCGGTGATGTTCGCGCCGTCCTCGGTGCGGAGCAGGTTCTCCAGCAGCACCTTCAGGCTGTAGGGGAGGCGAGCCGAGCCCGCCACCTTGTCCAGCTTGAAGATCTCGTACGACTCGTCGCCCACCTGCAGCGTGCTGCGGGCGTCGAAGCTGTTCGCCGACACGACAGTCTCCTTCATCAATGTGCGCGTTCTACCGCCATGCTGCCGCCACGACTCCTCGCCGGTCCGCTAAGGTAAGGCTTAGTTAGGTAACCCTTACCGGATGGGCGGCTGCGGTGCGCCAGGCAGTTATCTCGATGTCGAGATAACTCTAGTGCATCCCGGTCGCTCGGTCATGCCCGGCATGCGTGTCCGTTGTCATCCGACCCGGGCGTCTGTCGCGACGGACACCCGGGCCGGACGCCCCTCAGGGGTCACACGAGAGGGACCCCTGAGGGGAGGCGCGCCACGACGGGACCCCGGCCGCACCCCCGCCGACCGGGAGGACGTCCGGCATCGCGACCGAGGCCGGAGGGACCCTGCCCCCGGACGGGCCGCGCACGCACCCGAACGGACCCACCGCGATGGCGCCCACCCTCGATACGGCCCAGGATCGTGACGTGTTCAGTGGAAGGCGGGCGGGGCGGGAGGGTGGCGCCGGGACAGGAGGCGACCACACCGCACGGGGAGCTCACGGGGTGTCAGCGACACGCCCGACCTCAGGGCCGACCGGAACTCCCGCACCGGGCGAGGCCCGAGACCGCTCACGCGCGACCCGCCACCCAGACGGCGCACCCCACGACAGCCTCATCTCATATCTGAGATAACGTGACGCCATGGCAGACGACTACCTCGTACGCATCGGCAAGCTCATCCGTGACGCCCGCCAGCACCGTGGCTGGACACAGACGCAGCTCGCCGAAGCCCTGGCCACGAGCCAGAGCGCCGTCAACCGGATCGAGCGCGGCAATCAGAACATCAGCCTTGAGATGATCGCCCGCATCGGAGAGGCCCTCGACAGCGAGATCGTGTCCCTGGGATACGCCGGCCCGATGCATCTGCGCGTCGTCGGCCGACGGCGGCTGTCCGGCGCCATCGACGTCAAGACGAGCAAGAACGCCTGTGTCGCGCTGCTGTGCGGCTCACTCCTCAACAAGGGGCGCACGGTACTGCGCCGGGTGGCCCGCATCGAGGAGGTGTTCCGCCTCCTGGAGGTCCTCAACTCCATCGGCGTCCGCACCCGCTGGATCAACGACGGTGTCGACCTCGAGATCGTGCCGCCCGCCGAGCTGGACATGGAGTCCATCGACGCGGAGGCGGCGATCCGCACCCGGTCGATCATCATGTTCCTCGGCCCGCTGCTGCACCGCCTCGACCGCTTCAGACTGCCGTACGCGGGCGGCTGCGACCTCGGCACCCGCACGATCGAACCCCACATGATCGCGCTGCGCCGCTTCGGCCTCGACATCACCGCCACCGAGGGCCTGTACCACGCCCAGGTCGAGCCGGCCGTCTCGCCCGACCGTCCGATCGTGCTGACCGAGCGCGGTGACACCGTGACCGAGAACGCGCTGCTCGCCGCCGCGCGCAACAACGGCGTCACCGTCATCCGCAACGCCTCCTCCAACTACATGGTCCAGGACCTCTGCTTCTTCCTGGAGGCACTCGGCGTCCGCGTCGAGGGCATCGGCACGACCACGCTCACCGTCCACGGAGTGCCGCGGATCGACGTGGACGTCGACTACTCCCCCTCCGAGGACCCGGTCGAGGCGATGAGCCTGGTGGCCGCGGCTGTCGTCACCGAGTCGGAACTGACGATCCGCCGTGTCCCCATCGAGTTCATGGAGATCGAGCTCGCGGTTCTGGAGGAGATGGGACTCGACCACGACCGCTCGCCCGAGTACGCCGCCGACAACGGCCGGACACGCCTGGTCGACCTGACGGTCCGCCCCTCCAAACTGGAGGCGCCGATCGACAAGATCCACCCGATGCCGTTCCCCGGCCTGAACATCGACAACGTGCCGTTCTTCGCGGCCATCGCGGCGACCGCCCAGGGCAAGACCCTCATCCACGACTGGGTCTACGACAACCGGGCGATCTACCTCACCGACCTCAACCGCCTCGGCGGCCGGCTGCAACTCCTCGACCCGCACCGCGTCCTGGTCGAGGGCCCGACCCGCTGGCGCGCCGCGGAGATGATGTGCCCGCCCGCACTGCGCCCGGCGGTGGTCGTGCTGCTGGCGATGATGGCGGCGGAGGGCACGTCGGTGCTGCGCAACGTGTACGTCATCAACCGGGGGTACGAGGAGCTGGCCGAGCGGCTGAACTCGGTGGGCGCGCAGATCGAGATCTTCCGCGACATTTGATGCGCGGATGCCGCCGCATCCCGTCTGACCTGCGATGAAGCGGGTCAGGGAGGGGTGCGGCGGCATCCGTGGGACTTCTCTGGGACTTTGGGCTGGTGTCGGGCTCCTACGGGCCGCTCTGCCGGACCGCCGCCCTCACGCCGAGGCTACGCGAAGAGCGCGTCGATGGCGGCGCTTCCCCGTGCGCCCGCGCGGGGCAGGAAGTGGGAGTACTTCCGCAGCGTGAACCCGGGGTCGGAGTGCCCGAGCCGGCGTGCGAGGGAGACGACCGATTCCCCGGCCCCCAGTTCCTCGGAGGCGTAGAAGTGACGCAGGGCGTGGAAGCCGTGCCTCGACAGGGCACGGGCTCGCGCTGGAACACACTCAGGGCACGAGATCCGCGTGAGGCGCTCGGTTCACCACGAGGAGGTTGACGACCCCTCAGCCGTATTCGTCCGGAAGCGCGTCGACGCGCCTGTCGGCGAGGGCCTGGCGACTGAAGAGGCACCTCGCGTACCTGGTCATGAGGACCTCGACGCTGATGCCCGCCCGTTCGGCGACCTCGGTGGGATCGACGCCGGCGTTCAGCCGGGTGGACAGGCCCGAGTGCCGCAGGTCGTAGAGGCGGACGGCGAGGGGCGACGCCAGCAGGTCGGCCTCGTGCTGGAGGCGGTCCACGTCCGCGGAGCCCGCGCCGTGGTTCTCGGGGCCGTTCCCGCGCAGGGCCGAGCGGTAGCCGAGCAGGGTCTCGTGGCGGGCGTCGTCCTCCAGTTCCGCGAAGGGCCGGCCGATGAGCAGCGCGGTGGACCAGCTGAGGATCTCGTGCGTGGAGCGGTAGTTCCTGCGCATCTTCGTCGACCGTCCCGCCACCCTGATCCCGACCGCCTTGAGGGAGACCCTGCTGTCGTGGGTCCGCTGGTGCGGCTCGTCGGCGCGCGGTGGACAGCGCCCGTCCGGCGAAGGCGTCGACGGGCCCGGCACCTTCCGCGGCGGCGAGGTGGACGGCGACCACGTCCCGCCGTACCTCCTCCACCGTGAAGCCGGCGGCGAGGTATTCGAGCACCTCACGCTGGTCCTGGGGAAAGAACGGCGCGAAGGCATCCAGTTGCTCCACGCTGGTCAGGACCCGGGCCTGGCGCGGGATCGTCCCGTCGACGCCGAGGGCGGCCAGGTCCCCGTCCGAGAAGGCGGCGAAGAGACGCTGCTCGGGGGCGGGAGCGGTCCTCTCGTAGGCGGGGGTGAGCTCTTCCAGGACGGCGATGTCGCGGATCTCCACGGCTCGGGTGACCGTGTTGACGGACGCCTTCTGCTTGACCGCCTACGCGTTCGCCTCGTCGTGCGGCGGCACCCGCAGTCGAAGGCGAGGCGGGGCATGGGCGGATCTCCTCATCGGGGTGCGGGGCGGGGCAGCAGGCGAGCCTCCTTGCCGGCGGCCCCTCCCGGCTGTCGTCAGTCGTCTTCGCCGCCCGGCAGAGGTTCTTCGAGATTGCTGAGGACTCGCCATGCCAGGTCGGCGAGGGTCTCGCCGCTGGAGGTGAGCCATCGAGCGGTGCCCTGGTTCGCCACGGGTCGCTGCTCCCATTCGGCGAGCTTCCACATGTGGGTGATCAGTCCGGACGGCGAGTACTGCTTGCCGTCGGCTGCCCACAGCACGGGCCGGGACCGGTGCTTGACCCAGGTGGCGCGCGAGCGCCGCTCGTCCTCGGCCAGCCAACCCGCCAGAGCCTCTGCCTCCATGGGGTAGGCGGTGGTCAGGGTGAGCGGGTCGCCTTCTTCCAGCGTCCCCTGGTCGATGAGGACGTGTACGGCGTTCGGCCGGCGAGCCTTGCGCTGTGCGGGAACGCGGCGGTACTTGTCCCGCTCGGCCGGGTCCTGAGCCGCTGTGCCGCCGAGTACCCGGTCGGCGATCTCGCGGCAGCGGACGATGTCCGCGCACACCGCTCGGATCTGCGACCGGTCGCCGTAGAGTCCGTCGATTGCCGCGGCGACCGTGGGCAGCAGTTCCTTGACCAGGCCGGGTACCCGAGCCACAGCAGCGGCGGACCATTCGAGCTTGGGGTCCGGCTCGTCGATCGCCTCGGTGTCCAGGCTCCGGAAGACGAGGTGCGTGAGCAGGTAGGGGCCGTGCTCGATGAGGGCGGCACCACGGCCTTCGTAGCGCGAGCGCAGGGTGTGCAGCTCTCGGCGGACGGCGCGCAGGACCTGCACCGCGTTCCACAGGAGGTACGCCCCGGGCTGAGGCCGGAAGAGCACGTCGTAGATGCCCTGAGCGCCGCGTTCCCACAGCACGTCCAGTGTGGTGGCCATCCGGGCGGCGTACTGGCTGTCGGGGTGGGCGCAGGCGAGGGCGCACGCGGCCTCGACAACCGAGCACCCCGTGTCCTCGGGCGGGTCCAGTTCGCCCCGGCGGACGCTGTAGTCGAGCCCGAGTTCCGCCCGCATCTCCTCCAGAATGGCAGCCTGTACCGGGTCGAGCGCGATGAAGTCCCGCGGCTCCACCCGGTTCTGCCTGTTGGTCGCCTGCGTGGTCCTCTTGGCGAAATCGGCCGACTTGCCGGTGACGATGATCCGCACCGGCACCTGCGCGGAGGCTGCGCCCTCATCGGCGGCCACGGCATCGGCGACGGATCTGACGGTCTGGGCACCGTTCACGACGCTCGCGTTGTGCAGTTTGAGTGTGAGCGGGTAGGTGTGGGGCGTTCGCATCGACTGGTACGTCTTCTCGACCGATTCGCAGAGCACCGTGATGCCGTTGTTGAAGTAGAGGAAATGCGCGGGTTCCTCGGTGAGGGTCTCGATCAGCTCGTTGTTGATCGACGTCCTGCCCAGCGGATTGCGGATGTTGAGGTTGAACAGGTGGGAGCCGTGCTCGGCCCACTCCGCGACGATCTCCGCCGCGACGACCCCCTGATAGGACTCGTAGGGAGCGTTGACCCCGAACCAGGGGAAGAGGATGGTGTCCAGCTCCACGGGCTTCGGCGCCAGGTCCTTCCGCACCGAGGCCCAGACGTCGGGAGCGAGGATGATCTCGTGGTCGAGGAGGTCGCCGAACCGGTTGAATTCCTTCTCGCCGTTGACCAGAGCGTGCCGGAACCCCTCGATCACGTCATCCGTACGCATGAGTACGACGACCTGGGTGACGGGCACCGGCCCCTGCGACATGACGGCCTTGGCCTGTTCGGCCAGCCGACGGCCGCGCGGGTTGAACGGCGCGAAGTCCTCGTCGTCGATGAGCCGCAGCCCGGCCAGCAGTTCGAGCACGGCTTCCCGCTCGCTCTTGGCCTTGCCGTACTGGCTCCACTTGGCTTGAACGAGGTAGACGTGTGGGTCGGGGCCGTCCACCACCGCGATGGCGTCTATGCCCTGGTCTGCGATTCCGTCTATGACGGTGTCCGCCGCCTCCTGCGGGCTGAAGCCGGTGACCATGCGTACGGCCTGGGCCGTCAGCGCCCGTGACAGCAACCGGGGTTCCCGTTCCTGGGGTGGCTTGCCCTCCAGGTCGCCGACGTGCAGGAGACCGCCGTCCACGTACACGGTCCGGAGCGCCTGCTCCACCTGACGCACTTGAAGGGCCACGCCGTCGCTGCCCTCTCCGAACTTCTTACCGCTCATGATCTCTCTTTCTCCAGTCCCCGGACCTGACCCGGCAGGACTGCTCAGGACGCCTGGCCGTCGAGGTCGAGCCGTGTCAGCGCCAGCGCCTCGGCGATCTCGGCGGTCAGCTCGTCCGCCGGGCCGTAGACGACGTTCAGGTCGGCGTGCAGCGGTTCGAGGACGACCAGGGCGTCGGCGGCCCGGCCCTGCGCGAGGAGCAGCATGCCGATGTCCCGGCGGAGCTCCACGGCCTCCTCGCTGACGTCGCCGTCCACGGCCCGGACCACGGCCAGTACGGCTTCCAGCGCCGTGAGCGCCTCCGTCACCTGGCCGAGTTCGGCACGGCAGCGGGCGGCCTGGGCACGGCAGGCGCGGGCCTGCTCACTGGTGGGCCCCGCGATGCGCCCGTACGCGTCGGCGA